>CAWJXU010000010.1:0-532508 GCA_963846865.1 uncultured Thermoleophilaceae bacterium | reverse complement strand
CGTGGTGGCGATCGCGCTTGTCCTGCGGCTCACGCTTACGGAGCGGCCACTCGAAGGATTCGGGCCGCGGCGCCTAGTCGCGCCGGGATCGGCCTCTTCGGGGTCTGGTCGCTCGTGTCGAGCTCCTGGTCCGATTCGCCGGCGCGCGCCGTCGCCGAGTTCGACCGCGCGCTCCTGTACCTGCTGATGCTCTCCCTGCTCGCGACGCTTCCGCGCACGACGCAGACCGCGCGCATCTTCCTCTTCGGGATCGCGGGCGGCGCCACGTTCGTCTGCTTGGCCGGGCTGCTCTCGCGCGTGCTTCCGGACATCTTCCAGATCGCCCCGAACGTCCTCGACCAGCGGCTCTCGTACCCGATCACGTACTGGAACGGCCTCGGCCTCCTCGCCGCGATCGGGATCGTGTTCGCTACCATCTCCACCTGTTCTCCGCGCGAGCGCCCGGCCGCGCGGATCGTGGGGGCAACGTTTCTGCCACTCCTGGCCGCGACGCTCTACTTCACCTTCTCGCGGGCGAGCATCGTCGTGATGGTCGTCGGCGTGGTCGGCTACCTGCTGCTCGCGCGGCCGCGCGGGTTCGTCCCGGCGTTGATCGCGGTGCTGCCTACCAGTCGCCTCGCGGTCATCTGGTCCTACGAGGCGGAGCTGTTGGCGCGGCCCGACCCGACGACCGCCGGCGCGGTCGACCAGGGGCACGAGGTCTTCATCGTGCTGATCCTGTGCTCCCTCGCGGCGGGCGCCGCGCGTCGGGCTCATCCACATGGGGCTGGACCGCCGGCTCGCGGCGATCGACGTCCCCAACGCCGTACGCGCAACGTCGTCGCGCTCACCGCGGCCGGTGTGCTGCTATGATGGGGGCGACGGCCTGGATCGCGCTCGACATGAACGACCGCATCTCGCGCCAATACGACAAGTTCCAGGAAGGCGACGTGATCCGCGCGAGCGAGGATGCGCGCGAGCGCCTGACCGCGGTCGGCAACAACGGGCGGATCCAGCACTGGGAGGAGGCGATCGACGCCTTCGCCGAGGAGCCGCTGAAGGGCACGGGCGCCGGGACGTACGAGCTGACCTGGGCCCAGAACCGACCTCTCAGTTCACCGTCCGGGACGGGCACTCGCTGTACCTGGAGACGCTCTCCGAGCTCGGAATAGTCGGCGCGCTCCTCCTGCTCGCGGTCTCGGGGGCATCCTCGTCGGCCTCGCGTTGCGCGCCGGCCGGCACGACCGAGCTCTGGGCCGCGCTGTTCGCCGCCGCGGGGGTATGGGCGCTCCACGCGGCCCAGGACTGGGTGTGGGAGCTGCCCTCGGTGACGGTGTGGCTGTTCGCGGCCGGCGGCATCGCGCTGGCACGGCCGCCGGGCGTGCCGGACACGCGCCTCGTCGCGCCGCCGCGGCTGGCCCGGGTGATCGCCGCGATCGTCGTGCTCGCGCTGGCGGTCACGCCCGTGCTCAACGCGCTCGCGGACGCGCGCCTGCGCGACAGCGTCGCCGCGTTCAAGGTGGGCGACTGCCAGACGGCGATCGACCAGGCGCTGTCGGCCACCTCCGCGCTCGGCGCGCGGCCCGAGCCCTACGCGATCCTCGCGTTCTGCGACGTGCGCATCGGCAAGCTCGAGCTGGCGGACCGGATGATCCGCAACGCGGTCGATCGCGACCCCGGCAACTGGGTCTACCACTACGGCCTGGCCTGGTCCTCGCCGCACAGGGCGAGGATCCGCGGCCGGCCATCGCCGAGGCGCGCCGGCTCAACCCGCGCGAGCCGAGGGCGATCGCGGCCGAGGAGGCCTTCGGCTCCACGGACGACCCCGAAAAATGGAAAAGGCGGGCCCTGAGGGCCCGCCTTCCAATCCAGTGAACCGAGCCGACTTAGCCGGTCTTGTCGCCGCCCGCCCTCGTGCGCAGCATGCCGCCCGCGACGAGGAAGACGACGCCCACGATCAGGAGGGGAATCGCGAGGAAGCCGGTGAACGGCAGCTCACTGCCGCCGGAACTGGCGACCTGCTGCTCCTCCTGCACGGCGGAGCCGCCGCCGCCGGGTCCCATGCCGAGGACGCCCGGATCGATCGACTCCTTGGGCTTGAGATCCGGGTACTGGACCTAAGCGGCGCTGCCCGATTCCGAGATGACCGCCAGCGTGGCGCCGGTGCCGCTCGTGAGCAGGCCCATGGCAAGAACAAGTGCAACTGCGATACGAGGCTTCATAAAGAGTCCTTTCTTTGGAGCCCAGGAACCAGCAGTTGCCGAAGCCTGGGAAAGTGCCCGCCGCTTGATGCGATCGAGCGCGAGTCCTGTGACCTCGGGCCGTTCGTCACGAAGGCGCCTTGCGAGCACCTCCATGTCGCCGGTGAGGTCGTGATGATGATTCCGTTCCATTGTCCCCTTATACGAACTTCCCCGGCATTCCTTACCCCTGATGCGGCGGGAGACTTCGAGCGGCTCTACGAGGAGCACGCCCAGTCCCTCTACGGGTTCCTGGCCTATAGGACGGGGGACACGGCGCTCGCGGAGGACCTGCTCGCGGACACGTTCGAACGCGCCATCCGGGCGCGAGCGCGCTTCGACCGCCGCAAGGCGAGCGAGAAGACGTGGCTGTACGCGATCGCGCTCAACCTGCTCCGCGACAGCGCCCGCCGCAGCAAGACCGAGGCCAGGGCCCTCGAGCGGATCCCGCACGAGACCCCGAACGCCCCCGACGACCTCGGGCGGTCGAGCACAGGGACGAGGTCCAGCGCGCGATGGGAATCCTGAGCGACGAGGAGCGCGAGGCGATCGCGCTGCGGTTCGGCGCCGACCTCACGGTCCCCGAGATCGCGAGAGTGCTCAAGCAGCCGCTCCCCCGCGTCGAGGGACGCGTCTACCGCTCGCTGCGCAAGCTGCGGGACGAGTTGGGCTAGCCGGCGTTCGAGGGCTTGGAGCCGCGGAGATGCAGGAAGAACTCCAGCGGGTCGAGCCGCCTCGGCCCGGCCTCCGCCTCCAGGATCAGCCGCTGCCACTCGGGCTCGAGGTCCTCGAAGGACTCCGCGGCGGCAACCGCCTCGCGTGAAAGTTTCGCGCTCGATCGGGTCCAGCTCGGTGATCGGCCACTTGCGGGCCGCTCGCCGAACTCTCTTGCTCAGTTCCTGATTCATCCCCCACACTCTTATACGGACGTCCGGTCGAAACCCTTATCGTCGCGTCTACGCCTTCTCGGTTCTTGCCGATAGGGTCGGGACGTTGCCCGTGAGTGAGGTGAATCTGGCCATCGTCGGCCTCGGCTACTGGGGCCCGAACATCCTGCGCAACGCGTGGGAGCTCGAGGGCTCCCGCGTGGGCGTGATCTGCGACCGCGACGAGGAGGCGCTTGCGCGCCAGGCTCGCCGCTACGGGCAGACCAGGCTCGTCACCGACTTCGAGGAGGTGCTGGCCGACGACTCGGTCGACGCCGTCTGCATCGTCACCCCGATCTCGACCCACTACGGCATGGGCAAGGCAGCGCTGCTGGCCGGCAAGCACGTGTTCGTCGAGAAGCCGATGGCCTCCTCGGTGAAGGAGTGCGACGAGCTGATCGAGATCGCCAGCGAGCGCAACCTCGTGCTCATGCCGGGTCACACGTTCCTCTACTCGCCGCCGGTGCTCGCCACGAAGGAGCGGCTCGAGAGCGGGGAGATCGGCAAGCTCTACTTCGGCACCTCGAGCCGGGTGAACCTGGGCATCCACCAGCGCGACGTCAGCGTCGTGCGCGACCTCGCCCCGCACGACTTCTCGATCCTCCTCTACTGGCTCGGCCGGCCGTCGTTCCTGCGCGGCATCGCACGCGACACGATCGTGCCCGGCACGTTCGACGTCGCTTTCATCGACGTCGGCTACGAGAACGGCACGCTCATCCACCTCGAGCTCTCGTGGCTCGCGCCCACCAAGCTCCGCCGAACGGTGCTCGTCGGCTCGGAGAAGATGATCGTGTACGAGGACACCAACCCCGAGCAGGTGCGCGTGTTCGACCGCGGCGTCGAGATCGTCGAGCCGAAGAGCTTCGGCGAGTTCCAGCTCTCGTACCGGACGGGCGACGTGCTGACGCCGCGGCTCGCTCCGAACGAGCCGCTGCGGGTCGAGCTCGAGGACTTCCTGACGGCCATCCGCGAGGGAAGGCAGCCACGCTCGAACATGCACCTGGGCCGCGACGTCGTGCAGATGGTCGAGGCCACCGAGCTGTCGCTCAGCTACAACTGCGCGCCGGTCCCGTTCGAGGTGCCGGAAGGCGAGAACCGCCGCCTGCCGGACCGCCGCCGCAGCTTCGGCATGCCGGTGATGCGGCCGCCTCGCGCGGCGAGGAGTAGCCGCGCTCAGCGCCCGCTGTGCAGCACGTCCCAGATCCTCTGGTTGACGTGCTGGACGAGGCCGGCCAGGTCGCCGACCACGTACTCGAGCGTCAGCTCACCGGTGGCGGTCGTCACCTCGAGTGTCCCGCGCCGCCCGACCTGGGCCGACTCGACCTTCTCGTACTCGACCGCCTGCGGCGGCGCGTCCGGTCGCCCACCACGAGCAGGCGCCGGTCGGTGGCGGCGATCAGCTGCCGCCCGTCGCGCTGGCCGCCCGCGGCCATGTAGACGACCTCCTCGCCCTCGGCGAGCGTCCCGGCCAGGCGGACCGTCGCGTCCTTTAGCGCACCGCGGCTCGAGCGCTTGAGCTGTGAGCGCGCCGTGCGCTCCAAGCGCTCGAGCGTCGTCTCCAGCCGGCGCTCGAGCTCGGCGACCTCCTCGCCCGCGCGCTCCAGCTCGGTCTCGGCATCCACCCGCTCGACGGACGGCTCCCCGTTGCCGCCGGCGGCCGCCTGGAGCCGCTCGACCTCGGCCTGCGCGGCGGCCTCCTCCTGGCGCGCGGTCTCGAGCTGCTCGGCGATCGAGGGCCCGAGCGGCACGGTCGCGGGCTCCGCCGGTACCTCCGGCGCGGCGGCCGGCCGGCGAGGGGACCGGCGCGGCGGGGCGCCCGCTCGCGCGGGGCGCGCCGCGCGGCCGCTGGAGCGGCGTGCCCGCTCGCGCTCCTCCTCCAGTGCCCGCTTCTCCTCCAGCGCGCGCTCGCGGGCCTTCGCGGCTTCCTGCGCCTCGCGCTCGGCGCGCAGTGCGCGCCGCTTGAGCTGCGTGATCTCCGCGACGCGCCGCTCGTGCTCGCCTCGCAGCCGCGCAAGCTCCCGCTGTCTCGTCGAGCTCGGCCGCGGCCGCGGGCTGCCTCCTCAGCGGCCGCAAGCGCTCCTGCACCTTCGCCTGCGCCTCGTCGGCCGCGGCGGCGCGCTGCTCGGCTGCCTCGGCGGCATGCGGGCCGCGCCCGCTTCCTGCGATGCCTCCGCGCGCACGCGGTCGACCTCCTCCGCGCGCAGCGCGCCTCGGCCCGCGCCCGCTCGACCGCCTGCGACTGGCTCTCGAGCGTTGGCGAGGCGCTCGCGCTCCTCGTTCGCGACGCGGTGCGCCCCCATCAGCTCGGCGTGCCGCTGTTCGAGCTGGCGGTGCGACTCCTCGAGCGCGCGCACCCGCTCCTCGGTCGCCTCCACCGCTTTTCCGCGTCGCTCGCCTGCTTCTCGGCCTCCTCCGCCCGCTGCTCGCCGGCCTTGAGGCGCTGGGTCGCTTCCGCCGCGAGGCGGTCGGCCTGCTCGGCCCGCTTGTTCGCGTTCGCAACGTCCTTGGCGAGCTTTCGAGCCGCCTCCGCCTCGCGCTCGGCGCGCTTCTGCGCCTCCTCGGCGCGCGTCTCCGCCTCCTGAAGGGCCCTCGCGCTCGAGACCTTGTGTGACTCGAGCTGCTCGCGAAGCTGCGTCACCTCGGCACGTGCGTCTTCGGCGTCGCGGAGTGTCCGCTCGACGCGCTTCTCCGCGTCTCGGGCCTGCCTGGTGGTCTCTTCGACGGCCGCAGCCTCGCCCTCGGCACGCCGCTTGGCCTGCGCCGCGCGCTCCTGCGCGTGCTCGGCACGTGTCTCCGCCTGCTTCAGGGCCTCCTCCGCCTCGGCCGTCGCCTTCTCGAGCGCCCTCGCGCCCGACGACTTGACGGCGTCGATCTCCTCGCGCCGTCGCGCCACTTCGGCCTGCGCGGCTCCGGCCTCCTTGCGTGCCTCCTCCACGCGCGCCTCGGCATGCTCGAGCGCCTTCGCATCGGACACCTTGAGCGCCTCCATGTCCTCGCGCAACTCCTGCGCATGCGCACGCGCCGCCTCGGCCTCGCGCCGTGCCTCCTCCAGCGCAGCCTCCCCCTGTGCCTGCGCCACCGCGACCTCGGCCTCGCGGCGTCGGCTGCGCGACGCGCCTCCTCCGCACGCGCCTCGGCATGCTCGAGCGCCTTCGCGTCGGAGGCCTTGAGCGCCTGCATGTCCTCGCGGAGCTGCTGCGCCTGCGCGCGCGCCGACTCAGCCTCGCGTCGCGCCTCCTCGAGCGCAGTGTCGGCCTGCGCCTGCGCCGCCTCGATCTCCGCTCGGAGGCCCTCAAGGCCTCTACCTGTTGGCGCATCTGTGGACCTCGGCCTGCGCGGTGCCGACTTCCTGACCCGCCTCCTCCAGGCCTGCTCCGCCTCGACGCCGGCCTCGCGCACCCTCGCGGCCTCCGCCCGCGCGGCCTCCGCGTCACGCACAGCCGCGTCGAGCGCCTCCTCGGCACGCGCCTCCGCCTCCTCGAGAGCCTTCGCGCCGCGACCCGGAGGACGTCCATCTCCCCGCGCAGCAGCGCGACCTCGGCATGCGCGCCCTGGGCCTCCCGGCGAGCCTCCTCCGCGCGCGCCTCTGCATGCTCGAGCGCCTTCGCGTCGGAGCCTTGAGCGCGTCCATGTCCCCTCGCAGCTGCTGGGCATGCGCGCGCGCCGACTCAGCCTCCTGCCGCGCCTCCTCCGCCTGCGCCTGCGCGGCTTCCAGCGCCTCCGTGTCAAAGCCCCTCGACGCATCCACCTGCTGGCGGAGCCGCACGACCTCGGCCTGCGCGCCCTCCGCCTCCCGGCGGGCCTCCTCCGCGCGCGCCTCGGAAAGCTCGAGCGCCTTCGCATTCGACGCCTTGAGCGCCTCCATGTCCTCTCGCAGCTGCCGAGCATGCGCACGCGCCGACTCAGCCTCCCGCCGCGCCTCCTCCAACGCACCCTGCGCCTGCGCCTGCGCCGCCTCGTCGGACCCCTCAGGGCATCCATCTGCTGCCGCACCCGGCTCACTTCGGCTTGGGCGGCGTCGGCCTCTTGGCGAGCCTGCTCCAGCCTCCCCAGGGCCTGCTCCGCCTGAGCGCCCGCCTCGCGCACCCGCGCGACCTCCGCTCGCGCGGCCTCCGCCTCACGCCCAGCCTCGTCGAGCGCCTCCTCGGCCCGCGCCTCCGCCTCCTCGAGCGCCTTCGCGCCCGCGACCCTCAGCCGTCGATCTCCCCGCGGAGCTTGGCGGCCTCCGCGTGCGCGGCTTCGGCCTCCTGGCGGGCCTCCTCGAGCGCGACGCCGGCGCGCTCGTCCGACTCGCTGGCAACGGCGGCCGCCACGGCCGCGCGTGCGTACTCGAGGCCCTTCTCGGCCTCCTCGGCACGCCTCTCGGCCGCCCGGGCGCGCTCCTCGACCTCCACCAGCCGGCGCGCCGTGACCTCGAGCTTCGCCTCGGCCTCCGCCGCGTTCGCGGCGCGCTGCTCCACGCCGCTCGAGACCTCGGACACACGTCGCTCCGCCTCGGCCACACGCTGCTCGGCCTCCGCGACCCGCCGCTCGGCGTCCGCCGCCGCCTCGGCGAGCGCCGTGCGTGCCTCCGCCGCCACGCGCCGCTCGGCCTCCTCGACGCGCTCGGCCGCGCCGCTCGCGCGCTGCTGCGCCTCGCGTGCCTGCTTCTCGGCCTCGGCGGCGCGCTGCTCGGCCGCGGCGACAAGGGCCTCGGCCTCCGCGACCGTCTTCTTCATCGCCTCCTTCGCCGCCGCCGGCACGCGCAGCTCCGCCTCGGCGAGCGCGCGCTCCGCGTCTTTCGTCCGTCGCGCCGCCTCCGCCACCCGCCGGTCCACATGGGCGAGGCTCTGCTGCGCCTCAGCCGCCTGCTTCTCGGCCTCGGCGCGCAGACGCTTCGCGTCGGCAGCCTCCTTCTCCGCTTCGGACGCCCGCCGCTCGGCCTCCGCTGCCGCCTGAGCCGCGGCGCGCTCGGCTTCCGCGATGTGCCGGTCGGCCTCCGCGCGGTGCTGCTGCGCCGGCGCGGCCTGCTTCTCGGCCTCGGACACACGCCGCTCGGCCGCCGCGACCGCCTCGGCGATCGCGCTGCTCGGCCTCCGCGGCCGCGCGGCGCTCGGCCTCGGCGACGCGCTGGTCCGCCTCCGCCACCACGCGCTCGATCTGTGACGTCGTCGTCGCCGCGCTCGGCCGCCTGTGTCTTCATCAGCTCCGCGCGGTCGTTGGCGGCATGCGCATCCGCCTCGGCCCTGGCCAGCGCGGCCTCGAGACGCGCACGCTCCTCCGCCGCCGCCGCGAGCGCCTGCTCGGCACGCGCCTCGGCGACTTCGAGCGCCTCGGCGCCGGAAACCCTTATCGTCGTCGAGCTCGGCGCTGCACCCGCGCCATCTCGTCTGCGTGCCTGCGCGGCCTCCTGGCGCGCCGCTTCGAGCGCGCGCCGTCGGCACCCGGATCCTGCTCGCGACCGCCGCCGCCACCGCTTCGCGCGCGTACTCGAGCGCATTCTCGGCCCCGGTGGCGCGCGCCTCGGCGGCTCGGGCGCGGTCCTCGCTCTCCACGAGCCTGCGCGCGGCCGTCTGGAGCTTCGCCTCGATCTCCGCGACCGACTCGATCCGCGCGGTCTTGGCCAGCGACTCGGCCGCCTCGACACGCGCGTCCGCGGCATGCGCGCGCTCCTCGGCCGCCTCGGCGGCGCGCTTCGCCTCCTCGGCGACCTTCTGGTGCCGCCCGGCGAGCCGCGCGCCCTCGGCGGCCTGCTTGCGCGCGGCGCCCAGCTCGTCGCGCAGGTTCTCGCGCTCCTCGCGCAGCTCGGCGACCTCGGCCTGGAGCCGCTCGCTCGCACCGCGTGCGGTGCCCTCGTCCTTGACGAGCGCCTGGAGACGCTGCATCGAGCCGCGCACGCTCGTCGGTGACTCGCTCCAGCTCCGCGCGTGTCGACTTGAAGTGCGAGGCGCGCCTCCTCCAGCTGCGGCTGCAGCTTCCTCGTCGTGAGCCTCGAGCTGCGCGCTCGAGCTCCTCGACGCGACGCGCGAGCCGGTCGTTCGCCGCCTGGAGCCCGCGGCCCGTCGCACGCCGGTCGGCCGGCGCACGGCCGTCGTCCTGCACGCGCTCGCTGGAGCGGGCAGTTCCAGCTCGATGCCGTCGCCCTCGAGGATGAAGCTCGCGGACCCGCCGGTCAGCACGTGGATCGCGAGCGAGAACGCGGCCCGCCACTCAGTGCCGTCCGGCGTCGCGGCGACCCCGTCGCGCGCGGCGTCCGGAAGCGGCTGCACGCGGTCCTCGCCTACGGACGTCTCGACGACGAGCGCGAGCGGCGGCAGCTCGCGCTCGGCCTTGCAGCGCCACTTACCCGCGACGCGCACCAGCGCCGTCCCCGCGGTCGCGGGCACGTACTCGAACTCCTCGAGCTCGAACTGCACCGTGGCCGCCATCACATCAGGACGGTAGCCGCTCCCGACGCCGCCTCGCGACGCTGCGTAGAGTGCGCGCGGTGAACACAGCCGGGAACGGGCCTCGCGAAGGTGGCACTCATAGCGCTGATGGCGGTGGGCAGCATCTTTCTCTGGATAGGCATTCCCGTGGGATGGCTGTGGATCGGGTCGCAGCTTCAGTCTGGTTCGGGGCAGGCCAGCTTTGGCCTCTATCTCGGCGTTCTCCTGGGAATCATCGTCTCGATGGTCGTCATCGGCAAGATCCTCAGCGGACTGAACGGCGTCTATGGACGCCTTACGGGCTCGGAAGTCGTGCGTGTCCGCATGCCCTGGCACCGGAGCCTGCGCGGTGAGGACGAGGGCCGGCCCCCGCGGCAGATCCTCGATGTCGTGATGGTGGTCTCCGTCATGGCCGCCGGCTTCGTGTTCCTGGTCTGGTTCCTCTTCTTCGCCGGTTCCTCTTTGCCTGGCTGTAACCCAGTAGGGTCGTCCTGCCCTCGATCTGCGGCGAAGCCCCAAAGGAGGATTCATGGAGTCAGGAACGCCCGGCCCGCCCGCCGGCACCGGAGGCACCGGCGCCCTCGCGGCGCTCTCGCCCAGCAACCCGGGCAGGTCCAGCAGTCAGGCCAGGCTCGGGCCCGCCGTCGGCGCCCTACGAGGTGGTCACCGAGTTCGATCGCCAGGAGGAGTACAACCGCTGGCTGCCGATCGTCAAGAACCTGCTGCTGCTTCCGCACTGGATCGTTCTCTTCTTCGTCTGGATCGCCGCCTTCTTCGCGATCGTCGGAGCGTGGTTCGCGGTCCTGTTCACGGCGAAGTACCCGCCGGGCATCCACCGCTTCGTCACGGGAACGATGCGCTGGACCACGCGGGTGAGCGCGTATGGGCTGTTCATGACCGACCGGTACCCGCCGTTCTCGTTCGACCACGACGACGACCAGCCGACGCGGCTCGACATCGCCTACACCGAGCAGATCGCCCGCTGGCGCCCGCTCGTGCACTGGCTGCTGGTGATCCCGTACGCGATCGTCGCGGGCGTGCTGGTTTGGCTCGCGTACATCGTGTCGTTCATCGCGTTCTTCACGATCCTGTTCACGAAGAACTTCCCGCCGGGCATGTTCGACTTCAACGTCGTGGCGTTGCGGTGGCAGAACCGCTCGTCCGTCTATCAGCTCTGGATGACCGAGAGGTACCCGCCCTGGGCCTGGGGCTAGCTGCCGCCGCCGGTGTCACAATTGCCCGCGTGAAGCGTGAGGACGGCCTGTTGGGGCCGGAGTCGGTCGCCTGGCGGGTGATCGGGCATCCCGTCTCGCTCGTGGGCGGGCTGCGGTCGCTCATCGTGCAATCGCTGCATCCGCTCGCGATGGCGGGCGTCGCGCAGCACTCGGACTACCGCCGCCGCCCACTCGACCGGCTGCAGCGGACCTCGCACTACGTCGCCGCCACGACGTTCGGCGACCGCGCGACGGCAGAGGCGGCCGCCGCCCGCGTCCGGCGCGTGCACAAGCGCGTGCGCGGCATCGACCCCGTCACCGGCAAGCCCTACAGCGCCGACGACCCCGACACGCAGCTATGGGTCCACTGCGCCGAGTGGCATTCGTTCCTCGCCGCCTACCGCGCGTACGCGACCTCGCGCCTCTCGCGCGACGAGGAGGACCGCTACATCGCCGAGGGCGCGCCGATCGCGGCGCTGCTCGGCGTGCCCGAGTCGAGGGTCCCGAAGAGCGTCGACGAGATGCGCGAGTACTTCGCCGCCGTCAGGCCGCAGCTGTGCGTGAGCGACTCGAGCCGCGACGCGATCGGCTTCGTGATCAACCCGCCGATGACACGCGACCTGATCCCGCTGCAGGTCCCGCTGCGCGTGACCGCCGCGGCCGCCGTGGCGATCGTGCCGCACGACCTGCGCAGGCTCGCGGGCATCGGCCAGCCGCGGCTCGTGGACGGGCTGGTGCGCGCGGCCGTCGTGCCGGCCGCCGCCGCGCTGCGGCTCCCGCTTCTGCGCGATGCGCCCGCGCTCGTGCTGGGCGCGGAGTCGCACGAGCTGGGGCGCGAGGCGCGCCGGCGGCTCGCGGCCGCGGCCTAACGGTCAGCGGCGGTAGTTCGACCGCCCCACGTGGGGGAAGTCGAAGTCGTCGTAGACCCAGCAGGCCGGCGAGGCGCCGACCGGCGCGGGGTTCGCCTCGACCTCACCCTGCCCGGTCGGCTTGCAGTCCCAGCTCGGCAGCGCGAGGCGCTTCGACGTCTCCTGCGGGATCACCGGCGGCAGGTACGAGTTGCCGCGGTTGCTCGACACGCGCTCGCGGTGGATGCCGAGCGATTCGAGCCCCGTCACGCCGAGCTGGCGCAGGTAGTGCCCGGGCTCGCCATTGGGAGCCGACGGGACCGTGTCCGCGAGCGCCCCGGATGAGTACCCGAGGAAGTCGGCGACGAGGTGCTGATTCAGCTCGAGCCACTCGAAGATCGGGTTCAGCTCCTGCAGGAACGGGCCGAGCGAGCCGAACAGCGGGCGCGTCTCGTCGAGCATGTCGCTGAGCGCCGGCAGCGCCGTTCGTGAGGCCTCGATCTGCTGGTCGAAGGCGCCGAAGAAGTGCTCGAGGTCGGGCGCGAGCGCGCGCGCAGCCTGCACGGTCGGCCGCAGCTCGACGGCGACCGGCCGGAGGTCCCTCACCAGCGGGCGTGCGTTGCGCGAGAAGGTCTCGAGCCGCGCGAGCGTCAGCTTCGACTCCTCGAGGAACGTCGGGAAGATGTGGAATGCCTCGGCGAGGCTCTCCCGCTCGGACGCCGTGTCGGAGAAGAGCCGGTGCGAGTTCCGGATCAGCGCCGCAAGCTGGCCCTCGTCGCGGGTGAGCGCGCCGTAGACCTCGCCCGTGTCGCGCACGAGGCCGCGCACCGCGTCCTGCTGCTCGTCGAGGATCGCGAGCAGGTCCGCCCCGCTCTCGGTGAACGCAGGCAGCCGGTTCAGCGCATTCGACAGGTCCTCGCCGCGGTCACCGACCGCGATCCCGAGCTGGTGCTGCCAGACCTGGAACGCGCGGCGCGTGGTCTCGTCGTAGGTCTGGAGGATCTCGTCGAGCTCGACGGTCGGCGCGACGGCCGAGTCGGCCAGCCGTCCTCCGTCGGGAAGCGGCTCGGCCTCGCGGCTGCCCGTGGTGATCTCGACGAAGGTCTCGCCGAGCAGCGTCTTGCGCCTGAGAATCGCGCGAGAATCGCTCGCGAGCGGCGCGTACTGCTCGTCGAGCGCAAGCGTCGCCACCGCGCGCTTCGACTCCTCCTCGATCTCGACGTCGCGGACTGTCCCGATCGTGATGCCCGCCGTCCGCACGTCGACGTCCGGCAGCAGCCCGACCGCCTCCGAGAAGCCGGCCTTGACGAGGTACTTCTCCGGCTTGAGCGGCGTCGCGCCGCCGAACTGGAGCCAGAGGAAGAGCAGGATCCCGAAGCAGGAGAAGGCGAAGATGACCATCGCCAGGATCCGCGAGAGGCTGGGCGCGACCTTGATCATTCGCCGCACACCGCCGGGTTCGTGAGGATCGGCGTGAGGTTCATCAGGAACTCCATCTCGGGCTGGAAGTGCGCGAGCGAACGCGCCGACTGGCAGCTCAACGCCACGAGCGACGGCCGGAACGGGCCGTGCGCATCCGCGGTGGAGAAGACCGTCGTCGACTGGTGCGCGACCCAGGCGAGCCAGAAGAGGTAGCCCTCCTCGCGGGCGTCGGCCTCCGGCGCCTCGCGCCCGTTCGGGTTGTACGCGGCCATGTTGAAGAACTTGTTCAGCACGACGAAGACGCGCGTGAGGTCCGGCGTGACCTTGGCGAGGCCTCCCGCACCGCTCCATGGCCGCCATCGTACGTATTGCTGGAGGCCTCGCCAAGGTCACGCCGGACCTGACGCGCGTCTTCGGGGTCCTCAACGAGTTCTTCAACATGGCCGCGTACAACCCGAACGGGCGCGAGGACCCCGGCGCGGACGGGCGCGAGGAGGGCTACCTGTTCTGGCTCGCGTGGGTGGCGCACCAGTCGACGACGATCTTCTCCACGCTCGACGCGCACGGCCCGCTTCGCCCGTCGCTCGTTGCCATGAGCTGCCAGACGGCGCGTTCGCTCGCCCATGACGACCCCCAGGACGAGTTCCTGATGAACCTGACCCCGCTGCTCACGAACCCGGCGGTGTGCGGCGAATGATCAAGGTCGCGCCCAGCCTCGGACGGATCATGGCGATGGTCGTCTTCGCCTTCTCGTGCTTCGGCGATCCTGCTGTTCCTGTGGCTCCAGTTCGGCGGGGCCACGCCGCTCAAGCCGGAGAAGTACCTCGTCAAGGTGGGCTTCCCGGAGGCGGTCGGCCTCCTCCAGGACGTCGACGTTCGGACCGCGGGCATCACGATCGGCACGATCCGCGACGTCGAGGTCGAGGAGGAAACCAACCGGGCGGTCGCGACGCTCGCGCTCGACGAGGCAGTACGCCCCGCTGTCAAGTGACTCGCGCGCGATCCTGCGGCGCAAGACGCTGCTCGGCGAGACGTTCGTCGAGATCACGACGGGCTGCCGCGGGCCGAAGCTTCCGGACGGGGGACGCCTGGCCGACGCGTCCGTGGCGCAGACCGTCGAGCTGGACGAGATCCTCCAGACCTACGACGAGAGCACGCGGCGCGCGTTCCAGGTCTGGCAGCAGCAGCTCGGGATCGCGGTCGGCAAGCGCGGCGAGGATCTGTCGAACGCGCTGAACCGGCTGCCGCAGTTCACCGAGAGCGGGGCGGACCTGCTCGAGGTGCTCGACGAGCAGCAGCAGCGGTGCAGGGCCTCGTGCGCGACACCGGCCACGTGTACGGCGCGCTCACGCGCGACGAGTCGCAGCTCCCCGCGCTGATCCGCAACTCGCACCGGCTGTTCAGCGACACCGCGTCACAGCGCGAGAACCTCGCCGAGGCGTTCCACATCTTCCCGACCTTCCTCGAGGAGTCGAGGCTCACGCTCGGGCGGCTGGAGACGTTCTCGCGCGACACACGGCCGCTCGTGCGGGACCTCCGGCCGGTCGCGCACGAGCTTCGGCCGACCGTCGCGGCTGCGCGCGCGCTCGCGCCCGACCTCGAGCACTTCTTCGGCGCCTTCGACCAGCAGATCGACGCCGGCCGCACGGCGCTTCCGGCCCTGAGCGAGACCCTCGACGAGACGCGGCCGCTGCTCAGAGCGCTCGGGCCGTTCCTGCAGGAGTTCAATCCGATCTTCGAGTGGCTCGAGCTCCACCAGCACCTCGTCGGCGACTTCCTCGGCTACGGCTGCCGGCGGCCTAGCCGACACCATCCCGTCGGCCCCGGCCGGCGAGGCCGGCCACTACCTGCGCCAGCTCGGCGTGACCGGCCTCGAGTCGCTCGGCTCCATCGCTCGCGAGTGTCCAGTAACCGCGGTAACGCCGTACCTGCCGCCGGTGATCCCGAGCCAGGAGACGGCGAAGCGGCTCGGGCTCCCGAGCTGGGACTGCAAGAACACGACCGGGCGGCGAGGTCGAGGCGAACCCCGCGCCGGTCGGCGCCCGTCGCCGGCGACTGCTGGGCCTCAACGACGACCTGCGACCTTCCCGCACGTCGGGGCGATGAACTACCGCCGCTACCGCTAGGCCGCGGCTGCCAGCCGCCGGCGCGCCTGGCGGCCGAGCTCGTGCGACTCCGCGCCGAGCACGAGCGCGGGCGCATCGCGGAGAAGCGGCAGCCGCAGTGCGGCGGCAGCGGGCGGCGACCGCCGCGCGCACCAGCCCGTCCACGAGCCGCGGCTGGCCGATGCCCGCGAGCCGGCGCAGCTCGTGCGGCACGATCGCCACCGCGGCCGCGGCCGTCACGCGCAGCGGCACCTGCAGCGGGATCAGGTCACGCGTCATCGGCGGGTTGATCACGAACCCGATCGCGTCGCGGCTCGACTGGCTCACGCACAGCTGCGACCTGACGGCGGCGAAATACTCGCGCATCTCGTCGACGCTCTTCGGCACGGTCGCCTCGGGCACGCCGAGCAACGCCGCGATCGGCGCGCCCTCGGCGATGTAGCGGTCCTCCTCGTCGGGCGAGAGGCGCGAGGTCGCGTACGCGCGGTAGGCGGCGAGGAACGAATGCCACTCGACGCAGTGGACCCACAGCTGCGTGTCCGGGTCGTCGGCGCTGTAAGGCTTGCCGGTGACGGGGTCGATGCCGCGCACGCGCTTGTGCACGCGCCGGACGCGGGCGGCGGCCGCCTCGGCCGTCGCCCGGTCGCCGAACGTCGTGGCGGCCACGTAGTGCGAGGTCCGCCGCAGCCGGTCGAGTGGGCGGCGGCGGTAGTCCGAGTGCTGCGCCACGCCCGCCATCGCGAGCGGATGCAGCGACTGCAGGATGAGCGACCGCAGCCCGCCGACGAGCGAGACGGGATGCCCGATCACCCGCCAGGCGACCGACTCCGGCCCCAGCAGGCCGTCTTCACGCTTCACGCGGCACTTGTCACACCGCGGCCGCTAGCCCCACTCCCAGGGCGGGTACTTCTCGGTCATCCAGAGCGAGTAGACGGCCGAGCGGTTCTGCCACCGCATGGCCACGACGTTGAAGTCGAACATCCCCGCCGGGAAGTTCTTCGTGAACAGGATCGCGAAGAACGCGATGAGCGAGACGATGTACGCGAGCCAGACCAGCACGCCCGCGACGATCGCGTACGGGATCACCAGCAGCCAGTGCACGAGCGGGCGCCAGCGGGCGATCTGCTCGGTGTAGGCGATGTCGAGCCGCGTCGGCTGGTCGTCGTCGTGGTCGAACGAGAACGGCGGGTACCGGTCCGTCATGAACAGCCCATACGCGCTAACCCGCGTCGTCCAGCGCAACGTTCCCGTGACGAAGCGGTGGATGCCCGGCGGGTACTTGCCGGTGAACAGGACCGCGAACCACGCTCCGACGATCGCGAAGAAGGCGGCGATCCAGACGAAGAAGAGAACGATCCAGTGCGGAAGCAGCAGCAGGTTCTTGACGATCGGCAGCCAGCGGTTGTACTCCTCCTGGCGATCGAACTCGGTGACCACCTCGTAGGGCGCCGACGGCGGGCCCGAGCCTGGCCTGAGCTGGGCCTGCCCGGGTTGCTGGGCGAGAGCGCCGGAGGGCGCCGGTGCCTCCGGTGCCGGCGGCGGGCCGGGCGTTCCTGACTCCATGAATCCTCCTTTTGGGGCTCGAGCGGACAACCCTATGCGGAGTTACGAGCCAGGCAGAGAGGAACCGGCGAAGAAGAGGAACCAGACCAGGAACACGAAGCCGGCGGCCATGACGGAGACCACCATCACGACGTCGAGGATCTGCCGCGGGGCCCGGCCCTCGTCCTCGCCGCGCAGGCTCCGGTGCCAGGGCATGCGGACACGCACGACTTCCGAGCCCGTAAGACGTCCATAGACGCCGTTCAGTCCGCTGAGGATCTTGCCGATGACGACCATCGAGACGATGATTCCCAGGAGAACGCCGAGATAGAGGCCAAAGCTGGCCTGCCCCGAACCAGACTGAAGCTGCGACCCGATCCACAGCCATCCCACGGGAATGCCTATCCAGAGAAAGATGCTGCCCACCGCCATCAGCGCTATGAGTGCCACCTTCGCCAGGCCCGTTCCGGCTGTGTTCACCGCGCGCACTCTACGCAGCGTCGCGAGGCGGCGTCGGGAGCGGCTACCGTCCTGATGTGATGGCGGCCACGGTGCAGTTCGAGCTCGAGGAGTTCGAGTACGTGCCCGCCACCGCGGGGACGGCGCTGGTGCGCGTCGCCGGGTAAGTGGCGCTCCAAGGCCGAGCGCGAGCTGCCGCCGCTCGCGCTGTCGTCAGGACGTCCGTAGGCGAGGACCGCGTGCGAGCCGCTTCCGGACGCCGCGCGCGACGGGGTCGCCGCCACGCCGGACGGCACTGAGTGGCGGGCCGCGTTCTCGCTCGCGATCCACGTGCTCACCGGCGGGTCCGCGAGCTTCATCCTCGAGGGCGACGGCATCGAGCTGGAACTGCCCGCTCCGAGCGAGCGCGTGCAGGACGACGGCCGTGCGCCGGCCGACCGGCGTGCGACGGGCCGCGGGCTCCAGGCGGCGAACGAGCGGCTCGCGCGGCGCGTCGAGGAGCTCGAGCGCCAGCTCGAGGCTCGCGACGAGAGCTCGCAGCCGCAGCTCGAGGAGGCTCGCCTCGCCCTTCAAGTCACGCGCGCGGAGCTGGAGCGAGTCACCGACGAGCGTGCGCGGCTCGATGAGCGTCTTCAGGCGCTCGTCAAGGACGAGGGCACCGCACGCGGTGCCAGCGAGCGGCTCCAGGCCGAGGTCGCCGAGCTGCGCGAGGAGCGCGAGAACCTGCGGCACGAGCTGGGCGCCGCGCGCAAGCAGGCCGCCGAGGGCGCGCGGCTCGCCGGGCGGCACCAGAAGGTCGCCGAGGAGGCGAAGCGCGCCGCCGAGGCGGCCGAGCAGCGCGCGCATGCGGCGGACGAGCGTGTCGAGGCGGCCGAGTCGCTGGCCAAGACCCGCGCGGATCAGTCGGTCGCCGAGATCGAGGCGAAGCTCCAGACGGCCGCGCGCAGGCTCGTGGAGAGCGAGGACCGCGCCCGCGCCGCCGAGGCGCGCGCCGCCGGGGCCGAGAATGCGCTCGAGTACGCGCGCGAAGCGGTGGCGGCGGCGGTCGCGAGCGAGGATCCGGGCGCCACGGCCGCGCTCGAAGCGGCCCGCCAGGAGGCCGCGCAGGCACGCGACGAGACGGCGCGGGTCAGCGCCGAGCTCGACGCCGATAAGGGTTTCCGGCGCCGAGGCGCTCGAAGTCGCCGAGGCGCGCGCCGAGCAGGCGCTCGCGGCTGCGGCGGAGGAGCGTGCGCGTCTCGAGGCCGCGCTCGCCAGGGCCGAGGCGGATGCGCATGCCGCCCACGACCGCGCGGAGCTGATCAAGACCCAGGCGGCCGAGCGCGGCGACGACACGTCACAGATCGAGCGCGTGGTGGCGGAGGCGGACCAGCGCGTCGCCGAGGCCGAGCGCCGCGCGGCCGCGGAGGCCGAGCGCGCGATCGCCGAGGCGGTCGCGGCGGCCGAGCGGCGCGTGTCCGAGGCCGAGAAGCAGGCCGCGCAGGCGCAGCAGCACCGCGCGGAGGCCGACCGGCACATCGCGGAAGCCGAGCGCGCCGCGGCTCAGGCGGCAGCGGAGGCCGAGCGGCGGGCGTCCGAAGCGGAGAAGGAGGCTGCCGACGCGAAGCGGCTGCGCGCCGAGGCCGAGAAGCAGGCGGCCGAAGCGCAGCAGAGCCTCGCCCATGTGGACCGGCGGGTGGCGGAGGCGGCGCGACGGACGAAAGACGCGGAGCGCGCGCTCGCCGAGGCGGAGCTGCGCGTGCCGGCGGAGGCGAAGGAGGCGATGAAGAAGAAGGTCGCGGAGGCCGAGGCCCTTGTCGCCGCGGCCGAGCAGCGCGCCGCCCAGGCCGAGAAGCAGGCACGCGAGGCGCAGCAGCGCGCGAGCGGCGCGGCCGAACGCGTCGAGGAGGCTGAGCGGCGCGTGGCGGCGGAGGCACGCACGGCGCTCGCCGAGGCGGCGGCGGACGCCGAGCGGCGCGTCACGGCTGCCGAGCAGCGTGTGGCCGAGGCGGAGCGACGTGCGTCCGAGGTCTCGAGCGGCGTGGAGCAGCGCGCCGCGAACGCCGCGGAGGCCGAGGCCAAGCTCGAGGTCACGGCGCGCCGGCTGGTGGAGGTCGAGGAGCGCGCCCGGGCGGCCGAGAGTCGTGCCGAGGAGGCCGAGAAGGGCCTCGAGTACGCACGCGCGGCCGTGGCCGCTGCCGTTGCCAGCGAGTCGGACGAGCGCGCCGGCGTCGCGCTCCAGGAGGCCCGCCAGGAGGCCGAAGCCGCGCACGCGGAGGCCGCGAAGCTCCGCGGGGAGATCGATCGGCAGAAGGTCGCGGGCGCGAAGGCGCTCGAGGAGGCGGAGGCGCGGGCCCAGGAGGCGCTCGACGAGGCTGGGCGTGAGGCGGAGGCCGCGCGAGCGGAGGTCGCGCGGGTGCGCGAGGCCGGCGCTCAGGCGGAGCAGGCCCTGGGGCAGGCGTTGGAGCAGGCCCGCCAAGAGGCCGACGCCGCCCAAGCCGAAGTGAGCCGGCTGCGGCAGCAGATGGATGCCCTGACGGGGCTCCGACGAGGCGGCGCAGGCGCAGGTGGAGGGTGCGTTGGAGGAGGCGCGGCGGGAGGCTGAGTCGGCGCGTGCGCATGCTCGGCAGCTGCGAGAGGACATGGAGGCGCTCAAGGCGTCGAGTGCGAAGGCGCTCGAGCTTTCCGAGGCGCGCGCGGAGGAGGCCCGCCGGGAGGCGGAGGGCGCGCAGGCCGAGGTCGTGCGGCTCCGCCAGCAGGTGGATGCGTCGAGGGGCTTTGACACCGAGGCGCTGGAAGCCGCGCAGGCGCAGGCGGAGGAGGCGCGGCAGGAGGCTGAGTCGGCGCGCGCGCATGCCCAGCAGCTGCGAGGGGACATGGACGCGCTCAAGGCTTCCGACGCGAAGGCGCTCGAGCATGCAGAGGCCCGCGCGGAGGAGGCTCGCCGGGAGGCCCAGGGCGCGCATGCCGAGGTCGCGCTGCTCCGCGGGGAGATGGACGTCCTCCGGGTCGCGGGCGCGAAGGCTCTCGAGGAGGCGGAGGCGCGTGCCGAGGAGGCGCTCGACGCGGCTGTGCGTGACGCGGAGGCCGCGCGGGCGGAGGCCGCGAGGGTGCGCGAGGCCGGCGTCGAGGCGGAGCAGGCTCTGGAGGAGGCGGGTCAGGAAGTCGGCACCGCGCAGGCCGAGGTCGCACAGATGCGCCAACAGGTAGAGGCCTTGAGGGCCTCCGAGCGAGAGATCGAGGCGGCGCAGGCGCAGGCCGACACTGCGCTCGAGGAGGCGCGACGCGA
The DNA here is from genome assembly GCA_963846865.1 of uncultured Thermoleophilaceae bacterium. Taxonomy (GTDB): domain Bacteria; phylum Actinomycetota; class Thermoleophilia; order Solirubrobacterales; family Thermoleophilaceae; genus DASPHG01. The sequence continues at coordinate 512,098 of CAWJXU010000010.1, read as the reverse complement.
GGCTGAGTCGGCGCGCGCGCAGACGCAGCAGCTCCGCGAGGACATGCAGGCGCTCAAGGCCTCCGACGCGAAGGCGCTCGAGCATGCCGAGGCGCGTGCGGAGGAGGCGCGTCGCGCAGCCGACGCCGCGCAGGCCGAGGTCGCGGTGGCGCAGGCACAGGGGGAGGCTGCACTGGAGGAGGCACGGCGCGAGGCTGAGGCGGCGCGTGCGCATGCGCAGCAGTTGCGCGAGGACATGGAGGCGCTCAAGGTGTCCGACGCGAAGGCGCTCGAGCATGCCGAGGCGCGCGTGGAGGAGGCACGCCAGGAGGCCGGAGCCGCGCAGGCCGAAGTGGCGCGACTGCGCGAGGAGATCGACGCCGTCAAGTCGTCGGGCGCGAGGGCGCTCGAGAAGGCCACGGCCGAGGCAGAGGAGGCCCTGAAGCAGGCGGAGACACGTGCCGAGCACGCGCAGGAGCGCGCGGCGCAGGCCAAGCGGCGTGCCGAGGGCGAGGCTGCGGCCGTCGAAGAGACCACCAGGCAGGCCCGAGACGCGGAGAAGCGCGTCGAGCGGACACTCCGCGACGCCGAAGACGCACGCGCCGAGGTCACGCAGCTTCGCGAGCAGCTCGAGTCACACAAGGTCTCGAGCGCGAGGGCCCTTCAGGAGGCGAAGACGCGCGCCGAGGAGGCGCAGAAGCGGGCCGAGCGCGAGGCGGAGGCGGCTCGAAAGCTCGCCAAGGACATTGCGAACGCGAACAAGCGGGCCGAGCAGGCCGACCGCCTCGCGGCGGAAGCGACCCAGCGCCTCAAGGCCGGCGAGCAGCGGGCGGAGGAGGCCAAGAAGCAGGCGAGCGATGCGGAAAAGCGCGTGGAGGCGACCGAGAAGCGGGTGCACGCGCTCGAGGAAGCACACCACCAGCTCGAACGCCGGCACGCGGAGCTGATGGGCGCGCATCGGATCGCGAACGAGGAGCGCGAGCGACTCGCCAATCGACTCGAGACCCAGTCGCAGGCGGCCGAACGCGCGCGGGCGGAGGCGCAGCTGCGCGGCGAGGAGGCCGACAGGGTGCGCGCGGAGACATCGCAGGAAGCGGGCACAGCCCAGCAAGCAGCCAAGGCGGCGGAACAGCGCGCCGCTGCGGCCGAAGAGGCGCAGGCGAAGGTCCAGGAGCAACTTGCCGCCGCCGAGAAGGCCAGCGCCGCGGCGGCCGCCGAGGTTGACGAGACCAAGGGCGAGCTGACGCTGCTGCGCGGGGAACACGAGCGTCGCGTCGCGGAGGTCACTCAGCTCAAGCGGCGCGCCCTGCGCGCCGAGCGCGAGGCGGAGGAAGCTTCGAAGGCGCGCGAGCGCGCCCTTCAGGACAAGCGGGCACTTCAGGAGGAGCGCGAGCGGGCTCGCCGCTCCACGGTCGAGCGGCGCACCCCGCGCGAGCGGGCCCCTGCCCGCCGGTCCCCTCGCCGGCCGGCCGCCGCGCCGGAGGTCCCGGCGGAGCCCGCACCCGTCCCGCTCGGCCCGTCGATCGCGGAGCAGCTCGAGACCGCGCGCCAGGAGGAGGCCGCGGCACAGGCCGAGGTCGAGCGCCTGCAAGCGGCGGCCGGCGGCAACGGAGAGCCGTCGGTCGAGCGGGTGGACGCGGAGGCCGAGCTCGAGCGCACGAGCGCCGAGCTCGCAGAGCTCGAGCGCCGGCTGGAGTCGACGCGCGAGCGCATCGAGCGGACGGCGCGCTCACAGCTCAAGCGTTCGAGCCGCGGTGCGCTCAAGGATGCGACGGCCCGTCTCGCCGGGACGCTGGCGGAGGGTGAGGAGGTCGTCTACCTGGCGGCGGGCGGCCAGCGCGACGGGCGCCAGCTGATCGCCGCGACGGACCGGCGGCTACTCGTGGTGCAGGCGACCGATGCGCCGCCGCAAGCGGTCGAGTACGAGAAGGTCGAATCAGCCGAGGTAGGGCGCCGCGGCACGCTCGAGGTGACCACCAGCTCCGGGGAGCTCACGCTCGAGTACGTCGTCGGTGATCTCGCCGGGCTCGTCCAGCACGTCAACCAGCGCATCTGGGACGTGCTGCACAGCGGAAGCTGAGCGCGGCTACTCCTCGCCGCGCGGGGCGGCCGGATCACCGGCATGCCAAAGCTGCGGCGACGGTCCGGAAGGCGCCGGTTCTCGCCCTCCGGCACCTCGAACGGGACCGGCGCGCAGTTGTAGCTGAGCGAAAGCTCGGTGGCCTCGACCATCTGGACGACGTCGCGACCGAGATGCATGTTCGAGCGCGGCTGGATCCCCTCGCGGATAGCGGTCAGGAAGTCCTCGAGCTCGACACGAAGCGGCTCGTTCGGAGCCAGCCGCGGTGTGAGCACATCGCCCGTGCGGTAGGAGAGCTGGAACTCGCCGAAGCTCTTCGGCTCCACGATCTCGACGCCGCGGTCGAACACGCGCACCTGCTCGGGGTTCGTGTCCTCGTACACGATCATCTTCTCCGACCCGATCAGCACGGTGCGGCGCAGCTTGGTGGGCGCGAGCCAGGAGAGCTCGAGATGGATGAGCGTGCCGTTGTCGTAGCCGACATCCACGAAGGCGACGTCGAACGTGCCCGGGACGATCGTGTCGCGCGCGATGCCGCGCATGAACGAGGGCCGGCCCAGCCAGTAGAGGAGGATCGAGAAGTCGTGCGGCGCGAGGTCGCGCACGACGCTGACGTCGCGCTGGTGGATGCCGAGGTTGACCCGGCTCGACGTGCCGAAATAGAGCTTGCCGATCTCCCCGCTTTCCAGCCTTTCCTTCGTTGCGATGACCGGCGGCGAGTAGAGGAATGTGTGACCGGGCATCAGGATGAGATTCCGCTCGGTCGCGATCTCGATCAGCTCGTCGCACTCCTTGACGGACGAAGCCATCGGCTTCTCCACGAAGACGTGCTTGCCCGCGAGCAGAGCTGCCTTGCCCATTTCGTAGTGGGTCGAGATCGGCGTGACGATGCAGACCGCATCGACGTCGTCGTCGGCCAGGACGTCGTCGAAGTTCGTGACGAGCTTGCTCTCCCCGTAGCGGCGAGCCTGACGCGCGAGCGAGTCCTCGTCGCGGTCGCAGATGACGCTGACGCGTGAGCCCTCGAGCTCCCACGCATTGCGCAGGATGTTGGGGCCCCAGTATCCCAGCCCGACGACAGCCAGGTTTATCTCTCTTGCGGCCAACGTCCCGACCCTATCGGCAAGGACCGACGAAGGCGTACCCACGCGGAAGCGGTAAGGGATTCGACCGAGTGTCCGTATAAGTGTTTGGGGGATGAATCAGGAGCTGAGCAAGAGAGTCCGCCGAGCGGCCCGCAAGTGGCCGATCACCGAGCTGGACCCGATCGAGTTCAACGCCTTCACGGAGGCTGTTGCTGCGGCCGAGTCCTTCGAGGATCTCGAGCCCGAATGGCAGCGGCTGATCGTGGAGGCGGAAGCCGGGCCGACGCGGCTCGACCCGGTCGAGTTCTTCCTCCATCTCCGCGGTACTCGCGAGTCGAACGCGCACTAGTCCAGCTCGTCCCGCAACTTGCGCAGGGAGCGGTAGACGCGTCCCTCCACGCGCGGAAGCGGTTCGCCCAGCAGCTTCGCGATCTCCGGCACGGTCAGGTCGCCGCCGAAGCGCAGCGCGATCGCCTCGCGCTCTTCGTCGCTCAGGATTCCGATCGCACGCTGGACCTCGTCCCGGTGCTCCACCGCGGCCAAAGCGTCGGGGGCGACCGGCGTCTCCGGGGGGATTCGCTCGAGCGCGCGAGCCTCCGCTTTCTGCCGGCGGGCGTTGTCGCGGAGCAGGTTCAGCGCGATGGCGTAGAGCCACGTCTTCTCGCTGGCCTTGCGCCTGTCGAAGCGCTTTCGCGCCCTCAGCGCGCGCTCGAAGGTGTCGGCCAGCAGGTCCTCCGCCAGCGCGGCGTCGCCCGTCCGGTAGGCGAGGAACCCGAAGAGTGGCTGGGCGTGCTCCTCGAAGAGCCGCTCGAAGTCATCTCGCCGCATCACCGGTAAGGAATACCGGGGAATCTTCGTATAAGGGAGCAATGGACAGGAATTCCCATGACCTCACGGGCGATCTGGAGGCCGTCGCAAGGCGGCTTCGTGACGAACGGCCGGAGGCCACAGGGCTCGCGCTCGACCGCATAAAGCGGCGGGCACTTACCCAGGCTTCGGCGACTGCTGGTTCCTGGGCTCCAAAGAAAGGACTCTTCATGAAGCCTCGTATCGCAGTCGCACTAGTTCTCGCCATGGGCCTGCTCACGAGCGGCACTGGCGCCACCCTGGCGGTCATCTCGGAATCGGGCAGCGCCGCTCAGGTCCAGTACCCGGACATCAAGCCCAAGGAGTCGATTGACCCCGGCGTCCTTGGCTCGGACCCCGGCGGCGGTGGCTCTGCCGTGCAGGAGGAGGAGCAGGTGGCCACGGGCGGCAGCGAGCTGCCGTTCACGGGCTTCCTCGCGATCCCGCTCCTGGTCGTGGGTGTCGGCTTCCTCGTGGCTGGCGGGTTCCTGCGGTCGCGCTCGGGCGACGGCAAGAACACGGGCTGAGCTCGGAACGACTCACTGGATTGGAAGGCGGGCCTTCAGGGCCCGCCTTTTCCATTTCTCGGGGTCGTCCGTGGAGCCGAAGGCCTCTTCGGCCGCGATCGCCTTCGCCTCCAGTGGGTTGAGGCGCCGCGCCTCGGCGATCTCCTCCTGCGGATCCTGACCCTGAGCGGCCAGGACAAGTGCCTGGCCGTAGTGGTAGACCCAGTTGTTCGGGTCGCGGTCGATCGCGTTCCGCATCATGCGATCCGCCAGCTCGAGGTCGCCGAGCCGCACGTCGCAGAACGCGAGGATTGCGTACGGCTCGGGCCGGGCGCCGAGCGCGGAGGTGGCCGAAAGCGCCTGGTCGATGGCGGTCTGGCAGTCGCCCGCCTTGAAAGCGGCGACGCTGTCCCGCAGGCGGGCGTCCGCGAGAGCGTTCAGCACCGGTGTGACGGCGAGCGCGAGCACGACGATCGCGGCGATGACACGCGCCAGCCGTGGCGGCGCGACGATCCGTGAGGCGGTTGCCCCCGGCGGGCGCGCGAGCGCGATGCCGCCGGCCGCGAACAGCCACAGCGTCACCGAGGGCAGCTCCCACACCCAGTCCTGGGCCGCGTGCAGCGCCCACACACCTCCCGCTGCGAACATCGCGGTCCACACCGCTCGGTCGTGCCCGCCGGCGCGCAGCCCGAGGCCGGCGAGTATCCCGCCGAGGGTAAGCAGGAGCAGCACGCCTCCGATCACGCCGAGCTCGGAGAGCGTCTCCAGGTAGAGCGAGTGGCCGTCGCGGACCGTGAACTGCGACGGCCGGTTCTGCGCCCAGGTCAGCTCGTACGTGCCCGCGCCGGTGCCCTTCACGCGGGTTGTCGGCGAAGGCGTCGATCGCCTCCTCCCAGTGCTGGATCCGGCCGTTGTTGCCGACCGCGGTGAGGCGCTCCCGCGCGTCCTCGCTCGCGCGGATGACGTCGCCCTCCTTGAACCTCTCGTACTGGCGCGAGATCCGGTCTCCCACGTCGAACGCGACCCATGCCGTCGCCACGGTCACGAGCAGCACGCCGACCCCTACGACCGTGATGCGGTTGCGCGTGGCCTTCGGTACGTCGATCACCGCCAGGCGTTGATCCAGGCCCACCCGGATCAGCCCGTACCGCGCGGCGCCGGCGGCGAGCGCGCACAGCAGGAGGACGACGAACACCTCCTGGCCCTGGTCGACCGCGCCGGGCGTGGTCGGGTCGGGCCGTGCGAGGAGGTCCGCGTCGTAGGACCAGATGACTGCGATGCGCCGTGGTGGGCAGGACGGCGATCAGCGACGGGACGAAGCCGCGCGGCCGGGCGAGCACGACGTAGCCGATCACGCCGACGACCATCACGACGATGCTCGCCCGCGAGAAGGTGAAGTAGAGCGTTGCGGCCAGGAGCGGCAGGACCGTCGCGCCCGCGACACGCGTGACGAAGTGCTCGCGCGACGAGCACGTGAAGATGGGTGGCGAACACGATCGAGATCGCCGCGAGCAGGCCGAGCCCGTTCCAGTAGGTGATCGGGAACGACAGCCGCTGATCGAGCACGTTCGGCGCGATCGGGAAGACGTCCGGCAGCACGCGCGTGAGCAGCCCGCCCAGGCACACGAACGGGCGCCGCCCGCGATCCCGAACAGGACGAGCCGCGCCGTCGCCGCGGTGCGCGGCAGCGTGGCGAGCAGCGAGAACATCAGCAGGTACAGGAGCGCGCGGTCGAACTCTCCGACGGCGCGCGCGGGCGAGTCGGACCACGAGCTCGACACGAGCGACCACGCGCCGAATAGCGCGATCGCGCCAGCGACGAGCCCGCGCCGAAAGCCCGAACCCCTCCAGCGGCCGCTCCGCGAGCGTCAGGCGCAGGACGAGCGCGATCGCCAGCACGCCGCACGCCACGCCCGTCGCCGGGGGAAAGTAGCCGCCGCCGTCGAACCCCAGGTAGATGGTCAGCGCCCCCGGCAGCAGGGCTATCGTCGGGGTCCACATGCGGGCGCGATCTTAAGATGCAGTCAGGCGTCAAGACCGTTATGGCCAGCAGCGCGACAGCCCCTGCCGTAGTTCCGCGCGGCGGCCCGTGGATGGCCGCCAAGCGCGTCATCGACGTCGTCGGGGCCGGTGTCGGCCTTCGTGCTGCTCTCGCCGCTGCTGCTGGTGCTCGCCGCCGCCGTGGTCGTGAACAGCGGGCGTCCGGTGCTATTCCGCCAAGTTCGCCTCGGGCGCGGGTTGCGCGAGTTCCGCGTGCTGAAGTTCCGGACGATGAAGCTCGACTCCGCCCCGGACATGCACATGGAATACATCGCGAAGCTGGCCACGGGCCAGGCCGACGAGGAGGGCCTGAAGAAGCTGACGGCCGATCCGCGCGTCACCACGGTCGGACGGTTCCTGCGGAAGACGAGCCTGGACGAGCTGCCGCAGCTCGTGAACGTGTTCCTCGGGAACATGTCGCTCGTCGGGCCGCGCCCGGCGCTCGAGTACGAGCTCCAGTACTACAAGGACGCGCACTACGAGCGATTCGCCGTGAAGCCGGGGATGACCGGCCTGTGGCAGGTGTCGGGCCGGAACGAGCTGGGCTTCACGGAGATGCTCGACCTCGACGCGGAGTACGCGCGCTCGCAGCAACTTCGCTCACCGACCTGAAGATCCTCGTGAAGACGCCCGGGCGCCGCCATCTCGGGCGCTGCATGAGCGCGGTCCCGTTCATCGACCTGGGACGCGCCCACGAGCCGCTCCAGGCGGAGCTCGCCGCGACGTTCGAGCGGATCGCGCGCAGCGGAGCGTTCACGCTCGCCGCGGACCTGGACGAGTTCGAGGCGGCCTTCGCCGACTATTGCGGCGCCGAGCACTGCGTCGGGATGAGCGACGGCACCGAGGCGCTGCGGCTCGCCCTCGTCGCGCTCGGCGCCGGGCCGGGCCGCGAGGTGGTGACGGTGCCGAGCACGTTCATCGCGACGCTCGAGGCGATCGCCGCCACGGGCGCGAAGCCGGTGCTCGTGGACATCGACCCGGCCACCCGCTGCATGGACCCCGAGCGGCTCGCCGACGCGGTCGGGCCCCGGACACGGCGGCGGTCGTCCCGGTGCACCTGTACGGGCGGCCCGCTCCGATGGACGAGATCCTCGCCGCCTGCGACGGGATCCCCGTCCTCGAGGACGCCGCGCAGGCGCACGGCGCCAGCGTCGACGGCCGGCGGACCGGGACGCTGGGGGCCGCGGCGGCGTTCAGCTTCTACCCGACGAAGAACCTCGGCGCGCTCGGCGACGCGGGCGCTGTGGTCACCGACGACGCCGAGCTCGCGGCCGTGATGCGCTCGGTGCGCCACCACGGCCATGCTCCGGGTGACGCGAACGACCACGTGCGCATCGGGCGCCACCAGCCGGCTCGACAACCTGCAGGCGGCGCTCCTGTCGGTGAAGCTGCCGCACCTCGACGGGTGGAACGAGCAGCGGCGCGAGGCGGCGGCGCTCTATCGCGAGGCGCTCGCCGGCCTGCCGCTCGAGCTGCCTCCCGAGGATCCGTCCGGCGGCGGGCAGGTCTTCCACCTCTTCGCGGTCGAGGTGGACGACCGCGACCGGGTGCGCGAGGCGCTGGGCGAGGCGGGCGTCGGGGCGGCGGTGCACTATCCGCGACCGGCGCACCTCAACCCGGCGTGGAGCGAGCTGGGATCGCGCGGCGACCTCCCGGCCGCGGAGCGGCTCGCCGACCGCACCCTGTCGCTGCCGATGTTCCCGGGGATCACGCGCCGAGGAGATCGAGCGCGTCGCCGAGGCGCTGCGAGACGCGCTCGCGTCGGCTCCGAAAACGGCGGCTGGGTAGGGGGAGCGTCATGGTCGCGTTCCCCCGTATAGCAGTCCGAACGCGTCTGCTGCAGGCAGCTATACGCCCTGGGCTTACCGACTCGCGCTCCCCTACCCAGCCTCTCCCGGCCGGGCCGACCGCGCGGCTCGAGCCTAGATGTCGTAGACGACCCGGTCGCCGTCCTCGCGGGCGTGCGCGACGGTCGCGTCCCACTCGCCGGCGCCGGTCACGCTCACGCCGTCCGTCTCCATCGACGCCCGGTCCTTCCACCAGCTCGCCACGTCGCGCGGCAGCGCGTGCCAGCCGCCGTCCAGCTTCGTCAGCCAGCCGAGGAACTGGTCGTACAGGTCGAGCCGGTCCTGCTCGATCAGGTAGTCGGGATGGGAGTCGAGGTTCACGAGCCCGTGGTGCTCGCTGACCCACTCGGCCTTCTCGAGCCATAGGTCGATGCCCGGCTCGCTGGAGGAGCTCCCACATCGTGTGGTCCTGGACGAGCGTGATCGGCAGCTCGACGAGGTCGTCGAGGAAGAACGGGAAGATCGAGCAGCAGCCGCCGGCCTGCGGCTCGAACGGGTCCGTGTCCGGGAACGAGCTGTCGTAGAGCGACGCCGAGGCGCGGCATCCAGTCGGCGTTGCGGTAGGTGACGGGCGAGCGCCATCCGACCGCCTGCCACTCGGCGAGGTAGTGGTGGATCTTGGGAAGCGTCCGCTCGAACGTCTTCTCGTTGCGCCACAGCTTCCGGTTGTGATGGATGCCGTGCAGGCCGATCTCGCACCCGTCGGCGCGCAGCTTCTCGAAGAGGCCGTTCGGGATCGCGTAGTCCTCGGCGACGAAGTTCCAGGACGAGACGATCCCGTGCGCGCGCTCCACCTTGCGGACCCGCTCGATGTTCGCGATGCCAGCCGCGCCCTCGACGTCGTGGGTCAGCACGAACGCGAACCGGTGCCCGCCGGGCCAGAAGTTGACGAACGGCACGCTCTCTCCGCCGCCCGCGCTGGATCGCGTGCCGGAACGCCTCCTCCTGGTGGCGCACGAGCAGGTCCTCGATCGGGCCAGCGCGGGAACTCCCGCTGAGCGCGGCGCGCGCGCGAGGCGGCGGCGGAGCGCGATCTGGACCGAACGCGGCAGCAGTGGCTTCACGAGGTAGTAGGGACCCGCGAAGCGCGCGATCCCCTGGTGTCGCGTAGCGCTCCCGGAGGTAATCCTCCGGATCGAACCCCGCCGTACCCCACGTCGATCTGCGCGCTCGCATCCGTGCGAAGCTCGTGCATGTACCTACTACTAGCCGAAGTGGCGGTAAAGCGCCACACCAATCAGTCGACTGACGCTCGCCGGCGAGTGGCGAATCGCCGGCGTCAGCAGTCGCTGCACGCGCCGAGTCGCCGGCGTCAGGGACGGGCATTCCGGCGTAGGTGTGGTGGAGCGGGCGCCTCGTCCGTGCCCCAGCCGAGCTTGAACTCGCTGAGGCCGTCGTGGTCGAGGTCCGTCCGGCCGAAGTCGAGCTCCCGGCAACCGGCCTCGCAACCCCACCGGATCACCTCGGAGAAGAGGAGGTTGTTGGGCCGCTTCGAGAGCGCCGAGCGATCGGAGGCGCCGTACTTGTAGATCAGGTGCTCGCGCCACCTGAGGAAGACCGCCGCCGCGATCGGGACGGCCCTCGTCGCTCACGAGCGCGACGAACCCGTGTCCTTGCTCGAACAGACCGCCGAAGCCGTCGATGAAGCGCTTTGCCTGCGTGGGGACGCCCTGGTGCTTTCGGGTCTGCAGGTGCAGCTTGTAGAACGCGTCAAGCCCACCGGCGTCCGTGCGCTGTTCGAACGTCAGGCCGGCCTTGCGCGCCTTCTTCGCTCCGCGGCGTATGCCGCTGCGCGCGCGCCGCTCGACGGCCGCGGCGTCCTCCTCGAGCGGCAGCGTGTGCCGCCAGTAGCGTTTGACCGCCTCCCCGGGGAGGGCGTCCATCCGCCACCGCACCTCGAGGCCGAGCCCGGTCTCGCTGCGGTGCTCTTCGACCGCTCGCGCGAGCTCCTCCTCCGACGCGCCGTCGGTCAGCGGCGGGCACGCGTCGGAGAACGGCACCGCGACGAGTCGCTTCCCCGTGAGCCGGCTCTCGATGCGCGCCCACGGCAGCCCCGCCACGATGCGGTCGCCGTCGTCGACCACGCACGACGCCGCGAACTCATACCGGTAGCGAGCCGCCAGCAGGGCGAGCCAGGCGGGGTGGTGGAACATCGTCGCGCCCGCGGCACGGCCGATGAATTCCTCCCACCGTGCATCGGTACGCGGGTCGAGAAGCTCCGTGCGCATACCGGCGGGATACGCTAGCGACCGTTGCCCGAGGTGCGTGTCAGCGAGATCGAACCCGGCTCCGACCCGCGCTGGGACGAGTTCGTGGCCGGGGAGCCGGAGGGCCACGTCTACCAGCACTCGGGGTGGCTTCGCTGCCTGGCGGCCGAATACGACCGCCCGGTGATCGGGCTGTGCGCCGAGGGCGACGGCGTCTTGAAGGGCGTCCTCCCGCTCGTCTCCACGCGGGGCGTCCCGCTTCTGCGCGCGCAGCTCGGTGGTGGGCGCTCGGCTGTCGTCGCTGCCGCGGACGCCGGTGGCGGGCCCGCTGGCGCGCGACGAGGGCACCATGGCGGCCCTGCTCGAGGCCGCCCTCGAGCGCGCCCGGGAGCAGGACGGCGCCAGGCTGCAGATAAAGCGCGCCGCGCCCGACCTCGACGGCCTGGTGGACGGGATCGGGGGTGCCGCGTGGCGCGCCACGTACGTGGTGGCGCTGCCCGACGATCCCGAAGCTCTGCGGTTCGGCAACTCGCGCAACCACGGCCGGATCAAGTGGGCGGTCAACAAGGCGGCCAAGGAAGGGGTGGAGGTGCGGTTGGCCGAACGACCTCTCCGATGTCCAGGCCTGGTACCCGCTCTACCTCCGCACGATGCGCGAGGTCGTGGTCCCGCCGCGCCCGCTGCGGCTCTTCGAGGCGATGTGGCGCGAGCTCGCGCCGCACGACCTCATGAGGCTGTACGTGGCCGAGCAGCGCGGCACGATGATTGCCGGCTCCATCGTCCTCGGGGTGGGGCGGACCGCCTTCTACGCCTTCAACGGCCGGCTTCGCAGCGCGCTGCCACTGCGGCCCAACGAGGTCCTCCAGTGGGAGGCGATCCACGACGCCTGCCGGCGCGGGTTCGAGCGCTACGACCTCGGCGAGGTGGTCGCGGGCGGCGAGGGCCTGGCTGACTTCAAGCGCAAATGGGGCGCGGACGAGGTCCAGATGCACCGCTACTACCACCCGCCGCCGGAGCCGGATGGGGATGACTCCGACGGCGGGAGGGCTGGCGAAGCGCCATCGTTGGCCGCGGCTGCCGCTCGCGCGCGACGCGGCTGGCGGGCGACCTGGCCTACAGGTGGCTGTGACCACGCGCCGGATGTCGCAGCTCGGCGGGACGACGACCGCGGGCGACGCGGCCCGTGCGCTCGCGCTCGCCGCGCGGCAGACGGCACCTGATCGAAGGGCCCGCGGTCGAGCGATACGAGGCGGAGCTCGCCCGGTCGGTGGGCGCCGCCCACGCGATCTCGTTCGGCGCAGGCCGGATCGCCCTGTACGGCCTCCTGCGCGAGCTGGGCGTCGGAGAGGGCGACGAGGTGATCGTGCCCTTGCCCACCCACATCGTCGTCACGAACGCTGTCAAGTACCTGGGCGCGAAGCCGGTCTACGCCGACTGCCGCCTGGCCGACTACAACGTCGACCCCGACGGGGTCACGGCGCTCATCGGGCCGCGAACGCGTGCCCTCCTCGTGCAGCACACGTTCGGGATCCCGGGCGACATGGAGGCGCTGCTCGCGATCGCCGCCGAGCACGACCTGCCGCTGATCGAGGACTGCGTGCACGCGCTCGGCGCGACCTGGCGCGGGCGGCCCGTCGGCGGGATCGGCACCGCCGGCTTCTTCAGCACCGAGGAGACGAAGATCATCTCGACGACGATGGGCGGCGCCGGCGTCACGAGCGACGCGACGCTGGCCGAACGGTGGCGCGCGTTCCAGCGCGAGTGCCCACCGCCGGGGCGGTCCCTGACTGCGCGGCGGCTGGTCAAGCTGGCGGCGTACTACGCGCTCACCGAGCCCCACGTCCACACCCTCGCGCGGCCGGCCTACGAGGCGCTCGGCGAGCGCCAGCCGCTGCCCGTGCCGACCTCCGACGAGGAGCTAGCCGGCGAGCGGCCGGAGCACTACGAGGAGCGGCTGGCGGCGAGCCAGGCCGAGATCGCCCTGCGCCAGCTCGCCCGGCTCGGCGAGAACCTGGCGCACCGGCGCCGCGTGGCGGCCGCGTACGAAGCGGCGCTGACGCCGATGGGCTTCGTTCCGCCGGCGGTCGCGGACGACGCCGAGCCGGCGTGGGTGCGCTACCCGGTGCGCGTGGCCGACCGCGAGGCGGCGATCCGCGCGCTGAAGCCGCACACGGTTCCCGGGACGTGGTTCACCTCGGTGCAGGAGGAGGCGGTGCGTCCGACGATCAACGGCTACGAGGCGGGCACATGCCCGCGTGCGGAGACCGCCGCGCGCGAGCTCGTGAACCTGCCGACGCACCCTCGCGTGAGCGCCAAGGACGTCGCGGCTATCGTCGAGGCGATGTCGAGCCTCGAGCCTGCATGCGCATAGCGGTAGTCCGGCAAGGCCTGTTCGAGGTCGATCCGCGCTGCCGGCGCGAGGTCCGCGCGCTGCTGCAGGAGGGCCACGAGGTCGACGTGATCTCGCGCCGTGACGAGGGCCGGCCGTGGATCGAGCGCGACGGCAACCTGACAGTCAGGCGCCTGCCGATCCCGCTCCGCGCGCGGTGGCGCCGTGTCGTACCTCGCCGACTACGCGCTCTTCTTCATCGCCGCGTTCGTGGTGCTGACGCTCCTTCACATCCGCCGCCGCTACCGGCTCGTGCAGGTGCACTCGCTGCCCGACCCGCTGGTGTTCGCGGCGCTCGTGCCGAAGCTCACCGGAGCGCGCGTGATCCTCGACCTGCACGAGTGCATGCCCGAGTTCTTCGCGACGAAGTTCGGCGCAGCCGCTCGACCACTGCGGCTGTCCGGATCGTGGCGGCCGCGGAGCAGGCGAGCATCCGGTTCGCGGACTTCACGATCACGTGCACCGAGCAGATGCGCGAGGCGTTCGTCGGGCGGGGGCGGACCCGGAGAAGGTCGGCGTCGTGCACAACACGGCCGAGGAGGACATCTTCGACCCCGGCCGCCACCCGCCGCGGCCGCGCGACAACGGGCGCTTCACGCTGATCTGCCACGGCTCCGTCGAGGAGCGCTACGGGCTCGACACCGCCATCCAGGCCGTCGCGCACGCTCGCGGACGAGATCCCCGAGCTGCGGCTTCAGATCTACGGAAAGGGCTCGCAGCTCCCGGAGCTGCGCGAGCTGGCGGCACAGCTCGACGTGCGCGACCGCGTCGAGTTCAACGGTCGCTGGGTGCCGATCGAGGAGCTTCTGGACGCGATCGCCGCCGCCGACGGAGGCATCGTCGCGATGAAGCGCGACCCCTTCCGCGACCTCGTCCACTGCAACAAGATGTACGACCTCGTCGCGATGCGCCGGCCCGTGATCACGTCGCGGACGCGCTCGGTCGAGGCGTACTTCTCGGACGACGCGTTCCTCTGGTTCACGGCCGAGGACCCCGACGACCTCGCGCGCGCGATCAGGCGGCTGTACGCCGACCCCGGCCTGGGCGACCGGCTGGTGCAGCAGGCCGAGGCCGAGGTCGAGCCCTACCGCTGGCCGCGCCAGCGGGAGCAGTACAAGCGCTACGTCCTGTCGGCCGCGACGCGACGGCACGCCGGTGGCCGACGGCGACGTGTAGGCGCCGTAGTAGCCCTCGCCGGGCGAGCCGCCCGTGACCACGACGCCGAGCTTGCGCGCATCGACGTTCGCGAGCAGGCGCAGGGTGCGGCGGCTCGCGTCGCGCGTCGTTCGGCCGAGGTGAGCGACCAGCACGACGCCGTCGACGAGGTTCGCGAGCGTGATCGGGTCGTTGACTGTGCCGAGCGGCGGCACGTCCACGAGCACGACGTCCGCCATCGCGCGCGCGTCCTCGATCACGTGGGTCATCATCGGCCGCGCGAGCAGCGCCTGGGGGTTGGGCGGCACGGGACCCGCCGGCAGGACGTGGAACGTGCGCGCCCGCGACGCTCGCGGTTCCGTCCACGCGCGTGAGCGTGCTGGCGTCCACCTCGATCAGGCTGCTGTCCACGTCGCTCACGCCGGCGAGCACGGTGCTGAGGCCGGCGCCGCGGCCGATCCCGTACTTCGAGAAGGTCGGGCGGCGCAGGTCCGCCTCGATCGCGATGACGCGCAGGTCGAGCGCGGCCAGCGCGCGGGCGGTGCCGAGCGTGACGCTCGTCTTGCCCTCGCTCGGGCCCGGGTGAGGTGATCATGATCGACTCGAGCTCCGGGCCGAGCTCGAAGAAGCGCAGGTTCGTCGCGAGCGCGCTGTAGCCCTCGAACTGGCCGCGGTCCTCGCCGGGCACGATCGTCTGCGATCGCCGCGCCGGCCGCGGGATGGTGGCCAGGATGGGCAGGCCGAACGCGTTCTCGACGTCCTCCTCGTCCTTCAGGCGGCGGTCGATGAACTCCATCGCCACCGCGATCGCGACGGAGAACGCCGAACCCGAGGACGAACGCGATGATCCCGTTCAGCATCGGCTTCGGCTTCGCCGGGTCCGTGGGCACGTCGGCGGTCTCGGCCACCTCGACGCCGCCGCGCTGGGCGGCGGCGAGGATCTCGATCTCCCGCAGCTTCGCCCGCAGGTCGCGGCCCTGCTCGCTGGCCTGCTCCTCGGGGCTGAGCTGCTCGAGCTGGCTGCTGCGTGACCGTCGGCGGCCTCGTTCAGGCTCTCGCGCGCGGTCTCCTGGCGGTACAGCTGGTACTGCTCCGCGAAGCCCGTCGCGATCGCCGCCGCCGTCTCCGGATCCGGGTCGAGCGCCTTGATCGCGACGATGTCCGAGTTCGACTCGACCTCAGTCGTGACCTTGTCGAGCAGCTCGCTCGTCGAGTAGTCGACGTTCGCCTCCTGCCTGACCGCCTTCCGCCACGGCCTCGAGCTTGATCAGCGACACGCGCGTGTTGCGATCGCTCTCGGGGTCGTAGTTGATCGGCGTGGTCGGGTCGATGACCGCGTTGATCGGATCGGTCTGCGACAGCACGACGCGCGCGGTCGCCTCGTACTCCTTCGTCTGGGCCAGGCTGACCACGACCGCGACCGCGGTGATGATGCCGGTGAGCAGCAGGATGAGCGGCATGCGCCGCCTGATCGCCTTGAGGTATGCGCCGAGGTCGTGCTCGGCGGGCGTGGCCTGTTGTGCGTCGTCCGCTGCCATCTAAGCCCTGCCGGAGTCTAGGGGGCGCCCCGGCGCGCTAGCCGTCCTGGCGCCGCACCGCGGCTCGTGCCCGCGCGAGCGCGTCCGGCAGGACCCGCGGCTCGACGGCTGATGCGGCGGCGGCGTACGCGGCGACGCAGGCGGCGCCCGACGCCAGGAGCGCCACAAACGGCGCGGCGTCGTCGAGGGCGTTTGCCGTGCCGCGCGCGGCGAGCCAGGCGAAGAGCGCCCCGACGGCGGCGGGCGCGACGGCGCGCAGCTGGTCCCGCAGCGCCACGCCGGCGCTCGCGCGCACGATCAGCGAGACGACCACGGTCAACCCGGCCATGTGCGCGACCATCACCCACGCCACCGTCGTGATCCCGCCGCGGTCGGCGGCGATCATGAGCGCGGGCACGAACGGGATCAGTGCCAGCGCGCGCACGGTTGCGAGCCGCGACTGCTGCTCGAGCGAGTTGAGCAGCCAGCCGAACGTGCCCTCGAGCGGCTTCAGCATCGCCCACACGCCGAAGACCGCCAGCGCTCCGATCGTCGCAGTCCACTTGTCGCCGAGCAGCGTGTCGACGATCGGCTCGGCCGCGCCGCTGAAGAACGCCCCGATCGGGAAGGTCACGAGCGCCACCAGCCGCAGCACCGTCCGGAACGACGCCCGCCAGTCCTCGCCGCGCTCGCGCATCCGCGCGAAAGTCGGGAACGTCACCTGCGTGATCGGCTCGGCGATCCCGATGTAGGTCAGCTCGCCGAACCGGAAGCCCATCGCGTAGAGGCCGAGCTGGTTCGCCCCGAGGAAGCCGCCCACCGCCACCGCGTCGCTCTGCTGCTGCGCGTACTCGAGCGCGTCCTGGGCGAGGAAGCCGCGTCCGCTCCCCATCAGGCTGCGGGCCGCCTCGCGGTCCCAGCCGGGCGCCACCCTGTCCGTCGAGATCGCGACCAGCGCGGCGAGGTACGCGACGTAGCTCGCCACATGGCCGATCACGAGGCTCCATACGCCCGCGTCCAGGACGGCGAGGGTGATGGCGACCGTGATGTACGTGAGCGTCTGCACGAGCTTCGTCGCGAAGCGCTTGACGAACTCGAGGTCGCGCTGGAGCGTTGTCTCCTGGAACCAGATCGGCCCGCTCAGCAGAAGGCTGCCCGCGACGACCAGCAGCAGCTCGTCGAGCTGCGTCCGCGTTGAAGAGCTCGGCCGCGAGCGGCGCGAGTGCGACGAGCACGACCGTGAGCAAGAGGCTGGCGGCGATCATCAGCGTGAGCGCCGTCGCGCGCGTCCGCCGGTCGAGGTCGCGGGCGACCACGAGCGCCGGCCCGACGCCGAAGTCGTTGAAGATGCTCAGCAGGCTTATCGCCAGCGACGTGAGCGCGAAGAGACCGAAGTCCTCGGGCACGAGGATGCGCGCGAGCACGACGGTCGCGGCCAGCCGCAGGCCCTGGTTGACCGCGTAGGAGAGGATCGAGACCGGAACCGACCGGCGGGCCTTCTCCTCCATCAGGCGAGCGCCTCCGCCGTCTCGACGACGAAGCGCTCGGACTCCTCTCTGTAGCGCGCGACGGACAGCGCGCGCATCCGCTCGTGCGCACGCTCCGCGCGTGCGGCGGCGGACTCGGGGTCGCGGAAGACGTCGGCGAGCGCAGCCGCGCACGCCGCGGCGTCACCGGGCTCGAACAGGAGAGCGTGCTCTTCGTCGCGCGACCGCCTCCGGGACGCCACCGATCCTCGACGCGACGATCGGCACGCGTGCGAGCCCGGCCTCGATCAAGCACGAGCGGGAAGACGTCCCACTCGACCGTCGGGAGGACCAGCACGCCGGCCTCGGCGAGGACCTGCGACAGCGCCTCGGTCTCGAGCCGCCCGCGGTCGTCGATCGCGTCCGTCACGCCGAGCTCCGAGGCGAGCGCCTTGAGCGCGGCCGCCATCTCGGGCTTGCCGGTCCCGACCTGCACGAGTCGCGCATCGATGCCGTGTTCGCGGCGGAGCGTCGCAAGCGCCCGGTATGCGAGCTCGATGCCCTTCGCCGTGGTCATCCGGCCGAGGTACAGCACGCTCGGGCTGTCCGCCGGCGCGCGCTCGATCGCGGTGAAGGCCGTCTCCTGCGTGGAGGCCGGGTGAATCGTGCGCTCGAGGGCGGGCTCGACCGACGCGGGCAGCGTGACGTGCTCGCGCAGCGCGTTGCTGGCCCACGAGATGCCGGCACGATGGGGCACGGACGGCTGCAGGCCGAGGCGGCGGTTGTGCAGCTTCATCGCCCGCGCCCACAGGCCGCGCACCCCGCGCTCGCCCGGGAGCAGCGTTCGCAGGTAACGGTCGCCCGTGTAGAGCGAGCTGGCCATGAACAGCTCGCTGAGCCGGTACGCCATCGGCACGCCGGTGGCGGCCGCCGCGAGCGGAGCGGCCTGTGGGATCGCGACGGAGTTCGCGACGTAGACGAAGTCCGGATGGAAGTCCGCGAGCGTTGCGCGCATGGCCTCCGCCGCGCGCCCTGCCTTGGCCGGAGCGGCGAGCGCCTCGCGCCTCCGCGAGCCGACGTACGGCAGCTCGCGCCGCACACCCGGGTCGGGTGGCGCGCTCCCGCGGTCCGAGGTCAGCACGAGCACGTCGTGCCGCTCCCGCAAGCCGCCGACGAGCGCGGCGGTCTCGGACTCGTACCCGCCGAAAGCGACCGGCGGGTACAGGTCGCTCGACTACGAGGATCCGCACGGCCAGTAGACCTCGAAGCGATGCACCTTCGGGTTGCTGAGGAGCCCGATCGGGCCGCGGTCCAGGCTCGGGAACTGGGTCTCGTAGGCGCGCATGGCCTCGAGCTTCGAGTCGGCGTCCTCGTCGTCCAGCCGCACGACACGCGGCTCGCGCGCCGGCTGCGACTCGCCCCAGTACGCCTCCACGTCGAGGTGGGGGTCGGGCGAGTCGCCCGTCACCCAGTGCGGCCAGCCATACACCACGGCGTAGGGGAGGTCCGCGTAGAGCTCGACCGGCATTCCAGCCTCGGCACACGCCGCCGCGTAGTCGCGCATCCGCACGTGATCGGGATGCGGCGTGCCGAGGGCCGCCGGGGCATACACCCTCGAGGCGGCCGCGACCGCGTGCGTGAGCTCCTCGTCGATCGCGGCGAGCTTGGGCGGGCGCTGGTCCTCGCGCTGCTGGTGCTCGAGGAAGCCGAGGTTCAGAGCGCTGCGCCCGACGCGCTCGAGCGCCGCGCGGTCCTCCTCGATCCGGCTGCGCATCAGGGCGGCCGAGTCCGGGGCGCCCGACGATGCGGTCCCAGTGTGTCGTGCGCCCCTCCGGCGGAACGCCGGCGAACACGTTCACCACGTTCAGGGCGCCGGGGGCCGTGATGACCGACCAGCAGTCGATGACCGCGTCGTCGAGGTGCGGCGAGAGCAGGAGCGGTGGCGCGCTCGCGTCGTGGCGAAGCGCAGGCGTGAAGCCGCGCTCGAGCAGCGGCCCGGCGCGCGCCAGAAGTGCCCCCTGAGCTTTCCGGCGAGCGACATCGGGGCCGAGGGTACGGCCCGCGCCGGAAGCTCAGCCGGCGGTAGCGTTCCGCGCGTGCAGCTATTCGCCGTAGCCTGCCGCTGGCCCGGCTTGGACGAGCAGCGTGTGGTCGAGGCGCTCCGCGCGGCCGCGGCCGAGTTCCCGGAGCTCGACGAGCGCACCCTCGAGCGGGGCGCGTCGCCGGACGGGCGCGTCGCATTCGCCGCGATCGCGCACCCGCCGCGAGCGGACGGCGCCGCGCACATACTTCGCCCGGCGCGGCGACGAGGTGGTCGTCTACGACGGGCTTCCTCTGCCCACCTACGACGCGAACGAGCTGCTCGAGCGCTGGGGCGACCTGCAGCTCGAGGGGGTCTTCAGCGCGGTCAAGATCGACCTGGCCGCGGGCGAGGCAGAGCCGCTGACCGACGTCTTCGGGATGGCGAAGCTCTTCCGCGCGCGCCAGGGCGACGGCTTCGTGCTCTCGAACAGCGTCGACGCGATCCGGCTCCTGACCGGGGCGACGGAGCTCGATCCGGTCGGCGTGGCGTCGATGCTCGGCTTCGGCTGGACGGCGGGCGGCCACACGCTGCTTCGCGGCGTGGAGCTCGTCGAGGGGCCGGTGACGCCGCGCTCGGCGGTCCCGCGCGACAACTCATCGGAGCTCACCGTGGAGGACGTGGCCGAGTCGCTCACCGGGCTCGCGAGGGCGACGTCGGAGGTCCACCCGCTGACGTGTGGGCTCACGGCCGGACGCGACACGCGCGTCGTGCTCGCACTCGCGCTCGCGGCGGGACTCGACGTCGACTACTACACGAGCGGGCACGCCACGGACATCGACGTGGTCATCGCGCGCGAGCTCGCGGAGGAGTTCGGCCTGCGGCACGAGCTCGTCACGCCGCGCGTCCCGGACGACTGGGCGGGTGCGACGAGCGCGTTCAGCGCCCAGACGGACGGCCTGGCGAGCTTCTGGATCGTGGCTGACTGGGTCGAGCACCAGGGGCTCTCGGGCCCGGTCGGGCTGAAGCTCTGGGGCCCCGGCGGCGAGATCGGCCGCGCCGGCAACATCGGCCTGAGCATCCCGTTCGGCTCCACGACGCCGGGGCTGCGCTCGTCGGTCGAGGTCCAGCGGCGGATCCTGCACCGCAAGGTCGCCGGCTTCGACGGGCTGTTCACGCCCGAGGCGGTGGAGACCACGCGCGCGTATCTGGACAGCTTCATCGCGGACCGCCTGGAGGAGGGCTGGCGGCCGCGCGAGGTCTCCGAGGCCTACTACGGCTTCGAGCGCGTGCGCTACTGGGCGTCCGCGGGCGTCCGGCGCGCGTCGGTCGCGACCGATCTCTGGAGCCCGTTCGTGTCACGCGACTTCATCGCCTACTGCCTGTCGCTCACCCCGCAGGAGCGCTCCGTGGAGGCGCCGCACTGGCGCATCCTCGGCGCCCTCGACCCGCGTCTGCGCGACTTCCGCTTCGAGTACCCGTGGCGGGCGCAGCGGCCGCACCTCGCCTCCGCCATGGTCGGCCGCGACGTCGGCAAGGTGGCGCTCAGGCGCGCGCTTCGGCGGGGCGGTGGCGACGGCGCCGGGCCGCCGCCGTTCGGGGCCGAGTGGATCGAGGCCGGGCTGCCCCACCTGAGCGAGCTTGCGCACTCGGTCCCGGACTCCGACGTGTGGCGATTCGTCGACCGCGCCCGGCTTCAGGCCCTGCTGGACGGCCCGCCGGGCCCGCGGGCTGCCGCGGCGGAGGGGCTCTGTCGCGCGCTCACGGTGCTGTGGTGGCTGCACGGTCGCCACGACGAGGCCCCTGCGCCCCGAGGCACAGAGCCAGCAGCACCCCGCCGACCGCAGTGATGTTGAGCGCAGCGAAGCTCGGGAACGTGATGCTGATCACCGCCATCAAGAGCAGCGACGCCTGCGCTCCCAGGCGCACGGCGCGGTAGAGCGGGTCGATCCCCGGCGGGGGTCGCGCCGCGATCGCCCACGCGATCACGGCGAGCAGGAGCAGCGCGCCGGGGATGCCGAGCTTCCACGCGAGCCATAGGTAGCCGTTGTGCGCAAACGCCTCCGCGGTCGGCGGCGTCTGGAGCCACGGCAGCCCGTAGAAGATCTCGTCCGCGAGCCCCCAACCGATGATCGGGTGCGCCTGGATCTTGTCGATCACGTGGCGGCCCTCCTGGAGCCGGTAGCGCACCGAGTCGTCGTTGCCGTACTGGTTCAGCGACAGGAGCCGCTCGGACGCAGCCGACAAGGCACCTGGCGCGACGGTGGACATGACCGGCGCGAGCACGAGCACGAGCCCGAACACGAGCACGGCGACCCGCAACCGCTGGGCGAAGCCGGCGCGCACCGCGATGAGGCCGAGGCCGAGGAAGGTCGCGAGCCAGAACGTGCGCTCGTACGTGAGCAGCAGGCCGATCGCGTTCAGGCCGACGAGCGCGAACACCGCGATCTGGCCGATCCGCGATCGGACCGCCCCAGAGGTAAGCACGGCGAATCCGATCAGCACGCCGATCGGGAACGCGAACAGCCCGCCCTGGATCTGGCCCTTCCCGCCCGAGGTGAACCTCACGCCCTCGCGCAGGCCGGCCTGGCCCTCAGCGAAGAACGTGAGCAGCTCGAAGTACTGCATGAGGCCGTAGATGCCGACGGCGATGCCGACGCCGAGCATCCCCTTGAACAGCCGGATACGCGAGCCGGGATCGGCGAGCAGCGGGATCGCGATCGCGACCGTCGACCAGCCCGAGCAGGACGCGGAACTCGTAGCCGGCCTGGCCCAGGTCCGCGCCGTATCTCCAGCCGCGCAGGGCCTGGAGCCCCGCGACGACGAGCATCGCCCCGATCGCGCCGATCGCGAGCGTCCGCCGGGGCTGCAGCGGTTGGCGGCCGAGGATCATCAGAGACGCGCAGCAGGCCGACGAGGATCAGGACGTCGGAGAGCACCAGGCCCTGCGCCGCCCGCCGAAGCCGTACTGGTTCTGGATCGCCCACGGCACGATCGCCGTGACGGCGAGGATCGCCGTGAGGTGGGCCACCGGCCAGACGAACGCGACGACGACGATCCCGGCGAGGCCGAGCAGCCCGAGTGCCGCGAACGGCTTGACGGCGACGATCGCGCCGAACAGCACCGCCGCGGCGCACGCCGCGGGCACGAGCACGCGGTCGGGGATGCGAGGTGCGGCAGCGGTCATGCCGCGTAGCTTGGCGGAACGGCTAGACGGCCGGGACTACGAGGAAGTCGTCCGCGTTGAAATTGGTGTAGTCGCCGCGGATGCCCACTCGGCCGCCGCTCCTGTACGGAGCGCAGCCGACGCCGTCGTCGGTCGCCTCGAGCACGGTCTGGCCGTGGCGCATCAGCGTGATCCTCACCGACCCGTTCGGCTCGTTCGTGATCGACCCGCCGACCTTCTCCCACTCGCCGATCGACGGCGCGCGAGCCCTCGGGACGGTCCTGGTTGAGGATGTGGTACGTGTCGCTGCCGGCGCACTTCTTCTGGATCATGAGGTTGCCCTGGCGCCGGTTCACCTCGGCGGTGTAGAGGCCGACCGAGCCGGTGCCGCCCTGGCGCCGCAGCCAGATCTTGATGCCGTCCCAGCTCCGCTCACCTTCCGCGCCCGACGACGAACCCGTTGTTGCGGAGCGAGAAGGTCACGTTCACGTTCGTGAAGCTGCGCTTCGTCCAGAGCCTGAACACCTCGGAGCCCGAGCCGTTCGAGCAGTCCTTGTTCGGCAGGCCCGAGGTCGGGACGCCGGTCCAGAGCCTGTCTTGGCGGCGCAGCGCGCACCCGGACTCCATCTCCCAGACGTCGTCGCGGAACGCGGTGTTGTCGTCCGGCGACCAGAACGCGTAGTGGTTCGTGATGACGCCGTCGGCGCCGGTGAAGTCGTCGAACAGGAGCGCGTCCGGGTCCGTCGGCGTAGCCGGCGCGTCCTCCGTGGCCGGGTCGCGATCCGAATCGGCCGGCTCTGAAGGCTCGTCGGTCCCGTCCGAGTCGACGGTCCAGCTCCGGACGGCGGGAGTCTCGTCGACGTTGCCGTACCGGTCGCGGGCGCGGACGCTGAAGGTGTGATCGCCGTCGGGAACCTCGACGTAGAGGATCGGCGACCTGCACGAGCGCCAGTCGAACGAGTCGACACGGCACTCGAACGTCGAGCGCCTCTCACTGGCGCTGAATCCGAATTCGGCGTCGTGCGAGTCGGTCGTCTCGTCCGGGCCCGATCGTGATCCGGGTCTGCGGAGCGCGGGTATCGGCGACGACCTTGAGCTTCACCGACCTGCGTGCGACCCGCCGCACCCACAGCGAGCGATGGCGCGCGCTCCCGTAGCCGATGATCCGAGCCGCGCGGCGATAGCGGTCGGACCTGCGAACGGGCACGCGGAGCACGCCGCGGCGCACCATGCGGCGAGCGCGCTCGCGGCCGATCCGGCGGCGGACCTCGCCGTCGCGGACGAGCGAGGCGCGCAGCACGCTCCGCGGGTTGACGCCGTGGACGCGGAACGTGACGGCCTTCGTGGACGTCTTCGCCGGCTTGAAGAGGACAGCGCGCTTTTCGCCGGCCGAGGCCGGGGAGGCGGGGACGATCGCCAGCAGCGCGATCGCCGCCGTCAGCTCCAAGTACGCGAGTGTGTCCCTGTCGGCCCACGAGTTGTGGTATCGACAGCGATCGCACCGGGCGCCGGTTCGCGTCCGAACGCGTGGACGTTTGTATGAGGGACCCGCATCAGAAGCGGCCCGAGAGCAAGATCAGTGTCCCCTTTTCAGGGGATGCGCAAGATTCGGGTCTTGAGCTTCTGCTTTTGCTCGCGCCTCACCGAGGCGCGGACGTCGGGCGCTGCGCGCGGCACGCGCCGAACCGCGGCGCCCGCATAGCCGGCGGCGTAGCTGGCGCCGCCCGCGAGCCGCGGGCGCTCGGTCGCCATTTGCCTGAGCGTGTAGAGCGCGACGTGAAGCGGAGACTCGCCGAGCGCGTAGGAACACTCGCCCCAGCGCCGGTAGCCGCGCAGGAGGCCGTCGTGGGTGCCGCGCGGCCGCAGGTGCTCAGGGTCGCCGTCCGGCATCGCGAAGCTCTGCGTGCGCCACCCGCGCATGCGCGCGGTCGACTCGTCGATCGTGTCCCAGCCGAGGATCGGCGGCACCGGCGCGATCTGCTCCCAGCACGCGCGGCGGAAGAACTTGGTCGCGCCGTGCACGTGGCCCTCGCCGATCCGAATCCGGTGGCCGCGCTTCCTGCAGGAACGACCCGGCCAGGCCGAGCCGCTCGTCGCGCTCGAGCTCGGTGACGATCGTCTCGAGCGTGCGCGGCGTGAGGCGCAGATCGGCGTCCAGCTTCCCGATGACCTCCCAGTCGACGTCGAGCTGGGCGACCGCCCACTGGAACGCCTCGAGCTCCTTCGCGGTGGCGAGCCGGTCGCGCTCGGGGAGCGCGCGGGCCTGCGCAGGAGAAGCGCCCATGGGTGCGCCGCGGCGAACTCGGCGGCCTCCTCGTGCGACCCGTCGGTCGAGCCGTCGTCCACGAGCAGCAGCCGGTCGGGCACGCGCGTCTGGGCCGCGAGCGAGGCCAGGAACTCCGGCAGATGCTCGCGCTCGTTGAGGAACGGGACGCAGACGGCGAGGATCACGCCGCCGAGATTGCCAGAATCGGCGGCTATGCCGGGCGCCCTCCCGACCTACGCAGTCGTCACGCCTGTGCGCGACGAGGCCGAGCACTTCGCTCGCACCGCCGAGTCGATGGTCTCGCAGACGCACCGGCCGCAGCAGTGGATCGTCGTCGACGACGGCTCCACCGACGGCACGCGCGAGATCGCCGAGCGCTACGCCGCTGCGCCACCACTGGATCCAGGTCATCGCCGCCGATGGCGCCGCACGAGCGCGCGCGGGGCGCGCCGATCGTGCGCGCGTTCCAGCGCGGCTGCGAGGAGCTGGGCAAGAAGCCGGACGTCGTCGTCAAGCTCGACGGCGACCTGTTCCTGCCCGCGCACTACTTCGAGTGGGTGGCGCGAGACCTTCGCGCGCGATCCGCGCGCGGGCATCGTTGGCGGCGTCGCGCTGATCCCCGAGGACGGCCGCTGGGTGATGGAGCGCGGCAACCTCCTCAACGTGAACGGGGTCGCGAAGGCGTACCGCGTGGCATGCCTGGACGACATCGGCGGGCTGCGGGAGTCGATGGGCTGGGACGGGATCGACGAGTACGGCGCCCGCGCGCGCGGCTGGAACGTCCGCGTGCTGACCGAGCTGATCATGCTGCACTACAGGCCGCGCGGGTCGAAGCAGAAGGCGGTCAAGGCGCGCTGGGAGGAGGGGCTCGGGAACGCGTACATGGGCTACCTGCCGAGCTGGCTCTTGCTGCGCGCGGCCTACCGCGGGCTCGTCGAGAAGCCGCCGATCATCGGCGGCTTCGTGCTGCTTGCCGGATACGTCTGGGCACAGGCTGCGGCGGCTGCCGCAGATCGACGACCCCGAGGCGCGCGCCGAGCTGCGCGCCGAACAGCGCGCCCGGATGACGCACCTCTTCCGCCGCGGCGGGACGGCTCAGCTCGCCGCGCCGGCCGAAGGCGGCCCCGCGTACTGGTCGACAAGCTCAGACGACCGGTGATCGACCTACACAGCCACCTCCTTCCCGGGATCGACGACGGGGCGCCGGACATCGAGCGCGCGCTGGACCTCGCGCGCGCGGCCGCCGATCAGGGCACGCGCGTCCTCGCCGCCACTCCGCACCTCAGGGCGGACTTCCCCGACGTCCGGCCCGAGGAGCTCGCGGCTCGCTGCGACGAGGTCCGCGCGGCGATCCGCGACGCGGGGATCGAGCTCGAGGTCGTGCAGGGAGGAGAGGCGGGGGTCATGTGGGCCGTGAACGCCGGCGACGAGGAGCTGCGCGAGGGGAGCTACGGCGCGCGCGGTCGGGACCTGCTGGTCGAGACCCCCTACGGGCCGCTGAACGACACGTTCGAGCAGCTCCTGTTCACCCTGTCCGAGCGCGGGTTCCGGCTCCTGCTCGCGCACCCCGAGAACAACCCGACCTTCCAGCGCCATCCCGAGCGCCTTCACGAGCTGGTCGACGGCGGCGTCCTGTTGCAGGTCACCGCGCGGTCCCTCATCCGCTCCGATCAGCGCAGGGGCCCGCGCCCGCTCGCGGAGGCGCTGGTGCGCGACGGCCACGCGCACGTGCTCGCGTCCGACGCGCACTCGGGCTATCACCTGCGGCCGCCCGCGATCGGCGCCGGGGCCGAGGCGGCCGCCGCCCTCGTCGGCCCGGCACGCGCCCGCTGGCTCGTGGAGGACGTGCCGGCAGCGATCCTGGCGGGCGAGCCGCTGCCCGAGCAGCCGCCGGCCGAGGTGGCGCCGAAGCGGCGCGGCCTCCTGGGACGCCTACGACGAGCGTGAGCGGCGTTCGATCCAGCCGACGCCGGCGTTGTCCGTCACGCCGTGCAGCACGATCGACGCGAACACGGTCAGCGCGGCGAAGTTGAAGATGTCGTTGCCGTTCTCGATCCCCTGACCGAGCACGAACAGGCCGAAGGTCATCGTCGCCACGCCCTTCGGGCCGAACCACGACATGAACCAGCGCTCGGCCGCCGAGGTGTCGGTTCCCGCCACCGAGACATGCACCGCCACCGGGCGCGCGACGAAGAGCGTGAACGCGACGATCCCGACGGCCGCGAGCCCCTCGTCGAAGAGCCCGTTCGCGGTGAGGAGAGCGCCGAACACCACGAAGACGCCGAGCTTGACCACCTCGATGATGTCCTCGGACCGGCGCTCGAACGCCTCGCGGATGTCGGGCCGCAGGATGCCCAGCACGATCGCGCACACGAAGACGGCGATCAGGCCGTTCCCCTCGGGAGGCAGCACGGCCACGCCATAGGCCGCGAACGCCGCGCCGAGCCCGTACAGCGACTTCTGGTGCGGGCTGATCTCCGTGCCGAGCGCGCGCCGCTCGGGCATCAGCCGCGCCGCGGCGAAGCCCACCAGGGCGCCGGCCGCCAGCCCGACCGCCAGGTCCTGGACGACGAACGCCCACCACGTGAAGTCGGCCGCGTCCGGGTCGAGCGAGAAGAGCAGCGCTAGCACCGCGGGAAGCGCCAGGCCGTCGTTGAGGCCGGACTCGAGGTTGAGCGAGTGCCGTATCCGGCGCGGCACGCGCGGATTCGTCACGACAGCGGACGAGAGGACGGGGTCGGTGGGGGACAGGAGCGCGCCCAGGAGGAACGACTCGGTCCAGTCGAGGTCGGTCAGCGCGTGCGCGGCGACGGCGACGAGCGCCGCCGTGATCGGCATCGCGAACACGAGCTTGCGCAGAGGCAGGTGCCAGTCCTCCTGCAGCAGCTCCTGCTCGACCTCGAGCCCGTCCCGGAACAGGATCAGGATCAACGCGACGATCGCCAGCGCCTGAACGAAGCCGGACTCGGCGTCGAAGTCGAGCACCTCGATGCCGCCGTCGCCGAGCACGAATCCGACGACGACGAACAGCGCCGTCAGTGACAGGAAGCTCCGCTTCGCGAGGCCGGACAGCAGCGCGCCGACGACCAGGAGACCGCCGAGCACCGCGACGGCCACCTCGAAAGCGTGGAAGTCGTGCACGGGGGTAATCTTCTCGCGCGATGGAGTCCTGGGACATCCTGGCCCTCGATGTCGAGCCGCACCATCCGAAGATTCTGCGCTCCGACGGCGAGGCGCGCCTGGTCGCGATCAACCTGCCGGCGGGCGAGGCGCTGGACGATCATCAGGTGCACGAACGCGCCTACGTGGTCATCGTGGACGGCGAGGCGCAGGTGGGGCCGGTGGGTAGCACGGAGAAGGCGGGACCCGGATTCGTGGCGCATTTCGACCCGAACGAGCGGCACGAGGTGCGCGCCTTGAGCGACACGCGACTGGTCCTCTTCCTGGCCCCGTGGCCGGGTGCGGGGCACCCGAGCCAGCGTTGACACAATGAGGGGTCCGTGGACCCCTCGCGCAAGCGGAAGATCCGTCTCGTCGTCGCGCTGTCGGCCGCCGTCCTGCTGGCCGCCGCGCTCATCGTCGTCAGCTTCTCCGCGGGCACGAGCCAGCTGCTGCCGTCGGAGGCCCTCGCGCAAAAGCCCGACGAGCGCTTCGAGCTGGGCGGCACCGTGGTCGACGGCTCGCTGAAGGAGCAGGGCGACCGGCTCGAGTTCGCCATCAAGGACCCGAACGGTTCCGCGCAGATGCCGGTGGTCTACAGCGGCGCGGTCCCAGACCCCTTCCGGGAGGGGCGCGAGGTGCTGGTGAAGGGCCGGCTCGAGAGCGGCCGGTTCGTCGGCAGCGAGATGACCACGAAATGCCCCTCTAAGTTCACGGCGAAGTGAGCTCCGCCGACATCGGCACGGCCGCGCTCGCCGTCGGGTTCGGCACGGCGCTCTACGCCGTCGGCGCGGGGATCTACGCGGGCCGGTCCGGACGGCGCGAGTGGGCGGTTTCCGCGCGGCGGGCGATCTACGCGCTGCTCGGCCTGCTCGTGGTCGCCATGGCCTTGCTCGAGGCCGCGTACGTGCGCTCCGACTTCTCGTTCGAGCTGGTCGCGCAGAACTCGTCCACGGACACGCCGGCCTTCTACAAGCTCACGGCGATGTGGTCGAGCCAGGCTGGCTCGCTCCTCTTGTGGGTCTTCCTGCTGGCGCTCTTCTCGAGCGCCGTCCTGTTCCTGACCCGTCACCGCCTGCGCGAGATCGCGCCCTACGCGACGGCCGTGCTCGGCGGCGTGGCCGCCTTCTTCCTGTTCCTGATGCTCTTCTACGCCAGCCCGTTCGCCACGCTCGCCGACCCCCCGGCCGAGGGGAGCGGGCTCAACCCGCTGCTCCGGCACCCGGCGATGATGTTCCACCCGCCGATGCTCTACACGGGCTACGTCGGGTTCACGATCCCGTTCGCGTTCGCGGTCGGCGCGCTGCTCAAGCGCCGCACCGGCCCCGAGTGGATCCGCGCGACGCGCCGGTTCGCTCTCGTCGCATGGACCTTCCTCGGTTTCGGGATCCTGCTCGGCTCGCTGTGGTCCTACTCGGAGCTCGGATGGGGCGGCTACTGGGCATGGGACCCGGTCGAGAACGCGTCGCTGATGCCGTGGCTCACGGGCACCGCGTTCATCCACTCGATCATGGTCCAGGAGAAGCGCGGCATGCTGCGGACCTGGAACGTGTCGCTGATCGTCGCCACGTTCATGCTCGCGCTGCTCGGGACGTTCCTCGTCCGCTCCGGGATCCTCGACTCGATCCACGCGTTCGGCGAGTCCACTCTCGGGAAGCCGTTCCTCGCGTTCATCGCCGCCGCCCTGATCGCCTCGGTCGCGCTCGTGGTGAGCAGGCGGGACGACCTGCGGTCCGAGGCCCGCGTGGACGCGCTGCTCTCGCGCGAGGTCTTCTTCCTGCTGAACAACCTCGTGCTGCTCCTGATCTGCGTCGTGATCTTCTGGGGAACGTTCTTCCCGCTGATCTCGGAGGCGCTCACCGGAACCGAGGAGAGCGTCGGGCCGCCGTTCTTCAACGGGATCATCGCGCCGATCGCGCTGGTGCTCGTGGCGCTCGCCGCGATCGGCCCGCTGCTCACGTGGCGGCGCAACAGCTTCCGGTTGCTACGCCGCGCGTTCCTGATCCCGGTTGCGGTCGCCCTCGCCACGTGCTTCGTGCTCCTGGCGTTTACGGCCGCCGGGGAGAGCGTGCCCGCTTTGGTGATGTTCTCCCTCGCCGCCTTCGTCGGGGCCGTCGTTGCCCAGGAGTTCTTCCGCGGGATGCGCGCACGCCGCACGATGACCGGTGAGCCGCCGCCCGTCGCGCTGTCGCGGCTCGTGGGGCGCAACCGGCGCCGCTACGGCGGCTACATCGTGCACGTCGGAATCGCCGTCCTGCTGCTCGGCGTCGCCGGCTCGTCGTCGTTCAACGAGCAGAAGGACGTCAGGCTCGAGCCCGGCGAGACGGTGACGATCAAGGACTACGAGGTCACCTACCGCGAGCCGACGGTCGCGATCGAGGACGACCGCTCCGGCACCGGCGCGCCGCTCTCCTTCGGCGCGGTGCTCGACGTGAAGAAGGACGACGAGCGCTTCACGATGCACCCCGCCCGCAACTACTACCCGTCGCAGAACAGCGCGATGGGCCCGGTCGGGCGCTACTTCGGCGGCGAGGCGACGAGCGAGGTCGACCTCAGGTGGGGCCTGAAGCAGGACCTGTGGCTCGCCGTTCAGCCCGACCTGCGCAAGCTGAAGGGTCCGATCAGGCGGGCCAACGACCTGCCCGAGCGGTTCCACGGCGAGGCGATCGTGGCAGTAGCGGAGCACTACGCGGAGAACCCGCCGCCGGCCGTATTCCGCGCGATCGTGTCCCCGCTCGTGGTGTGGATCTGGCTCGGGGGCGGGATCGTGATGGCGGGCGCCCTGATCGCGCTGTGGCCGTCGCCGGAGGCCCGCCGCCGGCGGGTCACGAGCCTGTACGCCGCGCGCCTCGGGCGCGAGCTCTCGCGCGCGTAGTGGAGGTCGTCCTCCCGGCGATCGCGCTCGCCGCGCTCGTGGCGCTCCTGGTGCTGCAGCCACTGCGCTCGCGGTCGGCCGGGTCGGAGCCGGACCACCGCGGCGACCTCGAGGCGGCGAAGGAGAGCAAGTACAGGGAGATCAAGGACGCCGAGCTCGACTACCGGATGGGCAAGCTGTCCGAGGAGGACTGGCGCGCCCTCGACGCCGAGCTGCGCGCCCAGGCGATCGAGATCCTGCGCGAGCTCGATCGCTTGGAGCCTCGCTAACCTCCGCGGCTCATGGATTTCGGCCTCGAAGCACTCCTGAGCGGCTTCCAAGTCTTCCTCGCCGTGATGGTGATCCTGCTGATCCTGCTCCACTCGGGCAAGGACGCGGGCCTGTCGGGCGCGTTCGGCGTGGGCGCGGCGGGCGGCCCGTTCGGCGGCGGCTCACTTGTGGAGCGCAACCTGGACCGGTGGACGGTCTTCTTCTGCCTGCTCTTCGTGGCGAACGTGATCGTCCTGCTGAAGATCGCCTGACGTAACACTCGTCGCACCGCTCGCACCAGCCGCGGCGCAAACTCGGGCCCCATGCACGAACTGGGCGCGAAAAGTCCCGAATGCCGTGACAAAGAGCGCCCAGTTGGGCAGGCGATCGCCGATCTTGCAGCCCGGCAGCACGGTGCGGTCGCGACGAGGCAGCTGCTCGCGCTCGGCTTGACGCGGGAGGGGATCCGCCGCAGGGCCGAGGCCGGACTGCTGCATCCGGCACACCATGGTGCGTACGCCGTGGGCCATCCGGCGTTGACACCGAGGGGCGTGATGATGGCGGCGCTGCTCGCGTGTGGTGAGGGCGCCGTCCTGAGCCACCGGAGCGCCGCGCTCGTCTGGGAACTACGAATTGCGGCGGCCGCTGTCGTGGACGTGATCGTGCCACGGCCGCGCCACGCGCGGCCAGGCATGGCGATACATCGGCCGCGGGCACTCGACGTGCGCGACGTCACCGTCCACGACGGATTCCCGGTGACGACGGTGACGCGCACGGTCTGCGATCTCGCCGCCGGTGTTAGCCGGCAGCGTCTCGACGATCTCTGGGACGCCGCTGCCCGACGCGGCTTGCTCGATGTGCAGCGGGCCGCCGAGCTTTGCCGGCGCGGTCGCAAAGGCTCGAGGAACGTGCGTAGGCTCGTCGCGCTGGCCCGAGAGCCGGACCAGACGCGAAGCGAACTGGAGCAAGCCTTCGCTGCGGTCTGCAGAGCCCACAACGTGCCCTTGCCTAGCTTCAACGTCAGCGTGCTCGGCTTCGAGGTCGACGCGTACTGGCCGGAGGCCGGCCTGATCGTGGAACTCGATGGTTACGAGTTCCACAAGAGCCGCCGCGCCTTCGAGCGAGATCGCGCGCGCGACGCCGCGCTGACAGCCGCGGGCTATCGCGTGCTCAGGTTCACCTGGCGCAAGTTGAAGCACGCCGGGTCCGACGTCGGCGCGACTGTGAGACGCGCGCTCGCGGTCGGCTAGCTGGCCTGCAGCAGCTCGCGCAGCGGCGTCGCCGCGTCGTGACCGCGGAGCCGCTTGAGCGCGGCCTCCTCGATCTCGCGGATGCGGCCCGGCCGCACGCGGAGTTGGCGGGCGATCTCGGGGTAGCTCTGGACGCGCTCGCCGCCGATCCCGAAGCGCAGCGTCAGGACGCGGCGCTCGCGGTAGTCGAGCGACTCGAGGACCCGCTCGACCGCCTCGACCTCGGCGCGCTCGCGCACCTCGTCGTAGGGGGTGGGGCCCTTGTCCGGGATCAGCTCGCCGCGCTCTGCGTCGCCCTCGGGGCCGACCGTCTCGTTGAGCGAGGCGGGCCCGGAGGCGGCCTGGCGCAGCATGCGTGCCTCGTCGACGTCGATCCCGACCGCCTCGGCGACGGTCTCGATCGACGGTGACTGCCCGCTCTGCGCCTCGAGCTGGCGCTCCGTGACGTCCAGCTTCCGGAGCCGGTCGCCGATGTGCACCGGCAGCCGCACGACGCGGGACTTGTCGGCCAGCGCGCGTGCGATCGACTGCTGGATCCACAGGGTCGCGTAGGTGGAGAACTTGAAGCCCTTGCGCCAGTCGAACTTCTCGGCGGCGCGGATCAGCCCGACCGTGCCCTCCTGGATCAGGTCCATGAAGGGGAGGCCCAGGCCGCGGTAGCGCTTGGCGATCGACACGACGAGGCGCAGGTTGGCCTCGATCATGTGCTGCTTGGCGTCGTATTCGCCGCGCTCGATCCGCTGGGCAAGCTCGACTTCCTGCTCCGCGGTCAGCAGCGGGGTCGCCGCGATGCGGTTCAGGAACAGGTCGAGGCTGTCTTCTTCTTCGCGTCTCATGCGTAAATCAGCGTGTAAGCGTGGACCCCCCGGCTAAAGGAACCGTTAAAGGGGTGAATCGGAGCGGTGCGCGAGCGCTACTTCGTCAGCGCGTCGAGCAGGTGCACAAACGATTCGATATTGCCGCCCGGTGCCCTGTTCTAAACCGATCTTCACACGTTCGGTTACTCGAGACGTGCGCATCGAAGCGGTCCGAATCGACCTCGGCGGCCTGTGGGCGGGTGGCCGATCGCGCCAATTCGGGGTGCAGGAGGCCGCGATCGCCGGCCATCCCGCAGCAGGTGGCGGTGGTGGGCAGCACCACTTCATCGGCGAGCGCCTCGACAACTTTCCGCAATTTGGGGACTAGCGCCATGTGCCTCGCCGAGCAGGGGGGGTGGACGGCGACGGCGCCCGCCTTGCGGCTCACCTCGAGCTCGGGCAGGACCCGGTCGTGGACCCACTCGATCGAGTCGATCACCTCGACTCCCTCGAGAAACCCCTGCAAACCGTGCGTGCACGAGCTCGCGTCGGTCACGACGGGCAGGCCGTCCGTCGCCGACCCAGCGCTTCACCGCCGCGGCCGTGTGCTGCGACATCCACTCGGCGCCGTCGGTGAGCCCCTTCGAGCTCCACGGGACCGCGCAGCAGTGGCCGGCGCACGTCGTCCGGGATCCAGAGCGGGAGCCCGGCACGCTCGGAGACGCGGACCATCGCCTCGGGGAGGCTCGGACCGAAGATCCGGTTGATGCACGCGGGGAGGTAGACGGCAGCGGCGCCCTCGCGGCGGGTCGGCGGGAGCGCGGACGGCGCCGGGGGCGGCATCCCGTCAGGCCAGGCCGGGACGAGCTCGTCGCTGAGCAGCGCGCGGCCCGCCGCGCTCAACGCCTTCGACACACGGCCGCGCGCGCAGGCCGGCGCGTGAGGCGCGCTCGACTGTCGCCCAGCGCTTCGCGGCCGCAACGCCCGCACGCTGCGCGCGCGGCGTGTGCTCCTGCGCACGGAACTTCTTGACCAGCGTGCCGGTGTCGATCCCCAGCGGGCAGGCGAGGGCGCAGGTGCCGTCGGCGGCGCAGGTCTGGATCCCGTCGTACTCGTACTGGTCGAGCAGCGCCTCGAGCACCGGCGAGCCGGCCGGCTGGCGCGCCATCTCGCGCCGCAGCACGATTCGCTGGCGCGGGGTCGTCGTGAGGTCGCGACTGGGACAGACCGGCTCGCAGAAGCCGCATTCGACGCACAGGTCGGCGCCGCCGTCCTCCTCGATCGTCGGCGTCGTCTTCAGGTTCGCCAGATGGCAGGACGGGTCCCGGTTCAGGATCACTCCCCGGCCGAGCACGCCGTCGGGGTCCGCGAGCTGCTTCACGCGCCACATCAGCTCGGTCGCCTTCGCGCCCCACTCGCGCTCGACGAACGGCGCCATGTTCACGCCGGTGCCGTGCTCTGCCTTCAGCGAGCCGTCGTACTTGTCCACGATCAGCTTCACCAGCGCCTCCATGAAGCCGTCGTAGCGCTCGCGCTCCGACTCCTGCGCGAACTCGGGCGTGAGCATGAAGTGGAGGTTGCCCGCGGACGCGTGACCCGCCACGCCCGGCAGGAAGCCGTGCTCGCCGAGCAGCTCGCGCACGTCCTTGGCGCACTCGGCGATCCGCTCGGGCGCGACGCACACGTCCTCGACGATCAGGGCCGTGTGCGGCGGGCGCATCCGGCCGACCAGGCCGTGCATGCCCTCGCGCACGCGCCAGTAGAGCTCCGTGACCTCGGGGTCGGTGCTGAACTTGGCCGGCTGCACCAACGGGTGGTCGGCCACGATCTTCTCCGCGGCAGCCTGGCGCTCCGCGAGCTCGGCCGGGTCGTCGGACCGGAACTCGACGAGGATCGCGGCCGTCTCCCACGGCGCGTCCTCCCACTCCTGCGGGATCGTGACGAACGAGGACGCCGCCTTCAGCGTGAGGGTGAGCATCAGCTCGACGGCGGTCGCGCCGCTCTCGACGAGCGCCGGCACCGAGGCGACGGCTGTGTCGATGTCGGGGAAGATCAGCATCGCGGCCGTCGAGCCGCGCGGGTGGGGGACGGTCTCGAAGACGGCCTCGGCGACGAACGCGAGCGTGCCCTCGGATCCCACGACGAGCCGCCGGAAGATCTCCAGCGGGGTGTCCGCGTCGAGGAACGCGCAGAGCCGGTAGCCCATCGTGTTCTTGATCCGGAACTTCCGCCGGATCCGCTCTGCCAGCTCGGCGTCGGCGAGGATCTCGTCGCGGATCTCGAGCAGTCCGCGGCACAGCTCGGGCTCTGCCGCGGCGAAGCGCTCCTCCGCGTCCGGCGCCTCCGTGTCGATCACCGTGCCGGACGGCAGCACCAGCTTCATCGCGCGCAGCGTCTGGTAGGCGTCGTGGACGACGCCGCAGCGCATGCCGCCGGAGTTGTTCGCGATCACGCCCCCGACGCACGCGATGTCGGTGCTCGCCGGGTCGGGCCCGATTCGACGCGAGTAGGGGAGCGAGCACCGCGTTCGCCCTCCCCAGGACCGTGCCGGGCTTCACGCGGACGCGCGCGCCCTCCTGCTCGATCTCGACGCCGGTCCAGTGGCGCCGGACGTCGATCAGGATGCCGTCGGTCTGGCCCTGTCCGTTGAGGCTCGTGCCACCGGCGCGGAAGGTCACCGGGATGTCCTTCTCGCGCGCGTACGCGAGGGTCTTCGAAACGTCGCTGGTGTCGCGCGCCATGACGACGGCGCGCGGAAGCAAGCGGTAGGGGCTCGCATCGGACGCGTACTTGACGAGGTCGAGCACGCGGGTCAGGACGCGGTCGGGGCCGAGCAGGGCGGTGAGCTCGCCCTTGAGCGGCTCGGGTGTCCCCGCCGCCCACTTATCCTCAACTCTGTCCGACGCCGGCGTGGGATCCGACGGAGCGATTCGGCGGACGTCGGGCGCGAGCAGGTCCACTGATGCGGACCCTATAGCGAGCGACATGACGAAGCTGACACGCAGAGGAGTGCTGGGAGCGGGTGCGGCAGGCGCCGCCGCAGGCGCGCTGCCGCGCAGCGCGGCCGCCGCGCGGAAGCGCACGCGACGAGCGGACGTCGTGGTGGTCGGCGCAGGCCTTGCCGGGTTGACCGCGGCCCGCGAGGTGCGCCGCGGCGGCAAGTCGGTGCTCGTCCTCGAGGCCGCGCGGCGAGCCGGCGGCCGGGTCTGGAGTCACCCGCTCGGCGGCGGCGAGGTGTCCGAGCGCGGCGGCACGTTCGTCGGCCCGACCCAGGACCACATGATCAACCTCGCCAAGGCGTACGGGGTCGGCACGTTCCCGACCTACAACGAGGGTGAACAACGTCGCCTACATCGAGGGGGACCGGGTGGAGTGGAGCGACACCGGGCCCACCGGCACCGCGCCGCCCGACCCGGCGATCCTGCCGGAGCTCGCCGCGGCGGTGACACTGCTCAACGAGATGTCGACGGAGGTGCCGGTCGATGCGCCGTGGCAGGCCGCCAACGCGCTCGAGTACGACGGCCAGACGCTCGAGACGTGGATCCGCGACAACTCGGCCACACCCCGCTTTCGCAACCTCGTGCCGCTGGCAACCCGGCCGATCTTCGGCACCGAGCCGCGCGACCTCTCGCTGCTCTTCGTCCTCTTCTACATCGCGGCCTCCGGCGACGAGACGCACGCGGGTACGTTCGAGCGCAACTTCAACACGCGTGACGGCGCGCAGATGTTCCGGTTCGAGGGCAGCACGGGCGCGGTGGTGGACAGGATGGCCCGCGAGCTCGGGCGCCGGCTCCTGCTGCGGCACCCGGTGCGCCGGATCGTGCAGGGTCGCGGCGGCGTGCGCGTCCAGACAGACAAGCTGTCCGTGAGGGCCAGGCGCGTCATCGTCGCGGTACCGCCGGCGCTCGCCGGCCGGATCGACTATCGGCCCCTGTTGCCATTCCAGCGCGACCAGCTCACGCAGCGCATGGGCCAGGGAACGCTCACGAAGGTGAGCGCGCGCTACGAGACGCCGTTCTGGCGCGACGCCGGCTACACCGGGACCGCCCTGTCCTCGAGCGGGCTTCGTGTCGGCGACCTTCGACGGCTCCCCACCCGACGGCGGCCCGGGCGTGGTCTTCGGCTTCGTGGGAGGGGACAAGGCGCGCGAGTACGAGCGTCTCTCGAAGGGCGAGCGGCGCGCTCGCATCCTGGCCGAGTTCGCTCAGTTCTGGGGCGCCGAAGCAGAGCGGCCGCAGGAGTTCTGGGACACCCGCTGGCCCGCGCAGCGCTGGAACCGCGGCGGGCCGGTGGGGATCCATGGCCCCGGCAGCCTGGTCGCGAACGGCCCCGCCCTGCGCGCGCCGTCGGGGCGGATCCACTGGGCGGGGACCGAGACGTCGACCTACTGGAACGGCTACATGGACGGCGCCGTCCGTTCGGGCGAGCGAGCCGCCGAGGAAGTGCTCGCCGAACTGTGAGCGTGCAGGAACGGAGCTCGACGCTCCGGGACGTGATCGAGGAGCTCGCGGAGCTCGAGCGCGGCGCCGGATCGCCCGGGGAGGAGGTAGCCGCCCACCGGCTCGCCGGGCGCTTCGACGCAGCTCGGCTGCGACGCCACCGTGGACGAGGAGGTCTTCCTCGATGGCTACGCGCGAATGCACGCCGCGCTGTCGGCCGTCGGCGTGGTCGCCGGGTTGGCTGCGCTTTCCGGCCGGGCGCGGCCATTCGCCGCGCTCGTCGGCGCCGGCTGCAGCCGCCGCGATCGCCGACGACTGCGCGAACTGGCGCCGCGTCGCCCGGCGCGCGGTCGGCGAGCGGCGCACGACGTGGAACGTCGTCGCGGAGGCGGGCGACGCGGCCGCCGACCGGACGATCGTCCTGATGGCCCACCACGACGCCGCGCCGACCGGCGCCGTGTTCGACGACACGGCGCAGCGCAAGGCGAACGACCTGCTGCCCGACGTGATCGAGGCGATCGACACCGCGGTGCCGATGTGGTGGCCCGTCATCGCCGGCCCGGCGCTGTCGGCGCTCGGAGCGGTGACGGGGCGGCGCGGCCTCGCCCGGGCGGGCCTATTCCTCTCGGCGGGGTCGGCGGCATCGTTCGCCGACATCGCGCGCCACCGGATCGTGCCCGGCGCGAACGACAACCTCAGCGGAGTCGCAGTGCTCGTGGCCGTCGCCGAGTCGCTCCAGGCGACGCCCGTCGAGGGCGTCCGCGTCCTGCTTGCCTCGTGCGGGGCGGAGGAGGTGCTGCAGGGAGGCGTCTACGGCTTCGTCGAACGCCATCTCAAGCCGCTCGACCCGAGCAGGACGCTGGTGCTGAACCTCGACACCCTGGGATCGCCGCGGCTGATCATGCTCGAGGGCGAGGGGCCGGTCGTGATGGAGGACTACTGCGACCCCGACTTCCGCGACCTGATCGCGCGGGTCGCCGAGGACGCCGGAGTCGAGCTGCGGCGCGGGATGCGGGCGCGCACGAGCACCGATGCGGTCGTGCCGAGCCATGCCGGCTACCCGACGGCCACGCTCGCCTCGATGACCGCCTGGAAGGGACTGTCGAACTACCACAAGCCCACCGACACGCCAGAGAACGTCGACTACCGCACGGTGGAGCAGGCCGCGACGCTGGCGGAGGCCGTCGTGCGCGAGCTGGCGTCCTAGTCGGGCGGCGTCAGCCGGAAGGTCGCGCCGCCGATCTCGACGCGTCTCGTGCTTGCCGGGCATGTCGAGGTGCACGTCGGTGAGCCGCTCCTCGTCGCCGGCTCGAAGCGCACGAGGAGCCGTCGAGCACGAGCGCCTCGCCGTAGCGGCTCGACCCCGAGCAGCTCTCCCCAGCGCTCCGCGGTCGCGACCGGGTCGTTCACCGCGATCGTCACGCCGCGCAGCCGGCCGGGCGCGCCGGTCCCCTCCCGCTCGGTCCAGTCGGGGCCGCCCCAGCGCCACGATCCGGGCGGCTCGGCGCGGTCGAGCGAGACGATCGCCCCGCGCGTGTCGGCCGGGTGGAGGTGGGTGCCGGAGATGTCCGGCAGGTCGAGCTGCCAGACGACCCGCATGCCCATCGCGGCCGCGCGCTCGCGCGCGGCGTCCAGGTCGGCGAGCTGGAAGATCACCATGTAGCCGCCGTCGCCGCGCCTGTCGAGGTAGCGGCCCGCCGTCGTGTCCGGCTGGGTGGGGGAGACGACCTCGAGGAAGGTGTCGCCGATCGCGTAGACGGCGTTGTGCAGCCCGAACGCGCCGACGCCCGGGTCGGCGAATGGCTCGCCGAGCCCGAGCTCGGAGCGCAGCTCGCTCGGAGACGGGCTCGAGCTCGCGCGCCACCAGCACCGCCTGCCGCAGCCGCGCGCCGCGCTCTGCGTTCATGCGCACAGACGCTATCGGCACTCGCGCGTAGTCTCTCGCGGGTGTCCGAGGCACAGGCACTCGTAAGGCTCGGCGCCGAGGAGCTCGCCTCGGCCCCGCAGGGGATCAAGGCCCTTCACCTCGCGATCGCGCAGCGGGCGTTCGACGGCGTTGGTCCCGCGGCGCGCCCGGTGAAGCTCGTGCACGACACGCTCGCGGACGCGGTCTATGGCGGCCTCGGGCAGGCCACCCGCGCCGGCGGGCGCGCGGTCGAGGCGGCCGCGGCGCGCAGGTACGCGCAGCTCATCTCCGACTCTCCGCGCGGGGCCGCGCTCATCGCGATCGTCAACGGGCTGATCGGCGACACGCTCGCCGAGGAGCGGAACGAGCTCGCGCAGGCCGATGGCGATTCGCGTCAGCGGGCCGCCGACGCCGCGAGTGGCCATCTTCCTACACGGCCTGATGGAGACCGAGTTCTCGTGGGGCCGCGTCACCGAACTACGGCAGCCGGCTCGCCGACGAGTGCGGCTGGACGCCCGTGTACGTCCGCTACAACACCGGCCTCCGCATCTCCGAGAACGGACGCACGCTGTCGGAGCTGCTCGAGCGAACCGTCGCCGACTGGCCGGTCGAGGTCGAGCGACATCGCGCTCGTCGGGCACTCGATGGGCGGCCTCGTCGCCCGCAGCGCCGCGTACCAGGCGGCCGAGGGCGGTGCGGGTTGGGTGCAGCGCGTCAGCCACGTCGTCTCCCTCGGCACGCCGCACCGGGGCGCTCCGCTCGAGGAGATCGTCCACCTCGGCAGCGCCGCGCTCGACCTGCTGCCCGAGACGCGCGGCATGAGCCGTTTCCTGCGCCGCCGCAGCGGCGGGATCCGCGACCTGCGCCGCGGATCGCTCGTCGACGACGACTGGAAGGACCGCGAGCCTGACGCGCTGCGCGCCGCCGCCTGCAAGGAGATCCCGCTGCTCGAAGGCGCGAAGCATTGTTTCGTCTCGTGTTCGGGCGACCTCCTCGTGCTCGGCTCGAGTGCCGCACCATGGCGCGACCAGGAGTGCTTCAGGGTGGCGGGCGGTCACTTCGCCCTGCTGAACCACCCGAGGTCTACGACCGCCTGCGGGACTGGCTCGGCTAGACGCTTGC
The DNA here is from genome assembly GCA_963846865.1 of uncultured Thermoleophilaceae bacterium. Taxonomy (GTDB): domain Bacteria; phylum Actinomycetota; class Thermoleophilia; order Solirubrobacterales; family Thermoleophilaceae; genus DASPHG01. The sequence continues at coordinate 471,732 of CAWJXU010000010.1, read as the reverse complement.
CGATGATCTTCAGGATGAAGCGCGCCAGTTCGAGGCTCGAGCCCTCGCGGCGGCCGTCGTTCTGCTTCCAGGCCGCCGTCGCGACGTCGAGGTGGTTGTAGCCGGGCAGGATCGCCTCGCGGCTCAGCTCCTTGTCGTTCGGCTTCTCGCCCGTCTGGGTCGGTCCCTCGTCGGGCGCGTCGTTGCCGTCGCTGTCGCCCGCCTGGACCAGCAGGATCGGCTTCATCGACGAGCCGTCGTGGCGCAGGTTCTCGAGGTCGCCGCTGCGGTCGCCGGCCGTCATCGCGGCGAAGTCGGTGACGAGCCGCGTGGGGAAGTAGGTCTCGATGAAGTTGGCCGGGAACTGGTAGAGCGACCGGCCGAGCTGGCGGACGTCGGTCACCTCGCTGTCGCGTGACGTGTACGGGTCGCCCTCGTCGTTCAGCTCGAGCTCCGCGCCGTTCGCGCCCACGCGCGAGTAGTTCTGCCAGTGGTAGAGCGGCCCGTGCGGCTCGTCGGGGGCGGCGAGCGTGGGGTCGGGCGCCGGGAACGACTTGTCCACGAGCGGTCCGCCCGTGTACATGCCGACGCTCGCGCGGAAGATGCTGATCGGCGACGAGTTGTCGTCGAAGATCGCCGCGAGCGCGGACGCGTTCGTGACGCGGAAGTCGCGCACGCTCGGGCTGCCGGTGGCGAAGTCCTGCGGGTTGCGCGAGAACAGGAGCCGCTGCGTCAGCTCCCACTCGGGATCGCGCGGGATGAGCTGCGTGGTGATCGTCTCCTCGTCCGGCTTCTGGAACGCGGTCACGCCGATCAGCGCCGGGGCGAGCAGCGTCTCCGGCGTCAGCGGCGGCGCGTTCACGAACGGCGATGCGCCGCTCTGCGGAGGTCGCGCCGGTGATCAGCGCCGACGCCGGCGCCGCCGCCCTTCGCCGCCCTCGAGCGAGACGGTCGTGTCGAGGCCGACGAACGCTGCGCACTGGTTGTAGCCGGCGTCCTCGTCGGTCTCCGGGTCGCCGTCGAAGTCCCAGCTCGCGAGCGCCGCCGTGAGCGGCCCGCCGAGCGAGTGGCCGCCGCAGATGAGCTTCCGCTGGCGCTTGCGCCGCGACGGGATCCCGCGCGTGATGATCGTGTGCCAGTCCTCGATCGTCTGCTTGAGGCCGACGTCGCGCAGGAACGCCGCCTGCTGATCGTCGGCGAAGCCCGGGAACGTCTGGCCGTCGACCTCGCGGCCCTCGAAGTAGTAGCCGAACGACACGCGCGGGTCGCCCGTCTTCACGCCGGCCCGGACGCCGCGGTGGTCCTCGAGGCAGTTCGAGCGCCGCTCGATGCCCCAGACCTCGACATGGCGCCCGCGCTTCGCGGCGCGCCGGATCGTGTGGCGCGCGACCTGGTCGAACGAGCCGCCGCCCGCGAAGATCCCCGGCATCAGCGTGAGCACCGCGTCCGCCCTGGGCGAGCGGCGCGGGCCGTCCGCGTGCCGGAAGCGCAGGTACGAGATCCAGTCGCATGCCTCCGGATGCTCGGGTGACGACTCGGGCATCGGCGCGTGTAGGCGGACGTAGGACTCCTTCACCGCGCGCGCGTCGGGTGCGGGCGTGCGCACCGCGCGCTCGGTCCGCGTGGGCGCGGCAGCGGCGACGGCCGGGACGGCCAGCAGGGCGAGGAGGGCTGCGACGGTGATGCGCATGTCGCGCAGTGTGACGCCTTCCGCCCTAAGATCGCTTCATGAGGGCTGCCGGACTCGCGCTGCTGGCCACCGTGCTGCTCGCCGCGCCGGCGCAGGGCGCTGAGACGAAGTACTCGATCGCGAACGGCTGCTTCGAGGTGGCGTCCGGCGCGCCCGCGGGGCCGTACCGGCTGAAGGCGACGGCGCTCGCCCAGTACCTGCTCTACACGACAGGACGAGAAGTTCCTCACGCCCGGACGGGCCGGCCGACGACGCCGAGCGAGGCCGCCGAGTGGCGCGCGACCGAGGCGGGCGGCGCGATCGAGCTCGAGTCGCCTCGAGGGCGGCTCCGAAGCTGACGCTCGGCAAGAGCGCGACGGGCTGCGCGGAGTACCCGGAGGTCGACCTGAGCGTAAGCGGCAAGCCGCTCAAGCCGCCGTTACCCGTTCGGCGAGATCCGCGGGTTCCTCGAGGCGCACATCCACATGATGGCCTTCGAGTTCCTGGGCGGGTCAGCGCGCACTGCGGCCGGCCCTGGCACGAATACGGCGCGCCGTTTGCGCTGGTCGACTGCGCCGACCACGAGGCGAGCGGACGGCTGCGGCGCCGTCCTCGAAACGGCGTTCGGTGGCAGCACCTGCCACGACCCAGACGGCTGGCCGGCCTTCGAGGGCTGGCCGAAGCACGACCTGATGACGCACGAGCAGACGTACTACCGCTGGCTCGAGCGTGCATGGATGGGCGGCCTCCGCCTCTACGTGAACCTGTTCGTCGAGAACAGCGTCCTCTGCGAGCTCTATCCGATCAAGCGCAACTCCTGCGACGAGATGGAGAGCGTCCGGCTCCAGGTCCGCGACATCTACGAGCTTCAGGACTACATCGACGCACAGAGCGGCGGCCCGGGCAAGGGGTTCTTCCGGATCGTCACCAACCCGTTCGAGGCGCGGAAGGTGATCGCCGACGGCAAGCTCGCCGTCGTGCTCGGCATCGAGGTGTCCGAGCTCTTCAACTGCAGCCACCGCGACTACCAGCCGGACTGCAACAAGGAGGACATCGACCGCCAGCTCGACGAGGTCTACAAGCTCGGCGTTCGCGACCTGGAGCTCGTGAACAAGTTCGACAACGCGCTGGCCGGCGTGGCCGGCGACGGCGGTGAGGGCGGGCCTTGTCGTCAACCAGGGCAACAAGTACCGAGACGAACACGTACTGGGACATCGAGACGTGCCAGACCACCGAGGGCGACAAGGAGCAGCCCGCGCTGCCGCGCGACGCGCTCGATCGGGAACGGCCTCGCGGCGCTGCTTCCGCCTGGGAGCGCACCGGTCTACGGCGACCCGCCGCACTGCAACACGCGCGGTCTGACCGACCTCGGCGAGTACCTCGTTCGCCGGATGATGGAGAAGCAGATGATCGTCGACCCCGACCACCTGAGCCAGGCGGCGCGCGACGAGCTGATCGCCCTCACCGAGGCCAAGCGGACTACTCCGGCGTCGTCTCGAGCCACAGCTGGTCGAACGAGAAGGACTACCCGCGGATCTACCGGCTCGGGCGGCGTCGTCGCCCCGTCGGACAACTCGACCACGGCTTCGCGAAGGACTGGAAGCGGCTGCGCGGACAGCGCGACCGCCCGTACCTGTTACGGGCTCGGGTACGGCGCCGACATGAACGGCTTCAGCGCGTCCGCCGGGCCGCTCGACGAAGAGGATCAGATCGACTACCCCTTCAAGTCGTTCGACGGCGGGGTGACCATCTACAAGCAGCAGAGCGGCGAGCGCACGTTCGACATCAACGAGGACGGCATCGCCCACTACGGCCTCTTCCCCGACTGGGTCGAGGGGCTGCGCCAGCTCGGCGGCGACGAGATCGTCGACGACATGGCGAACGGCGCCGAGGCGTACCTGCAGATGTGGGAGCGCGCCGAAGGCGTGCCCGGGCCGCGCTGCCGCTCGCGCACGAGCAACCTGCGCCGCGGGGGCGTGCGCTTCATCGAGCTCGGCCTCCCACGCCGGACGCTTCCTGCGCCGGGCGGGACAGCCGCAGCAGCGCGACGGCCGCGTCTGGCGCTGGTGCGTGAAGAGGCGCTCGTTCGACAAGGTGGGCATCACCGCGGTCCTCACGCCGAGCGGCCGCTCGGCGCTCATCGCAACGAACGCCCGCGCGCAGCGGGCGGGCAAGATCGGCGTCGGAGACAGGTGCCAGCGCGTCACGCGGCGCGCGAACCGCGTAGCCCGCGGCCTCTGGACGAAGCCTGCCGGCGGCGGCAGGCAGTTCGTCTACGGGGCACGTCGAGGCCGCGTGACGTTCACGGCCGTCGCGACGCGGGCGGCGGCCAAGAACCTGCGCACGCTGCAGCACTACCTGCGCCTCGGCGGCCTGCGGTGATGCGGAGGCTTCTCGCGGCAGCATTGGTGGCGACGGCCGTCGTCGCCGTGCCGGCCGCGGAGGCGAAGCCGCTCAAGGCGAAGATCCAGCGCACGAAGTACGGCGTACCGCACATCACGGCGAAGAACCTTCAAGAGCCTCGCCGCCGGCTTCGCCTACGCGTTCGCGCAGGACAACATCTGCACGATCGCCGCCGAGTACGTGACGGTCAACGCGGAGCGCTCGCGCTTCTTCGGCCCGGACGAGACGTGGTTCTTCTCGGGCAACGGGTCGACCTACAGGAACCTCGACGCCGACTTCTACTTCCAGTGGGTGAAGCAGCGCGGCATGGTCGAGGCGCTGATCGCCAAGAAGCCCCCGGACGGCCCGACGCGCGACGTGCGCAAGGGCGTGCGCGGATACGTGCGCGGCTACAACCAGTACCTGCGCGACAGGGGCGTGGACCGGATCCCGGACCGGCGCTGCCGCGGCGAGGAGTGGGTGCGGCCGATCAAGCCGATCGACGTCTACCGGCGCTTCTTCCAGCTCGGAATCCTCGCCAGCTCGGGCGCGGTCATCGACGGCATCGTCGGCGCATCGCCCGTCTCACCGGCGGCGGCCCAGGCCGGCGATGCGCTGCCGCGCCCAGATGTTCGCGACCGGCGAGGGGCTCGCAGCGTCTCCAGCCGCAGATCGGCTCCAACGCATACGGCTTCGGCCGCGAGGCAACCGACAACGGCCGCGGCCTCGTGCTCGGCAACCCGCACTTCCCGTGGGACGGCTCCGAGCGCCTGTACCAGGCCCACCTGCGGATCCCGGGCGAGGTCGACGTCGCCGGCGGCATCGCTCTACGGCGTCCCGCTGATCCTGATCGGCCACACGCGGGGCCTTGCGTGGTCGCACACCGTCGCGACCGCGTGGCGCTTCACGCCGTTCAAGCTCACGCTCGCCCTCAGGTGACCCGCACTCCTACGTCGTCGACGGCGAGACGAAGGCCGATGGAGGCGACCGAGGTGAAGGTCGGCGACGAGACGCGCACGATCTACTCCACCGAGTACGGCCCGATGATCGACGACCTGGTCGGGATCCCGCTGCCGTGGACCGAGGGCTCCGGGTTCGCGGTCAAGGACGTCAACGCGACCAACTTCCGCTACCTCAACCACTTCGTCGAGAACAACCGCGCCCAGAGCGTCGCCGACTACGACCGGGTCGAGCGCAAGTACCAGGGCATCCCGTGGGTGAACTCGATCGCGGCCGACCGCGAGGGCAACGCCTACTACTCGATGCAGGGCGCGATCCCGTACGTGCCGGACGAGCACGCGGCCGACTGCAACGTCCTCCAGCCCGCCTTCTCGACGCTCGGGCTGCCGGTGCTCGACGGCTCGCGCTCGGAGTGCGACTGGCAGCTCGAGCGACAAGGCGGCGACGCCCGGCACCTTCCCTCCGGACGAGGTGCCCACGCTCGTCCGGCCGGACTACGTCACGAACGGGAACGACAGCCACTGGCTCTCCAACCCGGAGGAGCCGCTCACCGGCTTCGACCGCATCATCGGGATCGAGAACGCCGAGCGGACGATGCGCACGCGGCTCGGCCTGGTCCAGGTCGAGGACCGGCTCGCGGGCGAGGACGGCCTGCCTGGCAACCGGTTCAACCGCAGGATCCTCCAGCGGGTCGCGGTCGGGAACCGCCAGTACGCGGGTGAGCTGTGGCGCGACAGCGTCGTCTCGATGTGCGAGTCGGCGCCCGGCGGGTTCCTGATGGGGGCGTCGGGCCCCGTGAACGTGAGCGGCGCGTGCGAGCCGCTCAAGGCATGGAACCTGCGCGACGACCTCGACTCGAACGGCGCGATCCTGTTCAGGCGGTTCGTCTCGCAGGTCTTGAACGAGTTCACGGCGCTGCCGACCGGCCTGCAGGGCGGCGTCCTCCTCGGCAGCGAGACGATCTGGACGACGCAGTTCTCGGTGGACGACCCCGTCCACACGCCGAGCGGCCTGAACACGGCCAACCCGGTCGTCCAGGGCGCGCTCGCGGACGCGGTCTCCGACCTCGAGGGCGCGGGCATCCCGCTCGACGCGCCGCTGCGCGGACACCAGTACGAGAACCGCGGCGGCGAGGACATCCCGATCCACGGCGGGCCGGGCAGCGTCGGCGTGTTCAACGCGATCAACGTGAGCTGGGATCCCGAGAAGGACGGCTACGGAGACGTCGAGCACGGGTCGAGCTTCATGATGGCCGCTCAGTTCGTCGACGGCCGCTGCCCGGTGCAGGCCGGCACGTTCGTGACGTACAGCCAGACCGAGAACCAGCGCTCGAAGCATGCCGCCGACTACACGCGCGCGTATCTCGCAGAAGCGGTGGAACAAGGTGCCTTTCTGCCGGGCGGAGCTGAGACGGAAGACGCTCTCGACCAGGCGGGTTTCCGCCCGCTAGGAGCGAACTGCTCAACCTGCTTGCCGCTCCGACGTTCCTTACCCTGGGCGAATGAGGGGGTCCGAGCCGCGACAAGCCAGGGACGAGGCGCCGCCTGGGCTGCCGGAGCTTGCCGACCTGCTCGAGGAGCGGGACGCCGAGCTGAGCGCCCATGGGGTGCGGGTGGCCGAGTACGCGGACGCGATCGCGCGCGAGATGGGCCTCCCGACGCCGGCGATCAGCCGGATCCGGATCGCGGCGCGCCTCCACGACCTCGGCAAGGTCTGGATCCCGCGGCGACATCCTCGACAAGCCGGGCCCGCTCACCGAGGCCGAGTGGGACGTGATCCGCGGACATCCCCGAACCGCGGCGCGGCTGCTCCAGTCGACCTCTCTGCACGACCTGGCTGACATCGTCGTCGCCCACCATGAGCGCCCCGACGGGACCGGATACCCGGACGGGATTCCATCGGCCGAGGGCCCGCTCGAGGCCCAGATCGTGGCCGTCGCCGACGTCTACGACGCGATGCTGTCCGAGCGTCCCTACGGGCCTGCGCTCACGGCCGACGACGCTCGGGTTGAGCTCGAGCGTGTCTCGGCCAAGCAGCTCGATGCGAACGTCGTGGAGGCCTTCCTCCGCGTGCTGGACGGCCCGCGCCGCTTCCGCCGGGCCGCCGGTTAGCGCCGGGGCTGGTATTGCACGCCTGAGTCGGGTATCACACAGGTCATGCCCGGCGCTCGAGACATGGTGGTCGTCGGAGCGTCCGCCGGCGGTGTCGAGGCGCTCACGAAGCTCGTGCGGTCGCTTCCGCGCGGCTATGCGGGCACGCTGTTCGTCGTCCTCCACATCGCTCCGGAGGGCGCGAGTGTGCTCGACCAGATCCTGGAGCGCGCCGGTGCGCTGCCGGCTGACACCGCCAAGGACGGCGATGTGCCGAAGCCGGGACACATCTACGTGGCGCCGCCGAACTTCCACCTGCTGCTGAACGACCAGGGGCGAATGGCGCTGAGCGGGGGCCCGAAGGAGAACGGCCACCGCCCGGCGGTGGACACGCTCTTCCGGAGCGCGGCGGCCGTGTACGGCCCACGCTGCGTCGGCGTGGTGATGAGCGGCGCGCGAGACGACGGCACGGCCGGCCTCCATGCGGTCAAAGCGGCGGGTGGCACGGCGATCGTCCAGGATCCGACCGAGGCGCTCGCGGCGAGCATGCCTCTGGGCGCTATAGAACACGTGGCGGTGGACGCCGTGCGTCCCGTCGAGGAGATTGCGGCCCTGCTGGTCGAGCTCGCCTCGGTCGAGGTTGCCCTGGAGCCGTCCGGCAACGGAGCCGGTGGAGCCGAGGGCGCGGCGGACGCCGCGGACGCGCGCGAGCCCGGCGTGATGCACAGCACCTCGCCGATCACACCCGGGAACTCGTCCGGCCTGTCGTGCCCGGAGTGCAACGGCGCGCTCTGGGAGGTGAAGGAGCAGAACCTGATCCAGTACCGCTGCCGGGTAGGTCACGTCTATTCGCTGGAGAGCATGCTCGCGGAGCAGGCACGGTCCGTGGAAGCTGCCTTGTGGGCGGGAGTGGTGGCGCTCGAGGAGCGCGCGCAGCTGATGCGGCGGGTCGCCGACCGCGCGGGCGGAGGACAGTTCTCGCGGGTCACGAACCGGTTCAACGACCAGGCCGAGCACGCCGAGCAGCAGGCGAAGCTGCTGCGCGACGCCGTCACCGAATACGCGTCGAGGGATGTGTCGGCCCTCAGCGGAGCAGGAGACCAGGGTGACTGACGGGGACGTCGAGCCTCTCCTCGAGTACCTCAAGCAGACCCGTGGCTTCGACTTCACCGGCTACAAGCGCACGAGCCTCGAGCGGCGCATCGAGCACCGCCTCGACGAGCTGAAGATCGGGAGCTACGCCGAGTACCTGGAGCACTTGGAGCTGCACCCGGAGGAGTTCCCCTTCCTCTTCAACACGATCCTGATCAACGTCACGTCGTTCTTCCGCGACCCGGCCGTGTGGGACTCGGTCGCGAAGGAAGTGGTGCCGCAGCTCCTCGAGGGGAAGCCGGACGACGAGTCGTTCCGAGTGTGGTCCGCCGGATGCGCCTCGGGAGAGGAGGCGTATACGGCGGCCATGATCCTGGCGGACGCACTCGGGATCGAGGAGTACTGCGACCGCGTCAAGATCTACGGCACGGATGTCGACGAGGATGCGCTGACGATCGCGCGCCAGGGCATATACGACGCCAAGCAGCTCGAGCCGGTCCCGCCGGAATTGCGTGACCGCTACTTCGAGCAGACGAACGCCAGGTACACCTTCCGCGCCGATCTGCGGCGCACGGTCATCTTCGGCCGCAACGACCTGGTGCAGGACGCCCCGATCTCCCGCGTCGACCTGCTGATATGCCGCAACGCGCTCATCTACTTCACCGCCGAGGCCCAGACCAGGATCCTCGAGCGCCTGAACTTCGCCCTGCAGCCCGAGGGCGTTCTCGTCGTCGGGAAGTCGGAGATGCTCGTAACGCAGACCGAGCTCTTCCGGCCGTTGGACATCAAGACGCGGATGTTTCACAAGCTGCCGCGCCACGCCGCGCGCGAGCGCTACGCGTTCATCGGCCACGGGGGCGACGGCGAGCGCAACCATGCGGCGGAGCGGCGGGGCGGCTTCCGCGACGCCGCGATCGACGCGGCGCCGGTGGCGCAGATCGTCGTCGACGCCGCCGGCGCGCTTGTGTTCTCGAATCACGAGGCGCGGGACATCTTCCGACTAACGGACGCGGACATCGGTCGCCCCCTACAGGACCTGGAGATCTCCTACCGGCCTGCGGATCTCCGATCCATGATCGAGGAGGCCTTCGCCGAGCGCCACCCGGTGCTGCTGGGACAGGTCGAGTGGAGCACCGGACCGGGCGAGAGCCGGATGCTCGACATTCTCGTCACGCCGGTGATCTCCAAGGGACAGCTTCTCGGCTCCAGCATCTCGTTCGCGGACGTGACGTCGCACCGGCAGCTTCAGCACGACCTCGACCGCTCGCAGCGCGAGCTCGAGGTCGCCTACGAGGAGCTGCAGTCGACGATCGAGGAGCTCGAGACGACCAACGAGGAGCTGCAGTCCACGAACGAGGAGCTCGAGACGACCAACGAAGAGCTCCAGTCCACGAACGAGGAGCTCGAGACGATGAACGAGGAGCTTCACTCCGTGAACGACGAGCTCGAAACGACCAACGACGAGCTGCGCGGGCGGGGCCTCGAGGTCGACCGGGTGAATGCTTTCCTCGAGACGGTGCTGACGAGCCTGAGGACAGGCGTGATCGTGCTGGACAGCGACCAGTGTGTGAAGGTGTGGAACGAGCAGGCGGAGGACATGTGGGGTCTGCGCGCGAGTGAGGCCGACGGGCAGCATCTGATGAGCCTCGAGATCGGGCTGCCGGTGGAGAAGCTCAAGGTGCCGGTTCGCGCTGCCCTCTCAGGGGAAACGGACGGTCAGCACGTCGTCGAGCTGGAGGCGGTCAACAGGTTCGGAAAGAAGATGACCTGCCGTGTGACGGCAATGCCGCTTGCCGTGGGTGGCGGGAATACCGGAGTGGTGCTGCTGATGGAGAACGCCGACTAAGGGCGCTTTTCGCGGCCGTCGTGCCTGTCGCGCAGCGCCTTGTGTTGCTCGCGGAGCGCGCGTGCCGACTCCCGCACGTCGGCAGCCTTCCTTCGCATCTGCTGGCGTTCGCGGGCCAGCCCTTCCTCGGTCTCGTGCAGCGCCGCGACCTCGGGCGGCTCCAGCAGGAAGACCAGGGTGCTGACGTCGTGTTCCTCGTCGGTCGAGTGCAGCGTGGTCTCGACGGTGCGACCCGTCAGCTCCTCGATCGCTTGCGCGAAGACGGGGCTCACGGCTTCGTGGAAGCTGCCGCGCTGAAGGATCACCCGGTCGCCGCGGCCCATCTCGACGAACGTGAGCTCGCTGCGCGTCAGGCCCCCGCGCAAGACGCACAGGACGATGTCGTCCATGTACCAGCTCCGGACCTTGACCGGGCCCTTTCCGTAGAGCTCTTTGTAGATCGCGACGATCCGATTGGAGAGCGCGACGAGGATCTCGCCACGAGCGTAAGTCGTGTGGCCGCTCATGCGCCGTTCTCCTCCGGCTCGAGCAGGAAGACCACAACCGCGAGATCGGGGTTGAAGTTGACCTGGGTCAGGCATGCGCGCACCCCCCGTCCGGTCACCTCCTCGACCCCCTGCACGAATACGTCACGGTTGGCCTCTTCGAACACCTGCCGGGTCTCGCGGATCTGCTCCTCGCGACCGGCCGCGATGAGCGTGTACTCCGCCCTGGTCAGCACGTCCTCGAGCTCGACCACGATGACGTCGTCCATCATCCGGGTCCGCGCGCGCGTGGCGCCCTTGCCGAAGCCGTCCTTGTAGATCTGGACGATCGCGTTCGAGATGGCGACGGTGGGAGAGCGCTCAGCCTGCTCCTTCACACTATGGACGCTACCCCGTCTGCGCCGACACTTCCACCTCTCGCGACAGATCGTCCAGCGTCCGCCGCAGCAAGCGGGAAACGTGCATCTGGGAGATTCCCAGTCGCTGAGCGATTTCCGACTGCGGGAGCTCCTCGCCGAAGCGCAATGAGAGGATCTTCCGCTCGCGCTCGGGAAGCTGGTGCAGCGCCGGCGCGACGGACATGGCGTCCTCGGCCAGCTCATAGGCGGGGTCGACGCCACCGACCGTATCGATGCGCGTGACGGCCTCGGGGCCGGCGCCGACGGGAGCGTCGAGGGAGTCCGGCGCATGACTGGAGGCCGCCTCGAGAGTCTCGAGTACGTCCTCCGAGCTGAGCCCGGTGGCCTCGGCGATCTGGCCGGGCGTGGGCGAGCGGCCGTGGCTCGCGGTGAAGGCGCTGGTCGCGCGGTCCACCTCGAGGACGCGCTCCTGCAGACCACGCGGGACGTGCAGCCCCCAACCGTTGTTACGGGCGTAGCGCTTCAACTCGCCTCCAATGGTCGGCGTCGCGTAGCTCGTGAAGGCCAGCCCGCGTGACGGGTCGAAGCCGTCGACCGCCTTCACCAGCGCGTAGCTCGCGACCTGGTAGAGGTCGTCGATGGAGTCCACTGGTCGCTGGAACCGTCGCGCCAAATGGCGCGCGAGCGGGAGGTACCTGCGGATCAAGGCTTCGCGGACCTCCGGATCGCCGGTCCTGCGGAGGTGGGTGAAAAGACGGGCTTCGCGGTGTCTTGCCAGTTCGTTCAACGGACTCCCCTGGTCGAGTCAACCGAGTAGTCCGTCGCGACCGCCTCCGGCCACGCGCGTCCCCACCTGAAGGTCGCCGAAATCGGAGCCACGTAAACATGCGAGACTCGGACCATCACGCGCGCCATCCTCGTAGCAATCGGGCTGTTGGCGCTGATGCCGCCGGCCGCGCCCGCCCAGGACCGCCCGACCGAGCTGCCAGTGCCGCCTCGTGCGGAGTGCGGGCCCGGCGCGCGTCCCGAGCCGGGCCTCCAGGGCCGCGTGCCCGCCGACATGCCCGACGACGGGTACGTGTGCAACACGCAGCTCGTCAGCCACGAGGGCAGCGCGGGCGGGTTCAAGGTCGAGCGCTTCGTCGACGAGGCCGGCCGCCAGTGCGCCTACTACGACACGACACTGCTGTTCCCCACCCAGGCGATCCAGCAGCTCCAGGACGAGTCGACGGGGGTCGCGGTCGTCGACATGACCGACCCGGAGCATCCGGTGCGGACCGAGACGCTCGTTACGCCGGCGATGCAGACACCGCACGAGTCGCTCGTCCTCAGCGAGAAACGCGGGCTGCTCGTTGCCGTGATGGGCAACCCGAGCGTTTATCCGGGCGTCGTCGACGTCTACGACCTGAATGCGGACTGCCGCCACCCGGAGCTCCAGTCGAGTACGCCGGTCGGACTGCTTGGCCACGAGAGCGGTTTCGCTCCGGACGGGAACACGTTCTACGCGACGTCCCTGTTCACGGGACAGATCACGGCCGTCGATCTGACGAACCCAAAGGCGCCGCTTCCGCTCGGCGTCTACGACTACCCCTCACACGGCTTCGCGGTTTCGAGCGACGGCAACCGCGGCTATGCCGCCGCGCTCAACCAAGGGCTGGTCGTGGTGGACACGAGCCAGATCCAGGCACGCCAGCCGAATCCGCAGATGCCGGAGATCAGCCGGCTCGACTGGCCGTTCAGGAGCGTTCCGCAGATCAACGTCCCGGTCACGATCGGCGGCAGGCCCTATCTGGTCGAGGTGGACGAGTTCTCCGCCGACGAGGAGGGCAACTACCAGGTCGAGGGCAACGGCCCGCACGTCGGCGCGGCGCGCATCATCGACATCTCCGACGAGACCGCCCCGAGCGTGATCTCGGACATCCGGCTCCAGGTCAACCAGCCGAAGTACCGCGAGCAGGTCGGCGGCGACCCCGGCGCGTCAAGCCCGGTCCAGGGCTACGCCGCGCACTACTGCGGCGTGCCGAGGCAGGCGGACCCGGGCATCGTCGCCTGCTCGTTCATCCTGTCCGGCCTGCGCGTGTTCGACATCCGCGACCCCTACCACCCGCGGGAGGTCGCGTATTTCGTCGCCCCTCCGGAGTCGAGCCCGGTCGTCGAGGAGCGGACCAACTTCGCGATGTCGAAGCCGGTGTTCGACGGGGCTCGCCGTCACGTCTGGTACAGCGACGGGAATAGCGGGCTGTACGCCGTACGACTGACGAACGGGGCTTGGCCGACCGGCGCCCCGCCGCGCTGCGTGCGCCGGCGCAGCTTCGTCCTTCGGCTGCCGCGGCGGTTCGGGTCGGCGAAGGTGAGGGTCGATGGGGAGCGCGTGAAGGTGCGTCGCCGTGGAGCGCGGCTGCGAGCGCGCGTAAGCCTGCGCGGGAAACGGGAGGGGGAGCTTGCGGTGGTTCGGATCGCGGGTAGGACCCGCTCCGGCGAGCGCGTCGTGCGTACGCGGCGATACCGCGCCTGCGCGCCTCGCTGAAGATTCGACCCCTGCGGCGAAGTGTCATGTAGCCACCGCGCACCACACGGTGCAGCCGTCGGGATGTCGCTCGACGCCCCAGTCGTCGGACAGCGCGTCGACGAGCGCCAGGCCGAAGCCTCCGTTGTGGTTGTGGGATCCATTGCCATTCTCTGACAGCGGGTCGAACCCAGGGCCGCCGTCACGGACCGCGATCCGCACATGCCCGTCGCGGCTCATCACGCGCAGGTCGATCGGATCGCCGGCCCCGAGACCCGCGTGCCGGATCGCGTTCGTGACCAGCTCGGACACGACGAGCGCGAGCTTCTCGCGAGTCGACTCGATCAGCGGCAGGCTGACGACGGCTCGGCGCGCCTGAGAGGGGGCGGCCAGGCCCGCGCGCATGCTGCGGTTCAAGTCGACGCTGGGCTCGGGGAGCGCGTCCAGCTTCGCGTCGTCAGGCAGCGGTGCGGCACAGACCGCGCAGACGCCCGCAGTCGAGTACGCCGCGACGCTGTGGCTCATCGCGCCACACGCGGGACATCGGTAATACGGCACGGCGTGCCTCCTCGATCCGACCAGCGCCTCGGATGAAGCGTTGGCGTCTCGCCAGAAGCGCGAGTCTACGCCTCTAAGGCGACGAGCGCAAACGCGCCTGCCACACGACGAGCACGACCGCGAGAACGAGCTCGATCACCATCAGGACGATCTGTCCCGTCGACGGCCAGTCGGTGGCCAGTGCGGCGAACAACCGGCTCAGGCCGGCGAGGAAGAGGAGCCCGCAGAACACGCGCAGCTCGAGCGTCCGCTCCTCGACGCGCGGCGCGAGCCAGATGAGAAACAGCCCCGCGCCGATCCACCAGACCGAATAGAAGCGGAGCTCCGACTCGAGGCTGGGGGAGGCCTCTCCGGCACCGATCACGGAATCGGCCCCAAGCGCGACCGTCGAGGCACCGGCGAGAATCGGGATCACCGCCAGTACGTAGAGCGTGCGGCGGAGACGATCAGCCACGGCGCATGAGCCGGCCGACCGCGCCCATGAGCTCGTCGGTGAGCTGCTCGGGCGAGCCTTCGCCGTGGCCCTCGACGACGCAGTGGCGCGCGTGCTGGTCGAGCAGGCCGAGCGCGACCTTGTCGAGCGCCGCCTGCACCGCGCCGATCTGCGTCACGACGTCCACGCAGTAGCGGTCGTCGTCGACCATCTTCTCGAGCCCGCGCACCTGGCCTTCGATCCGGCGGAGTCGGTTCAGCAGCTGGTCTTTGGTGGCGGTGTAGCCGCGTGTCTCGGTAGCCATGGGAGAAAAGCCTACCGTACCCCCGGGGGGTATATGGGGCAGGAGTTGGGCCCGTGGCGCTCGAACGGTCAGACATGGAATCCATCACCCCTGAGAGGCCCACCGCTGCCACGCCGGGCTATCCGCTCGAGTTCGACGTCGAATACCCGGACCGCCCGCTCGCCCGCCTGAGCTCCGCGCTTCGCATCTTCTGGGTGATCCCGATCGCGATCGTGCTCGGGTTCGTCAGCCACACCACGTTCAGCTTCTCGGCGGGAGACAGCTATGTGGGCTTCGTCTCCGCCGGCGGCCTGCTCATCGGGGGGCCCGCTCGTGATGATCCTGTTCCGCCAGAAGTACCCGCGCTGGTGGTTCGACTGGAACCGCGAGCTACTGCGGTTCACGAACCGCGTGTACGCATACGGGGCGCTCATGAGCGACGTCTACCCGTCAACCGACGAGCAGCAGTACGTAAGGCTCGAGCTCGCCTACCCGGACGCGCAGCAGGAGCTCAACCGCTGGCTCCCGCTCGTGAAGTGGCTGCTCGCGATACCGCACTACATCGTGCTCTTCTTCCTCTCGATCGGCGCGTTCTTCGCAGTCGTCTTCGCGTGGTTCGCCATCGTGTTCACCGGCCGCTATCCGCGCGGGCTGTTCGACTTCGTGGTCGGCGTGATGCGCTGGGGCAACCGCGTCACGGCCTACGCGTTCGTCCTGACGACGGACAGATATCCGCCGTTCGAATTGCGCTAGGCGACGCGAGTTCCTAGAGGCGGTCGGCTTCGGCGGCCGCGTGCCGCGCTTCGTGCAGCGCCTCGCGAAGGATCTTCTCGTCCGCGTCCGGGTCCAGAGCAGTCTCCAGGCAGAGGCGAACGCGCCTGAGCGCGGCGGTCAAGCGGGCGTTTTCCCGCTCGAGCAGCGCCGCGGTTCCGGTGCTGTCGGTCATGGCCATCGAGGCTGGCTACCCGCACTCGGGCGCCCGAAACCGGCGCGCTGGCCTTGCGCAGGATTACCTAGCGCGCAGCGTCATCTGATCTCGACTTCGAACTCGCCCTCGTAGGCGTCGAACTCGCTGACGCGCGCCGAGAGCGAGACCTCCCATTCGCCGGCCACGCCGAACGCGGCGCCGGGAACGACGTAGTGACCGGGTCCGGCCTTGCGTGGCTCGAATTCGATCGGTGCGATGTCCTTCTCCGGAAGCGATGCCCTGATGCGCAGCTCCTTGGTGGCTTCGTACTGGGAGCCATCCTCGCGTGAGAAGAGGTAGAGGTGCATGTCGTTCGCACCGACCTGCGCCGGGTCGATCGTCACCTCGGCGCGGGCCGGCCCGAGGGTCACGTCGGTCGAGAACGGTCCGCCGGCGACTGCCGAGGAGGGCGGATAGCTCGACAGCGCCGCCGTCACCGCGATCACCGCGGCGCCGATTGCGAGCTCGGCTCGAAGCGTCCGCCGGAGGGCGACGCCTGTGCCTCCGGGATCCGCTTCCGCTTCCGCAGCTGCTCGCAGCCGGGGAAGGTGACGCTGGCGGTTGACGAATCCGAGCGCGACGATCACGACGAACAGGACCGCCTTGACGAGGATCGCGCGTCCGAACGCCGTGTCGAGCAGGTTCCCGAAGCTGTCGAGATGCACGATCGACTGCGTGATTCCTGTCGCGAGGATGACGGCGATCGCGACTCCGGCGAGAGTCGAGAAACGCGAGACCGACGCGGCCAGTAGGCGCGTGCGGTCCCCGCCGCCCAGTGCTGACGTCGCCGCGCGCAGGGCCAGCACGAGCACGGCGATGCCGCCCAGCCACGCTCCCATGGCGACGACATGGGCGATATTCGCTGGCAGCAGGAGCCAGGCGGGATCCTGGACCGAGGCGTGACCGCCAAGGCCGGGCACGGCCGCGAGCCAAGCCAGCGGGAGAAGCAGAACGAACGTGGTGGCGGGCCATTTCGGTGCGAGGCCGGTCGCACCAACCGATGCGGGCCGCATCACCCCCAGCCTGGGAAGGCGCGCAGCGACGATCCCGCCGAGCGCAACCCATGCGAGCGCGCCGAGTCCCCACACCGTCCCGAAGCGCGTTTCGAGGATCTCCTGAACGGTCTCCGGCGCGAGGGCCGACCAGAACGACGAAGCCGACGCCACGGCCCCCTGGAGCACGACCGCGGCCGCGGCACTCAGCGCCCCGGCTATCGACGCGACCAGCAGCAGGACGCGCATCCGGCTCGCGAACGCCGCCGAGGCGGTAGACCACGCCTGCCCTCCGCCGGCGGAGGCCGCGAGCGCCGGCAGCCAGACCAACAGCAGGAAGAGTGCAGCCCCAATCCCTAGCGCGATCGCGGCGTACTGAACGCCCTTTGCCACGCTCAACGCGTTCCAGGTCACCGAGCCGGCCTTCGAGCCAGCGAGCAGCTCATCTACCGAGGCGGACGACGCCGGACCGTCGCCCACCGTGAACACGAAGCCGCTCGAAACGGGGTGCGAGTCCGCTGAGATCACGCGATACGTGACCGTGTAGCCCCCGCTCAGATCGTCCGGCAGCCCGACTGCGACCTTCGTGGAATCGCTGCCAGGACGGAACACGTCGCCCTCCTGTACCTGCTCCCCGTTTGCATCGAAGACACGCACCGCGCCGAACGCCGCTTCGACCGGCTCGCTGAAGCGCAGCACTACCTCCTTGGGCGGAGCGTCGAGTTGTGCGCCCCGCTGTGGAGTCGTCTCCTCCAGCGTCGCGTGCGAGAACGCGCTCGCTGGAACCAGCACCAGCAGGGCGAACGCAAGGGCGAGCGCCCGGCTCATCACCAAGCTTCTTCACCCTTCGGCTCACGTGTGCGAGTGCGCCGGCGTCTGACGAGGACAACCCACAGTCCGCCGATCACCACCAGGCCGCCCAGGGCGAGGATGGCTCCGAGCGGCGGCCCGTCGCCGCCCGGACGCGGCGTCCAGAACAGCGTGCCCGACAGCTCGACCGGTTGGTCGTCGACCTTCAGCGGGACCTTCCAGTCGAACACCTTCGTCCGTTTGTCCTCGTCGGTTACCTCCTCCGGCCTGTCCTCGCCCATCCAGTGGATCCGGTGGTCGTGCCACTCGAAGACCCCCGTCCCGCTTACCTCGTCCCAGACCGGGGGTGCGTTTTCGTCGGCCTCCGGGGGTACGTCGACCTTTCCGCTGCGCTCCTCGTTCAGGTAGGTCGCCGGCGAGCGCTCGTTCACCTCGACCGTGCCATCCGGAAGAAGCCGCGCGTAGGGCTCCTCGCTGTAGCCCTGGATGACGACCGTCTTCCCGGTTTCGTTGCGAAGCTCGAGCCGGTCGTCGCGGTTGAGGATCTGGACCTCGAGCCCCTCGACGACCGGCGCTACGGAGCGCAGCTGCGACTCGTAGTTCGGATTGCCCTTGTGCGCCCAGGCCGCAGGCGTGGCCAGCAGTGCTAGCCACGCCGCGACCGGAAGGGCGACCTTTCTCATCCTGCGTGCATTACCAGACGAGTCTCAGCCCGTCCGCGCCCTTCGGGCGGTCATCAGGCCGGCGACCCCGGCAGCCAGGCCGAGCGCGCCGAGGATCAGCGCGACGATCACGAGACCTGTGGACGGGCCGTCGTCATCGTCCTCGCCCTCGTCGCCGCTCGTCTCCGCGGCCGCGGGCTCGGCTGCGGCTTCGGTGGTGTGGCCGCTGCCCGCCTCCTCTTCCTCGGCCGCCGTGAGCGTCACCTGCGGAGCGGGCTCCTCGGCATCCGGCGGCCCGATCCAGCGCACGACCTCACCGTTGCTGTAGGTCTGAAGCGCCTTGAACGTGAGCGCCTTGCCCGCCGGTTCGTTCGGCATCTTCATCGACAGCCCGAAGTCGCGGAACTGGCCCGGACCGATGCCCGTGCCCGACGCCGTGATCGAGACCTCGTCGACCTCCTCCGTGATCTTCTCGCCGAACACCTCGGCAGGCTGATCCAGCTTCCGCATCTTCACGTCGACGCTCCAGCCCTCGACTGGCTCGTGCGAGATGAAGTAGAAGCCCGGCGGGAACTGCACGCGCACCTTCGTGGTGCTCGCGTTGTCCCGCTCGTTCGGCACGCGCACGTTCAGACGGGTGAAGCCGTCCGCCGGCGCCTCTGTCGGTTGGAGCGTCACGTGCGCCGTAGCGGGCGACGCAACGCCGAGAAGCCCTGCGGCAACCGCCGCGAGGGCAATGAACTTCTTCATTGGTTTTCTCCTTTGTCGTGTATCTACAGGTCAGATCACGACGCGCGGAGGCGCGCGGCCCGCGAGGTTGCAGGCGATGACGGGCACGCGCGGCGCGCGCGGCCGTGGCAGACGGGGGAGAGGCTCGGCGATCCGCGCGGGCGCGGGCGGGCGTGCGGCCCCAGTCGCGCGTCAGCAGGGCGCGCGCGCCGCGCAGGAGCAGCGCGATGACCGCGCCGACGACGAAGCACAGCGGCAGCGCGACCCAGCCGCCGTGAACGACCAGCGACTCCGCGACGTCGACGCGGCCGTGCGCCAGGAGGCGCTCCGTGACCTCCTGCAGCGCGAAGATGCCGGTCAGAAGCGTGCTGGCGGTCAGCCACCGCACGCCGGCGGGCATGTACGCCGGCCGGGCGTCGCTTGCGGATCCGGACGCGCCAGGCGCACGCGAGAACTCGGCCAGCGCCAAGAACGAGGAGCGCGCACGCGATCGGGCACGAGCCACGGCATGTAAGCGTGCGCGTGCTCGTCCTGATGCGCGCCGCGAGTAGGTAGCGCAGCTCATGAACGGCGAGTGCGCCGATGAGCAGCAGCACCCCCGCCCGCAGCCTCCAAACCCCCGAACGCATCGGCCTATCTTGCCGAATTCGGCTAGTGCGTGAGCCGGAACATGACGCTGCGACAGATCAGCATGGCGAAGCTGATCGCGAGCCCGGTTCCGATGCCGAACATGACCCCGTCAGCCCACGCGATCGCGCGGACGGATCGAGGGCTGCCCGGCCGGGCGTGCGGCGTAGCCGGTCGCTGCGTCCACAGGATCACGCTCGGAACACAGCACACTCCGTAGAGCGCCCACAGCCATTCGCGTTCACCTGCATGGTGCGCTCCTTCAGGCGCTGATCTGCGTCTCGCCGTTCTCGAACTTCGTCTTGCGGCCCGGCCGCACCCACACGATCTGGCCCTCGGTCAGCTCGAGCTCCTCGAGCTGCGGCTGGGTCAGCTGCACGTAGAAGTGCGAGCCGTCATGGCAGCGTGAGCTCGACGCGCACCTCGAAGCCGAGGTGGATGATCCGGTCGATCATCGCCTCGGAAGCCTGGTCGGAGGGGTCGACGACGATGTCGATGTCGTGCGGGCGGATGTAGTGCCCGTCGAGCTGGTTGACGGGGCCGACGAAGCTCATGACGAACTCGTTGGCGGGCTCCTCGTAGAGCTCGCGCGGCGTGCCCTCCTGCTCGACGCGCCCGTTGTTCAGCACGACGATCTGCTCGGCCACCTCCATCGCCTCCTCCTGGTCGTGCGTGACGAAGATCGTCGTCACGTGCACGTCCTCGTGGAGGCGGCGCAGCCACGCGCGCAGCTCCTTGCGGACCGTCGCGTCGAGCGCGCCGAACGGCTCGTCCAGCAGCATCACCTTCGGCTCGACCGCGAGCGCGCGGGCGAGCGCCATGCGCTGGCGCTGGCCGCCTGAGAGCTGGGCGGGATAGCGGTCGGCGAAGCCGTCCAGGTGGACGAGCGCGAGCAGCTCCTTGACACGGTCCTGCGATCTCGTCCTTCGGGCGCTTGCGGATCTTCAGGCCGTACGCGACGTTGTCGCGCACGGTCATGTGCTTGAACGCGGCGTAGTGCTGGAAGACGAACCCGACGCCGCGCTCGCGCGCGGGCGACTTCGTCAGGTCCTGGCCGTCGAGGATCACGGTGCCCGAGTCGGGCTCCTCGAGGCCGGCGATGACCCGCAGCAGCGTGGACTTGCCGCCGCCCGACGGGCCGAGCAGGGCGGTCAGCGAACCGCTCGGCACCTCGAGCGACACGTTCTCGAGCGCGACGAAGTCGCCGAAGTTCTTCGAGACGTTCTCAACGACGATTCCCATTACGAGTCCTCCTTCTTGAAGATGTTCATCGCAAGCAGCGTCGCCAGGGCCATCACGGCGAGCACCATCGAGGCGGAGTACGCGCCGATCATGTCGAAGTGCTCGAAGCGCTCGTCGACGCGGAGCGTGAGCGTCTCGGTCTCGCCCGAGAGCTTTCCGGACACGACCGAGACGGCGCCGAACTCGCCGAGCGCGCGTGCCGTCGTCAGTACCACGCCGTAAGCGACGCCCCACCGGATCGCCGGCAGCGTGACCTTCCAGAACGTCTGCCACGAGTTCGCGCCGAGTGTCTCGGACGCCTCCTCCTGCTCGGTGCCGATCTCCTTCAGCACGGGGACCACCTCGCGCACGACGAACGGCAGCGATACGAAGATGGTCGCGAGGACCATGCCGACGGGGGTGAAGATCACCTCGATTCCGTTGTCCACCAGCCAGCCGCCGATGGAGGAGTTGTTCCCGTAGGCCAGGATCAGCGCGAGCCCGACGATCACCGGCGAGACCGCGAACGGCAGGTCGATCAACGACGTTCATGAACCATTTCCCGGGCCAGCGCTTCCGCACCAGCAGCAGCGCCATGACTACGCCGAAGACCGTGTTCAGCGGCACGGCGATGATGACCATGAGGAACGTGAGCCAGAAGGCGTGCTGCGCCTCGGGCGTCGTGAGCGAGTCGATCACGGGCTGGAGGCCGTCCTCGAACGTTCGGTACATGATCATCGCGACGGGCGCCGCGAGCAGCAGGCCGAGGTAGGTCAGCCCGATCACCCGCGGCGCGTTCAGACGGCGACGCGCGCGCCGCCGCTTGGGCTTCGCGCCTATCCGCGGGATTGCGCCGACGTTAGAGCTCATGCCGGGCCGCCCATCGCGATAGGAGGGAGATCAGAACCAGCACGACGAGCGCAACAACGAGCAGCACGACCGAGATGGCAGCTGCCGCAACGAGGTTGTTGCTCTCGACCTGGCTGAAGATGAAGACGGAGGAGACCTGCGTCTCGAACGGGATGTTGCCCGAGATCAGGACGACCGCTCCGAACTCGCCCATGGCACGCGCGAACGCGAGCCCCGCTCCGGCGAGGATTGCCGGGCGCAGGTTCGGCAAGACGATGCGCCTGAAGGTGGTGAACTTCGACGCGCCGAGTGACTCGGAAGCCTCCTCCATGTCCTGGTCCAGCTCCATGAGGACGGGCTGCACGGCGCGGACGACGAACGGCAGAGTCACGAACAGGAGCGCCATCACGAGCCCGGCCTGCGTGTACGCGGCATTGATGCCGAACGGGCTCTTCGGGCCGTAGAGCGCGAGCAGCGTGAGCCCGGCCACGATCGTAGGCAGCGCGAACGGCAGGTCGATCAGCGAGTTGACGACAGCCTTGCCGCGGAACTCGTCGCGCACGAGCATCCACGCGATCACGGTGCCCATCACGATGTTCACGGCGACGACGATCAGCGAGCACGTGACCGTCAGCTTCAACGTGGACGTCGCCTGCGGCGACGAGATCGCGTTCCAGAACGCGTCCCAGCCGCCCTCGGTCGACTTGCTCACGACCAGGGCGAGCGGGATGAGCACGATGATGCTCAGGTACGCCGTGGCTATGCCGATGCCCAACGGGGCGCCGCCAATGCGACGCCCCGTTCGGGCCGGCAATCCAACGGCTTCCGCTGCGGCTGAGCTAGCCCTCAGTGGAGACCCCCAGCTCTTCCTCGATCTTCGCGACCGAGCCGTCCTCCGGGTCGAAGAACTCCGACCGGACCTTGTCCCAGCCGCCGAACTTGTCGATCTCGAACAGCTGCGGCGGAGTCGGGAACTCCTGCCTCGTTCGCGAGCTGCTTCAGGACCGGGCGGTAGCCGTGGTCCTGGTAGATCTGCTGCGCCTCCTCGGTGAAGAGGAAGTCGCGGAACGCCTGCGCCTTCGGATCGGCGTCCGTCGGTCACCGCGACCGGGTTCTCGATCAGGATCGTCTGGTCGGGGATGACGTAGTCGAGCTCCTCGCCGGCCTGCTGGGCGGCGATTGCCTCGTTCTCGTACGCGAGCAGGACGTCGCCCTTGCCGCCGACGAACGTCTGGAGCGCGTCGCGCGCCGACGCGTCCTGGACCGACGTGTTCTCGAGGATCTGCTTGAGGAAGTCGAGCGCCTCTTCCTCGGACTTGCCCTGCTCGAGCTGCGCGCCGTAGGCGGCCATCAGGTTCCACTGCGCGCCGCCCGACGTGAACGGGTTCGGCGTGATGATCTCGACGTCGCCCGTGACGATGTCGTCCCAGGTCTGGATGTTCTTCGGGTTGCCCTTGCGGACCGCGAACACCACGACCGAGTTGGTGACGAACCCGTCGTACTTGTCCTGGTTCCAGTCGGGCGCGACGAGGTCCTCGTCGACAAGCCCCGTGACGTCCGGCTCGAGCGAGAGCGCCGCGATGTCCGCGTCGAGGCCGGCGATGATCGCGTTCCTCTGGTCGCCCGAAGGGCCGTAGGACTGCTTGAACGACACGCCCTCGCCATCCGGCGTCTCGTTGAACGCGGGGATGATCTCCTCGTACGCCTCCTGCGGGGTGGAGTAGGCGACCAGTGTCAGGTTGCCGCCGCTGCCGTCGCCACCAGAGTCGCTCGTCTGACGAGCCGCCGCAGGCGGCGATGCCGACGTGAGAGCGCAGGGCGGTGACCGCGAGGGAAAGCTTCTTGAGAGAGCCAGACATCCAATACCTCTTTCTCGATAAACGTAGTATCTAGATCAAACTTGTGGACTTTCAGGCCGCGCCAATCTACCAGACGCCGCCACGGACTTGCCGAGGTTCCCTTACGCGATCCGCTCGAGACCGCCGCCGTCCCGCTCGACGTATGAGCCCATGCCGTCAAGCGGAGGCGAGTACGCGTGAAGAGTCGTAGTCGGCGCGATGCCGTGGTGCCGCACGCGGTGCACGACACCGGGCGCGAAGTCGAAGACCTCACCGCGCGAGTAGACGTTGCCCAGCACGTTGCCGAGCGGTCCCAGGCGTTGCTCGAGGACGGCGCCGGCGACCACCGTCACCGCACCCGCCGAGTCGGCGTGGTCGTGGAAGCCCGTCTCCTGCCCGGGCATCCAGCAGATGAGCCAGGCGCTGAGGTGCTTGTCCCGATAGATCTCGTCGTAGATCCGCTGGTCGGGGTCATGACGGACGAGCGGCGACCATGCGTCGGGGCGGAGGGCGAGACGGGCGACCGCGCCGCGGATCTCCCGCCGCGTCAGGTCGCGCCTGTAGCCGCCCAGGATCACGCTGCGCTCGCCATCGTCGGCGAGGAGGCGCCCAGGATTTCGCCGCCGCATGGCCTCGACGCGCCGGGAGGGAAAGCGCGACGGCACCGGGCTCGCGAGCGGCCGGTCGGAGCCGTACACGAGCTGGTTGGTGCCGACCCAGTGGGCCATCGCCCGTAGAGCGCGCGGGCCATACGACGACGTCTCGTAGAAGAGCCGGTCGCCCAGCGGCGCGCGCGGCTTCCCGCGACGGCTCGCGAGCCGCTCGAGGTGGAGCGGGGCGCCGCCGGCGAGCATTGCGAAGAGGACGCGCAGCCGCGGATGCCTGGGCAGCCCGTACTCGGTGTAGGCGTACCAGGCCGCATTCATCTGTGCGATGTAGCTCGTCATCGCGGGCCACCACTGCGGGTCGTCGGCGTCGCCCTCTGCCGCGAGCGCCGGGCCGGGGTGGATGAACAGCGGCGCGCCGCGCTCCTCGAGCCGGGAGAGGAGCGGCGACATCCGGTAGACGCTGTTCGGGGTGGCGAGCGCCGTGGCGGGCAGGCAGAGCCCGACGAATCCGCGGTCGAGCAACGAGTCGACGTCCCCGGCTGCGTGCGGCCTCGAGCGACAGGGTGCCCCAGGCCCGCCACTCGCGCGGAAGGCTGGCTATGCCTTCCTCGTACGCGTCGAGGAGGGGGAGGGCCTCCTCCGCCGGCAGCGACTCCATGCCGACCGGGAGCGAGGGGGCGACGAGCGCGATGTCGGTGCCGTCGTCCTTGAGCAGGCATGTGCGCTGCGCGATGTCGTCGCTGTCCGGGATCAGGTGACTCGGCTCGGACTCGACGCGCAATGTCCACCCGCCGACCACGCGCCGCACATAGGGTGCTCGCCGCCGTCGCGACAGAGCGGCGATCAGAGGCTCGGTCCAGAGGTGCTGGTGGATGTCGATCCGCATGGCCATACAAATACCATATTGTCAACCAACTTAATGGAGAATAACGTCGCAGACGGAGTTCGTTGGCGCGGCGGTCGCATTTCTGCTCGCCGTCGTCACGACGCCGGTCGGGGTGTCGGGCGCGGTGCTCCTGCTGCCGTTCCAGGCGAGCGTCCTGCGCGTCGCGACTCCTGCGCTGACGCCGACGAACCTGCTCTACAACGTCGTCACGACGCCTGGGGCGCTCGTCCGGCTCGCGCAGGAGGACCGGCTGCGCTCGCCGCTCGTCGGCCGGCTGCTTGATAGGCGCGCTGCCGGGCATCGCGGTGGGGGCGGTCGCGCGCGTGGAGTTCCTCCCAGGTCGCGAGGCGCTCTATGCGATCGCCGCGATCGTGCTGCTGCCGCTCGGCGTCTGGCTGCTGCTGCCCGAGCGCCCGCGGGCCGCGGTCTCGCTCGGCCCGCTCGCGCTCGCTCTGCTCGGCTTCGCGGTGGGCGTCGTGGGTGGCCTCTACGGCATCGGCGGCGGGCTCGCTGCTCGCGCCCGTGCTGGTCGTGGCGGGCTACACGGTCACCGCGGTCGCGCCCGCGGCGCTCGCCTGCACCGCCGCTACGTCGACGGTCGGCGTCCTCGTGTTCGCGCTGCTGTCACTCGGCGATGGGTCGGACGTCGCGCCGGTGTGGTGGCTGGGTGCTGCGATGGGAGTGGGGGGTGCGGCCGGCTCCTACCTCGGGATCCGGATCCAGCACCGGCTCCCGGAGGTGTTCCTGCGCCGGCTGCTCGGGCTGCTCGCCGCGGGGATCGGTTGCAGCTACGCCGTCGCACTCGCCTAGCCGAGCGAGTGCGAGCGCGCGCTGCGCGCGCGGCGCGTGAAGCGGCGAGAACTGCGGGTTGAGCGCCAGCGCCTGCGTGAGCCACCTGCGTGCGAGCGGGTCGTCGCCCGCGAGCTTCGCGGCCATGCCGGCGTGGTAGCGGACGAGCGGGTCGCGCCAGCCCGTGCGAAGCGCCTGCTTCGCCCAGTGGAGCGCCTGCTCGCCGCGGCCGGCGCTGGTGAGCGCCCAGCTGAGGCATCCGCCGACGACACGCTCGGCGCCGTTGCGCACCGCGGAGCGGCCGAGCGCGACGGCGCGGGCGGGCGATCCGTGGTCGGCCTCGAAGATCGCGAACTCGGCGTCGGTGTTGACGCCGTTCGCTGCGCTCGATCGCCTGGTTCTCGCGGATCGCCGCGATCTCCTCGCGCGCGGCCGCGACGGCGGCCGTCGGCGAGCTGGGCCTCGAGCAGCAGCAGGTGGTACTCGTGGACCGCGGACGTCTTCGACGACGGCCTCGTAGCGGTCGATCGCCGCGTCGAGGTCGCCCTGCGCGGCCTGGACCGTCGCGAGCCCGGCCTGCGCGGGCAGGTACTCGGGCACGCGCGCGAGCGCGGTGCGGTAGGCGGCGTCGGCGCGCGCGACGTGGCCGCGCCTGGAACTCGAGGTTGCCGAGCAGCGTCTCGACGTAGGCGACGTTCTCGGCGGAGCCGCCGCCGGCGGACACGGCGAGCCGCATCGCCTCGAGCGCGCCGTCGAGGTCGCCGTGGAGCTCGCGGAAGTAGGAGATGCGCGCGTAGGAGGCGAGGTTCGGCTTGAGCGACACCATCCGGTCGAGCGAGCGCTTCGCATCCGCGTAGCGGCCGAGCTCGAGCTGGCCGTCGACGATCGCCGCGTAGGGCCGCACCGAGTTCGGGCTCGAGCCGCAGGGCCTGCTCGCCGTAGCGGAGGCCGCCCGCGAAGTCGTGCTTGGCGAGCGCGAGCGTCCCGAGGCCGGTCGTGGCCTGCGCGCTCTCGGGGTCGAGCGCGAGCGCGCGCCGGTAGGCCTCGTGGGCCTTCTCGTTCCAGCTCGAGTCAGCCGTCTCGCGTCCGCGCTGGTAGTAGAGGTCGCCGAGCGCGGCGTGGAGCGCCGCGTCGCCCGGCTCCTCCTCGATCGCCGCGCGCGTGGCGGCGATCGTCTCGGCGGTCGACGCGCCCGGCGGCACGTCGACCGACGCCGGCCCCGGCCTGTCGAAGACAGCCGGGGCAGCGGCCCCGCCGCCCCCCTGCACCGCGTTGAGCAGTGCAAGGGTGGCGGCGAAGGCTGCCACCGGCGCGAGCAGCCAGAGGAGGCGTCTCGGCGCCGGTGCGGTCATCAGGAGCCGCCTCCCGCGGGAGTCGGCTCGTGGGCGGGCTCGAACCTGTCGGACGGGTCCGAGTCGAAGCCCGAGGTCGGCCCCGGCAGGTACGGGAACACCGACAGGAACGGCTTGTCGTTCACGTCGACGCCGTCGCCGAGCGGGACCATGTTCCCCTTCAGGAACCCGGCCACCACCTGGAGCTCGATGTCGACTACGTCGTCACCGAGCCGGCGCCCGTTCGGGAACCCGGCGTTGTCCCCACCGATCACGCCGAAGCGGTTCTCGGTCTCCGCGGGCGGCACGCCGAGGTTCAGCTTCAGCGTGTCGACCGGCAATGGGGTACCCGGCCCGGGATGCTCGTTCAGCCCCGGCAGGCCCTGGAGCAGCGCCTGGACGATGTCGGTGCGGTCCGTTTCCGGCGCGCCGATGTCGAACAGGGCGTTCAGGATCTTCGCCAGCTCGGGCTCGACCACGTACTTGCCGTAGTTGGCGGCGTCGTTGTGCGGCCGGGTCCGGTTGAACTTGTCCTTGTCACCCGCGGGGATGACGACCTCGTTGACGAGTGGGTTGCCGAGCCGCGAGACCTGGACCCACTTGCCCTTCGACCCCTTGTTCGAGTCGAAGTCGGCGTTCGTCACCTCGATCCGCTTGCGCTCGGTCGTCGACCACACGCCGACCACGGCGTTGGACGCGTCCGGCCCGGAGACGGCCTGGCCGTTCTTCGTGACCTTGCGCTCGGGGACCTGGAGGACGATCGCGTGCGTGGAGAACCCGGACAGGTCGTCCTTGCCCTGGCCCTCGTTGCCCGTCGCCGCGCGGAGGTTCGCCGCGTCGAAGATCGCGCCGAGGTCCACGAAGAACGGATCGTCACGCTGGCCGGCGAACACCTTGCCGCCGCCCGGCAGGTTGCGGACCGCTCCTGCCGCGACGTTGCCGTAGTCGGGGAACGTCTTCGGCCCCGCATGCGACGGCGCGACCGGCAGGTTGTTCGCGATGCGCTTCTCCTTGGTCTTGCCGTTCGCACGTGTGCGTCTCACGGATGACGTCGTACGTCTGGCGCTGGTAGAGCTTCGGGTCGTTGATCGATCCGACGCCCGGGAACGCCTGGAGGTACGAGTCCGGGTTCACCTTCGAGTCGAAGACGAACCGGTAGGACACGTCCTGCTTGCCGTCGCCCGTGTTGTCGATGATGGATGTAGTAGCGGGCGCGGTCGTCGAACCGGAAGAAGTTCGGCCCGTTGGCCGGCACCTCGCCGGGAATCCAGTTCGCCACGACGGTCAGGGCACCCGGTGCGTCCTTCGCCGTGAAGGCGTAGACGTCGGTGTTGTCCGCCGTCGGGTCGAGTGAGATGTTCGGTGCTTCGCGGTGGCTCGACCCGATGCTCAAGGGCACCGCGATCGCGGCAGCCACCAACGCCGCCCCGATGGACAGCTTCCTCATGTGAGGCTCCTTTGGTGGGGGTTGCGAGTGCCCCTTATTCGCGGCCGGCTCTGGCCCGGATCACTTGATCCACAAGACCCGGTAGCGCCGAAGATGTGTGCATGGACTACGCGCGGCTCGCGGACGAGGAGCTCATGCAGGCCGTGCAGGGGGGCGACGCGATGGCGTTCGAGGCGATCTACGACAGGCATGGAGCGGCGGCGTTCTCGCTCGCGTACCGGATAGTCGGCACGCGCAGCGCCGCGGAGGACGCGACCCAGGACGCCTTCCTCGCGATCTGGCGGAGCCGGGTCCGCTACCAGCGCGACCGCGGCAGCGTTCGCACCTGGGTCCTCGGGATCGTCCACAACCGGACGATCGACGCCCTCCGGCGCAACCAGGTCCACGCGAAGCGGCGCGCCGACGCCGAGGGCATCGAGGAGCGCGAGGCCGCGCGCGAGCTGACGGACGTCGAGGCGATCCGCCGCGACGAGCAGCGGACGGTCAGGGCGGCAATCGAGACGCTGCCGGATGCGCAGGTGAGGGTGATCGAGCTGGCCTACTTCGGCGGCTTCACCCATAGTCAGATCGCGGAGATGCTGGACGAGCCCGTGGGCACCGTGAAGGGGCGGATGCGGCTGGGGCTCGACAAGCTGAGACAAGAACTGGCGGGGGTAACGGCATGAGCGCAAGTCAGGTCCACACGGAGCAGGTCGAAAGCGTCGGTGCGTACGCGCTGGGTGCGCTGCCCGAGCTCGAGGCGCAGGTGTTCGAGCGGCACCTGATGGGCTGCGAGCTCTGCCAGGAGGAGCTGATTCGCCTAACAGAGGCGGTCGAGGCGCTGCCGCGCTCCGTGACGCCGCACGAGCCGCCGGCCTCGCTCAAGGCGAGTCTTATGGGCCAGGTGCGCGCCGAGGCTGCCCCGCGCCCGCGCCCGGCCCGCGAGCGGTGGCGCTTCTCCCTGCCGCGGCTGCGGCCGGCCATGGCGTGGGCGGCCGCGGCGCTGCTCATCGCAGGCGTCCTTGCCGGGTACGGCGTCTCGCAGCTCGGAAGCGAGGATGGCGGCGGGAGGACGCTCCAGGCGCAGGTGGACATGGACCGCCTGCCCGAGGGCAGCGCAACCCTGTCGGTGCCGGAGGAGGACAGCGACGGCTCGGTGCTGCGAGTCGAGGGCCTGCCCGACCCGGGTGACGAGCGCGTCTACCAGGTCTGGGTCGAGCGCGGCGGCGAAGTGGAGCCCGCGTCGATCTTCGACGTCGATGAGAGCGGGACCGGGGCCGCGGCGGTGCCGGAGTCGCTCGACGGGGTCACCGCCGTGATGGTCACGCGGGAACCGCGTGGCGGGTCAGAGGAACCGAGCGAAGCGCCGGTGCTCCGGGTCGACGTCTAGCGGACGAGAGGCGTAGTCGACGCCGAGCGCTCGCGCTGCGGTCAGAGAACGCTCGTCCTCGACACCTTCGGCGACCGTGGTCACGCCGAGTTCGCCCGCGAGGGCGACGGCGGCTCGAACCAGGCGGGCGGCCCTGGGGTTCACGCCGAGGTCGCGAAGGAACACGCGATCGATCTTGAGCGAGACGTGAAACCCGAAGGCCCTGAGCCGGTCGGCGAGGCGCGTCGCGTTCTGCATGCTGGCCACGGCGGCGGTCTCCGTGACCTCGAAGGTCATCCTGGCCGGCTCCGCGCGGCGCACGTGCACGACGGTGAGGATGTCGCCGAACACGGTGAAGTCGTCGATCGTCGTGGCCGACAGGTTCATGTGGACAAAGCGGCCCGACGCGGCCAATGCGGCCCCCTGGTCGATCACCAGGCGATCGATCTTCGGCATCAGGCCGTGCTTCTCGGCCGCAGGCAGGAACGCGGCGGGAGGGAGACCTGGCCGTCCTCGGTGGCGATTCGGACCAAGAGCTCCTCGGACACCCTGTCGCCGGTGGCGAGGCGGATGATCGGCTGGGAGTACACCTGGAGCCGACCCTCCGCCAGCGCCGCATGCACGCGCGCGACCATGGCCAAGTCGCTGGGCGTGCACTCGCAGTTAGAGCGTGCCCGGGTTAACGTCACCACGACAGGTTCGGTGACGACGGTGATTCCTCACATACCGCAGATGTGGGATTCGGATCGCGGCGGTGTCACGCGAGAGCCGCGCGCAGGATCGGGCGAACCGACCGAAGCGCCCGTGCTCCGGATTGCCGTGTAGCCGACTCGACCGGCCGCGGCCGGCCGATGTGGAAGCCCTGGGCGTAGTCAACGCCCAGCTCTTGCACCGCGGTCAGGGCGCGCTTGTTCTCGACCCCTTCGGCGATGGTGCTTACCCCGAGCTCGCGGGCGAGAGCAACGACACCGCGAACGAGCTGTGCGGACTTGGCGTCAACGCCGAGGCCAAGGACGAACTCGCGCTCGATCTTGATCATGTCCACCGGCAGCGCAGTGAGGTACCGGAAAGCTCCCCAGCCGCTGCCGAAGTCGTCCAGCGCAACGCGAAATCCGAAGCGCCCTGAGCCGGTCGGCGAGGCGAGTCGCGTTCTGCATGCTGGCCGCAGCCGCAGTCTCCGTGATCTCGAAGGTGATCCTGCTGGCCTCCGCGCGGTGGGTGTGCATGACGGTGAGGATGTCGCCGAACACGCTGAAGTCACTAATCGTCGTGGCCGAGAGGTTCGCGTGGACAAAACGGCCGGACGCGGCAAGTGCGGCCGCGCGATCGATCACGAAGCGGTCGATCTTCGGCATCAGGCCGTGCCGCTCGGCGGCCGGCACGAAGGCAGCGGCAGGGAGCACCTCGCCGTCCTCGGTGACGATTCGGACCAGGAGCTCTTCGGACACCCTGTCGCCGGTCGCGAGGCGGATGATCGGCTGGGAGTACACCCTCAGCCGACCCTCCGCCAGCGCCGCATGCACGCGCGCGACCATGGCCAAGTCGCTCGGCGTGCACTCGCAAGTCCAACCCCCCGGGGTTAACGTCACGAGGACAGGATCGGTGACGACGGTGATTCCTCACATACCGCAGATGTGCGATTGGGCACCATGGCCACGAACCCCGGCTGGGTAGCTCTATTCCGCTCCGCCTTCCGACAATCGCGAAACGCGATGCTGCTCGTGGACGACGAGCGGCGCATCATCGACGTGAACGGATCGTTCCTGCAGCTCATCGGCTACCGGAGGGCCGACCTCATCGGGGAGCGCATGTATTCGTTCGTCGCGGGTGGCCCGCTCCTCACCGCCGCAGGAATGGGCCGCTCAGCTCGCGAAGGAGCACTTCACCGGCGACATCGGGGTGGTCTGCGCGGACGGAAGCGTCGTCATTAGCCACTGGGGCGCGACGCCGACGATCATCGGGAACCAGCGCCTCGTTCTCGTCGTGATGATGAGCAGGTCGCGGTGGGGAGGACGGTTCCGCCGCGACCCGTCCGTCGAGGAGGTCGGTGCGCTGTCGGAACGCGAGCGCGAGGTCGTTCACCTGGTCTCTCTCGGACGAAGTGGGCCTGAGATCGCGGAGGAGCTCGGCATCGCGCACGACACGGTTCGGACCCACGTCCGCAACGCGATGGAGAAGCTGGGAGCGCGCTCGCGGGCGCACATGGTGGCGAAGGCGCTCGGCGAGGGGCACACCGTGCCGGCAGGCTCTCGGTAACAGGAGCTTCGCCACGCGCCGGGCGGTCCGTGGTATACCCGCGCGAGTGCGTTTGCTTTCGCTGATCGCCATCGCCATCGCTGCGATGGCAACGCCCGCCATGGCCTTCACGCCGGCGAAGCCATGGCCGCCGGCCGACGGCCCCGGCGTGCTGTTCGTCCACTACGGCGAGGAACACTGGAACGACGCGGACGGCCTGACGCTGTTGCCGAAGATCGTCGAGGTCGCGGCCAGGTACAAGCCGAAGCTCGTGACGATGTCCGGCGACAAGGACAACGACGGCGAGCCGGACCAGCTCGAGAAGTGGCTCGAGATCATGTCCGCGTACGACCGCGCCGGCGTGCCCTACTACGCGGCGGTCGGCAACCACGACCGCGACGCGCCGCCGGGGGCGCTCCCGGGCGTGCCGCCGCCGGGCAGCCTCTCGCCCTATCGAGAGGTGTTCAAGGAGCGCCCGTACCCGATGGGCGACGGCGCGGCCTACGACGACCCGCTCCTATCTCCGCGCGAGCGGCCTGCCGGCGACCCGGACGGGGCTGCCAGCCACTACTTCGTCGACTACGGCGACGTCCGCTGGATCTTCATCGACAACTCGTGTTGGCAGATCACGGGCTGCGACAGCTTCCAGCTGCCCTCGGCGCAGACGCAGGGCGGTGAGGGCCAGTTCGACTTCCTCGAGCGCGTCGCGCAGGAGGGCACGGACGCCGGCAAGGTCGTGTTCGTCGTCATGCACATGCCGACGCAGGACCCCGGCGACCAGAGCTACCGCGACACGATCGCCCGGATGCACACGATGGGCAAGGGCACCTCGCCCGACAACGGCACGTTCGAGTCGATCGCCGCGCAGACCGGCGTCGACGGCGTGTTCCTCGGCCACATCAAGGGGCAGCTCCTCTACCGCGGCGAGGGGGACGTGCCGTACTACATCGACGGCGGCGCCGGCGGGGAGCTCTACACCGATGGTCCGGTCGGCGCGGACCACGGGTACTGGCACGGCTTCCGGCTGATCCGCGTCGACGGCGAGGAGATCGAAACGGACACAGTTCCGATCTTCGTGGAGGACGGCATTCGGATCGAGGGGCCGGCCAGCGTGGCGCGCGGTAAGGACCTCCAGCTCGCGGCGTTCGGCAAGCAGCCCGTCTTCCAGGACCCGGCGAAGGTCGAGGCTCTCGAGCTGCGCGACCCCGACCCGCAGGCGTCGTCGAGCCTGCTCGGCAGCGGAGCCTGGTACTACGGGCGCTGGCTGATCCCACCCGCCGCGATGTTCCTGCTCCTCGCCATGGCGACCGGCGTCACGCTTCGGCGCCGGGTGCGCTTCGTCGCGATGCCCGCATCGCTCCTGGGGCTGGTCGCGTTCGGCGCGGTCGCCGTCGCGCAGCAGAGCGAGCCCACGTCAACGCCGAAGGAAAGCCTGCCGACGCCCGCGCGGATCTGGACGACGGGCAACCCGAACGTGCTCGCCCCGGTCGCCTCGAAGGACGACGACCCGCGCCGCGACCGGGCGACTCAGACGGACTCCGGAGCCTTCAAGGCGATCTGCCCGGGAAGGGCGCGGATCCGGGTCACGTCGGGCTGGGAGGCGCAGCGCAAGCGCGTCACCTCGACGAGCGCTTCCGGCAAGATCGCGCGCCGGGTGAAGCCGGGCAGGACGACGCGCGTGAAGCTCGCGCAGCCGGCCGAGGTCGAGGTGCGCGTGAAGCGTGGCCGGCGCACGATCGCGACGCTCGCCGACCGGTGCGTCGCGCGCAAGCTGAAGGTGCGCTGGAACGGGCGCGACCGCAAGGGCCGCGCCCGCCACGGCCGCTTCCGCGTCCGGGTGGCCGTGAAGTCGGACCGGAAGCCGATCGTGCGGCGGCGCCGGATTCAGCTGCCCTAGCTGCGCGTCCGGTACAGGTGTGACGTCAGCGGGGCGAACACGGCGGTGAGCACGAAGGACGTACCGAGCACGACGATCAAATTCGTGGTGTCGAGCGTGCCGTCCATCAACCCGCGCGAAGCGTCGACAAGGTGCGAGATCGGGTTGGCGTTCACGAAGGCCTCGAGGCCCTTCGGCAGCGTCTCCGGCTCGACGTAGATGTTGGTGAGAAAGGTGATCGGGAACAGGCTCATGAAGCCTGCGTTCATCACGGCGGCGGGCGAGCGCATCAGCAGACCCATCGTGGTGAACACCCACGAGAGCGAGAAGGAGAAGACGATCACGAGGCCGAGCGCGGCGAGCACACCGGGGAGCGCCGTTGCTCGGGCGGAAGCCGAGGATCAGGCCGAGCACGATGATCACCGTGCCCGCCGCCAGGTAGCGCACGCAGTCGCCGAGCAGCGCGCCGACGAGCGGCGATGGCTTCCAGATCGGCAGCGTCCGGAAGCGGTCGATCACACCCTTCGTCAGGTCCGTGTTGATCGCGATACCGGAGTAGACGGTCGTGAAGACCACCGCCATCACGAGCACCCCGGGGATGACGAAGTCCCTGTACTCGGACGTCGAGCCCGCGATCGCGCCGCCGAACAGGTAGGTGAACATGAGCACGAACATCACCGGCGTGATCGTCACGTCGAGCAGCTGCTCGGGTACGTGCTTCACCTTCAGCATTCCGCGCCAGCCGAACGCGAGCGAAGAGGTGCGCGCGCTGGCGCGCGGGGGGCGCGGCGCGGACGCGAGTGCCGAGCGGATCGCGGCGGGGTCGGCGTGGAAGTCGGGCGCGTTCTTGGTCGTATCGGGCGTGCTCACGCCGCCACCTCCTCTTCGGCCTCGTCCTCGGCGGGGTGTCCCGTGAGCGCGAGGAAGACCTCGTCGAGGCTCGGCTGCGCAAGCGAGAAGCCGGCGACGCTCACGCCGGCGTCGCCGAGCGTGCCAATCGCCTCGGCGGCGCGGTACGCGTCGGCGCATGGCGCGGACAGCGCCGCGGGGTCGGGCTCGAGCCGCACGTCGCCGAGCGCGCGCTCGAGCAGCGTCTCCGCCTCCGGGCGCTGGGACGGCTCGAGTAGCCGCACGTGCAGCGCCGCCGAGCCAACCGACGCCTTGAGCTGGGCCGGTGTGCCTTCGGCGATCACCTTGCCGCGGTCGATCACCGCGATGCCGTCGGCCAGCTGATCGGCTTCCTCGAGGTACTGCGTGCAGAGCAGGATCGTCGTGCCCTCGGCCTTCAGGGTCCGGATGATGTCCCACACCTGGTTGCGCGAGCGCGGATCGAGGCCCGTCGTGGGCTCGTCGAGGAACAGCACCTCCGGGGTGACGACCAGGCTGGCCGCGATGTCGAGCCGGCGGCGCATGCCGCCGGAGAAGTTCTTCACGAGCTTGGCCGACGCCTCGCTCAACCCGAACGCCTCGAGCAGCTGGTCAGCGCGAGCCTTGGCGTCCGGGCGCTTGAGGCCGAGCAGCCAGCCGATCAGGATGAGGTTCTCGCGCGCGGTCAGGTCGTCGTCCACAGAAGCGAGTTGCCCCGTCAGGGCGACGAGGCCGCGCACGGCGTCGCCGTCCTCCACCACGTTGTGGCCGAGCACCCGCGCCGTGCCTGCGTCGGGACGCAGCAGCGTCGCCAGGATGCGGATCGTCGTGGTCTTCCCCGCGCCGTTGGGCCCGAGCACGCCGTAGACCGACCCGGCGCTCACCGCCAGGTCGACGCCCGCGACCGCGCGGGTGTCGCCGAAGGACTTCTCGAGGCCGCTGGCCTCGACTGCAAGGGGGGTGGTCGGGCTCATCATCCTCACCGTACAGACCGGCCTTCGGCCGAAAACTCATCGGGGCGGGTCGAAGGCCGCCCTGGCGCGTTCGGCCCGCTCGCGAGCAGCGCAGCCATGCACGTGGTCGTTCACCAAGCCCATCGCCTGCATGAAGGCGTAGACCGTCGTCGGCCCTACGAAGCGCCAGCCGCGCTTCTTCAAGTCCTTTGCGAGCGCGCGTGACTCCGGCGTGGTCGCGAGCTCCGCGAGCACTTCCCACGTGAGCTCGCCCGGGCGCGTGGCGGGATCGGGCTCGAAGCGCCAGAAATAGCCGGCCAGCGAGCCTGCCTCGTCCACGAGCTCGACCGCCCGGCCCGCATTGTTGATCGTTGCCTCGATCTTGCCGCGGTGGCGGACGATCGACGCATCGCCGAGAAGCCGCTCCACATCGCGGTCGCCAAAGCGAGCTACGCGCTCGAAGTCGAACTCGTGGAAGGCGCGCCGGAATGCGTCGCGCTTGCGCAGGATCGTCAGCCACGAGAGCCCGGACTGAAACCCCTCGAGGCACAGCTTCTCGAATAGCCGCCGGTCGTCGTCGACGGGGAAGCCCCATTCCTCGTCGTGGTAGGCGCGGTACTCGGGGGCGGAGTCGCTCCAGAAGCAGCGGACGACTCCATCCTCGCCATTGACCAGGCCCTCCGTCATGCCCCCGACCGTACCCCTCTTGCGCTACTCCGATCCGCTCTGAGAGGATCGGCGCGCATGGACGAGACGCATCTGGCAGGTCTCCCGTTGTTCGAGTCGCTGGACAAGGGCGACCTTCGCCGAATCGCCGCGCTCGCCGACGAGGTGGACATCCGCGAGGGCGAGGAGCTTCTGCGCCAGGGTGACTTCGCCCACGAGTTCATGGTCATCATGGACGGGTCGGCCGAGGTCGTACGGGACTCGGAGCACGTGGCCGACATCGGACCCGGCGATTTCCTGGGCGAGATCGCGGCACTTGACCATGGGCAGCGGAACGCGACGGTCGTCGCGTCCGCCCCGATGCGAGTACTGGTCATGACCGACCGCGACCTGCGGCACATCGCCCGCGACATGCCGACGGTGGACACGCAGCTGCGGGATTCGGCCCGCGAGCACTGCCCGCTGACTGAAATCTGAACCGCCGGCAAGCCCTGCTCTCTAGGGTTTGGGCACATGACCTATGTGATCGCCGGCAGCTGCATCAAGGACGACTCGTGCATCGAGGTGTGCCCGGTGGACTGCATCCACCCGACGGTTGGCGCGCCCGACTTCGAGACGGCGGAGCAGCTCTACATCGACCCGGAGGTGTGCATCGACTGCGACGCGTGCGTCGAGGCATGCCCGGTGGACGCGATCTTCGCGGACTTCGAGCTGCCCGAGAAGTTCGGCTACGCGCTCGATCTGAACGCCGAGTTCTTCGCCGAGAAGAGCACCGCCGAGCGCACCGCGGAAGAGCGGACGGCGGCCTGATGGCGGACGGCTGGCCGCGGGTCGCGGTGGTCGGCGCCGGGCCGGCCGGCGCGTTCGCCGCTGATCGCCTGCTGAGGCGGCGCGGCGACGTGGAGATTGATCTCTTCGAGCGCCTGCCTACGCCTTGGGGCCTGCTTCGCAGCGGGGTCGCGCCCGACCACCAGGAGATCAAGCGCCTGGACGAGACGTTCGACCGTGAGACGCTGGGGCGCGGCTGCCGCTTCTTCGGGAACGTCGAGGTGGGGGTCGACATCTCGCACACAGAGCTGATGCAGCACTACAGCGCGGTGATCTACGCCACCGGCGCGCAGACCGACAAGTCGCTCGGCATCCCGGGCGAGGACCTGCCGGGAAGCTGGGCCGCCACCGAGTTCGTCGCCTGGTACAACGGCCATCCCGACTACCGCAACCTCGAGTTCGACCTATCGGGGAAGCGCGCGGTCGTGATCGGCAACGGCAACGTCGCCGCCGATGTCACGCGCATCCTTACTCTGAGCGCCGACGCGCTCGCGCGCACTGACGTCGCCGACCACGCGCTCGAGGCGCTGCGTGAGAGCAGCATCGAGGAGGTCGTCGTCCTCGGCCGGCGCGGGCCGGCTCAGGCGGCGTTCACGAGCTCCGAGCTGCGCGATCTCGGCCAGCTCGAGGGCGTCGACCTACGGGTCGATCCCGCCGAGGCCGAGCTCGACCCCGTTTCGGAGCAGTGGCTTGCCGAGGAGGGCACCTTCACGGCGCGCAAGAACGTCGAGCTGCTGCTCGAGTTCGCAGGACGGCCGCCAAGCTCGGATGCCTCGCGTCGGATCCTGCTGCGCTTCCTGCGCTCGCCGGTCGAGATTCGCGGCGAAGACAGCGTGGAGGCGGTCGACATCGGCCGCAACGAGATCACGCTGAGCGAGGACGGCTCGCTTCGCCCGCGTTCGGTCGACGACGCCGTCGAGACGATCGAGTGCGGGCTCGTACTGCGCTCGGTGGGCTACCGGGCGGTGCCGCTGCCCGACGTGCCGTTCGACGAGCGGAGCTACGTCCTGCCGAACGACCGCGGCCGGGTGCACACGCCCGACGGCGACCCCGTGCCCGGCGTGTACGCGGTCGGCTGGATCAAGCGCGGCCCGACCGGGATCCTCGGCACGAACAAGCGCGACGCCGACGAAACGGTCGCCTGCCTGGCGGAGGACCTCGCCTCGGGTGAGCTGCCGGAGCGGGAGCTCCCCCCGCGCGAGGAGGTCGACAGGCTGCTCGCCGACCGCAATCCCGAGGTCGTCACGGCAGAAGGCTGGCGCGCGATCGACGCGCGCGAACTCGAGGCCGGCACCGAGGCGGGGCGGCCGCGGGTCAAGTTGACGTCGCGCGAGGAACTGCTCGCGGCGTCACGCTGACGCTCCCCGGTTGAGTTGACCGCCGCGAGACAGGCGGAGACACTGCGCCCATGCAGATTCGCGCCGCCGTGCTGGAGAAGTTCGGCGAGCCGCTGGTGGTTCAGGACGTCGAGCTGGCTCCGCCGCAGTCGGGCGAGGTACTCGTCCGGCTGCACGCCTGCGGCGTCTGTCACACCGACATGTACTCGGCATCGGGCGTCGACCCGTCCGGCTACTGCCCGTGCGTGCTCGGTCACGAGGGCGCGGGGCTCGTCGAGGATGTTGGCGAGGGCGTCACGTCACTTGCGCCAGGGGACCACGTCGTCACGCTCTTCTCACCGCAATGCGGCGAGTGCGTCAATTGCCGCTCGGGCAAGACGAACATCTGCGTCGCGATCCGCGAGCAGCAGAACGCCGGGTACCTGCCCGACGGTACGACGCGCCTGAGCCGCGACGGCGCCGAACTCCGGCACTTCATGGGCTGCTCGGCCTTCGCCGAAGCCACTGTCATGCCGGAGATCGCGCTCGCGAAGGTCTCGCCGGACGCGCCGCTCGAGGCGGCTTGCCTGTTCGCCTGCGGCCTATCGACCGGCCTGGGGGCGGCGATGTACCGCGCCAGGGTCGAGCCCGGCAGCACCTGCGTCGTCTTCGGGGCGGGGATGGTCGGGCTCGGAGCGGTGGCCGGGTGCCGGCTGGAGGGCGCCGAGCGCATCATTTGCGTGGACCCTTCCGAGGACCGCCGGGAGCTCGCCCGTCGGCATGGCGCCACGGACACCTGGCCGGCTGGCGACGGCGTGGTCGAACGGGTGCTCGAAGAGACGGGCGGGTTCGGGGCGGACTTCACGTTCGAGGCGACCGGCCTGGTCGACGTGATGCGACAGGCCGTCGAGTCGGCGCGGATGGGGTGGGGCGTCTGCTGCGTGGCGGGGGTCGCGGGCGCCGGGGAGACGGTTGACATCGTGCCGCGTTTCCTGATCACCGGCCGCAGGGTCATGGGTGCGTCGTTCGGCGGCGTGAAGGGCCGCGATCAGGTACCGCAGCTAGTGGACCGCTACCTCGCGGGCGACATCGACGTGGACTCGTTCATCTCGCACCGGATCGGACTCGACGAGGTCAACAGGGGGTTCGACCTCATGCACCACCAGGACGGGATTCGGAGCGTCATTCGGTACGTCTGATCCCGATGATCCGGACCGGCGCAACGACCGAAGTACTGGCCGTGACCCCTGCCGGATCATCCCCGCAGCGCAAGGCCTGGAAG
Source organism: uncultured Thermoleophilaceae bacterium (assembly GCA_963846865.1). Classification (GTDB taxonomy): domain Bacteria; phylum Actinomycetota; class Thermoleophilia; order Solirubrobacterales; family Thermoleophilaceae; genus DASPHG01. The sequence goes on along the minus strand of CAWJXU010000010.1, from coordinate 431,963 downwards.
CAAGACCTCGGCCCTTATCTCGAGGTTGACCGCGGCCGCAGCCTTGCTCAGCTCGCAAGCGTGGTCCTGCCCTATCTCGGAGTGTGGGCCCTCGCGTGGCTCATCCGCCCGAACGCGTGGCTCGCGATCGGGCTGGGCCTGGTCGCCACCGTCTTTCTCGTGCGGATGTACTCGCTCTTCCACGACCTCACACACAACTCGATGTTCGATTCGCGAGCGACGAACAGGCGCTGGGGCCACGCACTCGGTTTTCTCCTCTTCACGCCGTATCGGTGGTGGCAGCGCGAGCACAGCCTCCATCACGCGCACACCGGCAACCTCGAAAAGCGAGGGCCTGGCGAGATCTACACGATGACGCTCGCCGAGTACGGGGGTGCGTCGCGTGCTCGGCGGCTCGGCTACCGGGCGTACCGAAGCCCACTGCTCATGTTGCTCGTCGGGCCGAGCCTCGTCTTCCTGTTCGAGCGCCGCTTCCCGCAGCGCGGCATGTCGCGCAGGATCCTTGTGAGCGTGGTCGTGACGAACCTGGCGCTCGTCGCTTGGGCTGTCGGCTGGAGCGCGGTTGTCGGCTGGGGGACCTTCCTGCTCATCCAGGGGACGACCCTCGTGGTGGGCGGCGCCGTCGCGGCGTGGATGCTCTACATCCAGCACCAGTACGAGGGCACCTACTACGAGTCGCCCGGCCAGTGGCAGTTCGAACTGGCCGCGCTCCAGGGGAGCTCGTATCTCAAGCTGCCCCGTGCGCTCGCCTGGGTCGTCGGCAATGCCAACTACCACCACGTGCACCACCTGAGCGCGAGGATCCCGAACTACCGCCTGCGTGCGGCGCACCAGGAGCAGCCCGTGTTTGCGCGCACGCCGGTCGTGACCGTCCGCAGCAGCATCGCCGCGTTTCGCCTGAAGCTGTGGGACGAGGAGAGCGGCGGCCTCGTCCGCTTCCCCAGATCAGCGGCGGCGGACTCGCTTCGAGACGGGCTCGGGAGGCAGCGCGCGGCCGCCGTAGACCACCTTCCCCGAGCGCCGCTGGTAGGTCATCCACGGCACGGCGCCCTGCTGTCCCACACCGGGCTTCGACCAGTCGCAGACACCCGTCGGGAAGATCTCCTGTAGACGGGCGAAGTCGGCGTCGGTGACCGTGAGCGGGTAGTCCTCGCGCGCCGGCGGCTTCAGCTGGCACTTGTTCACGTCGCCCGTAAAGGGGCCGCCGGCCACGGAGCGCGGCGTCTCGTACCGGGTGGCCAGGTACTGCTCGCACACGGTCGCGGTGCAGCGGTCGACGATGTCTTCGGGCTTGTCGTCGACGATCTTCTGGGCGAGCGGCTTGTTCGACGTGTCCGCCTCGACGGCCCCGAGCCAGCGGTCCATCGCGAGCATCGCCTCCGTCGCCCACTCCGTGTCGCCGATCAGCGGCGTCGGCCCGAACCAGAGCACGTAGTTGCCCAGGTGTCCCTGCTCGCGCTCGAGCCGGTCGCGCATCCACCACGTGTGGACGTAGTCGTGCGCGAGCCCGGGGTCGGGGCCCGCGTGATCGATGATGGGCACCGAGTCGAGGTTGTTGCCCTCGTTGATCGCGCCACTGCGGTACGCGTTGGCGATCGAGAAGTCGTCACCCGCGAGGCGTTCCGGGACCTGCTCGGCATCGATCCCAAAGCCGCCGATCTTCGCGTTCAGGTCGAGGAACTGCGCCGGCGTGATCATGCCCTGGTTCAGCGCGCCGAGTCCGAACTGGACGCCCTGGTTGGCGAACGGCGCGCCCGCGAAGCCGCGGCCCGCCGCCTTCTCGACATCGGTCCAGACGCTCTCCGGCCGCGGCCCGAGCACGTTGATCATGTAGTCGAGCACCGAGCAGCGGACGCCGCCGGGATTGCTCTCGCGGTTGTAGACGAACTCCGCGGGAACGCAGTCGCCGGCGGGGTTGGTCGCGTCCTTGAAGAAGAGCTCGTCGGCCGCGATCGCGTTCACGGGGTCGGGCCGTCCCTCGACCGCCGCCCACTGCGACGGCGTCCAGACGACGCCCGGGCCCCAGCGCGAGTTGTCCTCGAAGTAGATGCGCAGCAGGTGGTAGTCGGCGAACTGCGCGCCCGTCGAGAGGCTGTCGGGGTACGCGCATGTGACCACGAGGCCGTCGTAGACGCCGCCCGGATACGCGTTCGCCACCTGCTGCTGGGTGATCGAGCCGCCCGAGCAGCCCGTGCCGATCGTGTAGCGAAGGTCGCCGTACCGCTCGACCAGGCGCTCCTTCATCATCAGCATCGACTCGGCCTGCACCACGATGTTGCAGTTGTGGCCGTTGTTGTTCAGCGCGGTCGCTCCCACGGCGAATCCCCGGCCGAGCGCCGTGACGTAGCTCTGGGCGTATCCCGGAGTGGGCGGGATGGTGCCGCTGTAGTCGTCGAGCCTTGCGCTACTCGTGTCGTAGTCGCCGCCGCAACCGCCTCCGTGCGTGATCAGCAGCTTCTGGTTCCAGGGCTCCTGCGGCTTCCAGCGGCTCCACTTCTTGCCGGGCTCGAAGAGAGCGAGGATCCGGTACTGGTCGCGGTCCTGGTAGCCGAGCTCCTGGCGCACGATGAAAGGCACCTCGACGCCCTCGTCGGTCGTGGTCGTCGCGACGTCGTCCGGCGGGTTCTCCGGGTCGTACGCGGCGAGCTCCTCCGAGTCCTCCGGCTTGTATAGGAAGCTGTACTCCGGCGGCTGGTTGCACTGCTCGTCAACCGCCTTCTCCTGGCACTCCCATGGCTGCACCTGCGGCCCCGAGAAGACCGGCCCGCCGTTGGGGTGGTTGCGGATGACGAGCCGCGCGCCCTTCCCGCTCTTGCGGCGGGCGGTCAGCACGTTGCGCCCGTTCCGCAGCTTCTTGACGAGCCCGATCCGGCGGCCATCCGCGCGGGTCTTGAACCGCCTGGACACCTTGCGGCCGTTGAGCCGGACGGCCAGCTTGGACGCGCGCTTCGCCGTGATCGCGACGACCGCGTCGCCGCCCGACACGAGGTCGGCGCGGCTCGAGAGCACCTCGATCTTGACCGCCGCGTTCAGCCGAGGTCGCGCCGCCCGCCAAGACGGCGACTAGCGCCAGTGCAGCCCCGAGTCGGTGCGCGCATCGGTCTCCATCGTCGCACGGCTCGGGCCAGTTCGCCGGTGTAACGCACCGAGACCGCAGTAGACCGTGACGCAATGGCCGACTATTCAGATCTCAAAGCACTCTTCATCAACTGCACGCTGAAGCGCTCGCCCGAGCGGTCGCACACCCAGGGGCTCGCTGACATCTCGATCGGGATCCTCCAGAAGAACGGGGTGGGCGTCGAGACGATCCGCGCCGTCGATCACGACATCGCGACCGGGGTGTGGCCCGACATGACCGAGCACGGCTGGGAGCGCGACGAATGGCCCGCGATCTCCGAGAAGGTGATGGCGGCCGACATCCTCGTGATCACCTCGCCGATCTGGCTCGGCGAGAAGTCGTCGGTGTGCACAAGGGTGATCGAGCGGCTGTACGGGAACAGCCACCTCCTGAACGACGAGGGGCAGTACGCCTACTACGGCCGCGTCGCGGGATGCCTGATCACGGGCAACGAGGACGGCGCCAAGCACTGCGCGATGAACATCCTCTACTCGCTCCAGCACCTCGGCTACACGATCCCGCCGCAGGCGGACTCGGGCTGGATAGGCGAGGCCGGGCCGGGGCCCAGCTATCTCGACGAGGACTCGGGCGGCCCGGAGAACGACTTCACGAACCGCAACACCACGTTCATGACCTGGAACCTCCTGCACGTGGCGCGGATGCTGAAGGACGCCGGAGGCATCCCGGCGCACGGCAACCAGCGCTCCGAGTGGGACGCCGGCTGCCGCTTCGACTTCGACAACCCAGAGCATCGGTGAGATGCTCCGAGAGACAGCAACCGGAGAGGAGAGCACATGGACACTTACGTGATCCTGCGCAGGGGCGGATGGAAGAGCGGCGGGGAGCTCGAGCAGGCCGCGGCTCGCTCGCGTGACGTGGGCGACAACGAGATGTCGGACGACATCCGCTGGATCCGCTCGTACGTGCTGGGCGAGGAGTCGGGCTCGGTGGGGACGGTCTGCATCTACCAGGCTTCGAGCCCCGAGGCGATCCGCGAGCACGCGTCCAAGGCGGACCTGCCGGTCGACGAGATCATCCCGGTCGCGGACACCGTGATCGTCCGGCCCGATCCCGACCCGGCGGCGGCCTCCTAGGTAGTTGCTAGTTCAGCGTCAGCTTGCCGAGGGCATCTGATGTCGCCTTCTCGGCGTCGGCGATCTTCCGCCGGGCCTGAGCGGGGAACTTGGAACGCGGCTCGCTCTGCTCCTTTACGAACTGCCACTCGCCGCCCTCATCTTCGAAGAAGGTGATGTTGCCCTGGCGTGATTCGGGCGGCAGATCAGACAAGTGTCCGTCGCGACCGTGTCCTTGCCTGTCGTATCGGCGAATGCGTTTTCAGGACTCCAAACGGAGACCGTCTGTTCCGCTTCCGGCCAGGTCCCCATGCGCAGCTCGTCGGGGGGCATGCCCACGGCCGACACGATGCCCGCCAGGCTGGTCTGGTGGGCCTGGTTCGCCTCCGCGTTCCAGCTGTCGACGCAGGTCTGCGCCGCCGAGGCTGACGCCTCTGCCGTCATCGTCGTCGCCACCGCAGCCGGCGGCCGCGAGGAACGACACCGTCAGCAGCACGGTTAGCCGCTTCATCGCTCTGGTCATGGCTTCTTCCTCCTTGGGTGTCGATCCCTGGCTTCACGAATCGCGCTCACCACTGCGATCGAGACGACCAGCAGCCCGGCCAGCGCCGCCACAGCGATGCCCGCCGAGCTCCAGTCGAAACCGCCTGCGGCCAGCGCGCTCATCGCGGCCGCGGCTGCCAGTCGGACGCGAACTCGAACGCCTTGTTGCTGGTGCGGTTCTTCTGACCACCGCCGCCTCGGCGCATCGTGAACAGGTCGGACGATTCGCCACGCTCGCTGAAATACGTGATCATTCGGCCATCCGGTGAAAAGGCGGGGATACCCTCGCCGACCGGGTCGGTTGTCAGCCTCTCGACGCCGCCCCCGTCCCTACGCATGCGGTAGACGTCGAAATTGTCGTTCCGCGCGCGGTGGAAGACGATTGCCCTGCCGTTCGGCGACCAGTTCGGGAACTCGTCGTCGAGCTTGTTCGACTTGTGAGCTTCCGAACCTTCGACCCGTCCCCGCGCATCGAGTAGATCTCGGGGTCGCCGTCGCCGTCGCTCACGAAGGCGATCTTTCCCTTCGACGACCAGTTGGGCTGGAGGTCGTCCACGCCCCGGCTGTCCGTCAGCCTGCGCTCGTCGGTGCCGTCGGCCGCCATCGTGAAGAGGTCGTAGTTGACCTTGCCGATAACGGGGTTGAAATCCCGCTGGAAGACGATCCTGCTGCCGTCGGGCGACCATGCCGGGTCCTCGTCGTCGAGCTCGTTGTCCGTGATCTGCCGCGGCTTGGAGCCGTTGGCGTTCATCACGAAGATCTCGAAGTCGGGTCCTCGGGAACCGCGCGGGTCCGGATTGCGGGCGGTCTCGCGATCGCTCATGAAGAGGATCTTCCGGCCGTCGGCGCGCCAGTTCGGGGCGCTCTCGTTCGCTTCGGAGCCCGGGGTGAGGTTCAGTTGGTCGCCACCGCCCGGCCGCATCGTCCAGATGTCGCCGTCGCCGCCGTGGCGGTCGCTGTCGAACGCGATCCTGCCGTTCTGGCCTGGGAACGTTGCTAGCGCCGGTGAAGTCGCGGCGGCCAGACCCCCGGCGCAGAGGGCTGGCAGCACGAGTGCGAATCGAGTCATGCCGCGACGGTCCCAGAGGGCGGTAGAAACTCGGTAGAAGGCGCGCCAACCCGCTTGCCGCGGGCAATCACGGGCCTTACGCTCGGGGCAGGGACTCGCGATGGAGATTCGACTTCTCGGCCCGGTCGAGGTTCAGAACGGCGATGCGCCGCTGCACCTCGGCGGTCCCAAACAGCGCGCCGTGCTCGCCATGCTTGCGCTCAAGCCCAACGCGAGCGTCTCGACCGATCGCCTGATCGAGGGGCTTTGGGGTGAGAGCCAGCCGGCCACGGCCACGAAGATGGTGCAGCTGTACGTCTCGCAGCTGAGGAAGCTGCTGGCGCAGGACGGCGGCTCGGAGATCCTCACGCGCGGGCGCGTGGTACGAGTTGCGTGTCGATCCCGAACTGGTGGACGCGGTCCGGTTCGAGCGCCTTGTCGCGGAACAGGCCGCGCAGGCCGCGCTCGCGCTCTGGCGCGGGCCGCCGCTGGCCGATCTCGACGAGCCGTTCACGGATGCCGAGGTTCGCCGGCTCGAGGAACTCCACCTCGCCGCGCTCGAACTGGCGATCGAAGCCGACCTGGAGGCCGGCCGTCACACCGAGTCAATCGGGCGGCTCGACGCCCTGGTCGCCGAACATCCCCTGAGCGAGCGCCTTCACGCCCTGCGGATGCTCGCGCTGTACCGCGCCGGGCGGCAGGCCGAGGCGCTCGAGGGCTTTCGCTCCGCGCGCGCCGTCCTCATCGACGAGATCGGGGTCGAACCCGGGCCCGAGCTACGACGGCTGCAGGAGGCGGTCCTGCGGCAGGACCCGGCGCTCGACCTGGCAATCCCGAGCGCCGAATGGGCGACGCGCGAAACGGCCGCGCGCGTCGACGAAGCGGCGGGTCGGGCGGCGGCTGCGCCGGGGCGAGCTGCGGGACCTCGAGTCCGAGCTGGCCGCGGACGTCGTGGATCTGCATCTCCTGCGGGCCGCGGGCAACCGCGCCCGATGGTGGGGATGTCGGTGGCGAGCCGATCTGCCCGTTCAAGGGACTTGCCACCTTCGAGGTCGCCGACGCCGATTACTTCTTCGGGCGCGAGCGGCTGGTGGCCGAGATCGTCGCGCGGCTCGCCGGGACCACGCTGCTCGGGTTGGTCGGGCCGTCCGGCAGCGGCAAGTCGTCGACCTTGCGCGCCGGCTTGCTGCCCGCTCTCGCAGGTGGCGTGCTCCCCGGCAGTGAAGCCTGGCGGCAGGTCGTCCTGCGCCCCGGTGAGCATTCGCTTGCCGAGCTTGAGCGCGCGCTCGACGGCGTCGGCGGGGACGAGCGGCTGCTGCTGGCGGTGGACCAGTTCGAGGAGCTGTTCACCTCCCCCGGCGACCACGAGCAGCGAGTCAGCTACATGGACGCACTCGTGCGCGCCGCGCACCGCTCCGACGGTCGAGTCGTGATCGTCCTGGCGGTTCGCGCGGACTACTACGGCGCTTGCGCGGCCCATCCGGGGCTTGCGCGCCTGCTCGGTGAGAGCCACGTGCTTGTCGGTGCGATGCGGCGGGGCGAGCTTGCGCAGGCGATCGCGGAGCCGGCGCGCAAGGTGGGGGTGGTAGTCGAGCGGGAGCTCGTCACGAAGCTCGTCGACGACGTCGCCGGTCAGGCCGGTGGGCTTCCACTTCTCTCGACCTCCCTCTTGGAGCTTTGGCAGCGGCGCGAGGGTCGCCTGATGCGCCTGGCCGCGTACGAGCGCACGGGAGGCGTCGACGGCGCGGTCGCGCGCCTGGCCGAGGACGCCTACGGGCGATTGAGCGAGGACGAGCAGCGAACAGCGCGCCGCATCCTGCTCCGCCTCGCCGGGTCCGAGGAGGCGCGAGGCGGTTGCGCGCCGGCGCGTAGCGCTCGACGAGCTCGAAGTCCCGCGCGACGAGCAGGCGGCCCGCGTGCTCGAAGTGCTGACGGCGAACCGCTTGGTCACGGTGGGCGAGGGGACAGCCGAGGTTGCGCACGAGGCCCTGTTGCGCGAATGGCCGCGGCTCCGCGGTTGGCTCGAGGAGGACACCGAGGGGAGGCGCCTCCACCGCCACATCACACTCGCGGCGGCCGAATGGAATGGCGATGCGCGTGACCCCGGGGAGCTGTACCGCGGCGTTCGGCTCTCGTCCGCGCTGGACTGGAGCTGCCGAGCACGGCGACGAGCTCAACACGCTGGAGCGCGAGTTCCTCGAGGCGAGCCGTTTGGCGAGCGAGCACGAGGCCGAGCGCGGGCGGCGGGCCAACCAGCGCCTGCGCGTGCTCCTGGCGGCAGCGTGCGTCGCTCTCGCGGTCGCGATCGTCGCGGGCGTTGATCGCACTCGACCAGCGCGGCGACGCCCGCGGAGCCGCCGAGGCGGCCGACGCGCAAAGGCTCGGGGCCCAGGCGGTCACCGACGATCGCCTCGATCACGCGCTGCTGCTCACGCGTGCCGGGATCGAACTCGATGAGTCGCTCGCCACCCGCGGCAGCCTGTTCTCGGTCCTGCTCCGGCATCCGGCTGCTCTGGGTGAGCTGCACGACTCCGACGGTTGGCCCCTGTGGTCGCTCGGGGTCAGCCCCGATGGGCGCCTCGTCGCCCTCGGCGGTGAGCGAGGCGTCGTGACGATCCTCGACACGGCCACACGTGAGCAGGTGGGCGAGCCGTACGCCCTCGCCAGTGAGGGCGTGATCCAGCAGCTGCGGTTCTCGCCGGACAGCCGCACCCTCGCGGTGGTCGGCGAGCAGCTAGGGGACGCGCCCCCGACGAAAGCGATCCTCGACCTGATCGACGCGCGCACCGGAGAGCGGCGGCTTCGTGTCGACCTTCCTCGCTTCCCTAGTCGGATCCCGGCGGATGTCATCTACGGGAACGTCTCCTTCATGCCGAACGGCCGCGACATGGTCGTCCAGCAGAGCCACATCGTCTTCGAGAGCTACACCGACAGCGGCTCGCCGTCCGTCCTGTACCGGGTCGACGCCCGCACCGGGGCCGTCGATGGCCGCGGCGTGCCGATCGGGAGTGCCCCGTCGCCCGGACTGGCTGCTACGGCCGACGGCCGACGCCTGTTCGCTACGAGCACGGGGGCGGGGGAGACCTACGAGATCGACCCGAGGCGCCTCCGGGTCGTGCGTCGCTACCCGATTGGTGGCTCGTCCATGAGCGTGCGCCCGGATGGCCGCAAGTTCGCAATCGGCTCGGACGATGGCCGCCTCCGGCTCTTCGATCCGCGCTCCGGCGCCATCACGCGGTTGAGCGGTCGTCATGACTCGCCCCTGTCGCGGACGTTCTTCGCACCCGACGGCCGGACGCTCGTCAGCTCGCGCGATGACGGTGAGGTGCTCGTCTGGGATCTCCCCGAGGGGACGGTGCGGGAGACGTACTCCGCGCACAACGCCGGGGTCGGCGGGCTCGAAATCACCTCCGACGGAGACACCCTGTACACGGCGGGGCTCGACTCGCGCGCCTTCGCCTGGGACCTCTCAGGCGAGCGGCGTCTCGTCCAGCCGTTCGACGCCGGCCCACCGTTCATCCCCGACGACGGTGACGAGTACCCCAAGGGCCTGGCCGCAAGTCCCGACGGCAAGACGCTGGCCGTGTCGCAGAGCGACGGCACCGTCATCCTCATAGACGCCGAGACACTCCAGCGGCGCCGCAGCGCGCGCGTGCTGCACGGCTTCGTGGCGGCGATCGCCTTCAGCCCGGACGGACGGCTACTGGCGGCGACCGGCAAGGACGGCGAGCTTCGGCTTGTTGACGCGCGCACGTTGAGTCCGGTCGAGAAGCTGACGGGCCTCGGGAGCACCTCCCAGGCCCTTGCGTTCTCGCACGACGGGCGGCTCCTTGCCGCGAGCGAGAACTTCGGCGGCCCCGTGCGGATCTGGGACGTCGGCCGGCGCGAACTCACCGGCGTGAAGTTCAGGACGCTGGCTCCGTCGCTCGAGTTCAGCCCGGATGGCAGGTTCCTCGCGCTGGCGGCATTCGACCGTGGCTTCGAGATCCGCGACCCGGCGACCGGCGAGGTCGTCAAGCGGCTGAAGACGGATGACATGGCACGCTCTGTCGCGTTCAGCCCGAGCGGCGACCTGCTCGCGACGGGGTACTACGACGGCCTGGTGCAGCTCTGGTCGACCGAGGACTGGCGACGCGTCGGCCCAGCTCTAGAGGGTCACGACGGCCGCATCCTGTCGCTTCACTTCAGCCCCGACGGCCGGACGCTCGCGAGCGGGAGCGAGGACGGAACTGTCCTGCTGCGGGACGTCGCGACCCAGCGGCCGATCGGTTCGCCGCTGCGCGTGGATCCCGGCGTGTTCGTGGCCGCGCTGTTCAGCCGCGACGGCTCGCATCTGTTCGCGGCCTCCTCGGAGGAGCGCGCTGTCAGGCTCGACACGACGGTTGACGCGTGGAAGCGGCACGCGTGCGCGGTCGCCGGGCGAGATCTGACAGAGGACGAGTGGGACGACGCGCTCCCGGACCGGACGTATACCCCGGTCTGCGACGCCGGCTGAGCGCCTACGACCCTTCCATCACGCCCAGCAGCTTCGTCGTAGTGCTCCAGCTGCGGAGGGTCATGTTCTTGTACTCGGGCAGGGAGGCGACCTTGTTGAGCCGGCTGCTCGGTGCCTTCGCGGCGAGCCGCGAGAAGTAGAGGACGCCCTTCCCCGGCCAGGCACGGTCGACGCCCTCCCGGGGGTCGATCAGGCCGAACGCCTTCTTCGCCGTCAGCGGCTTGCGCACGAAGACCACGTCGCAGAGGTGGGAGGCGCCCCCGAACCCGCGCGGGGCGCCTTCGACCACGGCCTTCAGCTGCGCCTCGGTCAACAGCACGACCTTCAGCTCGATGCCGAAGCGCCGCGTCAGCTCCGACTCGATGCGGGCCGCCATCTCATCGCGCTTTTGCCGCGGAGCACGGAACAGCACGTTCCCGCTCGCGATGTAGGTGGCGACGCCTGCGAACCCCATCTCCTCGAAGGCCGCGCGAAGGTCCGCCATCTTCACGAGGTTCTTGCCGCCGACATTGATGCCGCGAAGCAGGGCGAGGTATCGGACGCCGTCGCTCAAGTCTGGGGGTCGATGAGGATCTTCGCGTGAGTCTCGGGATCGCCGAGCGCGTCGAACGCGCCGTCGACGCCTTCGAGACCGACTGTGCCGGTGATCATCGGGCCAGGATTCACCTTGCCCTCGGCGAGCATGTGGAGGGTGTCGCGGAACTCGACCGGCGTGTAGCCGACGACGAAGCGGAGGTCGATCTCCTTGTTGATCGCCATCGCGGGACGCAGCTTGTCCGGCTCCATGCACACGCCGACCACGACGACGCGCGAGTAGAGCGGCGCGCTCGCGACGATCTGGTCGATGATGCCGGGCACGCCGACGCACTCGAAGACGATCGGCCGCTTCGGCCCGGCGCCGAGCGCCACGGCCGTGCGCATCACGTGGTGCCAGGGAAGCGGCAGTCCGCGCAGCTTCTCCATGGTCGCGATGCCGAGCTCGGCGAGCTGCGGGACCGCGGTGAGGTGGCCGTGCTCCTCTGACCGCGCGTATGGGGACTCGATGGCCGGGTCGATCACAACGTCCGCGCCGCATGCGGTCGCGAGCCGGCGGCGGCCGGGGGACAGGTCGCTCGCGACGATCGTCCGGACGCCCTGGGCCTTGAGCATGCAGATGACGGCGAGCCCGACGGGGCCGCAGCCGATCACGACCGCGACATCGCGTTTCTTCACCTCCGATCGGCGGACGGCGTGCCACCCGACCGCCATCGGCTCGGTGAGCGTCGCGACATCGGTGGACAGGCCGTTCGGCACCGGGAGCATCAGGGACTCCTCGACGACGACCTGCTCGGCGTAGCCGCCGGGGGCCGCCTCCGACAGCCCGATCGCGTGCACCTCTGCGCCGCGGCGCGTCAGCGGCAGCGCGACGACCGGGTGTCCTGCCGACACCTTCTTGCGGCAGCCCTGGCCGTAGTCGACGACCTCGCCGGAGAACTCATGGCCCAGGACGACCCGCTGGTGGGAGCGCATAAAGCCGTCATAGCCCGCCTCGACGAGGATGTCGGCCGCCTCGTCGGCGTGGTGGCGGGCGTGGAGGTCGGACCCGCAGATCCCACAGCGAAGTACGTTGAGGAGCACCTGCCCCTTCGCCGGCTCGGGCTGATCGAGGTCCGCGACCTCGAGCTTCGCCTCTTCGCATACGACGGCTCTCACGGGCGCAACATACGGGACTCGCTAAGCCACGAGCGGCTCTGACAAAGTTCGCTGCGGCAGCCGCTCGAAGCGATAGTCCTCGAGCGGGAAGCGGCGCGCGCGCCATACCGCCTCGAGCGTCGACATCGGCTTCAGCGGGACGTCGCCGTGGTGCGGGTCGAAGTAGTAGCTGTTCGCCACCGCGCAGCCGGGCTGCCAGAAGACCTGGTCGCCGCGACGGCGCAGCATCTCAGCGAAGAAGCGGTCGTTCGCCTCCCGCGTGACCTCCACGTACGTTGCGCCCTGCGCTTGCGCATGGCCCAGGCAACGGAGGATGTGGCGGGCCTGCGTCTCGATCAGGTTGAAGTACGACGAGCCGTTGTAGCCGTACGGCCCGAAGACCGTGAAGTAGTTCGGGAAGCCGGGGACGCTGACCCCCTCGTAGGCCTGGAAGCGGTTCTCCCGCCAAAACTCCTCGAGGTCGAGACCTCCCACGCCCTTCACGGGGTAGGCCGGCATGTTGCCCGGGTCGAAGACCTTGAAGCCGGTGGCGAGAATCAGCACGTCGGTCTCGTGACGCGTCGCGTCCTCGGTTACGACGGCGTCCGGCTCGATACGCGCGATCGGCGCGGTCTCGAGCAGGACGTTGCTGCGGTTGAACGTGGCGAGGTATTCGTTGTGGAATCCGGGCCGCTTGCACCCGAGCGGGTAGCGCGGCGTCAGCTTGTCGCGCACGACGGGATCCTCGACCTCCTGCTCGAGGTACGCGCGCGCCTGCTTCTCGAACAACCGCGCCGCGGGAAGGCGCCCGTAGTAGTGCGCCGCGAACGTGAAGGCGAGCTCGACGAGCGTCTGGCTGGCGACACGCGCCGCGCCCAGCAGCCCGGGAATACGCTCGAGCGCGCGGCCCAGCCGAGGCGACAGCGGTGGGTCGAACTTCGGCAGACACCAGATCGCGGTGCGCTGGAAGACCGTCAGCTGCGCTACGTCCGGCGCGATCGAAGGGATGACCTGCACGCCCGAGGCGCCCGTGCCGATGACCGCTACCCGTTTGCCGCGCAGGTCCTGGGAGTGGTCCCAGCGCGAGGTGTGCATCGTGACGCCCTGGAACGCCTCTACGCCGGGGATGCTTGGCCGCTTCGGAATCGTGAGGACGCCGGTCGCGTCGACCACGTGTCGGGCGACGAGCTCCTCGCCGCCGTCGGTCTGCAGGCGCCAGACGTGATTCCGCTCGTCGAAGACGATGCCGTCGACGCGCGTGCCGAAGCGCACCCGGTCGTAGAGCCCGTACTTCCGCGCGCAGTGCTCGGCGTATGCGCGGAGCTCGGCGCCGGGTGCATATACGCGCGACCAGTTCGTGCGCTTCTCGAACGAGTACTGGTAACTGAACGACGGAATGTCGACGGAGAGGCCCGGATAGTTGTTCCAGTGCCACGTGCCGCCGAACGCGTCGCCCGCCTCGACGATGCGGTAGTCGTGGATCCCGGCCTTGTCGAGGCTGATGGCGATCCCGATGCCGGAGAAACCGGCCCCGATGATCAGGACTTCGTGCTCGGGTGCGTACGCGGCTATCTCACGATGGTACGCGCCCTGCGTTGTCGCGCCGATCTAATTGCAGATGTCGCAGCGGCCGCCGGCGCATGAGCACGCCGGCGCCGGCCCGCCGACCCCGCGCGGGCCCCAACGGCGGAGCCAGTCGAGCGCGACGGGTTCGATCCGGTCACCCGATCCGCCCGGCCAGGAGCGCCGGAGCAGACTCGAGGCAAGCCGGTCGGCATCCATCTCGGCCCGGCGCGAGATCGCTTCGATGTGAGCGGCGATCAGTGGGTGTCGCGAATCATCGGCGATCCCAACAGGGTGACACCGGGCCTAGACGGATACGCCAGTACGTCAGACGGCCTGCGGAACGCGCCCGACGGCCTCCTGGTACCTCCCCACCTGGCGCGCGACCTCGTCGTTCGCCGCACCGTCGAGGTGCCGAAGGTTGTTGACCACCAGGCTGGCGTCGGCCGTGTTGCCCATGAACTCCTCGTCCTCACGGACAGCGGCCAGCTGCTCCTCCGAGCCGTGAAGCTGGATGTAGCCGTTCAGCTCGCCATTGGGCCGGAACAGCACAACATCGAACTTCTCTATGCGGCCTTCCTGCTGCATCCGTCCGCAGATGCCGATGGCATCGTTGAACACTTCGAGCCCGCGTTCCTCGCGGCCGGGGATGGGCGATCCCCAGCTGATGAACAGCACTCGGTCAGCCATGCGAGTCCTTCCCGTTACGGCCCGGCCCGAATGCCGGGCCTTTCGGTCGACTCTCCCACCGCACAGTCGCGAATGCAAGCGCTACGCCGTAGTCGGCCGCCCGAACCAGGTGGTGAGCGCGTCGGGGAGCCCCGGGTCCGCGAGCACTCCCACCCAGCCGACATATCCGTCGGGCCGGATCAACACGGCAGTGGGAGCAGCAACCTCACCAAGTACGGGAAGCTCCCACGGCCCGTCATATTTCGCATCGATCATCTGAACCCGGTCCGCCCACGGTGAGATGTCGAAGCCGCCGGGCTCACCGAGGTTGAGCAGCACGGGCCGAGCCTCGTGCAGCAAGCTGAACACCCGCAGTGGGCCACCCGAGGTGTCCAGCTCGAGGTCGGGCATGCGCCGCCCGAGCAGCGGGTGTCCCTCGCCGAGGTCGTAGTGGATGTCGAGGCCGGACAACATCCCGGCGAACCGCTTGCGCGGCTCGTCCATGCTCAGCAGCTCGGACACCTTGTCGCGCAAAGCCTCGATGCGGTCGTCCGGGCGGAGGAGCACGGATTGCGCCATCGTGTTGCGCAGCACGCGGGCAGCGACCGGGTGGCGCTCCGCGTGGTAGGTGTCCAGGAGGCTTTCCGGTGATGTCTCGTTGACCACCTGGGCCAGCTTCCAGCCCAGGTTCACCGCATCCTGCACGCCGGTGTTGAGGCCCTGTCCGCCCACCGGGGAATGCACGTGGGCGGCGTCGCCGGCCAGCAGCACCCGTCCCTCCCGGTAGGACGCCGCCTGCCGGGTCATGTCGGTGAACCTCGAGATCCAGGTGGCGCTCTGCATCCCGTAGTCCGTCCCCCAGACGGCGATGACCGCCTCGCTGAGATCACGCAGGGTCGGCTCGCCCGTGTGCCCGGCCTGCCCTTCGGTCACCATGACCCGTACCGGCCCCTCGTCCGCGTAGACGATCTCGCCGTCGCGGATCTCGTACTCCACCCTGCCGAGGGAGTGGATGCCCTTGTCATTTCGGCGGATGCCCAGCTCCGGCTGCTCTCTCATCTCGACCTCGGCGAGCAGGGCGCTGGTTGACGGATCCCAGCCCGGGAAGTCGATGCCGGCTGCCTTGCGGACGAGGCTGCGACCGCCGTCGCAGCCGACGAGGTATTTCGCCCGCAACGACTGGCCGCCGGACAGCTGAACGTCGACGCCACTCTCGTCCTGCGCGAAACCGGTCACCTCACATCCGCGATGGATCGGTACCTCGAGCTCGTCGACCCAGCCGGCCAGGATGCGCTCGATGTGGTTCTGCCACAGCCCGAGCCCGTACGGGTGCCGGGTCGGGAAGTCGCTGATGTCAAGGGTGGCGCCGGCCACGAACGCCGCGACCTGGGCTACCTGCCCCTCCTCCAGGAACCGTTCAGCGATTCCGCGCTGATCGAGAACCTCGATCGTCCGCGAGTGCAGACCGCCTGAGCGCGAGCCGGCGAGGTCCTGGCTCGCGCGCCGCTCGACAATGGCGACGTCCACATCTGCCAGCGCCAGCTCGCCCGCCAGCATCAGCCCCGTCGGACCCCCGCCGGCGACCACCACCGCATGCTCGGCCATGGCCTTTAGTCAAACACGTCAGCCACGCGATCGTTGAGTTGCACGCTCATCTGCTGTGAGTTCGGAGCTAGCGAAGCCCGGCCGCGTCCAAGGCGGGCTCCCGGTCGTCGAATATCT
This sequence comes from uncultured Thermoleophilaceae bacterium, assembly GCA_963846865.1. GTDB lineage: Bacteria > Actinomycetota > Thermoleophilia > Solirubrobacterales > Thermoleophilaceae > DASPHG01. The sequence goes on along the minus strand of CAWJXU010000010.1, from coordinate 416,061 downwards.
CGAGTCGAACCACCTTGCCGTTGGCGAGGGTCCAGACCGCGAAGTGCACGGCCTCCACCGGCGCGCCGCTCGAGCGACCGGTTGCACGCTCGTGGATCTCGGCGAGCACCCGATCGCCACCGTCGATCAACTCGACGACATCGAAATCCACCGCTCCGAAGACGTCGAGGGACTCGCGCCAGGCGGCTCGGATGCCTTCATGCCCCGTGTACACGGATTTCTCGTACAGCGCGGCGCGCTTTACGCCCGACCAGTCCCACACGATGTCCTCCGAGTAGATCTCGAAGGGTGAGACGCTGTCGCGCTGCGTGACCGCGTCGTAAATGCTGCGTACGAGCTCAAGGTTCTCGCGAGACATCGGCCCCAGTATCCCGGCACCGGCGGCGCTCGCTCATCTCGCCTGCCTCGTTCGCCGCGTGCTCTCAGGCATCCGGGCTTGCAGGTGGTTGGGGGGAGGCGTAGGGTCGGCAACGCCCCCGAAGTAAGGAGTTCCCCATGGCTACTGGTTCAGCCAGGAACGTTGTTCTCGTTCACGGAGGTTTCGTGGACGGCTCCGGATGGGAGGCTGTCTATCGCCTCCTGAAAGACGACGGTTACAACGTAAGCATCGTCCAGAATCCGACAGTCTCGCTCGAAGATGACGCCGCCGTGACCCGGCGCGCCATCGAGGCGCAGGACGGACCGGTCACGCTCGTTGGCCATTCGTATGGCGGAGCGGTGATCACGGAGGCTGGCAATGACCCCAATGTGGAGACGCTGGTCTACATCGCGGGCTTCGCCCCGGATACGGGTGAATCGGTGGAAACGCTGATCGCTGACCCGCCGCCCGACGCCCCCGTGCCGCCGATTCAGCCGCCGCAGGACGGCTTCCTGTTCCTGGACAGGCAGAAGTTCCATGACTCGTTCGCGGCAGACGTGGATGCCGACGAGGCGGAGTTCATGGCCGACTCACAAGTCCCGTGGGGCGTTGAAGCCCTGAGCCAACGGATCAGTGAGGCGGCGTGGCGGACCAAGCCGAGCTGGTACCTCGTTGCGACTGAAGACCACATGATCCCGCCGCCGGCTCAGCGGTCCATGTCCGAGCGCGCGGGTTCGACCGTGGTCGAGGTCGAGGGAAGCCATGCGATCTATCAGTCGCAGCCGGAAGCGGTGGCCGACCTCATCAAAGAAGCGTCACGGTCGGCTCAACCAGCCCACGGGGCTGCCGCGAACTAGACGACCAGCAAACCCGGCCGGGCTACAGCTAGTTCGGCGGCTCCGGAACGGTCGCGTCGTCGACATGGTCGGGTTGCCCGGCACGCCGACGGCGCAGGACGTCCCAGCAGGCGTTGAGCTCGGCGACGACTGCGTCCAGATGGGCGCGCTCGTCTTCCCCGAGCGCTTGGCCAGCGTGGCTCTCGCGGAGCCGGTGTTCCTCCGCGACGAGCTCCTCGATGTGGCCGCGGACGGGGGCGATGTCCATCGAGGTGAGAGTACCGATCAGCCGTACGATGTCCTTATTCCCGTCGAAGTACGCAACGACCCAGACGAGCAGCGCTACGAGGCAACGGCCGACGGGAAGCTGGCCGGCTTCACGGCGTACCGGTCGCGCCCCGGGCTGATCGCCTTCATCCACACCGAGGTCGACGACGCCTTCGAGGGTCAGGGCGTGGGATCGGCGCTCGTCAAAGGCGCCCTCGATGACGCCCGGCGCGAGGGGTTGGAGGTGTTGCCCTTCTGCCCGTTCGTCAACTCATACATACAGAAGCACCATGAGTACCTCGACTTGGTTCCCGAGTCACGACGGGAGGCGTTCGGACTATGAGGAAGACCCACGCAGGGAAGGAGGTGGACGTGAGCATCCGGCCCGATCCACCGTCGAGCAACCGAGCGATCGAGAACCTGATCGCAACCTACGCCGAGCTCGTGGACGGCGGGGACTTTCCAGGGGTCGGCATCTTGCTCGCAGACGCCACCTTCACGGGTGCCACCGGGTCGGTGAGCGGCCGAAACGCGATCGAGAAGCTGCTCCGGGACAGCCTGATCGTCTACGACGACGGCACGCCGCGCACCAAGCACGTCACCACCAATATCGCGATCGAGGTCGACGAAGAAGCAGGAACAGCGGTTTCGCGCTCGTACTTCACCGCTCTGCAGGCGCTGCCCGGACTGGCTCTGCAGCCGATCGTTAGCGGTCGCTACCTAGATCGCTTCGAGCGCCGCGACGGGCAGTGGCGCTTCGTTGAGAGGCAAGTCCGAACAGATCTCGTCGGTGACGTGAGCCACCATCTGCGCCACACGGACGCCCCGTAGGTTTGCCCGAGCGCGGCCCTCAGATCACCTAATCGCCGGCGGAACACCGTCTGCGGTGGCCGCCAGCGCCGGATCCCACTCGCACACCTCGCAGGCGTGGCGGAATGCCGACCGGGCGAATTCCAACGCGAGGGCATGCGGATCTCGGGCTCTCCCGTATCTCCTCCCAGTCGAGCACGTACTCGCCGAGCTGGGCGTCCCAGCGCCCCGGCGCGGGACCCAGGTCCGCGCCGCCGAAGCCATCGGGCGACGGATAGGCGAGGGCAAAAAAGGCGGCCTGCTCGTGGGTCGGATCCCCCGGCCACCACCCAATCCCGACCTGCTGGGCATCTCCCCCGTTGCGCATGATGAAGTCGTCGGAGGGCGGATCGGCCGGCCGCCCCGAGAAGAAGTTGACCGCGAGGTCAAAGGTCCCCCACCAGGCATTGACCGGCGTCGAGCGACCCCGAAACGGCGCCCTGAACTCACCGAGAACAAGCGCCGCGCGAGTCGCGGCCTCGAAGTAGGTCGCGACCTGATCGGCCTCATAGGTCGCATGCTCATGGTCGTCGTCTAGCGGCACCTGCCACGGCACCTCCTGGGGAGTCGGATTGATCTCCACGGTGCCTCCCACGCGGCCGACAGCCTCGAGCACCTCCCGGGTCACCTCCGCCACCGGCCGGTTGGGCGTCAGCGCGATCCGTGTCTCATGACCGGCGCTGTGCTCGACCACGGCCTCGCTCGCGTGTAGGTCAAGCGCTGCGACGATCGCGCCGGAGCCGTCCGGCGCCGGCAGTGCAAGCGTCTCCCAGCCGCGCGCGCTTAGCCGTAGTGCCGCGTGCTGGAGCTGCGGCTCCGGCGGTGCGAGCTCGACCGCGAGTTTCCCCAGCACCTGGGTGTGTGCATGGAGCGTGTCGCAGGTCGCGCTCCACGGGCCGTAGCTGAGAGATGGCCACGGGGAAGGCATAGTCCAACGCTACTCCTCCGCTGCCGCCGTGCGAGGTGGGCGCGGCTGCCAATGCTTGCTTGCTTATGCGCCCAGGGAGACTCGAACTCCCACGGGCCATACGGCCCACAAGGCCCTCAACCTTGCGCGTCTACCAATTCCGCCACAGGCGCGTGACTCAGCGCGAGTATAGAACCGGGAACGCGGCCTCCCCGAGCGCCCACGCCTCGACATCCGGCCACTCGCCGTAGCTCGCTTCGGTGTTGATGTGGCCCGCCCCCGGGATCACATGCGCGGGTATGCCGAGGGGCTCGGCGTACTTCGCGACAGCGCCCGCCGGGCAGTACGGATCGTCGTCCGAGCAGACGATCAGCGTCTCCGCGGCCGCGCGCGTCACGTCTCGCGGCCGCGCCCCATGCTCGAGGAAGCGAGCCACCGGCTCGACATCGTCGCGCCAGGGTGGGGCTACGAGCAGCACCCGCGAGGCGAGCCGCTCGGAGCCCGGTCGCGCTGCGATGCGCAGCCACGCCAGGCAGGCGAGCGAATGGCACAGGACGACGGCGTCGGCGAGGATCGCCAGCTCCAAGCTCAGCGCGCGGTCCCAGTCGGCGGGGTGCGGATCGAACGGGTCGGGCAGGTGGGGATAGGACACGCGCTCGCCGCGCGCGCGCAGCCGCCCCGCCAGCCAGGTCTGCCAGTGGTCCGGGCCTGAGCCCTCCAGCCCGTGGAGGATGAGGAATGCCGACATCGGGTTGAAGTCGTCCGCCGGAGAACCTACAGTGTCGAACACATGTTCGTTTTGGCCCCAAGGAGGTAGACCGTGGTCGAGCTCAACCTCACGAAGCGTCAGCAGGAGATTTTCGACTTCATCAAGCGCTATTCGGGCGAGCACGGCTACCCGCCGACCGTCCGCGATATCGGGAAGGCGATCGGCCTCACGTCGTCGTCCACGGTCCACGCTCACCTGTCGAACCTGGAGAAGCTCGGCCTGCTCAAGCGCGACCCCACCAAGCCGCGCGCGATCGAGGTGCTGGTCGACAAGGCGAAGAGCCTCGTCGCGCCCGCCGGCCTGCCGCTCGTGGGCCAGGTCGCCGCCGGCGCGCCGGTCCTCGCCGAGGAGAACGTCGAGGACTACGTCGATGTGCCGCCGATCGCGGGCGGCGACGACGGCGAGTTCATCCTCCGAATCAAGGGCGACTCGATGAAGGACGCGGGCATCCTCGACGGCGACCACGTGACCGTCCAGCAGCAGAAGACCGCGCGCAACGGACAGATCGTCGTTGCGCTGGTGGGCGAGGAGGCGACGGTCAAGCGCTACTTCAAGGAGAAGGACCACATCCGGCTCCAGCCGGAGAACGACGCCCACGAGCCGATCCGCACGCGCGACGCGCAGATCCTCGGGCGCGTGGTGGGCCTCTGCAGGAGGGTGGCGTGATGAGCGCCACGGCCGTCTGCGAGGAGCAGGTCCAGGTCCGGCGCGAGCGCCGTCCGTGCGGCGGGCCCACCGGCATCACGCTCGGACAGTTACTTACACGCGCGCACGAGGCAGTGCTCGCGCAGCGGCACCGCCGAGTGTCCCGTGTGCGGCGGCACCCTAGCGGCACGCGTGGTCGACGCATGCTGCGAGCAGTGCGGCCGCGACTGTTCTAGAGCGCGTGCGCAGACTGCGCTCAACAGTACGGTGGTCGGGAAATTGACGTGCTGCAGGACGGAATCTCCCGACCGGCGGCGGTCGGGTGCCGAAGCGCGGTGGCGCGGATATTGCACCTTCACGGTCGATTTTCCGCGCCACCGCGCCTAGAATTCCCCTGCTGGTCATGCAGCCGCGGGCGGAGAGAAAACCGCTCGAGGAAAGTCCGGACACCGCAGAGCGGGGTGGTCGGGAAACCCGACCCGGCGAAAGCCGCGGGAAAGTGCCACAGAAAACAACCGCCTAAGCGGGGGCGACGCTCGAGCCGTCCCCGCCGGCAAGGGTGAAAAGGTGCGGTAAGAGCGCACCGGCGGCCCGGTGACGGGACCGCGTCAAGGCAAACCCCACCCGGTGCAAGGCCAAGCAGGGACGACGACGCTGCTCGCCGAGTCCCAGGTAGGCCGCACAGATGGATGGCTGCACGCGACAGGATCCGGCTTATCGACCAGCTACGGAAGAGGCTCGCTTCGGCGGGCCTCTTCTATTTCCCGGGCGGGGCGCGAATTTCGACCGGTGCCTGGATACAATTGCCGGTTCACTTCGGCCCTCGGGCCGCCGCCGCCGATCTCCCTAGGAACCCATGAGAAAGCGACCCGAGGCCGCTGGCCTCTACGACCCAAGCTTCGAGCACGACAACTGCGGCATCGGCGCGGTTGCCGACCTCACGGGCGCGAAGAAGCACGAGACGGTCGCGCGCGCGCTGTACGTGCTCGACCACCTCGAGCACCGCGGCGCGAGCGGCGCCGAGATCGACACGGGCGACGGTGCCGGCCTCCTGTGCCAGATCCCCGATGAGTTCTTCCGCGCCGTTCTCGACTTCGAGCTGCCCGCCGCTGGGCGAGTACGCGGTCGGGGTCATGTTCCTGCCGCGCGACGACGAGTCACGCCGGCGCGAGCTCGAGGACCTGACCGAGCGGACGGTCGCAGCCGAGGGACAAGCCCTGCTCGGCTGGCGCGACGTCCCCGTCGACCACTCGGTCCCAGGCCCGAGCGCGGCGGAGGTCGAGCCGACGATCCGCCAGGTGTTCGTGGGCAAGCAGACGGACGGCGACCAGGACGCGTTCGAGCGCAAGGCCTACGTGATCCGCAGGCTGATCGAGCGCGAGGCGGGCGAGGACCTCGCGATCCCGAGCTTCAGCTCGAAGACGATCGTCTACAAGGGCATGCTCACCAGCCCGCAGCTCCCGCGCTACTACGCGGACCTCGGCGACGAGCGCTTCAAGACCGCCGTCGCGCTGGTCCACTCGCGCTTCTCGACCAACACGTTCCCGAGCTGGGAGCTCGCCCACCCGTACCGGATCATCTGCCACAACGGCGAGATCAACACGCTGCGCGGGAACATCAACTGGATGCGCGCGCGCGAGTCGACGCTCGCGAGCGACCTGTTCGGCGACGACCTCGACAAGGTCATCCCCGCCGTCCGCCCCGGCGGCTCGGACTCCGCGACGTTCGACAACGTGCTCGAGCTGCTCGTGCTGGCGGGCCGGTCGCTCCCGCACGCGCTGATGATGATGGTGCCGGAGGCGTGGGAGAACCACGATGCGATGCCCGACTGGCTGCGCGACTTCTACGCGTTCCACTCGTGCCTGATGGAGCCGTGGGACGGCCCCGCGAGCGTCGCGTTCTGCGACGGCACGCTGCTCGGCGCGACGCTCGACCGCAACGGCCTGCGGCCGGGGCGCTGGCAGGTGACGAAGGACGACTTCGTCGTGATGGCGTCGGAGACGGGCGTGCTCGAGTACCCGGCCGACCAGATCGTCCGCAAGGGCCGGCTCGCACCGGGCAAGATCTTCATGGTCGACCTCGACAAGGGGCGCGTCGTCGAGGACGGCGAGATCAAGCACGAGATCTCGCACCGCCAGCCCTACGGCGACTGGTTCCGCGAGGGCTCGCGTGCACCTCGACGACCTCGAGGATGTCGCGCCCGCGGAGGTCCCCGCAGACCCGATCGTCACCCGCCAGCTCATGTACGGCTACTCGCAGGAGGACCTGCGCGTGACGCTGCGCGACATGGGCGGGGCGCTGACGGCCGAGCCGACCGGGTCGATGGGCAACGACTTCGCGCTTGCGGTGCTGTCGGACAGGGCGCCCGCGCTCTACGGGTACTTCAAGCAGCTCTTCGCGCAGGTCACGAACCCGCCGATCGACCCGATCCGCGAGCGCGTCGTGATGAGCCTCGAGAGCGCGGTCGGCCCGCAGTCGAACCTGTTCGAGTCCTCGCCCGAGCACGCGCACCAGCTGATCATCGGGCAGCCGCTGCTGCGCAACTTCGAGATCGAGAAGCTGAAGCAGGTCGACCACGACGTCTTCTCGGCCGACGTCCTCGACGCCACGTGGCCGGTGGAGGAGGGGCCCGAGGGCCTCGAGCGCGCGATGGAGCGCCTCTGCCGCGAGTCGTCCGAGCTGATCGCGAAGGGCGACAACATCATCGTCATCTCCGACCGCGCCGCCGGTTCGGATCGCGCGCCCATCCCGGCGCTGCTCGCCACCGCGGGCGTGCACCACCACCTGGTCCGCGAGGGCACGCGCCTGCAGACGGGCCTCGTCGTCGAGTCGGGCGAGCCGCGCGAGGTGCACCACATCTGCTGCCTGCTCGGCTACGGCGCCAGCGCGGTCAACCCGTACCTGGCGCTCGAGACGCTGCGCGACATGTTCGACCAGGGGCTGCTGCCGGGCGTCGAGTCGGCGGACGTCGCCGAGCAGAACTACGTGACGGCGATGGGCAAGGGCAGTCCTCAAGACGATCTCGAAGATGGGCATCTCGACCGTGCGCTCGTACGCCGGCGCGCAGATCTTCGAGGCGGTCGGCCTGAACAAGGACCTGGTCGACAGCTACTTCACGCACACGACCTCGCGCATCGGCGGGCATCGGCATCGACGAGCTCGCGATCGAGGCGCTCGCCCGGCACCGGCGCGCCTACCCGGAGACCGCCGAGCGGCTGCCGGTCGGCGGCGTGCACCAGTGGCGGCGCTTCGGCGAGCGGCACCAGTGGAACCCCGAGACGATCGCGCTCGTCCAGCACGCGGTGCGCCACGGCGGGCGCGAGACCTACGACGAGTTCTCGCGGCGGGTCAACGACGAGTCACGCGCGCGCATGACGCTGCGCGGCCTGCTCGAAGATCAAGGAGGACGCGAAGCCCGTCCCGATCGAAGAGGTGGAGCCCGCCAGCGAGATCGTGAAGCGCTTCTCGACCGGCGCCATGTCGCTCGGGTCGATCTCGTCGATCGCGCACGAGACGCTCGCGATCGCGATGAACCGCCTCGGCGGGCAAGTCGAACACGGGCGAGGGCGGGGAGGACGCCCGCCGCTACACGCTCGACCCGAACGGCGACTCCCGCCGCTCGGCGATCAAGCAGGTGGCGTCGGGACGGTTCGGCGTGACCGCGCACTACCTCGTCAACTCGGACCAGATGCAGATCAAGATCGCCCAGGGCGCGAAGCCGGGCGAGGGCGGCCAGCTCCCCGGCCACAAGGTGGACGAGTACATCGGGAAGATCCGCCACTCGACGCCGGGCGTGGGCCTGATCTCGCCGCCGCCGCACCACGACATCTACTCGATCGAGGACCTCAAGCAGCTGATCTACGACCTGCGGACGGCGAACCCGAGCGGCAGCGTCTCGGTCAAGCTCGTCGCCGAGGTCGGCGTCGGCACGGTCGCTGCGGGCGTCGCGAAGGCGAACTCCGACCACGTCGTGATCGCGGGCCACGACGGCGGCACGGGCGCGTCGCCGGTCAGCTCGATCCAGTCGGCCGGCGTGCCGTGGGAGATCGGCCTCGCCGAGACCCAGCAGACGCTCGTGCTGAACAAGCTGCGCGACCGGATCATCGTCCAGACCGACGGTCAGATGAAGACGGGCCGCGACGTCGTCATCGCCGCGCTGCTCGGCGCCGAGGAGATGGGCTTCGCCACCGCCCCGCTGATCACGATGGGCTGCATCATGATGCGCGCCTGTCACCTGAACACGTGCCCGGTCGGCATCGCCACGCAGGACCCGGACGCTGATCAAGAAGTTCAATGGCGAGCCGGAGCAAGTCGTCAACTTCTTCTTCTTCGTGGCCGAGGAGGTCCGGCGCTACATGGCGCAGATGGGCTTCACGAAGTTCGAGGACATGATCGGCCGCACCGACATGCTCGAGGCGCAGGAGGCGATCGACCACTGGAAGGCGCGCGGTGTCGACCTCACCCACCTGCTGGCGCAGCCCGACTGCCCGCCCGAGTGGCCGCGCAGGCGCGTCCGGCCGCAGGATCCGGTGCTCGACGACCACCTCGACCACGAGATCATCCGCCAGGCCCAGCCGGCGCTCGAGCGCGGCGAGCGGGTGCGGATCGAGATCGACTGCCAGAACAAGCACCGCGCGATCGGCGGGATCCTGTCGGGCGAGATCGCCCGCCGCTACGGCGAAGAGGGCCTGCCGGAGGACACGATCGATGTCACGCTGCACGGCTCCGCGGGCCAGAGCTTCGGTGCGTGGCTGGCTGCGGGCGTGACGCTGACGCTCTGGGGCGACGCCAACGACTACACGGGCAAGGGCATGTCCGGTGGCGTGATGGCGGTCCGCCCGCCGGAGGGCGCCTCCTTCGTCGCGGAGGAGAACGTGATCATCGGCAACACCGTTCTTTACGGCGCGACCAGCGGCAAGGCGTTCTTCCGCGGCCTCGCCGGCGAGCGCTTCTGCGTCCGCAACTCCGGCGTGCACACCGTCGTCGAGGGCGTCGGCGACCACGGCTGCGAGTACATGACCGGGGGACGGGTCGTCGTGCTCGGCCAGACGGGCCGCAACTTCGCCGCCGGGCATGTCCGGCGGGCTCGCGTTCGTGCTCGACGAAGAGGGCTCGTTCCACGAGCGCTGCAACCCGGAGCTCGTCGACCTCGAGGACCCGACCGACGCCGACTTCGAGGAGATCCGCGCGCTCGTGATGGAGCACGCCGCGCGGACCGGGTCGCCGGTGGCCGAGCGCGCACTCGCCGAGTGGGACGCGCTACGCGGGTCGTGGGTGAAGGTCTTCCCGCGCGACTACAAGCGCGTGCTGCGCGAGGCGGCCGAACGCGCCGCGATTGCGCAGGACGGAGCGATGGCGGCTGCGGTGGCCGGCGGCATCGAGGAGCAGGCGATACCCGCGCAGGGCTGATCCATGGGTGAGCTGGGCGGCTTCATGAAGATCCACCGGGTGAACGGGCGCAAGCGCCCGATCCCAGAGCGCGTGGACGACTTCAAGGAGTACATCTTCCCCGCGAACGACCCGGTGCTGCGCGAGCAGGGCGCGCGCTGCATGGACTGCGGCATCCCGTTCTGCCACTCAGGTTGCCCGCTCGGCAACCTGATCCCGGACTGGAACGACCTCGTCTATCGCGAACGCTGGCCGGAGGCGATCAGGGCGCTCCACGCCACGAACAACTTCCCCGAGTTCACGGGCCGGATCTGCCCGGCTCCGTGCGAGGCCGCATGCGTGCTCGACATCAACGACGACGCGGTCACGATCAAGCAGATCGAGCAGTCGATCATCGACCGCGCGTGGGAGGAGGGCTGGGTCAAGGCCGAGCCGCCGGCCGCGCGCAGCGGCAAGACGGTCGCCGTGATCGGGTCGGGCCCGGCCGGGCTCGCCGCCGCCCAGGAGCTCAACCGGTTCGGCCACAGCGTCACGCTGTTCGAGCGGAACACCCACGCGGGCGGCCTGCTGCGCTTCGGCGTGCCCGACTTCAAGCTCGAGAAGTGGATCGTGCAGCGGCGCGTCGATCAGCTCGTGGAGGAGGGCGTCGAGCTGCGCTGCGGAGTCGACGTCGGGCGCGACGTCACGGGCGACGAGCTGCGTGAGCAATTCGACGCGATCGTGATCGCGGTCGGCTCGACGATCCCGCGCGACCTGCCCGTCCCCGGCCGCGAGCTCGACGGGGTCCACTTCGCGATGGACTACCTCGAGATGCGCAACCGCTGGGTCGCGGGCGAGTATCCGGACGGCACGCCGATCACCGCGGCCGGCAAGCACGTCGTGATCATCGGCGGTGGCGACACCGGCGCGGACTGCCTGGGCAACTCACACCGCGAGAAGCCGGCGTCGGTCACTCAGCTCGAGCTGCTGCCTCAGCCGCCCGACACGCGGCCCGAGGACGTCACGCCGTGGCCGCAGTGGCCGCTCATCATGCGAACGTCGGGTGCGCACGAGGAGGGCGGCGAGCGCGACTTCAGCGTGATGACCACCCACTTCGAGGGCGCGGACGGCAAGGTCAAGCGCCTGCACGGCCACCGTGTCGGGCCGCCGCCGTCGTTCGAGAAGATCGAGGGGTCGGAGTTCTCGATCGACTGCGACCTGGCACTGCTCGCGATGGGGTTCCTCCATCCGCAGCACGAGGGCGTCGTCGAGCAGCTGGGGGTCGAGCTGGACGGGCGCGGCAACGTGGACGCTCCGGAGCCGGATTACATGGGCTCCGTCCCGGGTGTGTTCGCGGCGGGTGACGCGCGCCGGGGGCAGTCGCTGATCGTGTGGGGAATCAACGAGGGTCGTCAGTGCGCGCGGGGCGTGGATCGCTGGCTCCATGGAATCGGACGCCAGGCCGAGGGAGCGGATCTCGTGGACCTCCTCGCGGCGGCGAACCGCTGAACGCGTACTCGTACCTCCACGTACTGCGCGACGAGGACATCGCAATCGTCCGGATCGACCGGCCGCCGGCGAACGCGATGGACCCGCTGCTGCTGGAGGAGGGCCGCCGGCTCGCCGACGAGCTCGTGGCAGAGCCGCCGGCCGCGGTGGTCCTTACGGGGCGCGAGGGGTTCTTCTCGGCCGGCGCCGACCTGAAGGTCGCGCCGACGCTCGACGCGGACGGCCAGCGCGGGATGGTCGAGGGGATCAACCGGATCTTCGCCGGCTGGTACGGGTTCCCGCGGCCCGTGGTCGCGGCGGTGAACGGCCACGCGATCGCGGGCGGGCTGATCCTGGCGCTCTGCGCCGACTACCGCGTGGGATCGACCGAGGGGAAGTACGGCGTCACCGAGCTGAAGGCGGGACTGCCGTACCCGGCGGTCGCGATGGCGGTCGTGCGCGCAGAGCTCCACGGGCCCGCCGCGCGCCGCCTCGTGCTGGGCGCGGACCTCGTCGACGCGAAGGCAGCCCTGGAGGCGGGCGCCTTCGACGAGGTCGCCGAGCCCGACGAGGTGCTTCACCGCGCCACCGAGGTCGCGCGTGGGCTGTCGCTTCTGCCGTCGGAGGCCTACGCGAAGGTGAAGGAGCAGCTCCGCGGCCCCGTGCTCGAGGCGGCGCTGGCCAAGCCCGACCCACTGCTCGAGGGCTGGGCCGGCAGCGAAACCGAGCAGGCCGTCTCGAACATCCTGCGCCCGTGAGCGCCGAGCTGGTCCGAAGGGCACTCGCCTTTACGAACGGCCCCCTGGACGTGAACGATGAGGAGCTCGCCGAGGTGTTCGCGCCCGACGTCGTGCTCGACATGTCGGCGCGTGTGTTCAACCCCAAGGTGTATGAGGGCTACGACGGACTGCGCGCGTTCCGGACCGACGCGCAGGAGGTGTGGGAAGCGCTCACGATCTCCGAGGCGGAGATAGTCGAAGAGGGCGACTGCTTCTTGATACTCACCCGGGTCGAGGCTCAGGGCAGGGGCAGCGGGATTCAGATGGACGTGCAAGGCGCGGGCATCTGGACCGTTGCCGCCGGCCGTCTGAAGCACTATCGCCTGCTCTCGCCGGGCATCATCGAGCGCGAGGAGGCGCTCGCCGCGCTCCGGGATCAGGCCGGGATGTAGGCGATCTCGAGCTTCAGGCCGTCCGGGTCGTAGAAGAAGACCGCGTAGTAGCCCTCGCTGTAGCCGTACTCCTCGGGACCTGACTCGACCTCCGCACCCTGGTCGCGGAGCCACGCCGCGCGCTCGTCGACCTGCTCCCGCGACGTTGCGGAGAAGCAGACGTGGTGCACGCCGAGCCGGTAGCGGTCGAAGTCGCCGCCGGCCTGCCGCTCGCGCAGCCCGATGGCCACGCCGCCGTCCGGCAGCCCGATGTAGTGGACCTCCTCGCCGCGCTCGCCCTCGATCGGTGGTCGTAGACCTCGCCCCACGACGCAGCCCCTTGGACGGCAGCGCTCGAGCGACGAGACGGTCGACGTGGTCTACGAGCGCGGGCATCGCGCGGCTAAGGCGCGAGCTCGGTGAGCTCGGTCCAGGTGCCGCGGTCGAAGAACGGGAACGGCTCTGGGAAGGTGCCGCCGCCCTCGGAGCCGACCGGGTAGGTGGGCCGGTCGATCTTCCAGGCTTCGGGGTCCTTCGAGCCGAATTCCTTCTCGAGCGTGCCCATCGCGGCAGTGGCCGCCTTCCGGTAGCCGCGCCGCTTGAGCGTCCGCAGGCCGAACGACTCGAGCGTGGCGCACTCCTGGAGGTGCGACCCGCCGGCACTGTGACCGAGCTTCGAGACCTCCTTCGGGTAACGCGCCACCGCGACGTCGCGCGCAGCCGCGCAGAAGGCATCCCACGCGGCGACGCCCGGTGGCACCTTGCCGTTGGAGTCGGTGGTCCCGTAGTCACCACTCCAGGCGAGGATCGCGTCGAGGACGACCATGGCGTCGCCGCGTGCGCCGCGGGCCGCTCGTTTCAGACGCCCTTTCGCGAGGACCCGCTGCTGCGCATGCGAACCGGTTATGCGGTCGATCTCCGACAGCGCCTCGAAGGTCGGTCCGCGGCGATAGAGGCGTGCCACGACGCGCGCCAGGTACTTGCCGCGGTGGAACAGTCCCGTCGTTCTCTCCTTCGCCGGCCCGTCCCCGTTGGTCGCGCCGAACGAGGGTGGGTTGTTCCAGTTCGCGAGCCACCCCCGGCTCGGGTTGATGACCTGCGGCCTGTCGTCGGGAGGCAGGAGGCCCTTCCACTCGGCGCCGCCGGCGCCGGGGAATGGAAGCCGCTCGTCCCAGCGCTTGGACCGGAGCGGCATCAGGCCTGGGCTCCAGTACCCGATGTTCCCCCGATCGTCGGCGGCCATCAGGTTCTCGTTCCACGTGAGCTCGTCCGCTGCGGCGTCGACGTCCTCGATCGACGCCGCGCGGTTCACCTTGTCGAGGCCGACGATCGTCCCTACTTCGCGCTTCCAGATCGCGTACTTGCGCGCGTAGGCGAGCCCTTCGGCCTCGACGACCTCCTGGACCGGCCCGTGGACTGTCCGGCAGACCCGCTCCGTGTGGCTGCCCGTGCTCGTGTCGGGAGCCTGCAGGTCGAGCAGCGCGAGGAAGTCCGCCGGCGGCGGCCGGTAGGTGAACGTCTCGTCGCGACACTCCATCGTCTCCGTCTTGCCGCGGAAGCGGTAGCCCTCGTCACCGACGAGCTGCTCGGCGTATAGGTCGTCCTCGTCGCCCAGGCCGCTCGTAACGCCCCAGGCGACGTGCTCGTTGTGCCCGATCCCGATGACTGGCGCTCCGGCGGCGGTCGTGCCGCGCACGTTGAGGCTGGGGGAGTGCAGCTCGATCTCGACGAGCCGCTCGGGCATCACGAAGCCGAGCTGCGGCCCGGTGAGCAGCCACGCATGGCCGAGCTTGCGCATCGCCCACATCTTCGATCCGGCGAGGGATGGGAAGAACCGCGCGAGCGCCGCAGTCTGCGCGCCCGACGCCTCCTCGGTGGGCAGGGGGAGGCCGCGGGCGTATTTGGAGGACCGCTTGAAGGCCCGTCGTTCCTGCTTGCGCGTCATTCCCGGCCGCGAAGGGAAGAGGCCGTCGCGCTTCGGCACCGTTCCCCACTGGCCAGGCGTGCGTAGCGGGAACACCCGGTCGAACACCTTCGGCCCCACCGCTTGGAACCCCTCGAGGTTCGCAAGCTCCTCGCCATCGTCGCTGGGTGTCGTCCGCGCCAGGAAGATCCCGATCGCGGCCATCTCGTGCACCTGCAGCGGCTCCGGTGACGCGCCGAGCGCGGCATATTCGGCCGGCAGCTTGCTCGGGTCGGAGTTCACCTCGTCGATCCAGGCGTTCACCCCGTCGGCATACGCCTGCCACCGCGTGCGAAGATCGCCGGGCAGGCTCGCGATCATCTCCTCGCGCTCGGCCTGCGTGTAGTAGTCCCGCCGGGCGACGATGTCGTCCTCGAGCGCCGTCCTCCCCAGGATCTCGCTGAGCGTGCCGGTCGTCGCGCGCCTGAAGGCCTCGATCTGGAACAGGCGGTCCTGGGCGATCGCATAGCCCATGCCCCACCACATGTGGGTCTCGGTGTCGGCGTGCACGCTCGGCACGCCGTACTGGTCGCGAAAGATCAGCACGCCGGGCTCCCCAGGCGCCTCCTCCGTGCCGCCCTGGCCCAGCATCGAGTTCTTGTACTCGAAGTCGGTGAAGAGCGGGATCTGATCTGTGAGGTGAGGATCACATGCCGAGGAGTCGACCAGGCACGGCGCCGAGACGAAGCCGCTCTGGCCGGGTGGCATCACGCTCTGCGCCTGCTTCACCTCTGCTGCCGCCGGGGCGGCAGTCAGCAGGCAGCCGCATGCGGCGATGGCGAGTCCCCTCCTCATGTCCGCGGGAAGCGTAGAGCCAGCAATTTCCGGATGCGGCAGGTGCGCAAAGAGTCGCCGGGCGCGTTCCAGGGCTTGCGCGAGTTAGCGGTGTGCTTATCCTGGGGACTCTGGCTCGCATGGCAGGTTTCTCGGGACACCCCACGCTTCAAGCGCTTCTCCAGAAGGGAGAGGACGAGGGGACCCTCGAGTTCGGCGACATCGCGGCGGCCGTCGAGGAGCTCGAACTGGAGGAGGGCGCGCTCGACGCGTTCTACGCGGAGGCCGAGCGCCGCGGCATCGAAGTGCTGGACCCAAGCCGCCGCCCCGAGGGGCCGACGGGCAGCTACCACGCGGCCGCGATCGCCGAGGCGACCAGCGACTCGCTGCAGCTGTTCCTGCGCGACATATCGCAGCGGCCGCTCCTCACCGCCGTCGAGGAGATCGAGCTCGCCAAGCGCATCGAGCGCGGCGACCAGCGCGCGAAGGACAGGATGATCGAGTCGAACCTGCGGCTCGTCGTCTCCAACGCCAAGCGCTACCGCGGCCTCGGGCTGCCCTTCCTCGACCTCATCCAGGAGGGGATCCTCGGCCTGATCCGCGCCGTCGAGAAGTTCGACTACCGGCGTGGCTTCAAGTTCTCGACCTACGCGACGTGGTGGATCCGCCAGGCGATGCAGCGCGGGCTCCAGCACCACTCGCGCACCGTGCGGCTGCCCGTGCATATCGCCCAGGAGCTCACGCGCGTCCGCACGGCTGAGCGCCGCCTGGCGGCCGAGATCGGACGCGATCCGACGCTCGAGGAGCTCTCGAAGTACGTGGACCTCGAGCCGGAGAAGATCGAGGAGCTGCGCTCGGCCGAGCGCGTGCCGGTCAGCCTCGAGACGCCCGTGGGCGAGGAGGGGGAGACCGAGCTGGGCTCGCTCATTCCCGCCGACGGCCCGGGCCCGCTCGAGGAGGTCGCGCTCGCGCTCGAGGAGCAGTCGATCCGCAGGGCGCTGAACGGGCTCGACCCCAGCGCGCGCGAGATCATCGAGCTTCGATTCGGCATCGGCGGCGGCGATCCGCTGCCCCTCCGCGAGGTGGCGAACCGCACCGGGCTCTCGCCCGAGGGGGTCCGCAAGCTCGAGCGCCGCGCCCTCCGCAAGCTCGCCGAAGAGCGCGAGCTGCAGGCGCTCGCCGCCTAAAGGCGCGTTTACACCAGCCGCGTATCGGCAACACCTCCTTGAGGGGCCAAAGGGGTATGCCACACGCACGGACGAAAGACGCAGGGACGCTGGAGGCTTATTGCCCGCATTGCTTCCTCCTGATCGAAAGCGATGTGGCTCCGGACTGGCCTCCGCAGCCGACGCGCTGCCCGCACTGCCGGCTGCTGGTCGGCGAGGGGCGCGCCAAGGACAATCCGGCCGCGAACCCCGGCGCGCGCGGCACCGCCGCGGGCGTCTTCGCTCACCGCGCGAAGCGCGACGACGAGGGCGACCCGGCCTCGCCCGAGGAGGTCTGCGCGGCCATCCGCACGGTCGCGAGCGACCTGGGCGCCCGGCCCGAGCGACTGCTCATGGTCGACTACCAGCAGGCGGCGTCGACGGAGCCGTCACTTCCTGACCTCTCGGACGTCTTCAGCGCCTTTGGCAGTTGGAAGCGAGCCAGGCGAGAGGCTGCGGCCGACGCCTGACGGCGGGTCGCCGCGCCGGCCGGATACGATGCGCGCCCGATGGAGGTACTCGCGTTCCTTGCGCCGTTCGTCCTGCTGGGCATCGGCATCATCTTCGTGGCCTTCTCCGGCGGCCCGGGCCGCGCGCGCGACGCGTATCTCACGAAGGGCGGCCGCTTTTTCCGGTTCTCGATGGTGCTCCTCTACGTCCTGCTCGGCCTGGCAGTACCGGCGCTGATCATCGCGGACAGCGGGCAGTCCCAGGGCGGCACGCCGCCGCTCCAGCACGAGGAGGCGTCCACCGAGCTCGAGGAGGGCAAGGAGCTCTTCCGCTCCACATGTGCGGCCTGCCACACGCTCGCCGCGGCCAACGCACGCGGCGTCACGGGCCCGGACCTCGACGAGATCGGCGAGATGACCGAGGAGCGCGTCGTTACCGCCATCAAGGTGGGGGGCACGGGCCAGAAGCGC
The DNA here is from genome assembly GCA_963846865.1 of uncultured Thermoleophilaceae bacterium. Taxonomy (GTDB): domain Bacteria; phylum Actinomycetota; class Thermoleophilia; order Solirubrobacterales; family Thermoleophilaceae; genus DASPHG01. The sequence goes on along the minus strand of CAWJXU010000010.1, from coordinate 398,563 downwards.
ATGCCGGCAGCGCTGCTCGAGGGTGAGGACGCCGAGGCGGTCGCCAAGTACGTGAGCGCCGTCGCGGGCAAGAAATAGCCTGCTCCTTCCGTTAAATGCCCTGCGTGTGCGTCGTACAGCGCTGCTACGATGCCGCGCGTCCATAGCCGAGGTCTCCTCCTGAGGGAGGGGGCACGGGGGATCCAATGGCCTAGCCGCAGGCCAGGGGCGAATCGACGGTTCCACCGTCGTAGCGCAGCTCTTTCAGCGCGAGCCCGACAGCTAACCCCGTAGGCGCACGAAAGAGAAGGGATGCAGTGAGCCGCAGAACCGTGCAGATCACGGGTCGCCCAGAGCCGTACCGGCGGCCTAGCCGCACAACGACACAGATCAAGAGCCGACCCGACCGGGTCGCGTTCTGGGCTGTCCTGCTCGGCGTCTTCATGGTGTTCATGGCCGTGGTCACCGCGCAGGCGGACGCTGCGAAGTGGCAGCGCGCCACGCTCGGCGACCGCACCCTCCAGAAGGGCACCGCGGGGAACGACGTGAAGACGCTCCAGATACTGCTCACGCGCCGCGGCTTCGACGTGCCCGCCACGGGCTACTTCGGCACGATCACGAAGCGCAAGGTCAAGCGGTTCCAGCGCAGCCGCGCGCTCACCGCCGATGGGATCGTCGGCCCGATGACGCGGGCGAAGTTCCGCCCCCGGAACCGGCGCACGGCCACGTGGTACGGCCCAGGCCTGTACGGGAACGAGATGGCGTGTGGCGGCAAGCTCACGCCGAACACGTTCGGGGTGGCGCACAAGACCCTGCCCTGCGGGAAGAAGGTCACGATCGCGCACGGAGGCCGGATCGTTATTGCGCGCGTCATCGACCGCGGCCCCTTCGTGAAGGGCGTCGAGTACGACCTGACCGAGAAGACGGCGCGCTCCGTGCGGATGAGCACGACGAGCGAAGTTCGCGCCAGTCGTTGATCCGCCCTTAATCCGCGCTGCGTATCAACTGTGACCGAGGTCACAGTGATTCCCCTTGAAAGGGGACGTATACTTACCGGACGTAAGAAGCCTGCCGAAAGTGAAGCGCCGCCTATGAAGACGAAGGAAAGCCGGTTCCAGATCCATGACGAGCTCACCGCGCCGGAGCGCAGCCTCCCGGTGCTCAAGGGTGCGCTAGCGGCTGGTGGCCAGCTCTCGAACTTCATTGCCGTGCTCTCCGGCTCTCCGGCGGCGCTGCGTGCGTACGCGCGCTTCCGGTCGGAGCTCCGGCACGGCGAGCTGCCGCTGAAGACGCAGCAGCGGATCGCGCTCGGCGTCGCCGAGCACCAGGGCTCCGCCTACGCGCTGGCCGCGCTCCAGCGGACCGCTCGTGACGCCGGGCTGGGCCTCGACGAGATCGCGCAGGCTCGCAAGTTCGAGTCCGCCGACGAGCGCGAGGCGGCGATCCTGGCCTACGTCAAGGGCATCCTCGAGAGCGACGGCGCTCCGCCGCGCGTCAACCACGAGGACGCGCTCGAGGCCGGCTGGACCGACGAGCAGCTGCTCGAGGCGATCGCGCACATCGCGGTCAACACCTTCGGCAACCTCCTGACCCGCGCGGGCGACGTCCCGCTCGACGGGTCGGCAGAGGACGCCAGGCTCCAGCAGGCCGCTTAGCCTGGCCCGCGTGTAGCGAGGGCTATCCTCTGAACATGCCTGCGCAGGCCGGCACGGCAGAGGCAAGCGACCTCGCCACACGAGCTCCCTGCTGTGGCCTGTACCACCAGGCTGTCGAGCTGGTCGGTAAGCGCTGGACGGGAGCGATCCTGCTCGTCCTGATGGATGGGCCGCTGCGCTTCTCCGAAGTGCGTGAGCTCGTGCCCGACATCTCCGACCGCCTTCTCTCCGAGCGCATGAAGGAGCTCGAGTCGGAAGGGATCGTCGAGCGGCACGTGAGCGACTGCGGGCCCGTCCGGGTCGAGTACGCGCTCACCGCGAAGGGCCGCGCCCTCGAGCCGACCGTGAGCGCCCTCAAGAGCTGGGCGCACAACTGGCTGCCTCGCCAGTAGTCTGCGCGCCACCCGAACCCGACCGACAGGGAGAACATGGCCGACCAGCCGCAGACCGCGGACGACGTCAAGTCGATCGTCGACGACCGCGACATCCGCTTCATCCGCTTCTGGTTCACCGACATCCTCGGGCAGCTGAAGAGCTTCTCCATCAACAAGGCCGAGCTCGACGACGCGTTCGAGGGAGGAATGGGCTTCGACGGCTCGTCGATCACCGGCTTCAACGCGATCGAGGAGTCGGACATGATCGCGATGCCGGATCCGTCCACGTTCGCGATCCTGCCGTGGCGCCCCGAGGACAAGGGCGTCGGACGGATGTTCTGCGATGTCGTCACGCCCAGCCGCGAGCCCTACGAGGGCGATCCGCGCCACGTCCTGCGACGCGCGCTCCAGCGCGCGGAGTCGATGGGCTTCGACACGTTCAACGTCGGCCCGGAGCTCGAGTTCTTCTACTTCAAGAATGCGCGGCCCGAGTCAGGCCAGCCCGAGACCCTCGACGAGGGCGGCTACTTCGACCTGACGACGCTCGACGCCGGCTCCGACGTCCGCCGCGAAACCGTGCTCGCGCTCGAGCAGCTCGGGATCCACGTGGAGTACACGCATCACGAGGTCGGGCCGTCGCAGCACGAGATCGACATGCGCTACGCGCCCGCCATGAAGATGGCGGACGACTGCATGACGTACCGGATCACGGTCAAGGAGTACGCGATGAAGTACGGCTGGCATGCCACGTTCATGCCGAAGCCGCTTTTCGGCGAGAACGGGTCCGGCATGCACACGCACCAGTCGCTCTTCAACGAAGGTGGCAACGCTTTCTACGACGCCGACGACAAGTACTACCTGTCGCAGACCGGCAAGCAGTTCATCGCCGGGCAGCTCAAGCACGCGCAGGAGATCTCGTCGATCTTCGCCCAGTGGGTGAACTCCTACAAGCGGCTCGTGCCCGGCTACGAGGCGCCGGTGTACTGCGCGTGGTCACGCCGCAACCGCTCTGCGCTCGTGCGCGTGCCGCTGTACCACCCGGGCAAGGAGCAGGCCACGCGCATGGAGCTGCGCTGTCCGGACCCGGCGTGCAACCCGTACCTGACGTTCGCCGTCGCTGCTTCAGGCTGGGCTCGAGGGGATCGAGAAGGGCTACGAGCTGCCGGAGCCGATGGAGAAGAACCTCTACCACCTGTCGCCCGACGACCGGAAGCGGCTCGGCATCGAGCAGCTGCCGGAGACGCTGGGCGAGGCGATCGAGCTGACGGCGGAGTCCGAGCTCGTGCTGCGCACGCTCGGCGAGCACATGTTCAACCGCTACGTCGAGATCAAGCGGCAGGAGTGGGAGGACTACCGGGTCCAGGTCTCCCAGTGGGAGCTGGACCGCTATATGTCGGTCCTCTAGCGCGGCGCCAGGCTCCGGCGGCAGCTGAAGCTCTTCGCAGTCGAACACGCCGTCCTCGGTCTCGTCGAGGACGGCGGTGTCGACGCCCGGGCCGCAGTCGATCCGGTCCTCGCTGCCGTTGCGCGAGATGATCACGTCGTCGCCCCGCCCGGCGCTGATGTCGTCGAACCCGGGCCCGTCGCGGAATCGATCGGCGCCGGTGGCGCCGATCAAATCGTCGTCACCGGGGCCGCCGTTCAGCCTGTCGCTGCGCGGTCCGCCCAGCAGGAGGTCGTGGCCCCCCTTGCCGATCAGGCGGTCCCTGCCGCGGCCGCCGTTGAGCGTGTCCCCACCGCCGCGTCCCGAGAGTCGGTCCTTGCCGCGCGCGGCCGTTGATCCGGTCCGCCTTCGCGGTGCCCGTCAGACGGTCGTTCTTCGGAGTGCCTCGAAGCGTCACCGCGCCCGCGGCGGCGGCAAGCAGCAGGACGAGTGCCGCTGCGGCCGCGCCAATCCGCGTCACACGGCGCTCCGGTAGGCGCCCAGCACCTTCGACGGCTGGCGGAACATCGACCGCGGGTCCGACGCGAAGTGCGTAATGCCCAGGTCGTCGAGGTAGCCGGTCGACTCGAGCAGTGCGAAGTCATGCGGCTTCGGCCGCGCCGGCGCAGCGGCGCGCTGCAGCGGCGGCAGCGGGTTGGGGAGTGGCTCCGGCTGTGGAGACCCGAGCCCGCGCGCGGTGCACGTCGTCGTCACCACGTTGCTCGGGTCGGGAAGCTCGGGCGGCTCGACCTGCGGCTCGCCGCGCCAGTCGAACGCGTAGCCGATGTTGCGCGCGTAGGCGTCGCGGCGGGTCAGGGCCTTCTGGCCGAAGCGGTAGCGGATGAACTTGATGATCGACTCGAACCCGTACGTGCCGTGGTCGACATGGCCGCGGCGCGCGTAGGGCGACAGCACGAGCGCTGGGATGCGGAAGCCCATCTGGCCGAAGTCCTCCTCGAGCTTCCTGCTGTTGCGGATGTCCGGCACGCGCGGCGGGCGGACGTGGTCGAAGAAGCCGCCCCACTCGTCGTACACGACGAAGATCGCGCCGCGCTCCCACTGCGGCGACTCCATGAACGCGTGCACGACGTCGGACATGTACGCCTGCCCGAGGCGCACGTCTCCGTGCGGGTGCTCGTCCGCCGACATGCCGTCGCCTCCGCCGCCGTCCTTGAACGGCGGGTCCACGTAGACGACGTTCGGCAGGGTGCCGCTCTCGCACGCCAGGTAGTAGTCCTCGACGCGGCTCGCCCGCTCGAAACCGGTTGGGCCCCAGAGCGCGGCGGCCGGCAGGTCGTTGAAGTAGTAGCCGACGGTGCCGCCGGCGCGTTCGACCGCGGCGAAGAGTGTGGTCTCGTACGGAAACCCGCGCTCGGCCGCCGGCAGGCTGTTGTCCATCTTGCCGTAGGACTGGGCGGCCCACATGTATTCCCGGTTCGGGAACGTGGACCCGAGAAGCGAGCAGAAGAAGCGGTCGAAGGTGGTGGCGCCGGCTGTCGCGTCCTGGATGAAGCCGAGGTCGCCCTTCTCGTAGTAGCCGAGGGCGAACTCGTCGGTGTCGCTGCCCTCCTTGAGCCAACCGTCGACCCTTCCGTTGTTGAACTGCACACGGCCCGACTCCCACCCATGGCCCGGGTCTGGATGCCCGCAGCCCTGGTACTCGGGCGTCAGGCGGTGCGTCGGCTGGGGTTTTCCCTCCGCGTCGAGATACGTCACGCCTGCCTGCCGACCGTCCGCGTTCGGCATCCAGCCGAGGTAATGGTCGAACGAGCGGTTCTCCATCATCAGCACGACGAAGGTGTCGATCGGGATGTTGCGCGGCGCCGGCAGCCTCACCCGCCGCTGCCGCCTCGCCGCCTCGGCGACCAGCGTGTCGGCGGACAGCGTGCCGGCCATACCCGCGAGGCCCGCGGTGTAGGCGGTGCGCTCCAGGAACTCGCGCCGGCGCAGTGCCTCGTCACTCACGGGGCTAGGCTACCCCGGTCATGCGGCGGGCGCGTTACTTCGTTGTTGCGGTGGCGTTCGCGCTCCTTGCCGGCTGTGGGGACGACTCCGATGCGGACATCGCCACGATCGAGCGCGACCTTGCGGCAGGGGTCGAGGAGGACACCGGCACGCGCGACGTGACTGTCGACTGCCCCGACGACGTGGGCGAAGGCGACGTCTGCGACGTAACCGCGGCGGGCGGCGTCAAGGCGCAGGTACGAGTCACCCAGCTCGACGGCGACGCCGAGGGGACAGTCGTCCAGCCCTAGGCGAGCAGCGCCTCGAGCTCGTCCGGCTCGGTGACCGGGCGCTGGCAGGCGAAGTGCTCGCAGACGTAGGCGGCCGCGCGGCCGTCCACGGGCTCGCGGCCCTCGAGCAGGGGCACGCCGTCCGGCTCGCCGCCGGCGAGGACGAGGTGCGGGCGGAAGCGCGACCTGACCGTTCGTTCGAGCGGCTCGCGGTCCGGCCCGACGAGCGCGACCTCCTTCACGGGCGCGAAATGGAAGTCGAGCGCCTGCAACAGGTGGGCGAACGCCTGCGGATGTCGAGCCGCCACTGTGTGCAGCAGGCGGAAAACGCCGACCGCGCGCTTCTCGTAGTCGTGCTCGCCCGTCAGCGCGGCCAGGCGGAGAAGGCCGTACGCGGCGCTGGCGTTGCCTGACGGGATCGGGTGGTCCTCGAGGTCCTTGCGGCGCGCCACGAGCTGCTCGTGGTCGGATGACGTCTCGAAGAAGCCGCCGTGGTCCTCGTCGGCGAACCGCTCGATCATCGTGTCGGCGAGTGCGCGTGCCTCGGCGAACCAGCGCGGCTCGAAGGTGGCCTCGTAGAGCGTAAGGAGCGCCTCGAGCAGGAACGCGTGGTCCTCGAGGTAGGCGTTCAGCTTCGCCTGGCCGTCCTTCCACGTCCGCAGGAGCCGTCCACCCTCGTCGCGCAGCTCGCTCAGGATGAACCCGGCGGCTGCCGCGCGCGGCGTCGAGGTAGTCCTCGCGGCTCGAGCACGGCGCCCGCCTCGGCCAGCGCGCCGATCATGAGCGCGTTCCAGGAGGTCAGCCGCTTGTCGTCGAGCCCGGGCCATACGCGCTGCGAGCGGACCTCGTACAGGCGGCGCTTCAGCTCGGGCGATGCCTCGCCGGCGCGGACCGGGATGTTCCTTGCCCTCGAAGTTCCCGCCCTCGGTCGCGCCGAACGCCTCGACGGCCTCGTCGCCGCCCGCCTCGCGCAGCTCGGCGAGCGACCAGACGTAGAACTTGCCCTCCTCGCCCTCGGAGTCGGCGTCGAGCGCGGAGTAGAAGCCGCCCTCGTCGCCGCGCATCTCGCGCAGCGCCCAGTCGAGTGTCTCCTCGCAGACGCCGCGGAAGAGTGGCTCGCCGGTGACCTGCCAGCCGTGGAGGTAGGCGCGCGCCAGCAGCGCGTTGTCGTAGAGCATCTTCTCGAAGTGGGGGACGAGCCAGTGGGCGTCCACGGAGTAGCGCGCGAAGCCCGCCGCCGATCTGGTCGTACATCCCGCGCGAGGCCATCGCACGCAGGGTGTGGGCGGTCATGTCGGTCTCGCCGCGCCGCAGCAGGAACTCGATCGCCGAGGCCGGCGGGAACTTCGGCGCGCCGCCGAAGCCGCCGTTCTTCGCGTCGTAGCTCAGGCGGAGGCTCTCGGACGGCGGCGTCGAGCATGCGCGGGTCGAGGATCTCGGTCGAGGGCTGAAGCGCGGCGCCGCCGCGGAGCCGCTCGACGACGCGGTCGGAGCCGGCGCGGATCTGGTCGCGCTTCTCCGTCCACGCTTCGCTGACCGCCTCGAGGATCCGCCGCCAGCTCGGCATGCCGCCGCGGTCCTCCGGCGGGAAGTAGGTGCCCGCGTAGAACGGCACCTGCTCGGGCGTCAGGAACACGTTCAGCGGCCAGCCGCCGTGGCCGGTCATCGCCTGGCAGGCCTCCATGTAGATCGCGTCGAGGTCGGGGCGCTCCTCGCGGTCGAGCTTGACCGGGACGAAGTGCTCGTTCATGTACGCCGCGGTGGCGTCGTCCTCGAACGACTCGCGCTCCATCACGTGGCACCAGTGGCAGGCTGAGTAGCCGATCGAGAGCAGGATCGGCTTGTCCTCCGTCGCGCGCCCGTTCGAGCGCCTCCTCGCCCCACGGGTACCAGTCCACGGGGTTGTCCTTGTGCTGCAGGAGGTACGGCGAGGTCTCGTTGGCGAGGCGGTTTGGCATCAGGGCGAAGCTACCCGGACGCGACCTCCCGAACAGCGTCGAGAAACGGCGCTTCCAGGACCGGAATCCCGTCGCAGCGAACGACGCGTGCATTCGGGACCGCGGCGCATGCGTCCTCGAACGCCTCCGGTGTCCACATCACGCACCCCTTGTGCTGACCGAGGACGACTGGGAATGTCGCATCTGCGAGCCGGCTCACGAGTTCTGGCTGACGCTCGCTGAGATCGCCGAAGATCGACTGTGTGACGTGCTGGGGGACCTCGGCGATCCATCGCTCCACCCATTCGTCGTCGGCCTGCCCGAGGGTCAGCTGGGTGATGGCTCTGGCGAAGCTGCGGTAGTCGGTTTCGAGCAACTGCAGCGCAGCGTCGTGGACCGCCGGCGTCATCGCGGGGCGGTCCCCGCCGAGGTCGTATCGCGCCGCCGCGTGGCTGATGCAGATGCTGGTAAATCGCTCGGGCTGCGCCAGGGCCACCTCGATCGCGGCCGCCTGCCCGTGGCTGTCGCTGATCAGGCAGCACTGATCCCAGCCGAGTTCGTCGAGACGAGCGAGTGCCGCATCAACCGCACCCTGGATTCCGTTCGGGGCTTCGTCGCGCGCGTCGCCGGCGCCCGGCGTGTCGCACGACGCGATCTCTGCCCAGTCCACCCGCGCTGCCATCCGCTCGGCTTCGAATGCGGCGGCCATCGGCACGAGGAAAAGGCGCACGTTCACGGAGGCTAACTGCCACCCCGCAGCTCCGCGCGCCTGATCTTGCCGCTCGCGGTCTTCGGGAGCTCGTCGGCGAACTCGACGATGCGCGGGTACTTGTAGGGCGCCGTCTCCGCCTTCACGTGCTCCTGGAGCTCGCGTGCGAGCGCGTCGCCCGGATCGTGGCCGTCGCGTAGCACGACGACCGCGCGCACGACGGAGCCGCGCTCCTCGTCGGGTGCCGCGACCGCCGCCGCCTCGGCCACTGCGGGGTGTGAGACCAGGGCCGACTCCACCTCGAACGGGCCGATCCGGTAGCCGGACGAGATGATCACGTCGTCGGTGCGGCCCTCGAACCAGAGGTAGCCGTCCTCGTCCTGGCGGACGCGGTCGCCGGTACGCCAGACGTCGGCGGGCCCGTCGAGGAAGAACGTGGGGACCGTCGACGGGTCCACGCAGAGCTCGCCCTCGTCGATCCACACGCTTGAAGCCGGGGAGGGGGAGGCCCATCGAGCCCGGCCGGACGGGCGGGCCGATCGGCATCCCGGTGAGCGCGCCGGTCTCCGTCTGCCCGTAGCCGTCGTGGATCTCGATCCCGGCCGCGTCGCGCCAGAGGCGGACGACCTCGGGGTTGAGCGGCTCGCCCGCGGCGACCGCGTGGCGGAGCGCGGGCAGTTCGCGCAGCTGCGCGCGCTTCGCGACCGCGCGGTACTCGGTGGGCGCCATGCAGAGCACGTTCACGCCCTCGCGCTCGGCGACCGCGAGCCGCTCCTCTGGGTCGAAGCGGGCGTCGTGCAGGAGCGCGGTGGCGCCCATGAGCCAGGGCGCGATGAAGACGTTGCGCGCCGACTTCGACCAGCCGGAGGAGGCGGTGCACCACGCGAGGTCGCCGTCGCGCGCGCCGAACCAGTGCTCGGCCTGGACGCGCTGGCCGGGGAGGTAGCGCTGGCCGTGGCGGATCGGCTTCGGCTCGCCCGCGGTGCCCGAGGTGAACGTGATCAGGGCCGGGTCGTCGGGCGAGAGGTCGGCGGCAGGAGCCGGCGGCGCGTCGTAGATCGACTCGTCGGGGATCGTCAGCAGCGCGCCGGTGAAGCCGGCGTCGCGGACGGCGTCGGCATCCCGCTCGTCGGCGACCACGACGCGCGGCTCGGCGAGGTCCATCCGCGCGCGCAGGTCCTTCGGCCGCAGCTGCTCCGTGCAGGGCAGCGCCACGGCGCCGATCCGGAAGCAGGCGACCATCGTCTCGACCCACTCGGGCCGGTTGCCGATCACCGTCATCACGACGTCGCCGCGGGCGACGCCCGTTCGCGGCCAGCGTGCCCGCCAGGCGCGCGGCGCGCTCCGTGAGCTCGCCGAAGGTGATCTCGCGCCGCGAGCCGGCCGCTGACAGCGCCACCAGCGCCGTTTTCGAGGTTGGCGCAGCCGCCACAACTTCCGTTGCGAAGTTCACGCGAAAGCTACGAAAGCCGACGAAAAGCTTGTGACAAACCTCATCAACATGCGGAAAATCCAGGGGAACCGGGTTGTCGTCGCCGAAGCCCTTGCTACGGTACCGGCACGCCGAGGCCACGCACGACGCGTGGCGCGGGGGACCCAGGTTGTTGGGGCGAACCTCCTAACCGAGGCGCGCAAGCTCTTTCAGCGCGAGCCCGTCAGCTAACCCCGCAGGCGGACGAAAGAGACTGTGTCCAAGCCGCTGCGACATATCTGTGCGCGCGTCCTCGCGTTGACGTGCCTCCTGGCCTGCCTGCCTGCCGTGGCCCATGCCGCGGAGTCATCGAGCGGCGGGGTCTCCCCTGACGACCCGCGCTACGCGCCGGCCGAGAAGGCCAAGATCGTCAACGGCTATGCGATCCCGCCGAAGAGCGCTCCGCGTCGCGTCAAGCGGGCGATCGAGGCGGCGAACGACATCATCCACAAGCCGTACAAGTACGGCGGCGGCCACGCCTCGGTCGAGGACCGCGGCTACGACTGCTCCGGCACCGTGTCCTATGCGCTGATCGGCGGCGGACCTGCTCAACCGCCCGCTCGACTCGGGCAGCTTCATGAGCTGGGCGCGCAAGGGCAAGGGCAAGTGGATCTCCGTCTATGCCCACGGCGGTCACGCCTACGCCGTCATCGCGGGCCTGAGGCTCGACACCGGCTCGCGCGACCCGAACGGCGCGCGCTACGGGCAGAAGCCCGGCAGCGGCCCGCGCTGGAACAAGTCGATGCGCGACCCGTCCGGTTACCGCGTCCGCCACCCCGCCGGCTTCTAGCCGCCGCTCCTCGGTATTGTCCCGGCCGCAATGGCCGTAGCCGTGGGTTACCAGGACAAGACCGACGACCAGAAGGCGATCACCGAGATGGTGCGCCAGTTCGTCGACAAGGAGATCCTCCCGACCGCGGAGGAGTACGACCACGAGGACAAGTTCCCCGAGCCGATCGTCGAGCAGATGAAGGAGCTCGGGCTCTTCGGGGTCACGATCCCGGAGGAGTACGGCGGGATGGGCCTCGACCTGACGACCTACGCGATGATCGTGGAGGAGCTCTCGCGCGGCTGGATCTCGATCTCGGGCGTCGTGAACACGCACTTCATCGGCTCGTACCTGCTGATGAAGTTCGGGACCGACGAGCAGAAGGAGAAGTACCTGCCGAAGATGGCGACGGGCGAGATTCGCGGCGCGTTCTCGCTCTCCGAGCCCGAGGTCGGCTCCGACGTCCAGGGCATCAAGTCGACCGCCAAGGAGGTCGACGGCGGCTGGGAGATCAACGGCCAGAAGATGTGGGTCACGAACGGACTGCGCTCCGGGCTCGTGTTCGTCCTCGTGAAGACCGACCCGAAGGCCGACCCGCCGTACAAGGGCATGACCTGCTTCATCTGCGAGAAGGAGCCGGGGGAGTCCGAGGTGCCGGGTCTCAGCATCCCGCCCAAGATCAAGAAGATGGGCTACAAGGGCGTCGAGTCGACTGAGCTCGTCTTCGACGGCTTCAAGGTCTCCGACGATCACATCCTCGGCGGCCTCGACGGCGTCGGCCAGGGCTTCCGCCAGATGATGGACGCGCTCGAGCTCGGCCGCGTCAACGTCGCCGCACGCGGTGTCGGCGTCGCCCAGCGCGCGCTCGAGCTGGCGCTCCGTTACAGCCAGGAGCGCAAGACGTTCGGCAAGCCGATCGCCCAGCACCAGGCGATCACGTTCAAGCTCGCGGAGATGGGAACGAGGCTCGAGGCGGCGAGACTGCTGACCATGAAGGCCGCGCGGATGAAGGACGCCGGCCAGCGCTCGGACATCGAGGCGGGCATGGCGAAGCTGTTCGCCTCCGAGGCGGCCAAGGAGAACGCCGAGGAGGCGCTCCGTATCCACGGCGGCTATGGCTACTCGAAGGAGTACGAGATCGAGCGCATCTACCGCGACGCGCCACTGCTACTGATCGGCGAGGGCACTTCCGAGATCCAGAAGATGGTGATCGGGAAGAAGCTGCTCGAGCGCCACAAGATCTAGCGCTCGAGCAGCTTTCCCCCGAACCGGTCTAGTCGACGAGCACTGCCGTCGCCCAGACGGCGCACGAGCTGTCAGTCGTGCCCTGTCCGAGCTGGCGGGCCGTTCCCTCCGCGAGCACGGTCCGGTTGTCCGTGCCCTGGAGCTGGACGCTGAACGTGTTCTCCTGCGGGACGCTGAACGTATGGGCGGTGCCGATATCGAGCGTCACGATCGCCGGCTCGCCGTTCCCGACCGAGCGCGACAGGTTCATGGGCGCTCCCGAGCCGTTCGTGAGCGTGACCCGCGTGGTCGCGTTCTCGACGCCGCCGCCGTTGTTCTGGTCAGCGCAGGACACCTGAAGCGAGCCGAGCTCGAGATCGATCATGGTCTCGGCGGCCGTGGTCTGGTTGTCCGCGACCGGGATCAGGCGGGCGCCGTTCCGGCCAACGGCCGCCCGGTCAGCCAGGTTCTCGACCGAGTTCTCGGACGCGGCCCCGGCGATGATCCGGAGCGGCAGCCGGCCGCGGTTGTCACCGCTCTTGTACGTCGCCACGAGCTTGCCTGCGGCCTTCTCCTTGCCCGCCTTCGAGGCCTTGACGGCGCTGTACCCGTCGACGTGCCCGGCGTTCTCGGCGAAATTGACGGCCGCGATCGCGCCGCCGGTCATGCTCATCACGAGCGCGACGACGGCGACAGTCATGGCCGGCGAGGGTCGCTTGACCTTCATCTGTTCCTCCTCTGTAATAGGCGCCGGCCCCACCGCCGGCGCCTCGAACGCAACAACCCACGCGCGGCCCCATAAGATCGGAGTCGTGGCATCCGCCGACACAAAAGCCCTGATCGAGCAGGCGCTGGAGCGCTTCTCGGCGGAGGTCCCGGCGCTCAAGCAGCTCAAGCTCGTGATTCGGCTCGAGCTGCCCACGCGCGGGGCCGGTGCGCCGGTCTGGCGGATCGAGGTCCCCGGCCCGAAGGTGAGCAAGGACCCCGCCGGGGACGCGAAGCTCGACATCGTCGTGTCCCGTTCGCATTTCAACGAGCTGGCGAAAGAAGGCCGCCTGAAGCACTGGGCGGAGGCGTACGCCCACGGGCACGTGAAGGTGTCCGGCGAGCCTGCCGTCGTGAGCCTGCTCGGCAACGTGATCCAGCGCCAGCTGGCGCGGGTGCGGGCGTAGACGAGCGGCCGAGCCGGGACCCCACGCGCGTCGTGGTGGTCGCCTACCTGCTGGCCGCGGTCTGCGCCCTGGTGCCGCTCGCGCTCGTCGGCGCCCTCTTCGCGGGCGTGGCACTAACGCGGAGGAATCGCGCGCGCGACGGGGTGCAGGTGATCGTGCTCGGCGTGGCCTGTACGGCGCTCGGCCTGGTGCTCTGGCGCTAGCGCTCGAGCGCTTCGCCGCTGTACAGCTTGACCACGCGCACCTTGCCGGGCGGCGCGGCCTCCACGCACAGGCCGCAGAGGATGCACTCGTCGAGGTTCTCTTCGACGATCTCGACGCCGCCGTCTGCCGCGGCGTAGATGTCAACGGGGCACGACTCCTCGAGCTTCTTGGCCATCTGGGCGTCGCCACGGATGTCGTCGGCGAGCTCGACGTTGATGAAGACGGCCTCGGTCACGCCGCCACCCCGATCTTCTCCTTGACGAGGTCTGGGATCTCGGAGATCTCCTCGGCCACTGTGATCCCGGCGTCCTGCAAGCGCTTGATCTTCTCCGCCGCGGTGTCGGCCTTGCCCTCGACGATCGTCCCGGCGTGGCCGAAGCTCATGCCGGGCATCTCGTCCATGAAGCGACCGGCCATGAACGCGACGATCGGCAGCTTCGAGTCGTTTTCGGTCACGTAGCGGGCGAGCTCTGCCTCCATGCGCCCGCCGGGCTCGGTGTAGATCACGATCGCCTCGGTCTGCTCGTCCTCCTCGAAGAGCGGCATCAGCTCGGCGTAGGTAGAGCCGATGATCGCGTCGCCCCCGATCGAGACGGCGGTCGAGACGCCGAGGCCGGCGGCCGTGAGCGTGGAGGAGATCTCGGTGGTCATGCCGCCCGAGCGCGACATCACTCCGACACGGCCCGGCTGGTACGCCTTCTCCGCGTCCTTGGCGGGGCCGCCGACGCCGCCCATCTTCGCGATGCCGGGGCGGATGATCCCCAGGCAGTTCGGGCCGATGATCCGGGCGCCGCGCAGGTTCGCCAGCTCGACCATCTGCGCCACGTCGAAACGCGGGATGCGCTCGGTGACGATCACGATCAGCCTGACGCCCGCCTCGATCGCCTCGAATACGGCGTCCTTGGTGAAGGCCGGAGGCACCGTGACGACGGACCCATCGGGAACCTGGCCGAGCTCGTCGCAAAGCTGCTTCACCGAGTCGAACACCGGGACGCCGTGGACCTCGCGGCCCTTCCGGCCCGGTGTGACGCCGCCGATGATCTTCGACCCGTAGTCCAAACACTCTCGGGTCAAATTGACGGCCTCGCGGCCGGTGATGCCCTGGACGATGAACGTGGTGTTCTCGTCGATCAGCATCAGCCGATCTTCTCCACGGCTCGCTTCGCAGCCTCGTGCATCGAGACGCTGCGGTCGAAGTACTCGATCCCGTACTTCTCGAGGATCTTGAAGCCCTCGTCCTCCCAGGCGCCCGGGATCCGGAAGACCGCCACCTTCTCGCCGGGGTCGTGCCCGAGCTCCAGGCACGCCTTGATCACGCCGCGGGCGACGATGTCGACGCGGGTGTTCGAGACGATCGACATCATCACCGCGATCTTGTCGACGCCCGGCTTCTCGAGCACGAGCTTCGTCAGGTTCTTCGCCTTCGACACGCTCGGGTTGCCGCCGATCTCGCAGTAGTTGGCGGGCTTGCCGCCGTAGCGGCGGACCGCGTCGAACAGGGTCAGCGAGCCACCACCCGCGCCGATCACGAGGCCGAGGTTCCCGTCGAACTCGGTGACGTTGCCGGCGACCCCGCGGTGGTCCGCCGAGTCGATCTGCTCGCCCTTGATCTCGAACTCGGTGGGCTCGCGCGCCTCGCGCGTCTCTTCGTCGGCGACGCCGAGGTCCTTCAGCAGCTCCTTCTGGCGGGGCCGTCCCTCGTTCTCCATGTCCATGTGCGCGTCCACGGCCATGAACGAGCCGTCCTCGAGCTTCACCAGCGGGTTGATCTCCGCGAGCGTCATGTCGTACTTCACGAAAAGCTGCGCGAGCTTGGAGAGGATCGGCGTGAGCCGGTTCAGGTCGGACCCGGTGATGCCCACCGACGCGATGACGTCCTTCGCGATGAAGTCCATGTGGGGCAGGATCGTCGAGAAGTGGCCGCGGCCGATGTGGTCGGGGTGCTCCTCCGCGACCTCCTCGATGTCGATGCCGCCCATGTCGGAGAAGACGAACGTCGGCTTCTTGGCGATCCCGTCGTAGATCACGCCGGCGTAGTACTCCTGGGCGATAGGCGCCTTGGCGCCCACGAGCACGCCGCGGGGCATGTGGCCGTTGATCTCTAGGCTGAGGATCTCCTTGGCGTGCGCCTCGCATTCCTCGGGGGTATCCGCGAACTTGACCCCGCCCGCCTTCATACGGCCACCCGTGAGGACCTGGGACTTGATCACCACCGGACCATCGATATCGGCCGCGATCTGCTTGGCACCTTCGGCATTGGTGGCGAAGCCGCCACCGGCCACGGGAATGCCCTCCCGTTCCAAGATTTGCCTGCTTTCGTACTCAAAAAAGCGCATTCGGGGGCGGGAAAGCTACAGGTAAGGCACAATGACCGCCTTCGTAAGCCGACTCAGAGGAGCTGACTGACCGAAATGGAGAGTTCCGTTGCCACGGATGCGCCCACGTCCCACGCCAGGCTCAAGGCGTGGGTCGATGAAGTAGCTGAGCTGACGCAGCCGGACTCGATCCATTGGTGTGACGGGTCGCAGGAGGAGTACGACCAGATGGCGCACGCGCTCGTCGACGCGGGCACGTTCCAGCGCCTCAACGAGGAGAAGCGGCCGAACTCCTACCTCGCGTGGTCGGACCCCGGCGACGTGGCGCGCGTCGAGGACCGCACGTTCATCTGCTCGGAGGACGAGGCCGACGCCGGCCCGACCAACAACTGGCGCGATCCCGAGGAGATGCGCGAGCTCCTCTCGGACCTCTTCCGCGGCTCCATGAAGGGCCGCACCATGTACGTCGTGCCGTTCTCGATGGGGCCGGTCGGCTCGCCGATCGCCCACGTCGGCGTTCAGCTAACCGACTCGCCCTACGTGGTCACGAACATGCGGATCATGACCCGCATGGGCCAGGAGGCGCTCGACGTGATCGGTGACGACGGCGACTTCGTGCCGTGCCTGCATTCGATCGGCGCTCCGCTCGCCGACGGCCAGGACGACGTGCCATGGCCGTGCAACGCCGACAACAAGTACATCGTTCACTTCCCGGAGACGCGCGAGATCTGGAGCTACGGCTCGGGCTACGGCGGCAACGCCCTGCTCGGCAAGAAGTGCTTCGCGCTGCGCATCGCCTCCGTGATGGCGCGCGACGAGGGCTGGCTGGCCGAGCACATGCTGATCCTGAAGCTCACATCGCCCGAGGGCGAGCAGAAGTACATCGCCGCGGCGTTCCCGTCCGCCTGTGGCAAGACGAACCTGGCGATGCTGATCCCGACGCTCGAGGGCTGGACGGTCGAGACGGTGGGCGACGACATCGCCTGGATGAAGTTCGGCGACGACGGCCGGCTGTACGCGATCAATCCCGAGGCGGGCTTCTTCGGCGTCGCACCCGGCACCGGCGAGGACACCAACCCGAACGCGATGAAGACGATCAAGGAGAACTCGATCTTCACGAACGTCGCGCTCACCGACGACGGTGACATCTGGTGGGAGGGGATGACCGAGGAGCCGCCGGCGCACGCGCGCGACTGGCACGGCAACGACTGGACGCCGGAATCGGACGCGCCCGCCGCGCATCCGAACGGCCGCTTCACGACGCCCGCGGCCCAGGACCCGGCGATCGCCTCCGAGTGGGAGGACCCCGCGGGCGTGCCGATCGACGCGATCCTGTTCGGCGGCCGGCGATCGACGGTGGTGCCGCTCATCCACGAGTCGTTCGACTGGGAGCACGGCACGTTCCTCGGCTCGATCATGGCCTCGGAGACGACGGCCGCGGCCGCGGGCGCCGTGGGGAATCTGCGCCGCGACCCGATGGCGATGCTCCCGTTCTGCGGCTACCACATGGGCGACTACTTCGCCCATTGGCTCGAGATCGGCCGCCGCGAGGGCGCCCAGATGCCGAAGATCTTCTACGTCAACTGGTTCCGCAAGGACGAGGACGGCCGCTGGCTGTGGCCCGGCTACGGCGAGAACTCACGCGTCCTGGCGTGGGTGTTCGGCCGCGTGGCCGGCACCGCGGACGCCGACGAGACGCCGATCGGCTACGTGCCGACGGAGGGCGCCCTGCCGACCGACGGGCTCGACGTCTCCGACGACGACCTCGCCGAGCTGTTGAGCGTCGACGCGGAGGAGTGGAAGCACGAGATCAAGCCGATCCGCGACCACCTCGCCCAGTTCGGCGACAAGCTGCCGCAGGAGCTCGCCGCCCAGGTGGACGCGCTCGAGAAGCGGCTGAACGAGGACGACAGTTGACCGTTGACCGTTGACCGGTCAACTGTGAACGGTGAACGGTGAACCCTAGGACTCCGCTGGCTGCTCAGCCGTGGCCGGGTCGGCTGCCGTTGAAGCCGTAGGCCTCCGCCAGCTCCGGATCCTTCTGGGCCAGCATCTCGGCCAGGGTGACCATCACCTTGCATTGCTTCCAGGTGGCGTCGTCCTGCATCTTGCCGTCGATCATGTGGACGCCGCGGCCGTCGGGGATCGCCTCGATCACCTTCTTCGCGAACCTGACCTCGTCCGCCGCTGGCGAGAAGACCTTCTTCGCGATGTCGATCTGAACGGGGTGCAGTGACCACGCGCCCACGCAACCGAGCAGGAACGCGGCGCGGAACTGCGTCTCGCAGCCTTGGACGTCCTTGATGTCGCCATACGGGCCGTAGAAGGGCAGCAGGCCGTTGCTCGTGCAGGCGTCGACCATGCGCGCGATCGAGTAGTGCCACGGGTCCTGCATGTACGACTGCCGCGGCGCGTCCGGGTTGTCGGGATCGGGATCCTCGATCGTGCGGTAGCCCGGGTGGCCTCCGCCCACGCGGGTCGTCTTCATCCGGCGCGACGCCGCCAGGTCGGCCGGGCCGAAGCTCATTCCCTGCATGCGCGGAGACGCCTGCGCGATCTCCTCGAGGTGCACGACGCCCTGGCCGGTCTCGAGGATCGCGTGGATCAGGATCGGGCGCTCGAGCTTCGTCTTCGCCTCGAGCTGGGCGAGCAGCCGGTCCACGTAGTGGATGTCCCACGGCCCCTCGACCTTCGGGACCATGATCACGTCGAGCTTGTGCCCGATCTCGGTGACGACCTGCGTCAGGTCGTCGAGCACCCACGGCGACTCGAGTGAGTTGACGCGCGTCCAGAGCTGCGTCTCGCCGAGCTCCATGTCGCGGCCGACCTTGATCAGGCCCTCGCGCGCGGCCTCCTTGCGGTCCACCGGGATCGCGTCCTCGAGGTTCCCGAGCAGGATGTCGACCGTCGGCGCGATGTCGGGGACCTTCGCGACCATCTTCTCGTTCGAGAAGTCGAGGAAGTGGATCATCCGCGAGGGCTTGAACGGGATCTCGCGGACGGGCTCGGGCGCCTCGATGGCGAGCGGCTTGAAGAAGTCTCTTGGGCTACGCATAGGTCCCGGCAATCTATCTACGCAGTAGCTTCACCCGATGGCTCAGCGGGTGTCGGTCCTCGATCTGTCGCCGGTCGCCGCAGGCGAAACCGAGGCGGACGCGCTTCGGCACACCCTCGACCTGGCGGTGCTTGCCGACCGCCTGGGCTACCACCGCTACTGGCTCGCAGAGCACCACGGCGGGGCGATGGTGGCGAGCTCGTCACCCGAGGTCCTCATTGGGCACGTGGCCCAGCTGACCGATGGGATCCGCGTCGGGTCCGGCGGAATCATGCTCCCGAACCACAGCCCGCTGAAGGTCGCGGAGCAGTTCAAGGTGCTCGAGGCGCTCCATCCGGGGCGCATCGATCTGGGCATCGGCCGCGCCCCGGGCACCGACCAGCTGACCGCGTACGCGCTGCGCCGGAGCCACGAGGCCATGGCGGCCGACGACTTTCCGCAGCAGATGGCGGAGCTGCTCGCTTTCGCGGGTGTGCGCCCGTGGCCCGAGCAGCACCCGTTCGGCCACGTGCGTGCAGCGCCCGTCGACGCCCCGCTGCCCCCGGTCTTTCTGCTGGGCTCGAGTGACTTCTCCGCCCGCATGGCGGCGGCGAACGGCTTCGGGTTCGCCTTCGCCGCGCAGATCAACCCTCAGATAGCGGTGCCCGCGCTGCGCGCTCTACCGGGAGGAGTTCAAGCCGTCGCCGGAGCTCGCGGCGCCCTACTCGATCCTGTCGCACGCCGTGCTCTGCGCCGAGGACGAGGCGAGCGCGCGCCGCCTTGCGGCGCCTGCCAGGCTCGCGTTCCGGCGCCTGCGGATGGGGACGCCCGGCCCGATCCCGACCGTCGCCGAGGCGCTGGACGAGCTGGGGGAGGAGGCACTCACGAGCCGCTCCCAGCGGGTGATCGTCGGGACAGGCGAGCAGGTCCGCGACGGGCTGGAGGATATGCGCGAGGCAGGGCGGGCGGACGAGGTGATGGTTCTGACCACGGTGCATGATCACGCGGACCGCCGGCGCTCGTATGAGCTGTTGGGCGAGGCCTACCGGCTACCGCCGCGCACGCCGCTTCCCTAAGATCTCGCGCCCTCATGGGAACGACTGAGACAGAACACAAGCTCGACACCGACCAGCCGACGCGCGAGGCCAGCGGCGCACGCCAGTACGGGCGCTACCTCGAGGAGTTCGAGGTCGGCGCGGTCTACAAGCACTGGCCGGCGAAGACCGTCACCGAGGCGGACGACCACCTCTTCTGCCTGCTCACGATGAACCATCACCCGCTCCACATCAACGACGTCTACGCCCAGGAGTCGCAGCAGGGCCAGAACGTCGTCGTGGGCCCGCTCGTCTACTCGCTCGCGCTCGGCATGAGCGTGGGGGACGTGTCCGGCAAGGCGATCGCCAACCTGGCCACCGAGGATCTCAAGCACCCGGCGCCGGTCTTCCACGGCGACACGCTCTTCTGCGAGAGCGAGGTGCTCGAGGTCACGCCGTCGCGCTCCAAGCCCGATCGCGGCGTCGTGAAGGTCCACACGAAGGTCTTCAAGCAGGACAACACGCTGGTGGCCGAGTTCAAACGCGCCGTGCTCGTCCCGCGCAAGAACCCCGGCGAGTAGCCGGGCCTAGACGAAAAGCCGGTTTTGCCTGCTCCTTGTCGGTGATACGGTGCGGGCGTGGACCGTTTCAGCTTCGGGAACTTTGCCGGGGACGCGTCGCAGCGCGTCCACGCGATCGTGAGCGCCGCAGAGTCGGAGGCCTCCGGGCTCGTCCGGGACGCCGAACGTGAAGCCGAGCTGATCCGGCGCGAGGCGCAGGCCGAGGCCGATGCGCTCGTCGACGACGCCCGCCGCCGCGCGGACGACCTCGTCGCCGAGCGCGTCCAGCTGCTCGCCGACCTCAGCGACGGCATCATCGACAGGACCGAGATGCTGTTCGACCGGATCGACGCGGCCGGCCACGTCAAGCGCCAGATCGACGACCTGCTGCGGAGCCTCGGAGAGGCTGCCGAGAACGTCTCGCGCGAGTCCGGCACCAGGCGGTCCGCATCACGTTCCGCGGCGCACGCGCCCCGCCCCTCCGTCGCGCACTCTCCCCGCACCGCAGCCGCGCCCCAGCCGCGCCCGGCCGCCCCGCCGGTCAGGTCCGTCGCGCCGGCTCCGGCCCCCGAGCCCCCGCGCCGCGAGCCTGCGCCAACGGCGCACGTGCGGCGCCCAGAGCCCGTGCCGAGCGCCCCGGAGCCTTCGCGCAGGGTCGACGACAAGAGCGACGCGCGGTTCGACGGCGCACGGCTTGTCGCCCTTCAGATGGCTGTCGCCGGCTCCACCCGCGAGGAGGTCCACTCGGAGCTCCAGCGGGCGTTCAGGCTCGCGGATCCGTCGTCGATCCTCGACGACGTGTTCGGCGGCCCGCGCCGCTCCGGCGTCGCCTGAGCGGCGTCGACTAAAGCGCTAGTTCGCTTCGTGCGTGACGGGCGGCGGCCCGTGCACGCTGGAGGCCGTCAAGGCGGCGGCCGGTATCTCGGCGATCTCGGCCCCGCGGGACGACATGACGCCGTAGTGGGCGCACAGCGCCGCCTCGCGCTCTTGCGAGAGCGGCATGCCCGGCGCCATCTGCGGCGCACGCCGGATCAGGTCCTTCTCGTAGGGGATCCACACGTGACCGGAGCCGGCGACGGCGTCGCGCACCGGAAGCAGGGCATGAGCGTCGGAGAAGCGGCCCATCTTCACGAGGATCCAGCACGGGGCGTCCGTGTCGTGGTCGACGTAGATATCGGCGACGGTCCCGACGCGGACGCCGTAGACGTCATCGACCCGATAGCCGGTCCAGCCCAGGGCTTCGCCTAAGTCCAGCATGCCGCCAGAATGAACCTGCCCCAAGGGGTTGACCATAGGACATACGTCCAGTGAACTCGCCCGCGGCGAGCCGGCCCGCTAGTCGGCTGTGGTGGCGTCCGGCGCGGAGAGCGCCCGGTCGCCGTACAGGCAGCCCATTAGCGCCTCGACGACCTGTGGGTCGAACTGCGTGCCGGCGCCCTTGCGGAGCTCGCGCAGCGCGTCCCCATGCGACATCGCCTGGCGGTAGGGACGGTCGCTCGTCATGGCGTGATAGGCGTCGCAGGCGAGGATGATCCGGCTGCCGATCGGGATCGTGTTGCCCGAGATCCCGTCCGGGTAGCCCTCACCGTCCCAGCGCTCATGCTCGTGGCGCACGATGCGGGCGACACCGCCGAGCCCGGGGATCGCGCGCAGGATGCGCTCCCCGATCACGGGGTGCTCCTTCATCAGCGCCCACTCGTCGTCGTCCAGCGGGCCGTTCTTGTGGAGGATCGAATCCGGGATCCCGACCTTGCCGATGTCGTGCAGCAGAGCGGCGGTCTCGACGCGCTCGACCTCGTCCGGGTTGAGCGCGAGCGCCCGAGCCACTCGCACGGTCAGCTGAACGACAGCCTCGGAGTGATCGCCCGTGTAGCGGTCGCGCTCCAGAAGAGTGGTGGCAAGGCCGACGATCGCGTCGCGACGCGAGTCGTCCTGGGGACCGCCGTCGTCCAGCCCGTGGCTCATGACGACCGCGCGGCCGCCGCCGTCGATGCGTGCCCGCTCGGTTCCGCGCCGGGCGACCTCGAGCAGCTGCTCGGGGGTCTGGGGGCGCTGCCAGCTCGCGATCCCGATCGAGGCGGAGACGCAGCTGATCGGACCGGCGGCCGTGGCCTCGAGCTCGAGCAGGATCCGGTCGATGCACTGCTTCGCGCCGGAGGTGTCCGTGTCGGTCATGAGGAGGACGAACTCGTCGCCCTGAGAGCGGGCGACGAAGTCATTGGCGCGCGTGAGCTCGGTGATCACCCGACTGGCGGCGCGCAGGATCGCGTCGCCCACGGCGAGGCCGTGCGAGACGTTGAGCTCCCGGAAGCCGTCGAGGTCGAGCACGGCTACGGAGAGGGGATGGCCGTGCCGGCGGGAGCGATCCACCTCGGCTACGAGGCGCTGATGGAAGCGGCGGAGGTCGGGAAGGCCGGTCAGAGCGTCCCGGTTCGAGCGCATGCCTAGCTCCCGTTCCAGCTCGCTGAGGCGCCGATGTGCGTCGCTCAGCTGCTGCTCGAGCAGGCGCCGCTGCTGGTCGCTATTCCCGAACACGCGTGTTCGATCGGCAATAACGGCTTTTCTCTCGACTTCCGGCGCCCAGGGCTGGACTCTTTCGGAACTAGCCCTCCCACCATCCGGGCTGCATCTCGGCGTCCGCCTGCGGGTCGTCGACCTTGGGGGCGCCGAAAGCGATGATCTCGATGCCATCGGAACCCGCCTCGGTGCAGCGCCACACGCCTGCGGGCACCCGTATCGCGTCCCACTGCTTGAGCTCGACGACCTCGTCGTCGATCTTCATCCGTCCGCTTCCGGATACGACTACGTAGAGCTCCTCCTGTCCCTTGTGCGTGTGGCCGAACGGGACGCGGAAGTCCGGCGCAAAACGCTCGTACCCGACGCCCGACTCCTCCAGCTCCAGGTCCTTGCCGGCGAAGCGCGCCTCCATGTTCGGCGCGAACCCAAATCCGGGGGCGGAGTCCTGCACGTCGTCTTTCAAATTCACCTTTGTGTATGCCATGAGGCGTATCTTGATAGATGCCATGGCGAAGCGTGAGCCACGCCAGATTCACCTTGGTTACGGCAAATACGTCCGCGCCGATCGGATCTTCGCGCTCGTGCCGATCGAGGCCGAGGAGCGTGCTCATGGCCGGCGCACATACGTGCACGTCGACCAACTGGACCGGCCGATCGTCGCCTCGCGCTCAGCGCGAGCGATCCTCGAGGACCAGGAGCATGCGCTGGCCGAGGCGGCCGGGCTGCCAAAGCGCAAGGGCAAAAAGGACGACTAGTGGTCTTCGCCGCCGGTGGCGGCGGGCGGGCGGGATTCCTCCGCCAGCGAGGTGATCGCCAGGAAGCCGCGCGCGGCGCCCTCGAGCACGTCGTTCGCCTCCTCGGGTGAGCGTGCGTACAGCTCGACGAGGGTGTGCACCACGATGTCGTCGCCTTCGTGCTTGTGGAAGCGGACGTGGGTGAAGAACTCGCGCGTCCCGTGGTCGCCGAACGCCGCGTACGCGAGCGCGTCCGCGGCGTCGGGCCCCTGGCAGTCGACGCCGTCGCCGTCCACCGTGACCGTGCACGAGGCGACCCAGGGCGTTCCCACGACCATGCGCTCCCAGCGGTCCTCGACCGCCTCGACGCGGCTGATGCGGCGGCCGTCCTCCTCGTAGACGGCGAGGCTCAGATGGGGCTGGTCGTGCAGGCAGTCGCGGCACTGGATGACCGCCTCCTGCAGCTCGTCGTCCGGGTCGTAGGCCTCGCCGGTCTGCGGATCGACCCGCAGGACGCCCTCGTAGTGCAACTCGACCTTCAGGTTCTGGGACCAGCAGCGGTAGCAGCGCAGCCAGGCCGACGCGACGCCGGCGGAATCCGGGGCTCCACCTTCCATGTCCTGATTATGCTCGCAGGCATGAGGGCTGCGGGCACAGCGGCGCTGTGCACGCTCGTGGCGGCGCTCGCGAGCTGCGGTGGCGGAGACGACGACGGCGATGACGCCGGCGGCCTGGCCCGCGAGGCATCGGCCGTCATCGAGCAGCTCGAGCGCTCGATCGCGGCCGGCGAGTTCGAGCGGATCTGCTCGGAGCTCCTGTCGGCCGAAGTGCGCCGGCAGGCTGGCGGGGGCGAGTGCCCGGCGATGCTCGAGCGGACCTCGGCCGGCGTCAAGCGGCCCCGGATCGAGGTGAAGGAGATCCGGATCGAGGGCGCCACGGCAGCGGTGGAGGTGGTGACGGTGGCCGGAGGCCAGACGCGCGTCGAGGACACGATCAAGCTCGTGCGCGAGGCCGGCGCGTACCGGATCTCCTCGCTCAGCGGCTGAGCGCCCGCAGCGTCGCTTCGAAGTCCGTCTTCGCGATCGGGCCGACGCCGGGCGACGTCGCCCCTGCCTCGAAGTAGCGGTCGATCCCCGCCTTCGCCTGCTCGGCCGTCCCGATCGCGGCGAGGGTGTCGATGAAGGCATCCGCCTTCTCGAGGTCGGGCTCGAAGCCGGAGCGCTCGATCATCGCGCGGTAGAACGGCAGGTGGAAGTAGGGGATCAGGTCCTTGCGCAGCACCTCACGTGCAGCGTCCGGGTCGTCTGTGACCGCCGAGGGCACCGCGGCGACGATGTCGAAGCCGTCGAATGGCTTGCCCGCCTTCTCACGCCCCTTCGTGACCTCGGGCACGACCACCTCGCGGATGTAGGTGGGCTCGCAGAGCCAGAGGATCACGCCGTCGGCGAGCTCCCCTGCCAGGCGCAGCATCGCCGGCGAGAGCCCGGCGACGTAGATCGGGAGATCGGGGCGCGCGCCGTAGCCCATGAAGCGAAAGCCGGTCGGCCACTTCTCACCCGGCGGCGGGTCCTCGCCGCGGAAGATCGCCCGCACGATGCCGAGGTACTCGCGCATCTCGCGCACGGGCTTGTCGATCGTCTGGCCGTACCACCCCTCGACGGTCGGCCTGTGCGAGACGCCGAGCCCGAGGACCATGCGCCCGCCGGAGTACTCGTCGATCGTCGCGGCTGCCTGGGCGGTCGCCACGGGGGTCCGGGCGTAGATGGGCGTGACGCCTGTGCCGAGCCGGATGCGCTCGGTGGCCGCGGCGTAGGCCGTGAGCACCACGAGCGGGTCGCGCGCGGCGATGTGCGTGACGTAGACGCTCTCATAGCCGAGCGATTCGGCAAGCGTCACACGCTCGATGGCCGTGCCGAGCTCGCGGCCCACCGAGACGAAGCAGCTGAGGCCCACGGCGTGGCAGCATAACCACGCGTGATCGGCGCGATCCTGGCCGGCGGGGCGGGCAAGCGGATGGGCGGCGTGTCGAAGGCGATGCTCGAGCTGGACGGCCGCCCCCTGGCGGTGCACGTGGCCGACGTCCTCGCTGAGGTCTGCGATCGCGTGGCGATCGTCTGCAAGCCGGACACCGACCTGCCACCGATCGAGGGGGTCGAGCGGTGGGACGAGCCGGCCGAGCCGCGCCACCCGCTGACCGGCATCGTCCACGCGCTCGAACAAGCCGACGGTCCGGTGCTCGTGTGCGCCGCCGACATGCCGTGGGTCACGGCCGACGCGTGCCGGTCGTTGCTCGACGCGGCGCCGGGAGGCCCGGCGGCGGTCGCCGTCGGCGGGGGCGAGATGTGCCCGGTGTTCGGCGTCTATGCGCCGGACGCGCTCGCCGTGTTCCGGGCCGCGCCGGCGGGCGCGCCCCTTCGCGAGACCGTTGACGCGCTCAACCCTGTGCGTGTAGCGCTTCCGCCGCCGATTCTGCGGAGCGTGAACGAGCCTGGGGATCTGTAGCGGGACGGAAGGGCCGCTCCTCCAGCACTCCGCCTCGCTCGACCGTGACCGCCGTTGCCTGCGGGATCTCCTGCCAGACGCCCGGGAGGTCGGAGAACGGTTCGGACACGATCATGCGATCGTCGCCACCGAGACGTTGCGCGCGCTCGTTGTCCGGGTACAGGTGCTGGATCGCCTGCACATCGTTCGAGGCGAACAGCGATCGTGCGCTCCCATCGCTCGCATACCGCACCGCCCACAGCTTCGTTCCGTCCGACACCCCGAAGCTCGCCTGGACCGCGTCGGCCGTCCCGTGGCGGCTCGCGGTCTCCTCGATCAAGCCGACCGTGAGCTCGAGCGCGCGGATCGGGTCCTCCTCGAGCCCGAAGGTCAGCGCGAGGTGGAAGACGACCTCCGAGTCGGTCGAGCCCTCGACTGCGGCGAACAGGTCCGGGTCGATGGCCAGCATCAGGTCGCGCCGGAGGAGGTGGAAGTCGGCGATGAAGCCGTTGTGCACGAACAGCCAGCGGCCATGGCGGAAGGGGTGGCAATTCGTCTCTTGCACGGGCGAGCCGATCGCCGCGCGCACGTGGGCGAGGAAGAGCGGCGACTCCACGTGCGCCGCGAGCTCGCGAAGGTTGGGATCCCCCCAGGCCGGCGAGACGCTGCGGTAGACGCCCGGACCGTCCCCGGTCCCGTACCAGCCGAGGCCGAACCCGTCGCCGTTGGTCGGCTCCGCGCCCATTCGCGCGTGCAGGCTCTGGTCGACGATCCCATGCGCGCTCTTGAAGAGCAGCTCGTCGATCAGCACCGGTTGTCCGAGCCATGCCATCCAGCGGCACATCGGAACCCTCCTTACTCCCGCAGCTGCGCCGAGAAGAAGTCGAGCGCCTTCTTCGTCTTCGTCTGCTGCTCGCCCGAGAGGTCGATGCCGTGGCGCGACAGGTACACCCGGGTCTCGGCGGCGACGTTGAAGGCATCCCGCGGCTCGCATTTCGTGGAGAGCTCGAGAACGCGTGAGCCGTCCGGGTACATCCATAGCTCCGCAACCAGCCTCCGGTCGTACCCCTCGGGCTCGAACTTCAGCTTCATCAGGGGGATCGGCCCCAGAAGAGACAGCTCGTCGAGCTCGGGCCCGTCCGGGGCGTGCTCGGACAGGAACGTGCGTTGCTGCTTGGAGAAGAGCTTCCTCAGCGGTCGCGTGCCGAGCGCGACCTCCCTGACCTCCGCGTTGTCGGCGCGGCTCTTCAGCGTGGCGGAGCAGACGTGGCCGCCCGGCATGGCATCCAGCTCGATCACGAAGCTCGGCGACTGACGCAGCTCCTTCGGCATGTCCTCGGGAACCACCGGCCGCAGCTTCACGACGCGTGTCGCCGCGCTTGCCCTGTACTCGGCGGGCCCGCACGACCACGCCCTGCTCGTTCAGGGCCAGGTCGGGGGTGTCGAAGAAGAAGACCTGCCTGATCTGGGCGTCGAGCGGGTCCATCCCGAGCGCCCGGGCGGTCTCGAAGTGCGCCGTCTCGGGCACGGTCAGCTTCAGCTCGACGCTGTCAGCGCCCGCCGCGAGCTTGAGCAGGTCGGCGAGCCGCTCGTCGGAGAGGGTCGGTGACTCGGCGGTCTTCGTTGCCACGGGGGCAGGCTCCAACCTCCGCACGTCCGCGACAAGGGTGTCTGCACCCGTGTCAGGGCTCGCCGCGGTCTGTGACGATTTCGTCATGCGTCCGGCCGCGACAGCGCTCTCTGCGGTCCAGCGACGGGTGGAGGACGCCGTCCTCGCCGCAGCCGAGGATGCGATCGACCGCGCGATCGCGAACGGGCTCGTCGAGCGGATCGTGGACCGGCTGGTGGCCGAGGGGGTCGTCGAGCGCGCGGTGGACCGTGTCTTCGACGAGCGGCGCGTCATCGACGAGATGGTCGCGCGCCTGATCGAGAGCGAGGGCCTGTGGGTGCTCGTGGAGGAGATCGCCCAGAGCCCGGCGGTCACGGAGGCGATCGGACGCCAGAGCATCGGCTTCGCCGACCAGGTCGCGGGCGAGGTGCGGAAGCGCTCCCGGAGCGCGGACGCCCGGCTCGAGCGCGTCGCGCGAAGGGCGCTCGCGCCGCAGCCGGTATGACCTACGAGGGCCTGGTGACGCGCAGCATCGCGTTTGCGGTCGATGCCGCCGTCATCAACCTCGTCGCGATCGCGGTGGGCGCGGTCGTGGGGTTGGCGCTCTCGATGCTGTCGGTCCCGGGCGAAGTCGAGACCGTTCTGCTGGCCGTCGGCGGTGCGGCGTATCTCATCTGGACGATCGGGTACTTCGTCACCTTCTGGTCGACGACGGGGCAGACGCCCGGCGACCGCTTGATGCAGATCAGGGTGTGCCGGGCCGACGACGGGGAGCCGCCGAGCGCCGGCCGATCCGTGTTCCGCCTAGCCGGCCTCACGCTGGCCGCGATCCCCCTGTTCGCCGGCTTCCTGCCGATCCTGTTCGACGACCGCCGGCGCGGCCTGCACGACATGCTCGCCGGGACCGTGGTGGTCGCTAGCGCTTCACCAGCACGTACACCAGTCCCAGCATGAAAGCGATCTGGCCGAAGGTGGCGGCGGTGCCGAGGTTCGCGGCGCCGAGCAGCTCGGCCAGCGCGGTGACGGCGAGGAAGAGCGCGATGAGCGCGGCGGCCTGCTTCACGCCTCGAGCCGTTTGACGAGCTCGGAGACCGGCAGGCCCGGGTCCTCTTCGGCGAGCAGCTTCTCCAGCCTCACGGCGCCCGCCGCGCTCGCGCACCGCGCTCTCGCCGTGCTCGAGCGTGAACTCCGCCAGCGCCGCGAGCCGTCGCGCACGGACTCGCGACGCCGCCGACGTCCGCTGACTGCGCGGTGCGCGTCGAGCGCGTCGGCGAGGTCGTCGATCCCGCTCGGCGGCGGGACCGACGAGACGGCCACCACCGGCGTGTCGCGCGCGCCGACGGCGCGCAGCGCGGCCGCGAGGTCGCGCTGCGCGCGACGGGCGATCTGCTCGAGGTCGGCCTTCGTCACCACGAGCACGTCGGGCACCTCCATGATCCCCGCCTTCAGGAACTGGAGCACGTCGCCCGAGCCCGGCTGCACGACCACGGCGACCGTGTCGCACAGATCCGCGACGTCCGTCTCCGACTGGCCGACCCCGACGGTCTCGACGACGACGATGTCGAAGGCGGCGGCGAGCGCCTGAGCGGCCTCGCGCGTGGGCGGGGCGAGCCCGCCGAGCATCGTGCCCGCCGCGGTCGAGCGGATCAGGATGCCGTCGTCACGCGGGTCGTGCTCGATCCGCGCGCGGTCGCCCAGCAGTGACCCGCCCGAGCGTTTCGAGGACGGGTCCACGGCCAGCACCGCGACCGTCCGCCCGCGTGAGCGCCACTCCTTGACGAGCGCGGACAGCAGCGTGGACTTGCCGGCGCCCGGCGGGCCGGTGATGCCGATCACGTGCGCGGGCGCCTCGCCGCCGAGCGCCGCGGGCGACACCTCGGCGAGCAGCTCCGCCGCCTGCCCGCGTGCATCCGGGGTGCGCGTCTCGATCAGGTTGAGTGCGGGCGCGGCGGCGGAACGGTCGCGCTCGCGAAGGCGCCGTCCAAGCTCCCCGCCGTCGGTCAAGCCGCAGCTGCGACGTTGTGGCGCTCGGCCACGAGCCCGACGATGTCGCCCATGATGCGGCTGATCTCGAAGTCCTTGGGCGTGTAGACGCGAGCGACCCCGGCGGCGAGCAGCGCCTCCTCGTCGGCGCGCGGGATGATGCCGCCCACGACCACGGGCACGTCGGCGCCGGCCTCCTTCAGCTCGCGCAGCACCGTCGGGATCAGCTCGCGGTGCGACCCCGACAGGATCGAGAGGCCGACGACGTGCACGCCCTCGTCGGCGGCCGTCCGCGCGATCTCGGACGGTGTGAGCCGGATGCCCTGGTAGACGACGTCCATGCCCGCGTCGCGCGCGCGCACCGCGATCTGCTCGGCGCCGTTCGAGTGGCCGTCCAGGCCTGGCTTGCCCACGAGGATCTTGACGCGCCGGCCGAGTGCCTCCGAGACGCGCTCGACCTCCTCGCGCAACTCCGCCAGCGAGCGCGTCGTCGGTCGCCGCCGCGTCCTGCACGCCCGTGGGCGCGCGGTACTCGCCGAACACGTCTCGCAGCGTCTGCGCCCACTCGCCGGTGGTGGCGCCCGCGGCGGCGGCCTCGAGGGTCGGGGGCATGATGTTCTTCGACTCGTCGCGGGCGGCCTCGGCGAGCTTCGTGAGCGCGCCGTCGACCGCCGCTTGATCGCGTTGTGAGCGCCAAGCCTGCACGGCCGCGATCTGGCCGTGCTCGACCTGCGGGTCGACCGTGAGGATGCCGCCGTCCTCGCCCGTCTGGAGCGGCGAGGTTTCCGTGGTGGTGTAGACGTTCTGTCCGATGACCTTGAGCTCGCCGCTCTCGATCTTGCGCACGCGCTCGCGGTGCGACTCGACGAGCTGGGTCTTCATGTAGTCCACCGCTTCGACGGCGCCTCCGTGCTCCTCGACGATCGCCATCTCGGCGCTTGCCGCCTCTGCGAGCTCGTCGACCAGCCCGTCCATCACCTTCGAGCCCTCGAAGATGTCGGGGTAGTCGAGCAGGTCGGTCTCGAACGCGAGGATCTGCTGGATCCGCAGCGACCACTGCTGGTCCCACGGGCGCGGCAGCCCGAGCGCCTCGTTCCAGGCCGGCAGCTGGAGCGCGCGGGCGCGCGCGTTGCGGCCCATCGTCACCGCGAGCGCCTCGAGCACGATCCGGATCACGTTGTTCTCCGGCTGCGACTCGGTCAGCCCGAGCGAGTTGACCTGCACGCCGTAGCGGAAGCGCAGCATCTTCTCGTCCGTCACGCCGTAGCGCTCGCGGCCGAGCTGCTCCCACAGCCGGCCCATCGCGCGCAGCTTCGCGTGCTCCTCGACGAAGCGGATGCCGGCGTTGACGAAGAACGAGATCCGCCCGAACACCCTGGGGAAGCGTCTCCTCGTCGACGCGCTCGCGAGCCTGGTCGAGCACGGCCTGGGCGGTGCTCAGCGCATACGCGATCTCCTGCGCGGGCGTCGCGCCCGCCTCCTGCAGGTGGTAGCTGCAGATGTTGATCGGGTTCCACTTCGGGACCTCGTCGACGGTGAACGCGATCATGTCCGCGATCAGCCGCATCGACGGGCCGGGCGGGAACGCGTACGTCCCGCGCGAGAGGAACTCCTTGATGATGTCGTTCTGGGTCGTCCCCTGGAGGACCTTGCGATCGACGCCGTTCTCCTCGCCGACCGTCATGTAGAGGGCCAGCAGCCACGCGGCGGTGGCGTTGATCGTCATCGACGTGTTCATCTCGTTCAGCGGGATGCCGTCGAGGAGGGTGTGCATGTCGCCCTTGTGGGCGATCGAGACGCCGACCTTGCCGACCTCGCCGCGCGACAGCTCGTGGTCGGGGTCGTAACCGGTCTGGGTGGGCAGGTCGAACGCGATCGAGAGGCCGGTCTGGCCCTTCTCGAGGTTCTTGCGGTAGAGCTCGTTCGACTCCTTGGCGGTCGAATGGCCCGCGTAGGTGCGCATCACCCACGGCCGGTCAGGCTGGTCCAGGCGGTGGCTCACCCGCGTGAATTGTATGGTCCGCCTCCGTTTGGGCCGTCCGATCGATGTCAGGCACCTCGGCCGCGAACGGGTCATCTGCGCCTTCGAAGTCGAAGGGTTCGTGGTCGATCCGGGGCCGACAACCTCGCTCGAGGCGCTGCTCGAGGGCCTCGGCGGGGAGCCGCCGCGCGGCCTTCTCCTGACGCACATCCACCTCGACCACGCGGGCGGGACGGGAGTGCTGGTGCGCCGCTTCCCAGAGCTGCCGGTCTACGTGCACGAGCGTGGTGCGCGGCATCTCGTGGACCCGTCCAAGCTGCTTGCGAGCGCGAAGCGGGTATACGGAGACGAGATGGACGTCTCTATGGGGCGAGTTCGCCGCGGTGCCCGAGGGCAACATCCGCGCGCTGTCCGGCGGGGAGAGCTTCGAGGGCTTCCGGGTCGAGTACACGCCCGGCCATGCGGTCCACCACGTGACCTACCTGCACGAGGCCACCGGCGACGCGTACGTCGGCGACGTCGGCGGGATCCGGATTCCCGCCGCACACGCACACCTACGCGCCGACCCCGCCGCCCGACATCGACATACCCGCGTGGCTCGACTCGCTCGACACGGTGCGGAAGCTGGACCCGCAGGCGCTGTGCCTCACCCACTTCGGCCGGCACGAGGACGTCGACGCCCAGCTCGATGCCGTGGCGGCGGACCTCGAGCGTCGTCGCGAGCCCGTCGCCGACCAGCACGTGTTCGAGCAGCAGGTGATCGGTGAGACGGTCGAGGCCGTGGGCGCGGAGGACGCTGCCGACGTACTTCCAGGCTGCCCCGCCCGATCAGATCTGGTGGGGATTGCAGCCGTTACTGGGGTAACGAAGAATCGATGACCGGGACGATTGAGCTCCCCAAGGTCGGCGGGCCGGGCTCGGGCCTGGACGACAACTGGCGCGTGATCGTCCTGAACGACGACCACAACACGTTCGACGGCGTGGCCTCGACGCTCGCGCGCGTCGTGCCCGGAATCACGCTCGAGCAGGGCTATCGCTTCGCGGACAAGATCCACAACACCGGCCAGGCGATCGTGTGGGCCGGTTCGAAGGAGCCGGCCGAGCTCTACTGGGAGCAGCTGAACGACGCGGGCCTGACGATGGCGCCGCTCGAGCAGGGCTGACGGCTACCCTGCCGCGCGTGCTCCGCGCGCTCATCGTCGCCGCGCTCCTGCTCGTCCCGGCCGTGCCGGCGGACGCCGCGATCCGCGGGCCGAAGGGGATAGACGTGCAGAAGGTGGCGCGCGGCCTCGGCCACCCGACCGCGATCGCGTTCGACCCGGCGGGCGGGATGTGGACGACCTCGGCCCAGTACGGCGGTCACGCCCAGCGACGGCGTCTGGTACGTGAAGCGCCGCGGCGCTCGCGCGCGCCACGTCGTGCGCAACTTGAACACGGCGCTCGGCCTGACGTGGTTCCGCGGCAAGCTGTACGTCAGCCACGTCGTGCCGTACAGCGCGTCCGCCGGGACCTACACGGGCCGTGTCACCGTCTTCTCGCGCTTCAACGGGCGCCGCTTCAAGCGCCGGCGCACGATCGTCAAGGGGTTCCCGACCGGCCAGCACCGCGTGAACAACATCGTGCCGGGACCTGGCGGACGGCTCTACCTCGGCGTCGGGAGCGCCGGTGACACCACGGCGGGGTCGCGGTACGGGGGCACGGTCGTGAGCTTCAGGCCCGGCGGGCGCGGCCTCCGCATCGAGGCGCGCGGGCTGCGCAACCCCTACGGGCTCGCGTTCGCGCCCGACGGGGCGACGCTGCTCGTGTCCGACAACGGCCGCGACGACCTCGGCAACTCGACCGCCCGCCCGAGGAGCTGAACCGGTTCGACGTCACCGGCGGCGTGCCGCACTTCGGATTCCCGCGCTGCTGGGGCGCGGACGGCGGCCGCTGCGGCGGGACGCGCCCGCCGTTCGCCGAGCTGGCGCCGCACTCCGCGGTGGGCGGCGTCGCGGTGGCCGAGCGCTTCGGCCGGTTCGGCCCCAGCGTGTTCGTGGCCGAGCATGGCTCGACGATCGCGTCGCCGCCCACGGGCAGCGTCGTCCGGCGGGTGCCGCTGAAGCGTGGCCGGTCCAGGGATCTCCGCTTCGCGCGCGGCTTCGGGCGTTACGAGCCGCTCGGGCTCGCGATCGGGCCCCGGCGGCGCGCTGTACGTGACGCTCCACGCGTCGGGCCGGCTGATCCGGTTCGTCCCCTAGCATCTAGCGCGCCGTCGCGTCTCGGACGTAGACGGGCCCGCCGACGCCGCGGCGATCGATGCCGCGTGCCGCGAACGAGTACACGGTGCCGGGCGTGCCGGTGAACGAGCGCCGGGACGAGTCCGGCGTCGCCGGGCTACCGGCTCGATAGCCCGCGCTGGTCGCTACGAAGAACTCGTATTCGGCGATGGCCGTGCGCTCGCCGGTCGGGGAGCGCGCCGTCAGCGTGAACGCTCCACCCGGCTCCGCTGCGACCCGCAGCGTGCACGTCAGGCCCGGCCTCGCCGGGCTCGCCTGGCGCGATCTCGCGGATCGGCACAGAGAGCTTCGACGCCGGTGACCGTCAGGTCCGTGGACTCGTCGCGCGCGACGCACGTAGGGGTCGTCGTCCTGGGCGAGCTCGACCCGGATGCGGTGGCCCTCGGGGAAACGCCAGCCGTTGCCGTGAAGGTCGAACGTCGACCGTGTCGGAGTCGCCGGCAAGCGTGTGCACGCCGCGATCGACCAGGACCTGCGTGCCATCCGGGAAGACGTCGTACAGGCGCGCGTTGAGCTGAACGCCGGCCAGCCGCGCCGGCGACCGTCGCGCGTCAGCCGCGTCTGGCCGATCATCGTGACGTCGCCGGCGAGCGGCTCGGAGTCGAACGTCGCGACGCCCGGCGCCGGCCGGCGCTGCCGTGGGACGCGCATTCGGTGTTCTGCGACGGGATCGGCCTCCGTCGCGTGCGGGTTCGGCTCGACGTCGGTGGTCGTCGGCTGCGCGCCGCTCAGCTCGAGCTGCCAGCGGTTCCGTGCGAGCTCGCCGAGCGTCGGTCCGCTGAATCGCTCGCCCGGCTCGTCCTGCGGCCACGCGCTCGGTCGCGTTCTGCGAGCAGGTCTGAAGCGACGACCGTCACGTCGAAGTTGGGCCGGGGCTGGCGCGGGTTGGCCGGCGGCCGTCGCGTAATGGTCGATGAACCGGTTGAGCCGCGTCGCGACCCCGAAGCGCTTGAACCGGCGCGGGCTCTGGTTGAAGCCGCGCTTGTAGTTGTCGACCACGCAGGGGTGGCTGTCGTCGCCGCACAGATCGGCCCACTCCTTCCCCTTGTTCTGCGTGAAGTGGCCGAGGTCGCCGTAGTACTCCTTGACCGGGTAGTCGGGTGAGACGGAGCGCAGGAGGTCGACCATCCGCCGATGCTCCTCGAGCGGGTAGAGCTGGTCCGAGAAGCTGCCCGCGCTGAAGACGGGGATCCACGCGTCCTCGTTCCCGGCGATGCGGCCCGAGGAATCGCACCTGGAAATACGCGGAGCGCTCCTCGATGAACGAGTCGAGCAGCGCGAGGGCGCCGCCGCAGAGCGGGTTGGCCGCGAAGCGGCGTCGAGGACGTGAAGCACGCGAACGAATCGTCGATCTCGGTCGCCCACGTCGCCGAGGTCGAGAGCTCCTGCAGCAGGCTGCGCTTGGGCGCGCCGACGGGGCTTCGCGACACCGCCAGGTTCGGGTCCGGTGACGCGATCTCGTCCCTGCCGGTAGCGTCCCGTTCGGCACGAGCGAATGAGTCAGGTCGGTCCAGCCGTACTTGGGAGCGACCGCGGCGAGGCGCATGTCGATCCGCTTCCGCGGGCTCCGCCACGTCGGATCGGTCATGGCGAGCCAGGCCACGCCGCCGCCGTACGACGCGCCCGAGACCACCACGCGCTGCGGGTTGACCCCGAAGAACGGGTCCTCGGCGAGCAGGCCCGCGAGGTACTGGAGGTCGTTCACCTCGTAGGCGCGGTGCCCGAACTGCGCCTCGCCCGTCGAACCGCGGCCGCGCGCGTTCACGAAGCCGCGCGACGTGTACGTCAGCACGACGTAGCCGCGCGCGGCGAACCAGGCGTCGTTGTAGTGCCACTTCTCGCCGCGCGCGTCGATCGTCCCGTGCCAGTCGCTCTTCGACCCGTCGCAGCAGTCGTGCAGCAGGACGATCAGCGGGTAGCCGCCGCGCGGGCGGGGATGGCGCCGCGGGTCGGGCAGCGCGACGTTCGCGTCGAGAGCGATGAACCCCTTCGAGTCGGCGCCGGCGTCCGGGTCGGGCGTGACCTTGCGCGGCAGGCCCGGGTAGCCCGCGTATCGCTGCGGGACGGCGCACTGCGCGCCGGGCGCCCTCGTTGGGAGTCCGGCCGCCGACCCGCGGCAGGCCGTCGTCGCAGAAGCGGTACGGGATCTGAACGGCGTTCGAGCGCCGGCCGTCGAGCGCGTCCGCGGTGCGGCAGCTCGCCTTCAGCGAGGCCAGGTCGGCCTGCGCCGCGGCGGGCAGGGCCGCGCAGGCCAGGAAGAGCGATGAGAAGGACTCGGGAGATGCTGCGCAGCCTAGGGACGCCCGTCGCCGTGGCGCTCAGGAAACGGCGTCGGCGGGCGCCAGCGCGCCGATGCCGCTGATCTCGTGGTACGTCGGCAGGACCGGCACCTGGAACAGGCCCGCCGCCAGCGCGCGCGCCTCTGCGATCTCCTCCGAGTACCAGTAGCGGTCGAAGTCGAGCTTGTCGTGGAAGAGCGCGAGCTGGGTGAAGTCGAGCCGGCCGTCGGCCGCGCGCAGGAACGCCCACCATGAGGCGCCGTAGTCGAGGACCGCCTCGGCGGCGGGCAGCCACGCCTCCTCGAACTTGTCCCCGCGGAACGGGTTCGCGACCCACTTGATCTGCACCATCACGTCGGCCATCAGTTGCCGACCTCCGCGTAGATCGCGCCCGGGCCCTCGGCCGTCTTGCCCTCGCCCTCCTTCTCGGCGCCGACGAGGATCGAGATCTTGCCGAGGTGCTTGTTCTCCTTCATCAGCTGGTGCGCCTCGGCGACGCCCTCGAACGGCATCGTCCGCCACAGCACCGGCCGGATCTCGCCGGACTCGATCAACTCGTTCGCCTTCATGCACTCGTACGCGTTCGCGAAGTGCGAGCCGACGATCTCCTTCTGGCGCATCCACAGGTAGCGGACGTCGAAGTCGAGGTTGTAGCCCGTCGTGCCCGGCGCAGATGACGACCTTGCCGAACGGCTTGACCGTGAAGACGGAAGTCGGGAAGGTGGCCTGGCCGACGTGCTCGAACACGATGTCGGGCGCGTCGCCGAGGATCTCCTTGACCTTCTTCGAGAACTCGCGCGAGACCTTGAAGCGCGCCTTCTCCTCGTCGGGCGATCTCGTTCCCGGTCCGCATCATGCCCTTGAACTCATTACGGTCGATCCAGCCGTCGATGCCCATCTGCTCGAGCAGCTCGCCCTTCTCGGGCGAGGAGACGACGCCGACCGCCTTCGCGCCGGTCAGCTTGCAGAGCTGGGTGGCGAAGACGCCGAGGCCGCCGGCGGCGCCCCAGATGAGGACGCGGGCGCCCGCCTGCATGTTGCAGCGCGTGAGCAGCATCCGGTAAGCGGTGAAGTAGGTGAGGCCGTAGGAGGCGGCCTCCTCCCAGGTCAGGT
The DNA here is from genome assembly GCA_963846865.1 of uncultured Thermoleophilaceae bacterium. Taxonomy (GTDB): domain Bacteria; phylum Actinomycetota; class Thermoleophilia; order Solirubrobacterales; family Thermoleophilaceae; genus DASPHG01. The sequence continues at coordinate 361,496 of CAWJXU010000010.1, read as the reverse complement.
TCTGCGGCCTTGGCAGGAGCTGCTGCGCCTGGACCTTCGTGAACTGGGCGAACGAGCCCCACGTGGTCTCGTAGCCCCAGATCTGCTGCGACGGAGCCGCGAGCGGATCGAGGCCGTGCACCTCGGGGTCCTCGTAGGAGGCCTGGTTGCAGTGGATGACGACCTCGTCGCCCGGCTTCCAGCGCGTGACGCCGGGGCCGACCTTCCAGACGATGCCGGACGCGTCCGAGCCGCCGATGTGGTGGCCGTACTCCGGGTGGTCGCCGTAGCGCATGACCGACACCGGCTTGCCGAGCGCCGCCCAGACGTTGTTGTAGTTCACGCCCGCCGCCATCACGCGCACGATCACCTCGAACGCGCCCGGCTCCGGCACCTCGATCTCCTCGATCTGGAACGCGTCGGTCGGCTCGCCCTCGCGCTCCTCGCGGATGACCCACGCGGCCATCGTCTTCGGGAGCTCGCCCGGCTCCGTGCTCACCTGTGCGACGTTCGTCGTGTCAACGGCCATCTACTCGATTCCTCCTCGGTCCTTGAAGCGGCGAGGGATCGTATCGCTGAAGAGGCTGCCGCGCTAGTCGCGGCGGAAGCCGAGCGCCGGCCCGAGCTGGTCCGGGCCGAGCCGCCAGACGACCCTGTAGCGGCCGGACGCCGCCGTCGGGGAAGTTCGCCTCCCACCGGACCTGGGAGACGTACCGGTCGCCGTTGCGGCGCAGCGTGAAGAAGCGGCAGTCCGTGCTTCCGCCGGGCGGCGTCACGCAGAGCGTGTAGCGGCCGTTGAAGCTGAGCGAGCGCAGCTCGAGGAAGACGCGGCCGCGCTCCGACTTGATCGTCTCGGTGCAGTAGTCGCCGCGTCTCCGAGCAGAAGCGCTTGCGCACGCGATCGACCACGCGCCTTTCCTCCACGCCGAAGCGCGACGCGCCGCGCGCGCCAGCGCACCTCGACCACGCGTGTCGCGCCCGGGTCGTTCAGCTCGTCGCCCGGGTCGTAGACGGGCGTCCTGTAGACGACCGCGCCGCGCGGGCGCTTGGTGCTCGCGCGCCTTCAGGCTCGCGCGCGCGCGGTACAGGCGCTGGGCCTTGTACCGGATCCGCAGCTCGTCGCCGCCGCCGCCGTCGTTGTTGCGCGGCTTGTGCGAGCTGAAGATGTACAGCGCGATGCGGCCTGACGAACCGCCCTGGTTGACGAGCACGAGCGCGTCGGACTTGCCGTCGCCGGTCAGGTCGCCGAAGCGGATGTCGCGGTCGACGAACCCGCCGTTGCGCAGGACGCGCTTGACGTCCGCCGAGACGCCGCGGTCGTTCAGCAGCCGGTTGCGGAACAGCTTCTGCGCACGGGTCTGCTCCGCGGCGGCCGGTACCGCCGGCACGATCACGAACAGGAGCAGGGCGAGCGCTGTGACGCGTATGACCATGACGCTGGTAACGCGCGGGATGGCCATGAGTTTCGCCTACGGCAGGAGAAGCTCGTCGGAGCCGGACTTCCGTTCCTTGCCGATGGTCAAGCTCCGCCGGCTGGATCTCCTTCGGGACCGCGGCCTCGGATCCGGCGCTCACCGTGTACGTGCCCTGCTCGAGCGTGCGCTGGAGCGTCGCGGTGTCGAGCGGGTTGATCGGCCCGACCTGCTCGCGGATCGTCCCGCCGTCGGAGCTCTCGAGCGTGACCGTGTGCGACGCGTCCGTCTGGTTCGACACGGTGATCACGACCGGGCCCGCACCGAGCTCGTCGGCGAGACGGTCACCTTGTCCTCGGTGATCACGCCGGTCAGCTGCTTCGGGACGGGCGGCCGCGGCTCGTTCTCGAAGTCGTCCTCCCCGCACCCGGCGAGCGCCAGCACGCCGGCGCACAAAGCACGGCATGGCCCCAGCGCGTATCCGTCGCGTCATCAAGTGCCCTCCATCCCTCGGGCGCGAACCCTAACCGAACCAGACTGATTCACGCGAGGCCACGAGGCGCGTCGACCTCGCGCTGGATCGCGCCGCGGATGTCCTCGGCGATGGACTGGACGAGCGCCACGTCCTCGGCGTCATCGGGCCCGTACCCGCTCAGGTCGACGGGATCGAGAAACCGGATCTTGAACTTCGCGGGCAGGTACATCAGCCCCGCGGCGAGCCCGAAGTGGGGGAAGGCGTGGTTGACGGGGAAGTAGATGAGCCCGGTCATGCGCTGGAGCAGCGGCACGTGCGCGAAGATCGGCATGGCCTCCTCGGCGCCCACGACCGCGATCGGGACGATCGGGACGCCCGCGCGCATCGCGGTCCTCACGAAGCCGCCGCGCCCGAAGCGCCTGCAGCTTGTAGCGCTGCCAGTAGAGCTTGCGCGAGCCCTTCTGTCCCTCCGGGAAGACGAGCGCGAGCCTCCCCTCGTCGCCGAGCAGCCGCTGCGCGTTCGCGGGATGCGCCGGCACCAGGCCGATCTTGTTCGTCAGCATGCCGACGCCCGGGATAGCCCTTGAACCAGTGCTCGCCGAGCATGTACACGGGCCGCGGCTCCGGGTGCTCGGTGCGGATGCCGTGCATGATCATCGGCCCGTCCGGCGGGAGGGCGCCGGAGTGGTTCGCCACGAGCAGCGCGCCTCCCGAGCCGGGCACGTTCTCGACGTCCTCGAGCTCGACCCGGAACCAGTACCGGTAGTAGAAGTTCAGGATCGGGTCGGCGAGCCGGAACGCCGTCTCCGACCGGCCCCAGTCGTCGATCTGGCGGTCCTTCTCCGGAGCGGGAATCAGGCGGCTGAGCGCGCGGGGATCCGCCTGCTCCTCCGGCTCGCGCGCGGCGGTCCGGCAGGTCGAGGACGTCCTTGCGCGGGTCGAAGCCGCTCGTCGCCTTCGCCCAGGCCGCCCACGAGCGGGCTGTCGGGACCCAGGCGGACCCTGCGTTCGAAGGGGCTGCGCGACGCGTCCGCCACGCGCGGATCGTATTTACGCGCGCCAGGCGGACCGAGCGGGTCGAGGCGCTTCGTGTTGGCCGCGGGGTCCGCGAGCCGGACGACGAGACGCGCGCGGCCGCGGCTCGCCGCCGGCGATCCGCAGCCGGCGCTGTTGGCGCCCGGTCGGATGCTTCCGCTGCGCTCGCCCGACGATGCGGCCGTCCTGGCGGAGCGTCGCCGTGAAGCGCAGCCGGTCGGCGTCGCGGGAGCGGAGCCGGAAGCCGCGAAGCGACGCGCGCGGGCGGCGCGAACGTCCGAGGACGCGCGGCGCGGTCGCGAGCTGGTCGTCGCGGAACCAGTGCCAGTCGCCGATCGCTCGTCCCAGCCGCCGTGCGACGCATCCGAGTTCACGAGGACGGCGGTTATCCGCCCGCCCGAGGCGTAGAAGGACGCGGGGTCGCTCGATCGTGACGCCGCCCATGCCGCCGTCCGGGAGATGGAGGAGCTCGGTCGTGACCTGGCCGCCGTCGATCGAGCCGGACCGGGCGACGAGCGCGATCGCCGCCGACGTCCCCTCCGGGAACGAGCCGGCGAACCGGAGCGGGCCCGACGAGACAGCCGGCACGTCGTAGAGCGCGAAGCTCAGGTGGTCCATGACCGCACGGGTCCTCGGCGCCGCCACGGGCGAGGCTGCCCCGGCGCTCGACGTCGGGGAGTGTCCGCGGGGTGGAGAAGGGGGCTTGCGGGACCCGCCACTCCGCCACCGCGGCGGAGAACTCGCCGAAGTCGTCCGCGAGGCCCGCAGCCGCCGACCGCTCGGATCGCGCGCGTCGAACGCCGTCGGTGCTCGGCCTCTCGCAGGCCGTTCGAGCTCTCCCAGCGTGGCGAGCTGGAGCGCGTCGCCGGCTGGCGCCGTACTTCGAGCTCAGGAAGTGGTTCCAGACGACGTCGCCGTAGGGCTTCGCGGTGCGGGGGTCGAGCGCGCCGTCGCCGTCCGGGTCGGGCTCGAAGTAGGTGAGCGAGAGCTCAGTGAGCGAGCGCCAGCCGCCGCCGCTGGGGCGGTCCTCGAGGAAGCGCAGCCAGTCCTGTGATCTCCGGGTAGATCTGCTGCTCCATCCAGACGGCGCTCGACTCGTAGTGCCAGCCGTCGGCGAGGACGTCGTAGCCGTACTGGAGCACGTGCGCGTACTCGTGCGCGAGCGTGACCCGCAGCGACTCGAGGGCGGCCGCGCCGCCGTACTGGGCCGGGTCGAAGTCGTTGTCGATCACGAGGTAGGAGTGCTGGGACTGCTGGTCCTGGCCCGGGTCGGTGGCCGCGAAGCCGAACAGGCGCTGGCTCCGAGCTCCTTCAGGTAGATGTCGACCCGCCCGTCGCCGTCGTCTCGGCGGCTCGCGCCAGCCCAAGCGTGCCGTTCTCGAAGTTCCGCACGGCGTTCGCCTCGGCGAGCGCCAGCGCGGCCATGCCGGCGCTCGGGGCGTCGGCGCCGCTGCCCACCGAGTGGACGCAGAAGTTCGCGTCGCACAGCGGCGGGAGCTCCGGGACGGTGTAGCGCTCGTCCGCGGGCGCGTCGGCGTCGGTGGGGCGCGAGAGGAGCGCGATCGCCCGCTCGCGCTCGTCGCCGCGGAGGTGGCGGATCCGCGTCGAGAGCTCGCGGAGCGAGTCGGTCAGCTCACGGCCGGTGCGCACGCCGCGCCCGTCGAGGAGCTGCTCGGTCTCCTGGAGCGACGCCTCGGCCGCGCTGCTCGGCCGCCGTGTGGGCCTGCGGGGACGCCGCGGCGCCGCCGGGGCGCACGCCGAGGGCCAGAAGGAGAGTTGTCGGCAGGGTTCGCTTGAGCACGCGGCGCCGTCCTACACTACCTCGTCGGCCTTCGGGACGCGGCCCTTTAGCGAAAGGGAAGCTCGACGACCTCGGCGGCCGCGCCGTCGACGTCCACGCGTGTCCCCCGGTGCGGCCTCTCGCCTGACCACAGCCAGGGCGATCGGGCCGTGGGTGGGGGACACGCAGGCGGACCCGATCCGGCCCACCTCGCGCTCGCCGAGCGCGATCGCCTGCCCGTGCTCGGCCGGGCCGGCTCAGCTTCAGGCCGCGCAGGTGGCGGTTCGGCTTTCCCTTGTAGAAGAGGCGCGCGACCGTCTCCTGGCCGACGTAGCAGCCCTTGGTGAACGAGACGGCGCGCTCGTTGATGCCGGCCTCCTGGGGGATCGTGTCGCCGTCCATGTCGAGGCCGAAGCGGGGGATACCGGCCTCGATCCGCACGCACTCGGCCTCGGCCTCGGGGGCGTCGGCCGCCGGGAGGTCGCGGCCGATCATGTCGACGCCCGCGTAGGTGCGGACGTAGATCCCGCGCTCGCCCTCGACCCAGGCGTGCTCCTCCTCGGGCGGCACGACGTCGAGGTCGGGCTCGCCGATCAGCGAGACGATCCCCTCGTCGGCGGACTCCCAGCGTGACGTCGCGGCCCAGGCTGTAGGTCTCGATCGTCTTCAGCAGGACGGCGTCGGCGCCGGGCTCGGTGTCGATCCAGATCCAGTCCGGCCCGCGCAGGATGCGCATGTCGAGGCGCATCTTCCCCTTGTGGTTGAGCAGCGCCGCGTAGCAGCCCTGGCCGGGGGCCGAGCGCCCTCGACGTCGTTCGTGACCTGGCCCTGGAGGAACTCGGCCGCCTCGGCGCCGCGCAGCCGGACCTCGCCCGCGCGAGCTGCGATCGACGATCATGCACGTAGTGTAGATTTAGGCCGGACTAAACCTGATGTTGTCGCGACGAAACTTTCTCTGCCGGCTGCCGCTCGTGGCCGGCGCGCTGCCCGCCGCGAAGGCGATCGCGGCCGAGCCGCACAACGGGCACGCGGGCACCGATGCGCACGGGCACATCGGCGCGGTCGGCGCCGTGGACCACGCGGCGAACGGCTTCGACCCGCAGGCGATCCTGCGCGACTTCGACGAGGGCGTCGTGCGCGGCGGGGTCCGCGAGTGGGAGCTGGTCGCCGAGGAGAAGGAGATCGAGGTCGCGCCCGGGCGTGAAGTACGCGGCGTGGGCGTACAACGGCGCGCGTGCCGGGGCCGACGCTGCGGGCGCGTGAGGGCGAGCGGCTCCGGATCCGGTTCGTCAACGCCTCCGACCACCCGCACACGATCCACTTCCACGGCATCCACACCGCGCGGATGGACGGGGTGCCGGGCGTGGGCGCCGGCAACATCGAGCCGGGGCGCGAGACGGTCTACGAGTTCGACGCCGAGCCGTTCGGCCTTCACCTCTACCACTGCCATTCGATCCCGCTGGCCGACCACATCGCGAAGGGCCTCTACGGCGCGTTCGTGATCGACCCGAAGGACGGACAGGCCGGACGCCGACGAGCTGGTGATGGTCATGAACGGCTTCGACACGAACTTCGACCGCTCGAACGAGATCTACGCGGTCAACAGCGTCGCCTTCGCCTACCAGCAGGAGCCGATCCGGGTGAAGCGCGGACGAGCTCGTCCGGATCTACCTCGTCAACGCGCTCGAGTTCGACCTCGTGAACTCGTTCCACGTCCACGCGAACTTCTTCGACTACTACCCGACCGGCACGTCGCTCGAGCCGACCGAGCTGACCGACACGGTGATCCAGGGCCAGGGCCAGCGCGGGATCCTCGAGCTGCGCTTCCCGTACGAGGGCAAGTACATGTTCCACGCGCACGTGTCCGAGTTCGCGGAGCTTGGGCTGGATGGGCTTCTTCGAGGTCGTGTGATGGAGGCCACGACCGCAAGCCGCGGAGCCGGGCCGGCTGGCTTGCCGCGCTGCTGCCGCTCGTCCTGCTCGGCGGCGCTGATCGCGTTCTTCATCGCGCTCGACGCGCCCGGGGCTCGAGCGCAACGGGGTGCCGGTCGAGGAGGTCGCGGTCGAGCGCACTGAGCTGCAGCCGGACCAGATCGAGCTGACCAGTGCGAAACGACGGGCCGGACGCGGTGCAGATCGTGCAGGCGATCGTCAACGACGGCTTCGCCGGCGTTCGAGCAGGACGACGACGAGCTCGGCAGGCTCGACCGCTCGCTGGTGACGATCGACTACCCGTGGATCGAGGGCGAGGCCTACGAGGTCGTCCTCCTCACGTCGACCGGGCGGCACCGTCGACACGTCGATCGAGGTGGCCGCGGAGACGCCCGAGGCGGACGCCGGCTTCTACGGCCTGATGGGCCTGATCGGCCTCTACGTGGGGATCATCCCGGTGGCGATCGGGATGCTCTGGCTGCCGTGGATGCGGCAGCTCGACAGGCGCTGGCTTCAGTTCCTGCTCGCGCTCACCGTCGGGCTGCTCGTCTTCCTCGGCATCGACGCCGCGCTCGAGGGCCTCGACGCTGGGCGCGTCGGGCGCGGAGTCGCTCGGCGGCGGAGGGCTCATGTGGCTCGGTGCCGCGCTCGCGTACCTCGTGCTTGCGGGCGTCGACGGCTGGCTCGAACGGCGCGGGGGCGGCGGCGAGCGGGTCGCGCTCCTGGTCGCGATCGGCATCGGGCTCCACAACCTCGGCGAGGGCCTCGTGATCGGGTCGGCCTACGCGATCGGATCGCTCGCGCTCGGTGCCGCGCTCGTCGTCGGCTTCGCGATCCACAACACGACCGAGGGGCTCGCGATCGTCGCGCCGGTGGCCGACCAGCAAGCCGCGGCTCGGGCGGCTGGCCGTGCTCGGGCTGATCGCGGGCGCGCCGGCGATCCTCGGGCGCGTGGATCGGGGCGTCGGCCTTCGACCCGAGCCTCGCCGCGTTCATGTTCGGGCTCGGGCGTGGGCGCGATCGCGCGCGTCGTCGTCCAGATCGCGCCGCAGATCCGCGACCGCGCCGGTCGCCTGCTTCACCCGCTCGCGGCAGCGGGGCTGGCCGCCGGCCTCGACGCTCATGTACGTGACCGGCCTGCTGATCTCGGTGTGAGCGTGGAGACCGAGACCTCCCACGCCGTCCAGGACTACGCGAAGGCGATCTACTCGCTGTCGCGCCGCGGCGAGCAGACGGTCGCCACGTCGGCGCTCGCGGAGCGCCTCCACGTGTCGCGCCGCGTCGGCGTCGGCGATGGCGAAGCGGCTGGCCGAGCTGGGGCTCGTCAGCCACGAGCCCTACCACGGCGTGCGGCTCACGGACTCCGGCGAGAAGCTCGCGCTCGAGGTGATCCGCCACCACCGGCTGATCGAGCTGTACCTCGTCCGAGGCGCTCGGGATGCCGTGGGACCGCGTGCACGACGAGGCCGAGGTGCTCGAGCACGCGATCTCCGAGCGAGCTCTCGGACCTGATCGCGGAGAAGCTCGGCGACCCCACGCACGACCCGCACGGCGATCCGATTCCGACGCGCGACGGGCGGATCGAGGAGGGCACCACGCGGTCACTCGCGGAGTGTGAGCCGGGAGACCTCGTCGTCCTGACGAGGGTCTCGGACTCCGACCCCGAGATGCTGCGCTACCTGGGCGAGCGCGGTATCGAGCCGGGCACCCGGCTCGAGGTGGTCGGACGCGAGCCGTTCGGCGGCCCGCTCAACGTGCGGGTGGGCGACCGCGAGCTTCCGCTCGGCCTCGGTCTGGCCCGCGCGATGCGGGTGAGCCTAGGCGCTCTGCGAGACGAGCGCGATCAGCGCGAACGCGAAGGCGAGGCCGCTGGCGTCCATCAGGACGCGGGTGCGGCGATTCGAGACGAGGATCTGCATGGTTCGCTCATCGGGCGCCCGCGCGGCGAGCTTCAGCGCCGGGCCGTTCGCTGGACGCTTGTGCGAGTACGCTCCGCGCGTGGCTCTGGCCGAGGATTTCCAGGCGATCGTCGATTCGCTCCCGCCCGACTGGAGCCACCTCCAGTTCGACCTGCGGATCGAAGACGAGGAGCGCTACATCGAGGCGGCGACGATGCTCGCCCAGATCAACGCGCAGGGTTACGGGCAGCACGACTGGCACTGGCGCGTGCTCGTCGCGCACGAGTTCGGCCACGCTGCGGCGGCCGAGACCGTGCACGGCACGCTGAAGGTTCTCGACGACGTCGGGATCGGCGGCGAGATGGCCGTGCGCGAGGTGCGTTCGGGCCGCGTCGAGGTGACGCAGATGTGGGGGCGGCCGGAGTCGGTCCGGCAGGAGTTCCGCCGCCGCCGCGCGCAGTAGTGGCGCGGGTCGCGCTCCACTGCCGCGACCTGCTCTTCGGCTCGAAGGTCGAGGGCGCGCTCCGCGCGGCGGGCCACGAGGTTGCGCGCGACGCCGAGGAGGCCGACGTCGTGGTCGTCGACCTCACCGACCCGGACGTCCCGTGGCCGGCGGCCGGGGACGCGCCCCGGCTCGGCTTCTACTCGCACGTGGACCAGGAGACCCGCAAGCGCGCCGAGGAGGCCGGCTTCGACCTCGTAGTGCCGCGGTCGCGGATGAACCGGGAAGCCGCGGCACTGGTCGAGAAGCTGGCGCGGCTAGCCCGCCGGTAGCTCAGAAGCTCCTCGCGGTCACTGCTGCCCGACACGCCGATCGCCAGGACCGGGCCGACGCCGCGGGCGAAGAACTTGAACTCGTTCACCTTCGGCTCGAGCGGGTTGGTGTCGTTGGTCATCAGGACCGGCTGGTAGTGGCCTGAGGGCACCTCGGCCTGCTGGTCGAGGGACACGATCGCGGCCTCGTCCTCGGCCTCGCCCTTGTAGTACTCCTGGCGGTACGTCATGCCGGGTTCCGGCTGTGCGGGCATGATGATCCCGGCCTCGGCGCCGTCCACGCCGGCCTCGAACGAGCCGGACTTCGACACGGGCTTCCCGTTCTCGTACTCGGTCGTGTCCTCGCCGAGGTACCAGATGTTTCCGTCCTGGTCCTGCGCGTACCAGTCGTCGGTGACCTCGACGAACTCGCCGTCCTCGGTCACCACGTCGTGCACGACCCGCGCCTCGACGCCGTTCGCGATCTTCTTCGTGCTTGATCCGTGACCGTGACCACGACCTTCTGGTTCGCGCCTTCCGTGTCGGTCTCGCGATACACCCAGCGGCTGCCGGGCGTCATCGGCCACCACGGGTTGTCGATCTCGGTCGTGAAGTCGGCGGGAGCTCGGCGGAGTGCCGACTTCGCGTCGCCGTCGTCGCCGCAGGCGACCACGCCCAGCGAGATGAGGGCCAGAAGCGTTGCGGTACCTCGATGAGTGTTCATGTGCGCGACCGTAGGCCGCTCACATGAGGTCGCTATGAGAGGAGGTCGAACTCGAACGCGCGGTCCACGTCGGGCGGGCGCGCGAGGATCCCGAACTCCGACGCGAACCGTGCCCAGCCCTCGACGGCCTCGCGTTGCAAGACGAGCGGCGGCGTCATCGCCGGCGCGATCGCCTCGAGCTGCGCGCGCACGAGGTCCTCGTCGGACTCGGAGGCCTGCGGCGATCTCCTCGCACTGTCGCGTCTCGGTCCGCCAGCGCCTCCTCCGTGCCGGCCGCGATCGCCCTGACCGCGGCGGCGATGTCGTCGCGGCGCTCCTCGAGCGTCTCGCGCTGCACGACCAGCACGACCTCCGGGTAGCGTGGAGCGCCGAAGTCGTCCACCCTGAACTCGCGCGTGCGCAGGCCGCGCTCGCGCAGGACGACGCCCTCGGCGTTCCAGAACGCGGTCGCGGCGTCCACCTTCCCGGCCAGCAGGTTCGCGACGGCGCCGAAGCCGATCGTCACGCGGTCCACCTCGTCGAACTCCCCGCCGTCGTGCTCGACCACCGCGCGCAGCACGGCGTCGTCGGAGGGGTAGCCCGGCGACGCCGACCCGCCGGCCCTCGAGCTCGCGCGGGCGCGTGACGCCGCTGTCGCGCCGGGCGATCACCGCCGCGAGCGGGCGCTGGACCAGCGCGCCGACGGCGACCACGTCCGCGCCCTGCTCGAGCGCCAGGCCGAGGTCGTGGATGTCGAGCACGCCGATGTCGGCCCGTCCGGTGGCGAGGAGCTTGAGCGAGTCCGGGCTTCCGCCGGCGGGCGGCCGGATCCGGATCCGCACGCCGTTGTCGAGGTCTGCCTCGGTGCGGACAGCGGCGTAGATGCCGGCGTGCGCCGCGTTGGGGGTGAAGTCGAGCCCCACCGTGAGCTGCGGCGGGGCGCCGGCGCTGTCGTCGTCACCGCCGCAGCCGGCGATCGACGACCGCGGCCAGTACGAGGAATCGCCGCATCGGCGCCGAACCGTAACCGGCAGGCCGCGTGGCTACACTGCCGCGCGCCAACGACCCAGCAGGAGGATCTCAGTGGCTGCAACGCACAGTGCCCCAGCCCCCCGATCGCGGAACCGCCGCGTACATCGCCGAGTTCATCGGCACGGCCGCGCTCGTCTTCTTCGTCACGATGGCGGTGTCGCTCTACGTCGAGCAGGCGCCGGCGGGGCCTGCCGCAGCCGTTCATCGACTGGTCCGTGATCGGCCTCGTGCACGTGTTCGTCCTGTTCATGCTGATCCAGACGCTCGCGCTCGTGTCCGGCGCGCACTTCAACCCGGCAGTCACCGCGGCGCTTACCGTGATCCGCCAGATCAAGCCGATCGACGCGGCGATCTACATCGTCGTCCAGCTCGCCGGCGCCACGCTCGGCGCGCTCATGACGAAGGGCTTCCTCGTCGGACGAGGGCAACGCGGAGAACTACGGCGCGGTGGCGCTCTCGACCGCGACTCGACGGCGAGATCTTCTGGGCCGGCTTCGGACTCGAGGCGATCGGCACGTTCTTCCTCGTCTGGGCGATCGTCGGCGTCGCGGTGAACCCGCGCGCCGAGCGCGGCTGGGCGGCGCTGGTCATCGGCGCGCACGCTCGGTATGGCCGTGTTCGTCATCGGCCCGCTGACGGGTGCCGGCCTCAACCCGGCGCGCGCCTTCGGGCCCGCGCTCGTGTCCGGCGAGTGGGGCGGCTTCGACGACTTCGTCATCACCTACGTGCTCGCGCCGGTGGTTGGCGCGGTCCTCGCGGTTCTCGTCTACTTCCGAATGGTCATCGTGCCGGGAAGAAGGAACCCGGGGGCATGGAGCCGGTCGGCTGACCCGCCGGAGTAACCTCGGGCGGCCTTGAGCCGCCGGCGGGTCACCTTCTCGCGCAACTTCACGCTGTCGCTGTCGCGGACGTGCCGGTGCTACTGCAAGTACTGCGCGTTCGCGACGCACCGCGCCCACCTGTACGCGCCTGACGAGGTCGAGCGGCTCCTCGACGACGCGGTCCGCCGCGGCGCGAAGGAGCTGCTCGTGCTCACGGGCGAGAAGCCGGAGGTGAACGCCGAGGTCGCCGCGCGGCTCGCGTCGTACGGGCACGACGACTTCACGTCGTACGTCGCGTGGGCGTGCGAGCGGGCGCTCGAGCGCGGCATGCTGCCGCACACGAACATCGGCGCGATCTCGAAGGACGACCTCGCCCGGCTCCGCGAGGTCACCGCCTCGCAGGGGCTGATGCTCGAGTCGGTCAACCCGGACCTGGTCGTGCACCAGGGCTCGCCGACGAAGCACCCCGCGGTCCGGCTCGACACGATCCGCGCAGCGGGCGAGCTGAAGATCCCGTTCACGAGCGGGATCCTCGTCGGCATCGGCGAGTCGCCCGAGGAGCGCATCGATGCGCTGACGGCGCTGGCCGAAGTGCACGACGAATACGGCCACCTACAGGAGGTGATCCTCCAGAACTTCGTACCCGCACCCGCGCTACTACGGAGCGGAACCCGCGGAGATCGCGGACGAGGCGCAGAACCGGGCAACGGGCAACGGCGAACGGTCAACGCGTCGCCGATGCCGGCATGGGCGCAGCCGAATCACGCTCGACGACATGCGCGAGCTGGTCCGTGCGGCGCGCCGCCTGATGCCCGACGTCGGCATCCAGATCCCGCCCAACCTCTCCGACTGGTGGCTGCCGCTCGTCGAGGAGGGCGCGACCGACCTCGGCGGGCTGTCCGCGAACGGCGACCACATCTCGCCCGAGCACCCGTTCCCGTCGCCGCACAGGATGCGCAAGCAGCTCCAGCCGAACGGCTACGCGCTGACCGAGCGGCTGTGCGTGTACCCGCAGTACATGGACTCGGAATGGCTCGAGCAGGGCGTGCTCGACGTGATCAAGCTGAAGTACTGGAGCTTCATCCCGCGGCGCGGATCGGGCCGCCGCGTCGGACCGCGTCGATCCGGCGCGACCTGGTCGGGCCGGCGATCGAGAAGGCGCGCGACGGCGCGCTGGCTCGGCGAGGAGGAGCTCACCGCGATGTTCGCCGAGACGCGGCCCGAGGTCATCGAGGACATGCGCCAGGCGGCGGACGAGCCTGCGCCGCGAGCTCGCGGGCGACGAGGTCACGTTCGTCGTCAACCGCAACATCAACGTGTCGAACATCTGCGTCGTCGGCTGCGCGTTCTGCGGCTTCGGGCAGGGCAAGCGTTCGCCGGACGCCTACGAGCACGGCGAGGAGGAGTTCGTCCGCCGCGTGCGACGAGGCGGTCGAGTTCGGCGCGACCGAGATCTGCATGCAGTCGGGCATCCATCCCGACTGGACGATCGAGGACTACGAGAAGTGGCTGCGGCTGGCGAAGGAGGTCGCGCCCGAGATCCACCTGCACGCGTACTCGCCGATGGAGGTCGACGCACCTCGCGGGCGACATGCCGCTCGACGAGGCGTTCGCGCGGCTCAAGGACGCCGGGCTCGGCTCGACACCCGGCACCGCCGCCGAGGTGCTCGACGACGGCGTGCGCGAGCGGATCTCGCCGAACAAGCTGCCCGTGAGGCGCTGGGTCGAGGTGATCGAGGCGTCGGCGCGCGCCGGGCTCTCGACCAGCGCGACGGTGATGTTCGGGCACATCGAGGAGCCGTGGGAGCTGGCCGAGCACATGCGCGTGATCCGCGAGCTGCAGGAGCGGACCGGACGCGTTCAACGAGTTCGTGCCGCTCTCGTTCATCCCGTTCCACACGATGCTCGGCCGCACGCACGGGATCGAGGAGATCTCGCGCGAGGAGAACCTGAAGCACACGGCCGTGTTCCGGCTCGCGCTCGGGAAGTCGCGTCCGCTCGCTGCAGGCGAGCTGGGTGAAGATGGGGCTCGACGCCGCGACCGAGGCGCTCGACTGGGGCGTGAACGACCTCGGCGGGACGCTGATGGAGGAGAACATCTCGCGGCTCGCCGGCTCCTACCACGGCGTGAAGCTCGAGCCGGAGGACCTGATCGGCGCCGCGCACGCGGCCGGCCGCCCGGCGGCGGAGCGCACCACGCTGTACGGGATCCGCGCGGCGGCTTCCCGCTAGCGGAAGAGGTCGTCGCTCGCGCGCGCGAACCAGGGCGGCGGCGCCGGGCCCGTCGTCGTCGGTGACGAAGCGGCCTAGGCCGCTGACGACCACCACCGGCTCGCGGCTGTCCTTCGCGCGCGCGAGCTCCGAAGCTGCTGCGATCGCGTCGGCGGTGGCGAGCTGCGTCGCCGCGAGCTCGCGGCCCTCGGCGTCCGTGCGCCCGCGCCAGTCGTCGAGCGGCTGGACCCCGGCGATGCCGATCGCGACCTCGACCTGGCCGACCCGCCACGCGCGCCCGAACGTGTCCGCTGATGATCACGCCCGGGCCGCTCCGGAAGGCGCGCGCGCAGGTCGCGCGCGGAGGCGTCCGGGTCGAGCGGGCAGGAGCACGACGGTGTCGTCGCCCGGCACGTTCGACTGGTCGACGCCGGCGTTCGCGCATACGAAGCCGTGCCGCGTCTCGCAGATCACGACGCCGTCGCGCGCGGCGACGATCGACGACGGACTCGTCGAGGATCACCTGCGCGAGCCGCGGGTCCTCCTTGCCCAGCCCGAGCGCGGCCTCGGACGGCACGACGGTCGAGAGGTCGACGCACCCGCCCCTCCGCCTTCGACACGACCTTGTGCGAGACGACGACGATGTCGTCGGCGGCGACCGGCGGCAGCAGCGCCGCGAGGTCGTCGCCGGGCCGCACCTCGGGCAGCCCGGGGACTGCGCGAAGCGAGATCAGATGGTCGCGGCGCTCTGCGATGGCCAGCCGCCGGCGGCCGCGTCGCCGCGCACGCCTTCGAGTGGTCGAGCTGGTGGAGCGCGCCGCGCGTGCGCGGGGCGACGCCGCGGCGCTCTTCGAGCAGGACGCCGAGATCGGCGAGGTCGTCGGGTGTGTCCACGTCGTGCATCAGCGACCGCACGCGCTCGACGCGGAACTTGATCCCCGCGTGCGACGCCGCCTCGATGTGCCGCTCGAGGCTGCCCGGGCCGAAGCTCGGCTCGAACGCGTCCGGCGGACGCAGAAGCAGCGCGTTCGTGCCGGTGCCGGCGCGGTCGGGCACGATCACGCGCGTCGAGGTGCTCGGCGGTCGCGCGCGTGAGCATGCCGTCGACCTCGAGCGGGTCGAGCAGCGGCGTGTCGCCGGGCACGAGCAGCACGCGATCGAACGCGGACTCGAGCGCGTGCTCGGATCCCGATCCGCGTGGCGTCGGACTGCCCGGTCTCGGCGCGGTCGCGCAGCACGAGCACGCGTCCGCCGCGGGCGGCCGACTCGGCGCGCGCGTCGTCGGTGACGACCGCGATCGCGTCGAGCCCCTTCACCCTGCGCAGCGATGCGAGCACGTCGGAGAACATCGCCTGGGCGAGCGCCTCGCGTGAGCCCTGGCCGAGCAGATCGGACGAGCCGCTGCTTCGCAGCTCCAAAGCTCTTCACTGGCAGGATCGCGAGAGTCCGCATGCGCCTCCGGCGCCACACTAGCCGCTCACCCGGCGCCAGGCGAGGGCAGCAGATTCCGCAAAATCCAGGATCTTCCGGGCGAGCTCGCGCCGCGTCGGCCGCGTCGTTCATGAGCGTGTCCGTCACGAGCGCGGGGACGCCCTCGACCGGCTCGTCGGCGACGATCGCGTCGATCACGTCCCGGTAGGCGTCGGCGATGCCCTGGGCCGAGAGCTCGATGCCGGCGCTGCGGCAGAAGTCGTCGGTCGGGCCCTTCACGGCGTGGCCGCCGACGAACGGGCTGACCGCGACGACCGGCGCGGGCGCCTCCCGCAGCGCGTCGCGCATCCCGGGCACGGCCAGGATCGGCCCGATCGAGATGACCGGGTTCGACGGCCCGATCACGATCGCGTCGGCCGTCGCGAGCGCCTCGAGCGACCTCGGGCGTGGGCGCGCGCGTCCTCGATCCCCTCGAGCACGACCTCCTCGATCGGGCCGGCCCAGCGGTCGACGATCATGAACTCCTGGAACGGGCGCAGCCCCTTCGGCGTCCGCACGTGCGTGCGCACCGGCTCGTCGGACATCGGCAGCACACGGTGCTCGCACGCCGACGGCCTCGACGACCTTCGCGTGCGCCTCGGTCAGCCGCATCGTCTCGAGCGCCGTCGGTGCGGAGCCGGCACAGCTCGAGGTCGCGGTCGCCGAGCTGGAACCACGGGTCGTCGTGGCGCTTCATCTCCTCGAACGTGTCGCCGGCGATGCCCCAGCCGCGCTCGTCGATGATGCCCGCGAGCCACCACGTGACGAGGTCCGGGTCGGGCGAGACGTGCACGCCGTAGATCTCGATGTCGTCGCCCGTGTTGGCGATCACCGCGACCTCGTCGAGCTCCGCGAGCCCTGCCGCGAGCTTGGCCCCGCCGGTGCCGCCGGCGAGGACGGCTACCACAGCTCGTCGGGCAGGCCGGTCAGCTTGATCCCGGCGTGCGTCTTGTAGCGCGCGTTCACCGAGATCAGGAGCGGCGTCAGCCCCTCGATCAGGCGCGCGGTCTCGAGCCTGCCGGCGTTCACCGGCCGCAGGCCGGGGATGCGGGCGATCAGCTCGGCCACGCGCGCCTTGGGCTCCTTGCGGTCGCCGGCGACGAGGACGTCCTCGTCGAGCTCGTGGTCGAGGTCGGCGAGCACCGCCGCGCTCACCGTGTGGAGCGCGCTCACCACCTCGACGCCCTCGGGGACCATCTCCTGCGCCTGCTGCCCGGCGGAGCCCTGGGGCACGCCGAGCAGACGCGTCGCCTTGCCGGACACGGCGGCGGCGAGCGGGACGGTGGCGTCGACGAGGATCTGCCCCGGCTGGAGCGC
Organism: uncultured Thermoleophilaceae bacterium; assembly: GCA_963846865.1. Taxonomy (GTDB): domain Bacteria; phylum Actinomycetota; class Thermoleophilia; order Solirubrobacterales; family Thermoleophilaceae; genus DASPHG01. The sequence goes on along the minus strand of CAWJXU010000010.1, from coordinate 344,678 downwards.
GTTCTTCAGGTTCGTCAGGTTCTCCGACTGGGCGCGGAACGGCACCGAGAGCACGACGATCGGCCCGCGCGTCACGGCCTCCGTGTTCTCGAGCCCCTCGACCTGCGCCGCCGGGCACCTGCTCGCGCAGGCGCTCGGCCGCCTCGGCCGCCGCGTCCGGGCGGCGCGAGCCGATCACGACCGGGACGTCCGCCTTCGCCAGCCGCAGCGCGAGGCCGAAGCCGAGCGCGCCGGTGGCGCCCACGATCGGCACGGGTTCCATGCTCTGAGCCACGCTATAGGGTCCGCTCGCCGATGAGGCTCGAAGGGAAGACGGCGCTCGTGACGGGAGGCGGCAGCGGGATCGGCGCCGCGACGTGCAGGCGGCTGGCTGCCGAGGGCGCTCACGTCGCGGTCACCGACATCAACCTCGACGGCGGCGCGCGAGGTGGCGGGGGAGATCTCCGGCGACGCGTACGAGCTGGACGTGCGCTCGACCGACTCGATCAAGGCCGCCGTCGACCAGATCGGCGACATCGACATCCTCGTGAACAACGCCGGCACCGACGCGTTCGGGTTCTTCATCCACTCGACGCCCGAGATGTGGGACCTCGTGGTCGGCGTCAACCTGATCGGGACGCTCGCGGTCACGCACGCGGTGCTGCCGGGGATGCAGGAGCGCGGCGGCGGCTCGATCATCAACATCGCGTCGGAGGCGGGCCGCGTCGGGCTCGCCCGGGTCGGCGACCTACTCGGGCGCGAAGGCCGGGCGTGATCGGGTTCACGAAGGCGATCGCGCAGGAGAGCGCGCGCTACAAGGTGCGCTGCAACGCGATCGCGCCGGGGCCGATCGAGACGCCGCTCCTGATGGCCGCGCCCGAGCACCTGGGCGAGCTCGGCGAGCGGCTCGTGAAGGGCATGGTGTCCAAGACGGCGCTCGGCCGGATCGGGCGCCCGGAGGAGGTCGCGGCGGCGGTCGCCTACCTCGCGTCCGACGACGCGTCATATGTCACAGGCGAGACGATCGGAGTGAGCGGCGGCCTCGGCATGATGTAGGCGTGAGCGATCGCGTCGACATCCGCGAGGTCGGGCCGCGGGACGGCTTCCAGAACGAGCCGGAGGTCATCCCGACCGCCGAGAAGGTGCGGCTGGTCGAGCATGCTCGCGCGCACCGGCGTGCGGCGGCTCGAGGTCACGAGCTTCGTGAAGGCCGAGGTCATCCCGCAGCTCGCCGACGGGGCCGAGGTGCTCGAGAAGGCCGACATCCCCGACGACGTGTCGGTCACGGTCCTGATCCCGAACGAGAAGGGGCTCGACAACGCGCTCGCCCAGCGCGACAAGTTCGACGAGGTGAACCTCTTCCTCTCCGCGACGCGAGACGCACAACCTGAAGAACGTCAACCGGAGCGTGGAGGACTCGCTCGCCGGCCTCGAGCGCGTCATCGAGCGCGCGCTGAAGGAGGGGCTCCGCTGCGAGGGCGTCATCTCGGTGAGCTTCGGCTGCCCGTACGAGGGCGAGGTCCCGCCCGATCGCGTCTTCGAGATCGCCGAGCGGCTGATCGCCGCCGGCTGCGACGAGATCGCGTTCGGCGACACGACCGGCATGGCGAACCCGCGCCAGGTGCGCGAGTTCTTCACCGCGGCGCGCGAGCGCCTGGGCGGGCACGCAGCTGACCGCGCACTTCCACAACACGCGCGGGCAGGGCCTCGCGAACGTGCTCGCCGCGCTCGACGCCGGCGTGCGCTCGTTCGAGTCGTCGTTCGGCGAGCTGGGCGGCTGCCCGGTCCCGCGCGGCGCCACCGGCAACATCGCGACCGAGGACCTCGTCTCGATGCTGCACGAGATGGGCTACGAGACGGGGATCGACCTCGAGAAGCTCGTCGAGGCGGCGCGCGCCGCGCAGACGGTCCTAGGCCGTACGCTCGGCAGCCACGTCCTGCTCGCCGGCCCGGTCGACTGGAAGCGCTGACCGCAGCCAGCCGAGCACCAGCTCGTTGAACTCCTCGGCGTGCTCCATGTTCAGCGCGTGCGGGGCGCCCGGCATGACTGAGTAGTCGGCGCCCGGGATCAGCTCGGCGATCTCCTTCGACTTCCAGACGGGCACGAGCGTGTCGCGCTCGGCGCCGATCACGTGCGTCGGCACCGAGATGGTCGCGAGCCGGTCGCGCGCCTCGTGCCGCCCGCCCGCCTCGACCTGGCGCTGGAACGCCTCCGTCCGACTGCGGATGCGGGTTCGCCCGCATCAGCTGCTTCGAGTACTCGACCCGCTCCGGCGACGCATAGAAGTCCTCCGACATGCCGAACAGCAGCAGCCAGTCGAGATGCGTCTCGCGGTCGATCACGCCCCGGATCTCCGACCACAGCCGTGCGCGCTCGGCAGCCCAGTTGCCGCCGCCCGCGAACGTGACGACCAGCGTGAGCGTGCGCAGCCGCTCGGGCGCGATCAGCGCCATCTCCTGCGCGATCGCGCCGCCCAGCGACATGCCGAGCAGGTGGAAGGTGTCGAGCTCGAGGTGGTCGGCGAGCGCGAGCGCGTCGCGAGCCATGTCGGCGACCTCGTACGGCCCGTCGGCCTGCTTCGACTGCCCGACGTCGCGGTTGTCGAAGGTGATCACCCGGTAGTGCTTCGAGAACTCGGGCACCTGCAGCATCCAGCCGAGATGGTCGGTGCCGAGCCCCATCACCATCAGCAGCGGCTCGCCCTCGCCCGCCTCCTCGTAGTACAGCCCGTCGGCGATCGGCATCAGCGCACGGCCACGATGGCCTCGATCTCGACGGCCATCCCGAACGGCAGCTCCGCCATCCCGACCGCCGAGCGGGCGTGGCGGCCGATCTTCTCGCCGAACACCTCGATCATGAGGTCCGAGCAGCCGTTGATCACCGCCGGCAGCTGGTCGAACCCCGGCGCCACGTTGACCATGCCGAGCAGCTTCAGGACCGAGGTGACGTTCTCGAGCTCGTCGAGCTCCGCCTTGAGCGTCGCGAGCAGGTTGAGGCCGGTCACGCGCGCGGCGTGCGGCGCCCTCCTCGAGCCGTCAGGTCGGCGCCCACCTTCCCGGTGATCAGCTTGCCGTCCTCGATCGGCCCGTGCCCGGAGAGGAACACGAGGTCGCGGTGGCGCTTCGCGAGCTGGTAGCTGCCGGCCGGCGGGCGGCGGCTCGGGCAGCTCGATGTCGAGCTTCATCGGCCCGCGAAGTCGGGCTGGCGCTTCTCGAAGAACGCGCGCGCGCCCTCCTTGAAGTCGTCGGTCTCGGCCAGGCTGCTGCTGAGCCTGGACCTCCTGCTCGAGCGTCGCGGCGAGCGCGGGCTTCGCGGCCGCGTCCAGCACGCGCTTCGCCAGCCCGACGGCCTTCGGCGCGCACGCGAGGAACTCGTTCGCGAACGCCTCGGTGACCTCGTCGAGCTGGTCGGCGGGCGCGATCCGGTTCGCGAAGCCGATCCGGTGCGCCTCGCGCCCGTCGATCACCTTGCCGGTCATGATCAGCTCCTTGGCGTTGCCGAGCCCGACGATCGACGGCAGCCGCGAGCAGCCGCCGACGTCGGGCAGGAGGCCGACGCGCACCTCCATGATCCCGGCGAGCGCGTCCTCGGCCATCGTGCGCATGTCGCAGGCGGTCGCGAGCTCGAACGCGCCGCCGAGCGCGGCGCCGTGGATCTGGCAGATCGTCGGCTTGAGCATCTCCTCGAGCAGGTTCCAGATCTGGAGGATCGGCGTGCGGAAGCGGCGCAGGTTCGACGGGTCGCTCGGACAGCTCCTTCAGGTCGGCCGACGTCCATGCCCGACGAGAACATCGGGCCCTCGCCGCGCAGGACGACCACGCGCACCGCGTCGTCGTACGCGGCGTCCTCGATCGCGGCGCCGAGCTCCGTGAGCACGTCGCCGCCGAGGGCGTTCCGCTTCTCGGGACGGTTGAGGACGATGTGACGGACCGCTCCGCGGTCTTCTGTAAGGACCAGGCCCATGTAGGCTCCTCCGCTCTTTGAGGATCGGAGGCTAATGAACATCAAGAAGGTCGGGGTCGTGGGCTGCGGCCTCATGGGCCACGGAATCGCACAGGTCTCGGCGCAGTCGGGCTACGACGTGGTCGTCCGCGAGGTCGACCAGGGCGCGCTCGACAAGGGGCTCGGCAAGATCGAGAAGCAGCTCGCGCGCGCCGTCGAGAAGGGCAAGCTCGAGCAGTCCGCCGCCGACGAGGTCCGCGGCCGGATCCAGGGGACGCTCGACTACGCCGACCTCGCCGACTGCGACCTCGTCGTCGAGGCGATCACCGAGGACCTCGACGAGAAGCTCGAGATGTGGCGCGAGGTCGACGGGATCGTCAAGGACGGCGCGATCCTCGCCACCAACACCTCCTCGCTGCCCGTGATCGCGCAGGCGCGCCGCGACGAAGCGGCCCGAGAGCTTCATCGGCCTCCACTTCTTCAACCCGGTGCAGGTGATGAAGCTGCTCGAGGTGATCCGCTCGGTCGCCTCCTCCGATGAGGCGTTCCAGGCCGGCGTCGAGTGGGGCAAGAGCCTCGAGAAGCTCACCGTCGAGACGAAGGACAAGGCGGGCTTCATCGTCAACCGCCTGCTCGTCCCGTACATGCTCGACGCGATCCGCGCCTACGAGGAGGGCGTCGGCACGATCACCGAGATCGACGAGGCGATGAAGGCGGGGGCGGGGCACCCGATGGGCCCGCTCACGCTCGCCGACTTCGTCGGGCTCGACACGATGGGCGCCATCTGCGACGTGCTGTTCGACGAGTTCCGCGAGCGCCGGTTCGCGCGTCCGCCGACGCTGAGAAGATGCTGATGGCCGGCTGGTATGGCCGCAAGACCGGAATGGGCTTCTACGACTACTCGGGCGAAGAGCCCGAGCCGAACCCGGGCATCTAGCGCGGCCGGAAGCGAATCGTCAGCTTCGCATTCACCGTGAAGATCGCGCCGACCCGGGCGTAGACGCCGCCGGGGCCGGTGTCGTAGCCCGTGCAGCAGTCGGTCGTCAAGCGGAGGTCGAGCGTGCGCTTCACGGTGAGCGCACGGCCGTTCCGCAGAGCCCTCAGGCCTCGGCCGGCGTCGCCGGGCTCGTCTCGGCCGCTCTCAGTAGAGCAGGTGCCCCGACCCCCCGACGAGCTTGAGTGGCAGGGTGGATTCCCTGACGCCCACGAGCGACAGCGCCGGCGCGTAGGCCGGCCCGCAGTGTCTCGTATGGATCGCGATTGTCCGATTCGTGAACCCGAAACGGCTCTGGTTGATCTTCGGCGAGAAGCTCAACTGGCGTGTGCGTCGGCTTGCGGGCCGGGAGTGGCGTTGCAGTTCGACGGCTGCGTGGGCGAGTTGTCGCTGGTGCCGTTCCCGCAGCTCGACCAGCGGTGTCTCCGGACTCGTCTGAGACCTCGGAGTCCATCGTCTCGCGGTACGTCTCGATCCTGAACCGCTTCGAGCGGGCGAAGAACAGCTCGCTCCCACAGCCCCGCTGGTACTTGACCGTGGGGAAGTATCGCAGTGAAGCGGACAATGCGGGAGCGCGGTGCCCACCTGCCCACTGCACGGATGCTCGAGCCCCCCACGCGCCGTCGCGGTAACTTCTCAGCTCTCGCAGCAGCGTCGAGCCTCATCCTGGCTCGATCACTCGTGCAGGAAGTCTCCGGACGGGCCGCCGCGCGGGCGCTGGCGGCGGCCGCCCGCGTATCTGCGACGGATCACCGTGCCACGGATCTCCCTGCTGGCCGAGTCGCGGTAGTCGTACTGGCCGAGCCGCCGGAAGCGGTGCTTGTAGGTCTGGCCGGGCTGCGATCGGGCCGCTCGAGTTCACGTCCCCGGTCAGGCCGCGCGGCGCCGCGTCGTCGTTGCGCCACTCGACTTGGCCACCGGGGGCTATCACCACCACCGCCGGGTCGTATTTCGCCGGCTCGATGGTGACCTTCGCGGGAGCCGCGGCGGCAGCCGCGGGCAAAAGCAGCGACGCCGCCAGCGCCACAATCCCTGGTCGCAGAACGCGCACTCCTGCGCAGTATGCCCCCGATGTCCGACCTGAGGCAAGCGCTCGAGACGCGCCCGCGCCGGCGGGCCCCGAGCGCCACCGCGAGAAGTCCGCACAGCAGGGCAAGCTGCCCGTGCGCGAGCGGATCGCGCGCCTGCTCGACCCCGACTCGTTCGCCGAGGAGGCGCTGCTCGCGAACTGGGAGCAGGAGGGCTTCGGCGCCGACGGCGTCGTGACGGGGATGGGCACGGTCGCCGGCCGGCAGGTCGCGGTCATGGCGAACGACCCGACGGTCAAGGCCGGCTCGTGGGGGCCGAAGACGGTCGAGAAGATCATCCGGATCCAGGAGCAGGCGCTCCAGCACCGCGTGCCGATGATCTACCTGGTCGATTCGGCCGGGGCGCGCATCACCGACCAGGTGCAGATGTTCCCCGGCCGCCGCGGCGCGGGCCGGATCTTCCACACCGAGGTCAAGCTCTCGGGCGTCGTGCCGCAGGTGTGCGTGCTGTTCGGCCCGAGCGCGGCCGGGGGCGCGTACATCCCCGCGTTCTGCGACGTGGTGATCATGCGCGAGGGAAACGCGTCGATGTACCTGGGCTCGCCGCGGATGGCCGAGATGGTGATCGGCGAGAAGGTGACGCTCGAGGAGATGGGCGGGGCGAAGATGCACACCGGCGTCTCCGGCTGCGGCCACTTCCTCGTCGAGTCGGACGAGGACGGGATCGACCTCGCGAAGCGCTACCTGTCCTACTTCCCGACGAACTGGCAGGAGCAGCCGCCGCCGGCGCCGCCCGCCGCGCCCGCGAGCGACCGCCCCATTCGCGAGATCGTCCCGGAGGACGAGAACAAGCCGTTCGACGTGTACGAGCTGCTCGACTCGCTCGTCGACGCGGACTCGTTCCTCGAGGTGCAGAAGCGCTGGGCGAAGGAGCTGGTAGTCGGCTACGCGCGCATCGAGGGCCGCGTCGTCGGGATCGTCGCGAACCAGCCGAAGCAGCGTGGCGGAGTGCTGTTCGTCGACTCCTCCGACAAGGCCGCCCGCTTCATCTGGACGTGCAACGCGTTCAACATCCCGCTCCTCTTCCTCGCCGACGTGCCCGGCTTCATGATCGGCACGCAGGTCGAGCGCCAGGGAATCATCCGCTCGGGCGCGAAGATGATCTCGGCGGTCTCGGAGGCGACCGTGCCGAAGCTGTCGGTGATCGTCCGCAAGGCCTACGGCGCCGGCCTCTACGCGATGGCCGGCCCGGCGTTCGACCCGGACGCGTGCATCGCGCTGCCGGGCGCGAAGATCGCCGTCATGGGCCCGCAGGCGGCGATCAACGCCGTCTTCTACAACCAGCTGAACGCGATCGAGGACGACGAGGAGCGCGCGCGCCGAACCGAGGAGCTGCGCCGCGAGTACGCGGAGGAGATCGACATCCTCCACCTCGCGTCGGAGCTCGTGGTCGACGCGGTCATCCAGCCCGAGGACCTGCGGGCGGAGATCGCGCGCAGGTTCACGCTGTACGAGGGCCGCGCGCGGGAGTGGCCCGACAAGCACAACCCTGTCACGCCGGTCTGATGGCCGAAGGCGACCTTCTCTGGCAGCCCTCACCCCAGTGGATCGAAAACGCCCGGCTGACGCACTACATGCGCTGGCTCGACCGCGGCTTCGAGACCTACGACGAGCTGTGGCGCTGGTCGGTTGAGGACCTCGATGCGTTCTGGGGCTCGCTGTGGGAGTACTTCGAGATCCCGGGCGGCCACGACGGCGTGCTCGCCAGCCGCGAGATGCCGGGGGCCGAGTGGTTCCCCGGCACACATCTGAACTACGCGGAGCGGCTCTTCCGGGAGATGCGGCCGGCCGAGACGGCGATCGTGCACGCGTCCGAGCTTCGCGAGCTTGCCGAGATCAGCTGGGCCGATCTTGCCGACATGACCGCGCGCGTGGCGACCGAGCTCCGCCGTCTCGGCGTCGGGCGCGGCGACCGCGTGGTCGCGTACATGCCGAACATCCCCGAGACGGTCGCCGCCTTCCTGGCCACGGCGAGCATCGGCGCGATCTGGTCGAGCGCCGCGCCGGAGTTCGGGCCGCCGACCGTGATCGACCGCTTCAAGCAGATCGAGCCGAAGGTGCTGCTCGCGATCGACGGCTACCGCTACAACGGCAAGGACTTCGACCGCTCCGAGCAGGTCGCCCAGCTTCGCGATGCGATCCCGAGCCTGGAGCACACGGTGACCGTGCCGTACCTGTCGGGCGGGCGCTGGGAGCTGCCCGAGCCCGACGAGCTCGCGTTCGAGCAGGTGCCGTTCGACCATCCGCTGTGGGTCCTCTACTCGTCGGGCACGACCGGGCCTGCCGAAGGCGATCGTGCAGGGCCAGGGCGGGATCCTGCTCGAGCACCTGAAGAAGGCGAACCTGCACTCGAACCTCACCGCCGACGACCGCTTCTTCTGGTTCACGACGACGGGCTGGATGATGTGGAACTTCCTCGTCGGCGGGCTGCTCGCGGGCTCGGCGATCGTGCTCTACGACGGCGCGCCCGCGCCCGACGCGCTCTGGCAGCTCGCCGCGGACGCCGAGATCACGTGCTTCGGGACGAGCGCCGCGTTCATCGCGAACTGCATGAAGAGCGACGCGAAGCCGCCGGAGCTGCCGAAGCTGAAGAGCATCGGCTCGACGGGGTCGCCGCTCGCGCCGGAGGGCTTCCGCTGGATCTACGACAACGTGAAGGACGACGTCTGGCTGTTCTCGACCAGCGGCGGCACGGACCTGTGCACGGCGTTCATCGGCGCGGTGCCGACCCTTCCGGTCTACGAGGGCGAGCTGCAGGCCCGCGCGCTCGGCGCGAAGGTCGAGGCGTGGAACGAGGCGGGCGAGCCGGTGGTCGGCGAGGTGGGGGAGCTCGTGATCACCGAGCCGATGCCGTCGATGCCGCTCTTCTTCTGGAACGACCCGGACGGCGAGCGCTACCGCGAGAGCTACTTCGACATGTTCCCGGGCGTCTGGCGCCACGGCGACTGGCTGAAGATCACCGAGCGCGGGACCGGCGTGATCTACGGCCGCTCGGACTCGACGATCAACCGCCAGGGGATCCGGATGGGGACGAGCGAGATCTACAGCGCCGTCGAGGCGGTTCCGGACGTGCTCGACAGCCTCGTGCTCGACATCGACGACTGGATGCCGCTGTTCGTCGTGACGCGCTCGGAGCTGACGGACGAGATCAAGGACGAGATCCGCCGCCAGGTCAGGTCGCGCTGCTCGCCTCGGCACGTCCCGGACGAGATCGTGCGCATCGACGCCGTGCCGCGAACGCTGAGCGGCAAGAAGCTCGAGGTCCCGGTGAAGAAGATCCTGATGGGCGCCGAGCCGGAGAAGGCGGCGAGCCGCGACTCGCTTGCGAACCCCGAGGCGTTCGACTGGTTCGTGGACTACGCGAGCTCGCGGCCCGATCGAATCGTCCAAGCGCTCGAGCAGCGCGCAGCAGAAGGCGTAGGTCCGTTCGAGCGAGTCCGGGTCGATGCGGTCCGGGGTGTCCGTCATCTGGTGCCAGTTGGGCGCGTAGTCGAGCGCGTTGCGCGAGGTGATCGTGATCGCAGGGAAGCCGGCGCCGCGCGCGATCAGCGCGTCGGTGGCCTGACGCGACGTCATGCGCGCGGCCCTCGCCGATCTCCTCGCAGAGCTGGATCGAGCGTGGGGTGGTAGCGCATCGCCAGCACGAGCCCCTCCTTCTCCATCCAGCGGACCGATCCCGTGCCGGCCATGTCGATGTTGAAGAAGACGGTGCGCTCGCGGTCGAGCTCGCTCTTGTGCGCGCGCATCCACTCGCGCATGCCGACGAGCAGCGCCTCCTCCGCCGCCCGGGAACACGACCCAGACGTCGAAGTTCTCGAGCCGGCCGCCGTAGCGCTCGGCCAGCCGGAGCACGGTCGCGACGCCCGACGCGTTGTCGTTCGCGCCGGGCACGACGTCCGACAGGGCGATGTCGACGAGGAGCGGGATGCTCGCGATGAGGACGACGGTCGGGATGAACTGGACGACCGTGAAGGCGGTGCCCTCGATGCCGACGAGGCGGACGATCGTGCACACGAGGATCAGGAACAGCGACCAGAAGAACGGCTCGAACGGGCCGAGGCCACGCCGGATCAGCTTGCCGAAGGTGGCGCGGCGCTCGATCGCGCGGCGGCTGAAGACGGCGCCGGTGCGCGCGGCGTCGTAGTGGGCGGCGAGGACCACGACTCCGCGCTTGTCGCCGTCGGCCTCGCGCGAGGAGACGTTCTGCGACGCGCGCCGTCCGGTCAGCCGGCGGACGATGTAGAAGCTTCCCGAGAGGTCGCCGAAGGCCGAGACGGTCGCGAACAGGACGAGCGCGGCGCCGACCACGGGCGTGTACACGGACAGGACGCTGCCGACGATGCCGATCAGCGCGTGGATCGCGTGCGTGACCGGATAGTTCGGGTAGATGCTCGTCGGCTCGACCTCGGCGTCGCGCCCGAGTGCCTCGAGTCGCCCTTGTAGATGGAGCGCCGCGCGACGCTCCGCATCCGTGCCCGGCCAGCGCCCCTCGAACGCGACCAGATCCTCGATCTCCTTCATCGGCTCGACCGGCATGTCGGGCTCATCTTCCCCCGATTGCGCGGTTAGAGTCCTCGGCGACCTGAACCCGACTTTGCCGGAGGTCGACTTGGACACAAGAGGAAACAATGCGCCGCTCATTGCGGCGGGCGGCGGATTGCTGCTCTTCATCTCTCTGTTCATGGACTGGTTCGAGGGAGTCAGCGCCTGGGAGATCTTCGATCTCACCGACATCGTCCTCGCCCTGATCGCCCTGATCGCGATCGCGATCGGAGGGATGCTCGCCACCGGGAACACCGCGAACCTGCCGGCGGCACCCAGCGCGATAGTCACGACGTCGGGCTTGATCGCGTTCTCGATGGTCGCCACGTTCGTGCTCGAGGGCGAGGAGAAGAAGTTCGGCATCTTCCTCGCGCTGATCGCGACGATCGCGATCATCGTGGGCGGCACCCAGCTCGCGCGCGGTGGAGTCGCGCCCACGACGACGCGGCGCGCGTCCACCGAGCCGCCGCCGCCGCCGCCTCCGCCTCCGCCCCCGCCGCCGGCGAACCCCGCCGTCTAGCCGGGCCCGAGACAGACCGAGTTGGACACCTCGCGCGTCAGCCTCGGCGAGATGATCGCCGCGGCTGGCGGCCTGGTCCTCCTCGTCTGCATGTTCCTGCCGTGGTTCGGTGGCGAGCGGATCGGCCGCGGCGGAGCGCTGGTCGCCGTGCCGACGACCACCGGGTGGGAGGCGTTCAGCGGCGTCTTCGACATCCTGATCGTCGTGCTCGCCGCCGTGCCGATCGGGGTCGCGGTGGCGAGGGCGAACGACTCGCCGCTGCGGCTTCCGCTCGAGCAGAGGGCGGCGGTGATGCTGGCCGGGGCGATCCTGCTCGTGCTCGTCGCGGTCAGGCTGATCGACCCGCCCGACGTGATCAACGTCGAGATCCCGGGCCTCGAGATCGACATCTCCCGCAAGCTCGCGGCGTTCGTCGCGGCGGCGGCCGCCGCGGCGATCCTGGTCGGCGGGTACCTGCAGTCAGTGCGGCGGGTGGGATTCGAACCCACAAGCCCCTAAGGGCAGCAGGTTTTGAGCCTGCCCTGTATGCCAGTTCCAGCACCGCCGCGCGGGCGGATCCAGCGTAGCTAGCTCTGCGGGGGCGGGCTGCCGGGCGGCGGCGGCTGGTCGCCCTGTTGCTGTTGCTGTTGCTGCTGCTGCTGCTGCAACTCCCACGGCATCGCGGTCGACGCACGCTGCTCGCGGGCGCGGCGGGCGCGATCCTCGCGAGCCTCACGCGCCAGCCGCTCCTCATCGCTCTCGCCGCCGCCGACCTCGACCTCGACGTTCCACTCCTGGTTGAAGCCGCGCAAGGCGAAGGCGATGAGCAGGAGCTGGACCGGGATCAGGATCAACGTGAGCAGGCCGAGGATGCCGGGCTCGAGAGCGGGATCGTCGAAGCCGGCCTTGTCGCGCTCGAACCAGCCTGGAGCGGCGACGATCGCGATGACCATGAAGAGGACCGCGAGGGCCGCTGCCACCGGCAGCACGCCGCGGTTCCAGCGCGTCACGTAGTACGCCATCAGCAGGTAGATGAGGATGTAGGCGATCGCGCCGGTCTGGGCGCCCTGGAGCGCGTCCCAGCCCCCGAACGTGATGACGGCGGTCAGGCCGGCGCTCGTGAGCAGCAGCAGCGTGATCGCGGCCTTCGTCGCCTTCGACTCGGGCTTGTCGCGGTTCGGATGATCGATCCGGACGCCGGGTGCGTGTGCGGAAGCCTCCATCGCGGGCGAAGTCTAAACCCGCTGCGCGCGCGAGATGCGACGGTTGGACGGGCCTAGACTCGACTCACGGTCCGGCGGGCGTGCTGGAACTGGTAGACAGGCCGGGTTTAGGTCCCGGTGCTCGCAAGAGCGTGGGGGTTCGAGCTCCCTCCGCCCGCACTACGATCGGCTCGCGAGGGGCAGTGGCCAAATTGGCTAAGGCACCGGTCTCCAAAACCGGGGATTCCAGGTTCGAGTCCTGGCTGCCCCGCTCGCTGAGTTTGCTGGGATTTCTCCCTCGAAGCATGAAAAAAGGCGGTTACCCCTCCTTGTAGGCCTGCCCGAGAACGGGGTACCCTGCGCGCGTGGGAGTGGATTTGCGATGCGTCGACTGCGGAGCGGCAGCCGTCTCGGCGCTGTTCTGGCGGGGGCCTGGCCAACACGGCTGCACGAAGTGCGGCGGTCATCTGGTTCTGGCGAGTCCCGCGGATGAGCGGCGTCACGGAATGGACAGGCGGAGGAGACGGTTCCTCAGGCGCTGGCCAGACTGGAGAGGCGGCACCGATCGCAGGGAGGCGGTGCCCGACACCACGGTGCAGGCCCAGGTCGCTGGCTAAGCCTGGCTTTCGCCGCCGGTAGGCGGGCACGCACAACTGCATGAGCGGGAAGGAACGCGGCGTTAGCCGCCGAGCAGCGCATCCACCAGGGCCTGCTCCTCGGCTTCGAAGAGCGGCCGCCACGTCGTCGCCCGCTCGATCACGATGCGGCGCTTCGTCTCCAGTGACGCGCTCGGCGGGGCGGCGGCGATCTCGGCCGCGAGCTCGGTGGCGCGGGGCATGAGGTCGTCCGGGGCGTGGACCTCCGCGACGACGCCGAGCCGCTGCGCCTCCTCCGCCTCGAGCAGACGGCCGGTGAGGCACAGGTCGGCCGCGAGCGCCGCGGGCAGGGCGGCGCGCGCCGCCGCGTAGCTCGGCGGGATCCCGCGCCGGTTCTCCAGGAACCCCATCCGCGCCTCCGTCGAGGCGATCCGCATGTCGCACAGCAGCGCGACCGCGAAGCCGCCCGCTACCGCTGGCCCGTTGATCGCCGCCGACGATCGGCTTCGGGAAGTTGCCGAGCGCGCGGAAGAGCGCGACGCTCAGCTCGACGATGCGCTCCTTGTGGGCGCGGTCGCCGCCGAACTCGGTCGTGTCCATGCCCGCGCAGAAGGCGGGCCCGGCGCCGGTGAGCACGAGGCAGCGGATGGCATCGTCGCCGGACGAGCGCGCTCAGCGTCTCCGTCAAATCCGCACGCAGCTCGAGTGAGAGAGCGTTGCGCTTCTCAGGCCGGTTGAGTGTCACCACCGCCGTGGCGCCGTCGCGCTCGACTGTCACCAGTTCGGGTGTAGACATGTGGGGGAGTTTGACGGTGACGGCTTCAACGGGGTCGCCGCGAGCGCCGATGCCGCGGGCATGCGTCTCCTCGTATGCACCCTCGCGCTGGCTGCCGTGGTCGGCACCGGCCTGGCCGAAGCGCTTCCCAACGTCAACCCGGCCAACCGGCTGGCCAACGTCCCGATCGATGACTACGGCTACGACCACGCGACCCACTGCGAGAAGCAAGCCGAAGCCGGGCACGGTCGCCCTACAGCAGTGGCTCCAGCAGAACGCCGCCGGCGTCTCCTGGGGAATCATGCGCTGCGAGAAGTGGGGCAAGAACAGCGCCAGCCTCCACGCCGAGGGCCGCGCGCTTGACTGGCACCTCGACTCGCGCAACCGCGCGTCAGCTCCGCGCCGCCAACCGCCTGATCGCGCTGCTGCTCGCGACGGACAAGCGGGGCAACCGCCACGCCCTCGCGCGCCGGATGGGCATTCAGGAGATCATCTGGAACTGCCATTCCTGGTGGTCGGGCTCCGACGGGATGGGCAAGTACTCGCGCTGCTTCAACGAGCGCGGCAAGCGGCTCAAGAACGTGAACTTCACCGAGGCCCACAAGGACCACATCCACTTCGGGCTGAGCTGGCGCGGCGCGAAGAAGCGCACGACGTTCTGGTCGCGCTGAGCGGCTAGCGCGCGAGCTTCATGTAGCGCCGGAGCGCGCGCGGGCGGCTGAGCAGCTCGCTGTCTGCGATCGCGACGAAGCGGACGCGGCCGCGCCGCGTGCCGAACACGATGTGGCTGCCCGGGCTCGCACGGCGCAGGCCGCGGCCGAAGCGAGCGCGTGCGGCGATAGCGACGCTCGAGCTCGGCGACCGGTGAGCCCGCGCCGATGCCGCGGCTGCGGTGCCGCGGCGCGTTCGTCCTGACCAGGCGAACCTCGCCGCTCCTTCGCGTGCGCCGCGCGAACCGCTCTCACTGCCGGCGCCGTCGACGCAGAAGCGAAGCGCGCGCCTCGTCTGGCTCGTGCGCGCCGAGCGGACGAGCTTCGACCAGTGCACGCCCACCTTCGCGAACCCGATGCGGCTGGGGCGGACGCGGAGCCGCTCGCGCATGCAGCTGCGCGGCGTCGGAGCGGCGGCCGGCGTGCCCCAGCGCGCTGTCGGCCGGAGTCGAAGGTCATGAGCCCGGGACGCAGGTAGTCGGTCGGGTCGTACAGCCAGCGGACCTCCGTCGGGAGCTCGCCGCGGCGCGCCATCTCGCGCTCCATCACGCCCTTCATCCGCTGCGAGGCGCCGTACTCGGCGACGAAGTCGTGGTGCACGGGGTAGAAGACCTGCGGCTTGAGCCGCTCGACGTAGTCGACGATGTCGCGCAGCCCGTTCGTCGGGTCGTTGAAGCCGAGCACCGAGCCGACCTCGACGTCGGTGGGGGGCAGGGCGGACAGGACGTCGAAGAGATGCGGCCCGCGCTCGCGCAGCGGGCCGGCGGTGTCGTTCCAGATCAGCGAGAAGTCGCCGAGGCGGAACTGGTAGAGGATGCTGCTGCCCTCGTCGCCCTCGGTCTCCAGGTTGCTGAGAACGCTCGGGCCGGGCGGATGCAGGAGCACGAGCCGCGGGTCGGGGAGCGCCCCGGACCCGAGCGTCGTCTCGTGGTTCTCGCCGTCCGGCGCCTCGGCGGCGCTGTGGATGTGCTTGAGCGCGGTCACCTCGATCCGGTCGCCGAACGGGCGCAACTCGTTCACCTCGGCGCCCGGCTCGGAGCCGCGCGTGACGGCGTCGATGCAGCGGACGTCTACTGCCTGGCCGGCGTAGGTCGCGGCCTGCGCCTTGGCCTGGTCGCAGTGCTCCGGCGTGCCCACGAGGAACGCGCCCGTGCGCGCGATGATCTCGCCGCCCGCCGCGGCGTGGTCGAAGTGACCATGCCCGATGAAGATCGCCTCCGGCCTTGAGTTGCGACGAGTTCCTCGGTCGTCGTCGGCACGTAGTTGGGGACGTCCTCCTCCTTGTGGATGTATGCGTCGAGCAGCGCGACGTGGCCGTCGATCGCGGCGGCGACGCTCCCTACGCTGAACCACGAGAGGATCACCCGGTCGCTGCGGACGCTGCCGTCGGCGGACACGTTCTCGGATCCGAAGAAGTGCTGCCGCGCCTCGATCGTCTCGGCAGGAAGCTCCTGGCCGGTCGCAGCCGCCGGCGCGGCAAGCGCAATCGTCACGGCCAGCAGCCCCCCGTATCGGCGCACGCCGGGATATTCGCACCGCCGCCTAGAATCGGCGGCACTCGCGGGCGTGGTGTAACGGTTGCACAAGAGCCTTCCAAGCTCTTAGTACGGGTTCGATTCCCGTCGCCCGCTCTCGGCGAAATGCCGCGGAAACACAATCGTGCCGACTTGAAGGGCCTATAGCTCCCATAAGTCGTCATAGAAGCAGCGGCAGTGGCCTAGACTCGGCTCGTCACGGGGCGTGGCGCAGTCTGGTAGCGCACTCGGCTGGGGGCCGAGCGGTCGCTGGTTCGAATCCAGTCGCCCCGATCTAGCAGGCAAGCATTCGTCCGTCGCGGCTGGTGCCTTCGATCGCTTCGGCACGATGACCCCGGACGACATCCTTGGGGCGGCCGAGGAAGTGGACTAGGACCCATCCCGGCGGGGTAACGCTATTACCTGACCCTGACCCCTGACCCGACCAGAGGAGGAAGAGATGAGCGACGGAAAGCTTGATGAGGCGAAGGGCCGGCTCAAGGAGGCGGGTGGCGACCTCACGGACGACCGTGAGTTGAAGAACGAAGGTAAGGTCGACCGCGCGACAGGGAGTGTCAAAGACGCCGTCGACGACGTTGCCGACAAGGCCAAGGGCGTCGTGGGGAAGGACAAGGACTAAACCCTTGCTCCTCATCATCGCCGTGATCCTGCTCGTCATCGCTATCGCCGGGGGAGCGATCGTCCATCCGCTGCTGTTTGCCCTGGGGATTGTTGCGCTCGTGCTGTTCTTCCAAGGTCGGTGACCCGCAAACCGGACTCGCCGGTTCGAATCCACCCGCCCGATCTAGCAAGCAAGCATTCGGGGTCGTGGCTGGTGGCAATCGCGACGGGCGGCTTCAGACCGCCTACACTGGACTCACAGGGGGCCTTTTCGCCGCTCCTGCGGAGCCAGTTCGCCTAGCGCCGCCGACTACCGCCGGCCGCGCTCACGGATTGTTTCGTCTCAGCGACGAAAGTACCGGCCCACTGAAGTAACGCCTCGTGGTGCGCGGAAGTGTTCGCGTCCCAAATCACCGACCGGTGTGCTGGTTCTCATCCGAGGCGCCTGAATCAAGCAAGGAGTCGGAAACGATGCTGACAGCAGCCGTTGTGCTCGCCCTGGCCGGGGGGAGGACGCGATGACCACCGATCTGCTGGGGCATGTGGCCGGATTCGAGGCGGTCTCGTTGCAGGAGGTCGAGGCCCGGGCCGGGCTTCAGACTCGGATGGATCGCAGGTATATCGCGGACTACGAGACGCTCGAGCGGCTGTTCTCGCTCGGAGACGATTATGTGGTGCTCGAGATCGACGGCCAGCGGCTCCAGGAGTACGACTCGGTCTACTTCGACACTCCCGGACTGATGGGCTACAGGCACCATCTGCAGGGCCGGCGCAAGCGCTTCAAGTGCCGGACCCGGCTATACGGGGCGTCGGCGTGCTTCTTCGATCTCAAGCTCAAGGGCCGGCGCGGAGAGACCGTGAAGAGCAGGCTCCCGCTCTCGCCTCTGGAGCACGGCTCGCTCACCAGCGACGCGACCGCGTTTCTCAAGAGGCGGCTCCTCGAGGCGTACGGCCACCCGTCGCCGGCGGGGTTGGTGCCGACGCTGCAGACGTCGTTCGATCGGCTCACGCTGATACACCCGCTGCGGCAGGAGCGCTTCACGCTCGATTTCGGCCTCTCGCTCGGCAGGCTCGGAAGGGATGAGCGCTATTGCATGCGCCCCGACCACGTGCTGATCGAGACCAAGTCGGCGACAAGCCTCGGTACGGTGGACCGGCTCCTGCCTGGGCTCGGCGCGCGGCCGCTCTCGATGTGCAGCAAGTACTGCCTCGGCATCGCGGCGGCGCACCCCGGTCTGCCGACGAATCCGTATCGGCCGCTGCTTCGGCGGTACTTCGATCCGGCGCCGCTGCCTCGGCGGCGGTTCGATCCGGCGCCGCTGCCGCCGCTCGTGGCCAGTCCTGGCGTGGTCGCGCCGGCTGCGTAGCGCCGGTCTGCGTGATCCACGAAGCGACGCGCGGTCGCCACTGGCTCTGGGACGGCCAGATCGCGACGGGTGCCTTCAGACGGCCTACACTGATTGCACAGGAGCTTTCGCCGCTCCTGCGGAGCCGTTTCGCGCAGCGCCGCCGGCCACAGCCGACCGCGATCTCACGAATAGTTTCGTCTCAGCGACGAGAGCGCCGTCATCACGATGAGCCGTCGAGCGCCCGGGGCGCCCGACCACTCGGGAAGGTCGCATAAATGCCGACTGGTCCGAAGTACCCCGACGGAGACCGCCCCGTCAGCGGAGGCCATGCCCCGAGGATCGACTTCGAGGCGCGTGCCCACACGCTCTCCGACCGCGACCAGATCGCGGCGGATACTGACCTGACCAGCTCGGATCTCGACCAGACGACGTCTGACGCCGACCAGAGCGCGTCCGAGCGGGACCAGCTGGCGTCGGATCGGGACCAGGAGGCGGCCGATAGTGACCAGGCGGTCATCGACGGGGGTGATCCTCGCGGTGAGCATGTGGCGGACTATGCGCGCAGTCGGCGCGCACGGTCGCAGAGCACGCTCGCGCGAGACGAAGTTTCACAGGCGCGCTCGGAAAGCGCGCGCATCCGAGACGAGACCGCAGGCGGTCGTGATCGAGTCGCCGAGGAGCGTGACAAGGCGGCCCAAGCCCGCGACCGGCTCGCCACGCGGCTCGACGCCGAGATCGAGAGCCTCGAGGCCGAGAGCCAGTCGAAGGACGGCAAAAGGATTAGGGGAGTCGAGCTGCTCCTGCGCGCGGCAGGTGACCGCAAGCGGGCTGCGGAGAGCCGGACTCGCGCCGCGGCCCAGCGCGGAGCGGCCGCGCTCGACCGGGAGGAGGCTGCGCTCGACCGTCGGCAAGCCGCGCTCGATCGCGCCGCGGCCACGGAGGAGCTTGCCCTCGAGGGCTTCGACTACGTGACCGGCGCTCTGCGCCGGCGCGTCGGGCTCGCTGCGATTCAGCGGGAGATGGACCGTACGGCGCGTAGCGACGAGCCGTTGGTCGTGGCGTTCATCGACGTGGACGCGCTAAAGGCCGTCAACGACGAGCTCGGTCACGAGACCGGCGACGAGCTGCTGCACGAAACGGTGACCGCGATCAAGATCCGTCTGCGCTCCTACGACGTGATCACCCGGGTCGGTGGCGACGAGTTCGTCTGCTCGCTCTCGGGACAGGACGTCGCCGGCGCGACTGAGCGGTTCGCCCAGATCTCGGCCCGACTGGCCGAGGGGAAGACCTGCGCATCCTTCACTGTCGGTCTCACTGACCGACGCCGACACGATTCTCTGGACGACCTGATCCGCCGCGCGGATGAGGCCATGCGGCAGGCGCGTCGCGCGGGAAGCCCTGCCGCCGGCCATGCCGGGGAGTAAAGGACCTCGTGGACCGACAACTCGAATCCCTACGCGTTCAGGCTCGCTACTGGCGAGAAAGACGTGACCTTTACCGCGCCAAGACATACGGGCCGAGGCCGACCAGTCCGGCACGGCTAAGGGAACTCGAGAGCACGGCGCGCGAGGCGGAGGCGCGGCTTAAACGCGCCGAATCTCGAAAGGCGGCGCCGAGCTCAGGCCTTCGCACCACGTAGTCGACGACTGCAGGAACCGCAGCGTACGATGGAGCTGGCGGATTAACCGAACCGTGGTCTGGTTCGAATGCCGTCTACTCCTCCCGATTTAGCAAGCAAGCATGTGTCGATCACGTGTGGGGCTGCTTAATGTGGAGGCGTCAATGGCGACTCGTGAACTCGCGTACGTCGACCCCGCGGCCCAGCGCGGATTCTTGTACCGCGGTTTCGCAGCACTCGTCGGCAGCCGGCCGATGGGCTGGATCTCGCGGGGGCTTGTTTGGAAAGTTGACCCGGTTCTCATGCGCCTCAGCAGAGGTCGGCTTGGCTTCGGGCTGCTCCTGCCGACGGCGCTCTTGGAGACGCGCGGCGCCCGCACGGGGCAGCGGCGGCGCAACGGCGTCATCTACTTCCACGACCGTGACTGCGTCGTGATCGTGGCATCGAAGCTGGGACTGCCGCAGGATCCAGCGTGGTTCCACAACCTGAGGACGAACCCGGCGGTCAGCTTGGGCGGCCAGCCATTTCGTGCGGAGGTCGTCACTGATGACGCTGAGCGCGCTCGGCTCTGGGAGCTTGCGGATCGGGTCTTTCCGGCTTATGCGGCCTACCGTGCTCGCGCTGCCAGAACAGGCCGGACGATCCCAATCGTCCGGCTCCACCCCCAGTAGGTGTCACTCGGACCGGCGGAAGCGACGGCCTTTGCGAGCGGTCAACAGGTCGTGATCGGCTCGGTAGATCAGCTCCGGCTGGGTTTCGTGGTCGTGAAGCTCGCTGAACCCGACGCTGACCGAGCCTGATGGGCTTGCGCTTCGAAGCTCGGCATTGAGCCCGGCGAACCGTGCGCGCGCCTGCTCGACGGTGACTCCCGGAAGCGCGCAGAGGAACTCGTCCCCGCCGAGGCGGATCACGAGGTCGTAGGAACGCAGCTGGCGTCTGAGGCCGCGGACCACGTTGCATAGAAAGCGGTCGCCGGCGTCATGGCCGAGTGTGTCGTTCAGCGTCTTGAGATTGTCCACGTCCACGAAAACGGCGACCAGGCTCTTGCCGTCGCGTCGTGCGCGATCGATCTCGCGATCGAGCTCCTCGAGCCCGACGCCTCTGCGGCGGGCGCCCGTCAGCTCGTCGGTGCCTGCCGCACGACGCTCGCGTGCCGCCTGTGCGCGATCGAGCGCTGCGAACTCACGGTCGCATGCCGCCTGTTCGCGGTCTTCCCGCGCTCGCGAGCGGTCGGCGGCCGCTCCCTCCCGGAGCGCGACCATCCAAGAAAAAAGCGCGGCTAGGCGCGGATCGTTTGGATCGAGTTTGCCGTCATCGAGAAGAGGCTCGATCGGCTGGCTGTCGCGCGCCTCGGCGTGGCGGTCACGTTGGGCCGCGCGCTCGTCCCGTTCCAGGGCCGCTCGATCACGGCGGTTCGCGAATTCGTCGTGGGGGGTTCCGGCTTCGAGCCGCTGACGTGCCGCCTCGATCCGGAGCGCGGCGCTGAGTTTGTAAGACGCGAGTCCATGGGCTTCCCCACGGTCGGCGATTGGGGCCTGGGCCATAGTGCCTCCTTCCGACGAGTAGTTCGGTGGGCCCCACTCGGTCGTCGAGGGTTATGTCGCGGTGACGCTACTCCGCCCCAGCAGACGCATGCAAGCTCTCTCGTACAAACGTCCAGTGCCGCGCGATCAGCGGCGGCGCGCGAGCATTCGGCGGCCGGTCGCCGAAGCGATGCGCCCGACGTATCGCGCCCGGCCGCGCCAGCTCAGCGGCGCCGTGCGGCCGATGTGCTCGGCGAGCCGGACGGGCAGGACGTCGGCGGCGCGTGCACGTCGACGCCGAGCAGGTCGCCGATCCGTGGTCCCTGGTGCGCGCCTTCGATCTCGCGCTCACCGACCTCGAGACCGTAACCGCCGCCCGGGAGGCTGGGGGTGGACGCCTGGGCGACATCGTGCCACGCTAGGCGGGATGGGTTTCCTTCGGCGCCTGACCCGCCGCGAGCTGGTTCGCGACAGCACGCTCGCCGCGGGAGCGCTGGTGCTGCCGGAGGCGGCGTTCGGCTCCGAGGAGCCAGGCGCATGTCTCCCGCTCGCCGAGGTTCACCGACGGCCCCTATGGGCCGCTGGGCCCCGCGGACCCTCTTACCGGGGTGCGGGTCCCCCGGGGCTTCAAGGTCCGCGAGATCGGGCGCTCGCGCGCTCCCGTGGGTCTGACCGGATACTTCTGGCCGGACCGTCCCGACGGTTCGGGCTCGTTCCCGCAGCCGGATGGCAGTTGGATCTTCGTCGCCAACTCAGAGGTCCCGGACGGAGCCGGGGGCGTGAGCGCGATCCACTTCTCGAAGAGCGGGGGGATCCTCGACGCGTATCGGATCTGCGGCGGCACCAGCACGAACTGTGGTGGCGGCACGACGCCGTGGGGCACGTGGTTGACGGGCGAAGAGATCGGTCGTGGGCGAGTCCTCGAGTGCGACCCGCAAGGGCGAGAACGACCCGGTGGCGCGCCCCGCGCTCGGGCGCTTCGCACACGAGTACATCCTGGTCCACGAGCAGCAGAAGAAGCTCTACCTGACCGAGGACGAGAAGACCGGCGGCTTCTACCGCTTCACCCCGGAGAGTTGGGGAGACCTGAGTGCCGGCCTGCTCGAGATCGCGACGCTTGAGAGCGACGGCAAGATCTCGTGGAGCGAGGTTCCCGACCCGAGCGCCGCCAGCATGAACACTCGCGAACAAGTCGCGGGCGCCAGCAACATGAAGAAGCCCGAGGGCTTGTGCATCGACCACGTGAGCGGGGTCGTCTTCTTCGCCGAATCGGGCGCGGGGAGGGTCATCGCCTACGACCCCGACAGCGGGGTGTACGAGGTTCTCTACAGCGAGCACGATTTCAACGATCCGATCCTCACCGACAGCGACAACGTCGCGGTGTCGCAGTCGACCGGCGACCTGTTCATCTGCGAGGACGCCGGCACGTTCGACATCTGCATCCTCACTCCCGAGGGCGAGATGGCGAAGTTCGTGAACCTCTCGGGCGTGCAGCACGAAGAGACGTTCATCGGCGACGCTTCGGAGACGACGGGGCCTTCGTTCGATCCCGTCCGGCACGCGCTTCTACTTCTCCTCGCAGCGCGCCGGGGTCGCCGGAGCTACGTATGAGGTGACCGGCCCGTGGCGGGAGCGACCCAATGAGACGATTCGGCCCCCCCGGCCTCAGGAGGGCGAGAGTCAGGGCGGCGAGATTCATCCCCAGCCTCTGGAGGTCAAGCTCTCGGCACCGCGGAGGATCCGCCGCAGGCGTCTCAAGGAACGCGGCCTCCCGGTGAAGGTCACTCTCGACACACGCTCCTCGGTCACTGTCGAGTTGAGCGCGCTGAACGCCAAGGGCCGCCGTGTCGTCGTGGCGAAAGCCGCAAAGAGAACGCGCCATGCCGAGAAGCGTCAGCTTCGTCTGAAGCTGAAGCCCAGCCGCAACGTTCGCAACCTGAAGCGGCTGAGGCTCGTCGCGACCGTCACCGAGGACGTCGGCCGCAGCGCCACCGCGAAGCGACGGGTCCGCTTCCGAAGTAGTAGCTAGCCGCGAGACGGGAACGGAGGGTGGCCTTGCCGTCGGGCAGGGGCTCGTCGGCGTCTGCGCGGTCCCGGACGGGCTCGAGGTGGCTTGGATGAGCGACTCGGTTCCGCCGGAGTCGGATGACCCGGCTGGTCCGATCGAGTAGCCGGCCACTCGGCAAGGCCGAGCAGCAGCAACACGTCCATGGGGTGAATGCGAAGCCGGCCGAGCGCCACCTGAGCCACCTTGGCGATCGCGGCGATCGCCAGCGTGCACAGCGACAGGGACACGAGCACCATGAGAAGCACGTGACCCCCTTCGGCGTCAGACGGGTCGTTCCTCTCCGAGATACTCCGCCGTCCTGGGGCTGCGCAGCGCGAGCTCGAGCTCGAAACGAGCCTCGGGATCCTCGAGCTCGTCGCCGAACAGCTCGCGCAGCTGGCGCAGCCTGTAGCGCACCGTCTGTGGATGGAGATGGAGGTCGGTCGCCATCGCCGCGGCGTTCCCACGGTGGTCGAGGTACGCACGCAGCGTCTCGCGCATCTTCTCTCCCGCCTGGCCGGTCAGGCCCTCGAGCGCGGCCAGGCGTCTCGCGGCGAGCTCCTGCATGGGCGCGCGCGCGTTGAAGAGCGCGACCGCGGCGAGGTGGTCGTCGACGGCCGCGAAGCCGGCGGGAAGCGCGCCTTCCTGGACCGCCTCCAGCCCGAGACGCGCCCAGCCGAGTGAGTCGCGCGCGCGCGCGAGCGCGCGCGACGGCCCGAGCGCGGCCACGTGGTCGCGACACGCGCGTTCGATCATCGCCCGCCGGCGCGGGCCGACCGGGTCGGGAATGACGACGCAAGCTGTGTCGTCGACGACGCCGGCCAGGGCGTCCTGGGTCATCCGCCGCGCGATGACGTCGAGGTCATCCGGCGCGCAGGCCAGCACCGCGGCTTCGCGCGGTTGCGTCCACGTGGCCTCGCGCGCAAGCCGGTCGACCGCATCCCCGTCGAACTCAGGTGCGAGCACCGCCGTGAGCAACGCTCGCCGGCGCCGCTCGCGCTCGCCGGCCGCTGTCTGCTGCGCCTGGGCGTAGCCCTCGACCGAACTGGCCGCAAGCTCGTCGATGTAGGCGAAGATCGCGTCGGCCAGATTGCAGAGCACGTCAGGCGCCAGGCCGTTGGTCGAGCCCAGCCGCTGCGACCCGCCGCCACGCCACCCGGGCGCCGACGCGATATGCCGCCTGCAGCGCGTCGAGGCTTCGTCCCTGGCGCATCTCGCCGGCGCCTAGCTGGACGTAGACCTCGCGGCTTGTCGCGCGCGGGCTGTCCGGGTCCTCGATCAGGTCGGCGAAGTTCCGCAGCGCCTCCTCGACCCCGAGCCTGATCCCGCGGCCGAAGGCTCCCTCGAACGGGCGCGCGTACTCCGGGACCTCCGCGGCGATCACCTCGAGGATCTCGTCGCGAAGGGTGGGGAGCTCCGGTCGGAGGACGGCGGCCGCCGAAGCGGGCAGCTGGCGCCACGGTTCCTGGGGCAGAGTGCTCACTCAGATAACAAAAATACCTGCTTCGATTCTGGGTTGCGCGCGTACGGACGCACGGCGGATGCTCATAACGTGACGGTCCATGAGCACGCTCGAGCGCAGACTCACCGTCGGAGCCGTCCTCGTCCCGTTCCTCGCCTTCGTCGCCGCGGTCGTCCTCCTCTGGGGCGGACTCGTCAGTGGCCGCGACCTCGCGATCTTCGCGGTCATGTACCTGGCGGTCGGCTTCGGCGTGACGGTCGGGTTCCACAGGCTCCTGACGCATCGCTCCTTCGAGGCGCCGGCGGCCGTGCGCGGAACGCTCGCGGCGCTGGGATCGATGTCGCTCCAGGGTGCCGTGATCCACTGGGTCGCGGACCACCGCAAGCACCACACGTTCACCGACGAGGACGGCGATCCGCACAGTCCTCACCTCCACGGGAGCGAGGGCTGGCGGGGCGCGCTGAAGGGGCTGTGGCATTCACACACCGGCTGGCTCTTCGACCGCAGCAAGCGCACCGAGGTTCGCCGCTTCGCGCCCGACCTCCTGAAGGACCCGGCGATCCGGTTCGTCGACCGCTGGTTCCTCGGCTGGGTCGCTGCTCGGCCTCGCGCTGCCGTTCGGCGCGGGCCTCGCCCTGTCGGGTGGCGAGCTGGCCGCCGGGCTCAGCGCGCTCCTGTGGGGCGGCTTCGTGCGCATCTTCCTGCTCCACCACGCCACCTGGAGCGTGAACTCGATCTGCCACATGTACGGAAGCCGCCCGTTCGCGATCGAGGACGAGAGCCGCAACAACGCGGCCGTCGCGCTCGTGACGCTGGGGGAGGGCTGGCACCACAACCACCACGCCTTCCCGACCTCGGCGCGGCATGGCCTGCGCAAGCTGCAGTTCGATCCCACCGTACGCGTTCATCCGGGCGATGGAGCTCACCGGCCTCGCGCGCAACGTGCGCCAGCCGGGTGAGCGCGAGATCGCGCGGAAGCTGCCCGCGGTCGGTTAGCTCTTGCCCTTAGGGGTTGCGACTCGTGAGCGATAACCTGCCTGTCGATCTCCCGGCATGCCAACGGTCCGAGATCACACTCAAGCCGCGCCCCCCGGTGTCGCGTTCGAGGTAGAGCGCGTCGGGTGGCCGTCCCCTGACCGGGTCGAGGTCGTCGGGCGCTGGTATGGCGTGCGCGGCCGCCGGTTCATCCGGCCGACGCTGGACGTCGAGGTCGACGGCGAGCGCCGCCGCATGCTCGCCGTGCTCGACCACAAGCCGTGGGCGGTCGAGGACGGTCAGGACTGGATCGCGGCGTTCGCGTGGGAGGGCGAGCCGACGGACCTTGTCCGGCAGCGAGCTGACGGTCGGCCCGAACGTCGCGGTCGAGCTGCTCGCTCCGGGTGAGAAGCGTCAGCCGGAGAAGCAGATCGCGCGACGCCCGCGCTCGGACGTGCTCGAGGACGAGCTCGCCGCGATGCGTGCGAAGTCGCAGCGGCTCACCCGGGAGCTACACGCGGCGCGCGCCGAGCACTCCGCCGAGATGGCCCGGACGGCGGTGGAGCACGAGGCCGAGCTCGAGCGCGTGCGGAGCGAGCGTGCGACAGCGGCCAAGGACTTGGAGCATCGCTCCGCCGAGCTGCGCGGTGAGCTCGACGCCGCGCGCGACAAGCTGACTCGACTCGAGACCGCGCTCCAGAAGGCGCGTGACGAGCTCGCGGTCGCGCGCGCGGATGCCACCGAGTTGCGCGAGGGGCTCGAACGCGAGCGGGCCGGCATCGCCGAGGAGGCCTCGCGGACCGCCACCGAGGAAACGGAGCGGCTGCGCACGGAACGCGACGACGCCCGGCGCCAGTCGGCCACCGCGCGCGGCGAGCGCGACGCCGCCATCCGCGAGCGCGACCACGCTCGCCAGGAGCGGAAGGCCGTGCTCTCCAGCGTCCGGACGGAGGGAGAGAAGCGCCGCGGCGTCCAGACGTCCGGGCCACGCGAGACGACGGCCACGCTTCCGGCGCCGCCCGTGGCGGAGCCGGTCGCCATTCGGCCCGCCGGCCCCGAGCCGCTCGGCGAACGGCCCCGGCTGCCCGCGCGCGTCGCGGCGATTGCCGCGCTGGTCGTGCTGGTACTCGTCCTCCTGCTGATCGTCACCTGGGCGCTCTGAGCCAACCTCGACTCGCAAGCGCACGGCTGTGATTGAGTGCGTGCCGTGACTCTGGGGGGCTGTCTGTCGATGTGCGCCGTTGCGACGGCGCTTGCGTTCCCGGCGGGCGCGAGCGCGGCCGAGGCGCCGTTCGAGCGCAAGGAAGCGTCGAGCAGGTCTACGTGACCGGGCTCGACGCCGGCGCGCGGATGTCGCTCCTCGACAAGGCGGGGAAGACGGTGCGCACCAAGCGCGCGAACGAGCTCGGCGGCCTCCTGTTCCGCAGGGTGAAGCCCGGCGACGGGTATCGCGTGCGCGCCGCCGGCGGCGGGCCGAGGTCGGAGCCGCTGACCGTGCTCTCTACGAAGTCCGCGCCGCCCAGCGACGACATCTACGACCAGGAGATCCCCGAGAGCGGCTACGGCTACCTGACCACGCGCGACGGCACGAAGCTCGCGATCTACGTGCATCCGCCGGAGGACGTGTCGAACGCGCTGCCAACCGGCTACGTGCCGCACGTGCCCGCCGGGCCCACGCCGACGCTGATCGAGTACTCGGGCTACGGCTACGCGAACCCCGCCGGCCCGCAGAGCGGCATCTCGGTCATCGCGAACCTGATGGGCTTCACCGTCGTCGACGTGAACATGCGCGGCACCGGTTGCTCGGGCGGCGCGTTCGACTTCTTCGAGCCGCTTCAGAACCTCGACGGCTACGACATCATCGAGACCGTCGCGCGCCAGCCGTGGGTGAAGCACGGCAAGGTCGGGATGATGGGCATCTCCTACGGCGGGATCAGCCAGCTCTTCACCGCGCAGACCCAGCCGCCGAGCCTCGCCGCGATCTCGCCGCTGTCGCTGATCGACCAGGTGCAGACGACGCTCTACCCGGGCGGGATCCTGAACACCGGCTTCGCGTTCAACTGGGCGAAGGAGCGAGCCGAAGAGGCCCGCCCGGCGGGGCCGGAGGCGGGCCAGGAATGGGCTTACAAGCGGATCCAGGAGGGCGACGAGACCTGCGAGGAGAACCAGGTCATGCACGGCGAGGCGGCCGACCTGCTGGGCAAGGTGCGCGCGAACGACACCTACAGGCCGAAGGTCGCCGACCCGCTCTCGCCGATCACGTTCGTCGACAAGATCAAGGTGCCGACCTTCGTGGCGTGCCAGTGGACCGACGAGCAGACCGGCGGCCACTGCCCGACGCTCGCCTCGCGCTTCACCGGGACGGACAAGAAGTGGTTCACGTTCACGAACGGCACGCACGTCGACTCGCTCGCGCCCGGAGACGTTCAACCGCTGGTACGACTTCCTGAAGCTGTACGTCGCGAAGGAGGCGCCGATGACGGGCCAGGCCGGCATACGCGCCGCCGCGCCGCGTCATCTACGACGCCGCGATGGGGGTCGACGGGCAGACGCTGCCGCCCGACCCGATCCAGGAGGAGCCGACCTACGAGGGCGCGCTCGCGGCGTTCGAGGCGCTCGACCCGATCCGGATCCTGTTCGACAACGGCGCGGGCGGCGACCCCGGCAAGCCCAACCCGGGCTTCGAGCAGTCGTTCTCGAGCTTCCCGGTCCCCGGGACGACGGCGCGCTCCTGGTACTTCGCGGGCGATGGAGCCCTCCAGGACGAGAAGCCGGCCGAGGCCGGCACGGACTCCTTCACCTCGAACCCGAAGGCCAAGCCGCTCACCAACTTCAGCGGCGACACCGGCGCCGGCGAGAACGGCCTGTGGACGGCATCGCCGGCCTACGAGTGGGAGCAGAGCCCGGATGGCGGCTCGGTGTCGTACGTGACCGAGCCGCTGGCCGAGAACGCGACCGTCATCGGCGCGGGCGCCGTGCAGGCGTGGGTCAAGTCATCGAAGCCGAGCGTCGACCTCCAGGCCGTGATCACCGAGGTGCGGCCCGACGGCAAGGAGACGTTCGTCCAGAACGGCTGGGTGCGCGGCGAAGATGCGCAAGCTCGACACAGCGCAAGAGCACGCTCCTCGAGCCGGTCCTCAGCCTCCGCAAGAAGCACATCGCGCCGATGCCCGCCGGCCGCTTCGCGAAGGTGACGATCCCGCTCTACTACCAGGGCCACGCGTACCGCGCCGGCTCGCGCATCCGCGTGATCATCACCGACCCGAACGGCGACCAGCCGATCTGGGCGTTCGGCGAGACGAAGCCGAAGGGGAAGGTGGACGTCACGA
The DNA here is from genome assembly GCA_963846865.1 of uncultured Thermoleophilaceae bacterium. GTDB lineage: Bacteria > Actinomycetota > Thermoleophilia > Solirubrobacterales > Thermoleophilaceae > DASPHG01. The sequence continues at coordinate 315,912 of CAWJXU010000010.1, read as the reverse complement.
TCGCCCACTCGCAGCGGCGACCGTCACGTCTGATCCTCCCCGTGGTGCCCGGGGTGGAGGTCCCGACGGAGCTGCCGCCGTGCCCGGGCCTTCGGGGCGAGCCTTGTAGGGACTACCAGCCGTAGCCTTCCAGGCGTCGTAACGCTCGCTGACATCGAGGAGGCCCAGAGGAGGCTCGAGGGGCTCGTCCTGCGAACGCCGATGCTCGCATCGCCCTCGCTTGCACGGCTTTCGGGGTCGCCCATCGCACTCAAGGCGGAGAACCTCCAGCGCACCGGCTCGTTCAAGCTGCGCGGCGCGACCAACGCGATCGCGAAGCTCTCGGCGGACCGGCTCAGTTGCGGCATCGTCGCCGCCAGCGCCGGGAACCACGCCCAGGCAGTCGCGCACGCCGCAGCGCACGCCGGCGCCAAGGCGACCGTCTACATGCCGGCCAGCGCCCCGCTGGCGAAGCTCGATGCGGTGCGCGCTCTGGGCGCCGAGGTACGCCTGGTCGACGGCGACTACGAGGCCGCGCAGGAGGCCGCGGGCGCTCTCGCCGAGAGTGACGGCCGCACGCTCATCCACCCCTTCGCCGACCCGGACGTGATCGCCGGCCAGGGGACCGTCGGGCTCGAGATCGCGGACGCCGCTCCCGACACCCGGCTGATCGCCGTGCCGATGGGCGGCGGCGGGCTCGCGTCGGGTATCGCGATCGCGGCGAAGGGACGGCTCGAGGGCGTGAAGGTCGTCGCGGTCCAGGCTGCCGCCAGGACTGGGCGCACGATCGCCGACGGCATCGCCGTGAAGCAGCCGGCCGAGTTGACGCAGAGCCTGGTCGAGGAGCACGTCGACGACGTGGTGACGGTCTCCGACGACGAGATCGCACAGGCGATGGTCCACCTGATCGAGCGCTCGAAGCTCGTGGTCGAGGGTGCGGGCGCGGCGGCGGCCGCGGCCGTGATGTCCGGTCGCGTGGAGGCGCCGTCGAGCGGCTCCGCATGCGTCGTGCTGTCGGGCGGCAACGTGGACGCGTCGCTCCTGGCCGAGTGCATCCGCCTGGGCGAGACGGCGTCCGGCAGGCGCGCCGTGCTGAAGACGGTCCTTCCCGACCGTCCCGGCGCGCTCGACTCGATGCTGCGCGTCGTGGCCGACCACGGGGCGAACATCGTCGACGTCGCCCACCTGCGCGAGGGCATCGACCTGCACGTGCGCGAGACGCTGATCAGGCTCGTGCTCCAGACCAAGGGCCGGGAGCACGGCCTGAAGATCGCCGAAGCCCTACGTGCTGGCGGCTTCGACGTGGACATCGAGCACTGACCGCGCGCGGGCGGCCTCGATGTCCTCGGCGTCCACGAGCGCCCAGCCGAGGCGCTGGATGAGCTGTGACAGGTACTGGTCGTCGTGCAGCTCGCTCGGAATCACGTTCTCCGAGAGCGTGAAAACGCGGCCTTGCGCCTCGGGGTCGTCCGGTCTGACGATGATCACCGGCATGTTGGTCTCCTCTGTTCTCGTCGGTACAGGGCATGGGGTACTGCGCGCTGACATCGGAGGAGAGAAAAGCCTGTGAATGCGAGTCGTCGTCGCGTCATGGAGAGCTGTATAGCACATTGTCCATTAAATCGGTGGAGAAAGGTGAATAGGTTCTAAAGCATGAGACTCAGCGCCCGTAACCAACTACGCGGCACGTTGCGCAGCATCAACCGCGGGGCCGCAATCGCCAATGTCGAGGTCGAGGTCGCGGGGCAGCGCGTCGTCGCCTCGATCACCGTGGAGGCCGTGGACAGCCTCGAGCTTCAGGAAGGCGACGAGGTCACTGCCGTGATCAAGGCGTCGGACGTGATGATCGCCAAGGACTGACCACTCAGCACTGCCCGTTGCAGTCGCCCCAGTTGCGCGTGCTCGTCGTGAGTCGCTCCGGGTTGGCCACAGGCAGGTTCACGTACGACGGATGCGCGCTGTTGCGCTGGATCGAGTAGACGCCGCCGGCGAGCGTCGGCAGCTGCGCCGCGGTGGGGTGCAGGTGCGTGACCGCGGTGGCGAGCGTCAGGCGCAGCCTGTGGCCCTTCGCCAGCCGCGCGAACACGGGATACACCTCGATCTCCTGCCGCTCGACCTCGCCTGGCTCGAGCAAGGTCCGCTTCGCGCGCGAGTAGGGATGCGCGGGCAGCACCAGCTTGCCGCGGTGACGCCAGCTCTTCGCCTCGTCGATCTTCCGGTGCGAGCCGAGGAGGGCGCCGGTCGTCAGCGGGTACGAGCTTCCGTCCGGGCGCGACGTCCTCGAGCGTCGCGACGAGCACGCTGTCGCGCGAGGTCGATGAGAGCTCGACGCCGACGCTGATTGGGCCGGCGAGGGTCGTGTCCTCCGAGAACGGCTCGGTCGTATAGGCCAGCGCGCCCGCCTGCATCGTCGAGTCGTCCTGCGCGCAGCGGTTCACGGGGAACCCGGCCGACGCGGCGACGATTCCGCCGAAGCCGGTGCTCCACTGGTCCGGGTGGCGGTTGCATGGGCTCGCCGCCTCACTCCAGGGCATCGTGTCCGCGCCGGTGTCCCCGGTTGGAGGTTCCTCGCTCAGAACGCCGTCGTTCAGCGATGCCGGTGCCGTGTTCGATCGCCCGCCCCCGAGCCAGAGCGTCTTCACCCTCGTCCGTGGAAGCGGATAGACGCTTTCGTCGAGCCAGCGGTCGCCGCGCAGCTCGTACGCGTGGAAGGGGGTGCGCGTCGTGCCGAGCTTCGTCTTCTCTCCGCGCAGCCAGTGGTCGAACCACTCGAGGTGGATCTCCTGGATCCACTCACCCATCCCGACCGGGTTGTGGAACCACGGCCCCTCGACCACCTGATAGCGCGGCGTCGTCCGCTGGCCGCGCAGCATCGGCCCGAACGGCGCAGGCCGTCGCCGCGCGCGTTTCGGGTGGAGCCGCGCCCAGAAGTTCTGGAGGGCCGCGTAGTTGAGGACGACTCCGCGCTGGTAGACGTCGAACCAGCCGGTGAGCATCAGAGCGGGAACGCCGTTCTTCACGATCGGCTTCAAGAGCCGCGAAGGCGAACGCTCCTGCCAGAAGGGGCTGTCGAACGCGCGCAGCCCGCCGCGCTCGATCTCCGTGTAGAGGTCCACGTCGAGGTTCGCGTACCCCTGGGCACGATCGACCGCCTGGCCGGGGTCGGATCCGACCATCGTCGACCTCAAGCCGGCCCAGCCGGCGGCAAACACCGCATTCGGAATGCCGCCGCCGAACGCCAGGTCGCGGTAGAGGTCGAAGCCCGCGGCCGACGGCACGATCGCCTTCAGCGGAGACTTCGGCCCCACAGCCGCGGCGGTGTGCATCTGCGTCAGCCCGACGTATGAGTAGCCGGCCGCGCCGACCTTGCCGTTCGAGCCCGGCAGCCCCGCCGCCCAGTCGACCAGCTCCGCGCCGTCCTGTGCGTCCCGCTTGCTGAAGAGGCCGAACTCGCCCTCGGAGTTGCCGGTACCGCGAACGTCGACGATGGCGTTGATGTACCCGCGTTCGACGAGGTAGGGGAAGTAGCCGTCGCCGCCGTAGGGGCGGAAGCCCTGCGTGGTCGTGACCGACCGCTTGCCGTAGGGCGTCTGGGCGAGTACCACCGGGAAGCGGCCCTCGGCCGGCTGACCGGTCTCGGGATCGGCCGGGTAGTAGACGTCGGCGGCGAGCGTGATCCCGTCCGAAGTCTCGATCTTCAGGTCGTCGACCCGGTGGATCGCGTAGGTCGCCGGGCGCGTGTAGCCCGTCGTCGGCTCAGCTTGCGCCGTGGAGGCGCCCGCGACAAGCACGAGGAGCGCCCCGCTCGCCGCCCGCGCGAGTGTGCGTGAGGCCCGCATCGCTCCATAGAACGTGACAGGAATGCGAAATTGCTGTCGCACGGACGCTCCCTGGACGGACGTCCCAGGAATCGCTGTCAACCGTGGCGGCCGCGGACGGAGGGGACGAGTACGGTCCAGTGCGCGCCATCGGACTCGCATTGGTGCTCGGGCTTGGCCTGTTCGCGCCCGCGACGGCTCACGCCGGCCGCGCGGACGCCGCTGCTCTTCAGGTGGCGATGCGCGCCCTCGGCCTGTACCGGAGCTCGATCGACGGGATCGCAGGACCCTTGACTCGCAACGCCGTGCGCACCTTCCAGCGCCGACGCGGCCTGCAGGTGGACGGAATCGCGGGACCGCGGACGCGCCGTGCGCTGGGACGCCGTGGCGGGCCGCGCCTCGGCAGCAGACCGATGCGCAACGGCATGAGGGGCTGGGACGTCGCGGCGCTGCAGTACCTGCTCAGCAGTCGCGGTTACGGCCCCGGTGGTTTCGATGGCGGCTTTGGACCGAACACCCAAGCCGCCGTCCGGCGATACCAGAGCGCGGCCGGTCTGGGCGTGGACGGCGTCGCCGGGCCCATGACCCTCCGCGCGCTGAGACAGCGACGCACCTATTCGCCCGGTGACCCCGTCCGGTTCCTCCGGCCGGTCAGCACGTCGATCGGGGACGGCTTCGGATGGGTGAGCGGACGGCGCCACACCGGTCTCGACTACCCGGCGGCCTACGGCTCACGCGTGGGCGCCGCCGGCCGCGGGAATGTGGTCTTCGCAGGCTGGAACTCGGGCGGGTACGGCAACCTCGTCGTCGTCAGGCACCGGCTCGGCTTCGAGTCGTGGTACGCGCACCTGTCCAGCATCGGGGCGTGGAGTGGGCAGTCGGTCGTCGGCGGGAGCACGATCGGCTACGTCGGCTCGACCGGCCGCTCTACCGGGCCACACCTTCATTTCGAGGTCCGCCGGTTCGGGACCCCGATCGACCCCGTCCCGCGCCTGCTCACTGCCGCTGCGGCCAATCGAGCGCCGACGAAGCGCGGTCGCAAGCTCGTCTGCCGTCCCAACGCGGACGCTCGGCGGACGAACGACGCGGATCCGCCCGTCGCGCGCATCGGCCGCTGCCCCTAACGGCAGCGTCCTTCGTACACTGGACCCGATGCGTTTTCCCGCCGCGGTCGTCGCTGCCGTCTTCCTAGGTTGTACGGCATCGGCCACGGCGCATGTCGAACGTCCGGCGTATTGGCCGGACCCGGCGGCGGACACATCGATCTCTCCGCCCACCGGCGGGAAGGTCCCGAAGGCGCGATCGCTCCGGTCCGCGCTGCGAAAGAGCGCCCCCGGCGATACGCGCGTCGTGTGCAAGAAGAGCTCGATGGCGAGGCTCAAGCGATCGATCCGCAGAGCGCGTAAGAACGGCTACGACATCCGGCCGTCGGACCACCGCCGCCTTAGCCGAAAGCAGGCGCGCCGCCTGCTGCGGCTCAACCGCCGGCTCAAGCGGATGTGCGAGTTCAGGCAGATCCAGCCGGCAGTGAACGCGTCGGGCAACAACGACCGCGTCGTCGTCATGCCGGGGCTCTACAAGGAGCCGAAGTCGCGGCGCGCTCCGACTCACGACAAGGCGTGCGACGAGTACAGGACGAACGGCGACAAGCCGGGTGAGGACGGGACGGCGCTCTCGTACGAGTACCAGTTCAAGTGCCCGAACGATCAGAACCTCGTCGCGATACTCGGGCGCGAGGTGGGGAAGGACGATCCGCCCATTCCGCCGCGCGAGAACCGCCACGGCATCCCGGACGAGGGTCCCTGCATCCGCTGCAACCTCCAGCTCGAGGGGTCCGGCGTCAACGCCGACGACGTCATCGTGGAGGCCGGCGACGCCTCGAAGGGCGACGGCGGCCCCAACGGGGTGGGGACGAAGAAGGACGTCGCCATCCGTGCGGATCGCGCGGACGGGTTCGTGCTCAAGAACATCAAGGTGCGCCACGCGAAGGAGCACGGCATCTACGTGCTCGAGTCGGACGGCTACCTGCTCACGCACTTCAAGGCCTACTACAACGGCCTGTACGGGACGCTGACCTTCGTCGAGGACCACGGCGTCCAGCAGCACTGCGACGCGGTCGGACACGGCGACTCGGGCATCTACCCGGGGGCCGCCGTGGAGAGCGGAGAGCAGCGGCCCGAGGGAACCGACTTCCGTTACAACCAGGAGATCCGGTTCTGCGACCTCCACCACAACATGGCGGGGTACTCCGGGACCAACGGCAACGCCGTCTACGTCCACGACAACCGGATCTACGACAACGCCCTGGGCCTTCAGACCGACGTCGTCACCGGCGCCGGCCACCCCGGCTACCCCGGTGACTCGATGCTGGTCGAGCACAACCTCTTCTACTCGAACAACTTCAACGTCTACGAGGAGGAGTCGGCGGTCAATCCGGCCTTCCCGTTCCCGGTCGGCACAGGCCTCTGGATCGCCGGCGGGAACCGCCACCAGGTCCGCGACAACTACTTCTACGACAACTGGCGCCGCGGCACGATGCTCTTCAGCGTGCCCGACCAGCTCATCTGCGGGCCGGGGGCGGACGGCAACGAGCAGGCGGGCTGCGACCCCAACGGGCAGACGACGTCCTTCTACAACAGCCACTACGAGAACCACATGGGCGTGCGTCCCGACGGGACAGCCGACCCGAACGGCACCGACTTCTGGTGGGACCCGTACCCGGGCACCGTCGGCAACTGCTGGTGGGGAAACATCCCTGCCGAGGGCGCTGAGATCACGACGTCACCCGGGCCGCTGCCGGATTGCGACAACGGGACGAACCCGGACGAGAGCATGGGCACGGGCAACCCTGCGCAGACCGGCGAGCTCCTGAGTTGCCTGGCGGCGTTCGAGACCCGGACCTACGACCCCAACGGCCCGTGCCCGTGGTTCAAGACCCCGCCCGAGCCCCAGCCCGACGGCGGCTCTTCGATGGGGCGGTCCGGATCGGCGTTCTCCTCGCCGCCCGCGAGGATTGCTCGCTCGACCACCAAGCCGGTCGACCGGCGTAGCGACTTCAGCGGCGTCTCCTGCGCGGACTGGAACAGCGCAGGGGCCGAGGACCGCGCTTGGCTTCTCGCGAAGATCACGGAGTTCGTGGGCGGCGTCGTGGTGGATGGCGAGAAGGCCGTGGGCTATGGAGACGTCCTCACGACCGAACAGGCGAACACCTTGTTCAACTCGACGTGCGGCAGTCGCGCCGCTCAGGGGTTCCTGCTCTACAAGCTCTTCAGCTACGCGGCCGTGCTGACCGAGTAGACAGCTCGGCGGCAAGCTCGCCAGACACGGTCTCGGGCCGGCGGCCCCAGAATGTGCGGTCGTTCCGGATACGCCAGGCGACCATGAGGATCACGCCGAGCGCCATGAACAGGACACCGATGGCGAGCGGCGTGCCCATGCCCAGGATCTCACTGCCGGAATAGCTGGCCGCGGGATCGGACAGGTCGCTGACGGACTCGACCAGCAGCCAGATCAGGAGGCCCGCGCCGATCAGCGGCGCGACCCCGATCAGCACGAAGTTGCGCACGCTCTTCAGCAGGATGCTGCGGAAGTAGACCGCGCACGCGATGCCCGTCAGCGCGTAGTAGAAGGCGATCATCAGGCTGAGCGCGGAGAGCGAGTCGAAGAGGAAGTTCTCCGACTGGATGTTCACGGGGACGTACCACGCGATCGCCAGCGCGCCGATCAGCCACGTGGAGACGTGTGGCGTGCGAAAGCGCTTGTGCACCCGCCCGAGGACTCTGGGCAACGCCGACTGGCTCGCCATCGACAACGTCGTCCGGGATGAGGGGATGATCGTGGTCTGGGTCGAGGCGATCGCCGAAGTGATGATCGCGAGGACCACCAGCTTGTCGAGGCCTCCCGGCAGGACGTCCTCGGCCATCGTGCTGAAGATCGACTCGTCGTCGTCGAACTCCGCCAGCAGCTCGAGCCCTGCGTACGAGACGACGGCCACCGCGACCAAGACGTAGGTGATCAGCAGCAGGACCGTGGACAGGACGGCGGCGCGGCCGGGCGCCGAGGCGGAATCCTCCACCTCCTCGGTCAGGTTGACCGCCGACTCCCACCCCCAGTAGATGAACACTCCGAGCAGGAGGCCGGACGTGAGAGCGGCGCCTGATTCGATCTCGAACGGGTTCAGCCAGGAGAGCGAGGGGTCGATCGAATCGGCGGGCGCGTCGTTCGCGAGAACGCGCGCGATGGCCCAGCCGGCGAACAAGAGCAGGGCGCCCATCTGGGCCACGATCATCACGTTCTGCACGCGCGCCGACAGCTCGGTGCCGATCACGCAGATCGCGGTCATCACGATGATGATCGCCACGGCCAGGCCCATGACGGCGGCCTTCGACTCGGCAGCGGAGTCCCAGCCGAAGAGCAGGTAGCTGTAGCGCGCACCCACATCGGCGAGCGAGCCGATCACGAGGATGCCAGTCGTGCAGACCGCCCAGCCGCCGATCCAGCCGAACCACGGCCCCATCGCGCGCGTGCCCCAGGAGAACGTCGTGCCGCAGTCCTGGTCGGCGCGGTTGAGGTAGTAGAACGCGGTCGCGATCAGGAACATCGGGACGAACGACGCCAGCAGCACGGCCGGCGCCTGGATGCCCGCGATGACCGCAGTCGAGCCGATGACCGCCGCGAGGCTGTAGGCCGGCGCCGTGGACGCGAGCCCGATGACCACGGCGTCCACGAACCCGATCGCGTTCGCCTTCAGGCCCTTGTCGGACTTCTTGATCGCGCCCGGCTGAGAGGCGCTTGCAGCCTCCATACGCCGACCTTACAGCGCTTTTTCGACGGCCTCCCGGAACTCCTCGATCCCGAACGATCCTTCGAGCCGGTCAGCCACGTTGCCCGATGCATCGATGGTGAACAGCCACGGCTCGGTCGGCACGCCGAATGCGTTCAGCGGGTCGCGCAGGCCCTTCTCCAGGTCGTTGTCCACGAAGACCTCCTGGTGGATGAACTCCACCTCGTCGCCGTACTCCTGCTTGACCTGCGCGGCGATGTCGACGACCGGGCCGCAGACGCGGGACTGGCAGAGCTGCGGCGTCGCCATCAGCAGTGCGACGGGCTTCTTGCCGAGCACGCCGTCGAGGCTCGTGTCGTGCATGTCGTCGATCGGCTCGCGCGTGCACGCGAGCTCCTCGTTCCCGCCGAGCGAGGCGAGCGTGTCCGTCTCGACGTCCGGAGCGGGCTCACCTACGCCGACGACCGGGTCCTTCTTCTGGACCGTGATGCCGGTAGCCGCGCCGAACTGCTGCCCGCCCGCGTTCACGACCGCGAGGATCGCCGCCTTGCCGGGCTTCTCGAGCGGGATGTCGGCCGAGTAGATCGCGGCGATCGTGTCGGTCTCCGCCGCAGCCGTCTGGCTGCGGAACTTGGGCTCGGTCACGAGCGAATCGGCCGGAGCGAGAAACGGTCCCAGCGCCTGGTCCTTGGGCGTGGGGGCCACGTAGATGGCGGTCTTGCCGTAGATCAGCTTGTTCTCGTTGTCGATCAGGCCGAAGGCGAGCCGGTTCTCGCCCGGCGAGAAGACCGAGGTCGCCAGCCCGATCTGACCGCCGGCCTGGACCGAGTCGGCGAGCGCCCTCAGGCTGCGTCCGGCGGGGGCGGGGAAGTCGCTCTTCTTGGGCGAGCTCGCCTCGGCGAGCGCCTGCTTGAAGTCTGGCGATATCTCCGAGGTGCCGCTCGGCTCGGTGCTGGCGCTGCCGGCATCGTCGTCGTCATCGCCGCCGCAGCCGGCGACTGCGAGCGCAGCCACTAGTGCCGCGATGGTCGCTCTCCTCATGGCGGTGAACCTACCGTTCTCTTAGGCGGTGTCCGCGCGCCGGGCACGGCGCAGCGCGACTCCGCCGAGAACCAGCCAGTACGCAGCGGCGATCACCGCGAGCTCGTGTACCCCGCTGCGGGACACGGACGCCGGCCCAGCGGTCGCGGGCTCGGCCGCCGTCATCGGCAGAAGCCGCGGAACGTCGTCGCCGAACTGGGGCGGGGAGGGGCTGCGTATGTCGTCCCGCCCGAGGGCAGTCGCGGTCACGCACGAAACGGATGCGACGGCGATCAGCACTGAGAGGAGGGCAAGTATCCGCACGTTATGCCCGCTGTTCTACGGGCGCGCAGCGGTTCCTGCTACGCCGGTCCCGACGCCTCGACCATGGCCGCCATCATCGTCGCCGCCTCGGAGTCGCCCAGGCCGTGCTGCCGCACCAGCGATTGCCACGTCGGGAACGAAGTGGCGTGGCCGATCGCCGCCTTTACCCGCCGGCGCGCGTGGCCACGCTCCGGACGCCCGGCCATGAGCGTTTCGATGACGGCTTCGAAGTAGGCGAGCCTTCTCTGAACGGGCTTCGCCATCGCCTCGACGAGCGGGGCGTCGCGCATCACGTTCTCGAGCATGGCCTCGGTGCGGCGGTAATAGGGGTAAAGGTCGGCCAGCGCTTGCTCCAGGCGAGCCGCGGGCTCGGCGATCTCCCGCCACGCGCCCGGGTCCGGTGGGGGATTCAAAGCCGCGAAGTGGCCGCTGCATGCGGCGAAGAGCGACTCCTCGTCGGGAAAGTGGCGGTAGACGGTCGCCCGCTGCACGCCGGCCTCGATCCGCGACTGCGCTGATCGTGGTCCGGGCCGGGCCAACGCTCCCGTGCAGCTCCATTGCCGCTTCGGTGATCCGCTGGCGGGTCTCTAGTTCCGCCTCAGCCCGGCGGCGTTTCGTGTACTTGCGAGGTTCGTTAGACATTGCTGTTCAATCAATCTTGACAGACCGATCAAGCGGTGGTACGTTTCATCATACAGTGGCGTTCAACCAAAAGGAGAGAGCATGACCACCACCACCGGCCCTCGCATCGTCGGGCCGAACGACGGCAGGCTGGCCGACCTGGGCTCCATCGCTGCGCGGATGATGATCTGGACCGAGGACGTCCCGGGCGGCTCGTTCTCGCTCCTCGAGCATCCGATGCCGCCGCGCGCGCCTCGCCGCGCCGATCCACAAGCATTCCCGCGAGGACGAGTACAGCTACGTGCTGGAGGGGCGCATGGGCGCGCTACTCGGTGACGACGTCGTGTACGCGGAGGCCGGGGACACCGTCTTCAAGCCGCGCGACCAGTGGCACACGTTCTGGAACGCCGGCGACACGCCCTGCCGGATCCTCGAGATCATCGCCCCGGGCGGCTTCGAGCACTTCTTCGACGAGCTCGGCGAGGCGATCGAGTCTGGGACCGCCGGCCCGGAGAGGCTCGGCGAGCTGGGCGAGAAGTTCGGGATCGAATTCCAGCCCGAGAGCGTCGCGCGGCTGTGCGAGGAGCACGGCCTCGAGCACCCGATGCTGAATCCGGCCGCCTAGCGCGCCCGCATGACGGCCCGGTAGCCGCCCTCGTTGCCGAACGCGACCTGGACGAGCGTGCTCTGCTCGAGCGCGGCTACCGCGGCCGGCGTCAGGTTCACGGAGACGTCGGAGAACGTCTGCGGGTCGTCCGGCAGGTCCGTGAAGGAACCGCTGCCGAAGTCCTCACCGTTCGGACCGGTGAGCGTCAGCGTCCCGCTGCAGCCACCGAACTGCTGGCACGCGACGCTGAACGTCGCCTTGTTGCCGTCGATGGCCGGCTGGACTCGCACGTAAAGGCTGCCCTTTGTCGCGGTGTCGCACCGCCGGACGGCGTCAAGCCGGGTTACGCGGGCGACGTCTTCGCCCGGCCCGCAGAGGATCGACTCCGCATTCGAGTCGTCGCCGTCCAAGAGGTCGTCACCGCTGCCGCCGTTCAGGAAGTCGGTGCCGCCGTGGCCCCACACGACGTCGTCGCCGTCGTCGCCGAGAACGGCGTCGTTGCCTTGGCCACCCATCGGGATGTCGTTTCCGTTCCGGCCGCGGATGCGGTCGTTGCCTCCGTTGCCCTCGAGTTGGTTGTCATCACTGTCGCCGGCAAGCTCGTCGTCTCCGGAGCCGCCGGCCACGCTCTCGATCCCGATGAGCTCGTCGCTCCCGCGACCCTTCATGATCTTGGCGCGCATGAAGTCGATGTCGAGACCGCGGTCGCGCTTCGTGTAGAAGAGCTGGTCACCGCGGTCGGGGCCCGCCGTGTCCCGGCTGGAGCTGCCGCGATACACGTCACGCACCGCGTTCGCGTCGCTCTCGCCGTCGATGAGGTCGTCGTCACCGCGGCCGCCGCCCACGTTGTCGCGGCCGTTGCCGCCGGTGAGGTCGTCGTCCCCGCCCTTGCCGCGAAGCGTGTCGTTTCCGCGCTGGCCGTCGAAGCGGTTGAAGCCGCGCGAGCCGTTGAGCACGTCCGCGCCGGAGCCTCCTGCCACCGAAGTCATAGCCAGGACCTTGGCGCGGTCGTCGCGGTTGCCGAGCTTGGCGCTCGAGCCATCCTCGCTTTGCGGGCAGAGCGCCGTCCTGGCGCCCGCCTGTTCGCAGTCGCCCTTTGCCTTGACCCGGTTCAGCGCATCGTGGAAGCGCAGCCCCTGGGGGGTCTCGGTGATGGTGACCCGGTTGACCTCGCCCTTGGCGGCCTTGAACGTGACCGCGCCGAACTCGAGGCCGCCCTGCGCCGCTCGATGTCTGCATCGGCTGTCGCCGCCGGGGCTGCCGACGGCACGACGAGCAGGGCAGCCAGAGTGATGAGAAACATCTTTGTCATTAGAGGTGCTTAACGCTGCCTCGGGTCAGGAGTTGCGGTTGCGCAAGATCGTGGCTACCCGCACGTTCTCTTTCCCATGCGCACCTCGACGCACGGACGCATCGCGGGCCTTGTCGCGCTGGCCATGTGCGGCACCGGCGCTGCGTTCGCCGTGACCGAGAGCGTCGACGTCCTGTCGCCGCGCACGGTCGAGCCCAGGGGCGAGGTCTATCCGCCCGTGGACACGGACGACAGGCCGGCGAGCCCCGGGCACGACGAGCTCGGTGCGGTTCAGAGCGCCCCCGAGCGTCGCTCCGACGCAAAGCGGGACCGGGATGACAAGCGCAAGCGCCGCACCGACGGCGTCGACAAGGCGGAAGGGGCGCCGGTGCTCGCGGCGCTGATCCCCGCCGGCAGCGGCGGTGGCGGGCCGCCGCTGCCTTGCAGCGACACCAGCTCCTGCGTGAATCGCGTCGGGCGGCTCGTGACCGACGTCGCCGACCGTCTCCCTGACCTGCCGAAGCTGCGCGAGTGCACCAGCTCGATCGGGGGCGAAGCGATCTGCTTCGACTTCGGCGGCGGCAACTACCTCGTGGGCGATGGGCCGGCCGACGGTGAGCTCGAATTCGGCTTCTGCGGCGGCTCCGGCTACTACCACGTGTCCGGTCCCTCCCTTGGCGGCGGCACAGGCGGCGCGTGCCCGGGCGATCGCGGCGGTGACGACCGCGCGCGGGGCGACCGCCCGCCCCGTGGTGAGGTCCCGACCCGGCGGGAGTGCACGAGCCTCCGCGGGGGCCAGGCGACTTGCTTCGACTTCGGCGACGGCAGCTACATCGTCAGCGATTCGCTCGCCGACGGCGAGGGCGAGCTCGGCTTCTGCGGGGGCTCCGGCTACTACTACGTCTCCGCGCCGTCGGCGGAGGGTGGCGCCGGCGCGCGGTGCCCGGGAGCCCAGAGCCGGCTAGGGCGAGACGGCGCGCTTGAAGAGGAAGGCGCACACGGCGGACACGAGCAGCGCGAGGATCGGCATGCCGATGCCGATCACGCCGACCACCGCGAGCACGAGGCCGACGACGCCGACCAGCCCGGCGATTCCGCCCACGACCGTCAGCGTGTAGGCCCGCTGCTCGCGCGTGCGGCGTGGTGTGTAGCCGCCTCGCCGTTCCAGATCGCTCACAAGTGGCATCGTATCCGGCTACGCTCGCATCATGGACGCGCGAAGGCTGGAGAACAGGCTTGCGATCGCTGCCGGCATGTGGCGCGAATCGCTCGAGGAACCGCTGCCCAAGCTGGCTCCGGGCGACCCGGAGACGCAGGTGAACGAGTTCGAGATCAGGCTCGTCGACGCGCTGTGCGAGCAGGCTACGCCCGAGACCGCGAAGGGGATCGCCGAGAAGACCTGGGACATCGTGCACGACCGGCCCGACGACGACGTGGTCAAGAAGCACGTGACGGAATGGCACGAGCGGCTCGCGAAGATGTCCACTCCCAGCATTCCCTAGCGGAAACGTTCGTCCAGTACGCCGCCGTGCGCTTGTAAGCAGCCCTTTTTGGGCCGACACAAAGAGCATGAAGCGCTCGCGCGAGGTGGTCAGTTGCCCTCGAGTTGGCCGAGACCACCGTGCCGTTCGCCCGGTCGCGCCAGGGCGAGGCCGAACGCTGGCTTCGCGTGCTGCGCCGCCTCGAGCGCACCGGTGAGGCCCTCGCCGCGCTCGGCGTCCCCGACGGGCCGCTCGAGAGCCCGGCCGAGGCCCGGATGGCATTCGAGAGCGACCCCGAGGTGTCGATCCACGACGTCGCCTCGCGAGCCGAGATGTACGCGCGCGCGCGCGGGGGAGACGTGGTCGGCACGATCGACCTGCTCTTCGGCGTTCTCGGCACCTACGGCAAGGACTTCTCCAAGGCGCTCTACAGGTGCGGGGCGCCGCGCGAGCTCCTGCTCGACCGCCTGACGATGCAGATGGAAGAGCACCCGTCGGGCTACCTGCGCTAGAGCTCGCCTAACCTGCGGGCGTGGCGCGTCCCCTGCTCGTCGTAGACGCTCCGTCGCTCCTCTACCGGGCGTTCTATGCGCTGCCCAAGTCGATCACCGACGACGACGGGCAGCCCGTGAACGCGCTGCTCGGCTCGATCAACATCGTTCTGCGCGAGATCGAGCTGCACGAGCCGCGCGCGGTCGTCATGTGCTTCGGCGTGGACGCCGCCGACTACCGCGTCGAGCTCTTCGACGGCTACCACGCCGACCGGCCGCCGATGCCCGACGAGCTGTCGCCCCAGTGGGCGCTCGCGCCCGGCCTCTACGAAGCGCTCGGCTGGTACGTCGCGCAGAGCCCCGACCACGAGGCCGACGACCTGCTCGGCTCGTACGCGGCCGTCGAGTCGGAGGCGCGGGGCGAGACGCTGATCCTGACCGGCGACCGCGACATGTTCCAGTGCGTGAACGACCGCGTGAAGGTGCTCTACGTGCGCACGGGGTCGAAGGGGGCGCAGCTCGTCGATGCCGCCGAGGTCGAGGCGCGCTACGGCATCGGCCCGGAGCTCGTGCCCGACTTCATCGCGCTGCGGGGCGATCCCTCCGACGGGATCCCCGGCGCGAAGGGCGTGGGGGAGAAGACGGCTGCGAGCCTGCTGAAGCGCCACGGCTCGCTCGAGGGCGCGCTCACCGGGAAGCTGGCGGCCGCGGCGGACCAGCTGCGGACGTTCAAGGACATGGCGTCGCTTCGCATGCTGGACGTGGAGCGGCCGGACGACCGCGAGACAGACCGCGCCGGGGGCGCGGACGCCGTTCGCGCCCGCGGCATGAACCGGCTCGCCGAGCGTTTGGCATCCTCGGCGGGGTGAAGCGCCGCTACGGCCTTGCCGCGATCGCCTGCCTGGCGGTCGGCTACGCCACCGTCATCCACTCGTTGGGCTGGGCGGAGACGTCCAACTTCGCGCTCGTGCGCGCGTTCTCCGACGGCACGCCGGAGATCGACCGCTGGCACTGGGAGACGAAGGACAAGTCGTGGCACGACGGCCGCTTCTACTCCGTCAAGGCGCCCGGCCTCGCGCTGGTCGCAACGCCCGCGTACGAGGCGCTCACCGCCGTCGGGCGGCACGGAGGCCTCGGCCGACCTCGCCCGGAACGCGCGCGAGGGCGGCGCATCGCGGTGGGCACGCGAGGGAACCTCGAAGGGGCTGTACTCGGACGACCCGCAAGCGCGCCGAGGCCGTTCGCACGACGATCGAGCAATCGACGCCGATCGTGTGGGCGCTCGGGCTGATCGGCGTCGTGCTGCCCGCTTTCGCGCTGCTACTCCTCATCCGGTACGCCGTCGAGAGGATCGAACCGGGATACGGGACGGCGGTCGCGGTCGCGGTCGGCGCCGGCACGATGATCCTGCCGTTCGCGACGCTCTTCTTCTCGCACGTCCTGTCGGCGATGCTCGCGTTCGCGGCCTTCGTCGTTCTCTGGCGGGAACGCGCCGGGCCGCCGCGGCTCCTGCTGGTCGCCGCCGCCGGCGCCCTCGCGGGGTTCGCGATCGCGACCGAGTATCCGCTCGGCCTGGCGGCGGTCATCCTCGGCCTGTACGCGATGCGCCGTTCCCTGAAGCGCGGCGCGGCGTACGCGGCCGGCGTCGCCGCGGGGATCGCGCCGCTCGTGATCTACAACGTCTGGGCGTTCGGAAGCCCCACGCATTCGTCGTACAAGGGCGCGGTCGCCATCCAGGGCGACACCGGGCACGACGTGGTCGGCCTGAACGACGGCGGCTTCTTCGGCATCGACCTGCCCGACTTCCAGATCGCGCTCGACCTGCTGTTCGCGAACAAGGGCCTGATCACGCTGGCGCCGATACTCGCGCTCGCACTCGTCGGGCTCGTGCTGCTCCACCGCCGCGGCCTCCGCGCGGAGGCCTACGTGATCGGCGGCATGTTCCTCGCCTACCTCACCTACAACTCGGGCTACTGGCTCCCGTTCGGCGGCGGCTCGCCCGGCCCGCGCTTCCTCGTCCCGGTGATCCCGTTCCTCGCGATGCCGCTCGCGCTCGCCTGGCGCCGGTGGCCGGCGACCGCGCTCGCCCTCGCCGCGGTGTCCGCCGTGCTCATGGCCACCGCCACCGCGACGCTGCCGCTGATCGGCAACGACGACATCGGCTACTGGTGGCACATCGTCGAGATCGAGACGTTCGAGCACACGATCGCGAGCGTCGCCGGCCTCGACAACGGCTGGCTGGCGCTGGCGCCGTTCCTGGCCGCCCTTCTGGCGGCGGCGGTGCTCGCCGCGCGGGCGACCGGCCCCGTCGAGTGGCGCAGCCGCGAGCGGCTCGCCGCGGCCGGCATCGTCATCGGGTGGGCCGTGCTCGCCGTGGCGCTGCCCGAGTACCGCGGCCGCGACCTCGGCCCGGACAGCCATTCCGTCGTGCCGCTCATCGCGGCTGCGGCCGCGGCAGGGCTCGTGGCGCTCGCGGTTACGACGCCGGTCAGGCGGCTCGCACGAGCGTTTCCCGGTCGATCGACTCGACCGAGCCGCACCCAGCCAGTCCCATCGTCAGGTCGAAGTCGGCCATGAAGTTGCGGATGACCTCCTCGACGCCGGCGCGCCCCGCGACGGCGAGGCCGTAGACGTACGGCCGGCCGATCAGCACGGCGTTCGCGCCGAGCGCCAGCGCCTTGAAGACATCGGCGCCGCCGCGAACACCGCTGTCGAGCAGGACCGGGATGCGGCCGTCGACGGCCTCGGCCACGCCCGGCAGCGCGTCGAGCGTTCCGATGGACCCGTCCACCTGGCGGCCGCCGTGGTTCGAGACCACGATCCCGTTCATGCCGGCGTCCACTGCCTTGCGCGCGTCGTCGGGATGGACGATGCCCTTCAGCAGGATCGGCAGCTTCGTGCGCTCGCGCAGGAACGGCAGGTCATCCCAGGAGAGCGACGGCCGTGAGTACACCTGGATGAAGCGCTCGACCGCCTTCCGCGCGCGGGCCGGGTTGAACCGCTCGGGGTAGTTGCGGATCAGCTGGAAGAGCGTGCCCAGCGCGGCCGGTCCCGGGCGCGGGGCGGCGCCGGGCAGCGCGCGCGGCGGCTCCTCGTCGAGCAGGCGCTGGAACACCGGATCGCTCGTGTACTGGGCGATGCCCTTTCCGCGCAGGAAGGGGAGATAGGCGAGCTCGAGGTCGCGCGTCCGCCAGCCGAGGACGGTCGTGTCGAGCGTCACGACGATCGCCTCGCAGCCGCATGCCTCCGCGCGGCCCACGAGGCTCTCGACGAGGTCGTCGGAAGTGCTCCAGTAGAGCTGGAACCAGCGCGGGCTGTCGCCGAGCAGCCCGGCGACCTCCTCCATCGGGGTCGACGCCTGGTTGGAGAAGATCATCGGCACGCCGGTCGCCGCCGCGGCGGGCGCGACCGCGCGCTCGGCCTCGCGGTGAGCCAGCTCGAGCACGCCGATCGGCGCGAGAAGGAACGGGTACGGGATGCGGCGGCCGAACAGCTCGATGCTCGTGTCGCGTTCTGAGACGTCACGGAGCATGCGCGGGACTATCTGCCAGCGCCGGAACGCCTCGCGGTTCGCGCGGATCGTCTCCTCGAGCCCGGCGCCCGCAGCGACGTACGCGAACGCCTTCTCGCTCATCGCCCCCTCGGCCCTCCGTTCGAGCTCGGAGAAGTCCACCGGGACGCGCGGGCGGCGGCCGCTGATGCCGCTGACGTAGATCTGTGACTGGCGCTCGACGCCTCTCATGCGCCTGTATCTAATCGGTAGAGCACCACTTCGCCCGTGCTCGTGCCGCGCAGCGGCCAGCTGCGCCAGTCCTCCCAGGCGCGTGCCCGCGACGATGTCCGGGTGCAGGACGACGGTCTTCACGCCCAGCTCGCGCAGGTGATCGACGACCCGCCTGTCCGGAAACGAAGCCATCAGCCGCTCGAGCCGGTCGAACTCGGTCGGCTTGAAGCTGCCTCGCCCGTTGACGATCTCCGGGAAGCCGTCCGTCGACCAGACGAGGAAGCGGCGCGACTCGTACTCGTACATCGGGAGGTGCAGCCGGGGCGGCGAGGCCTGCGCCAGCCCCTCCGGCGGCTTCGCGACCGTCGGATGCGGATTGGGGAAGCCCATGCCCTCCAGCAGGACGAGCACAGGCAGCGCGATCGCGAGCGCCGTTCGCCACTTCGTCGATCTGGTGATGAGGGCGTGTGCGCCGGCGGCGGCTAGCAGCGCGAGCGCGAGCGATGTGAGCGTGTTCAGCCGGCCCGGGGTGCGGACCGCGTCCCAGCCCGGCGCGATCTCGTAGAGCAATCGGTACGGATAGGGAACGCCATGGGCGGGCGTCTGGAACCCCAGCGACAGCACGGCAAGCGCCAGCACACCGACCCCCAGCCCGATTCGCAATCGCTTCGGGAACGGCGATCCCCGTGTGAGTCCGAACGCCGCGAGCAGGACGACGAGAAGTCCCGGGAAGAGCGTCTGCTCCGGCACGAAGTCGAGCCTGTCGCGAACGGGCTCGGTGACCGGCCCCCAGATCGTGCTCTGGTCCGGCGCCGCCAGGAACATCTCGGGCCCATGCGAGAACGCCGCGACCGTGTGTTTCGTCCGCTCCGACTCGGGGTGCGCGTCGCGCACCTCCTGGTAGGGCAGCGCCAGGAGGAGCCCCATGGCGGCGAACACCACAGCGCCGGCCGCGCTCGCCGCGAGTACTCGCCGCGACGGCCGTGACCGCCTCCACGCCAGGAGCAGGACGACAGCCAGCACGGCGAGCAGGTAGGCGAGCATCAGCCCGAGCGTGAAGCCGAGCGCGAGCTGCCACGTCGCTACGAGCCAGCCGGCGAAGACGGTCGGCGCACTGCCGCGGCGGTACCCGCGCACGAGCAGGAAGAGGGAAAGGGGAATGCCGCCGCTCGAGATGACGTGCATGTGCCCGTCCTGCTCGAGCCGCCAGGGCGCGTAGGCGTACGCGACGGCCGCGACGGCGGCGGCCGGGCGGCCCACGCCGAGCTCCCGCGCGAGCAGGTAGGTGCCGACGAAGGCGAGCGCGTACGCGAACAGGAAGAGGAGGTCGTAGCGCGCGATCGCCGCCTCGAATCCCTCGCCGATCATGCCGAACGGCGCGTAGCCGACGAGCGCGTCTGAGAACGCGAGCGAGTTCTCGAGCGGCCAGTACATGTTCGACTGCCAGTAGTCGAGCGGCTGGTGCAGCAGGGCATGGCCGCCCCAGGCGATCTGCCACGCCTGGGGGAGCGGGTCGCCCAGGTCCTTCGGCACATCGCTCCCGATGTGGAGCGGAAGCGGCCAGTGCATCACGAGCGCCAGGACGACGCCGGCGAGCACGGCAAGGCCAATTTCATGTTTCGTCAGCGGAATAGTTGACAATGGAGGGGTGCGCATCTCGGCGAAGGCGGACTATGCCGTGCGAGCGGCCGTTGAGCTCGCGTCGGCGGAGGGCTCGGTGAAGGGCGAGCAGATCTCGCAGTCGCAGTCGATACCGCTCAAGTTCCTCGAGAACATCCTCATCGAGATGCGCCACGCGGGCCTCGTCCGCAGCCAGCGCGGCCGCGAGGGCGGGTACTGGCTGGCCCGCCCTGCGGACGAGATTACGATCGCGGACGTCGTCCGCGCGGTCGAGGGGCCGCTCGCGCACGTCCGCGGCGAGCCGCCGGAGGAGGTCCACTACGCGGGGCCAGCCGAGGCACTCGAGCACGTGTGGATCGCCGTGCGCGCCAACCTGCGGGCGGTGGTCGAGCACGTGACGGTCGCCGACGTCGCATCCGGATCACTTCCCGACGAGATCGAGGCGCTCGCGAAGGACCCCGACGCCTGGCTCACGCGGTAGCGAACTAGACGCCTTCGCGCTTAGGATCGAGCCGTGCGCTCCCGGCAGAACCGCGCGCTCGCGGCGATCTGCGATGCATTCGCGCCCGGCATCGACGGGCTGCCGTCCGCGTCAGAGCTCGGCGTGCCGGCCGCCGTCGCCGACGCCGTCGAGAAGAACCCGCGCGAGGCCGAGCGCAAGCAGTTCCGCCAGCTCATGTCCCTGTGGGACACCCGGCTGCTGACGGCGGTCGGCGGCGGCGGGCTGAAGCACTTCAGCGACCTGTCGGAGGAAGAGCGCGCGAAGGTGCTGCTGTCCTGGTGCGACAGTGGCGTCACGCAACGGCGCGCGGCCTTCCAGGCGCTCCGCAAGGGCGCGCTGCTCACCTACTACATGCTGCCGGGCCCAGACGGGCGCAACCCGGTCTGGGACGCGATCGGCTACCCCGGCCCGCTCGGACCCGTCGAGGATCCGGCTCCTCCCGAGCTCCAGCCCATCAGGCCGGTGGAGGACATGGACCTCACGTGCGACGTCTGCATCGTCGGGTCGGGCGCCGGCGGCGGCGCGGCGGCGGGAGTGCTCGCTGCGGCGGGGTTCGACGTCGTCGTCCTCGAGGCGGGCGAGTACTACTCGGCGAAGGACTTCGACGGCGGGGAGTTCGACGGGTTCGCGCGCATGTATCTGAATGGCGGCGCGTCGGCGACGGCCGACCAAAGCCTCGGCCTGCTGGCGGGAGCCACGGTTGGCGGCGGGACCGTCGTGAACTACTCGACTTCGTTCCGGACGCCGGATGATGTGCGAGAGGAGTGGGCCGGGCTCGGGGTGCCGGCTTTCGCGAGCGACGAATACGGCGCGAGCCTGGACGCCGTGTGTGAGCGCTTGGGCGTCAACCACGAGCATTCGACGGCGTCGCCCCGGGACGAGGTCATGCTGCGCGGGCTCGAGCAACTCGGCTGGCACTGGGACCGGATGCCGCGCAACGTGCGCGGCTGCGACCAGGGTGAAAGATGTGGCCAGTGCGGCATGGGTTGCCCGCTCGGCGCGAAGCAGTCGACCGCCGTCACATGGCTCGTCGACGCTCAGGAGGCCGGTGCTCGGATCGTCACCGCCACCGTGGCCGAGAAGGTCCGCGTCGTCGGCGGCGAGGCGCGTGGAGTCGTCGCCCGCTCCGCCGACGGACATCGCGTGACCGTGACGGCCCGTGCTGTCGTGGCCGCGTGCGGCGCGATCAACACGCCGGCACTACTGAAGCGCTCCGGTTTGGCTAACTCCAACATTGGCAAGCACCTGCGTCTCCATCCGGTCACCGTCGTCTGGGGCGTTTTCGACGAGGAGATCCGCCCGTGGCACGGCACGATGCAGGCGATCTACTCCGACGAGCACCGCCACCTCGACGGCGGCTACGGGCTGAAGTACGAGACGGCTGCGATCAACCCGAGCCTGCTGGTGGCGTTCGCGCCATGGCGCGGCGGCCTCGATCATGCGGAGCTGATGGAGGCTCTGCCGAGCACGCTCGGGATCGGCGCGCTCGTGCGCGACCGCGACGCGGGCGAGGTGAAGGTCGGCCGCGACGGCCAGCCGGTCGTCAAGTACGCGCTCTCCGACTACGACCGCGGGCACCTGCGGCGTGGGGTGGAGGGGGCTGCGGAGGTCCTCGAGGCGGCCGGCGCGCGCCGCATTTACTCGTCTCACGCCCGCTGGGTCTCGTTCGTCCCGGGGGCGACCGGCGGCCGCGACGCGTTCATGAGCCAGGCCGACGCCGCCGGCTGGGACGCCGCCCAAGTCACGATGGGGTCGTTCCACATCATGGGATCTGCTCGCATGGGCGGCGATCCCGCCGCGTCCGCGTGCAACCCGAACGGCGAGACGTGGGACGTACGCAACCTCGTCGTCTGCGATGCGTCCTGCTTCCCGACCGCCTCGGGAGTCAACCCGATGATCTCGATCGAGTCGATCGCCCACATGAACGCGTCGCGCCTCGCCGCGAGGCTGTGACGACACCGACTCGTGGCCCGTAGCACTGCCGGTGAGGCGATCGACTTCGAGTCCCTGTATCGGACCAGCCGCGACGACGTCTACGCGTACGTCGCCGGGATGGTGCGTGACCGCGGGGTGGCCGAGGAGGTCACCGCCGCCGCGTTCGAGCGGGCGCTCACCCGGCGCTCGTCCTATGCGGCCGAGCGCGGCAGCCCACGGGCGTGGCTGTTCGGGATCGCGCGGAACGCGGCCTATGACGAATTGCGCCGGCGCGGGCGCACCGAGCCGGTGGCGGACCCGGACGAGCGCCGACAGCCGGACGGCGACTCGACCGCCGAGGTCGCGCTGCGCCGGGCGGAGCTCTCGACTGCGCTGGCGACTCTCTCGCGCGACGAGCGCGACCTCGTCGCGCTCAAGTTCGAGGCCGGGCTCGCGAACGCGGAGATCGGCTCGGTCCTCGGGATCAGCGAGTCCAACGTCGGGACGCGCCTTTCTCGGGTGGTGGGGAAGCTGAGGGTGGCGATGGCATGACCGACGAGCGCGAGTTCGACGACATCGCCCGGGAGCTCCATGCGACGCGCGAGCAGCCTCGTCCAGAGTTCACGCGCGAGCTCGACCAGCGCGCGGCGGGCTGGCTGCGCGAAAGCCCGCGGCGGCGCCTGCCGAGCCTCCGGATCGCGATCCCCGCAGTGGGCGCCGCGGCCGCTGCTGCAGCTCTCGTCATCGCGCTCGCGGTGTCTGGGGGCGGCGACGATGGTGGTGGCGGCGGCGACGGGGGTGGCGGCGCGCCGCCGCTCGACGTCGCCGTGGTGTCCGAGGGCCCCGTGCCGGGGGCGGCGCCACAGGGCGGCCAAGTGGCGCCGGAGGTGCTGGAGACGCCGCTGCAGCGCGAATCGACGACGGACGGTGGTGGCGCGTTCGTGCTGCTCACGCAGGAGGGTGAGACGGTGAGGGTGAGCTACCTGTTCTCCGCCCCTACGGAGGCGCGCGTCGAGCTTGCCGGCCGCGAAGCCGAGGTGCAGATCGAGCCTGGGTCCGGCAGCGTGGAGATCTCCACCGAGGGCCTTCCCCACGGGAACGCACGACCTGACGATCACGGCCCCGCCCGCGCCGACCTACCGCCAGCGGATCGGGGTTGGCGGCTAGCGCAGGAGCTGCGCTTCCGCGATCTCCACCTTGTTCGAGTCCTTCGGGATCGCCGTGATCCAGATGAGGTAGTGGGAGAAGTCGCGCCCGGCTGAGTCGAGGTCGATCCGGCCCTCCCGCTCGACGGCATCCTCGCTGGCTATCTCCGTCCAGCCGGAGTCGATCGAGGTGGGGGCGGTCGCGTCCTCCGCCCCGTAGATCGTGATGTCGAAGCCCGGGGTCGTCGTCTCGAGGTCGAGCCCGCGTGCCGGGACCGCCTCTGCGGGCTGGAGGGCCAGGCCGACGCCGTCCTTCTGGAGTGAGCCCGTGTCGTACTCCTCCGTCGGCCACGAGGTCGCCGCGTCGCCGTCGACGGCGAGCGTCGCCTCCTCGCCGTGCTCCGAGTTGTCGCCGCTCGGGTCGTAATCGGATGCGGTGACGTCCTCGACCGGCTCGAGCGCCGTTGCCGGCGGCTGCTCGGCCGGGGCGCCGGACGACGTCGGCGCCTCGTCCGGCGGGGGCGGCTCGGGCTCGCCCTGGGCGGGTGCCTGCTCGGCGCGGTCCGAACTGCCGCCGCCGTCGTCACCGCCGCTCGACAAGAGCAGGATCCCGACGACGATCACGAGCAGGCCGGCGGCGATGCCGGCGAGCAGCCCGGTGGGAAGGTTCTGGCTGGAGCGCGCGGGCTCGTCGAGGCGCTGGCGCACGCGGGTGGCACGCGTGCGCCGGTTGAGGGGCAGCGGTGGGGGCGGGGGCGGCACCGACCCGCCGTTGCTCGTGGCGGGCTCGGGGGTCGTCGTGTCTGGCTCGGTAACGACCTCGGTTTCGGCTTCAGCTTCAGGTTCGGCATCGTTGGTCTCGGGCTCGATCACCTCGGTAGCCGCGGCAGTGGCGGCAGCGGCGGGGGCGAGGGTGCGCCGCGGGACCGGCGCGGCGCCCGCGAGCCCCGGGTCGCTTCCGAGCGCGGCCTTGCGCGGCAGGAGCCCGGCGGGCAGCTCGTTGCCGCACTGGGAGCAGTAGGACGAGCCCAGCGTGTGAAGAGCGCCGCAGCGGTCGCAATTGCCGGCGACGCCCGCGGCGACGAGATCGGGGTCCCCGTTCCCCGACTCCAACGAGCGCGACAGCGCGCGCAGCTCCGCGTCGGTACCGATGGCCTCGGCCGCCCTGCGCTGCAGGCTGTCCGGCAGGAAGCGGCCATGCCGGTGCATCTCGAGCACGAGCGCGCCAAGGTCGAGCAGCATCGCCTCGCGGCGGCGGCGGAGGATCCGCAGCCTGCGTCGCATCGGCCCGCGCTGGACGAGAGTGGGCTTCATCAGGCCGGGAGGCTAGAGGAACGACTAGACCGCAAGACGGCTGGAATGATCGCCCCCGTGCTCCGGATCGCTCTGGCCGTCTTTTTGCCGCTCTTGCGGCCGCGCTTGGCGGCTGCGGCAGCGACCGCGCGAGCCGCGGAGAGGGCACGATCGACGTGGTCGCCACCGTGACTCCGCTCGCGGACATCGTGCAGAACGCCGGCGGCCGGCGCGTGCGCATGACGGCGCTCGTGCCGAGGACGGCCGACCCGCACGAGTGGCGGCCCGACGCCGCGGATCGCGAGCGGCTGGATCAGGCCGACCTCGTCGTGTGGACCGGCGGCGAGATCGATCGCTGGGCGGCGGACGGCGCGGGCGGACGCACGCTGGGACTCCTCCCGCGGGTGGACCCGCTCGGCGGGGATCCGCACTGGTGGCAGGACCCGGTGCGCGTCCAGCGTGCCGCGAAGGAGATCCGGAACGAGCTCGCCCGCGCTGACGTGGACGGCGCGGGCTACTACGAGGCCGCGACCGCCGACTTCCTCGCGCGCCTGCGGAAGCTCCACCGCGACGTGCGCACCTGTCTTTCGCTGCTGGACGACCGCCGCGCCCCGCTGGCCTCCCAGCACGACGGCTTCGCGTACTTCAACGACCGCTACGGCATGCGGATCGTCGGCCCGCGCGGCCGCGGCGCAGCGGTGGGACGGAGGCTCTGGGCGGACGCGCTCGCCGGCCCGGGCGATCCGGCGGGTTCCTACCTCGGCGCGCTGACGGCGAATACGGCGACGATCGTGGACGCGCTCAGCGGCGGCGCGAGTACCTGCCGCCCCGAACCGTGAGTGATGGTTGAATACGGGCCGGGATGCGCCAACCTGACCTGCTCGAGTCACACCCGCCGCGGCTGCAGCTGATCCTCGCGATCGTCGTGCCGGCGGTCTTCGGCCTCGTCACCGGCATATTCCTCGGCGTCTCCGAGATCGTGTACCTCGTCCTCTCCGTGCTCGGCATCGCCGGCGGATACCTCGCCGGGAAGGAGCACGTCGGAGCGGAGGAAGGCGCGATCCGCGGCTTCACCGGCGGCATCCTCTTCGGCACGTTCATCCTCGCGGCCGACGCGATCACCGGGATGGACCGCAAGGCTCATCTGCCGGAGCCGGACATCATGCTCGTCGTGATCACGACGGTCTTCGGGATCGTGCTGGGCGCCCTGGGCGGTCGCTCGCGTCAGCGGGGTGAGACGCGGTTGAGCGCGTCGACCGCCTCGAGCAGCGCCCCCTGGTCGTAGAAGTCGACCGCGACGATGTTGGGCTGAAGGCCGCGGTCCGCGCCACAGCGCCGCGCGCGGCGGAGGATCCGGCGGCGCTCGTTGACCTCCCCCGCGAGCCCCGGTGACGGGTTGACGCGCTCGATCCAGTGGTTCAGCAGGAACAGCGGGCTGTTGACGGAGCCACGGTTCTGCCGACAGCTCCGCGGCGGGAGCAACTCGTCGAGCGAATGGAAGGTGTATGGGGTCTCCTGCGTCAGCTCGAAGCCGTCGTGGTACCAGGGCGGCCCGCCGCGAACGTCGTTCTCGACGAGCACGAGCAGGCGCTCGTCGGAGGCGATCAGCTCGGCCATGGCGGGCCAGGGCGCGTCGCGCTCGTGGGTGTAGGCGTAGCGGGTCAGGCCGGCGCGGTCGAAGACGGCGGCGGTGTCCTTCGGGGTGACTTCGTCCTGGATGAACAGGACGACGAACTCGTCCGGATGGTCGTCGAGGAACTTCCGAATCGCACGCAGCCCGTCCTCGAGCGGCGTGGCTCCGAGCTCGCAGAGCGTGTGGCACATGTACGTCTCTGACTTGCCTTCGAGCTCGCCGAAGCCGATCCGGCCCACGAGGCGCTCCGCCGCGGCCAGGCCCTCCTCGCCGATCGCGCCCACGATCTTCGCCCGGTTCGTGCCCTCGCGCTCGAGGTCCGTCCGAACGTTGCCCTGCTTGTCGCGAATCCCGTAGTGGGTGTCGATCAGCAGCGCGCGGACGCCGAAGTCGAGCTGCGTCGCCTATCCCGCCGCGGTGGGATGCGAAGTACCAGCCGGGCTCGTCCGCGGCGGCCATCGAGTTGTGCGTCCCCGCGAACGTCACCTCGTTCAGCGCGGCGGCTGCACAGCTGCGGCGTGGCCGTTGCACACGGTGACCGGACGGTCGGGGCGCTCGACCGGCGGCGCCGACTCGTCCTCCGAGGCGACCGCGTAGGCGATCGCCGCGACGACGACCGCTGTGGCTCCCGCGATCGCGACGGCGCGGCCCGTCACACGGGGCGCGTCGAGATCTATGTCGATGTCCCGCGAACCGATCCCGCCCTTCAGTGGTGGCGCGACCACCTGCATCAGCTCTCCGACGCCGAAGAAGAGGCCGTAGCCGCCGACGATCACAGCCGCAACCTCGAGCGCGTCGCTCGGGCGCAGGATCACGAACAGGCTGACGCCCGCGATCGCCAGTGCGCGGGCCAGTCGCCACGCGGGCTTGCGCGGCTGCGTGGTCACGATCCGGCGTAGGCGATCCACCCAGTCTTCGACCTCGTCACGCGCGATCAGCGAGGACGCCGTCGCGGCGAGCACCAGCCCCAACGCGCCGCCGCCCAGCGCGAGGACGCGCAGATCGCCGAAGAAGCTGCTCCACGCCGCGCTCGCGGCCGCGCGCGAGTCGCTGTCCTCGATGTTCGACAGCACGACGACGCGGCCGATGATCAGCGCGATGACGATGAGGCCGCCGACGACGGCGACCGCGATGCCAACGTCGACAATCGCTCGGCGGCGGTCGCTCGAGACGGCCACAGACGCGGCGTAGAGAACGAGGGCGAGCAGCGGCAGCACGATCCCGAGGAAGCGGATGTCGGCGGCGATGCCGAGGAGGCTCGTAGCGAACTGGCGGTCGCTCAGGTCGATCAGCGCTCCCTCCACATTGGGCGGGACGTCGCGCGCGACCTTCGGCGCGATCGCCTTCAACGCGCTGATGACGACGATGCCGGCGTCGGCCAGGTCGAGGATGATCGAACCGCTGATCACGCTCGAACACGAGCTTGTAGACGTTCCGCGTGGCCTGCCTGAACACCGCCTGGAACGGCCCGGTGTCGAGTGCGGCCGAGACAGAAGCTTGGAGAAGCGGCCTGGCTTGGATCAGCTCGGCTGAGCCCTGCTCGATCGCTTCGTCCACGATCCGGGTCGAAACGACCGTTCGCACCTCGCTGTCTTCCAGCGTCGCGGTGGCGCGGTCGGCGAACTCGCGCTCGTCGAGAATCGCCGCACGCATGTAGAGCGTGATCGCTCCGAAGAAGAGCGCGACCGACGCGGCAACGAGTAGTACGCGGCCGGAGACGAGTCGCATCGGAAGGTATCTTCGCCGCTACGGACTCCTACGACGCAATCGTGATCGGCGCCGGACCCGCAGGGGAGGTCGCCGCGGGCCGCCTGGCGGAACGGCACGGGATGGATGTCGCGCTCGTCGAGCAGCACCTCGTCGGCGGCGAGTGCTCGTTCTACGCGTGCATGCCGTCGAAGGCGCTGCTGCGGCCGCACGAGCTCGTGAACGAGGCCCGCCGCGTGCCGGGCGTCGAGGTCTCGGGTCCGGAGCCGGACGCGGTGCTGCGCCGGCGTGACGAGGTGATCCACGACCTCGACGACTCGAGCCAGCTTCCGTGGCTCGAGGAGCGCGGGATCGAGTTGATTCGCGGGCGTGCGCGGCTCGCGGGCGAGCGGCGCGTCGACGTGGACGGGCGGACGCTCGAGGCTCGGCGCGCGGTCGTGCTCGCGTCCGGCAGCCTGGCCGCGATCCCGCCGATCGACGGGCTCGACGAGATCGAGCCCTGGACCAACCGCGAGGGGACCACGGCGAAGCAGGTGCCCGGGTCGCTCGTCGTGCTCGGCGGCGGCGTCGCCGGGGTGGAGCTCGCGCAGGCCTGGCGCTCGCTCGGCAGCGAGGTCGTCGTGCTCGAGGCCGGGGACTGCGTGCTCTCGCGCGAGGAGCCCTTCGCCGGCGAGCAGGTTGCTGCCGCGCTGGTGGAAGCCGGCGTCGACCTGCGCATCGAGGTGAAGGCGGAGCGGGTGGAGCGCTCGGACGGCCGCGTCACCGTGGCGCTTTCGGACGGTGACACGGTCGATGGGGACGAGCTGCTCGTGGTCGTCGGCCGCAAGCCGCCGACGGAGGACCTCGGACTGGAGACGGTCGGGCTCGAGCCCGGGAAGTACGTGGACACCGACGACACGCTCCAGGTGCAGGACCACCCGTGGCTCTACGCGATCGGCGACGTGAACGGCCGCGCGCCGCTCACGCACATGGGCAAGTACCAGGCGCGCCTGGCGGCGGACAACGTCGCGGGTGGCGACGAGCGCATCGCGATCGACGGCGTGCGCTCCCCGCGCGTCGTGTTCACCGACCCGAACGTGGCCGCGGTCGGGCACACGCTCGAGTCCGCGCAGAAGGCGGGGCTGAACGTGCGCCACATCGACCTCTCCACCGGGGGCACGGCCGGCGGCTCGTTCCACGGGCGCGAGGCGGAGGGGACCAGCCGCTTCGTCGTCGACGAGGACCGGAAGGTGCTGGCCGGCGTCACGTTCGTCGGGCCCGGCGTCGCCGACTTCGTCCAGGCGGCGACGGTCGCCGTGGTCGGCGAGGTCCCGCTCGAGCGGCTCGCCCACGCGGTGCCGCCGTTCCCCGCCCGCAGCGAGATCTGGCTCAAGTTCATCGAGGAGTACGGGCTCTAGTCGTGCGCGCCTGCCTGGTGGCGACGGTCGTCGTCGCGACGGTCTCGTTCGCGGCTACGCCCGCGCAAGTCGCCGCCCGCACCTTCTACGTCAGCGCGACGGCCAAGGCTGGTGGGAACGGTTCGCGCGGCGGCCCGTTCAAGTCCTTGCTGGCGGTCGAAAAGGCGGCGCGGCGCGGCGACAGGATCGTCGTGCTGCGCTCGCCTCGAAGTGCGCCGGTGCTCGACGGCGGCATCAAGCTCAAGCCGAACCAGTCCTTGGTCGGCGCCGGGCCGAGTGTGCTCGCGAAATTGCCTCGGCGCCGGGCACCGCGCATTACCAACACGCAAGCGAGCCGGCACGCTGGCGACGCGGTGCGGCTTGCTCGCGGGGTCACGGTGCGCAACCTGGAGATCGCCGGGGCCGTCCGCGGCGGGATCTACGGCAAGAACGTCAAGGGCGTGAGGGTCCGCGGCAACGACGTGTCCGCGCACAACTCGTCCTGTACGCCGGGATTCCACATCCCGCCGTTCAACGTCCCGACCACGGCGCCCGGAGTCGGCATCCCGATCAGCGACGGCCTGATCAACGGCTGGGCGGGCATCATGATCGACGCCAACCGCGGCCGCGGGCGGGCGCGGATCCTCGGCAACCGGGTGCACGGCGCTGAGTGCGGCGACGGCATCGACGTGCGGTTGAGCGGGACGGCGCGCTTCCGCGCGAAGATCGCCCGCAACACGGTTCGCGATTTGCGCCAGGGTGCCGACCACGAGTCCGTGCTAGCGATCGGCCTCCAGACCGCGGACAAGGCAAGGCTCGACGCGCGCCTCGACCGCAACGTCCAGACCAACCTCGGCAACGAGGAGGACGCCGGCGCGGGACCCGAAGGGGCCGACAGCGAGGGGGTCTTCATCAATCCCAGCGGCCCTTCGACACTTAACGCGGTGGTCGAGCGCAACACCTACACGAACCCGAACGGCCTGGGCGGGTTCTCCGCGAACGGTCTCGAGTTCGTGGCCATGGGCGATGGCCCGCGAGCGCGTGTGCGGGTGCGAAACAGCGAGTTCTCGGGCACTCCCGGCGACGTGCTCGAGCAACTCGCGCTGGGAACGAACGCGCACCTCAGTCTCGAGCTCGTCGATGTCGTCGCCGAGGGGTCCACGGGCTTTGCCGGTTCGGGGTTCGGCAACACCGTCCTGATTCCGGGTAACAACTCGGACTGCCTGTTGTCGGCCAGCGGAGGCGCCGGCAATCACGTTGAGCTTGCCGTGCGCGAGTCACGCCTGACCGACTGCGCGAACAACGGGATCACGTTCGGCTCGGCGGTGGCGAACGGCGAAGGGCCGACGGCCCGGCTCAGCTTGGAGATGTCGGACACGACGGTCACAGGCAACCGCGGCGCCAACCTGCGGGTCGGCAACGAGACCGGTCTGGAGGCGCTCTCCGTGAAGGTCGAGCGCTCGAACCTGAGCGACAGCCAGGGAACGGGATCGGGCGTCGCGAACGTGACATTCGAGGAGCTGGGCACGACTACGCGCGCGGAGATCGACCTGGGCGGAGGACCGCTTGGAAGCGCGGGCCAGAACTGCCTGGAGGGCGGCAACCTGGCCGCCCACGTCATGGGCTACGAGGTGAGCGCGGTCGGCAATTGGTGGGGCACTCCCGGCGGGCCCGCTCCCGGAAGAACGCTCGTCGCGGGCGGCTCGCTCGCACACTCGCCTGCGCTGGACGCAGCGCCGCCGGGTATCTGCTGATCAATGCGGATGAGAGGACTCGAACCTCCACGGGGTTGCCCCCACGGCGACCTGAACGCCGCGCGTCTGCCAATTCCGCCACATCCGCCTAGGCGGGCACCACGATAGCGTCCAGAACGCGGGCGTAAAACGTAAAGTCGGATCGCGTCCAGCGCCGATGATTTTCCGCATGGAAAGGGGATATCTGACCCGGTCCCCAACCCGCTGGCTCGTGGGGCTCGCCGCCATTGCCGCGATGTGCTGGATCGCGTTCGAGCAGAACGACCAGATCCCCGTCCTCAGCTACGTCAACCTCGGCATGCACGAGGCCGGGCACATGTTCACCTACTCGTCGTCGGAGCTCACCGCCGCGCTGGCGGGATCGATCGCGCAGGTCGCCATCCCGCTCCTCATCGCGCTCTACTTCTTCCTCCGCGGCGACTGGGTCGGCGCCGGCGTGTGCATCGTCTGGGCCGCCACGTCGGCGGTGGAGGTGTCGCTCTACGTCGCCGACGCGCCCGTGCAGAAGCTGGACCTGATCGGCGACGAGCACGACTGGGCGTTCATCCTCGGCCCCGAGGGCTACAACGCGATGAACAGGTCCGCGGAGATCGCCAACAACATCCGCGACATCGCCGCGGTGGCCGCGGTCGTCGGCTTCGCGGTCTGTGCCGCCGCGTTCTTGCGCCGCGCGAGGCGCCGCCCTCAGCCCGAGCCGATGGTCTCGAGCAGCCGCGCCACCGCGACTTCGAGGCCCTGAGCCGCATCGGCAACGTCCGGTAGCGCACCGCGGTCCGCCAGCAGTCCGAAGTACGCGCCGCCGTCATAGCTGAGGATGCCGATGCTCAGCGCCTGGTTGCGCGGGTTGAGCGGCACCGCCGGATACACCTCGCGCAGCGGGATGCCGTCCAGGTAGAAGGTCTGCTGCGGCCCCGGCACGTTCGAGACGACCAGGTTGAACACGCGCGGGGCGCTCATCGCGCGGGCGGCGAGCCCCGAAACGATCGGAGGCGCGAGGCCCGCCGCGCCGACGATCAGCGCACCGGCGCGGACCTGGGCGGATGACTTCACCTCGCGCATCGTTGCCGAGATGACCTCGAGCCGCTGGAGCGGCTGGCCGCGCATCGGAAGGTCGACGAAGACCGTGGAGATCCTGTTGCCGAGCTCGCCGCTGTCCGACTCCCTTCGAACCGAGACCGGGACGAGGGCGACGGTGCGCTCGGGCGCCTCGTCGCGCAGGTACTCGCTCAGCATGAGGGCCACTGCGGTGAGCAGGACGTCGTTGACGGTCGCGCCGGTCGCGGACCGCACTCGCTTGATGTCCTCGAGGTCCGCACGCGCGAGGGCGAACAGGCGGTTGCGGCCGATCTCCTGGTTCAGCCGCGTCGGCGGGGCGGCGGGACGGACGCGGGCGAGGTCGCGAACGAGCTGGACGCCTTCGCCGACCCGCTTGTGCGCCTGGCGCGGGTCGAGCGACCGCGCTCGCTCGACGGCGCCGCGTGCGAACCGCCGCGGAACGTCGAGCTGGGCCGTGGCCAGCCGCTCGAGCGCCCGGCGGTCGGGGACGAGCTCGGCCGGGACCCGCCGCATCAGCGGCTCGACCAGCTCGAGCCGCCGCTCCCCGCGCAGCTGCGGCATCAGCCGGGCCAGCTCGTCGAGCCAGATCCGCTGGCGCTGCTCGGGAGCGCCCGTCGGAGGCGGCAGGTCGAGCGGCTCGGGGGTGGGGTCGAAGATGATCGTTCCGACGCCGATCGCGGCGATGCCGTCGACGAGCGCGTGGTGCATCTTCACGACGAGCGCCGTGTGACCGCGGGTCGGGCTGTCGACGACGACGATCTCCCACAACGGGTGCGCGCGGTCGAGCCGCTCCGACATCGCCTCGCCCATGACCCGGCAGAGCTCCGCGTCCCCGCCGGGCTCGGGCCACGGGACGGTGCGCACGTGCCGGGCGACGTCGAAGTCGGGATCGTCCTCCCAGACGGGGTTCACGAGCCCGCCCGGCACCGTCTCGACCAGCCGCATCCGGTAGTGGGGGATCAGGTGGATGCGCTCCTCGATCCGGCGCACGACGGTGGCCTCGGGCACCCGTCCGCCGAGCACGAGCACGCCACCGACGTGCATGTGCACGGGACCCTGCTCGGCCTGGATCGCGGACAGGTCCGCGGGGGAGAGGGAGAGCGGGCTCAGCGCTCGGCGCTGCGGCTCAGCGCTCGCCGCGCCGGCTGCGCGGAGCCGTGCCGAACGCGTAGTCCCACCACGGGGCGCTGACGCCGAAGCCGCGCGTGTCGTCCTGGAAGTGGTGGCGCATGTGAAGGGTGCGCAGGCGTTTGCCGATCCTCGTCTTCGGCGTGTGGTGATGCAGGTGGTAGTGCGTCATGTCGTAGAGCAGGTAGCCGCCGAAGAAACCCGCGCCGAACGCGAGCGCGTAGGTGTCGCCGAGCACGAAGTAGAACGCGAGATAGAAGAGCGCCGACAGCGGAACGCTGACCGACGGCGGCATCACCAGGCGCATCGGGTCGTTCGGATGATCGTGGTGGACGCCGTGCATGATCCAGTGGAGGCGAGCACCGGGCCCGCCCTCGGGCTCGAAGTGGAAGATCACCCGGTGGAGCCAGTACTCGGTGAGCGTCCAGAAGAGGTAGCCGCCGCCGATCCACGCGAAGGTCTCGAGCGCGCCCATGCGCTCCGCCGCCGTCCCGGCGAGCACCGTGATCACGGGCAGGAAGATGAGCACCGGGACGACCGGATGCACGCGCGAGAGCCTGTCGAGCAGGTCCGACTCGAACATCCGGGGAGAGGCCTTCAGCACGTCGGTACGGCGCGCGTCCATGCGGCGAATCTAGCGCAGGATTCGGCGTCCGCAAAGCGGATTTGGCGTGCCGGGCGTACCCGGTGCGAGTGCGCGCGCTACCGCTCGACGGCTGCCGGAGCCGTCGTGGGGGCGGGCGAGGCTGCCTCGTCCGACGGGGCGGTCGAGTAGCCGAGCGCGGCCGCGGCGACGATGGCGACGACGGAGCCGAGAGCGATCTTCCGCTCGAGGTCGCTCAGCGGTCCCTCGAGGTTCGCGGGGAGCGTGATCTGCGGCAGCTTCAGGCCGGTCTTCGGGAGCTTGACGTTCGGGAGGAAGCTGCGCTTCTTGGGCTCCGGGTCGGCGGTGACCTCGGGCTCGGGCGCGACCTCGGGATCGGCCATCGCCGCGGCGAAGGCAGGCTCCGGCTCCTCCGCGATCACGGGCTCCTCGTCGAGCGGATAGCTGAGCGGCTCGACGATCGGCATCGGCTCGAACTCGGGCATCGGCTCGGGCTCGGGCATCGGCTCGGGCATCGGCTCGGCTCGGGCTCGGCGTCGACGTCGGGCTCCGGCTCGACGTCCACGACCGGCTCGGGCTCGACGTCCACGACCGGCTCGGGCTCGGGCTCGGGAGCCGGCGCCGCGGGCTCGGCCGCGGCGGGCTCGTCCTCCTCGACGACGATGCCGCCGAAGGAGACCGGCTTGATGTCCTTGAAGGCGTCTACTGACAGGCCCGGCGGGGCCTCCTCGACCGGCAGGTCGGGATAGGAGATCTCGAGCACCGGCTCCGGGTCACTTTCGACCACCGGCTCGGCATCGAGCTCCGCGACGGGATCCGGCTCGGGCTCGATCTCCACGACCGGCTCGGGCTCGATCTCCACGACCGGCTCAGCCTGAGGCACCACCTCGACAACCGGTTCCGGATGGACCTCCAGGACCGGCTCGACCTCCGGCTTCTCTTCTCCGACCTCGTCCATGGACGGGCCGTAGTGCTCGGACATGGGAATCCCATCGGGACTGCGCCTCCGACGCTTAAGTTCGCCCTAGTGGAGATGGACGCGATCAGGAGCGTGAACTAGCCGCCCGCGGCCTCCCTCTGGCAGCCTTCGGCGACGTGGCCGACGACCTCCAGCGCACCGAGGAGCAGAACGAGCGCCGCCTGGCCCGCATCCGCGCGGCGGCCGTTCAGGCGGACAGCGCGCCTTCCCTGCTCGCCGCCGCGCGCTGGCTGCGCAAGCGGCTGCCGGGCGACGAGCGGTTCGGCGACCCGCTCTCGACGGCAGGCGACGCGCCGCCCGAGGTGCTCGCACGGCAGGTCTCGGCCCTCCAGCGGAGCAATCGCCCAAGCGTCGCCCACGAGCTCGGCCTGGGTGCGCTGCAGGTCTGGCAGGGGCTGTCCGAGGCGACCGGCCGCGGGCGCGGCACGCAGGAGGTCGCGCTGCTGTTCACCGACCTGGTCGGCTTCTCCTCGTGGGCGCTCGAGGCGGGCGACGAGGCGGCGATCGAGCTGCTTCGCGAGGTGGGCCACGTGCTCGACGCGGCGATCGTCAGCCAGGACGGGGCGGTCGTGAAGCACCTGGGCGACGGCACGATGGCCGTCTTCGAGCACTCGAACGACGCGGTCGCCGCCGCGCTCGAGGCCCGCGACGGCATGGAGGGGATCGAGGTCGCCGGGCACCAGCCGAGGCTGCGCTCCGGCATCCATTCGGGCAAGCCGCGAAAGCTCGGAGGCGACTACCTGGGCGTGGACGTCAACATCGCGGCGCGGGTGGTCGAGGCGGCGAAGCCGCAGCAGGTGCTCGTCTCGGAGGTGAGCTGCCATGCGCTCGACCAGGAGCTGTTCGACATCGCCAGGGCCAAGCGGCTGAAGGCCCCGGGGGCCCCGAAGGAATTCAGGGTTTCCGAGGTTGAACGGCGCTGACCCGGGGAACTCCCTGGACAAGCCCATCCAGAAGGGAGAGTCGCATGGAAGTCGTACTCATCGTTCTCGCAGTAGTGGTGGTGGCACTGATCGCGTGGGCCCTCCTCCGGAAACGCCGCGAGGGGCGGCGCGAGGAGGCCGGCGAGCTGCGCCAGACGGCGCGTAGCCATCAGCTCGAGGCCGACCGCGAGGAGGCCGGAGCGCAGGAGCGCGCGGCGCGCGCGAAGCGCGAGGCCGCCGCGGCCGAGCTCCAGGCAGCCCGCGCGGAGAACGTGCGCGCGGAGGCCACAGAGCACGAGCAGCGCGCGGCGAAGGTCGATCCCGACAGCGACGATTACGACGACGACGCCGAGCGCGAAGACGCGCGCACTACGCGTTGAGCTTCTAGAGGGTTTCTTCAAGGTTTTCGCACCCCTGGGCCGATAACGGCGGGGTGCGACCCTCCATGCGCATATAGCCTCGAAAAGGGGTTCACCCTGATCGAGCTCCTGCAGTATCCTGATCCTCGGGATCCTGTCCACGATCTCCCTGCCCGCCTTCCTCGGCGAGCAGACAAGGGCCAGGACGCGAAGCCAAGTCGAACGCCCGGAACGTGGTCACGTCGGTCGAGTCCTGCTACTCGGAGACGAGGTCCTACGAGAGCTGCGACACGCTGGCCGAGCTCCAGGCCACCGACACGACCCCGGGTGTGGAGCTAACCGACACCGCGATGAAGAAGAAGGGCGCCGTCGCCGTCGCGGCCACGCCCGACACCTACACCGTGACCGGCTATTCGGACAGCGACCACACCTTCGTGATCGCGAAGGCCGCCGACGGGACCTTCACGCGCAGCTGGTAGCTCAGAGGAAGTCCGTGCCGAAGACCTGGTAGCGCTTGCACTTGCGGAACAGCCGGCCGTCGGTCAGCTCGCCGGACATGTGCGCGAGCGGCTCGTAGCGCGTGTCGATCTGGACGAAGCACATCTTGTGCTTGCCGAGGTTGAAGTCCCTGAAGAGGAGGCGGAACCGGCCGCGCGGGCCTGTCGTGACGCTGCCTTCCTGGATGTAGTTGTCGTCGCGCGGGCGCGCGTAGTACTCCCAGTACACGGTCGAGTTCGGCTGCCACTTCTTGCCGCGGAACTTGAAGATGTCGCCGGTCACGCCGACCTTGGGCTTGCGGGTCAGATTGTGCGCGGAGGCGGGCACGGCGAGGCCGACGCATCCGACCAGGGCCAGGAGCAGTGCGAGCCGCTTCATCCTGGCTCCAATGTAGGTCGGGCTTGGCGCGATGCGCCAGCGTTGACGGGATAGGGTCGCGGCGTGGGCGCACAGCGACTGGCCGGGCGGCGAATCCTCGTCGTGGGCGGCGGGCAGCAGGACTACGGCGTCGAAGACCCGCCGATGGGGAACGGCCGCGCGATGTCGGTGCTGTTCGGCCGCGAGGGCGCGGCGGTGGCGGTGGCCGACATCGACGAGGCAAGCGCCGAGGCGACGGCCGAGCTGGTGCGCGCCGAGGATGCCGCAGGCGGTCTCGATCGCGGGCGACGCGGCCGACGAGTCGGACGTCGCCCGGATGGTCGAGGAGGCGGGTTCCGCTCTGGGCGGCCTCGACGGGATCGTGCTGAACGTCGGCGTTGCCGGTGGGCTCGGCCTGCAGGGGACGACGGTCGAGGACTGGGACCGCGTGATGGCGGTCAACGCGCGCGCTCACTTCCTCGGGCTGAAGCACGGCCTGCCGGCGCTTCGCGGACGGCGGCTCGATCGTGCTGACCGGGTCGCTCGCCTCGCGCGAGACGATGCCCTCGCCCGCGTACGCCGCGTCGAAGGGCGCGCTCGAGTCGCTCGTGCGAAACGGGGCGATCGAGGGAGCGCCGAACGTGCGCGTGAACCTGCTGATCCCGGGGCTGATCGACACGCCGCTCGGGCGGCTGGCCACGCAGCTCGCGCCGCAGCGCGCCGATGTGCGGATCCCGCTCGACCGCCACGGAACGCCGTGGGAGGTCGCGCACGCTGCGCTCTTCCTGATGAGCGACGAGTCGTCGTACATGACCGGCCAGAGCCTCGTTGTCGACGGCGGCCTCGGCGTGGCGTTCCGGACCTGAGCGCGATGGCCCGCATCGATCCACTGCCGGAGGACCAGTGGGACGAGTCGGTCGCACCGCTCGGCCGGATGAACATCTTCGCGACGCTCGCGCGGAACCCGGAGCTGTTCAAGGCCTGGCTTCCCTTCGGTGGCCATCTGCTCACGGCAGGCACGCTGTCGGGCCGCGAACGCGAGCTCTTGATCCTGCGCACGGCGCTCAACTGCGAGTCGCCGTACGAGTGGGGCCAGCACGTGCGCATCTCGCTGGCCGCCGGCATCGACCGCGAGACGATCGACCGGGTGGCCGTGGGCCCGGATGCAGACGGCTGGTCCGAAGCCGAGGCGGCCTTGCTGCGAGCGGCCGACGAGCTGCACAACGCGTCCACGATCTCGGACGACACGTGGGCCGAGCTTGCTTCGGTCTACGACGAGAAGCAGCTCATCGAGATCCCGATGCTCGTCGGCCAGTACCACATGGTCGCCTTCGCGCTGAACTCACTCGGCGTCGAGCAGGACGAGGGGATCGAGGACCTGCCCGGCTAGACGCGCGCGTCCTGCGACATGCGCTCGAACTCGCGCATGAGCGCCGGGTACACGATCAGGTGCCGGAACGGCCTGATCGCGGCCATGTAGGCGTTGCCGAACAGCCCGTTCGGCTTGACGAGGACGGCCATCTGCGCGCGGTAGGTGCCGGCGCCATCGGGGACCCGACCGAGATGGAGCACGCCGTGCATGGTCCCGTTGGCGACCTCCGCAGCCCATTCGTCCTCGGTGACGTAGAGCGACGTGAACGGAAGGGCGTCGAAGTCCGGGACGCGCGGTCTCGCGCAGGTCGGCGGGCAAGCGGTCGCGCAGGGTGGGCACCCGCGATCCGATGCCAGTCTTTTCGTCGTCCCAGCCGAGCAGCTCGCCGAGCTTCCAGCGGAGAGCGAAGAGCATCCGGGTCGCGCGCGAGGAGCTCTTCGCGGTGTCGAACGAGACGAACCATTCGACCAGCCGAGGGAAATCATCAGGGCCGCCGCGAGCGGGCAGGTCCCACACGTCCTCGAGCCGGAAGTCGCGCGTGATCTCGTGGATCCGCCAGGGCTGAGAGGTGTGCGCGCTGTTGGGCAGGCGCCGGCTCATCTACACCGGGTACGGACGAGGCGCCATCGCGCGCTACTCGGCGACGTACAGCGCGGTGAGCTGAATCGGGTCTGGGCCGATGGTGAGCGTCCTGCTGCGAGGCGCTCCGTCGCTCCAGCTCGAGAACTGATAGCTGACGCCGTCGCGCTCGAAGTCGGCGTCGGCGGTCACGGTCGTGCGGTGACCGATGGCGGCCTGTCGCACCACGGGCGCCTGCAACTCCGTGCTGCCGTAGGCGATCTGCGCTCCCTCCGGCTCGCTGAACAAGGAGAGCTCCGTGGTCTCCGGGCGCAGCGTGATCTCATGCGGCGGCGACGCCTGGAATTGCCCGTCACGGTCGATCGCGACGACCAGCACCTTGTAATACGAGTCCGCGTCGTGGTCGCGCAGCGGCCTGAAGCGGAACTCACGACCGTAGCCGTCTCCCGACGTAATGGTTGTGATCGCCGTGGCGCAGGACCAGTTGCCAGCGCAAGGCACGCGCCCCGCAGCCTCCCATCCTCCGGGTCGCGCGCGGCTGCGCGGAGGCGTACCGGACGCCCCGCCACGTAGCGATATCCGTCCTTCGGCGAGAGGATGCGGGCCTGCGTCGGCGGCGTGTTCCCCGCGAAGATCCGCGCAGCCGCGACGGTCCGAGCACCGTGCCGGTCGGTGACGACCAGCCGCACAACGTAGGTGCCCCGCTTGCGGTAGGCGTGCCGGACGGTGGCGCCCGACGCCCGTTCGCCGTCGCCGAGCCGCCAGTGGTAGGAGAGCTCGTCGCCGTCCGGGTCCTCGGCCGCCGCACGCAGCTTCACGCGCAGGGGCAGGGCTCCGTACGCCGGCGTCGCCTGCACTGAGGCGATGGGGGTCTTGTTGCCGGGGGCGTGGGCGATTGCCCCCACGAACCCGTCCGCGATGTCTACGTAGGTGAGGGTGCCACCGGGTCCCGGGCGCAGGTCAACGCCGCGCCAGCCTGTTGCGATGGCCTCGATCTCCCTGGCCGGGGACCCGATCCCGCCCGTCACGCGAAAGAGGTTCCCCGTCGCGTAGTCGCCGAAGAAGAACGCGTTGCGGAAGGGCGGGACGACGCCGCTCTCGGGAAACCGAGGCCCGACAATGACCGCGGCGCCTTCGGGGGGTCGTTCGTACTCGTGAGCTGGCGGCTCGGCGGCACCCGGGGATCCCTCGCGAGCGTACAGCTCCTGGCAGCTCCTCGAAAGCGTCGAATCCGGGCGTTCGGATCCCGCCCTCGTAGCAGGGCCAGCCGTAGTTGCGGCCGGCCTGCACGACGTCGATCTCCTCGCGCAACCCCCAGCCGACATCGCCGACGATCGGGGTGCCATCCGGCGCCAGCGAGAACCGAAATGGGTTGCGAAAGCCCATGGCGAAGACCTTCGTGCACACTCGGCGGAGGTCGCGCTCGCCGCGGCAGAAGGGGTGCCCGGCGCAGCCCGCGTCCCTTCCGGTCGATGTGCAGGAGCTTCCCGGCCAAGCTCTCGCTCGTCGTATGCCCGCAACGCCGCGCTCGAAGCGGTCAGGGAGCCTGAGCCGTCACCTGTGCTCACCCACAGCGTGCCGTCCGCTGCGGCCCGGACCGCCGCGATCGAGTGGTATCCCTGGTCCATCGGCAGGCAGTCGACGTCGTTCGCCGGCGGCGGGCAGGGACCGCGCGAGACCCGGCCCAGGAGCACCTTCTCGCCGCGCGCGCCGCCGACGATCCTGCCCCCTTTCAGCTTGAAGCGACTGAGCCGCCCGGTCTTCGGCGCTCCCGGTGCCGACGGGTCGCGGTCGAAGGTGTAGCTGAGGTAGATGAAGCCGTTACGGGCGAAATCACGGTCCACCTCGATGCCCAGCAGCCCGCTGTCTTCACGCGTCGCGACACGCTCCGGAGATGTCGAGGATCACTCGTCCCAGGGGAGCGTTCCGGCGGGTGACGAGCTTCACGACACCCTCCTTCTCGGCTACCAGCAGTCGCCCGTCCGGGGTCCACGCGATCGCGGTAGGCGTGTCCAGCCCAGTCGCCACGACCCGGTTCTCGAGATTGGGTGCGGTGATCTCTACGGCAGCCGCCGGCCCCGCGGCGGCAGCGACGACCGCCAGCGCGGCGACGAGGATCGGCAGAAGACGCACCGCGCGGACCCTAGTCCGTGGGACGATTACGCAGTGCGACCGCTTCGATATTCCATCAACATCACATTGGACGGGTGCTGCGATCACCGCGCGGGATCCCCGGACGAAGAGACACATCGTCACGCGACGGAGTTTCTCGACCAGGCCGATGCTCTCCTCTTCGGCCGCGTGACCTACGAGATGATGGAGTCAGCCTGGCGGCCGCCGGGGCAGATGGAGGCGATGCCCGATTGGATGATGCCCTTCGGCAGGACGATCGACGCGGCGAAGAAGTACGTCGTGTCGAGCACCCTGGACCGGGTCGATTGGAATGCGGAGCTCGTGCGCGGGGATCTGGGAGAAGCCGTTCAGGAGCTGAAGCGGGAGCCGGGGAAGGGACTGGCCACGGGAGGCGTGAAGCTCCCGCTGGCGTTGGCGGAGCTGGGATTGATCGATGAGTACGAGTTCGTGGTGCACCCCAGGCTGGCGGGCCACGGGCCGACGTTGTTCGCGGGGCTATCGAAGCCTGTCGACTTGAAGCTCGTGGGCCGGCAGGAATTCGCCTCAGGGGCGGTAGCGATGCGGTACGAGCCTCGGGCTTCCTAGAGGCGCCGCTCGCCTTCGGCTAAGTCTCTTGCAGACGGCCGACGTACTCCGCCACCGTGGAACACCCATCCCACTTCACGGTTCCCTTGACCTTGCCGCGTTTCACCCACTTGCCCTTCCACGTGTAGTCGCGCCCGTTGGCTTTTCCGTGGTAGGTGAAGCGCCCGTCCTCGATCGGGATCTTCTTCGTGGTGATGGGGTTGTAGCGGCCGCAGATCCCGATTCCCGGGTTGTCCGGATCGTTCGGCCACGG
Source organism: uncultured Thermoleophilaceae bacterium (assembly GCA_963846865.1). Taxonomy (GTDB): domain Bacteria; phylum Actinomycetota; class Thermoleophilia; order Solirubrobacterales; family Thermoleophilaceae; genus DASPHG01. The sequence goes on along the minus strand of CAWJXU010000010.1, from coordinate 274,003 downwards.
CACGCTCGCCTCCTTGTTGATCCTGCCCGCCGTCCGTTGCTAACGGTCCAAGCCCGCCTCGCCGCACTGGGTAAAGGCGCCCTGGGGGCATTTCGCGTTGTATCTGCCGTCTTTCGGCTTGACCGGATCCGCCGCCGAAACCGGCGACACGGCCGATACGCCGAAGGCGGCGACAGCGAGGGCGAGGACAAGGTGGGGACGTCGTCGAGCATGGGAGTCCTTTCCGAGCGACGGCTGGGTGGCTCCTAGCCGCGTCGCGCTCGCGGGCTGCGCCTGAAGCGGCGCTAGACGTTCTGCCCGCATGTGCGGCTCTATGTCGCCGGAAGAAAGCGCGCACTTCCCGCTCACTGAAACGCGGGTCATTCTTGACGCTGTGGATCAGCCCGAACCCACGCTCGAGCAGGCCCTCTGGAGAATCTGGGAGCCCGACCTGTTGCGCGGCGATGGGTTCGCCAGGGCCGCTCAGGCCCACCAGACGGAGGTCCACGGCCCGCGCGAAGATGCCAATCATCACGTCATCGGGCAGGGGGGAGGTCATCCAAGCCAGCGGGTCATCGAGGTAGCCACGCGACGCCATCCGCTCGATGAGCGCCCGGGTAATGATCAGCGCAGCGGCGAGGACGTTTTCGCCGGGGATGTAGCCGTGCCGGTCCGCGAGGCGAACGGTCTTGCGCATCCGAGCAGGACGCCCGGTCAGGGCCTGTTCAATTCGGAGGCCGGGGACCGGTGGCCTCCGATAGATACGGACCCACCTGCGGACCTGCCGTACTGAGCCGCGCCACGCGCCTAGGTCTCTGAGGTAGCCATCGATGTTGTACTTGTACGACCCGGCGAGCCCCACACCTGGGGCCTGGCGCAGCATCGCGCTCACGCGCTCTGCGAACGGCGCGATGACAAGTGCGTCCGTGTCGATGCGTAGCGCCCACTCAAAAGGGTCGTCGAGCGCGTTCAGCCGTCCCAGGGCTGAGAGCATCGCCGTGCAGGTCCCCGCCATCCTTCCGCCGTAGTCCCCGCGCGGGTTTTTCAGCACTACTGCGGACGCGCTCGGGGGTACAGCCAGGCTGAGGTCGCGCGCCCCCGGCTCAGCGTCGTCGATCAGGAGCAGAGGTCCCGCGCCAGGCTCGAAATGCAATAGCGACTGAAGGGTGTCCTCGAGCCGCTCGAACTCGGCCGGATCTGGACCGACGGGCACAATGACCGGAAACCGGACCACCGGCGGAAAGAGTGCCGCAAAGCGGAGTACTGAGGTACCGCCACGGGGATTCGAACCCCGGTTTCCGCCGTGAGAGGGCGGCGTCCTAGTCCCCTAGACGATGGCGGCCTGGGCGGGCGATTCTAGAGGCTCGGTCGCAGGACCTTCTTCGTCGCCCGAGCGCGGCGCCTCTCAGTAGCCTCAAACGGCATGCTGGACTCGCCTCGGCGGCTCTTGATGGCGGCGGCGGCGTGCGTCGGCGCGTTCCTCCTCCTGCTGGCGGTGGTCTACACGACCGAAGCCGGGGACACGGTCGACCGCCGTGCGCTGTACGGCTTTGGCGATCTTCAGCGTCCGCGGCTCGCCGAGCTGGCGGACTCGATCGCGCGCCTCGCCGACCCGGCGCCGTTCGCGGTCCTGAGCGCGCTGCTCGTCATCGTCGCGCTTGTGCGCCTCGGCCCGCTCGCCGCCTGTGCGGCCGGTGCTGTCCTCTTCGGGGCGAACGTGACCACGCAAGTCCTGAAGCCGCTGCTCGCCAACCCGCGTGGCATGTTCGGCGACTACGGCGTCGCGGCGGAGGCGTTTCCGAGCGGGCACGCGACGGCGGCGATGTCGCTTGCGCTGGTCGCGGTTGTGGTTGCGCCGCGGATCCTGAGGCCCATGGTCGCGTTCATCGGAGCCGGGTTCGCGCTGTCGGTCGGTTTCGCGATCGTCTCGCTCGACTGGCACTTCCCGAGCGATATCGCCGGCGGCTACCTGGTCGCGGCAGCGTGGTGCTTCACAGGTCTTGCGGTCGTTCGTGCCCGCGAACGCGCGGCGCCGCGCCAGGCGGAGAGAGAGGAGCCGGTCGCATGGTGGCTCGCCGGCGCGACGCTCCTCTTCCCGCTCGCCCTCGCGTCGTGGCTGGCGCTCGAGCGACTGCCACGCATCACGGGCTACGCCGAGGGGCACACGACGTTCTCGATCGTCGCGGCGGCAACGGCCGCGCTGGTGGCCGCCCTGGTCGGCGCGACGCTCGCGGTTTCGGGCCGCCGCTGACCCCGGAGCGCAGCAAGGGCGCCCCCCGCCTTGGGAGGGGCGCCCTCGCTGACCCACCTATCGCGGTGCGCCTAGGTGTTCGCCTTGACGCACTTCGCCAACCTTCCAACGCCTCTCGACGCGGAAAAGTTGGGGGTTCCCGCGTGTATCCTGGGCTGCGACCGGTGGTCAAGGGAAGTCCGGTGAGATTCCGGCGCGGTCCCGCCACTGTTACCGGCTAGGCCATCCGCATGGCAGCCACTGGAGCACGACAGCTGCTCCGGGAAGGCGCGGAAGGGCGAATCCGGAAGCCAGGAGACCTGCCTCCGGTCACAGGCAACGTCAACCCTCGAGGAAAGGGTGCCTCATGCACATCCATTCCCTTACGCGCGCGGCGCTTGCCGCGTGCGTGTTCGCCGTAGCGGCGGCGTCGTCAGCGTCCGCCGCGTCCGTGACCAGCCAGCTCCGCGTCGAGGCCGACGGCCACGACATCGGGCCGGGCTGGCAGTACGCACACGACTCCGTGACCTACGACACGTCGCAGAGCGCGGCGTGCAACGGGAGCGGGGAGCCCGGGCTCGATCAACGGGCCGACCGCGCTCGGAGTGCTTGATCCAGGGCGCCGACTACACGCGTCGCCTGCGCCCTGTGCAGATCAGCGACCAGTTCGAGTTCGGCCCGTTCGTGTGCGGTGTCGGCAGTTTCGAGTCGAGCGACACGCGCGTTCTGGCTCTACAAGGTCGACCACGTCTCGCCCGAGGTGGGCGGCGACCAGTTCCCGATCAACTCGTCCGGCCACGAGGTCCTCTGGTACTTCATGAACACGGCGACCGGCGCCAACACCGGGAATGAGCTGTTCCTTAGCGTGGGCGACCGGACCGTCAAGGCAGGCGACCCGGTCTCGGTCACGGTTGTGGAGTACGACGCGACCGGCCAGTCGACGCCGGCCGCGGGCGTGCGGATCGTGGGCGGCGCCCGACGTCGTGACGGACGCGAACGGTGAAGCGACGTCTCACCTTCCACGAGGCCGGACGGCAGTTCATCCGCGGCGTCCGCGGCATCGACATCCCGACCGACGCGCTGCGCCTGTGCGTGTGGGGGGACGCCGAGTCCGAGTGCGACGAGTTCATCGCCGGGCGGGTCGTCGGCACCCATGACGACGACAGGATCAAGGGCACCGACGACCAGGACCGGATCATCGGCCGCGACGGCGACGACCGGCTCACCTCCCGCGGCGACGACGCCGCCGACGCCGTTCGCTGCGGTCCGGGGAACGACGTCGCGAAGGTGGATCGCCTCGATCGCGTCGCGCGCAACTGCGAGACAGTCAGGCGGGCGTGACACGACCCGTTCTGAGCGCCACCGCCGTCGTCCTCGCACTCGCGGGGACGGCGGCGGCGCCCGCGGTCGGCGCGCCGCGGTTCGACCAGATGGTCGTCTTCCGCGACGGCGACGTGAAGAGCGAGACCGTCGGCACGCGAGCGATTCGCACGCGCGCGGGCGACCACCGCTGCCGCGTACCGAAGGCGACGCCGCTCGCCGCGCTGGTGCGCAGCGAGGTGGCGAAGCTGCGCGTCTGCTCGACTTCTCGGGATCGTGCGACCCGTCGAGCCTTTCGTGCAGCGGATCGGCCCGAACAAGAACCGCGGCCAGTCGGGCTGGGTCTACAAGGTCGGCAACCGCCAGGGCACGACCGCGGCGTCCGACCCGAGCGGCCCGTTCGGCACCGGCCGGCTCGACCGGCGCGTGCGCGTCACCTGGTTCTACTGCGTCTTCGAGGCGGGCGGGTGCCAGCGCACGCTCGGGCTGCGCGCACGCGACGACGGGCGGCGGGACGGTGACCGTGCGCGTCAAGGCGTATGACGACGAGGGCCGCGGGAAGCGGCTCGAGGGCGCGACCGTGCGCTCGGGCGCCGTGACGGCGACGACCGACGCGAACGGGGTCGCCACGCTCACGCTGCCGCCGGGGACACACCGGCTCGTCGCGGAGAAGCGCGGGCTACATCCGCTCCTTCAGAGAGAGGGTCGTCGTCGGGTGAGACGGCTCGCGCTCCTCGCCGCGATCTGCTGCGCCGGCTTCGGCGGGTGCGGCTTCGGCGAGGGCGACGAGCAGGAGGGCGGGGCGTCCCTGCGGGTGACGCGGGACTTCGGGCACGAGCAGCTCGCGGCAGATGAGCTCGAGACGGTGCGCGAGGACGAGACCGTGATGCGGCTGCTCCAGGAGCACCACGACGTGGAGACGCGCTTCGGCGGCAAGTTCGTCGAGGAGATCGACGGCGTCCAGGGATCCGGCGGCGGCGGGACGCGCGACTGGTTCTACTTCGTGAACGGCATGCTCGCCGACCGCGGCGCGGCGGACTGGGAGGTCGACTCCGGGGACGTGATCCAGTGGGACAACCGCGACTGGACCGCGACCCAGCGCATCCCGGCGATCGTCGGCGCGTATCCGGAGCCGTTCAGGAGCGGGACCGAGGGAGAGCGGCTTCCCGTGCGGCTCGAATGCGCGGACCCTGGCGGCGGTACGTGCGACGACGTCAAGGAGACGCTGACCGCGGTCGGCGCGCGCGTCAGCTCGGCGCAGCTCGCCGCCGCCGGCGGTGAGGAGCTGATCCGCGTGCTGGTGGGCCGGTGGGACGAGCTGCGCGAGGTGCGGACGCCGGCGCTCCTCGAGCAGGGGCCGGAGGCGAGCGGCGTGTTCGCGCGCTTCGCCGACGACGGCGAGCGGCTCGAGCTGCTCGACGAGGACGGCGACGCGGTGCGGACCGCCGACGCCGGGACCGGCCTCGTGGCGGCGTCCGCGCTCGAGGAGCAGGCCGTCGTCTGGATGGTCACCGGGATCGACGACGTCGGCGTGCAGGCCGCCGCTGCGGTCCTCGATCCGCGCTCGCTGCGGAACGCGTTCGCGGTCGCGGCGACGCCGGACGGGCCGGTGAAGCTGCCGCTGATCGAGGAGGACGGCGAGTGAGGCTCGTTCCCACGTACCAGCCGCGCCCGAGCCCGCTGCACTCCGCGCGAGCCGGAGTGACGACGTCCTTCTGCGCGGCGATCGCGCTCGTCCCGCTCCTGTACGACAGCCCGCTCGTCCTCCTCGGCGGCCTCGCCGCCGTGGTGCTCGCCGGCGTGGCCGCGGGAGTGGGCGCAGAGCTTGGCCGCGCCGCGCGCCTGACGGTGCCGCTGGCGCTCCTGATCGTGATCGTCAATCCGCTCGTGTACCGCGAGGGCGAGACGCTCCTCGTCCGAGGCGGCGAGGTGCTCGGCTACCGGATCGAGGTGACGCTCGAGGCGCTCGCGTACGGCGGCGCCGCGGCGCTGCGCCTGTTCGTGCTCGCGATGGCGCTCGCGCTCTTCTCGGCCTGCGTCGATCCCGACGACCTGCTGCGGCTCGTGCGGCGGGTGTCGTACCGCAGCGCGCTGACCGCGTCGCTCGCCACGCGGCTGGCGCCGGTGCTCGCGCGCGACGCGCTTCGCATGGGCGACGCGGCGCGGTGCCGGCCGCAGCCGCCGGCCCGCGCGGCCGTGGCGCGGGCGACGCTCGCCGGCGCGCTCGACCGCGCGGTCGAGGTCGCCGCCGCGCTCGAGCTGCGCGGCTACGCGTCGGCGGGGCGGCCGCCGCGCTACGCGACCGCGTGGTCGCGCCACGACGTGCGCGTCGCGGCCTGCGCCGCCGCGATCGCGCTCACCGCCGTCGTCACGCGCGTGGCCGGCGCGGGCGCTTTCGACGCCTACCCGTCGCTCGAGGTCGGGGCAGCGCCGGCCGATGTGGCGGCGATCGCGCTGCTGCCGCTGTTCGCGCTCGCGCCGTTCGCCGGCGCCCGCGCGCGCCTGGGGGTGGCCCATGCCTGAGCCGGTGCTTCGCGCGGAGGGGTTCGGCTACCGCTATCCGGGCGCGGCGCAGGACGCGCTCGCCGATCTGACGCTCGCGCTCGAGCCGGGGTCGTTCACGATCGTCGTGGGCGAGTCGGGCTCGGGCAAGTCGACGCTGCTGCGCGCCGCCTGTGGGCTCGTGCCGCACTTCCACGGCGGAGACGCGCGCGGCGAGCTCGAGGTCGCCGGGATGAGCATTCGCGAGCACGGGCCGAACGACCTCGCGGCGAGCTGCGCAACGCTGCTCCAGGACCCGGAGACGCAGGTCGTGATGAACGGCGTGCGCGCGGAGCTCGCACTGCCGCTCGAGCAGCGCGGATACGAGGCCCCCGCGATCGCGCGCGCGGTCGAGGAGGCCGCGCTCGAGCTCGGCGTCGCGCATCTGCTCGAACGCCGCACCGACACGCTCTCGGGCGGCGAGCTGCAGCGCGTCGCGCTGGCGGCGGCCGTCGCCGGGAAGCCGTCGCTGCTCGTGCTCGACGAGCCCGACGTCGCAGCTCGACCCGGTCGCCGGCGACGACCTCGTCTGGCTCCTCCGCCGCCTGAACGAGGAGTGGGGCACCGCCGTCCTGATGGCGGAGCACCGGCTCGAGCGCTGCCTCGCGGCGGCGGACCGGGTGCTCGCGATGGACGGCGGTCGCGTCGTCCTCGATGGGACGCCCGCCGAGTTCCTCGACTGGGCCACGGAGCGCGCGTCGGTGCTCGCCACGCCGGGCGCGCGGCTCTTCTCGCTCGCGGGCATCGGACCGCCGCCGGTCTCCGTGAAGGAGGCGCGCGACCGGCTGCGCGGCGCGGGCCTCGCGCCGGCGACGGCGCCCGCAGAACAATCGGCGCCGCCACGTCGTGACACGCGCCCCGCGCTGCGGCTCGACGGCGTCTGGCACGAGATCGCCGACGGCCCCGCGATCCTGCGCGGCATCGACCTCGAGCTGCGCCCGGGCGAGCTGGTCGCGCTGATGGGACGGAACGGCGCCGGGAAGAGCACGCTGCTGCGGCACGCGAAGGGGCTCGTCGAGCCGACCCGCGGCCGCCTCGTGCGCGACGGCGACGTGGCGCTGCTGCTTCAGAACCCGGGCGACTTCCTGATCCACGAGCGCGTCGGTGACGAGGCGGGCGCCGATGCGATCGCGCGCGCGGGCCTCGCCGGCCGCGAGGCCGAGCATCCACGCGACCTGTCGGGCGGCGAGCGCCAGCGGCTCGCGCTCGAGATCGTGCTGGAGGCCGACTCGGTCGCCGTCGTGTGCCTCGACGAGCCGACGCGCGGCATGGACCGCGGCTGGAAGGAGTCGCTCGGGGAGCGGCTGCGGGTGCTCGCGGCGCGCGGGCTGGCCGTTGTCGTCGCCACGCACGACACGGAGTTCGCGTCGGGCTGGGCCGAGCGGGTCGTGCTGATGGGCCAGGGGACCGTGATCGCCGACGGCTCCGCCGCGAGCGTGCTCGCCGGCGGCAGGCACTTCGCCACCGACGTCGCGCGCATCCTCGACGGCGCCGGTGGCGCGCTGACTCCGGCGGCGGGGGCGGCGTTGCTCGAGCGGGAGCTCGTGCGATGACCTGGCAGCTCGCCTCGTTCGGGATCCTCGCGTTCGGCATCGCGGCCGGCTTCGCGTGGTACGAGCGCTCGCAAGCCGAGCGCGCGCGTGCTGGCGCTCGTCGCGGCGCTGGCCGCGCTCGCCGTCGTCGGCAGGCTCGCCTTCGCGGCGTTCCCGAACGTCAAGCCGACCACCGACATCGTGCTGCTCGCCGGCTACGCGCTCGGCGGCGCGCCCGGTTTCGCCGTGGGCGCGATCACGCCGGTCGTCTCGAACGTCTTCATGGGCCACGGGCCGTGGACGCCGTGGCAGATGGTGGCGTGGGGCGGCGTCGGCGTCGGCGGCGCGGTACTCGCGCGCGTGACCGGCGGACGTGAGCTCGGCCGCCTGCCACTCGCGCTCGCCTGCGCGTTCGCGGGCGCGGCGTTCGGCGTCGTGATGGACACCTACCAGTGGACGCTCGCGGCCGAGCAGAACGCCGCGACCTGGATTGCGGTCAGCGGCAGCTCGCTGCCCTACAACCTCGCGCACGTGGTCGGCAACGTCGTCTTCTGCCTGCTGATCGGCCCCGGTCTGCTGCGCGCGCTGTCGCGCTACCGGCGGCGCTTCGAGGTGCGCTGGGCGCCCGCGGCGGCCGCGGCCGCCGGCGTCTTGCTCCTGCTCGCCGTCCCCGCGGGCGCCGCCGCGGCTTCCGCCGGTGACCGTGCGACGACGTGGCTCGCCAAGGCACAGAACAGGGACGGCGGCTTCGGGAGCGCGCCCGGACAGGCGTCCGGCGCGCTGTTCACCGGATGGGCGTCGCTGGGCGTGGCGGCGGGCGATCGCAACCCGCGCGACGTGGAGCGCCGCGGCAACAGCGCGATCGACTTCATCCGCGGCGAGGCCGGGGAGATCCGCGAGGTGGGGGAGGTCGAGCGCACGATCCTCGTGATCGAGGCGGCCGGGCTGTCGGCGAGCAGGTTCGCCGGGCGGGATTTCATCGCTCGGCTGGAGCGCTACCGGCGCGCGAACGGATCGTTCTCCGGCTTCGTCTCCTACACCGCGTTCGGGATCCTCGCCCTGCGCGCGGCGGACGCGGGCGGGACGGACGAGTCGGCGCACCTGGCTCGCGGCGCAGCGGAACGGCGACGGCGGCTTCGGCCTGGCGCCGGGGGCGCAGAGCGACGTGGACAACACCGGCGCGGCCATCCAGGCGCTCGCCGCTGCCGGCCGCGGCGGGTCGGACGCGGTCGGGGACGCCGTCGGCTTCCTGCGCGTCGCCCAGAACTCAGACGGCGGCTTCGGCCAGTACGAGGGCCGCAGCTCGAACGCGCAGTCGACGGCGTACGCGGTCCAGGGACTCGTCGCCGCCGGCCGCAACCCGGCGCGCTTCCGCAAGGACGGCCGCTCGCCCGTCGCGTACCTGCGCTCGCTTCAGCGGGAGAACGGCAGCGTCAAGTACTCGCGCGCGAGCTCGCAGACGCCGGTGTGGGTGACCGCCCAGGCCGTGCTGGCGTTCGAGCGCAAGCCGTTCCCGCTCGAGCCGGTGCCGCGCGAGCGGGTGCGCTCGGCTAGCCGCGGTGCCGCTTCCCCCGCGCCGGCGTCGCCCCACGACGGCAAGGACGATCCGTCGCGCGCTGACAAACGAAAAGAGGCCGGGGAGGGGGAGCGGCGTGCCCGGTCGGCCCAGTCACCGTGGACCGGCTACGCCCCGATCGCCGATCGCGCCAGTGCCCCGACCGCCGCCGACGAGCCGCCGGCGCCCGGCCCGTCCTGGCTCGGCGTCGCGCTGACCCTCGCCGCCGCCGTGCTCGCCTACTACGTGCGGCCGCCGCGTGAGAGCGGCGAAGGTCACGACGAACAGAACCGCCACGACGGCGTAGCTGACCCAGTCGGCGGTCGCCTCGGCCAGCGCGCTGCCGCCGCCGTTGCCCGCGAGCTGGCCGGCCGACCAGGCGATGTTGGTGAACGCGAAGGCGTAGCCCTGCTGCACGTGCGCTCGCTCGATCTCGTCGGACAGCAGCGCCATCGCCGGCGCCCAGAACGTCGCGAGCGCAAGTGCCGTGCAGATGAACAGGATCGCCACGATCGCCGCCGTCTCGGGGATCGGGATGACGACGAGCAGAACCGCCGCCCCGACGAGCCCGGCGCGGATGGGGACGAGCCTGCCGCGGCGGTCCGACAGGCGGCCGACGATCGGACTGGTCGTGGCCTCGAAGCCCGCCGCGATCAGGTAGGTCGCGCCGATCGCCACGCTCGCCGCGCCGAGCTCGTCCATGCGCAACGGGACGAGCACGTTGAGGACGCCCGACGCCAGCGCCGGCAGCGCGACGAGCCAGATCCCCACGCGCACGGCGGGCATGCGCGCGGCCGCGGCCACGCGGCGCATGTCGGCAGGCTCGCCGGGCGCCGCGTCCTCGCCGACGATCAGGGCAGCGAGCAGGAGTGCGGCCGCCGCGACGCCGGCGAAGACCACCTCGGGCCCGACCTCGTCGGCCGCCGTGCCGAGCACGGGACCGATCAGCGTGCCCACGATCGCCGCGGCGAGTGGCGTGCCGATCACCTCGCCGCGGCGGCCCGGTGGAGCGCGGTCGACCACCCAGGCGAAGCCCGCGGCCCAGGTGCAGGCGCCCGCGAGGCCCTGCGTGAAGCGAGCGGCGTCGAGCAGCCAAATCTCCTGGGCGAGCCCGAAGACGAGGCTCGACACGGCCAGTCCGATCAGGCCCGCGAGCGTCGTCGGCTTGACGCCCCAGCGCCCGGCGAGCCAGCCCGCGGGGATCGCGGCCACGAGGTTGCCGGCGGCGTACGCGCCGGTGAGGATCCCGGCGCTCGTCTTCGACAGGTCGAACTCGTCGACGTAGTGCGGGAGCAGCGGCGCGACGGCGGCGAAGAAGGCGACGTCCAGCAGGACGATCGCGCTGACGAGGATGACCAGGCGGCGCACGGCGCCCTGACTATCAGAGGTAGCCTGCGCGGCCATGGCCCACCTGGCCGTGCTCTCTCCGCGCGAGGCCTCGATCTTCGCCTGCCTCGCCGACACCGTCGTCGCGCCCGAGCCGGTGCTCCCGCCCGTGCGCGAGACGGACGCCGTCGCGTTCTTCGACCGCTGGATGGCGCGCGCGCCGAAGCTGAACCGGGTCGGCTTGCGTGCGCTGCTCTATTCGCTGGAGACGGGCCCGCTGCTGCTCGGGTTCGGCGCGCGGATGCGCCGGCTCACGCCCGAGCGGCGCGCCGAGTACCTGCGCGCGATCGAGCAGAACCGGCTGCCGCAGCTGCGCCAGCTCGGGAAGCTGATGCAGGGCTTCGGCCAGCTCGCCTATTACGGCGACGACCAGGTGATGCTCGCGGATCGGCTACGACGCCGAGGCGAACGTCGCGCGCGGCCGCGCCGTGCGCGAGCGGGACGGCCGTCCGTGAGCGTTCGGCCGACGACCGGCGACGCCTACCGCGACTGGGGTCGCCGCCGGCGCCGCCGGTCGAGCCGCGCGTCGAGGACGGCGCGCGGCTCAGCGGACAACCGCACCGTCGAGTGCGACGTCTGCGTGATCGGGACCGGCGCGGGCGGCGCGGTCGTCGCGAAGGAGCTCGCCGAGGGCGGCATGAACGTCGTGATGCTCGAGGAGGGCAGGCACTTCACGACCGACGACTTCACCGCGCGCCCGCGCGAGATGTCGACCGATCCTCTACCGCGACGCCGCGCAGGTCGTGACCGTCGGCAACACGCCGATCATCCTGCCGCTCGGGAAGGGCGTCGGCGGGACGACGATGATCAACTCGGGCACGTGCTTCCGCACGCCGGAGCCAGTGCTCGAGATGTGGGGCGAGCGGTTCGGGCTCGACGAGCTGAACGCCGCCGAGCTCGATCCCTACTTCCGCCGCGTCGAGCGCGAGCTGAACGTCGTCGCAGGTGCCGGAGGACCGCGCGGGCCGGAACGCGCTCGTCGTCAAGCGCGGAGCGGACGCGCTCGGCTGGAGCGGCGACTTCATCTGGCGGAACGCGCGCGGCTGCGTCGGCTCGGGTGTGTGCAGCTTCGGCTGCCCGACGTCGGCGAAGCAGCACGTCGGGCTGAGCTACGTGCCGCGCGCATGGGCGGCCGGAGCCACGACGTACACGCAGGCCCGAGCGCCACGTGATCGATCCACGACGGGCGCAGCGCCGGAGCGGTGCTCGCCCACACTGCGGGCGGCGGGTGGGTGACCGTGGAGGCCGAACACGTCGTGGTCGCCTGCGGGGCGATCCACACCCCGCTGCTTCCTCGCGTCGGATGGGCCTCGGCCGCAGATCGGGCGAGCTCGGCCGCAACCTCGCGATCCACCCGGCAACCGCCGTGCGCGCGCTCTTCGACGAGGAGATCGACATGGCGAACGGCGTTCCGCAGTCGTACTTCATCGACGAGTTCGCGGACGAGGGGATCATGCTCGAGGGCGCCGCGGGCCCGCCCGACTACGCCGCGATGTCCTTCCCGTTCTCGGGCGAGAAGCACCGCGAGCTGATGCTGCAGTACCGCAACATCGCGCAGTTCGGGCTGATGGTCTCCGACTTGTCGCGCGGGTGGGTTCGCGAACGCGCGGGCCGCGTCGAGATCCGCTACGACCTGAATCGCGAGGACACCGCGACGTTCAAGCGCGGGATCGAGCGCCTGTGCGAGCTGTTCGTAGCCGCGGGTGCGCGGGCGATCTACCCGCCGGTCACAGGCGTCGCGGAGCTGACGGGCGGCGACCTCGAGCCGCTACGGCGCGCCGAGGTTCGCGCCCATGACCTCGTGCTGATGGCGTTCCACCCGCTCGGCACCGCGCGCGCCGATGCGCGCCCGGACCACGGCGTCGTGAACGGCGACCTGCGCCTTCACGAGATGGAGAACGTCTGGGTCGCCGACGCGAGCGTGATCCCGAGCTCGATCGGCGTGAACCCGCAGATCACGATCATGGCGCTGGCCACCCGGCTGGCCTACGCGCTCCTCGGCAAGGCCGCGCCGGAGGACGAGCCCGAGCCCGAGTCGATAGCGCGGCCGCGGATAACGCAGCCGCACGCGCTCACGGCCTAGCCGCAGAGGTAGGGTCGGTCCGCACCCGATTGGAAGGACTTCGCGATGAGCATCGTCGTCCGCCACACGCCGACCAACCTGACCGCCGAGAAGTACGACGCGACCACCCAGAAGCTCGAGGAAGCGGGAATCGAGTTTCCCCCCGACGGGATGGAGTTCCACGTCTGCTTCGGCTCGGAAGGGGACCTACGCGTCAGCGAGATCTGGGAGTCCCGCGAGCAGTTCGACGCATTCGGCGAGCGTCTCTTCCCGGCGCTCAAGGATGCAGGGATCGAGTTCTCCGGTGACCCGGAGGTCTTCGAGGTTCACAACCTCGAGAAGCGCTAGGCGGTTCCGACGGGCTCGCTCGGGACGACGCCGACCTCGGTGAAGTCCTTGCCGGTCTCGAGCGGCTCCTCATGGCGCGGCTTCCCGTTCCCTACGGCAGCGATCGCGGAGACCACGCCCGCGACGGCCGCGATCACGAGCACGCTTGCGCGCGCGCTGCGCGGGATCCCGCGGCCCGCCGTGTAGGTCGCACCGAAGTCGACGGCGTCACAGATCGCCGCGGCCGCGAGCCACTGCTGCGCGGAACCGTCGCCGCGGATCGCCGCCTGGAGCCCGCCGGCGCCGAGCGTGAGGTCGCGTGCGCCGACCGCGCGCGAGAGAAGCTGGGAGCCCGGCAGCCTCGCCTGTTTGCCGATCCAGGCCTGGTCCATGATCTTCGGGTTGGCGATGAAGACGATGCCGATGAGGAATCGGCCGAGTGAGATGAGGCCGGCGAGTATGCGCATGGCCGCATGGTCTATCAGGTCTATACCTTCCTCGCCGTGGAGCTAGACGAGGCGATCCGGACCCGCCGCACGCACAAGGCCTACGGCTCGGACCCGGTCGACCAGGCGACGCTCGATGAGCTGTTCGAGCTCGCCCGCTGGGCGCCCAACCACCATCTGACGAGCCCCTGGCGCTTCCGCGTGCTCGGCCCCGAGGCGCGCGAGCGGCTGAAGGCCTGCGCCGGGCCCCGAGGCGGGCAAGCTCGACCGCGCGCCCACGCTCGATCGTCGCGAGCGTCGTGCAGACGGGCGACCCGCAGCAGGACGAGGAGGACGTGTGCGCGGCGGCGTGCGCGATCTACATCGTCATGCTCGGAGCGCACGCGCGCGGGCTCGCCAACTACTGGCGTACGCCGGGCATCCTGCGCACCGCCGCGGGATGCGCGGCCGTCGGCGTCGGGGAGGACGAGCGCTTCCTGGGACTGATCCACCTGGGCCCGAAACGCCAGGAGCAGCCGCCACCGGCGCGACCTGACCCCGGCGAGTTCGTAACGTATCTGCCGTGATCCGCCGCGAGGACGCGCTCAAGGCGTTCGCCGAGGACGAGTTCGACCTGGTCGTCATCGGCGGCGGCATCACGGGCGCCGGGGTCGCACTCGACGCGGCGACCCGCGGCTACAGCGTCGCGCTGGTCGAGCGCGAGGACTTCGCTTCGGGCACGTCGAGCCGTTCGTCGAAGCTCGTCCACGGCGGGCTTCGCTACCTGCAGAACTTCGACCTCGGCCTCGTGCGCGAGGCGCTGCTCGAGCGGTCGATCCTCGTGAAGCTCGCGCCGCACCTGGTGCGGCCGCTGCCGCTGCTCGTGTCGAGCTTCGAGGGAAAGCGGCCCGACCGGATGCTCGGCATGGGCCTGAACATGTACGACCGGATGGCGCGCGAGCTGAAGCGCCCCGGCAAGCGGGGCCGCGAGCCGTTCATGGGCGAGGAGGACTGGAGCCCGGAGAAGCACCGGATCATCGAGGGCGACGAGGTGCGGGAGCTCCTGCCCGCGCTCGCCCCGCGCGAGCCGACCGCGGCCTACCTCTTCTACGACTGCCAGACCGACGACGCGCGCCTCGTGCTCACCGTGCTGGGCGAGGCCGAGCGCTTCGGCGACGGTGATCGCGAACCGCTGCCGCGTCGACGAGCTCCTGCTCGAGGACGGGAGGGCGTGCGGGGTCCGGTGCACGGACACCGCCGGCGGCGGCGAGTTCGAGATCCGGGCCGAGAACGTGATCAACGCGACGGGCGTGTGGGCCGACCAGATCCGCCCGGAGGAGCTGCACGACGAGGAAGACGTCCCGCGCATTCGTCCCAGCCGCGGCACGCACATCACCCTCGCCGCAGCAGGACCTGCCGATCAACGTCGGCGCGATCGTCCCGGCCGGTGGCGGGCGCAGCATCTTCGCGCTGCCGTGGCTCGGACGGACGCTGATCGGCACGACCGACAACGACTACGACGGCGCGCTCGAGCACGTGCCGCCGGACGAGACCGACATCGAGTACCTGCTCGACGCCGTCAACAAGTACTTCGCCATTTCGCTCGGGCGCGAGCACATCACCGGCGCGTATGCCGGCGTGCGGCCGCTGATCTCGACCGGCGACCCGAAGAAGTCGGTCGACATCTCGCGCAAGGCCGAGCTGTACGAGACGAGCTCCGGCCTCGTCACGATCACCGGCGGCAAGCTGACCACCTGGCGCCGGATGGCGAAGCTGGCCGTCGACCGGATCGTCGAGCGCGAGGGGCGCGAGGCGCCGTGCCGCACGCACGAGATCCCGCTCGGGCAGAGCGCGACCGAGGAGGACCTGGGGTCGTCGGCCATGATCAGCGACGAGACGCGCGCGCTGCTCGCGCACCGCTACGGCCACGCCGCGCGCGACGTGCTCGCGCTCGCCGCCGAGGACGAGCGGCTCGCGCAGCCGATCAGCCCGGACCTGCCCGACCTGATGGCCGAGGTGGTCATCGCGGTGCGCAAGGAACAGGCGCTGACGGTCACCGATGTCCTGATGCGCCGGACGCGGCTTGCCCTGCTCGACGCGCCGCGCCTCTGCGCGCCCGACGCGATCGAGCCGCGCCGCGTGGCCGAGCTGATGGGCGAGGAGCTCGGCTGGGAAGCGGCGCGGGTCGATGCCGCGGTGGCGAACTGGCACGAGGAGGCGGCGGCCGAGGGATTCGCGCCCTCGCCCGAGCCGGCACCGGCATGAGCCCGCGCCTCATGGGGATCGTGAACGCGAACCCCGACTCCTTCTCGGACCCCGGCGCCCGCTCGCTCGACGAGCTCGTTGCGAGCGCGCTCGAGCAGGTCGAGGCGGGGGCCGACTTGATCGACGTGGGCGGCGAGTCTGGCGTGACGCACACCCCGCCCGTGTCCGCCGAGGAGGAGGCGAGGCGCGTCGTGCCGTTGGTCGAGCGGCTCGTCGCCGAGGGCGTCACCGTGTCGGTGGACACGTGGAAGGCCGGAAGTCGCGCAAGCGGTGCTTGCCGCCGGAGCGACGATGATCAACGACGTCAGCGGCCTGCGCGACCCCGCGATCGCGGACGCATGCGCGCGCCACGACGCAGGGCTCGTCGTGATGCACACGCGCGCGGAGCCGAAGGTGAAGTCGTTCCCCGGACTACGACGACGTCGTCGAGGACGTGCGCGCGTTCCTGACGGAGCGGATCGACCTCGCCATCGAGCGCGGAGTGGACGCCGGGAAGATCGTGATCGACCCCGGTCCCGACTTCGCGAAGACCCCGGCCGAGACCGTCGAAGTGCTGCGCCGGCTGCACGAGCTCGAGGACCTCGACTACCCGATCCTGCTCGCTGTCTCGCGCAAGGACTTCGTCGGCGCACTCACCGGCAGGCCGCCGGCCGACCGGCTCGGTGGGACGCTGGGAGCGATCGCCGTGCTCGCGCCCCACGTCGACATCCTGCGCGTGCACGATGTGGAGGCCGTCGCGGATTTCCTGAGGGTGCGCGAGGCGCTGCACGTGCGACGGCCACCTCGTGCCCGATCTCGATCCGGCGCTCCGGAGGCAAGCGTGAGCGCCTTCACGATCGCCCAGATCTCCGATATCCACTGCGGCTCGCCGCACTTCGTGCCGAGCCTGCTCGAGCGGGCGATCGCCGAGATCAACGAGCTCGCGCCGGACGTCGTGATCGTCTCCGGCGACCTGACGGCCGACGGGTTCCGCGAGGAGTACGAGCTCGCGCGCGAGTACGTGGACCGGCTCGACTGCGACGACTCGATCGTGATCCCGGGGAACCACGACTCGCGCAACGTCGGCTACGTCCATTTCGAGGAGCTGTTCGGCGAGCGGCGCCGCGAACTCCACCGCGACGGCGTCTCGATCGTCGCGGTCGACTCGACCGAGCCCGACATGGACCACGGCACGATCGGGCGCGGGCGCTACGGCTGGATCGAGGAGCGCTTCGCGCTCGCAGGAGGCGTTCCTGCGGATCTTCGTCCTGCACCACCACCTGCTGCCGGTGCCCGGCACGGGGCGCGAGCGCAACGTCGTGCACGACGCCGGCGACGCGCTCGAGTGCCTGCTGCGCAGCGGAGTCCACCTCGTGCTGTCCGGCCACAAGCACGTGCCGTACGCGTGGAAGCTCGAGAACCTGTTCGTCGTGAACGCGGGCACTGCCTCGACCACGCGCGTGCGCGGGAAGACGAAGCCGTGTTACAACGTGATCGAGGCCACGCGCGAGCGCGTGACGGTCTTCCGCAAGTACCCGTTCCACGACCGCGAGCCGATCATCTCGTTCGACCCCCGAACGCAGGAGTACGAGAAGGACCCGTCGCTCCTGGGAGAGACCGCGCACGGCTGAAGTGGCGGGGCCGATCGTCCTGGTCGACGGCGAGCACCACCCGTCGGTCGTGCGGGACGCGATCGCGGCGCTGCGGCCGGTCGGAGCGGTGTGGTGCGGCGGCGAGGAGAAGGTGCCGCGCGAGGTGCTCGACGATCCCGTCGCGCACTACGGGATCGAGTTCGACCCCGACGAGCCGCGCGAGGATGCGCTGCGGCGGCTGGCGGAGAAGGCGGAGACGGTGGTCGACCTCGCCGACGAGCCGGTCCTATCCGCGCGCGCGAAGCTGCGGCTCGCCTCGCTCGCGCTGCACCTGGGCCTCGCGTACGAGACGGCGAACGAGTCGCTCGAGCCGCCGCGCTACGAGCGGCTCGACTTCGCCGGCCGGGTGCTCGCCGTGATCGGCACCGGCAAGCGGACCGGCAAGACGGCGGTCGCTTGCCACCTCGCCGGGGTGCTCGCAGAGCGCGGCCGGAGCCCCGCGATCGTGTCGATGGGGAGGGGAGGGCCGCCCGAGCCGGTGGTGGCCGGGCCCGACCTGACGCTCGAGAACCTCGAGGCGCTCGCGGCCGCCGGGCGGCACGCGGCCTCCGACTACCTCGAGGACGCGATCCTCGCGCGCGTGCCGACCGTCGGCTGCCGGCGCGTGGGCGGGTCGCTGGCCGGCGTTCCCGTTCGAGACGAACATGGTCGCCGGGGCGCGGCTCGCGGCGTCGCTCGAGGGCGTCGACACGCTGATCCTGGAGGGCTCGGGCGCGTGCGTTCCGCCCGTCGAGGCCGACGCGACGGTCTGCATCGTCGGCGAGCCCGCCGACGCCCTCGAGGCGCTCGGCCCGTACCGCCTGCTGCGCGCCGACCTCGTGCTGGCGATGCGCGACGCGCCGGCGGAGCTCAGCGAGCTCTCGCCCGCGCCCGTGGTCCAGGTGCGGCTCCAGCCCGAGCCCGCCGAGCCGGTGCCGGACGGCGCGCGGGTGGCCTTCTTCAGCACCGGCCCCGGCGACCCTGCCGGGGTCGAGCCGGTCGTGACGTCGCGCAACCTCGCGCGGCGCGCGGCGCTCGAGGAGGACCTGGCGCGCGCCGAGCAGGAGGGCTGCGACGTATACCTGACCGAGTTGAAGGCAGCGGCGATCGACACCGTCGCCGCGCACGCGCGGCGGACCGAGGCGCGCGTCGTGTTCGTCCGCAACCGCGTCGTCGCCGACGGCGGCGCCGACCTCGACGAGCGCCTCGCCGCGCTCGCCGCCGATGGCTGAGACGATCGTCACCCATCGCGCGCGCGGCGGGCTGCCCTACTCGAAGGGCCTGATGACGCAATCGCTGTCGGCGATCGGCGTGAGCCCCGCGCGGGCGTGGGAGCTCGCGCGCCTGATCGAGCAGCGGCTCGAGGCGGACGCTGGTCGAGTCGATCGAGTCGAGCGCGCTGCGAACGCTGGCCGAGGAGGTGCTCGAGCAGAACGAGGGCCGCCGCGGCGGTCGAGCGCTACCGCGACTGGGAGCTCCTGAACCAGCTCGACCGGCCGCTCGTCCTGCTCCTGTCCGGGACGACCGGAGTCGGCAAGTCGACCCTCGCCACGATGGCCGCGCACCGGCTCGGCGTCACGCGCGTGATCGCCACCGATGTGATCCGTCAGGTGCTCCGGGCATCCTTCTCGCGTGACTTCATGCCGTCAGTCCACTCCTCGGCGTTTGAGGTGGACATGGCGGCCTACGCCGAGCAGGCCGAGGCGGTCGGCACCGGCGTCGCGGCGATCGTCGAGCGCGCGTGCGACGAGGGCACGCCGATCGTCATCGAAGGCGTGCACGTGGCGCCGGGGATGCTGTCCGACGAGATCGAGGGTCGCTGCCTCCTCGTCGAGGCCGTACTGGTCGTCGAGGACGAGGGCCTGCACAGGGCGCACTTCGAGGCACGAGGCGACCGGCGGCCGCCCGAGCGCTACCTGGCGCGCTTTGATCAGATCCGCCTTATCCAGGATCATCTCCGGGGTAAGGCTTCGGCCCGAGGAGTCGCAGTAATAGACAACGCAAACATCGACGAGGCGCTCGGACGCGTGATGGATCTCGTGATCCACCGGGTCCACGGGCTCTCGGGAACGGAGGACGCAGCATGAAGCTCTTCATCGACACCGGATCGGTCGCCGAGGTCGAAGAGATCGCGGCCTGGGGCGTCCTCTCAGGCGCGACCACCAACCCGTCGCTACTCGCCAAGGAGGACGGCGAACCGGGCGACATCATCCGGCGGATCTGCGAGCTCGTTCAGGGCCCGGTGTCCGCGGAGGTCGTCTCGGACGATGCCGAGGGCATGATCGCCGAGGGCCGCGCGCTCGCGGAGATCGACGAGCACATCGTCGTCAAGGTGCCGTTCTCGCAGGCGGGCCTCGCCGCCACGCGCGCGCTCAGCTCCGAGGGCATCCGCATCAACATGACGCTCGTCTTCTCGGCGAACCAGGCGCTGCTCTCCGCCGAGGCGGGCGCCACGTACATCTCATGCTTCATGGGCCGGCTCGACGACATCTCCGTCGACTCGACCGCGGTCCTGCGTGAGATCGTCGAGACGCTGCGGCCCGGTGGCTACACGGCGCAGGTGCTCGCCGCGTCTATGCGCCACCCAGAGCACGTGGTCACCGCTGCGAAGCTCGGCTGCGAGGTCGCGACGGTGCCCGCCAAGGTGCTGCGCCAGATGCTGGACCATCCGCTCACCACGGCCGGGATCGAGAAGTTCACCGCCGACTGGCAGTCGCGCCCCGAGTTCGCGGAGTGGCTGAAGGGGCTGACCGAGCGCAGAGAAGCCGAGAGCCCGGTCGCGTAGGGTTCCCGCCTCCGTCCCCTAGACACAGGAGGCATTCCCCATGTCCGTCCTGGACCGCTCGGAGCTCGAGCAGAGCCACCTTGCCGATCTACATGCAATCGCGTCGGAGCTCGGAATCGAGGGCTACCGCCGCCTGGGCCGCGACGCCCTGATCGACGCGATCCTCGCCGGAGGTGGTGAGGCCGAGGAGCCCGCCGACGAGCCGGAGTCGGAGGAGAGGCCCGCGAAGCGCGGACGCGGCCGGCGGCTGCGCCTCCGCCGCGACCGCGAGGACGAGGAAAGCTCGGCGCCGACCGACAGCGACGACGGCGAGGAAGTGGTCCTGCCGGAGGGGGACGACACCGAGTCGGCCGCGCCGGAGCCGAAGGGGGAGAAAAAAGAGGCGAAGGAGAAGGAGAAGGGGCCTGCGCGGGATGACGCGCAGGAGGAGGACCTCCGCACCGGCGTGCTCGACATCCTCCCGGGCGGCAGCGGCTTCATGCGCGCGGACCCCTTCGTGCATGCGCCCGAGGACGTGTACGTGTCGCCCGCACAGATCCGCCGCTGCGAGCTGCGCTCCGGCGATCAGATCTCGGGTCCTGTGCGTCCGCCGCGGCGGTCCGAGCGCTATCCGTCCCTCGTGCGGGTCGAGACCGTCAACGAGCAGCCGGCCGATGCGATCTCCGACCGTCCCTCGTTCGACGACCTGACCCCGACGTTCGCCACCGAGCCGCTCGAGACCGTGCACGGCCTCGCATTCGGCAAGGGGTCGCGCGTGGCGATCGGCGGGCCCCCCGGCGCCGGGGCGACACGCCTGCTGCGCGAGATCACCGAAGCGCTCGAGGGTGACCTCGACGTGCTCGTCGTGCTTGCCGGTGTTCGTCCCGAGGAGGTCACCGAGTGGAAGCGCGTCGAGGGGCTGACCATCGCCGGCGGCGGCTTCGACCGCCCGGCCGACGAGCTCGCGCAGATCGCCGATATGGCGGTCGAACGGGCGAAGCGGATCGCCGAGCGCGGCGCTGACGCGGTCGTGATCATCGACGGCCTCGATGCGCTCGCGCCGGCCGCGGCACGGCGCGTGTTCGGAGCCGCGCGCAAGACCGAGGAGGCGGGCTCGCTGACGATCGTCGCGGCCACGGGCAGCGGCGGCGAGCTTCAGCGGCTCGCGACCACGCGCGTCGTGCTGACCGGCGAAGGCTCGCTCGACGCCCAGGCTTCAGGAACGCTGCGGGCCGACCGGTTGGGCGGCTAGCCCGGGTAGGCGACCCGGGCCCATGAGGGCTCGGGCGACAGCTCGATCAGCTCGTAGTCGCGGTCCGGCTGCGCGTAGCCGAACGTGTGCCTGGCGTCGTCGAAGACGACCTCGAGCTCGCCCTCCTTCACGCGCTGGTCGAGCCAGGCGCCGCGGAAGACGAGCCGGCGCAGCCAGTGCACGAGCGAGCGCTCCGACGGCCCTGACAGCTCCTCCCAGCACGCGTTCACGTGCTCGCCGAGGGCGGAGTGGGGATTGTCGACCTCCCCGTTGACGGCGAGGTTCACGAGGTCCTCGCGCTCCTCGTCGCCCAGCGCCCCCGCGATGAAGCCGAGCTTCACGGCCGCCTGCTCGACGCGCTCGGTGAAGTCCCGCTCGTTGAAGGTGAACCGGAGCTCGCCGTACTCGAGGACGTAGTCGGAGCCGGACTCGTAGTTGCCGCGTCGCGTCGTATCCATGCAGAAGGGGCCCCGTGCGCCGGGGCGTCGGCATCCTAGATCGGGATCCTTCCGGCGCCGGTACAGCTGCAACGGCACTTGCAGTCCGTCCGGGGGCGAAGTCGTCGCCGTCGCCTGCTTTTCCGTGGCGTGGGCGGCGGGGAGACGAAGGTGCTGGTTGTCGAGGACGATGCGGCCACCGCCGAGTTCCTGCTCGACAACCTGCGCGCCGACGGGTACCGCGCGGCGTCGGCCGGCGGCGTCGGCGAGGGGCTGCGCGCGATCGAGGTGCGCCAGCCCGACGTCCTCCTGCTCGACCTGATGCTGGGAGACGGGCACGGGCTCGAGCTGCTCGACCGCGTCCGCTCGGCGGACGGGCTCGCCTCGCGCCTCGATCCCGACCTGCCCGTGATCGTGCTCAGTGGTCGCGGGGGCGAGACGGATCGCGTGCGCGGCTTCGCGCGCGGCTGCGACGACTATGTCGCGAAGCCCTTCTCGTATCCGGAGTTGCACGCGCGCATCCGGGCCGTGCTTCGCCGCGCCGCCGACCGCTCGCGCCGCGGGGTACTGCGTGTCGGCGGGCTGGTCATCGATCCCATTACCCGCCGGGTCCAGCTCGACGGGAAGGCCGTCCACCTCTCGGCAAAGGAGTTCTCGCTGCTGCACGCGCTCGCCGGTGACCCGACCGCGGTGTTCCCGAAGGAGCAGCTCCTCCGGGACGTATGGGGCTATGTCGCGATGGGCAACACGCGCACGCTCGACGCACACGCGTGCAGGCTGCGGAAGAAGCTCGCGGGGTCCGCCAGGCCGTTCGTCCTGAACCTGCGCGGCGTCGGCTATCGGCTGACGGAGGCGTTGTGACCACCGTCGCCGCCATTGCCGGGTGGGGCCTCGCGATCGCGCTGCTGGTGGAGTTGCGGCGACGCGCCGAGCTGTTCGCCGACGCCGCCCACGAGCTGAGTGGCCCGCTCACTGCGATCTCGCTCGGGATCGACGCGCTTCGGCGCCAGCCGGCGGCGCGACGCCGCGCCGACGCCCTCGCGGCCGAGCTCGCTCGGCTACAGGTGGCGGTCGAGGACGCGGCTGCCGCCGGTCGCGGCCGCCGCGCGCGTCCGCGGCCGGCGCCGGTGGCGATCAAGCGGCTTCTCGCACAGAGCGGCGAGGCGTGGCGGCCCGTGGCCGCGCGGCGAGGAGGGCGGGTGTCGTTCGACTGGAAGGACGACGGCGCGACGGTGCTCGCCGACCGGCGCCGGCTCGCGCAGGCGTTCGGCAACCTGCTCGCCAACGCTGTCGAGCACGGCGGTGGTGAGGTCGTCATACGCGGCCGCAGGTCCGAAGGCGGACTGCGGATCGAGATCGAGGACACCGGCGGCGGCGCGCCTACGCGCGGTGGCCGCCCCGGCGCGCGGCGGGGTCGCGGCCTTGGGATCGCTGCGCGCGCGCTCGAGCAGACGGGCGGACGCCTCGAGTCGGTCGACCGTCCTGGCGGCGGGCGCGTGGCCGTGGTGGAGCTCCCGGCCGATCCCGCGGCCTGACCCGTGTGCGTGCCCGGTCCGGTCCTTGCCAGGCGCCGCCGTCGCGGTGTGGCCCTCGCCCTCGTCGCGATCGGCTTCGGCGCTCTCGCTGCGGCGGGTGTTCGCGACCGGGTGGAGGAGGTCGAGTCGCGCACCGGCGCGCCCGTTCCCGTCGTCGTCGCGACCGAGGAGATTGCGGAGGGCACGAGACTGGGTAGGCGGCGGATAGCGCGCGCTCTGACCGTCCGTGAGGTGCCGGAGCGCTATGCGCCGCGTGACGCGCTCACCTCGCCGGCCCAGGCGACGGGGCTGGGGGTCGCCGTTCCCGTGCCGCTCGGCGCCTATGTCACCGCGCCGATGTTGCGCGACCCCCGGGCGCGGGTCGTGCCGGCCGCAACCGTCCGCCGCGGCCAGCGGCTCGTCGAGGTCGCGGTTACCGGCGGTCGTGAGCTCGCGGTGAGCGGCGTTCCTGCGCGGGTCGACGTCCTGGTCACGACGGAGGGGCGAAGCGGCGGTGGCCGGACCTTCGTCGCCCTCGAGGACGTCGAGCTGGTCTCCGCCCGGGCCGCGCGGCCGAGCGACGGAACGGACGCGGACGGCACTCCGGCCGACACGGTGGCCACGCTCCGTGTCGGCGCCCGCGCGGCAGTCTTCCTCACAGCCGCACAGAACTTCGCGCGCGAGGTGAGGCTGCTCGCGCGGCCCGCGGGCGACCGGCGCCGAGTCGGCCGCGCCGAGGTCGTGGACGGCCGGCTCTAGCGCTCCAGCCGCTCGACGCCACCGTCCGGCCGGCCGAGCAGCGCTATGTCGGCCTCGGTCAGGAAGAGGCCGTGCTCGACCACGCCCGGCATCGCCTTCATCGCTGTCGCGAGGTCCGCGATCTCGCCCTCCGCGCGGGGGGCGCAGTCGAGGATGTAGTGGCCCTCGTCCGTCAGGTACGGCTCGTCATCCTCGGCGCGGCGAAGCTCCGCCGACTCCACGAGCTCGAGCAGATGCGCCCGCGTGGCACGCCACCCGAAGCGGACGACCTCGACCGGGATGCCGCGTGTGCTGCCCAGCCGCTCCACCTGCTTCGCCGTCTCCGCGACGACCGCGAACCGGTCGGCCGCGCGGACGACGATCTTCTCGCGCAGGAGCGCGCCGCCGCCGCCCTTGAGGAGGCCCAGCTGCGGATCGACCTCGTCGGCCCCGTCGATCGCCAGCGCGAGCCGGAGCGAGCCGTCGAGCTCGACGACGTCGAGCCCTGCCTCGCGCGCGACCTCGTCGGTGCGCGACGAGGCGACCACGACCCGCAGGGCGCCCAGCTGCTCGCGCCGCTCGCCGAGGATGCCGGTGACGGCCCACACGGCCCGGCCTGAGCCAAGCCCGATCGCACTGCCCGGCTCTACGAGGTCCGCGGCGGCACGGGCCGCCGCGGCGCGCGCGGCGTCGGACGAGTCGGGCGGCACGTGGCTGAGGCTATATCTCCGGCGGTGGTTCTGGGCACGGGAGGGCGCGGGTCCGGAACGCCGGGGCCGCCCGGGGGCGTCGGGCTGGGCGGCTCGGGGTCGGGGGCCGGCGGGCGTGGGTCCGGGACACCCGGGCCGCCGGGACCGCCGGGGTTGTGCGTGCGCATGTTGGATTTGTACCCGGTCTTGGGTATAGCCAGTGCAGCGGGTGGGACTTTGCGGGAATCCCGAATCTTCTGCCCACCCGGCGGGTTATTGTGGCGGAAGGCCATGCTTTTGATCAGGGCGTTGCCATGAGCGCAGTCGCGGGGCGGACTCCCGTTCACGTCGGCGGCCTGAGCGACGAGGAGCTCGTCCGTCTGGCCCGCGCCGGGAACGAACAGGCCTTCGACGCGATCGTCCATCGCTACCGCGCACCGCTCGTCAGCTACTGCCGCCGCTGGCTTGACGCACACCGGGCCGAGGAGGTCGTCCAGCACACGCTGATGAAGGCGTTCCTGTGCGTGCGCGACGACCATCGCCCGCTCATCCTGCGGCCATGGCTCTACCGCGTCGCTCACAACGCCGCGCTGAACGCGGTGGAGAAGAAGGGCTCGGACTGGGAGGAGCTCGACGAGAACTACGACGGCGTTCCGCAGCCGCCTCAGGTCGCCGAGCAGCGGGCGCGCTTCCTGACGGTCGTCGGGGAGATCGAGGCGCTTCCCGCGCGCCAGCGCCAGGCGCTGCTGCTCAACGAGTTCGAGGGTCGCTGCTACGCGGACATCGCCCTGCAGCTCGGGACCTCCGAGTCGGGCGTCCGCGGCCTGCTTCGCCGCGCGCGCCACCAGCTGCGCGAAGCCGCTGCTGCGCTGCTCCTGCCCGTGCCCGTGCTGCGCGAGCTCGTCCGCTCGGACGGCGTGCGCGCGGGCGATCTGCTCGGGACCGCCGGAGCCGCCGGCGGCGTCGGCGCGGCGGGTGGCTTCGCGAAGGTCGCGGCCGGGGTGCTCGCGGCCGGCACGATCGCGGGCGGAGGGACGGCGATCCAGCAAAGTGACGATCCGTTGAAGGCGCCGGACGCCAAGGCCGCGGACACCTCCACCTCGCACCAGGCGAAGGACCCCGCCGCGGAGCGGAGCGTTCTCGTTGCGGCCCCGAGGGAAGAGGCCGGCCCGTACGCGGTCAGCCGAATCGCCGCCGGCGGCGCTCACCTCGTCGCAGGCGCCGGCCGGGGCGGACGCGACGGCGGCAACGGCGATGGCCTGCTGGACGGCTTCGAGACCGAAGCCCCTGCCGCCGAGCAGCCCAGCGCGACGCAGCCCGAGGTACCGCTCATCCCCGGTACGCCGTCTGTGCCGATCACGCCGGGGGCGGAGGAAGAGCCGGCGGCAGAGATGGAGGAGCCGGCCGCCGATGAGCAGGCCGACCCGGAGTCGAAGAACGGCGGCTCGACCGAGGGAGACGCGAAGCAGGGGGCTCCGAAGGACTCCGAGTCGACCGAATCTCCGGCCGCCGAGGAGCAGCCCGGTCAGGGCGGGAGCTCGCCCGACGCGGTGCCCGCTACCCCTGTGCCTTAGCCAGCTCGCGGAGGTTCTCCACCAGCTCGGGGGCGGCCTTCGCCGGTCGAGCCCGAGTCGAACGGCGGCTCGGGGTCGTACTCGATCAGGAGCTGGATCGTCTTCGCGAACTCGTCCCCCGCGATCTTGGCCGCCAGGGTGAGGCCCATGTCGATCCCGGATGAGACACCGGCCGCTGTGATCACCTTGCCCTGCTCGACGACGCGGCGTCCTGTCGGCGCCGCGCCGTAGTCGGCGAGCGCCTCGAGCTCGAGCCAGTGCGACGTGGCCTCGAGCCCGTCGAGCACGCCCGCGGCGCCGAGGAGAAGCGAGCCCGTGCACACCGAGGTGGTCCATTCGGAGTGCTCGTGCGCATGGCGGATCCAGGAGAGGATGCGCTCGTCGTCGAGCAGCGCGCGCGTGCCCCAGCCGCCCGGGACCACGATCACGTCCGGCTCCGGGATGTCCTCGAAGACGGCGTCGGCGTACATCGCGAGCCGTTCGTTGTCGGTCCGCACCGGCCCGACGTCGTAGCCGACGAAGGTCAGCTGCGAGTCGGGCAGCCGCGACAGGATCTCGTACGGGCCCACCGCATCGAGTGCGGTGAAGCGGTCATACAGCGGGATGGCGATCTGCATCATGTGAGCCTCCTCGTGAGCGAAAGCGGCTGCGATAGGCCGCGGGGTTGGTCTCGAACCGGCGCTGGAACGCGCGCCGCATCGTCTCGACGGTCCCGAACCCGCACATCGCGGCCACCGCGTCGACGGATGCGTCGCCTGCCTCGAGTTCCGCGCGGGCGCGCTCGAGCCGGACGGACTCGACATACGCGGCCGGGGTCACGCCGACCTCGCGCCGGAACGCCCGCGCGAAGTTGCGCGGGCTCATGAACGCCCGCTCGGCGAGCGCGGGCACCGACAGGTCAGCGGTCAGGTTGTCGGCGATCCAGGACTGCAGGTCACGCAGCGGCGGCCGCTCGGCCGGCTGCCAGGCGGGCCCTGAGCTGAACTGAGCCTGGCTTCCCGGCCGGCGCAGGAAGAGGACGAGCCAGCGCGCGGCATCGCGCGCGATCGCGGCGCCCAGGTCGTCCTCGACCAGGGCCAGCGCGAGGTCGATCCCGGCGGTGACCCCGGCCGAGGTGTAGACGTCGCCGTCGCGCACGAAGATCGGGCCGTCCTCGACCTCGGTCTCGGGATGGCGGCGGCGAAGCTCGTCGCAGGCCGCCCAGTGGGTGGTCGCGCGGCGACCGTCGAGCAGGCCCGCCTGGGCGAGCAGGAACGCGCCGCTGCAGACGGATGCGACCCGCCGAGCGCGCGGCGCGGCCGACCGGATCCAGCGGACGAGCCGCTCGTCGGCTTGAGCGGCCACCACGCCCGTGCCGCCCGCGACGACGAGCGTGTCGATCGGACCGCGCACGCCCGCGAGCGACCGGTGGGGGAGCAGCTTCAGGCCGCTGCCGGTCGTGAGCGCCTCGGCGGACGAGGCGACGACCTCGACGGCGTATTGGCCGCCGTTTGCCAGACGGTCCGCCATCGAGAAGACTTCGGCAGGACCAACGACGTCGAGCGTCTGGACATCGGGAAACGCGACGATGACGATTCGGCGCACGGCCCCATCCTCCGGCTTCAACGGCCTGGCAGCAAGGACAACAAGGAGACAAATACTGCCATGAATGAGATCGCTCCCGGAATAGTTCACTGGAAGGCGAAGCACCCCAACATCGGTGCGGACGTGAGCTGCTACTACCTGCCCGCGGAACGGGTCCTGATCGACCCGATGGAGCCCGAGGAGGGCCTCGACTGGTTCCGCGACAACGGGCCGCCCGAGCACATCCTCCTCTCGAACCGCCACCACGATCGCGACAGCGCGAAGTTCGTAGAGGCGTTCGGCTGCAAGGTGCATGCGAGCCGGCCGGGAATGCACGAGTTCTCAGACGAGCAGCAGGTCGAGCCGTTCGACTTCGGCGACGAGCTTCCGGGCGGCGTCAAGGCCTACGAGGCGGGCGCGATCTGCCCCGACGACACGGCGCTTCACATCCCTGCTCACTCCGCGCTGGCGGTGGCCGATGGCGTGATCAACTACGGGGGCCTCGGCTTCGTGCCCGAGGAGCACCTGGGGGATGACATCGAGGCGACGAAGCAGGCGATCCGCGATTCGTACGGGAAGATCGTGGCCGAGGTCGAGTTCGACAACCTGCTCGTGGCCCACGGCGAGCCGGTCGTCGGCGGGGCGAGAGAAGAGCTTCGGAAGTTCACTGAGGGCTAGCGCCAGTCGCCCGCGACCGCGGTGCGAATGCCGTCCGCTCCCGCTGTCGCGCGGTGGAAGACGTCCGTGTTGAACTCGATCGCCGGCTCGCCGTCCGGCCCGACGGCGATGAGGCCGGCGGCGCCTTCGATCCGTCCGAGTGCTGCGCGCACCGCCTCCGTCAGCGACCGCCCACCATGGCGGATGGCGGCGGCCACCTCGTGCGAGGCAACCGCGCGCATGACGGCCTCGCCGTGCCCGCTGGCCGAGACGGCGCAAGCGTCATCGGCGGCGTAGAGCCCGGCGCCCGGGAGCGGGGAGTCACCAATCCTGCCGCGCAGCTTCTGGAGGATTCCGCCGGTCGAGGTGGCGGCGGCGAGATGTCCCTCGCGGTCGACCGCCACCGCGCCGATCGTGTCCCCGGCCGCCTGCCATTGAGACTCGCGCTTGTCCGTGACGTGCCAGCCCGGGTCCACGCGCTCGACGCCCTCGCGGTCCGCGACCGCTTCGGCGCCGGACCCCGTGAGCAGCACGTGCGGCGTCTTCTCCATCACCACGCGCGCGAGGAGGATCGGGTTGCGCACGCCGCGCACCGCCGCCACCCCGCCCGCGGCGCCCGTGTGCCCGCACATGATCGCGGCGTCGTGCTCGACCTCGCCGGCCTCGTTCAGGACGGCGCCGCGGCCTGCGTTGAAGAGCGGGTCGTCCTCGAGCGCGACCGCCGCCGCCTGCACCGCGTCGAGCGCCGGGCCGCCAGCCTCGAGCACCCTCCAGCCGGCCTCCGCGGCGGCGCGCAACCCGTCGTGATACGGGTCCTCGTCGCGCACGGGGCCGCCGGCGCCGCCATGGATGACTAGCTGGACAGCAGCTCCTCGAGTCGCGGCATGTGCTCGGCGACCTCGTAGTCGGAATGGGACGACCAGGCCAGCTGGACCAGCGTGCCGTGCGCGCCCGACGGCCGCAGGAACGCCTCCTTCCAGTGCTTACTCTCGAGGTCGATGTCGACGAGCTCGTAGCCGAGACCCTTGACGTGCTCGATCGCGGCGTCGAGGTCGTCGGTCTTGAAGGTGACGTGATGGAGACCCTCACCGTGCTTGTCGAGGAAGCGCGACAGGAAGCCGTCGCCCAGCGGCTCGAGCAGCTCGACCTTGCCGCCGTTCGGGTACTTGAACTGGACCCAGCGCCAGTCGCCACCGCTGCTGTTGTTTCCCATCAGGTACTCGCCCGCCTAGCGCATCGCGGTAGAGGCGCAGCGCATCCTTGATCGAGTGAACGGCGACGGCGACGTGGTCGAGCTCGAGGTGCGGTCCGCTCACGACCACTCCGTCCTCGGTCGCTCCTGCTGCTCGCCGTCGACCGTTACATCCGCACGCTCGTTGAAGAACGCGACCAGGCCGCGAATCTGCTCCGCGTCCGACAGTGGCTCGACATAGGTCCATGCGATGTTCGGCGCCCGGGCGGCGCTGAAGTAAGAGGCGTGACCCTTGTAGGCGCACGTCGTGCGCTGGTCGGTCCGCTCGAGCAGGTCCATCCGCACATCCTCGCGCGGGAGGTAATGCCGAACGGGCAGGTACGTCTCGAACAGGAGCGTCGCGCGGCGGGATTCGGCCAGCACCTCGTCCTCGACCGACACGACGACGTGCCGAGAGCTCTGTCGGATGTCGATCCGATGGAACGGGTCACGGGGATGACCCACGACCTCCTCGTCCTCCTCGAGCCACCGATCCGCTGCGCTCCAGTCGACGAGGACGTACCCGGCGAGGTCCTCGTCGGCGCATTCATGGACGCCCTCGTTTACCCGGACGTCGTCGGATGGGAACGCATAGCCGGGGACCACGTGGTCGGGCTGCCAGACCAGCAGGCCACGGCGGCTGTCGACTACGACCTCGCCGTCGCGTTCTGCCCGGATCCACTTCGGCGTGGGCTCGTAGCGCAGATCGCGCGGCAATGCGGTGGCGACGCGGGTGGCGATTCCTGGTTTCTACCCGACCCGAGGGGGGCGGACGACCCTTGCGGCCGTCTTCCAGCGGTGTGGCTGCCTTCGATCAGCTCGCATCGTCGTTACGGGAGCGCCTCGTCGAGCACGCGCGCGTTACCGGGGACGGCACGCCGGTCGAGGAGCAGGTGCGCGAGCTGGTCGCGACCGAGGCGGCTCCTCTTCCGGAGCACGAGCGCGAACGGCTGGCGGAGCGCGTGCTGCGGCTCGCCACGGGGCTGGGGCCGCTCGAGCCGCTGCTCGCGGACGCCGCCGTGGACGAGGTGATGGTGAATGGAGGCGGCAGCGTCTTCGTGGAGCGCGACGGCCGGCTCGAACGCGCGAGCGCCGGCTTCTCCGATCCTGCCGAGCTGATGCACGCGATCGAGCGGATCCTCGCGCCGCTCGGGCGGCGCGTCGACGAGGCGTCGCCGCTCTGCGACGCGCGCCTGCCCGACGGCTCGCGCGTGAACGTGGTCATCCCGCCGCTGTCGGTGGACGGGCCGTGCTTGACGATCCGGCGCTTCCGCCGCGACGGGTTCTCGCTCGCCCAGCTGGTGGAGAACGGCACCATGCCCGCCTCGCTCGCCGAGCACCTGAGCGACGCGGTCGCGCGGCGCAAGACCGTCCTCGTCAGCGGCGGCACGGGCTGCGGCAAGACGACGACGCTGGGTGCGCTCTCCGGCGCGATACCGGCGAGCGAGCGGATCGTGACGATCGAGGACGCGGCCGAGCTGCGCTTGCGCCAGCCGCATGTGGTCCGGCTCGAAGCCCGGCCGCCGAACGTCGAGGGGAACGGCGAGGTGACGATCAGGCAGCTCGTGCGGAACGCGCTCCGGATGCGTCCCGATCGCATCGTGGTGGGGGAGGTGAGAGGAGCGGAGGCGCTGGACATGCTGATGGCGCTCAACACCGGTCACGACGGGTCGCTCTCCACGGTTCACGCCAACTCGCCGGAGGAAGCGCTCCGCCGGATCGAGGTGCTGGCGCTGATGGCCGGGGTCGGGCTTCCACACGCTGCGGTGCGCGCGCAAGTGGCGGACGCGTTCGACCTCGTCGTGCACCAGGCGCGGATGCCGGACGGCGGGCGGCGCATCGTCTCGGTCGCAGAGGTCGTTCGGGTCGCCGGCGGCGCCGCCGCGCGTGACCTGTACACGTTGCGATGAGCCCGGCTGCCTCCGCCTTCGCCGCGGGAGCGCTCGGCCTGGTCGCGGCGCTGCTCTTTGCCCGCGAAGCGCTGCCCGGGGCGCTCGATCGCTCGTCGCACGTCGTTCGCACGGCTTCCACCGCCGCGGAGGCGCTGCTGCGGCTCGGACGCGAGGGGCGAGAGCCCGGCGCGGTGGAGCGTCGCCAGCTGCTGGCTTGCGGGGCGGTGGCCGCGTTCAGCGTGGGCGCGCTGCTGGCAAGCCCGTTGGCCGGCGCCGTCCTCGCACTCGGGGCGCCGCTCGTGGTCAGCCGGGCACTGCGCGCGCGCCGGCTCGCGTACCGGCGGGCGGTCGATCGCGACGCGCCGGCGATCGCATCGGCGATCGCCGATGGGCTCTCGGTGGGCGGCTCGCTGCGCGGTGCCCTGGTTGACGCGCCGCGCACGCTGGGAGGTGCGGGCGGCGCCGAGCTGCGGCGCGTGGGCGCCGAGCTCGCCGCGGGCCAGCCCACGGACGAGGCGCTCGAGAGCCTACGGCTCCGCTCCATGTCCTCGGCGGTGGACGCGATCGTGGCAGCGGCGCTCGTCCAGCGGCGCTCCGGCGGGAACCTCGCTCTCCTGCTGCGACGACTCGCGCGGGCGTTCGAGGATCAGCAGCGGCTCGCCGACGAGGTGCGAGTGGCCACAGCGCAGGCGCGCTTCACCGGGTTGCTGGTGGTGGTCCTGCCGCTGGGCGGCGGGCTGTTGGCCGAGCTCGCCAGCCCGGGCCTCGTGGCGGGCATCGCCGGCTCGGCGCTGACCGCGTGGCTGCTCGTCCTCGCGATCGGCCTGCAGGTGGCGGCGGCGGTCCTGATCAGGCGGCTTGGGCGCGTGCGCGTGTGATCGTCGAAGCGCTCGCGTTCGGGGCCGCTGCTGCCGGTTCCGCCGCCGCAGCCCTGCTCCGGCCGGCCGTGCGTCGCGGCCCGCGCAAGCCGTTCGGAATCCTGCGTCGCGCCGGGGGCAGGCTGCTGCCGTCAGCCGTCGGCACCCCGGCAGACCTCGAGCGGCGTCTCGGGGAGGCCGGACGGCCCGGCGGCATCGGCGCGGCCGACCTGCTGGCGGCGAAGGCCGGTGCGGCGCTTGCAGCCGGTGCGCTGGGGATCGTCGCCGGGACGGTCCTCCCGGGCCGGCTCGCGCTCCTCGCGGCGATCGTCGCGCCGGCGCTCGGGTTTCTAGCGCCCGACATCTGGCTCGCGCGACGCCGGCGCGAGCGTGTGGCCGAGATACGGCGCGACATGCCCGCGCTGCTCGACCTGCTCGGCGTCGCGGTCGCCGGCGGCCTCTCGCTGACGGGCGCGCTCGCGGAGGTGGGGCGCCGCTCGCGCTCGCCGCTCGCGCGAGCGTGGGGAGGGCTGGCCGCGCAGGTGGCGGTCGGCGTGCCGCTGGCGGATGCGCTCGAGAGCCACCGGCGCGAGCTCCGGATGCGCGAGATCGACGCGTTCACGGGCGCGCTCGCGCGCGCCGCGCGTCATGGCGCCCCACTTTCCGACACCCTCACCGCGCAGGCGCGCGAGGTTCGGCTCGCGCGCCGGCGGGCGGTTCAGGAGGAGGCGGCCCGCGCGGGGCCGAAGATGCAGCTCGTCGTCGCCCTGCTCCTCGTGCCCTCGGTGATGCTGCTCGTGGCCGCCGCTCTCATCACCGCTCTGACGGACGGCGGGGCCGTCCGTGCGCTCACAGGGTTCTGATCGACCGGACGAATCGCAAGCCGCGTTGCAGCCGAACGCGCCCAGATGGGTGCTCGCCCCACCGCGGCCCCGCCCGGGGAACCCGCTCCTGGAGCGGAATCAGGCCCGAGGCCGCTCGAACACTTGTCCAATTGGGACAGGAAAGTGGGTCTAAGTGTTGATATGTGGGGGAGAGTGGGTTACTGTGGCCCTCAAGTGAACCGGACCGGGGTGGTGGGGCTCCTCCCACTCCACCACCTCGGTCCTGAAAACCGCTCCCGGGCGAAGAATGGCTTTTCGCGGGCATTTCGATCAGACGCTGGATGCGAAGAACAGGCTGAACGTGCCGGCCAAGCTCCGGCCGGCCTTCTCAGACGGACTCGTGCTCATGAAGTCGCACGACGACGCCTGCATCGCGATCTTCACGCCGAAGGGGTTCGAGTCCTTCAGCGACAAGTTCCTGCCCAAGCTCAACCCGATGAGCCCGAAGTACCAGAAGCTGACGCGCTACCTGTCGGGCAGCTCCTTCGACATGGAGCTCGACTCCGGCGGCCGGGTGACGCTCAACAGCGTTCTCCTCGCGCACGCGGGGATCGAGAAGGACGTCGTGCTGATCGGCGCGCACGACCGGCTCGAGCTGTGGGCGCGGGAGGCCTGGGAGCAGCAGGCGGACGCACTGCCGGCCGAGGTGGCCGAGATCGCACAGGACCTTGAGCATCCTTCTTGACATGACACGCCCGCACGTCCCGGTCCTTGCCGGCGAGCTGATCGACCTCCTCGATCCGCAGCCAGGCGAGGTCGCGGTCGACTGCACCTTCGGCGCCGGCGGCCACGCCCGGCTCGTGGCGAACCGGATTGGCCCGACCGGGCTGCTCGTCTGCATCGACCGCGACCCGGCCGCCGAGAGCCGCTTCGAGGAGCTCGCCGCCGACGTCCCGTGCCAGACGCGCTTCCTGCGGATGGACTACGCGGACGGCCTCGAGCTGCTCGCCGAGGAGGACACCGGCGCCGACATGGTCTATCTCGACCTCGGCGTCTCGTCGATGCAGATCGACGCCTGGGAGCGCGGGTTCTCCTACTCCTACGACGCGCCGCTCGACATGAGGATGGATCCCGGGCAGGAGCTCGATGCCCGCGCGGTGGTGAACGACTGGGACGAGCGCCGGCTCGCTAACGCCTTCCAGCGCTACGGCGAGGAGCGGTTCGCGCGCGCGATCGCAAGGGCGATCGTGAAGCGGCGCGAGAGCTCGCCCTTCGAGACCACCGGCGAGCTCGCCGAGACGATCAAGTCCGCCGTGCCGGCACCGGCCCGCTTCGGCGGCGGCCATCCGGCCAAGCGCGTCTTCCAGGCAATCCGCATCGTGGTGAACGACGAGCTCGGCTCGCTCGAGCGCGCGCTGCCCGCCGCCTGGGAGCTGCTGCGACCGGGGGGCCGGCTGGCGGCGATCTCCTTCCACTCGCTCGAGGACCGGCGCGTGAAGCGCTTCCTGGTCGACCGCGCACGCGGCTGCATCTGCCCGCCCGACCTGCCCGTCTGCGCGTGCGGGCGAGCGCCCGAGGCGGAGGTCCTCACCCGCCGTGCCGTCGCCCCGGCTGCCGCCGAGATTGCGGAGAACCCGCGCGCAGGGTCCGGCAAGCTGCGCGCGGCCCGCAAGCTGGAGGAGGGGTCCTAGTGGCGCGTGCCGCCGCCGCGCGCGCCACCGCTCCCGCTCCGCGCCGTGCGCCGCAGCGAGCGACGCCGCGCCGCAAGCCCGCGCCCGCCCGCCGTCGCTCGACCGGCCGGGCCGCCCCCAGCCGTGACCGCTCGCACCCGTCCGGCGGGACGGCGCGCGAAAGCCGCCGCGCGCCTCGCGGCGATCCCGCATAGCCCGTTCGTCGACCGGCTGCTCACCGGACGCGCGTGGATCGTCCTCGTCGCGGTCCTGCTCGCCGGGATCGTGTCCGCGAACGTCGCGCTGCTGGAGAAGAACGCGGGCATCGCCCGCACCACCGAGCAGGTCGCGGTGCTGAAGCGCGAGAACTCCCGTCTCCGCCTCCAGGCCGCGCGGCTCGGCTCGAGCGAGCGCATCCAGCGTGCCGCCGCGGACCTCGGCCTGGTCCTGCCTGCACCCGGCGAGGTGCGCTACCTCGAGGCCCGGCCCGAGGATGACCCGGCGCTGGCGCTGAAGCGGATGAGCGAGCCCGAGCCCGTGCCCGTGTACACGCCGCCGCCCGCCCTGACGCCTGTGCCCGAGACGACGCCGACCACGGCCACCCCGCCGCCCGTCGCGGCGCCCGCTCCGACGGCCACGACGACGCCGCCGTCTGCCGCGACGGGGCAGACGGGCTGAGCCGTGCGGCTCGTCGACCGCCGAATCGGCTTCCTCTTCGCACTCTTTCTCGGTCTCCTGGTCCTCGCCGCCGGCCGCGCCACATGGCTCGCGACCGTCGAGTCGCGCGACCTCGGCGCGCGCGCCCTCGGGCAGCAGGAGGAGGAGCTCAAGGTCTACGCCCGGCGCGGCACCATCACCGACCGCAACGGCATCGAGCTCGCCGTGTCCGAGGACGCGACCACCGTCTTCGCGAACCCGTTCCTGATCGACAACCCGGCGGGGGTGGCAGAGCAGCTCGCGCCGCTGCTCGGCTTGCCGCAGGACGAGGTCATGGAGAAGCTGAGCGACGACGAGACGGGCTTCATCTACCTCAGGCGCAAGCTCGACCCGACGCGCGGGGAGAAGATCAGCCGGCTACGCATCGAAGGGATCGGCACCGTCGTCGAGCCGCGCCGCACCTATCCGCAGGGACCGCTGGCATCACAGGTGCTCGGCAGCGTCGGCACCGACAACTACGGGCTGAGCGGCCTCGAGCAGTCGCACGAGGAGGCGCTGCACGGGACCGACGGGCAGCGCAAGGTCGTCAAGGACGCGACCGGCAAGCCGGTGAGCATCGTGGACGTCGAGCGTGCCGAAGCCGGGGAGGACATGCGGCTCACGATCGACGCCGCGATCCAGGAGCGCACCGAGGCCGTGCTGTCCGAGGTCGGCCAGCTCTACCAGCCACGCGGCGCGACCGCGGTGGTGATGGACCCGCGTAACGGCGAGGTGCTTGCGATGGCGAACTGGCCGCGCGTCGACGCGAACAAGATCGGCGACGCGCCGGAGTACGCACGCCAGAACCGCGCGGTCGGCTTCACGTACGAGCCGGGCTCGACGTTCAAGGCCTTCACGGTCGCCGGCGCGATGGAGGAGAAGCTCGTGACGCCGCGCACGCCGTTCACGATCGGCCCGACGATCCAGGTCGCCGACCGCACGATCAAGGAGGCGCACGGTGGCGGCGGCGGGACGCTGACGGTGGCCGACATCCTCGCGCAGTCGTCGAACGTCGGCACCGTCACGATCGGACTGAAGCTCGGGACCGAGAAGTTCGATGCGTGGGTGCGCCGCTTCGGGTTCGCCGAGCCGACGGGCATCGACCTGCCGGGCGAGGAAGGCGGGATCGTGCCGCACGTGGACGAGTACTCGGGCTCCTCGATCGGCAACCTGCCCATCGGGCAGGGCCTCTCCGTGACGCCGATCCAGATGGCGTACGGCTACTCCGCGATCGCGAACGGGGGCGTCGCCCACACGCCGCACGTGATCGCGGGCGGATCGGACGAGCCGCGCAGGGTCATGTCCGCGGTGAACGCGCTAAAGGTCTCGCGGATGCTCGAGGGCGTGCTGCAGGCGGGCGGCACGGCGAGCGAGGCGGCGATCGACGGCTACACGCTCGCCGGCAAGACCGGAACCGCGCAGAAGGCCGAGAACGGCGGCTACTCGAAGACGGACTTCGTCGCGTCGTTCATCGGGTACGCGCCGTCACGCAGCCCGCGCCTGCTCGTGTCGGTGATGGTGGACGAGCCTCGCGGCTCGATCTACGGCGGTGAGGTCGCGGCGCCCGCCTTCGAGAAGATCGCGTCCTTCGCGCTGCCGTACCTGCGCATTCCTCCTCAGTGAAGCCTCCGCGGGCATCCATGCCCGCGTTCTGTTGGCAAAGCTCGCTTCCCGCTCGCGTGACCGGGCGGCTTCGCCGCCCTCTTCCCAGTACGAATCCGGGATCGGAATCGTTTCGGTCGACTCCGTCTGGCCCTCGAGCTCCTCCATCGACAGCGGCATCGGCTTGTACGTCCAGTTGATGTAGTCGTCGAGCTGGTCCTCGAAGTGGGGGCTCTCCTGCCCGGACTGGCTGACGAAGCCGCTCTGGCCGGGCGGGATCACGCTGCCGGCCCTCACGCCCGCGCTTCCGAGCCTCGTCACGCGCGCGGCGCGCGTGAGGTACTCGACCACGTGGTTGTAGGTGCCGCGGTCCATCTCGATGTGGTCCGCGACGTCGCCGGGCCAGCCGGAGTCCTGCGCCTGCTGGTCCGAGCACTCGTCGCCGAAGACGGCCTCGAGCTC
The DNA here is from genome assembly GCA_963846865.1 of uncultured Thermoleophilaceae bacterium. GTDB lineage: Bacteria > Actinomycetota > Thermoleophilia > Solirubrobacterales > Thermoleophilaceae > DASPHG01. Next base: position 236,349 of record CAWJXU010000010.1, on the reverse strand, counting down.
GCCACAGGCCGCGCCGGCTCCCGTGTCGGTGAAGAGATCGGCGTTGAGCCGCGTGTAGTGCTCGAGCCGCGCCTTGCTTCGCCAGGTCATCGGGTCGTCGTTTCCGAACTCGGCCTGGGCCTGCTCGACCGCCTTCTCGAACGCCTCGGCTGCGACCGCGCGGCGATCCTTGCCGTTCAGCCAGTCGGTGCGGAGGCCGTGCGTCGAGTCCGGCGAGAACACGTGCCAGAGCTCCGTGCTGCTGCGCGCCCGCCCGAGATCCTCCTCGCCGAGCTCGTCCGCGAACGCGGCCTGGCGCAGCTGCGGGATCCAGGCGCGCAGGATCGTGTAGCCGGGCGCGTCGTAGAGCCCGTCGCCGTCGCGGTCGACCTTGAAGCCGTCCCAGTCGCCGACCACGGCGAGCGCCTTCTTGGCGAGCTCCGACTGGAGCTCGCTCGCCTGCGGCAGGGCGCTCTCGTACCAGTCGAACTCGTGATCGGCGAACGCGGCGTGGCGGAGGCTGGCCGAGAGCGCGTCGAAGTCCCAGCGCCGGCCGCGCACGCGCCCGCCGTCGGGGTCGGCCGTGAGGCGGTCGTAGTACGGGTCGGAGAGGTCGTCGACGCCGTCGCGCGCGTCGAAAGACCGCTCGCGCTTCCAGCCCTTCGCCGGCAGGTTGTTCCAGTTGACGAGCCAGCCGCGCTTGAAGTTGACGGCGTGCGGCACCCGCTGCACCGGGAGGAGGCCGCGCCACTCGCTGCGGCCAGTGCCGTCCTGCGGCAGGCGGAGGTCCACGCCCCTGGCCCGGCGGGGATGGTTGCCGGGATGCCAGTAGCCGAAGTTCCCGCGGTCGTCCACGTAGAACATGTTGTGGTTCGACGCGAGCATCGACGCGCTGGTCGCGTAGCTGCGTAGTCCGCGGCTGCGGTTGTAGCCCCAGAAGCCCCTCGTGGTACCGAGCTCGCGGTCCATCCAGCCGTAGCGGACCGAGTACGCGACGCCCGACGCCTCGTCGAACGATGCGATCGGGCCGTGGCGCGTACGGCAGATCTCCTGCGTCTCGAGCTCCGCGACGCCCTTCGCCACGTACTCCTCCGTGCGGCACTCCATCGGCTCCCAGCGGCCCTTGTACAGGTACTGGCGCGGGTTCTCCGGGTTGAGCCGCTCGACATAGGTGTCAGTGAGGTCCGAGGAGCCGGTCGTCGTGGTCCACGCGTACCCGTTGCCGCGCCCGATGAGGACGGCCGGCCCGACGCCGGCGAACGTCATGCCGGTGATGTCCAGCCCCGGCGCGTGCATGCCGAAGTCGGCGAGGAACTGCGGGATCGCGTAGGAGACCTGCGGCCCGCCGGTCTGGAGCGCGTTGCGTGACTTGGAGCGTCGCGGCCCCACGATCTGCGCGTTCGACCCGAACTTGAAGCGGAGGTCCAGCTTCCGGAGCCCGGAGAGGCGCTGCTCGACCGCGTTGGCGGCGGCGGCCGCGTCGGGGACCAGGGCGAGCTGGTCGAGCGTTCCGCGGCCGTCGCCGTCCGGAGCCGCCTCGGCGGACGCTGGGGTGGACGTCTTGTCCGCGAGCGAGATGCGCGCGTCCTTCGTCAGCTTCCTGACTCGCCGCACCGCTTTCATCCGGGCGTACGTCGGCGTCCGGCGCCACTTGAGCCGGGCCGGGATGGTCGGCTCCGCGTCGCGGTCGACGGTCCGGACGAGGTCGCCGAAGGCGCGCAGGCCCGCCTTCGCGCCGAGCTTCGCTATCAGCCGCTTCGCGAGCGCCGCGTTCCCGAGCTCGTTGCCGCCGCCCGCGCCGAAGGTGAGGATCAGGAAGTCCTGTAGGCCCATCGAGTCGTCGACCGTCCACTCGGGGATCGGCGACTCGCCCGTCATCGTGAACTCGAAGGGAAGCTTGCTCGGGTCGCTGTTCGCTTCGTCTATCCAGGCGTTGATCCCGGCGACGAAGGCCTTCAGGTCCTCCTGTAGCTGCGTCGGCCAGGTCTCGAATCGGCGCGCACGCTCCTCGGCCGTGTACGTCCAGAAGCGGGTGTCCTTGTCGATGTCGAGCGTGAGCGGGCCGAGGATCGACGACAGCTCGCCCTTCCCGAGCCGGCGGAAGACGTGCAGCTGCCACAGGCGGTCCTGCGCGAGCGCATATCCCGCGCCGTAGGAGACGGCGCGGCGGTCGGGCGCGAACACGTGCGGCACGCCGAACTTGTCGCGCTTGATGACGATCTCGCCTTGCTGCGCCCCGGTTCCAGCTGGCCCGGCCGCGAGCGCGGCGGCGGCGATCGCCACGACAGCCAGCCCCATTGCTCCCCCGCGGCCCCTGCGCACGGCGAAAAACGTACCGAATTCAGTTACGTTCGGGCGCATGTTCCGCGTGCCCGTCGCCATCGCCGCCCTGCTGGCCACGGCGCCGGCCGCGCTGGCGTCCAGGACGCTGGAGGCGATCGACGTGCCCGCGAAGCGGGCGGACAACGCCACGTCGGCGGCCTTCGACACCAAGCTGAAGAAGGGCCGCCTGTACGCGGTTCGGTTCAGCGGCTCGTACCGGCACGAAGATACGAGCTGGGATCCGGCGTACTGCTTCGAGGGGAGCGAGGAGTGCGCGGAGCCGAGCGCGAGCGTCGTCGCGGTCCTGCAGCACTGGCGGCGCGTGAAGGGGGCGGAGCCGCGGTACGCGCGCACCACGAACTTCTTCGACGCGGACGACTACCCGGCCTACCGGGCCGACCACACCTACTCGCTGCCGTTCGAGGCGCTCTTCCACACGCAGCTGCGGAGCTCCGCCTGCCCGTTCCCGAATTGCGACGCAGCCGGGTCGTTCCGGGCGCGCCTGGTCCAGCGCCCGTTCCCCGACGGGTTCCTTCACCTGTGGGCCGCGGACTGCCGCGACGGCGAGCGCTACGACAAGGCGATCACGTTCTCCGCCGGCGGATGCGAGCGCGCCCGCCTCTCGGGCGAGAGCGGCCCGCGGCCCGGTGGCTCGCTGCAGCTGCAGCGGAAGCGGGCGCGCTGGAGGGACATCGGCTCGCCAGCGGGCGGGGGCGGCGAGTTTCCGGTGGCCGAGCGCGCGCTCAGGAACGGGCGCGGCACCGACCGCTTCCGCGTGGTCGTGCGGAATGGCGGCCGGATCGTCGCGAAGTCCAACACCGTGACGATCAACTGGCTCGGCTAGGCGGGAGCGTCAGCCGCCGCAGGTAGCCTGCGAAGCGTGACTCTCCGCGAGGTGATGGGCGGGGACGCGCCCGACGTGGAGATAACCGGACTGCACTACCGCAGCTCGGACGTCCGGCCCGGAGGGCTCTTCTTCTGCGTCCCCGGGTTCAAGGCCGACGGCCATGACTTCGCTCCCGACGCGGTCGAGCGTGGAGCGGTCGCGCTCGTGGGCGAGCGCGCGCTGGAGCTCGGAGTCCCTGAGGTCGTCGTCCGCGACGTTCGCGCCGCGATGGGCCCCGCCGCAGCCCGCTACTACGGCGATCCGACCGCAACGCTCAGGGTGGTCGGCATCACCGGGACGAACGGCAAGACGACGACCGCCTTCCTCACGCGCGCGATCCTCGAGCGCGGTGGCATTCAGACCGGCCTGCTCGGGACCGTCAAGTCGATCGTCGGCGGGGTCGAGGAGCCGGTCGAGCGGACGACTCCGGAGGGAATCGACCTTCAAGAGACGTTCCGGCGCATGCTCGACGCCGGTGACGAGGCGTGCGTGATGGAGGTCTCCTCGCACGCGCTCGAGCTGGGGCGCGCCGAGGGGATTCGCTTCGCGTGCCGGGTGTTCACGAACCTGACTCAGGACCACCTCGACTTCCATCCCGACATGGAGGCGTACTTCACGGCGAAGCGGAGGCTCTTCGAGGGCCCGGCGCCGGTCGTCGTGAACCTGGACGACGAGTACGGCCGGCGGCTCGCGGACGAGACGCCCGACGCCGACCACCTACGCGGTCGACGACGCCGCCGACTACCGCGCCACCGGACGTGCGCTTCGATCCATCCGGCTCCTCCTTCACGTGCGAGACGCCCGACGGGCCGATCGCGATCGAGACGCGCCTGCCGGGCCTGTTCAACGTGCAGAACGCGCTCGCGGCAATTGCCGCGGCGCGGTCGCTCGGCGTGGACCTCGAGACCGTGCGCGACGCACTGGCAGAGGCCGAGCGCGTGCCCGGCCGGTTCGAGCCGGTGGACGAGGGCCAGCCGTTCACGGTGCTCGTGGACTACGCGCACACGCCGGAGGCGCTCGACAACGTGCTGCGCGCCGCGCGCGAGCTGACCGAAGGGCGCGTCCATGTCGTGTTCGGCGCCGGTGGCGACCGCGATCGGGCCAAGCGGCCGCTGATGGGCAAGGCGGCTGCTGCGCTCGCCGACCGGGTGGTCGTCACGTCCGACAACCCGCGCTCCGAGGACCCGGACGCGATCATCGACGAGATCCTCGAGGGGACGGGGCCGGAGCGTGGAGCGCGAGCCCGACCGCCGCCGCGCGATCGCGCTGGCGGTCGCGACGGCGGAGCCCGGCGACGTCGTGGTGGTGGCCGGCAAGGGCCACGAGCAGGGACAGGAGTTCGAGAACGGGCGCAAGGAGCCGTTCGACGACGTGACCGTCGTCCGGGAGGCCCTGCGATGAGGGACGCCGCCTGGGTCGCCGAGAACGCGGGCGGCGAGCTGGTCGCCGGCGACCCGGCGCTGCCGGGCCCGCGGCGGGCGGTGGTCGACTCGCGCGAGGCCGGCGAGGGCGACCTCTTCGTCGGGCTGCACGGCTCGAACGCCGACGGCAGCCGCTTCGCCCAGGCCGCGCTCGACGCGGGCGCGTGGGGCGCGGTGGTCGGCCCGGCCCGCGCGCGCGAGCTGGTCGAGGCCGGCGTGCGCGCCCCGGTGATCGCATCCGACAACACGCTCGAAGCGCTCGGCACGCTCGCACGCGCCTGGCGGCGGGAGCTCGGCTGCAAGGTCGTCGGCGTGACCGGCTCGACCGGCAAGACCTCGACGAAGGACATCCTCGCCGCCCTGCTCGCGCCGCACATGAAGGTGCACCGGAACCGCGAGAACTGGAACACGGAGATCGGCCTGCCGCTGACGATCCTCGAGACCGAACCCGGGACCGAGGCGCTCGTGCTCGAGATGGCGATGCGCGGCGAGGGACAGATCGCCGAGCTGGTGGCGATCGCCGAGCCCGACGTCGGCCTGATCGTGAACGTGGGCCCGGTCCACCTCGAGCTGCTCGGCACGATCGAGCGCGTCGCTGCGGCGAAGGCGGAGCTGATCCGCGACCTTCGTCCCGGCGCCACGGCCATCGTGCCCGGCGCGCGAGCCGCTGCTCGAGGCGCACCTCCGCGACGACGTCGAGACGATCACGCTTCGGCGACGGCGGCGACGTCGAGCTCCAGTCGTTCGAGAACGGCCGCGCCGTCATCTCGGCGCAGCGGCGAGACGCGTCGACCCTCGAGCTGCCGTTCGACGAGGACTACAACGTCGCGAACACCGTCGCGGGCGTGGCCGTGGCATCCGCGCTCGGGATCGTCCCGGGCGGGCGGCTCGAGGTGGCGTTCTCGTCACTGCGCGGCGAGATCGTCGAGCTGGACGGCGGGGTGACCGTGGTGAACGACTGCTACAACGCCAACCCAATGTCGATGCGAGCGGCCCTCGAGCATCTGGCCGCGTCGCCGGCCGAGAGACGGATCGCCGTCCTGGGCGGGATGGCCGAGCTCGGCGAGGACGGGCCGCGCTTCCACCGCGAGATCGGCCACCTGGCGGACGCGCTCGGGATCGACATCCTCGTCACCGTCGGCGAGCTGGCGCTGCCGTACGCGGACCAGTTCGGCGGCGACCTGCATCAGGTCGGCGACGCCGAGGAGGCGGGGGCGCTGCTCGAGGAGATCGCGATGCCCGGGCGACCGCGTCCTGGTGAAGGGATCCCGCTCCGTCGGCCTCGAGAGGGTCCTGGCCTAGATGCTCGGCGAGATCCTCATCGGGGGCATGGGCTCCCTGTTCATCTGCATCTTCCTCGGCCCGAAGTTCATCGACTTCATGCGCGAGCGCGAGTTCGGCCAGCACATCCGCGAGGAGGGGCCGGAGGGCCACCACGAGAAGGCCGGCACGCCGACGATGGGCGGGCTCTTGATCCTGCTGTCGGTGACCGTCCCGTTCCTGATCCTGAGCGAGTACAGGGCCGTCAGCATGGCGGTGCTCGGCACGGCGCTCGCGAGCGGCGCGCTCGGGTTCGTCGACGACTGGACGAAGGTCACCCACCGCCGTTCGCTGGGCGTGTCGGGCCGGACCAAGCTGCTCGCGCAGGCGCGTGCTCGCGATCGGGCTATGGCTGGTCGCCACCGAGTACGTGGATTTGCCGGAGCTCCTGCGCATCCACACCGCCGACGCGTCGATCGACCTCGGGCTGCTCTACCCGGTGCTCATCTTCCTGGTACTCGCCGGCACGACGAACGGGGTCAACCTGACCGACGGCCTCGACGGCCTCGCCGCGGGCTCGGCGGCGATCGTGCTGCTCGCCTACACCGCGATGACGTTCATCACCACGGGCCAGGAGGACCTCGCGCTGCTCTCTGCCTGCCTGGTCGGCGCGTGCGTCGGCTTCCTCTGGTTCAACTCGTTCCCCGCGGCGATCTTCATGGGCGACACCGGCTCGCTCGCGCTCGGCGGAGCGATCGCGGCGCTCGCCGTCATGACGCAGACGGAGCTGCTGCTGATCGTGATCGGCGGGATCTTCGTGATCGAGAGCCTGTCCGTGGTGATCCAGGTGATCGCGTTCCAGCGCTTCCGCCGCCGCGTCTTCCTGATGGCGCCGGTTCACCACCACTTCGAGCTGATGGCCTGGTCGGAGACCAAGATCATCCTGCGCTTCTGGATCGTCGCGGCGATCTCCTCGGCGATCGGCTTCACGCTGTACCAGCAGTCGATCCAGTGAAGGCGCGCCCGCCGCTCCCCGAGGGCCCGTACCTGGTCGTCGGGCTCGCGCGTTCTGGCGCTGCCGCCGCGCTCATGCTGCGCGACCACGGGGAGGTGATCGGGGTCGACGCGGGCCGCCCGGCCGTGCCCGCCGGGATCGAGGCACATCTCGAGACCGACGGGGTCGAGCTGCTCGACCGTGCACGCACGGTCGTCAAGAGCCCGGGAGTCCCGAAAGAAGCGCCAGTGATCGAGGCCGCGGCCGAGCGCGGCCTCGAGGTGCTGGGCGAGCTCGAGCTCGCCTGGCGCCTTCTGCCGAACGAGTTCATCGCCGTGACGGGCACGAACGGCAAGACGACGACGGTCGAGTTGCTCGGTGCGATGCACCGCGGGGCCGGCGTGCCCGTCGCCGTCGCGGGCAACGTCGGCACGCCGCTTTCGTCGCTCCCCGGCTCGGTCGGCTCCGACGTCGTGATCGTGTGCGAGGCGTCGAGCTTCCAGCTCGAGGACACGAGCGCGTTCGCACCCGAGTGCGCGGTCCTGCTGAACATCGAGCCCGACCACATCGACCGGCACGGCAGTTTCGAGGCCTATCGCGACGCGAAGATGCGCGTCTTCGCCAACCAGGGCCCGGACGACGTCGCCATCCGGCCACCGTTCCCGCCGCTGCCGATCCCTCCCGAGGAACTTCGCCTGCGCGGGGCGCACAACGTCGAGAACGCGAGGGCCGCAACGGCCGCCGCCGTCGCCCGCGGTCTCCCGGACGAGGCGATCGCGGAGGCACTTCGGACCTTCGGCGGCGTGCCTCACCGCCTCGAGGACGTGGCCGAGGCGCGCGGCGTGACCTGGATCAACGACTCGAAGGCCACGAACGTCTCCTCCGCCCGCGTTGGCCTCGAGGCGTTCGACGGCGGGGTCCACCTGATCGCCGGCGGGAGCCTGAAGGGCGGCGGATTCGAAGAGCTCGTCGAGCCGGTCGCTTCGCGCTGCAGGGCCGTCTACCTGATCGGCGAGGCGAGCGATCGCCTTGCCGCCGACCTCGCTCCCGCGGGTGTGCCGCTCGAGCGCTGCGGCGACCTCGAGCATGCGGTCGCGGCGGCGGGCGGAGCGGCGCAGCCCGGCGACGTTGTCCTGCTCTCCCCGGCCTGCGCCAGCTTCGACCAGTACGACGACTTCGAGGCTCGCGGGGCCCACTTCCGCGACTTGGCGCAGCGGTGGGCGCGCGAGGGATGAATTCCGCTCGCCGTGTCGAAAACGTGCCGGATGGCGCGAAGCCGCCCGCGCGCGAAGCCCCCGCTCGAGTATTCGCTGATCTACACGGCGACGCTGTGCCTGCTCGCGCTCGGGGCGATCATGGTCTACTCGGCGAGCTCGGCCGAGTCGCTCCTCGACGGTTCCGGCGACCCGTCCTACTACCTGAAGCGCTACGTGATGCTCGCGATCGTCGGGCTCGTCGTGCTGCACCTGGCGTCGCGCCACGGCCTGGGGGTCGTCAAGGTCGTCACGCCGTTCCTGCTGCTGGGCTCGTTCGTGCTCACGGCGCTCGTGATGCTGCCCGGCGTCGGCGTGACGGTGAACGGCGCCACGCGGTGGCTTGGGGCCGGCCCGCTCCAGTTTCAGCCGTCGGAGCTCTTGAAGCTTTCGCTCGTGCTCTTCGCCGCGCAGCTCCTGGCCGCGCGGCCGAGCGCCACCAAGAGCTTCGGCGGGCTCTCGAAGCCGCTTCTGATCGTCGTCGGCCTCGCGTGCGCGCTGCTGATGAAGCAGCCGGACATGGGTACGACGATGGTCGTCTGCTTCACGATCGCGGTGCTCCTGTTCGTCGCCGGCACGCCGATGCGCCTTCTCGGCATCGATCGGCGGGAGCACCGCGGCGCTCGCGCTGCTGGTCGCGCTCGTCGAGCCCTACCGGCGCGAGCGGCTCACGGCGTTCCTCGACCCGTGGTCAGACGCGGGCGACACCGGCTTCCAGTCCGTCCAGTCGATGATCGCGATCGGCTCGGGCGGCCCGGTCGGCGTCGGGTCTGGGCGAGTCGGTCCAGAAGATCTTCTACCTGCCGGAGGCCCACACCGACATGATCCTCGCGATCATCGGCGAGGAGCTCGGGCTGGTCGGCATCGTCAGCGTCGTGTGCCTCTACGGCCTGATCGCGTACGCGGGCTTCAGGGCGGCGAAGCACGCGCGCGACCGGTACTCGAAGCTGCTCGCCACTGGCATCACGGGGCTGATCCTGTGCCAGGCGACGCTGAACATGTTCGCGGTCATGGGCCTCGCGCCGCTCACCGGCATCCCGCTGCCGCTCATCTCCTACGGGAACTCCAACCTGATCGTCGTGATGGCGGCGATGGGGCTGCTGCTGAACGTCGCCGCGACGGGCGGCGCGGCCACGAGGCGCACGCGCAAGCTGAGGGCAATCGATGGGGGCCGGTCCGGTGACTCGAGTCGTGATCGCAGCCGGCGGGACAGCCGGTCACGTCGTTCCGGCACTGGCAGTCGCCGACGCGCTACGGGCTGAGGGCGCTCACGTCGAGTTCATCGGCGGCGAGCGGGCCGAGGCGGAGCTCGTGCCGGCCGCCGGCTATCCGCTCCACCCGCTACGGGTGGCGGGGCTCGACCGCCGCAACCCGCTGAAGGCGGCGCGAGCCCTGCTGTGGGCGGCCGCGGCCACTCGCCGTGCCCGCCGCATCCTCCGCGAGCTCGATGCCGACATCGTCCTCGGCGGCGGCGGTTACGTGGCGGCGCCGGCGGGACTTGCCGCGCGCAGCCTGCGCCTGCCGCTCGTGCTGACCGAAGCTGACAGTCACCTTGGCATCACGAATCGGCTGCTCGCGCCGTTCGCTGAGCGCGTCTTCCTCGCGTTCGACCTGCCCGAGCACACCGGGTCCAAGTGGGTCGTCACCGGGCGGCCGATCCCGTCGGACGTCGTCGGCGCGGACCGAGCGGCAGCGCGCGCCCGGTTCGGGATCGACGACGACCGCGCCTGCCTGCTCGTGTTCGGCGGGTCGCTCGGCGCGCTTCGGCTGAACGAGGCGGCGATCGAGGCCTTCGGAGGCGCCGCTCCGTGCTGGGTGCTGCACGCCGCCGGACGGCGCGACCACGACGACCTCGCCCGCCGGCTCGAGGGGCTCGGGCGGCCCGAGCACTACAAGCTGCATCCGTACATCACTCCGTTCGCCGATGCGTACGCGGCCGCCGACCTCGTGGTCGCCCGCGCCGGCGGATCGGTGTTCGAGCTGCTCGCCGCGGGGCTTCCGTCCGTTCTCGTCCCGTACCCGCACGCCACAGCGGACCATCAGACGAAGAACGCGCGCTGGGTCGAGCGCGGCGGCGCGGCGGTCGTCGTGCCCGACGAGGAGCTCGACGGGCCACGGCTCGCCCGAGAGGTCGCCGCCCTGCTCGGGTCGTCCGAGCGTTTGCGCAACATGCAGCGAGCGGCGCAGGCGCTGGCACGGCCGGACGCCGCGGAGCGGATCTCTCAGGAAATCCTCATGTTGGCCTGCAAGTAATAGATGCGAAGGCCGTTCCTTTTCCCAGGGGCGTTGGGCGTTATCCGTCCAGGAACTGGGTACCTCCCTATTGGGAGAGGTGCCCTCAGCCGATTCACCCGGCGGCCCACTGCTGTTCCCACCATGCATCTGAGGCTTGGAAATTTCCTGCTGTCCCACCGCGTTTTGATCGTGGGGTCGCTCTTCGCGCTCGTCGCGTCGATCACCGTGGCGGTCACGCAGTTCGGCCACGTCAACGAGCTCGACGCCGAGGCCAGCGCCCAGGCTCAGCAGCACATGACGCAGGAGCGGACGGGCTGGGCGGAGCACCTGGCGAATCTCGCCAGCACCAGGACCGCACTCCTCGTCGTGATCGTCGGAGCGCTCATCCTGCTCGCCACGCGCCACTGGCGCGGAGCGATCGCCCTCGCACTCGTCTACCCGGTCACCCAGGGCGCCGTGCAGCTCGTGAAGGTCATCGTCGAGCGGCCGCGCCCGGAGGCGAACGCTTCCGTCGAGGCGGCCCAGGGCTTCAGCTTCCCGAGCGCGCACTCCGCCACCAGCGTCGCCGTCTACGCGACGATCGCGTTCATCCTCATTCGCGCGTCGCGCCACGGCCATAGCCGCGTCGCCGTCGCCAGCCTCGCCGCGGCCCTCGTGCTCGGTGTCGGCTTCAGCCGCGTCCTACTGGGCGCGCACTACCCGACCGACGTGCTCGCCGGCTGGACGTTCGGCGCGCTGCTTGCGTCGCTCTGCTGGCTCGCCGCGTCGCGGATGCCGCTTCCGCGGATATCTCTTAGCGCCGCCAGGTAGCCCGCCAGCACGAACGGGATCGCGGAGAGCTTCAGGCACTCCTCGGCCACGAACTCCCACCGCGTCGGCTCGACGACCGAGTCGAGCGTCTGCGATGCCGCCCCGAGGGCGAGGCCGACGGCGAACAGCACGATCGTCGTCCGATGGCGCAGAAGCACGATCGCGTGCCGGGCGAGCAGCGCGACACAGCCGGCCAGCAGCGCGACCAGGAGGATCGAGTCGACGTCGTTGAAGGGCGCCGGAGCCGCGATCTGGTGCTCGGACTTGAGCCACTTGCTGACGAAGACGGTCGGCTGCGTGAGCTCGTCGACCGCGAGCACCACGAAGACGATCGCCGACAGTGACCAGAAGTCGCGCCGGCCCGGCGTTCCCGCCGCCCGGTGGATCGCGAGCGCCGTGGCCGCCGTGAACAGGAGCAGCGCGGCGCTGAGCCAAGTGCCGGGCATGAGCTCGCGGTAGAAGGCCGCCTGGTCGCCCAGCAACGCCCATCCGAAGGCGGTGAAGCAGACGGCGAGCACGGCGCCCAGTGGCCAGGATCTGCCCGAGCACGGCTAGCGGGCCGCTCCGACGCCTGGTGCGAGGCGGCGACCGCGCGCTCGACCAGGCTGCGCCACCGCGGCTGGGTCGCGGCGATCGGGGCGGCGGCGATGTCAGCCGCCGCGGAGGTCGGGCCAAGGACCTTCACGAGTCAATTACATGATGCGTTCGCTTGGGCGTTTCGTCAATCGCTGAAATCGATCGATCCGAGCGCGACACGGCACGCCGCGTCGATCTTGGCGCGCCCGTCGTCGTCCGAGAGGCACTCGAGCTGCCACGTCCGGCCGGCGCCCGTGAAGAAGTACGACGACGAGTTGAAGTCCTTGCCAGTCACCTCCAGCACGCCGACGTCGAGGTCCCCGACCTGGTCCTCGCTTGTGTCAACGCTCTCCACCGAGCCCTCGAGGTCGCGCCGGAACTCGTCCAGGTAGCGCGCGGGCTGGAGCTCGCGGCGCGCCGTCTGCCGCACCTGGATGGCGTTCAGCCGCGCGCGCCGGTTCACGGCCACGCGCGCGAGCACGGGCGCACGCGTGCTCCTGTCCACGACGAGCTCCTCCGGATACTCGAACGTGAACGCGATCCGGCTCGACTTGAAAACCGCCCTGTCGGCGGGCGGCTGCGTGGTCTCTGCGGCGGTCTCGTCACCGCCGTCGTCCGAGTCGCAGCTAGCGATGAGAGCGGCCGCGATGAAGAGCGCGAGCCCCTTCTTCACGGGCCGCGACGATAGCTAAGGTCGATCGCTATGAGCTCGACACCATGGGCTGGCCGGCGGCTGCACTTCATCGGCGCCGGCGGCGCGGGGATGAGCGGGCTCGCGCTGGTGGCGAACACGCTCGGGGCGGAGGTGACCGGCTCGGATCGCGCCGACTCGAGCTACCTGCAGCGCCTGCGCCAAGCGGGCCTCGAGCCCGTAGTCGGCCATGACGCGGCGAACGTGCCGGACGGTGCCGAGGTCGTCGTGTCCACGGCGATCGACGAGGACAACCCGGAGCTCAGCGCGGCCCGCGGGCGCGGGGCGGCCGTGCTCCACCGCGGCGACCTGCTCGGCGAGCTCACCCGCTTGCGGCGCACGATCGCCGTGGCCGGCACGCACGGAAAGACGACGACGGCCAGCATGGCCGCGCACGTGCTGGTCGAGACGGGCCGCGACCCGGCGTACGTGATCGGCGGCGAGGTTCGCTCGACCGGGACGAACGCCGCCTGGGGAGAGGGGGAGTGGCTCGTGGTCGAGGCCGACGAGTCCGACCGCTCCTTTCTCAAGCTGTCCGCCGAGGTCGCGGTCGTGACGAACGTCGAGCTGGACCATCACGCGACCTTCGCGACGATCGGCGAGCTCGAGGAGGCATTCGATCGCTTCACCGAGGGCGCGCGGGTGGTGATCGCGGACCTGGACGAGCCGGACGCGGAGCTGGTGCCGCTTGGATCGCGCTTCAGCGCCCTCGGCGCGGAGTTCGAGCTGTCGGTACCCGGCCGCCACAACGTCCTGAACGCGCTGGCCGCCGTGCTCGCCTGCCGGGAGGCGGGCGTCGCGCCGGAGGAGTCGGCGCAGGCGCTGCGCTCCTTCGCCGGGGCGGGACGCCGGTTCGAGGCGCACGGGGCGGGGCCCGCCGGCAGCCAGGTCTACGACGACTACGCCCACCACCCGACGGAGGTGCGCGCGACGCTCGAGGCGGCGCGAACGCTGGGGGCGGGGCGGATCGTGGCCTGCTTCCAGCCCCACCTCTACTCGCGCACGCGCCACCTGGCGCGCGACTTCGGGAGGGCGCTCGCTCTGGCCGACGTGACGGTGGTGCTGGACGTCTACCCGGCGCGCGAGCGGGCGGAGGACTTCCCCGGAGTCAGCGGCTGGCTCGTCGCGGCGGCAACAGCGGACGCCGCGGGCGGCCGGCCGGTCTACTGGGCGCCGGGCGCGGAGGACGCCGAGCGCCTGCTGCGGGCCGAGCTGCGGGAAGGCGACGCGCTCCTGACCCTCGGTGCGGGCGATGTGGATGAGCTGGCGCGGGCTCTGACCGAGAAAACGGCGGCTGGGTAGGGGCCCGGTCGTGACGACTGCGCACTTTTGGTCGCTATAGCGACCCGAAAAGCGCAGTTGTCGGCAGCGGCCGATCCCTCGCCCCCTACCCCGCATCCGTTCGCTTGTAGGAACGCGGCCTCCAAGCGCGAAATCAGCCCCAGTGAGAGAGCTGGCCGCCGCGCTCCCGCGCACCCTTGCTTCACTCCCGACCCGCATCGTCGCGCGGCCGATCAGGCTGTCGCTCAGCCCGCGCATGCGGCGGCGGCTGCTGCTCGCCGCCCTCGTGGCGGTGCTGCTCGGCTCGCTGTACCAGTTCTGGTTCCGCGATTCCGCGCTCGTCGCGGTCAACGAGGTGGAGATCACCGGGCTGACGACGAAGGACGCGCCGCGGATCGAGGCGAGCCCTTACCGCGGTCGCCGAGGAGATGACCACGCTGCACATCCGCACGGACGAGCTCGAGGAGGCGGTCCGGGGGTTCCCGATCGTCGGCTCGATCCACGTCGAGGGTGACTTCCCGCATGCCCTGCGGATCGAGGTCGTGGAGCGTCCTGCGGCCGCCCTGGTCTCGGTCGACGGCGTCCCCGTGCCCGTCGCCGGTGACGGGACGGTCCTGCGCGGCCTCCAGCCGCCCGAGGGCCTCGCCTTGGTGCGGATGGAGAAGCCGATCACCGACGGCAGGGTCACCGATCCGCGCACGCTCCGGGCGCTGCTCGTGGCCGGAGCCGCCCCCGCCGGCATGGCACAGCGGATCGAGCGGGTGAGCGAGGGTCCGGAGCAGGGGATAGTGCTCGAGCTCCGCGACGGGCCCGAGATCATCTTCGGCGACGCGGACTTCGCGATCGAGAAGTGGACCGCCGCCGCGCGCGTCCTGGCCGACCCGGACGCCGCCGGGGCCACCTACATCGACGTCCGCCTGCCCGAGCGGCCGGTGGCGGGCGGCCTGCCCGTCGAGACGATCGAGCCCGTCGCGCCCGCGGGGGAGGTCGTCGCGCCGCCCGTCACCGCGGTGCCGCCCGAGACGGCCGTGCCCCCCACGGACCCGGCGGCCGCCGTGCCGCCGGAGACCCCGGTGGATCCGGCCGCGCCCGCACCCGCCCCAACGGCCGAAACCGCGCCGGCGCCCGTGGCGACACCGCCCGCGACGGCCGCTCCCACCGGCCCTCAACCGTGACTTGAGCCTTTGGCCCAGTCTCGACCATTGGTCGAGAGTTAGTGAATGCAAGGGAACATGCCGTTCGTTGACATATCCGACACCCTGCGCTTACAGTGGCCGCTGTTTGCGGTTTTCGGCGGGACCGAAAACGCTCAACCATGACTTGAGCGCCGGACGGAGAGCGAGACACATTGGACACGGGTAGCTACCTCGCGGTCATCAAGGTCGTAGGCATCGGCGGCGGCGGCACGAACGCCGTCAACCGCATGGTCGATGCAGGCCTGAAGGGCGTCGAGTTCATCGCCGTCAACACGGACGCGCAGGCGCTCCAGATGTGCGACGCCGACATCAAGCTCCAGGTCGGCAGCCAGCTCACGCGCGGGCTCGGCGCCGGGGCTAACCCTGAGGTCGGGCACGGCGCGGCCTCCGAGAGCCGCGACGAGGTCAAGGAGGCGCTCAAGGGCGCGGACATGGTCTTCGTCACCGCCGGCGAGGGCGGCGGCACCGGCACCGGCGCAGCGCCCGTGATCGCCGAGATCGCCAAGCAGGAGATCGGCGCGCTCACGGTCGGCGTTGTCACCCGCCCGTTCGAGTTCGAGGGCATGCAGCGCCAGCGCCAGGCCGCCGACGGCATCGAGCGGCTGCGCGAGCAGGTCGACACGCTGATCGTGATCCCGAACGAGAAGCTGCTCTCGATCGTTGAGCGCCGCACGAGCATCCTCGACGCCTTCCGGGAGGCCGACAACGTCCTGCGCCAGGGCGTCCAGGGCATCACCGACCTGATCACGATCCCCGGCCTGATCAACCTCGACTTCGCGGACGTCCGCACGATCATGCAGGACGCCGGCTCGGCGCTGATGGGCATCGGCTCCGCCAGCGGCGAGAACCGCGCCACCGAGGCCGCCCGCAACGCGATCTCGAGCCCGCTGCTCGAGCAGTCGGTCGAGGGCGCCAGCGGCATCCTCCTGAACATCACCGGCGGCTCCGACCTCGGCCTCTTCGAGGTGAACGAGGCCGCGGAGATCATCCAGAGCGCCGCGGACTCGAACGCGAACATCATCTTCGGCTCGGTGATCGACGAGGGCCTGGCGGACGAGGTACGCGTCACGGTGATCGCCACCGGGTTCGACCGCGGCGGACGCGCCGGCGGGCGCAGCGTGCTCTTCGACGTCGAGCGGCCGAGCCGCCAGCGGAGCGAGTCGGGCGAGCGGACGGGCCCGCGGCGCCGCGATGTCGTGATGGACGACTCTCAGCGCTCGTCGCTCGAGATCTCCGACGACGACATCGACATCCCGCCGTTCCTGCGCGACTGAGCCGGCCCCTTTACGGGCCGCTGCGTATCCCATAGGTTCGCCTCAGGCGAACCGGAAGGACACGCATGGAATCGAAGACGATCGACGCCGCGGAGTTCCGCGACGCGCAGCATCAGCAGTGGGACAAGGCCGCGACCGGCTGGCGCAAGTGGTCGGAGCTGATCGACAGCGCTGCGAGCCACGTCAGCGAGCGCATGGTGGAGCTGGCCGGAGTCACGGCTGGGAGCCGGGTGCTGGACGTGGCGGCGGGCTACGGGGAGCCGTCGCTCTCGGCCGCACGAGTTGCCGGCCCCAGCGGCAAGGTGGTGGCCTCCGACATCTCGGCCGAGATGCTCGCCTATGGGCGCGAGCGTGCGGCGGCCGAGGGGCTCGAGAACATCGAGTTCGTGCAGTCCGACGCCATCTCGCTCGACTACCCGGCGGGCAGCTTCGATGCCGCGCTGTCGCGCTTCGGGATCATCTTCGACCCTGACGGCGAAGGGGCCGCGAGCCGCGTCCGCAGCTGCATGCAGCCGGGCGGCCGGATGTCGATCGCTTCGTGGGGAACGCCCGACCGCGTGCCCTTCCTGGGCATCCCGGTGCGCACCGCCCTCCAGCACGTCGGCGCCGAGCCGCCACCGCCCGGTACGCCGGGGCCGCTATCCCGGCCGACGCCCGAGGCGATCGGTGGCCTGCTCGAGGGCGGCGGCTTCTCGGACGTCGAGGTCGAGGACGTGGACGTGAGCTTCACGTTCGCCTCCGCGGACGAGTTCACGGTCTTCGTCCGGGAGATCGCGCCGCCGATCTCGGCGATATTCGCTCCGCACCCGCAGGACGTCCAGGACGCGGGCTGGGCCGCGATCACCGCCGCGATGGCGGAGCAGGCCGGATCGGACGGCAGCGTCGAGCTGAGCAACCAGGTCCTGATCGCGACAGGCAGCGCCTAGGCGCCTCGGGCGGAGCGGTTCCCGCAGCCGTCGCTGACGCGAATCACGCGGACCTTGGCTCCGCGGGGCACCCGTGCCTGGAAAGCGAGCCTGTCCTTCGTCAGCCGCGCCCGCACGCGTTTCTCCTGCTTGCGCCCCTTCCGCTTCACGCCCAGAACGGCCCATCCGCTCCGGACCCGCCGCGGCAGCGCGAGGATCGTGTCCTCCTCGCCCGGGTCCGGGTAGAGGGCGGTCACGCGCGCCGTCAGGCCGTTGACGGCCAGCGTCGGGGTGAGGTTGGTGATCGGCGCGAGCTTGAACGTGTCCGACTCGAGCCGGTAATCCGTCGGGGCCCGAGCCCGTGTCCGCGCGGCCGCGGATGAGGAAGCGGTAGCGTGCCCGGCGCGCATGCACTCCGTCGTCTGGAACGTGGTGGTCCACACGTCGGTCTCGGGGTCGCGCTCGAGGATGTCGTAGAAGCCGTCGTCGGTCGCCACGCGCTTCCAGCGCTTGCGCCCGAGACGCTGCGTCGTGACGAGGTGCCGGCCCGGACGGAGCGTCGATCGCGGGGTGGCCGCCGTTCCAGCTGAAGGTCGCCCGCCCGTAGCGCACGACGCTCTTCTCGGGCTGCGTCACCGCGGTCCCGGCGTCGGGCGTCGGCTCGGGCTCGGGGTAGCTGCCGCTCGAGTCCACCCGGTAGGCGGGCTCGGGGTCGCCCGCGTACTCGGCGCCCTCGAGAAGCGCCTTCGCGACCGCGACGGCGGCGTCGCGGTAGAGCGGCCCCTGGCGGCGGCCGAAGAGCGTGAAGCTGCCCTCGTAGTGGCAGGCGTCGTACTCCTCGGGAGTCGACGTGTACGACGAGTAGCCGTTCGTGAGCCCGGAGAGGACGACGTCCTCGTAGGCGCCGCCGGCGGAGGCCTTCACGGCCTCGCGGATGCGCAGCCCCATCTGCTTCGTGACCTCGCTGGGCAGCGCGAGGACCGCGAGCGGCCCGATGCGCATCACGCTTACGGGCTGCGTGCCGGGCACCAGCGTGTCGCCGGGCCCGCCGAGCGCGAGCATCTTCATGCCCTGGCCGGGGCCCGCGAAGCCGTCGAACGGCGCGCAGGCGCCGTCGTCCGCCACGACCCCGCCCTGGCCCAGGACGGCGTTCGGGCCGACCGGCTCGCCGTCGGCGGTCGCGCCGTCGAAGGCGACGTAGCCGAGCCGCGAGTCGAGCGGGACGTCCGTCGTCATCGAGCGCCCCGCCCTGCGCCACGCCCTGAGCACGCCGCGCGCGACCTTCATGCCCGCCATGTGGGCGCCGGTGAAGGAGTTGCCGCTGTACTGGAGGCTCTCCTCGGCCGGGGGCTCGGCCGCCTGCGCGGCCTTCGGCGGCGTCGGCTCCGCCGGCACCTTGTCGGTGCCGCCGTCGGGCGAGATGTCGCCCTCGTTCGAGTTCGTCCAGACGTTCACCACGTTCGCCGGGCGGCGCGCCGGGGTTCCGCGCTTGCGGGCCGCCGTCCGGATCTCTTCTCGACGATCCGCTCGGTGAATGCGGCGTTGTCGCCCGAGAAGAGCAGGTTCTCGTCGCCGAAGGAGGTCTCGTGGATCGGCGAAGTTCGACCACACGCCGATCGGGCGGCCGTCGAGCTCGTCGAGCGCGGATGACGGTCAGGACCGGGTCGATCGAGGCCTCCTTCGCGGCGGCCTCGTCCTTCGGGATGTCCTCGTTGCGCTTGAACGGCTCGAAGTTGCGGTTGCGCGAGGCGTTCGTGACGCGCGTCTCGGCGATGCCGAGCTTGGCCGGGACGCGGTAGGAGTTCGCGACCACGATCGCCTTCGCGATGCCCTGGGCGGTGAACTCGAACACGCGCGGGTCGAACGCATCGCCCCCGAGCGCCGCGTAGCCGGTCGAGTCGACCGGCCAGATCGGCCCGGTCGAGGAATGGGTGTGGGTGGCCGCGATCATGATGTTCTCGAGCGGGATGCCGGCGTCGGGGATCAGCTCGTACACGCGCTGGACGAGCGCGTAGGGGATGCCGCCCAGGTCCACCTGCACGAGCGCGGCGCGCTCGGCGCCCGTGTCGAGCACGATCGCGCGTGCCCGCACGCGCGTGTGGATTCCGCGGCTGGCCGCGAACGTCTTCGCGTAGAGGCCGCCGTCCGGGTCGGCGATGATCTGCAGCGCGATGTCCTGTGGCGCGCCCCCGGCCAGCCGCGAGCGCGCTGTGTACGCGAACTGCGGCGTCCCGATCGGCGGCGTGATGTCCGCGTTCGCCGCGCCCGCCGTCAGCTCCGCCTGGGCGGGCGAGGCTGCCGCGAGGCAGCAGGACGCCGCAGCGCAGAGAGCGGCGAAGAGCTTCTTCAACGCACGTAGATGGCGGATGTCATCGCCGTCACGCCGAGCTTGTTGCGGCAGTAGGTCGTGTCGCGGCGGTCGCAGAGCGCCTTGCGCTCCGCAGCGCGGTCCGGCACGAACAGCTCCGCGCGCACCCAGCCTGGCGCGCGCCGGCGCCTTGAACGGTGCTCGAACGCGGCCCCGCGACCAGGACCGGCTTGCCGACCGGCTCCCGCCCGTCTTGAGGAGACGCAGGTCATACCCGCGCCTTCTCGACGCGCACGCTGAGGCGCGCTGCCGAGGCGCGACCTCGTCGCCGACCATCTTGTCCGCCGCCCTCGAGGAAGAGCCGCGGCCCGCCCAGGTTCGGCGGCTGGTGGGAGATGAACGTGCGTCCCGCGCGCAGCCCCTCGAGCACGCCCGCCGTCGTGCGCTCGCGGGCGAAGACCCACGTCGTCGGCTGGCCGACGCCCTGCGCCGCGAAGGTCGAGCGCCAGTGGCTGTCGCTGCCGCCGGTGGCGGCCACCTTCGCGCCGCGGTCGAGCCAGCCCTGCCAGTAGCGGATCGCGTCGTCGTTGTTCGACCCGGACGGAAGCGGCGGCTGGTACAGGCGCGAGATGTTCCACACCTCGACGGTGTCCGGCTGGACGTCGTAGAGGTAGCTCCAGTCGGCGTCGTTCGGGAAATCGAGTCGAGCCGTTGGCGGGGTGGTTGACCTGGAACGACCCCGCCGTCCGCGCGCAGCGCGTCAGCCGCGGCCTGCACCGCCGCCGCCGACTCGTCGCCGTTGTCGTACAGCCGCGTGGCGCCGAGCATCTGCGCGTGGCCGCTGAACGAGTTCTCGTAGGCGGGGATGGGGATGACGCCGTTCGCCCCGAAGCCGGGCTCCGACTGGGAGCGGATGTCCTCGTGGTCGGTGATGGCGAGGAAGTCGAGCCCGCGCGTGGACGCGTGCGTGAACTGCTCCTCGACGCTCCAGCCGAGCGTGTAGAGCTCCTCCGGGCCGGTGTTGTCGTCGGACGGGCCGCCGTAGGAGTCGTGTGAGTACGTGGTGTGCACGTGGAGGTCGCCGGCCAGCCACTCGCCCTCGATCGCCTGGGCGGGAGCGGCCGCCCACGCGAGCAGGGCGGCCGTGAAAATGAGCGTGCGCCTCATCGGCGCGCCGGCCGGATCACCAGCACCTCGGCGGTGTCCTTCTCGGGAAGTTCGACGGTCAGCCCGTCGCGCAGCTCGCGCGAGCTCACGGTGCCGATGGGCGTCGAGTCCGGTCCGCGGAAGAGCTCGAACTCCCGCCCGTCCGGGACGTTGCGAAGCGGGATCTGGATCGCCGCGCGCTCGTCCTGCTGCCGGAACGCGAGCAGGGCGCCGACCCCGCGCTCCGGATCCCACGACTGGAGCGCGGTCCAGCCCTGCTCGAGCGGGTCCGCGAGGAGCGGGTAGGTCATCCCGGTGAACAGGGGCCGGTGGCGCTTGTAGAGCTTCAGCCACGGCCGCGCTTCCTCGATCACGGCATCGGGGATGTCGCGCAGGTCGCTGAAGAACGTGAGGTGGGAGGGGAGCGCCGCCGCCATGAGCGTCGCCACGGGGTGGTTCTCCCACGCGCGGCCGCCCAGGAAGTGCTGGCCGAGCGACCACGCGGGCACGTAGGGGCTGAGGTTCCAGACGTTGTGCAGGAGCTGGTGGTACTCCGGCGACCCGTTCTGGAACCACGACGGCCCGCGCGCGACCGACTCGTACGGGAAGAGGCGGTAGTCGTTCGTCTCGTCGATCTGGAAGGTGACGTGCGGGTACTTCGCCTGCAGCCGGTCGAGCATCGCGAGCAGCGCCTCGCGGAAGTCGTAGACGTCTCCCTGGCCAACGCAGTCGAGCCAGGCCATGAAGTCCCATTTGAAGTACTGGACGCCCCAGTTCTCGATCGCGTCCGTCAGGCGTTCCTCGACGTGCGGTAGGGCGTCGGGCCCCCAGGTCACGAGCCCCGCTTCGTTCGAGCTCGACTCGGGCTCCACCGTGTTGTAGGCCAGCAGCGCGTCGCCGATCGGCTGGCAGATCCACTCAGGGTGCTGCTTGTAGGTCTCGGACGACGGGTGGAAGTGCAGCGGCGTCCACCACAGCCCGAGCCGCATCGGGGCGATCGCCTCGCGGACCGCCGTGAACTCCGAATCCGGGAAGCGCGGGCCGTATTGCGCGCGCGGCTCCGGGAATTCGGGCGAGTCGGGCTGCCAGTCGCCCGACCGGGCCTGCCAGCCGTCGTCGAGGATGAACGTCTCGATCCCGAGCCGGCGCGCCTTGGGCGCGATCTCACGGATCACGTCGATGTCGAGGTCGTCCTTGGCGCCCGTCGAGCGGACGTTCGAGTCCGTCCCGTTGCTGTTGAAGGTGATCGCCTTGGGGTATGGCGTCAGGCGGTGGCGGACGAGGTATGCGTGGTGCTGCCACTCCGCGTCGCCGTCGTGAGCGCCGAGCGCGACGAAGGCCGGCTCGAGCGCGAACGGCTCGCCGGGCAGGATCACGCGCCTACGGCCGCCGTCCTCGAAGGGGTTTTCGACGTGGGCGTTCTCCTCGAGCGGGCCGAGGATGATCACGTCGCGCTCGTAGTCGATCTCGAGCCGCGCCGTGCTGCCGTCGTAGCGCGCACGCGAGGACGGCTGGTCGTTGCGCTCCATCACCATCGCGATGCGGCGATCGCCGTCGATCGCCTCGAGCCACTGGGCGTTCGCCTCGATCGGCTCGCCCGGCCCGCCCTCGGTCGTCGCGCGCCACGTGCCGGTCTGCTGGTCGCCGACGCCCACCGGCGGGCCCGCGTAGTCGGGGCTGCGCCAGTCCGCGCCCGCGCGCAGGTTGTGCGCGGCTGTCCGGGTGCCGTCGCCGACCGCCGCCTCGTCGAGCGTCGCGCCCGTGATCGGCAGCGGCGCGATGCTCTCGACGATCGTCTGCGTCCTGAACCCGGCGATGCGCGGATAGGCCTCCGCGATCCGGGTGGCGGTGATTCCGGCCGGGCCGGTGAGCTCTATCTCGACGCGCAGGCCGCCGCGCTCGAGCCGCGAGATCTCGGTGCCGGTTACGGCGAACTGGTCGCTCGTGATCGGCGTGCCCGTGCCGAGCAGGCGGAAGTCGGGCGCATCAGCGCTCCACACGCGCCCGCCAGAGCGCTTGTCGCGCAGCTCGAGCGTGACGAACGACTCGCGCCCCCAGCTGCGTTCGGCGACCGCATTGCCGAGCGTGATCCGGTCTTGCGTGACGTCCGCGTAGACGTCGCGATCGCGCACGGGCTCGGCCGCCGCGGGCGCAGCCGCAATGGAAGACGCGAAAAGGGCTGCTGGCAGGGCCAGCCGGCGCACGCAGCTCATGCAGGAAGAGAACGTTGCTGAGAGCCGGGACTTTCGCTTCTAGGCGCGGTCCAGCACCACGAGCGGGATCTGACGCGAAGTGGACTTCTGGTAGGCCGCGTAACCCTTGTAGAGCTTCACGACCCGCGGCCAGAGCTTCTCGCGCTCCTCAGGGCCCGCCTTCCGGGCCCTGACGGCGACCTTCCCCTCACGCGGCAGCTCGACGTGCGTGGCCGGGTTGGCCATCAGGTTGTGGAACCACCCCGGGTGCTTCGTGTACCCGCCCTTCGACGCGACGATGACCATCCGGTCGCCGTCCCGCAGGTACAAGAGCGGGGAAACGCGCTTCTTCCCGCTCTTCGCGCCTGTGTGATGGAGCAGCAGGATCGGCCCGCCGACCATGTGCCCGCCGATCCGCCCGCCGGTCAGGCGAAAGATCACCGTGTGGCCCTTGGTGGACGTGTTGAAGAATCGCCAGAACAGGCTGCTCTTTGGCGCAACGATCCCGCTCATCGCTGGGGCAGCCTAACCTCTCGGCCCTTGCCGCCGACCACCGAGACCCTGCGCAGGACCCCGCTCTTCGACCGCCATCGTGCAGCCGGCGCGCGGCTGGTCCCGTTCGCGGGCTGGGAGATGCCGGTGCAGTACGAGGGCATCCGGCAGGAGCACGTGGCGGTCCGCACGGGTGCCGGCACGTTCGACGTCTCGCACATGGGCGAGATCGAGACGAGCGGCCCCGACGCGGAGCCGTTCCTTCAGCGGATCCTCTCCAACGACGTCTCGAAGATCGCCGTGGGCGGCGCCCAGTACTCGGTGCTCTGCCGCGAGGACGGCGGGGTGCTGGACGACCTCTTCACGTACCGGCTCGGCGACGATCGCTACCTCACCGTCACCAACGCCGCGAACCACGAGAAGGACCACGCGTGGTTCGCGGAGCACGCGGGCGGGTTCGACGTCGAGGTCCGAGACGCGGCGTCCGACTACGCGATGATCGCGCTGCAGGGGCCACGCGCGCGCGAAACTCCTCACGGGCCACCTGGAGGGCGATGCACCCGCGCGGATGAAGGTCGTCGAGTCGCGTGTCGCCGGGGTCGACTGCCTCGTGTGCGGCACGGGCTACACCGGCGAGGACGGCGTGGAGCTGCTCGTCCCGCCCGAGGGCGCCACGACGGTCTGGGACGCGCTCGGCGCGACCCCGGCCGGCCTGGGGGCCCGCGACACGCTCCGGCTCGAGGTGTGCTTCCACCTGTACGGGAACGACCTTTCCGAGGAGCGCAACCCGATCGAGGCCGGCCTCGGCTGGTGCTGCAAGCTCGAGACGGGGTTCATCGGCTCGGACGCGCTCGAGGGATTCGAGCCTCAGGACAAGCTCGTCCCGTTCGCCTTCACCGATCCGGGCATCCCGCGCCCGGGCAATCCCGTGCTGGTCGACGGCGAGGAGCGCGGGGTCGTGACGAGCGGGAGCCATTCGCCGTGTCTCGAGGCCGGCATCGGGATGGCGTACGTTCCCGTTGACGCCGCCGCGCCCGGGACGCACATCGAGGTGGACGTGCGCGGCAAGCGCCGCCGCGCCGAGATCCGCGAGAAGCCGCTCTACAAGAAGGAGGACGCCTAGTTGGCCGAGGAGAGCTATCCGCCCGAGCTGAAGTACCACAAGGAGCACGACTGGGCCCGAGTCGACGGGGACGAGGCCACGTTCGGCATCACCTGGTACGCGCAGGACGCGCTCGGGGAGGTCGTCTTCTACGACCCGCCCGAGGTGGGCACGACGGTGACGGTCAACCAGTCCTACGCCGAGGTCGAGTCGGTCAAGGCGGTCTCGGACGTGTTCGCGCCGCTCTCGGGCGAGGTGGTCGCCGTGAACGAGGCGCTTGCCGATGCGCCCGAGACAGATCAACGACGATCCCTACGGCGAGGGCTGGCTCGTCCGCGTTCGCCTGAGCGACCCGGGTGAGGTCGAGCAGCTGCTCGACGTGGACGCCTACAGGAAGCTTCTGCAGGCTTGAGCCGCTACACCTCGTCAACCGACGCGGACCGCCGCGAGATGCTCGACGCGATCGGCGTCTCCTCGCTCGACGAGATCTTCCAGTCGGAGGTGCCGGACGAGGTCAGGCTGGACCGCGAGCTCGATCTCCCGCCCGGGATGTCCGAGCAGGATGTGAACGATCACCTCCGCGGCCTCGCCGCGCGCAACACCAGCGCCGACGACGAGATCTCGTTCCTCGGGGCGGGCATGTACGACCACTACGTGCCCGCGCTGATCGACTCGATCATCACGCGGTCGGAGTTCCTCACGCCGTACACGCCGTACCAGCCCGAGATCTCGCAGGGCGGGCTGCAGGTGATGTTCGAGTACCAGACGGCGATCTCCGAGCTCACCGGGCTGCCGGTGTCGAACGCGTCGATGTACGAAGGGCCGTCGTCCGTGGCCTCTGCCGCGTACCTCGCGAAGCTCGAGAACGGGCGCGGGAAGTTCGTGATCTCGCGCGGCGTGCATCCGCACTCGCGCGAGACACTCGCGACCTACGCGAAGGGATTCGGCGGCGAGGTCGTCGAGACGCCGCTCGACGACGCCGGCGCCACCGATCTCGAGAAGCTCGCGGCCGCCGTGGATGACGACACCGCGGCCGTGTTCGTGCAGCAGCCGAACTTCCTCGGCACCGTCGAGGACCTCGGGCCGCTCGTGGAGGCGGGCAAGCGCACCGGCGCGCTCGTGGTCTGCGCCGCCGACCCGCTGCCGCTGGGCATCCTCGAGCCGCCGGGAAGCTTCGGCGTGGACATCTGCGTGGGCGAGGGGCAGTCGCTCGGCAACCGGCTTGACTTCGGCGGCCCGTCGTTCGGCTTCTTCGCGGCGCGCGAGAGCCACATCCGCAAGATGCCGGGCCGGATCGCGGGGGAGACGGTGGACGCGGAGGGCCGGCGCGGCTTCGTGCTGACGCTCCAGACGCGCGAGCAGCACATCCGCCGCGAGAAAGCCACTCACAACATCTGCACCTCGCAGGCCCTGAACGCGCTCGCGGGCGTGATCTACCTCTCGTGGCTGGGCAAGCGCGGCGTGGTGGAGATCGCCGAGCTGATGCTGCGGCGCACTCACTACGCCCGCGAGACGCTCGGCCTCGAGTCGATCAACCCTGGCCCGGTCGTGCGCGAGTTCGCCGTTCGCGTGCCGGACGTCGATGACCTGTTCACGCGCGCGCGCGAAGCGGGCATCAATCCCGGCTACCGCCTCGGACGCGACTACCCGGAGTACGAGGACGGCCTGCTGATCGCGATCACGGAGCGGCGCACGAAGGCCCACATCGACCAGTTCGCAGCGCTGCTGTCGAAGGTGGCCGCATGAGCGAGACGCTGACCATCTTCGAGAGAAGCAGGGAGGGGCGGCGCGCGTTCACGCCGCCGCTGCTCGACGTCCCTGAAGTGGCTGTGGCGGACCTGCTTCCGGAGAGCGCGATCCGCAAGCAGCCGGCCGAGCTGCCCGAGGTCTCGGAGCCGGAGATCGTGCGCCACTACAACCGGCTGTCGAAGAAGAACTTCGATCTCGACAGCGGCTTCTACCCGCTCGGCTCGTGCACGATGAAGCACAACCCGAAGCTGCACGAGCGCGTGGCGGCGCTGCCGGGGCACGCGCGGCTGCATCCGCTTCAGGACCCGGAGCACGCGCAGGGCGCGCTCGAGCTGATGTGGCGGCTGCAGGGCGCGCTCGCCGAGATCTCCGGGATGCCACATGTCTCGCTTCAGCCGAGCGCCGGCTCTCACGGCGAGCAAGCGGGGCTCCTCCTGACGCGCGCCTACCACGAGGATCGCGGCCAGGAGCGGCACAAAGTCCTGACGCCGGACACCGCGCACGGCACCAACCCGGCCACGGTGACGATGTCGGGCTACGAGGTCGTGAAGGTGGGCACTGCGCCCGACGGCGGCGTCGACCTGGACGACCTGCGCGAGAAGGCGACCGAGGACGTCGCGTGCCTGATGCTCACGAACCCGAACACGCTCGGGCTGTTCGACCGCAACATCCGCGAGATCGCTTCGATCGTCCACGAGGTCGGCGGCACGCTCTACTACGACGGCGCGAACCTGAACGCGGTGATGGGGATCTCACGGCCCGGCGACATGGGCTTCGACATCGTCCACTTCAACCTGCACAAGACGTTCACGCAGCCGCACGGGGGCGGCGGCCCGGGCTCCGGCCCGATCGCCGTGTCCGACCGGATCGAGCCGTTCCTGCCCCGACCGCAGGTGGTTTGCCGCGAAGGGTCGAACGGAAGCGCCGATGAGTGGTTCGATCTCGACTACGACCGCCCGAAGTCGATCGGCCGCCTGCGCGGCTTTCACGGCAACTTCGGGGTCTTCGTGCGCTCGTACGCGTACATCTGCTCGCTCGGTGCCGATGGGCTGAAGGAGGCCTCGGAGACGGCGGTCCTGAACGCCAACTACCTCAAGGCGCTGCTGGGACGCGAGGGCATCGCCGAGTACCTGCCACTTGCGTTCGACCGCCACTGCATGCACGAGTTCGTGCTCTCCGGCACCGGGGCGAAGAAGAAGCTCGGCATCAACACGCTCGACATCGCGAAGCGGCTGCTCGACCACGAGGTGCATCCGCCCACCGTGTACTTCCCGCTGCTCGTGGACGAGGCGCTGATGATCGAGCCCACCGAGACCGAGCCGAAGGAGCGCCTCGACCACTTTGCCGACGCGATCGAAGCGATCCTGGTCGAGGCGAAGAAGGATCCCGAGGTCGCAAAGAACGCGCCCTACACCACCCCCGTGCGCCGGCTCGACGAGGCGCGCGCCGCGAAGCGCCCGGTAGTGCGGCAGCCGCTCTAGCGAACGATCCGGAAGCCCACCAGCTCCGCCGGCGCGCTGCCGGCGGGCTGGATCCGCAGGCCGTACCGGCCCGGCTCGAGCGGACGACCCTGCACCCGGCCGTCCCAGCGCACCCTGTTGTCGCCCGCGTTGCCGGTGGCGACGAGCGTGCCGAGCAGCCGCCACGCACCCCGGACGCGGCGCTCGACCCGGACGTCGGTGTGCTCGACCGTCTCGGACGCCCACCACGCGATGATCGTGCGGGTGCCGTACATGCTGCCGCCGGCCCGGAAGCTGGTCTCGCTGAGCCGGACGTTCGCGACCTGAACCATGGGCACGCCCTGGCACCCCTCGACCGGCACCAGCGTGCGGTCGATCGCGAGCTCGCCGCGGCGGCTCGTGAACTTGCCGTCGATCGTGTAGGTGCCGCAGGCCTCGGGGGCCCGGATGAACGAAAGCGGCCCACCGCCGAGGTGGAGCGTCAGGCCGGTGATGGGCAGCGCCGGCAGCCGGTCGAGCTTCAGATCGAAGGCGCCGTTCGCGCGCCGCGTGAGCGACCCCTCGATCACCTGGTTCACGGCGCCCCCGAGGAAGCTCGCGAGCAGGCCGAAGCTGTTCGGCCCGGTCTTGTGGATCGCGCCGGCGAACGAGCCCTTCGTCCCCAGCCGGCCCTCGAAGCTGCCGATGCGGGTCGCGGGGGAACAGGACCCCATGCGGATCACGGCGAACGTGCACGCCGACGCCCCGGGCGCGCCGGCCGCGCTGAAGCCCGCCGGCAGCGTGAGCGTGAAGCGCTCGATTGGCGTGTCGACGGCGGGCTGCGCGATCGTCGCCGTGAGGGCGGGCGAGCCGGCCGCAGCCGCCGGGGAAAGGCCGACGGTCAGGTCGGGAAAGAACGCGGCGTGCGCGGGCGCGGCCGTGACCGAGCACAGCACGACCGCGAGCAGGAGGGTGCGAGCCGCCTTCACCATGGCCATCCTGGCATCGGCACTTCGGCCGAATGGCCTAAAGGTTGCGCGCGCGGTGCCGATACGGGGCGCGTGCGGCGTCCAGTTGCGGTGACCACAGCACTCGTGCTCGCGTCGATCGCTGCACCCGCGCACGCGCAGACCACGGAGCCGCGCAGCATCAGCGTCGAGGGGATCTCGTCACGTCAGATCGCCAACGACACGGCGCGCTTCACGGCCGCGGTGAGCGCGCAACGCAGGACAGCGCGCGGCGCGCTGGGTGCGGCTGCGAGGGCCACTCGGCGCGTATTTGCCGCCCTGTCCGAGCAAGGAGTGGCGCGTGCGGACACCCGGACGACCAGCGTCACGCTACGACGGGTCTTCGAGCGCGATCGGCGCACCCGGAGGGTGCGCGTTGTTGGCTATCGCGCCCGCAGCGGCGTCCGGGCGACCGTGCGCGACCTATCGGACGTCGGGCCCGCGATAGACGCTGTGATTCGGGCCGGCGCAACCGACGTGGGCAGCGTCACCTTCTTCGTAGCGGATTCGGATGCGGTCTACCGGGAGGTCCTCGGCGAGGCGTTCGACGACGCGCGTGCCAAGGCGGAGCTGCTCGCGGCGCGCGCCGGCCTGACGCTCGGGCCGGCCCGGGTCATCACCGAGGGGCGCGAAGAGGAGTTCTTCGTTTTCGACGAGGAGTTCGCCAGCGGCGGCGCGCCGAGCCCCGACTCGGGCCCTCCGCCCATTCGCCCGGGCCGCAGCCGGATCGAAGCGATCGTCAGCGTCGTCTTCGACGCGACCGCGCCCTAGAGCTCGGGACGGCCGCGCAGACGCTTGGTTTCGCCGCGCCGGCGCTTCTGATCCAGCCGGCGCTCCTTCGCCCCGCGGGTCGGGCGCGTGGGCTTGCGCGGACGCCTCACGACCAGTGCGCCGGCGATCCGGCCGGCTAGCCGCTCGAGCGCTAGCTCGCGGTTGCGGCGCTGGGAGCGGGTGTCCTGCGCGACCGCGCGGACGATCGGCCCACAGCGGGCCATCACACGCCGCTTCTGCTCATCGGTCAGGGTCGACGAAGCGCGCACGTCGAAGCTCGCCTCGATCCGCGAGGCGGTGACGTTCGCGTGCTGGCCGCCCGGCCCGGACGAGCGGGTCGCGCGCACCTCGAGCTCGTCGAGGGGGATCGAGAGGCCTGGGCGGACGTGGAGCACGTCGTTAGTGTGCCGCGCCGATGCGGATCTTCAGCGGTATCCAGCCCACGGGGCGCAAGCACCTCGGCAACTACATCGGCGCGATGCGCCAGTACGTCGAGGGCCAGGAGCGCGGCGATCCGGCCATCTACTGCGTCGTCGACCTGCATGCAACGGGCGTCGCCTACGACCCGAAGGCGCTGCCCGGCTACGTGCTCGACACCACCGCGATGCTGATGGCGGCCGGCCTCGACCCGGCACGTTGCATCCTGTTCCGGCAGTCCGACGTGATGGAGCACACCGAGCTCTGCTGGCTCCTGTGCGCCTCGACCGCCTACGGCGACCTCCAGCGGATGCACCAGTTCAAGGACAAGTCGGCGCGGGAGCAGCAGCTCGTGCGCGCGAGCCTGTTCCTCTACCCGGTTCTCCAGGCCGCCGACATCCTCCTCTACAAGACCGACGAGGTGCCCGTGGGGGACGACCAGCGCCAGCATCTCGAGCTCGCGCGCGACATCGCCGAGCGCTTCAACGCGACCTACGGCGAGGTCTTCGTGGTCCCCGAGCACCGGATCCCCGATGTGGGAGCGCGGATCATGGACCTGCAGGACCCCACGACGAAGATGTCCACGAGCTACGGCTCGGAGGGCGGGCTCATCTACGTGGACGACGAGCCGGACGCGATCCTCAAGAAGCTGAAGCGCGCCCAGACCGACTCGGGCAGCGAGGTGCGCCGCGGCGACGGCAAGGAGGGGATAGCGAACCTGATCGAGATCATGTCCGTCGCGCGTGGCGTCGATCCCGCCGAGGTCGAAAAGGAGTTCGAGGGGGAGGGCTACGGCACGTTCAAGGGGGCGGTCGGGGAGGCGGTGGTCGAACTGCTCGCCCCGGTGCGCGAGCGCTACGGCGAGCTGCGCGGCGACGAGAAGGCGCTCGAGGCCACCCTGCAGGAGGGCGCCGAGCGCGCGCGGGCGATCGCGTCGGGCACGCTGGCCGAGGCGCGCGCCGCGATGGGCGTCGGCCCAGCGGTCTAACCTCGCGCAGATGAGGGTCGCAACCCTTGATCTCGACCTGGAGGTCTTCCAGGGCCCCTTTGATCTGCTCCTGACCTTGGTCCTGAGGGAGGAGGTCGACCTGCTCGAGGTCGACCTCGCCGAGGTGGTCGTCTCCTACATCGACCACCTCGAGGAGAAGGGCGAGCTCGATCTCGAGGCGGCCACGGAGTTCCTCGTGCTCATCGCGGCGCTGCTCCTGCTCAAGTCGCAGCTCATGCTTCCGCGCGAGGAGGTCGAGCTTCCCGAGCTCGCTCCCGGCGAGGCGGCGGAGGAGCTCCTCGCCCGGATGCTCGAGTACAGCCGCTACCGCGCGGCGGCGCAGTTCATGCACCAGCGGCTCGCGGCGGAGTCCGGCTACCGGTACCGCTCCGCGCCGCTTCCGAAGGAGCTCCGCCGCGTCTCGCTCGACGTGGCCGTGAAGTCGTATGAGACGACGCAGCTCGGCGAGGCGCTCGGAGGGCTGCTGCGCACGCCGCCGCCGCTCGACCTGCGTCACATGGCCAAGCCGCGAGTGACGGTGGACATGCGGCTCGCGCACCTGCGCTCGATCCTCTCCGGCCGGCCGCGGTTCTCGTTCGACGAGGCGGTCAAGGGCGCCGACCGGCTGACCGAGGCGATGACGCTGTGGGCGCTGCTCGAGCTCTACAAGTCGGGCGAGGCCGGCTGGCAGCAGGAGGAGAACTTCGGCCCGATCACGGTGGTGGCGCAGTGAACGAGCTCGCGCGCATCGTCGAGGCGCTGCTCTTCCTGTCCTCCGACCCGCTGACGGCCACCGAGATGGCCGAGGCGTGCGAGGTCGACGAGGGCGAGATCGTCGAGGCGCTGGCGCGGCTCCGCGAGCATTACGCCGAGGGCTGGCGAGGGGTCGTGCTGCGCGAGGTCTCGGGGGGCTTCACGCTGGCTACCGACCCGGTCGCCGAGCGCGCGGCGCGTCGGCTGCTCGCCCGTCCGCGAACGCCCCCGCTCACCCAGGCGCAGGCGGAGTGCCTCGCGATCGTCGCCTACCTGCAGCCCGTGTCGCGGCCGGAGATCGCGCGCATCCGCGGCGTCGCGTCGGAGTCGGCGGTCGGCACGCTGCTCGAGCGCGGGTTGATCCAGGAGTCGGGCCGCTCCCAGTTCGGCGCCGTCCTGTACCGCACCAGCGAGCTGTTCGAGAAGCTCTTCGGCCTCGGCAACCTGGACGAGCTACCCGACGTCACCGCGTTCGATCCGACGCCCGAGGAAGAGGGAACGCTCCGTGACCGCCTGTTGAAGGCGGGCGAGCAGCGCGCCGCCCCGGCGCAGGGCTGATTGCCCAGCTTCGGCCAGCATCTCGACACGCTCGCGCGCTGGCGCGAGTTCCCGGGGCTGGAGCACCTCGACGAAGACCGTGTGGCGCTCACGTTCGACGACGGGCCGGACCCGGACGGGACCCCCGCCGTGCTCGACGCACTCGACGGGGCGGGTCTCAAGGCCACTTTCTTCATGGTTGGCGAGCAGGTGAAGGCCGCGCCGATGCTGGCGCGAGAGGTGGCGGCGCGCGGACATGAGATCGCGCTCCACGGCGCGACCCACCGACCGCATCGCGAGCTGAGCCCGCGCGACTCGAAGGACGAGCCCGCGTACGGATTGGGCACGCTCGAGGCCGCGACCGCCCGCCGGCCGCGCTGGTTCCGGCCGCCATACGGGGTGTTCAACGAGCACTCCTACGAGGCGGTCCGCGCAGTCGGGCTCGAGCCCGTCTACTGGTCGGCGTGGGGCATGGATTGGGAGACGATCTCGGCCGAGCGGATCCTGGACATCGTCGAGCGCGACCTCGAGCCCGGCGCGATCGTCGTGCTCCACGACTCCGCGCGGTACGGGCACCGCGCGGACGTGGCGGCGACCGTCGAGGCGATCCCGCTGATAGCGGCGCTCGCGGTGGAGCGGGGCCTCGCGCTCGGGCCTCTATAAGCCGGCCTGATCGCTCCTCTCAGAAATCGTCGTGGGAGGTGATGCTGCGTCCTGCGATCCTCGGTGGGGTGGATCGTCGCTCATGGACCCTGCTCGGATTGCTCGCCGCGCTGTGGGGCGCGTCGTATCTCTTCATCAAGATCGGGCTGGAGGACTTCTCTCCGGCGATGGTGGTCTTCCTGCGCACGATGCTCGCCGCGCTCGTCCTCGCGCCGCTGGCATTCCATCGCGGCGCGATGCGCGGCCTGCGGCCGCTCTTGTGGCCGATCGTCCTGCTCGCCGGCGTCCAGGTGGCTGTCCCGTTCCTCTTGATCAGCTGGGGCGAGGAGGAGATCTCGTCCTCGCTCACGGGGATCCTCGTTGCCTCGGCGCCGATCCTGACCGCGCTGCTCGCGGTCTTCATCGATCACGAGGAGCGGCCGAGCGCCGTCGGCGGCTTTGGAATCGGCATCGGGATCGTCGGCGTCGCGCTGCTGCTCGGCGTGGACGT
Organism: uncultured Thermoleophilaceae bacterium; assembly: GCA_963846865.1. Taxonomy (GTDB): domain Bacteria; phylum Actinomycetota; class Thermoleophilia; order Solirubrobacterales; family Thermoleophilaceae; genus DASPHG01. The sequence continues at coordinate 203,212 of CAWJXU010000010.1, read as the reverse complement.
GGGCGGCGACTCGGCCGCGCTGGTCGGTGGGCTCGCAGTCGTGCTTGCGAGCCTCGGCTACGCGATCGGCGGCTTCTACCTGAAGGCGCGCTTCAAGGAGACGCAGCCGATCGGCGTCGTCACGGCCACGATGCTTTCCAGCGCCCTGCTCGTCCTCCCGGTGGCGCTGCTCTCGTTCCCCGGCGATGCGCCCGGGGCGGGCCCCATCGCCGCGATGGCCGTGCTGGGTGCGGGCGGCACCGGCCTGGCGTTCGTGATGTTCTACACGCTGATCGCCGACGTCGGCCCGGCGAAGGCGTCGATCGTCGCCTATATCGCGCCCGTCTTCGCGGTCATCTACGGCGTGACGTTCCGCGACGAGGCGTTCACGCTCGGGACGCTCGTGGGAATGGCGCTCATCCTGGGCGGATCGTGGATCGCCGGCCAGGCGCGTACGCCCGCAGGCTAGACCCGCGGACGACCGTCCTCGTCCAGCGCGCCCTCCAGCTCCAGAAGTCGCTGCTTGACCTCGGGGCCCCCGAGGTAGGGCCCTAGCTCGCCGCCGTAGCCGCCCATCTTGCCGCCAGTCCGGACTACACGGTGGCAGGGGACGACGATCGGAATCGGGTTGGAGCCGAGCGCGTTACCTGCCGCGCGCACCGCGCGTGGGCTGCCGGCGGCCTCCGCCATCTGCTTGTACGTGGCGACCTGTCCGAACGGCACCCGTGCCGTCTCGCGCAGGACCTTCTGGGAGAACCCGCGCGAGAGCCGCCAGTCGAGGTTGAGGTCGAAGTTCTGCCGCCGTCCCTCGAAGTACTCGTCGAGTTGCCGCCGAACCAAGTCGACTCGCGGGGGAGCCTCGAGAATCCGCGGCGAGACCTTCGACGCGATCTGCTCGAGCACGGCGTCGTTCCGACGCGGGTCGTAGGAGAGGCGCAGCAGCCCGCGCGGCGTGACGGCCGCGAGCAGGTCGCCGAACGGCGACTCGACCGATCCGTATGCCACCTCGAGGAGGCCTTCGTCCTCCGCGCGCGCGAGCAGCCGGCCCGTCGCGACCGCGGCCCCGGCATCGCCGGGCGGGAGGGAAGCGCTTCGGAGTGCCATTTCGAGCTTGTTCATGTCGCCCACACCGTCCTCAGCTTTTTCAGGCCCTCGTGCACCGAGCGCCGGGCAGCGTCCTCCGAGCAACCCATCACGCGCCCGATGTCCACGTAGGCGAGGTCATTGACGTATCTGTGAAGCACCGCCGCCCGCTGTTTCGTGGGAAGCGCGCGGACTGCGCGCCAGAGCTCCGGCTCGCCGTCCCGCCCGACCCTGCCGGCGTCCGCTTGCTCCGGCACCTCCTCGACCGGCACGGCGCGGCGTCCACGCGCGCGGTGCGCGTCGATCGCCTTGCGATGGGCGATCGTGAAGAGCCACGAGCGCAGGTTCGACGCGTCGCGCAACCGCGGGTACGCCCGCAGCGCGGAGATGAACGTCTCCTGGAAGCAGTCGTCGGCTTCGTCCCGGCCGAGCGAAGCGACCAGGAACCGGTACACGTCGTCACGGTGCTCGTCGAGCAACGCCTGGAATGGCGGCAGCCTCACTGCCATTGAACGAGCGTAAGGGGCGCGGCGTGAGATGCCGCGCCCCGGAAGCTCGTGCTACGCCGTGAACAGCTCGTCCGCGATCAGCGCGTCGAGCTGATCGACCGGCGTATCGACCCCGTCCCGCTGGTGCGGGTCGACCAGGGCCATTGCCTCCTCACGACCGAAATCGTGCGTCTCTGGCGTCGACTCGGCTGTGGTCAGTGGCTGGAGGTCGATCATGGAGCCCTCCTCCATCGGGTGCGAGTGCCGTTACACCTTCGCCTTCCGCGTAAGCACACGGTTAAACATTCCGTGATCATCTCACCGGCCGCAAGCTGACCGCAAGCCGCGGCGATGTCTCGTCCCCGCGTCAAGCGAATAGTTGTGCGAATGCCGCGCCTCTCGAGGGCATCCTTGAACGCCCCCACGGCCTCTCGCGACGATCCGCGGTAGCCCGCCTCGGTGGGGTTGTAGGGGATCAGGTTCACCTTGAACACCTTCCGGGGCTGCAAGAGATCCGCCAGGGCGACGGCCTGCTCATAACGGTCGTTGACCCCGCCGAGCATCAGGTACTCGACGAACACCTGGCGCTTGCGGGCCAGGTTCCAGGCGCGGCACGCCTCGAGCACGTCGGCGAGCGGATAACGGTCGTTCACGGGCATCAGCTCCGACCGCAGCGCCTCCTCGGGCGCATGCAGTGACAGCGCGAGCCGCACCGGCGGGCCCTCGCGCGTCATTCGCTCGATGCCCGGGATCCAGCCCACCGTCGAGATCGCGGTGTTGCTCGTGGCGATGCCGACCGCGGGGAGCCGTTCGCACGCGCCGAGCACGTTGTCGAGGTTCATGAGCGGCTCGCCCATGCCCATGAAGACGGCGTGGTCCACCGGCTCGATCCGGCGGAAGTGGAGGGCCTGGTCCACGATCTCGGATTCGGTCAGGTTGCGGCCGAACTTCATCCGGCCCGTCGCGCAGAACGTGCATGTGAGCGGGCAGCCGGATTGGCTCGAGAGGCAGAGCGACCGGCGGCCGTCGCGGTAGCGCATCAGGACCGCCTCGACGGGCCGGCCATCCTCGGTCATGAAGAGCGCCTTCTCGGTGCCGTCGAGCGCGCGCGCCTCCTGCTCGATGCTGAGCGTGGAGAGTGGAAGCTCGTCCGCGAGCCGCTCGCGGAGTGCCTCGGGGAGGTTGGTCATACCGTCGTAGGACGAGCAGCCGCGCGATAGCCACTCCCAGACCTGATCGGCTCGGAACGACGGCTCGCCCCACTCGGAGAGACGCGATTCGAGGCGCTCGAGATCCATCGGCTTAGTATGGAGCCGTGCTCTCCCGCTGGCCGCTTCCGCTCGCGCTGGTCGCACTCATGGTCGTGCCGGCGAGCGCTGCTGACCAGACGGTCACCGCCGGGCCGGGCACGCAATGGTCGCCTGACGACGTGACGATCGACCTGGGCGACACCGTGACTTGGAACAACGCAGGCGGATTCCACAACGTCGAGTTCAACGACGGGTCGTTCACGCAACCGGCGCAGCCCGACTCGTCGAGCTGGACCGCGCAGCGCACGTTCGAGACTCCGGGGATCTTCCGCTACCACTGCGGCTTCCACGGCTCTGCGATGTCCGGCGCCGTGCGCGTGCGCGACGCTACCGGGGAGGTTCCGGAGCCGGTCGACGTTGCACCCGGACTCACCGTCAGCGCGCGTGACGAGCAGGGGCTGGAGCGCCTGGTCGAGGGACGCGGCCTGCGGGCCCGCGCCCGCTGCGTGAACGGCTGCGACGTGAAGCTGAAGCTCTCGCTCGCGCCGAAGACGGCCGAGCGGTTCGGCTTCGCGGCGCGGCGAAAGACGATCGGCACGGAGAGCGCGACGCTGCCAACGAACGACAGGGTGGCGCTCGACGTGGCGCTCAGCCAGAGGGCAGAGAACCGGCTCGAGGAGGCGCAGCGGGCGTTCAAGGTCAGGCTCGACGTGACCGCGAGGAAGGACACGCGCGAAACCGCTCGCGAGACGATCAAGATCGTCCCGTAGGTGCGGCTCGCGCGCTATCTCGCGCACGCGGGCGTGGCGTCGCGCCGGGCGTCCGAGAAGCTGATCGCCGACGGCCGGGTGCGGGTCGGCGGCGCGGTGGTGACAGATCCTGCGCACGACGTCGGCGATGGCAGCGGGATCGAGGTGGACGGCCGGCCGGTCTCGCCCGAGCCGCGCGAGGTCTGGGTCGTCAACAAGCCAACGGGCGTCGTCTCGACTGCGAGCGACACGCACGGCCGCCCGATCGTCACCGACCTCGCCGACAGTGAGCGGCGCCTCTACCCAGTCGGGCGGCTCGACGCCGACACGACCGGCCTGATGCTGCTGACCAACGACGGTGAGCTCGCGAACCGCCTGACCCATCCGCGCTACGGCGTCCCGCGCGTGTACCGCGCCCGGGTCGCGCCCGCGCCCGTCGCGGAGGCGGCGTTGCGCCGGCTGCGAGAGGGAGTGGAGCTCGACGACGGCCGCACCAGCCCCGCACGGGTGCGTCAGATGGAGGACGGGTTGCTGGAGCTGACCCTCGGTGAGGGCCGCAAACGACAGGTCAGGCGGATGTGCGAGGCGGTCGGCCACCCGGTCGAGACGCTCGAGCGGGTGGCCTTTGGCCCGCTCCGCCTCGGCGACCTCGCGCCGGGCCAGGCGCGCCGGCTCTCGGCCGCCGAGGTCGAGCGACTGAGGAAAACGGCAGAATCGGGCTCATGAAGCTTCGCGCTCTTCGCGGCGCCATCACGGTCGACGCCAACCAGGCCGACGCGATCCTCGACGCCACCGAGGAGCTGATGCGTGCCGTGCTCGACGAGAACTCGCTCGAGCCCGAGGCCCTCGTCTCGTGCATCTTCACCTGCACGCGCGACCTCGATGCCGAGTTCCCGGCAGTCGCGGCAAGGCGCATGGGGCTCAGTGCGGTCCCGCTCCTGTGCGCGCACGAGATCGACGTGCCGGACGCCTTGCCGCGCGTGATCCGTGTCCTCGTCCACTGCTACGCGGACGAGTCGGTCCCGCCGAAGCACATCTACCTGCGCGAGGCCGTCTCGTTGCGCAAGGACCTCCAGGGCGCGCAATGACCGGCATCGAGTTCACGAGCCGGATTCGCGACATCCCCGTGTACCCGGCTGCCGAGACCTACGGCTACGACGGCGAGCTGACCATGCTCGCTTCGAACGAGACGCCGTGGGGCCCGGACGCGGCCGTGCGGGAGGTCGTCGACGCGCAGCTCTCCCACCTCAACCGCTACCCGGACCCGACCGCGTCGCTCCTGCGACGCCGGCTCGCCGAGCGCTGTGACCTCCCGCCCGAGCGGATCGCGGTGGGGAATGGGTCATGCGAGATCCTGCTCGCTGCCGCCGAGGCCATGCTCGAGCCGGGCGCCGAGATCGTCTACGCGTGGCCGTCGTTCTCGATGTACCCGCACCTCGCGGCGATGACGGGCGCACGGGCGGTCACGGTGCCGCTCGACGCAGCGGGGCGGCACGACCTCGACGCGATGGCGCGCGAGGTGACGCACGCCACGCGCATCGTGGTCGTCTGCAACCCGAACAACCCGACCGCCACCGCCCTGCCTGTCGAGGAGATCGACGAGTTCGTCAACGGGTTGCCGCGCCACGTGGCGGTGATCCTCGACGAGGCGTACGTCGAGTTCTCCGTCATGCAGGACCCGGACGAATCGCTCGACCTCGTCCGGCGTCACCCCAACCTCGTCGTGCTGAGGACGTTCTCGAAGGTCTACGGCCTGTGCGGCCTGCGAGCCGGGTACTCGCTGGGGTCGTCCGACTTCAAGCGCGCGGTCGACATCGTGCGGCAGCCGTTCTCGGTGAACGCGCTCGCGCAGGCTGCGGCTGCGGAGGCGCTTCTGCACCAGGACGAGGTCGCGCGTCGAGTCGAGCGCACTGCGATCGAGCGCGTGCACGTGGAGTCCGAGCTGGCCGACCGCGGGCTCGAGACGACGGAGAGCAACGCGAACTTCACCTGGGTCGCGCTCGGAGAGCGTGACGAGGCCGAGGTGATGCGAGGGCTCGGTGAGCGCGGCGTCATCGTCCGGAGCGGGACCGACCTGGGCGGGCCGGGCCACCTCCGCGTCACGTTCGGGACGCGCGAGCAGAACGATCGCTTCCTCGCAGCCCTCGACGAGACGCTGGCGGCCTGATACAAAGGACACATGGACCGCCCGGGCACGCACCCCTGTCGCACAGCGCGTGCCTATCGCTGGTTTAGCCGATTTAGCTAGGCGTCCGGCCTGCGGCTGCCTGCCGCACGTACTCCCCAAAGAGGCCCCGGACGCCGTTCCGAGCCCCCGTCCGCACGTAGGATTTCCAGCGACTTTTCAGAAAGCAAGCGTGATGCACAGTGACTAGCGAGATACGGACCCTGATGGAGGGCCATCCCGAGCGGGTCCGAGACCAGCGGATCGACCGGGTCGTGCCGCTTCAGCCTCCGACCGAGATCCTGGACGACCTGCCGCTTACGCGCGAGCAGGAGGAGACCGTCCTGCGCGGCCGGTCGGCGATCGTCGACATCCTCCGCCGCACGGACGATCGCCTGCTCGTGGTCGTCGGGCCGTGCAGCGTCCATGACGTCGAGGCTGCCATTGACTACGCGCACCGCCTCGCCGCGCTGGCGCCCGAGCTGCGCGACGAGCTGTGCCTGGCGATGCGCGTCTACTTCGAGAAGCCGCGCACGACCACCGGGTGGAAGGGGATGATCAACGATCCTCATCTGGACGGCTCGGGCGACGTCAACGCCGGGCTCCACATGGCGCGCGGGCTGCTGCTCGAGGTCCTGTCGCTGGGCCTGCCCACGGGCAGCGAGTTCCTCGACCCGATCACGCCGCAGTACATCTCGGATGCGGTCACCTGGGCGGCCATCGGCGCGCGCACGACGGAGAGCCAGATCCACAGGAACCTCGCATCGGGTCTGTCGATGCCCGTCGGCTTTAAGAACGGCACGGCTGGCAACGTCGGCATCGCCGTGGACGCCGTCCGCGCCGCCTCGTCGCCACACGCTTTTACGGGCGTCACGCTGAACGGGACTCCCGCGATCCTCCACACGCGGGGCAATGAAGACGCGCACGTCATCCTGCGGGGCGGGCGCGAGGCGCCGAACTACCACGCGGGCTCGATCGCGAACACGCTGGAAGCGCTCCGGTCGGCCGGTCTGCCCGAGCGCGTCGTGATTGACGCATCCCACGACAACAGTGGCAAGGATCCCGCTCGCCAGCCGGAGGTCGTGACCGATCTCGCGGCCCAGGTCGCCGGCGGCAACGATGCGATCGTCGGGGTCATGCTCGAGTCGTTCATCGCAGCAGGACGGCAGGACCTCGAGCCGGACAAGCCGCTCGTGTACGGGCAGTCGATCACGGACGGCTGCATGGGGTGGGAGACCACGGCGCTCGTGCTGGACCAGCTCGCGGGCGCCGTGCGAGCCCGCCGAGCCGCGCGCGGGCGCTGAGGCGCCGGGCCGGCCGCGCGTGCGCATCGCCGTCCTCGGAGTCGGGCTGATCGGAGGGTCGATCGGGCTTGCCGCCAAGGAGTGGCTCGACGATGCGGACGTCGTCGGCTTCGGCCGCAGCCGTGAGCGGCTCGACCGCGCGCAGGAGCTTGGCGCGATCGATCGCGCCACGACGGACATGCAGGAGGCGCTCGCGGAAGCCGAGGTGTGCTTCGCGTGCGGGCCGGTAGGCGCGCTGCCCGAGCTCGTCGAGCGCGCGCTCGCGGCCGCCCCGGACGACTGCGTCGTCACCGACGTCGGCTCGACGAAGCGGCGGATCGTCGAGGCGATCACCGACCAGCGCTTCGTCGGCGGCCACCCGATCGCGGGGGCGGAGACCGCCGGTGTCGAGAACGCCCGCGCCGACCTCTTCCAGGGCGCGACCTGGTACCTGACGCCGGGCGAGCGCTCCTCGGGGCTTCTGTACGAACGGCTGCACCGCCTCGTCGTCGGGGTAGGCGCGCGTCCGCTCGCGATCGACGCTGAGACGCACGACCGGCTGCTCGCCACGGTCAGCCACCTCCCGCACGTGATCGCGAACGTGCTCGTCTCGCAGGCGGCGCGCGCGCTCGACGAGCAGGGCGAAGCGTTGCCGCGGGTGGGGCCGAGCTTCCGCGACGCCACGCGCGTGGCTGGGGCGAACACGGACATCTGGACCGACATCTACCTGTCGAACGCCGAGTCGATCGCGGACGAGGTCGACGAGACCGTGCGCCGGCTCGAGGTCGTGGCGGCCGCGCTGCGTGCGGGTGAGCCGCCGGCGGTGGCTGAGTGGAACGAGGAGGCTCGAGCCGACAGGCAGCGCCTGCTCGAGGCCGATCTCGCCGGCGGCCCCGTCCACGAGCTGCGCGTGCCCGTGCCCAACCGGCCGGGGGTCGTGGCGCAGCTTGCGCTCGCCCTGGGGCGTGCGGGCGTCAACATCGTCGACATGGCTCTCGCACCGGCCCCCGACATGCGCTCCGGGGCGATCACGTTCTGGATCGCAGGCGACGAGGCAGCCACGCGCGCGAAGGCGGTCGTGGACGAGCTCGACTTCGGCGACGCCGTCGAGCCGTGAACAGGCGCTTCGAGCCCAGCGGCTCGCTGCGCGGCAGCGTCACTCCGCCTGCCGACAAGTCGATCTCCCACAGGGCAGCGCTTTTCGGCGCGATGAGCGACGAGCCCGTGTCGATCCGGAACTACCTCTACGCGGAGGACACGCTCTCGACGCTGACGGCCCTGCGCGTGCTCGGCGCCGCGGCCGACACGCAGGAGGGCGAGCTCGTGGTGCGCGGCGTCGGCCTGCGCGGAGCGCTCGAGGCGACCGGCGGGACGCTCGACGTGGGCAACTCCGGCACGCTCCTGCGGCTCCTGCCGGGGTGGCTGGCGGGGCACCCCGGCGGGGTGTGGACCCTCGATGGCGACGAGTCGATCCGCAAGCGGCCGGTCGATCGCATCGTCGAGCCGCTCGCCCTGATGGGCGCCGTCGTCGAGGCCCGCGACGGCCGCCTTCCGCCGCTCAGGGTCGGCGGCAGCCAGCTCACCGGGATCGAGTACGAGCTGCCGGTCGCGAGCGCGCAGGTCAAGTCCTGCGTGCTGATCGCCGGGCTGCTCGCCGAGGGGGAGACGCGGGTGCGCGAGCCGCATCCGAGCCGGGACCACACCGAGCGCATCCTGCTCGGCGCGCACGCTCGGTTCACGCGCGAGGACGACGGCGCGCTGCGCGTGTCGCAGCTCGACGAGCTGGAGCTCGGCGAGGTGACCGTGCCGGGCGATCCGTCGTCGGCGGCGTTCTGGATAGCGGCGGCCACGCTCGTGCCGGACTCGCGGATCGTGATCGACGGCGTCGGCCTCAACTGGACACGCACGGGCTTCATTCGAATAGCCGAGCGGATGGGCGCGGTGGTCGTGGGCGAGCTCGAGGAGCCCGGCACCTTCGCGCCCGACGAGCCGATCGGGGATCTCGACGTGGCGGCGTCGCCGCTCGAGGGCACCGAGGTGGGTGCCGCCGAGGTGCCGCTCGCCATCGACGAGATCCCGCTCGTGGCTCTCCTGGGCGTGTTCGCCGAGGGCGACACCGTAGTCAGCGGCGCCGGTGAGCTGCGCGTGAAGGAGTCGGACCGGATCATCGGCATCGTCGAGGGGCTCGGCGGGCTGGGCGCCGACATCGAGGCGACCGAGGACGGCTTCGTGGTCCGCGGGACGGGCCGGCTGCGGGGCGGCACGATCGACTCGCGCCGGGACCACCGGCTGGCGATGCTGGGCGCGGTCGCGGGCCTGGTGTCCGAGGAGGGCGTCGAGGTGGAGGGCTTCGAGGCCGTCGCGGTGTCGTACCCCGCGTTCGAGCGCGACCTCGAGCGTTTGCTGGCCGGGTAGCCTCGCCGCCATGGTGATCGCGATCGACGGCCCCGCCGGGGCCGGGAAGAGCACGGTTGCGCGGGCAGTGGCGGCCGACCTCGGTTTCACGTACCTCGACTCGGGTGCCATGTACAGGGCGGTCGGGCTCTCTCTGCTGCGTGATCCGAATGGCACGGCGGCCCAGCGTGCGCACGAGGTGGAGATCGACTTCGGTGACCCCGCCCTACGCACGCCGGAGGTCTCGGAAGCCGCGTCCCGCGTGGCCACCGACCCCGACGTCCGGTCCGCGCTGGTCGACAGGCAGCGCGACCTCATGAAGAGCGGCGACTGGGTCGCCGAGGGTCGTGACATCGGCACCGTGGTGGCTCCGCATGCCGAGCTGAAGGTCTTCCTCACGGCCAGCCCGGAGGAACGCGCCCGCCGGCGGGCGGAGGAACTGGGGGCCGACCCCGAAACCGTGCTCCGCGACCAGGCCCTACGAGACGAGAAGGACCGCTCGCGCGAGCACTCGCCGCTCGAGCCGGCGCCCGATTCGGTCGAGGTCGACACCACTGGCCTGACGATCGACGAGGTCGTCGCGCGGATCGGCGAGCTGGCGCGCGAGCGCAGATGAGCCTGCCGAAGGTCGCGGTCGTCGGCTATCCGAACGTCGGCAAGTCGACTCTGGTGAACCGGCTGTCAGGGACGCGCGAGACCGTCGTGCACGAGCAGGCGGGCGTGACGCGCGACCGCAAGGAGGTCGAGACCGAATGGAACGGGCGAAGGTTCCTCCTGGTCGACACCGGCGGCGTCGACCTCGAGGAGCGCGACACGCTCGCGCGCGCGGTCCAGCTGCAGGCGCGCCAGGCACTCGCGGAAGCGGACGTCGCCGTCCTGGTCGTGGACTCGCGCGCCGGCATGCGCCCGGGCGACGCCGAGCTCGCGGCCGAGCTGCGCACCTCGGACGTGCCGGTCGTGGTCGCGGCCAACAAGATCGACGACGTGCGCCAGGAGCCCGATGCCGCGGACTTCTATGCGCTCGGGCTCAGCGACCCGGTCGCCGTCTCGGCCACGCAGGGGCTCGGGACGGGGGACCTCCTCGATCGCGTGACCGCGCTGATGGCCGATGCCACGGAGGCCGATGCCGAGGAGGAGCCGCCGCGGCTCGCGGTGATCGGGCGGCCCAACGTCGGCAAGTCCTCGCTGGTCAACCGCTTCCTCGGGGAGGAGCGCGTGATCGTGTCCGAGAAGGCCGGCACGACCCGCGACTCGATCGACACGCGTCTCGAGGTGGACGGCAGGCCGCTGACCCTGGTCGACACCGCGGGACTCCGCCGCCGCGGCAAGGTGGCCGGCACGGTGGACTGGTACGCGCAGCTTCGGTCCGAGCGCGCTGCGGAGCGCGCCGACGTCGCGCTGGTCGTCTGCGACGCCTCGGAGGGGGTGACCTCCGACGACTTCCGCGTGGCGGAGCTTGCGATGAAGAGCGGCTGCGCCACGATCGTCGTGCTGAACAAGTGGGACATCGAGGACGTCGACCTCGAATTCACGCGGGCGCGAGTCGCGCAGAAGCTTCGCCTCCGGCCGAAGGTGATGACCGCGTCCGCGAAGACCGGACGCGGCGTCAGGCGGCTGCTCGACGAGGCGCTGGAGCTGTCCGAGCGCGTCACCGAGCGGATCCCCACGCCCGAGCTCAATCGCTTCGTCGGCGACATACAGGCGACGCGCGATCCCCCCGCGGTGCGCGGCAAGCGGCTGCGGCTCTACTACATGGCCCAGTACGGCGTGCGCCCGCCGCGGTTCGCGGTCCAGGTCAACGACCGCTCGCTACTGACGCGCTCGTACGGCTTCTTCGTGGAGAATCGACTGCGGGAGCGCTACGGGCTCGAGGGGGTCCCGCTGGTGATCGACTACAAGAAGTCTTGAGACCGGTCGCGCTTCTTCTGGCGCTCGCCGTGGTCGTTCCCTTCGCCGCCTGCGGCGAGGACTCGACCGACGATGGCGTTGTCGGCTCGGTTCCGGCCGACGCGCGCGCGTACCTGCACCTCGACCGCGGGTCCGACGACTGGGAGGAGGCGCGCGACTCGCTCGCGAAGCTGCCGGCGATCGAGAGCACACTGCTCTCGCTCCTGGCGGGCCAGGTCGAGGTTCCCGGGGACGGCCAGGCCGGCGTCGTTCTGCTGCCGGGTCGTGACAAGCCAGTGGTGCTCACGCCCGACGATCCCCCTGCGCAGCCCAGCCTCGCCGCCTCGCCCGACTATGAGGCGCTGGTCGAGCGGCTGCCCGACCAGCGGCTCGCGACCCTCTACCTGGCGCGGTCCGCAACGCGGTCGCTCAGAGCCATCGACCGGACGATCACGACCGCTGCCGCCGCCGCGGACGTGGACGGCGACAGCATGAAGATCCACGCGCGCACGCGGCACCGCGGCGGCCCCGGCCCGTGCAGCGCCACGAGCGGCGACGAGCTGCTCGAGGTCGCCGATCCGGATGCCGCGTTCTATCTCGAGCTCCCGTCGATCGCGTGCGGCCTCCGGTCGTTGGCACGCCGCTTCGAGGGCGTGAACGAGGCGGTGAAACGCTTCGGGCGTGCGGCTGAGAGACAGGGCGGCGTGTCGTTCGACGACGAGCTGCTGCCGCTGCTCGACCACCGCGGCGCCCTGATCGCGAGCCCCGGCAAGGGCGCGCCCGTCCTCACCTTCATCCTCGACGACGTGGACGAGGAGGAGGCGCTCGACATCCTGGCCAGGCTGCAGCCCGCGCTGATCCACCTGCTCGGGGTCGAGGAGCTCGGCCAGGCCCCGACGTTCGGCGCGGCCGAGGTGGCCGGGGTCACCGCCGCGACCGCACAGCTGGCGCCGGGGCTCGAGTTGAGCTACGCGGCGTTCGACGAGCGGCTCGTCGTCTCCACCGCCCTTCAGGGAATCGCCGCCGTGAGGCGCGGGGAGGGGTTGCCGGGCGAGGACGGGTTCGACGCGGTGCTGGGCGACCGTCCCGACGCGCTCTCGGCGCTACTCTTCCTCGACCTAAACCAGCTTCTCACGCTGGGAGAGCAGGCAGGATTGGCAGAGGATCCGCGTTATCTCGCCGTCCGTGACGACCTGCAGAAGCTACGCGCAGCGGGCGCCGTGGTCTCGCGTGAGGAGGAATTCACGACAGCGGAGCTGACCTTCCAAATTCCATGAGTTTCGAACCACTTTCCGACAACGAGTTCCTCTTCACGTCCGAGTCCGTGACGGAAGGCCATCCCGACAAGATGGCCGACCAGATCTCGGACGGCGTGCTCGACGCCGTCCTGCGCGACGACCCGTACGGGCGCGTCGCCTGCGAGACCCTCGTCAACACCGGCCTCGTGGTGGTGTCCGGCGAGATCTCGACCAAGACCTACGTCGACGTGCCCAGGATCGCGCGCGACACGATCCGCAAGATCGGCTACGACGACGCCTCCTACGGCTTCGATTGCAACACCTGCGCAGTCATCTCCGCGATCGACGAGCAGTCGCCGGACATCGCGCAGGGCGTCGACAAGGCGTACGAGTCGCGCACGGACCCGGGCGACGACGACGAGCTCGACGTTGCGGGCGCCGGCGACCAGGGAATGATGTTCGGCTACGCGACGCGTGAGACCAACGAGCTCATGCCGATGCCCATCTCGCTCGCGCACCGCCTGTCGCACCGGCTCGCCGAGGTGAGGCGCGGCGACGTGATGCCGTACCTGCGCCCGGACGGCAAGACCCAGGTGACCATTCGCTACGAGAACAACCGCCCGATCGAGATCGAGAAGATCCTGATCTCGACACAGCACAAGCCCGGTGTCGACTCCGACACGCTGATCAAGCCGGACCTGTGGGAGCACGTCGTGCACCCGATCCTGCCGACCGAGCTGTTCGACGAGAAGAAGCTGAACACGAAGGCGAACTTCCTCGTAAACCCGACGGGCAAGTTCGAGATCGGCGGGCCGATGGGCGACTGCGGCCTCACCGGCCGCAAGATCATCGTCGACACCTACGGCGGCGCTGCCCGCCACGGCGGCGGGGCGTTCTCCGGCAAGGACCCGTCGAAGGTGGACCGCTCAGCGGCCTACGCGGCGCGATACGTGGCGAAGAACGTCGTCGCGGCCGGGCTCGCGGACCGGTGCGAGGTACAGGTCGCTTACGCGATCGGCGTCGCGCATCCGGTTTCCCTGATGGTCGAGACCTACGGGACGGAGCGGATCGAGCGGTCGAAGATCGTGCAGCTGGTCCAGGAGCACTTCGACCTGCGGCCCGGCGCGTTCCGCCAGTACCTCGACCTGCACCGGCCGATCTACCAGAAGACCGCGGCCTACGGCCACTTCGGCCGTGAGGACCACGACTTCACGTGGGAGAAGACGGACAAGGCGGACACGCTGCGCGACGCCGCCGGCCTGGGCGCGCGCGAGGCCGTTTCCTGAGCGCCCCGGTTCGCCTCGACCGCGACGGCGACGTCGCCGTCATGGTGTTGGACGACCCGCCGCTGAACCTCTACCGCGAGGAGACGCAGGCGGCGCTCGAGGCGTGCATCGCCGAGGTCGAGGGCTCCGACGCGCGCGCGTTCGTGTGGCGCGCCGAGGGCAAGCTCTTCACGGGCGGGGTCGACGTGAACCTGTTCCAGCGCATGGTGGAGGAGGGCGACCGGCGCGAGGACGGCCTGCTGCCGCTGGTGCACCGGCTCGAGGCGCTCGAGATCCCCACGATGTCGCTGCTGCACGGCGTGTGCCTGACCTGGGGCCTCGAGATCGCGCTCGGGACGGACCTGATCTGGGCGTCCGAGTCGGCGCGCATCGGCCTGGTCGAGGCGAACGTCGGCCTGACCCCGGGGGCGGGCGGCACCCAGCGGATGGCGCAGCGTGCCGGTGCGGCGCGCGCGGCCGAGTTCGTGTTCACCGCCGGCTTCTACGAGGCCCCGCAGCTCTACGACTGGGGCGTCGTGAACCGGGTCCTACCGGACGCCACACTGGCCGCCGAGGGACTGGAGTTCGCGCGCAAGCTGGCCGCCGGGCCCACCAAGGCACATGCCGCGACGAAGGCGATCCTGCGCGCCTTCCGATCGGGCGGAGTGGACGCTGCCGACGCGATCACGCGCGAGACGATGGGCGCGCTTTTCCACACCGAGGACCTGCAGAACGCGGTCCAGACCTTCCTGAAAGAGGGCCCCGGAAAGGCGACGTTCGAGGGTCGGTAGGATCGTCATATGGCTCTAAAAATTGGTGACACAGCCCCGGATTTCGAAGCCGAAACCACCGAGGGCACGATCAAGTTCCACGACTGGATCGGCGACTCGTGGGCCGTCCTCTTCTCGCATCCGAAGGACTTCACACCCGTCTGCACGACCGAGCTCGGCTACATGGCCAGCATCAAGCCGGAGTTCGACAAGCGGAACACGAAGATCATCGGCCTCTCGGTCGATTCGACCGGCGACCACGAGGGCTGGGCGAAGGACATCGAGGAGACGCAGGGCACCGCGCCGAACTACCCGATCATCGCCGACGACAACTTCGAGGTCTCGAAGGCCTACGGGATGCTTCCTGCCGAGACCTCGGGCGAGGCGGGCGAGCGCACGCCGATGGACAACCAGACCGTGCGGAACGTCTTCGTCGTCGGGCCCGACAAGAAGGTCAAGCTGATCCTCGTCTACCCGATGACCACCGGGCGCAACTTCGACGAGGTGATCCGGGTGATCGACTCGCTACAGCGCACGTCGCAGCACAAGGTCGCAACCCCGGTGAACTGGAAGCCGGGCGAGGACGTCATCATCGCCGGCTCGGTCTCCAACGACGATGCGAAGGAGATCTTCGGCGAGTGGGAGTCGCCCAAGCCCTATATCCGCATCGTTTCGGACCCTGAGCGCGCGGCGTAGGCCGCGCGCTGCTGGAGGGACGGCGCTGAGCGCAGGCGAAGCGTTCGTCCCGTTTACGAAGGCGTAAGGGCTACAACCGAGATCGGCCGGGCCGTCTTCTCCTGATAGGCCCGGTAGCGGTCTTGGTTGTTGTCGTTGACGAGGTTCCACAACCGGTCGAAGTCTGCGTTCGACCGGTCGATCACGCGCGCCGTCGCCGGCCGCCGCTCGCGCCCGATCTGGATCTCGACGGCAGGGTCCGCCTGCAGGTTGTGCAGCCAGGCGGGCGCCCTGTCCGCGCCGCCGTTCGAGGGGACGACGAGGTAGTCGGCGCCGTCGCTCGCGTAGACCAGGCCGTTCGTCCTCGTAGCACCGGAGCGGCGTCCTGTCGTGCGCAGGAGCAGCGTCGGCACTCCGAGCATCTTGTGCCCGACGCGCCCGTCAGACGCGACATAGAGCCGCTCGTGGACGCGGAGCATCTGCGACATCACGCTTATGTGCAGGATCTTATGCGCCAGCTGCGTTTGGACTGCGGCTCTCCCGGTATGCCGAATCCATGGCCCAATCAGAAGAGAGAGAAGACAAGGACATCACTGGCCCCGAGGACCCGACCCACGAGGCCACCACGCCTCCTGGGAATGGCAAGGCCGACAAGGAAGCGGTCGAGGAGGCCGCCGACAAGCTGGACCAAGCTGGCGGAGGCCATTGATCGACCGATCACGGCCGTAGATTCGGCCGTGTGATCGCGAAGGTCGAGCCGCTTACCCAGGCGCGGGCCCTCCGGGGCCCGTTCGACTACAGGGTGCCGGACCGCATGGAGGCCGGCGTGGGCAGCGTGCTCCTGGTCCCGTTCGGGCGCCGGCGCGTGCTCGGGGTCGTCGTCGACACCGCCGAGCGCAGCGAGGTGCCGGCGGAGAAGCTCGTCGAGCCGATCGAGGCGCTCGAGGGCGGCGTGCCTCCCGAGCTCGTCAGGCTCGGGCTGTGGACCGCCGAGGAGTACGTCTCGACGCCCGCACGCGGGCTCTCGCTCGTGCTGCCGCCTGGGACGGGAACCGGCGCGCGCCAGCGCACGCGCGCGCGGCGAGCCCTGCGCGCGTCGCTCAGCGCCGCCGGCCGTGAAGCGCTCGACGGCGGCGGGCGGCTCGGCGCGAAGCAGCGCGAGGCGCTCGAGCGGCTGGCCGGCGGCTCGCTCCCGGCTGCGCTTGTCGGGCACGCAACCGTGCGCCGGCTCGAGGCGCGCGGCCTCGTCACGATCGAGGAGGCGCGGGTCGAGCGGCGCCCCCAGATCAACGCGGTCGGCGCCCGCGGTGACGTCACCCAGCTCACGGCGGCTCAAGCCGCTGCCGTGGAGCGCATCGACGCCGCCTTCGACCAGCCGGGAGCCAGCCTGCTCCTCCACGGCGTCACCGGCAGCGGCAAGACAGAGGTGTACCTGCGGGCGGCGGCGCGGGCGCTCGAGCGCGGGCGCTCGGTGATCGTGCTGGTCCCGGAGATCGGGCTCACGCCGCAGACGGCGGCGCGGTTCGAGCGCCGCTTCGGCGAGCTCGTCGCGATCATGCACTCGAAGCTCTCAGCCGGCGAGCGCTTCGACGAATGGGCGCGGCTTCGCAGCGGCGAGGCGCGCATCTGCGTCGGCCCGCGCTCGGCCGTCTACGCGCCGCTCTCCGACGTCGGCCTGATCGTGGTCGACGAGGAGCACGACTCGTCGTACAAGCAGGAGGGCGATCCGCGTTACGACGCGCGGCGGGTGGCCGAGCGGCGGGCCGAGCAGGCGGGCGCGGTGCTCCTGGCCGGCAGCGCGACGCCGCGGCCGGAGAGCTTCGAGCGGCTCGAGCGGATTCGCCTCCCGGAGCGCGTCGACGGCCAGGGCCTGCCGCCCGTCGAGGTCGTGGGCATGGTCGACGCGGCCGGGCCGCTGCATCCGCGGACGCGCGACGCGCTCGAGGGCGTGCGGCGCGCCGAGGAGAAGGCGATCGTCCTGCTCAACCGCCGCGGCTGGTCGAACTTCCTCTCCTGCCAGGTGTGCGGCCGGGTGTGGAAGTGCCCGCAGTGCGACGTCTCGCTGGTGCTCCACCGGGCCGCCGGCAGCGTCACCTGCCACCACTGCGGCCATCGCGAGGGCGTGCCGGGCTCGTGTCCCGACTGCGGCTCGACGTCCGTCGCGCGCCATGGGCTCGGGACCGAGCGGCTCGAGCGCGAGCTCGAAGAGCTGATGAGCCCGCTGCCCGTGATCCGGCTGGATGCCGACGTGGCCAGGGTGGACGAGGCGCTGCGGCGATTCGACGCCGCGCCTGCCGGCGTGCTGGTCGGCACGCAGATGGTTGCGAAGGGCCACGACTTCCCCGACGTCACGCTCGGCGTCGTCGTGGATGCCGACTCCACGCTTCGCTTCCCCGACTTCCGCGCCGAGGAGCGGACGTTCGCGCTCGTCGCCCAGCTCGCCGGCCGCAGCGGCCGCGGGTCGCGAGGAGGACGGGTGATCGTGCAGACGGCGGACCCGTCGGCGGACTGCCTGCACCACGCCGCCGCGCACGACGCCGAGGCGTTCCTGGACGACGAGCTCGCGCGCAGGCGGTTGCTGTCGTATCCGCCGTTCGCGACGCTGATCCGGGTCGTGTGCTCGTCCGAGGAAGCGGGACGGGAGCTGGCTGCGGCCGAGGCCATCCGCGATCGGATCGACGGTGTCCCCGTACTCGGGCCCGCGCCGCTCTTCCGTGTGAAGGGCCGCGAGCGGGCGCAGCTCGTGGTGAAAGCCACGGATCGCAGCGCCGCCGTACGCGCCGTGCGACAGGCCGTCGAGGCCGAACACGGGCGGAGTGGCGTGAACTTCGCGGTTGACGTGGACCCGCAGTAGGGAGCGGCGCGAAGCGCGCGGTCACCGCAGGCCGGATGCCGAGCTCCAATCAAACGCGGGGCCGGAGGCCCCAGCGTCGGTCTACACTCCGATTCGTGGCTGATGAGCGCGTAGAGCCCGAGGTCGAGCAGCTCGAGGAGGTACCGCAGCTCGACCCGGAAACCGAGGCCCGACGGGCAGCTGCGATGAGCTTCATCCGCAAGTGGGGCGACCCGGTGCTGAAGAGCCGCGCCACGCCGGTGGACAGGTTCGACGAGACGCTTCAGCAGCAGGTCCAGCGAATGGCCGGGATCATGCGCGACGCCGTCGGAGTGGGTCTTGCCGCTCCTCAGCTCGGGATCTCGCAGCGGTTGCTGGTCTACCGGATCGGCAGCGAGGCCCCGCTCATCACGCTCGTCAACCCGGAACTCGAATGGCACAGCGAGGACCGCGAGACGCTCGAGGAGGGCTGCCTGTCCATCCCCAGCGTCGCAGTGGACGTGGACCGGCCGGTCCACGTCCGCGTTCGTGCCAGGGACGAGCGCGGGGAGGAGCGGCTCGTCGAGGCGTCCGGGCTTGAGGCGCGGGTGATCCAGCACGAGATGGATCACCTCGACGGCGTCCTCATGCTCGATCGCGCCTCGCGCGAGGACCGCAAGGAGGCCTTACGCGCCCTCCGCGAGCAGGAGCAGGCCGATCGCGCCGCCTGACGCGGTGCGGACGGTCTATCTCGGAACCTCCGACTTCGCCGTCACCGTCCTCGAGCGGGTGGCGAACAGCCCGTGGCGGCCGGAGCTCGTGATCACGCGCCCCGACCGGCCGAAGGGACGCGGGCGCAAGCTCTCACCGCCCCCGGTGGCGACGGCCGCGCGCGAGCTCGACATCGAGGTAGAGCAGCCCGACAGCGTGAACTCGGACGACGCGCGCGAGCGGATAGCGGCGCTCGAGCCCGACGTGATGCTCATCTGCGCGTTCGGGGCCCTGATCAAGGAGCCGCTCCTCTCCGAGTACGAATGGCTGAACGTGCATCCGTCGCTCCTGCCGCGCTGGCGCGGTGCGGCGCCGATCGAGCGCGCCATCGAAGCGGGCGACGAGCGCACCGGCGTCTCGATCATGCGGCCGATCGCCGAGATGGACGCCGGGCCGGTCTGCCTGCAACGCGACGAGCCGATCGCGCCGGATGACACCTACGGCACGCTCGCGCCGCGGCTCGCACGGATAGGGGGCGACCTGCTCGTGGAGGCCCTCGAGACGCGCCCGGCGTTCGACGAGCAGTCCGACGAGGGCGTGACGGTGGCGGACAAGATCGCCTCCGAGGATCGCCGGCTCGACCCGGCGGGCACCGCGCCGGAGCTCGAGCGCCGCGTGCGCGCGCTGGCGCCGCACATCGGGGCCTGGGTGGAGCTGCCCGGCGGCGAGCGCATGGCCGTGCTCGGCGCGCGCGCCGCCCCTGACGAGGTCGAGCCCGGTCGCCTGATGGCGATCGACGGCAGGCTGCTCTACGGCTGCTCCGGCGGCTCGCTCGAGTTGGTCGAGGTGAAGCCGCCCGGTGGTCGCGCGATGGAAGCGGGCGCGTGGCTGCGCGGCCACGCCGGAAGCCTCGCCTGATGGTCAAGCTCGTGCACGGCCGTCGCGGTCTGCGACGCCAGGAGCCGACGCTCGCCCGCGTGTGCGCGTTCCGGGTGCTTCAGCGGACCTTCGGCGAGGACGCCTACGCCGACCGCGTCTTCCGCGCCGAGGCGGACCGGGTCGGTCTCGACGCGCGCGACCGGGCTTTCGCACAAAGGCTCGCATACGGCGCGATCCAGAACAGGGCGACGCTCGACTACGTGGTCAGCTCGCTGTCGGCGCGGCCTATTGAGACGATCGAGCTGCCGCTGTTGAACGCGCTGCGTCTCGGCGTGTACCAGGTGGCGCTTCTCGACGGCGTTCCCGATCACGCCGCCGTCGGTCAGACGGTGGAGCTCGCGAAGGACCACGGGCACGGCGGACATCGGCTCGTGAACGCGGTCATGCGGCGGGCGACGCGCGAAGCGAGCGACCTGATCTCCCAGCTCAGCGACTACAGCCCGGCCGAGGCGGCCGTCCGCCATTCGCACCCCGAGTGGATCGTTCGCACGTGGTGGGACGCGCTCGGGCCGGAGGAGACGGTCGCCCTGCTCGAGCGGGACAACTCGCCGGCCGAGAGCGCACTCCGGGCGAACGAGCTGATCGTCACTGCGGGAGAGGTGGCGGAGGAGCTCGCCGCTCAGGGCGTCGAGAGCCACCCGGCGGACGACATGCCGGAGGGCCTCGTCCTGAACGGCCAGTTCGACGTCCACGGCTCGAAGCTCTTCAGGGAGGGGGCGGTCATGCCCCAGTCGCGCGCGTCGATGCGCGTTGCGCGCATGCTCGACCCGCAGCCGGGCGAGCGCGTCCTCGACATGTGCGCGGCCCCAGGCGCGAAGACGACCCACCTGGCCGCCCTGATGCGCAACGAGGGCGAGGTCGTGGCCGTCGAGAAGCACGGGGGCCGCGCGAAGGCACTCGCGGAGAACTGCGAGCGGCTCGCGGCGACGTGCGTCTCGGTCCGCGAATCCGACGCGCTCGAGGTGGACGGCGAGTTCGACCGCGTCCTGCTGGACCCGCCCTGCTCGGACCTAGGCACGCTCCAGTCCCGCCCCGACGTCCGCTGGAAGAAGGACGAGAAAACCGTCGCGCGGCTCGTCCCCGAACAGGCGCGCCTCCTCGACGTCGCCGCGGAGCGGGTGCGGCCGGGCGGGACGCTCGTGTACTCGACGTGCACGATCTCGCCGGAGGAGAACGAGCTCCAGGCCGACCGCTTCCTCGCGCGCCGCGCCGACTTCCAGGGCGAGGACCGGATACAGCTCCTGCCGCACAGGCACGGCACCGACGGGTTCTTCATCGCGCGGATGAAGAGGAGGGACTAGGTGGGCGAGCCCGAGATCAACCTCGGCCTCGTGTGCCCGTCGTGCGACGAGCCGTGGCTGCGCCGCACGAACCTTCCCGGGCGCTACCGATGCGTCTTCTGCCTGCACCGCTTCGAGTTGCGCTCGGACTGCCCGAACTGCGGCTCGCACGCGACGATCGCGCGCATGACCGACGACGCGAACGTCACCTGCAACAGCTGCGGCGGCTCGATGCTGTTGCCCATCTGAACGAAAAACGGCCCCCTTTCGGGAGCCGCTTTTCGAGTCAAAGAGAAGTACGGGTACTGGTTTCGTTCTCGGCCTGGCGGCGGGATCCTTCAGCTCCCGGGGCCGGGACTGGACGTGTGTCCTAGGCGGCCGGCTCCACCTCGACCGGGATGCCGTTCAGGACGGCGTTCCCCGAGAGCGGGTCGATCAGCGTCGTGTCGGCAAGGACGTTGCTGTTCACGCCCGCGTGGTCGCGCGCGACGTCGAGCCGGACGCCCGGAGCGTCGTGGCCCCAGCCGTGCGGGATGGACACGACGCCGGTCCGGATCGCGTCGGTGACCTCGACCGGCGCCTCGATCGAGCCGGTCTCGGAGGTGAGCCGCGCGCGCTCCCCGTCGACCAGGCCGAGCCGGTCGGCGTCGGCGGGGTTCACGTGCATGGTGCAGCGGTCCTTCCCCTTCACGAGCGGCCGCAGGTTGTGCATCCAGGAGTTGTTCGAGCGGAGCTGGCGGCGGCCGATGAGGACGAGATGCCCGTTGCGGCCTCGTTCGAGGGACGCTCGCAGCCGCTCGACGTCCGCGACTATCGGCTCGGGCGCGAGCTCGATCTTGCCCGACGGCGTGCGCAAGCACCTCGGGGACGCGGGGCTTCAGCGGCCCCAGGTCGATCCCGTGCGGCTTCGCCTCGAGCTCGTCGAGCGTCAGCCCGTAGGGCCCGGCGCGCAGGAAAAGGTCGAGCGCGCGATCAGGGCCGCGCCGGTCACCGAGCTCAGCGCGAACCTCGGCGGGATCGCGGCCCGCGAGCGGCGACTGCGGGTCCGAGACGGCGCGCTGGATCAGCGAGTCGATCACGAACGAGTCGATCGCCTCGAGGTCGGCGTCAGCTCCCTGGCCGGTCACGATCGCGGTGAGGCGCAGGAGCTGGCTCCATTCCGGCTCCAGGTCGGGCTCGGGCTCCATCGCCGGCGGCGAGTAGTTCGCCACGTTGCGCACGGCGAGCTGGTACAGCGCGAGGTCGTAGTGGGAGCGCGCGAGCGGCGACGGCCCCGGCAGGATCACGTCCGCATGGCGCGTCGTCTCGTTCACGTAGATGTCGAGCGACACCATGAAGTCGAGCCCCTCGAGCGCCCGGTCGAGCCGCTCGGACTGGGGAGTCGAGACGACCGGGTTGCCCGCAAGCGTGACGAGCGCGCGGACCTGGCCTTCGCCCGGCGTCTCGATCTCCTCCGCCAGGCAGACGACGGGCAGCTCGCCGAACGCCTCGGGCAGGCCGCGTACACGGCTCTTCCAGCGGCCGAGCTTCACGCCCTTGCCGGTGCCCGGGGTCCCGGACGAGTTGCGCTGCGCGCCCGCTGCGCGGGTGAACATCGCGCCGCCCTCCCGGTCGAGGTTGCCGGTCAGCACGTTGACCACGTCGATGAGCCAGCTCGCGAGGGTGCCGAACTCCTGGGTGCACGTGCCGATCCGTCCGTAGCAGGCGGCGCGCGGCGAGGCCGCGAGCTCGCGCGCGATACGGCGGATCTCGCCCGCCTCGATCCCGCAGTGGGCAGCGACCCGCTCCGGCGCGAACTCCGCGGCCAGGCGCTCGACGTCGTCGATGCCGGAGCAGTGCTGTGCGAGCCGCCCAGGGTCGGCGAGCCCCTCGTCGAAGAGCGTGTGCACGATCGCGAACAGGAAATGGGCGTCGGTCCCCGGGACGATCGCGTGGTGCTCGTCGGCCTCCTCGGCGGTCCGCGAGCGGCGGGGGTCGACCACGACGACCTTGCCGCCGCGCTCGCGGATGCCGCGGATGCGGCCGCGCGCGTTCGGTGAGGTCATCAGGCTGCCGTTCGAGACGAGCGGGTTCGCTCCGAGGACGAGCAGGTGCTCACAGCGGTCGAGGTCCGGCACCGGCACGGAGAGCATCGCCCCGAACATCAGCCCGGCGGCGACCTGCTTCGGCATCTGGTCGACGGTGCTCGCCGTGTAGACGTTCTGCGAGCCGAGCGCCTTGAGGAACACCGGCGCGTACACGTTCGCCGACAGGTTGTGCGCGGACGGGTTGCCCAGGTAGACGGCGACGGCGTTGCGGCCGTGCTGCTCGAGCAGCGGCGCAAGCCCGTCCTCGACCGCCTGCCACGCCTCGGCCCAGGTCGCCTCGCGCAGCTCGCCGTCGCGGCGCACGAGTGGCTGGCGCAGGCGATCCGGGTCCTCGTGAAGCGCCTTCAGCCCGTGCGCCTTCGGGCACAGGAAGCCGCGGCTGAAGACGTCCTCCTCGTCGCCGCGGACGGAGACGACGTTGCCGTTCGACGTCTCGATCCGGAGGCCGCAGGTTGCCTCGCACAACGGGCAGGTGTGGATGTGCGTCGCCATGCCCGCGTCCGACTCTACTCCGGTCGGCGGTAGAGCCAGTGCAACAACGCGCACAGAACCGCGGCGCCCGCCGCGTAGCCGACCTCGACTTGCACGATCCGGTCGTCCCATCCCGGGATCAGGAGGAAGCCGACGAACGCCAGCGCGGACACGACCCAGCACGCCGCTGCCTCCTTCGCCCGGCCGCGCGCGAGCGCCGCTTGGTTGAGGGTCGCGGCCGCGAGGTAGAGGCCCATGCCGACGGCGATGAGCGCGAGGCCGAAGCGGCCGTAGTCGACGTCGCTGCCGAACAGGAGGTCCATCGCCCACGGGCCCACTGCGAGCAGTGCGATCGCCGTGGTTGCCGCGAACGCGCCGATTGCAATGAGGGTGACGCGAATGGTCTGCGTGAACTCGTCGGCTTCGCCTGCCGCACGCATCTTGGTGAGGTGGGGCAGGATCGGTGCCTGGATCGACTGGAAGAGCTGGAGCGGCGCGCGGGCGATGAGGAGCACGTTGAAGGTGAACCCGGCGAGCGCGGCGCCCTCGGCACCGCCCTCGGTCGCGTTGACGATGATCGGTCCCGCGTTGATGAACGTCTGCTCGCTCGAGCATCACCAGCAGCACGGCGGCCGCGAACCCGGTGCCGTGGCGAAGCGTGAACTCGACTCTCGACGTTTCGCGCCGCGTATCCGGCGAGGATGAAGTGGATCTCGCGACGAACGGCACCACGGCGAGGCTCACGATCGGCGCGGCGACCATGCCTAGCGCAACCGCGTCTTGCCCCTCACTGATCCCGACGGCCACGGCCACCGCGAACAAACATCGAGAGGTGGCCTCCAGGAGCACCAGCAGCCCGTAGGTCGCCGAAGCGGTGATGGCCGGCGAGGTAGCCACGGACGAAGTAGCTCGCCGCGTACGCGATGACCGTCCCGACGAAGATCCAGTAGAGCGTCTCGGAGCCGTCGAAGAGGCCGTCCTGGATCGGCTCGCGCAGCGCGAGCGCGGCGACCACGAAGGCGATCCCGAGCCCCGCCTGGATCGTGGCGGCAACGCGCAGCACGTGCGCGTGCGCGGACTGCTCGGCGATCGTGCGCGACAGGAGCTGCTCCACCGGCCGGTAGAGCACCGAGACGACGATGAAGACGGCCGACCACAGCAGCGTGATGCGGCCGTACTCGTCGTCGGCGAGCGAGTGGCTCGCGAGCGAGAAGTACGTGTAGGTGACGAGTCCCGTGACGCCGATGCCGACCGAGAGGACGGCGGCGCCGCGGCCGTAGCTACGCGGTCCTGACAAGGACCATGGTCCAGGGGAAGGGCGAGCGGATCGCCGCTATCCGGCCGTGCCTGTTGACGAAGTCGAGGAACGCGCCCCGCGACCAGTGGTTCACGTGGCCGGGCGTGTTGCCCAGCTGGCGCACGTACGCGCCCCGCACCACGTTGAGAGCACGCCACAGCGGCTCGCGCGGGACGGAGACGAGGACATGGCTGCGTGCGACGCGCACCATCTCGGCGAGCGTGCGGTCCGGGTCCGGCACGTGCTCGAGCACCTCGATCGCACAGGCGATGTCGAACTCGTCCTTGGCGAACGGGAGGTCCGGGCCGGCGAGCGAGCAAAACTCGAGGTTCGGCCGCGCGCGCTTCTCCCACTCCGCACGGAGATCGGCGTCGTCCAGGTCAACGCCCACTACGTGACCGTTTTCCAGCCGTTCCGCAAAGCGCTCGGTCAGCACCCCCTCACCGCAGCCGAAGTCCAAAGCCGACTCTGGCGAGGCCTGCTCCCAGAGCTCGTCGAGCGCGCCGTCGAAGCGCGCCATCAGGCGCTTCACGACCGGGTTCGTCGAGCCGTATTTGTCGTAGGTGTTGCCGGTGGGGACCGCCTCGGCGACCTGCTCGGTCACAGCTTCAGCGCCTCGCGGTCCTCCGGCTTGCCGGTGGCCGGACCGGCGTCGGCCCCCGTGGTGGCTTCCTGTCCGGCCGGCTCGCTCCCCGGCTCGTAGTGCGACGGCTCGACCCCGAGCTGGAGCTCGACGCGCCGGACCCGCTCGAGGATCCGCTGCTGGACGACGCGGCTGCCGGCGAGCACATCGCCGAGGATGCCGAGTGCTGCGAGCTGCACGGCCGCGATGAACAGGACCGCGCCGAGGATGAGCGACTGGACGTGGCCCGATCCCTCGTCCTCGACGAAGTACAGGTAGCCGAACCGGCCGAAGATCGCCATGGCGATCAGGCCGAGGACGGCCGCCACGGTGAGGAAGACCTTCAGCGGCTCGTACATCGTGTAGACGCGGAAGATCGCGAGCGCGTTCCGGCGCACGTACTCGGACATCGAGCCGAACAGGCGCGACTCGCGCTGCGTCGCGTTCGTCCGGATCGGGACGTGGTCGACCGCGACGAGCATCTTCCCGGCCTGGATGATCGTCTCGAGCGTGTAGGT
Source organism: uncultured Thermoleophilaceae bacterium (assembly GCA_963846865.1). Classification (GTDB taxonomy): domain Bacteria; phylum Actinomycetota; class Thermoleophilia; order Solirubrobacterales; family Thermoleophilaceae; genus DASPHG01. The sequence goes on along the minus strand of CAWJXU010000010.1, from coordinate 177,250 downwards.
GTACTTCGAGACGACGTTCATCGAGATGGCGGCCTCGCGGTTGTAGGCGCGGAAGCCCGATGTCGTGTCGGGCACGTCGGTCCCCGAGGCGCCGCGCACGACGGCGCTGCCCACGCGCTGGAGGCGCTTCTTGACCGGCGAGAAGTGCTGGAGCTCCGCGACCTCGCGGTCGCCGATCACCATGTCGGCGCGGCCCGCGACGATCGGCTCGACCAGCTTCGGGATGTCGCGCGCGTCGTACTGGTTGTCGGCGTCCGTGTTCACCACGATGTCGGCGCCGAGCTTGAGGCACGCGTCGAGCCCGGCCTCGAACGCGGCTGCGAGCCCCTTGTTGTTCGTGAGCCGGACGATGTGGTCGACCCCGTGTGCGCGCGCGGCGTCGACCGTGCCGTCGGTCGAGCCGTCGTCGACCACGAGCCACTCGACCGTGTCGACGCCCGGCACCTCGCGGGGGAGGTCGGCGAGCGTCTTTGGGAGGTGCTCTTCCTCGTCCTTGCAGGGGATTTGGATGATGAGCTTCAGAGCGCGAATTGTGTCAGGCGTTCTCGAGGACCTCGCGGACGTAGCTCTCACGCACGCGCCTGGGCTGGCGTAGCAACCACGCCTCTTCCGGGTGCTTGGCACGCGCCGCAGCCGCGCGCCGGATGGGCGCGGGAGCGAGCAATACGTGCTTCTGGATGAGCGCTTTCACCACGGGGCGCGGAAGGTAGCCGGTGGTAAATTGACTCGCGAGTCAACCTTGTGATCGAGCACGACCAGAAGCACCTCCTGAGGGCCCTCGAGCTGGCTGCGCGGGCGCGCGGGAGGACGAGTCCCAATCCCCTGGTCGGCGCCGTGGTCGTCAAGAACGGCCGGCCGATCGGCGAGGGCTTCCACGAGCGGGCGGGATTGCCCCACGCGGAGCGGACGGCGCTCGACGCGTGCGAGGAGGACCCGGCCGGGGCCACCATGTACGTGTCGCTCGAGCCGTGCGCGCACGAGGGCAGGACCCCGCCCTGCACGGACGCGATCCTCGCCGCGAAGATCGCGCGGGTCGTCGTGGCGAGCGACGACCCGACCGCCAAGGCGAACGGGCGCGGCCTCGGGATCCTGCGCGACGAGGGCGTCGAGGTCGAGGTCGTGAACGGCGACGTCGCCGCGCAGGCGCGCCTCCTCAACCAGCCCTTCCGCAAGCACGCGCTCACCGGGCGCCCGCACGTCGTCTTCAAGGTCGCCACCACGCTCGACGGGAAGGTCGCCACCGCGGCCGGCGACTCGAAATGGATCTCGAACGAGGCGAGCCGCGCGCGGGCGCACCGCTGGCGGGCGGAGGTCGACGCGGTCGCAGTGGGGATCCATACCGCCGTCTCGGACGACCCGCTCCTGACCTCGCGTGTCGATGCCGTGCCCAGGCAGCCCACACGCATCGTGTTCGACTCCGAGGCCAGCATCAAGCTCGACTCGCAGCTCGTGACGTCGATCGACCAGGCTCCGCTGATCGTGGTGTGCTCGCGAGCCGCGACGCGCATGACCGTGCGAGGCGCTCGAGTCCGCCGGAGCGAGCGTCGTCGTGGCGACGGGGCAGAACGAGCCGGCCCGGCTTGGCGCCGCGCTCGACGAACTTGGCGCTCGCGGCATCCAGTCGATCCTGCTCGAGGGCGGGCCGCACCTCGCGGGCACGTTCTTCGACATCGACGAGATCGACGAGCTGCGGCTGTTCGTGGCGCCGGTCGTGGCGGGCGGCGGCGACTCGCTGCCCGTTCTCGGCGGCCAGGGCGTCGCGAGCATCGCCGACGCGCGGCGTCCGCTCCACATCGAGCACGAGGTGATCGAGGGAGACCTGCTGATCTGCGCGCGGATGAAGGAGTGGTGAGGTGTTCACGGGGCTGGTACAGGACAAGGCGCGCGTCGCCGCGGTCGAGCGCAACGGAGGCGGCGTGCGGCTGACCGTCGAGACTCGGGTCGAGCCGATCGCACGCGGCGACTCCGTGTGCATCAACGGGGTATGCCTGACGGCGGTGGAGACCGGAGATGGCCGTTTCAGCGCCGACGTGATGGAGGAGACCCTGCGGCGCTCGTCCCTGGCGAGCCTGGGCGAGGGCGACAGCGTGAACGTCGAGCCTGCCCTGCAGGCGAGCGCGCGGCTCGGCGGGCACATCGTCCAGGGCCACGTCGACGGGCTGGGCGAGGTCGCTGACGTGCGCGAGGAGGGCTTTGCGCGCGTGGTCAGGATCGCCACGCGGCCGGACCTGCTCCGCTACGTGGTCGAGAAGGGGTCGATCGCGGTCGACGGCGTGTCGCTGACCGTGAGCGCGGTCGGCGAAGACTGGTTCGAGGTGTCGCTGATCCCGGAGACGCTCGAGCGCACCACGTTCGGCGAAGCTGCGCCGGGGCGCGCCGTCAACCTCGAGGTCGACGTGGTGGCGAAGTACGTCGAGAAGCTGGTGGCGCGATGAGCCGCGCGCAGGCCGCATTCAGCACCATCGAGGAGGCGATCGAGGACATCCGCGCCGGCAAGATGGTCGTGGTCTGCGACGCCGAGGACCGCGAGAACGAGGGCGACCTGACGATGGCGGCGCAGTTCGCCACGCCGGAGGCGATCAACTTCATGGCCACCCACGGCCGCGGGCTGATCTGCCTAGCGCTCACCGGGGAGCGCTGCGACGAGCTCGGCCTCGACCTGATGGCGGCGAAGAACGAGTCCGGCTTCGGCACCAACTTCACGATCACGATCGAGGCGCGCGAGGGTGTCTCGACCGGCATCTCCGCGCACGATCGCGCGCGCACGATCCAGGTGGCGATCGACCCGCGTACCAAGCCGCAACGACCTCGTCCAGCCCGGCCACATGTTCCCGCTGAAGGCGAAGTCGGGCGGCGTGCTCGAGCGAACCGGCCAGACCGAGGCTGCCGTCGACCTCGCGCGGCTTGCGGGCCTAAACCCGTCAGGCGTGATCTGCGAGGTGATGAACGACGACGGCACGATGGCGCGCGTGCCCGACCTCGTGTCGTACTGCGAGCGCCACGACCTGAAGATGATCACCGTCGCCGACCTGATCGCCTACCGGCGCCGGCACGACAAGCTGATCGAGCGCGTGGTCGAGACCCGCTTGCCCACCGAGTTCGGCGACTTCGAGGCGGTCGGCTTCCGCTCGCTCGTGGACGAGAAGCACCACGTTGCGATGGTCAAGGGCGAGGTCGACGGGCAGGAGGACGTGCTCGTCCGCGTCCACTCCGAGTGCCTGACGGGAGACGTCTTCCACTCCCAGCGCTGCGACTGCGGCCAGCAGCTCGAGTCGGCGCTGCTGATGATCGAGGAGGAGGGCCAGGGCGTCCTTCTCTACCTCTCTCAGGAGGGGCGCGGCATCGGCCTGCTCAACAAGCTGCGCGCGTACAAGCTCCAGGAGGAGGGGCTCGACACGGTCGACGCCAACCTGAAGCTCGGCCTGCCCGCCGACCTGCGCGACTACGGCATCGGCGCTCAGATCCTGGTGGACCTCGGGCTGACGTCGATCCGCCTCCTCACCAACAACCCGAAGAAGATCGTCGGCCTCGAGGGCTACGGCCTGCGCGTGACCGACCAGATCCCGATCCAGCACGAGCCGGGCGACCACAACCGCGACTACCTGCGCGCGAAGCGCGACAAGCTCGGTCACCTGCTGCACCACCAGGGCCTCGCGCTCGACGAGCAGATGATCCACGAGGAGCACGTGCGCGACCGCAGGAAGCGCGAGGGCGACCGCAGGGAGCGAGAGGAGAGCGGTTGAGGTTCGCGATCGCGGTGGGTCGCTTCTACGAGGATCTCGCGGAGCGGCTCGTCGAGGGTGCGACGCGCGTGTTCGAGGAGGCGGGCGCCGAGGTGGACGTGCACGATGTCCCGGGCGCGTTCGAGCTGCCGCTGGCGGCGCGCTACTGCGCCGACTCCGGCCGGTACGAGGGGGTCGCCTGCCTGGGCGCGGTCATCCGCGGCGAGACCGACCACTACGACTACGTCTGCGGCGAGGCCGCGGCCGGCATCTCGCGCGTGCAGCTCGACACCGGGGTCCCGTGCGCGTTCGGCGTGCTGACCGTCGAGAGCATGGAGCAGGCGCTCGCGCGGACGGGCGACGGGAAGCGCCACCAGGGAGAGGACGCGGCGCGAGCCGTACTCCGGATGGCTGAGCTGCGCCGTACGCTGCGCGGCTAGTGCAGCGCGTCAACCTCTTCAGCGACACGCAGACGCGCCCGACCGAGGGCATGCGGCGCGCGATCGCCGAGGCCGAGGTCGGCGACGAGCAGCGCTTCGCCGACCCCACGACCATCCGCCTCCAGGAGCGCGTGGCGGAGCTGCTCGGGCACGAGGCGGCGCTGTTCCTCCCGTCCGGGACGATGTGCAACCAGATCGCGATCCGGCTGCACACGCGCCCCGGCGGCGACGAGCTGATCGCGGCGGCCAACTCGCATCCCGTGAACTACGAGGCCGGCGGGCCGGCGTCTTCGGCGGCGCCATGGTGCGCACGATCGACGCGCCCACCGGCATCTTCGAGCCCGACCAGCTCGAGGCCGCGATCCGACCCGCGGGCGACCGCTATGCGCCGCGATCGCGAGTCGTCTCGGTCGAGCAGACGACGAACGTGGGCGGCGGGCGCGTGTGGCCGCTCGAGACCGTCCGGGCTGTCTTGGATGTCGCGCGCGCCCATGACATGCGCGCGCACATGGATGGCGCGCGGCTGATGAACGCGGTGGTCGCGACCGGGACGAGCGCTGCCGAGTGGGCGGGCGGCTTCGACACCGCGTGGATCGACTTCACCAAGGGGCTCGGTGCGCCCGTCGGCGCCGTCCTCGCCGGCTCGCAGGAGCTGATCGACGAGGCGTGGCGCTACAAGCAGATGATCGGCGGCGCACTGCGCCAGTCCGGGATCGTCGCGGCCGGGTGCCTGTATGCGCTGGACCACCACGTAGACCGGCTCGCCGAGGACCACGCCAACGCAGGCACCCTTGCGGACGGCCTGGCCGAGCTGGGCTTCGACGTGCAGCCGCCTGACACGAACATCGTCATCGCCGAGGTCGCCGACGCGCCGCAGCTCGTCGGCGAGCTGTGGGAGCGCGGCATCGAGGTCACCCCGATGGCGCCGACGCTGATCCGTTGCGTCACGCACCTCGACGTGGACGCACGGGGATCGAGCGCGCGCTCGCCGCCTTCCGCGAGGTCGCCGCCTGATGCGCAAGCTCATCGTGCTCGGAGTGGTCGCTCTTCTGCTCGTCGTGAACACCGTGGTGACCGACCGGGAGACCAAGCCGGCCAAGAAAGGCGCAGGCGGGAGCATCGTGCGGCTCGACGGCGGCGATCTGTTCTACAAGCAGGCGGGCGACCGCGACGACCCTCCGATCGTGCTGCTGCACGGCTTCGCGTCCTCCCAGCGGTGGTGGGACCGGGTCGCGCCGGAGCTGGCGCGCCGCGGCCTGCGAGTGATCAGGTTCGACCTGCTCGGGCACGGCAACTCCGAGATGCCCCGCGACGGCTACGCGCCCGACGAGCAGGCACGGCGCGTCGCGGCTGCGCTGCGGAAGCTGCGCGTTCGGCGAGCGACGGTCGTCGGGCATTCGATGGGCGGCACGGTCGCCAGCGCGCTCGTCGAGGAGAGGCCGCGGCTCGTGCGCCGGCTCGCGGTGATCGGCACGCCGCCACGAGACGGCTTCGCTGACCCGTCGTTCCTCCGGAGGGTCTCGACATGGCCTGTCGCCGGCGAGCTCATCCGCCGTTTCTCGCCCGACCAGGCAATCAAGGCCGGCCTGGACTCGGCGTTCGCGGACGACGTTGACGTGCCGGACGCGTTCGTGGACGACCTCGACCGGATGACCTTCAGCGCCTACGACAAGTCGCAGTCGGAGTCGCGCGAGTTCGTCGAGGACCGCCCGAACTCCGAGCGTGTGGACGAGGCGAACGTGCCGCTGCTCGTCATCTTCGGCACCGAGGACGACATCGTCGACGCGGAGGCGGCGGCCGCCTGGGCGAAGGACATCCCGCGCGCGCGGGTCGTGAAGATGCGCGAAGTGGGGCACTCGCCGCACTGGGAGCAGCCGCGCGAGGTCGCGGATCTGCTTCTCGACTACGCCCGCTAGCCTCTGCGCCGTGGCAAAGGTCTGTTACTCGTGCGGAAAGGGCCCGGCGTTCGGGCACAGCCGCAGCCATTCGATGGTCGCCACCAAGCGGCGCTTCAACGCGAACCTGCAGAAGGTCCGCATCTCGGTGGAGGGCGCCCCGCGCCGCGAGTACGTCTGCACGCGCTGCCTGAAGGCCGGCAAAGTCCTGAAGCACGTCTAGCGGCCTTCCCCTGTACAAAGGGCCTGTGCCCGATCCCTCATTAGTCCGCTTCCGCAAGGTGGTGGCGACTGCCTGCGCTGAGCTCGAACGGCGCCGGCAGGAGGTCAACGACCTGAACGTCTTCCCCGTCGCCGACGGCGATACCGGGGACAACATGGCGATGACCATGCGGGCCGTGCTGGCGGAGCTGGACCGCCTGAACGGGCAGATGATCGACGACATCGGCCGCGACGAGCTCGTCCGCGCCGTGGCCCGCGCCGCGCTGCTCGGAGCGCGCGGCAACAGCGGCGTGATCCTGTCTCAGATCGTCCGTGGTGCGGCCGAGGAGCTGGCGTCGCGGCCCGGAGAGCTGGTCGACCCGGTGCTTGTCGCGGCCTCGTTCGCGCGCGCGGCCGACGCGGCCTATGAGTCCGTCCGCGACCCGGCGGAGGGCACGATGCTCTCGGCGGTCCGCGCGATGGCGCATCGCGTGGCCCAGGACCTCGCGCACATGGAGAAGGCCAGGCTCGAGGAGGGCGCGTCCGAGGCCGAGCAGGACGAGATGCTCGCGGACGTGCTCGAACGCGCGCTCGAGGCCGCGAACGAGGCGGTCGAGCGGGGCCCCGAACAGCTGCCGATCCTGAAGGAGGCAGGGGTCGTCGATGCCGGCGCGTACGGGCTGACGGCGATCGTCGTTGGCGTGATCGCGGCGCTGCGCGGCGACGGCGGTCCCGAGCTCGCGCACCAGACGGCGCCGCCGCACGCGATGCACCTGCCCCAGCACGAGTCGAGCCAGTACCGCTACTGCACGAACTTCGCCGTGACCGGCGACGGCCTCGACGCGCGCGAGTTCATCCCGCGCCTCGAGCGGATCGGCGACTCCGTGCTCGTGGTAGGCGACGAGGCCACGCTGAAGGTGCATGTCCACACCGACGAGCCCGACCTCGCCACGTCGATGTTCATTGCGCAGGGTGAGGTCTCGCATTTCGACGTGGCCGACATGCACGAGCAGGTCGCCGACCGCACGGCGCGGCTCGACGTGTCGTGCTCGCCGGTGGTTGTCGCGTCCGGAGACGGGCTCGTGCAGATGTTCCGTGAGCTCGGGGCGCACGTCGTGGATGGGGGCGCCACCATGAACCCGTCGACCTACGACATCCTCGCGGGCGTGCACGCGGCGCCAGGCGACTCCGCCGTCGTGCTGCCGAACAGCCCGAACGTGATCATGGCGGCCGAGCGCGCCGCCGAGCTGTCCGAGAAGGACGCGTGCGTCGTCGCGACGCGATCGCAGCAGCAGGCGCTGGCGATCCTCCTGGCGTTCAAGCCGGACGCGGATGCGGCCGAGAACGCCGCGCGGCTCACCGAGGCCACGGCGAGCGTGCGAACGGGGGGAGTGGCGCGGGCGGCGCGGGAGGACCCGGGAAAGCGGTTCGGAGTGGGCGACGCGGTCGGGTACTCCGGCGAGGACCTCGAGACATGGGGTGAGCCGGCGGAGGTCCTGGCGAAGACGCTTCGGGCGGTGACCGAGGGCTGCGAGATCGTCACGTGCATCGCAGGAGAGGGAGCGCCACTGCGGCGTGACGCTGTCGAGCGCGCGGTCCCGGAGGGCGTCGAGCTCGACTATCACGAGGGCGGACAGGCCTCGTGGTGGTGGCTCCTGTGCCGAGTAGGTTCTCCGTCCCCGCGCCACTCCTGAGTGACTCGGTTCGCCCAAACCGACGAGCTGACGGCTGAAGAGCTTCGCTCCGCGGGGCTGCGGTCGCTGCCACGTCCGAGCCGGCTCGCCGATCCGCTGAGGCTGACCGGTCCGGCGGCCAAGGCCGCGGCCGGCCTCGGCATCGAGACCGTCGGCGACCTGCTCGAGCACCTTCCGCACACGCACCGCGACCGGCGTGAGACGCGCAGCGTCGCGGAGCTCGGTGTCGGGGAGGAGGCCACGGTCGCCGTCACTGTCCGCAGCGTCAGCGTCCGCCCGATGCGCAACCGGCGCCAGAAGCGCGTCGAGGCGCGCGTGGCCGACGAGACCGGGCCGATGGTCGCCGTGTGGTTCAACCAGCCGTGGCTTGCGCGCCAGCTCGGCGAGGGGACGGCACTGCTCCTGCACGGGAAGCTGCGGCAGCGCAACCAGTTCTGGGTGACCGAGCACGAGCTGATCGACGGGGGGCAGGCCGGGGTGCACACGCTCGGGCTCGTGCCGGTGTACCCCGCGAGCCAGGGGATCACGCCCGAGCGCCTGCGCACGCTGACGTGGGATGCCTACGACCGGATCGGCGACATCGTCGAGCCGCTCCCCGGACGGCTGCGGGCGGCCGAGCGCCTCGCCGAGCGCCCGGCCGCGCTCGCGGCCGCGCACTTCCCGGACCGGCCCGAAGACCCGGACGACGCCCGCCACCGGCTGGCGTTCGAGGAGCTGTTCCTGCTCGAGCTGGCGCTCGCGGGCCGCAAGCGGGCACGGGCGGAGCGGGCACGCGCACGCGAGCTGCCGGGGACCGGTGAGCTGGTGGACCCATGGCTCGCGTCACTTCCCTTCACCCCGACCAGCGACCAGCGACGAGCGTTCGACCGCATCGACCGCGACATCGCAACTGCAAAGCCGATGCAGCGACTCCTGATGGGGGAGGTAGGAAGCGGAAAGACCGTTTGCGCGCTACACGCGATGCTCCGCGCGGTCGAGAGCGGGGCGCAGGCGGCCTTCATGGCGCCCACCGAGACGCTCGCCGAACAGCACATGGCGACGATCGATCGGCTTCTCGGCGGCCACGTGCCGGTCGGACTCCTCACCGGCGCGACGCCGGCGCGCCGGCGAAAGGAACTGCTCGACCGGCTGGCCTCGGCGGAGCTCGGCATGATCGTCGGCACCCACGCGCTGATAGAGCCGTCCGTGGAGTTCCGCTCGCTCGCGCTGGTCGTCGTGGACGAGCAGCACCGCTTCGGGGTGCGCCAGCGCGCAGCGCTCGATGCGAAGGGCAGCGACGGGCTCGTGCCGCACGCGCTCCACATGACGGCCACCCCGATCCCGCGCACGCTCGCGCTGACCGCGTACGGCGACCTCGACGTGACGATCCTGCGCGAGCTGCCCGCCGGGCGGCGGCCGGTCGAGACCTACGTGGTCGACGGCGCTCGTGCCCGAGCGCGCGCCTACGAGCGGATCCGCGAGGAGATCGCGAAGGGGCGTCAGTGCTTCGTCGTCTGCCCGCTTGTCGAGGAGTCGGAGACGCTCCAGGCGAAGGCGGCGACGGCCGAGGCGGAGCGGCTGGCCGCCACCGAGTTCCGCGACCAGCGCGTCGAGCTGATCCACGGGCAGATGCCGACCAAGCGAAAGCAGGGGGCGATGGCGGCCTTCGCGGCCGGCGAGGCCGACGTCCTCGTGGCGACGAGCGTGATCGAGGTGGGCATCGACGTCCCTAACGCGTCCGTGATGCTGATCGAGGCCGCCGAGCGCTACGGCATCTCCCAGCTCCACCAGCTGCGCGGCCGGATCGGGCGCGGCGAGCACGAGTCGGTCTGCATCCTCTTCGGAGACCCGTCGCTGCCGCGCCTCGAGGCCGTCTCGAAGGAGCGCGACGGGTTCAAGCTGGCCGAGATCGACCTGCAGCTGCGCGGCGCGGGGGAGGTGCTCGGCACCCGGCAGCACGGCATGCCGGAGTTCAAGGTCGCCCGCCTGCCGGAGGACATCGTCCTCCTCGAGCGCGCGCGCGAGCGCGCCGGCGAGGTGCTCGCCGCCGACCCGCGGCTCGAGGCTCCGGAGAACGCACTGCTCAGGGAGGCGACGGTGGCACGCTTCGGGTCCGACATGGACCCGATCCCCGCCTAGATGAGGATCGTCGCCGGCCGACACAAGGGACGGAGGCTGCGCGCGCCGGCTGGGACCGGCACGCGGCCGACCGCCGACCGGGTGCGCGAGGCGCTCTTCTCGATCCTGGGCTCGGTGGACGGGCTGCGAGTCCTTGACCTCTACGCCGGCTCTGGCGCGCTCGGGCTCGAGGCGTTGTCACGCGGCGCAGGCTCGGCGACCTTCGTGGAATCGGCGCGCCCGGCCCTCGCTGCCATTCGGGCGAACCTCGACGCGACGGGCGAAGACGCAGAGGTCGCGGCAGCAGATGTGACCGGGTGGCTCAGGTCGGCGGCCGACAGGGAGCGCGAGTTCGACCTCGTTTTCTGCGATCCGCCGTATGATGCTGCCGCCGAAATCGCGCAGACGCTCGCCGAGCTGCTGCCGCGCGTGGCGGCGCCGCAAGCTCTGATCGTGATCGAATCGTCCAAGCGGAACCCGCTCGTGCTCGACCTGCCACTCGCCGACGAGCGGACGTATGGCCACACCCGAATAGCGATTCACCGTGGCCGCTAAGAACGGCGGCACCGCAGTCTGCCCCGGGTCGTACGACCCGGTGACGATGGGTCACCTCGACATCATCGGGCGCGTCTCCGCCGTCTTCGACGAGGTGATCGTGGCCGTGGTCAACCAGCCGGTGCGGAAGCAGAAGACGCTGTTCAGCGCGGACGAGCGCTGCGAAATGATCCAGGCGGAGATCAAGAATCTCCGCAATGTGCAGGTAAAACCCTTTGATACGCTCATCGTCGATTTCGCGCGGGAGCACGGAGCAAAGGCGATCGTCAAGGGCCTGCGCGCGATCTCGGACTTCGAATACGAGTTCGAGATGAATCAGCTCAACCGCACCATGGCACCTGACATCGAAAGCATCTTCATGATGAGCTCACCGCAATTCAGCTTTCTCAGCTCGAGCGGCGTCAAGGAACTGGCTATGTTCGGCGGCGACCTGACCGGGCTGGTGCCCGACGCGGTGGCCGCGCAATTGCAGGAACGACTGAAGCGCTAAAGAACAGAGGTTCTGAATCTATGGATGTCCTAGTCCTGATCGACAAGCTCGACGACCAGATCCACAACGCGAAGCCCGTGCCGCTGACGGATCAGGTGCGCGTCGACAAGGAGGAGATCTACGACATCCTCGACCAGATGCGCGCGACGATCCCCGAGGAGATCAAGCAGGCGCGCTGGATCGTCAAGGAGCGCCAGGAGATGCTCGCCGAGGCCAAGCGCGAGGCCGAGCGGATCGTCAAGGAGGCGCGTGACGAGCAGACCCGCCTGATCTCGAGCCAGGAGGTCACGAAGCAGGCGGAGCGCTCGGCCGACGAGATCGTCGAGGACGCGCGTGCGCGCGAACGCGAGATCCGCCTGGGCGCCGAGGACTACGCCGACGACATCCTCAACACGCTCGAGGTCAACCTGCAGAAGTTCATCGCGGCGGTCCAGCGCGGCCGCGACCGGCTCCAGGGCCGCGAAGAAGCCGAAGTCGGCTAACCGCGCCAACTAGACATTTGTCCGGTTGGCTTACCGCCGCCGGGCGTGTTACAAAGGCTCCAGGACCCGTATTCGACTTCCGTCGCTCCCCCTGGCGACGGTTGGAACCAGGAGACTCCCATGCAGGACGAGCTCGTCACCTTCCATGTGATCGAACCCGGCCGCAGTGCTCGCCCGACGCTGTTCGAGGTCTCGATGATCGTCGAAGCCGACACGCGCTCGGGCCTGCAGGAATGCGACGAGGATGCTTGGCAGCACGTCATCGGGCACGCCAAGTACCTGGTCGCCCAGCACCTCGAGCGGGCCGAGACCGAAGCGGCCTAGGCGCGCCCCAAGGGCGGCGCTACCCTCGCCCGTATGGGCGGGAAGACGAACACGATCGACCTCGGCCGCCTCGGGCTCTCGTCCGGCGAAGCGACATCGCTCACCCCATCGGTCCCGCTCGAGCCGGTTGAGCTAGCCGGCCAGCGCTACACGGCCCCCGGCGCCGTGGCGGACGCACGCGTGGACGTCTCGCGAACGACGGCCGGGTATGCGCTGCGCCTCCGTTACGACGTCCGGCTCGCGGGACCGTGCATGCGCTGTCTCGACGACGCCGGCCGCGAGCTCTCCATCGACGCGCGCGAGGTGGACCAGCCGGGCGGGGGTGACGACCTGCGCTCGCCGTACCTCGACGGCGACGAGCTCGACGTCAGGTCGTGGGTCCGCGACGCGCTCGTGCTTGCACTGCCGACGCAGATTCGCTGCAGCGCGGACTGCCGCGGGCTCTGCGGCATCTGCGGCGCGAACCTGAACGAGGAGCCCGAGCACGCCCACGAACGCGAGCCGGATCCGCGCTGGGCGAAGCTGTCGGAACTGAAGCTCGACTGAGCCACAGCGCCGGGTTAGAGTCGCGCTACTGGCTATCCCGAAAGGGGACTCGAATGAGCGGTGGTTATCAGCTCGAGGGCACGCTCCTGGAGGTGTGTTCGTGCGACGTCCTGTGCCCGTGCTGGATCGGTGAGGACCCCGACCAGGGGACGTGTGACGCAGTCGTCGCGTACCACTTCGACAAGGGCGACGATCGACGGGGTCGACGTGACCGGTCTGAGTCTCGTCCAGGTCGCGCACATCCCAGGGAACATCCTCGAGGGGAACATCCGCCAGGTCTACTACGTGAACGAGGAAGCATCCGACGAGCAGGCAGACGCGATCGTCGACATGTTCAGGGGGAAGCTCGGCGGCCCGCTCGCCGACATCGCCGACCTGGTGACCGAGGTCGTCGGCGTCGAACGTGTGCCGATCAAGCACGAGATCGTCGAGGGCGCGGGCAAGCTCACCGTTGGCGCGAACGGCGAGAAAGTGCAAGCGGACGATGCATCCGTACACCGGACCCGACGGGAGCACGACGACGCTTCATAACTCGATCTTCTCGACGGTGCCGGGCTCACCGGCGTACGTTGGCGTCGCGGACAGCCAGAAGATCGACATCCCGGAGCACGGCTACCAGTGGGAGTACGAGAAGAAGAACGCGATCCAGGCCGACTGGAAGCTCGACTACAGCGGAGACTGACCCTCGACTGAGCGCCCGCGCCGCGTTAGGGTCGCACCCTGGCCCAAATCCCGAAAGGGGACTCGATATGAGCGGTTATCAGCTGGAAGGCTCGCTGCTCGAGGTGTGCTCGTGCGACGTCCTGTGCCCGTGCTGGATCGGGGAGGACCCCGACCAGGGCACCTGTGACGCGGTCGTCGCGTACCACCTCGACAAGGGCACGATCAACGGGGTGGACGTCGGCGGGCTTTCGTTCGTCGCCGTCGCGAAGATCCCGGGGAACGTCCTCGAGGGAAACTGGCGAGAGGTCGTCTACGTGGACGATCAGGCATCCGACGAGCAGGAGGAGGCGATGCTGGCCGCGTTCACCGGCAAGCTCGGCGGCCCGCTCGCCGACCTCGCCGAGCTTGTCGGCGAGGTGGTCGCAGTCGAACGTGCGCCGATCAAGCACGAGATCGTCGACGGCGCGGGAACGCTGACGATCGGCGACAAGGTGCAGGCGGCGATGCATCCGTACACGGGCCCCGACGGAAGCACCACGACGCTCAACAACTCGGTCTTCTCGACGGTGCCCGGCTCGCCGGCGTACGTCGCCGTGGCGGACAGCCAGAAGATCGACATCCCGGAGCACGGTTACCAGTGGGCGTACGAGAAGAAGAACGCGATCCAGTCCGACTGGAAGCTCGACTACAGCGGGGACTGACGGCGGCGATCGTCGCGGCCTGGGCCGCCGTCGCGGTTGCGGCGGTGACCGGGGCCGCGTCGCTGCTGCACCACGACGGGCTGATCGAGGACGGGCCGGCGTTATGGCTCGCGCTGCCGGCCTTCCTGCTCTCGTGGCAGCTGATGCTGACCGCGATGATGCTGCCCTCGAGCCTGCCTCTGGTCCGGCTGTTCGCGAAGGCGTCATCGCAGCCAACCGCGGCCGCGGGCAGCCATGGCCGGCTTCCTCGGCGGGTACGCGCTGGTCTGGAGCGCGTTCGGGCGCTCGCGTTCGCTTTCGACGTCGGGAGTGCACGCCGCGGTCGACGCGAGCCCGTGGCTAGCAGGGCCACGAGTGGGTGCTCGGCGCCGGCGTGCTGGCGGTGGCGGGCGCGTTCCAGTTCTCCTCGCTCAAGTACGCCTGCCTCGACAAGTGCCGCCACCCGGCGCAGTTCATGCTCCGCTTCTACGAGCGCGGCGCGGGCGGGGGCTTCCGCCTGGGAGCGAGGCATGGGCTCTTCTGCCTCGGCTGCTGCTGGGCGCTGATGCTCGTGATGTTCTCGGTCGGCGTCGCGAGCCTCGTCGCGATGGCGGCCCTCACCGCGCTGATGGTCTACGAGAAGACCCAGCCGCAGAGGCCGCCAGGTCGTCCCGGCGGCGGGGGCGACCCTCGTTCGCGACCGCACTGCTGATCGCGGCGTATTCCGCCTAGCTACACTGGCGCGTCCCGTGGCCGTCCCCAAGCAGAGACAGTCTCACGCGCGCACGAACAAGCGCCGCTCGCAGCACAAGATCACGCCGCCCAGCCTGCGCGCGTGTCCAAAGTGCGGCGAGCCGCGGCTGCCGCACCGCGTCTGCATGAGCTGCGGGACGTACGCGGGTCGTGAGGTGTTCGTGCCCCAGGAGGAGCACGATCACGACCATGACCACGAGCACTAGCCCGGTCGCAGTCGACACCAACGGCGCCGACGGAGGCCCCGACCTCGTCGCAGAGGGCGCGCGGCTTGCGGGCACGCCCGTCGAGCTGTTCGGCGGGGTGGAGATCACGAACGACGAGGACCCGGCGATGGCCGTCCGCTCGAAGGAGGATGCCTCGGTCGTGCGCGCGGCGAAGGCTGTCGGCGCGGGCGAGGCCGATGCGCTGGTGTCGGCGGGCGCGACCGGCGCGCTGCTCGCGGCGTCGCTCTTCCACGTCAAGCGGATCCAGGGCGTCCACCGCCCGGCGATAGCCGTGCTGGTGCCGCTCCCCGGCAATCCCGTCCTCCTTCTCGACGCGGGCGCGAACGTGGACGTAAGGCCCGAGTACCTGGTCCAGTTCGCCTACATGGGCGCGGCGTTCATGGAGGCCGTGCACGGGGTCGCGCGCCCGCGCGTGGGCCTGCTCTCGATCGGCGAGGAGCCGAAGAAGGGCACCGACGACGTCGTGGCCGCACACGAGCAGCTGGCAGCCGGGACGCTCGACTTCGCGGGCAACGTCGAGGGAACCGACCTCGCCGCGGCGGTCGTGGACGTGGTGGTCACCGACGGCTTCACCGGCAACGTCGCGCTCAAGCTGATGGAGGGCACCGCGAAGACGGTCGCCGGGGCGGTTCGCGACGCGATCCGCGGCGGGCTCCTGTCATCGCTCGGCGGCCTGCTGGTCCGCGGCCGCCTGGCGGGCCTGCGCGAGCAGCTCGACCCGAACACGACGGGGGAGCGATCCTCCTCGGCGTGCGGCGGCCGGTCGTCGTGGCGCATGGGAAGTCGACCGCGGAGGGGATCGCGAACGCGGTCCGCCTGGCACGCCGCGCGGCCGACGAGAACATGGTCGAGCGCACAGCCGCGGCGCTCGCCCAGGGCGGGGCCTTGCGGTCCGCGCCCGCTGCTAGCTTCGCCCGGAGTCATGACTAGAGACGAGGTGCTGGAGCTCATCCGGGCGCACCTCTCGACGGAGCTGGGCGTGGACGCGTCCCGCATCGACGAGGGCACCCGCTTCAAGGAGGACCTGGAGGCCGACTCGCTCGACCTCGTCGAGCTGGTGATGGAGCTCGAGGACCGGTACGGCATCCGAATCCCGGACGAAGAGGCAGCCAAGATCCACACGGTCGGACAGGCAGCCGACTTCGTCGCCGCCCACGCGCAGGCGCAAACGACCTGAACTCCTGGCCATCACACTCGATCCCCTTCTCGATGAGCTGCCCGAGGATCTGGCCCGCCAGGCGTTCACACATTCGTCGTGGGCCGACGAGCGCGGCGAGTCGTACGAGCGGCTCGCGTTCCTGGGGGACGTCGTCCTGAGCCTCGCGGTCTCGACACACATCTACCCGCGCTTCGAGCACTTCGGAGCCGGCCGGCTCACGAAGCTGCGCGCCCAGAGCGTGTCGCGCGAGGCGTGCGCGCAGGTCGCGCGCGGGATCGGCGTGCCCGAGCGGCTGAAGGAGCGAGCGCCGTCGGGCACCGGCCAGAGCGCCGACGCGCTCATCGCGAGCGACCGGATCCTCGCATCGATCTGCGAGGCGGTGATCGGCGCGGCGTACCTCGCGTTCGGATGGGAGCGCGTGGGGCCGGCGGTGGTGGAGTCCTTCCGCGGCGAGATCGAGGAGGCGCTCGAGAACCCCGTCGACTTCAAGTCGGAGCTGCAGGAGCGGCTGGCACGGCGCGCCGAGGTCGTCGAGTACCTGATCGAGAGCGAGGACGGCCCGCCGCACGACCGCCGTTTCGTCGCCCTCGCGACGGTGGACGGCGAGGAGCTCGGACGCGGGAGCGGCAAGACGAAGAAGGCGGCCGAGCAGTCCGCGGCATCGCGCGCGCTCGTGCGGCTGGAGGAGGCCGGGCGCTGATGCATCTGCGCTCGATCACGCTGAAGGGGTTCAAGTCGTTCCCCGACCGGACGAAGCTCGATTTCGCGCCCGGGGTCTCGGTGATCGTCGGCCCGAACGGATCGGGCAAGTCGAACATCACCGACGCGGTGCTGTGGGCGCTCGGCGAGCAGAGCCCCCTGGCCGTCAGGGGCCAGACGATGCAGGACGTGATCTTCGCCGGCGCCGCCGGCGTCCAGTCGCGCAATGCCGCCGAGGTCGAGGTGCTGCTCGACAACTCCGATCGCGGCCTCGACTCGGACTTCTCGGAGATCTCGATCGTGCGCAAGCTCTCGCGCGAGGGCGAGGGCGAGTACCGGCTGAACGGCGCGCGCTGCCGCATGGTCGACGTCCTCGAGGTCCTCTCCGACACCGGCCTGGGCAAGGAGATGCACTCGGTCGTGTCGCAGGGGCGGGTGGAGTCGATCATCCACTCGAAGCCGCGCGACCGGCGCCTGCTGATCGAGGAGGCCGCCGGGCTCGGCAAGCACCGCAAGCGGCGCAGGCGCGCGCAACTCAAGCTGGAGCGCACGGAGGACAACCTTGCACGGTCGCTCGACGTCGAGCGCGAAGCACGCTCCCGGCTGCGGCCGCTGAAGCGCCAGGCGGAGGCGGCGGAGCTGCACCAGCGGCTGGAGCGGCAGTCGCTCGAGGCCGGGCGCGAGCTGGCTGCCGACGAGCTGCGGGCCGCGCGCGCCGATCTGGCCGAGGCCGAGCGGGCGGCCGCCGCGGCAGGCACTGCGCGCGACGAGGCGGAGCGGCTGCTGGCCGAGGTCGCACGGCGCCGCGAGGCGGCGGAGGAGGCGTTCGCGGAGCATTCCCGCGCGCGCGAGCAGCTGTCCAGCAGCCTGTTCGCCGCGCGCGCGGCCGCGGATGGCATCGCGTTGCGCGCAGAGCGCGCCCGCGAGGCGGCGGAGGCGGCAGCCGATGACGCAGCGCGCGACGAACGCGATGCGGCGGAGCTCGAGGCGGGCGCGGCCGAGGAGCGCGACACCGGCGCGCCGGAGCGGATCGCGGCGCTCGAGGCGGAGCTGCGAACGCTCGACTCGGATCGCGACAGCCAGGCTCGAGGACGAGCTCGCCGAGCTCGAGCGGGAGCGGGTCGAAGCCGAGGCGCGCCGCGAGGCGGCCGAAGCCGAGGTAGAGCGGCTGCGTGCGACGGTCGTCGCCACCGAGCAGGCGGTGGAAGAGGCACGCGCGGCGCAGCGTGAGGCCGAACGCGCGGTGGAGGTCGAGCGAACGGCGGCAGCCAAGGCCGCGTCCGAGCTGACCGCGGTGAACCAGTTCCTCGAGAGCGCAGCCGCGGCACCGGACCACGGCCGCACCCTCGCGGCGGAGCTCGACGTCGATGAGGGATTCGAGCTGGCGGTGGCGGCCGCACTCGGATCGCGCCTCCGTGCAGGCGTCGTCCAGAGCATCGGCGAGGGGCAGGCGCTCCTCGACGGGCTGCGCGACGGTGGCAGTGCGCTCGTTGCCGGCCACGAGCCGGGCCCGGCCCGCACACAGTCGCCGGCCGCGGGAGCCGAGCGGATTCTCGACCACGTTCGCCCGCCCGCCGACCTGGTGCCCGTCGTCGATCGCTTGCTCGCCGATGCCTGGCTCGTCGAGGACCTCGCGAGCCTCCCGCGCGACTTCACCGGCATCGCGGTCACGCCTCGCGGCCGCGCCCTGTTCGGGTCCACCGGCGAGCTGCGCCAGGCGCCCGCGGGCGGCGAGGAGCGGATTCTCGAGGCGAGCGCGTCACGCGAGAAGCTCGTGGCGGCTTCCGAGGAGGCCGCCGCCGCGGAGGCGGCCGCGCGCGAGGCCGCCGCTCAGGCTGGCGCGCTCGTCAGCAACGGAATCGAACGGCGCGAGGCCGCCAACGCCCAGATGCGCGAGGCCTCGCGTGCGCTCGACGAGGCGGACGAGCTCCTGCGCCGCGCGGCGCGCCGGATCGAGCTGCGCAGGGCCGCGCCGGAGGATGGCCAGGCCGCCGTCAAGCGGGCTCGCGTCGAGGCGGACCTGGGCGCGGAGCGCAGGCTCGCCGAGCGGGCGGACCACGAGCGCGCCGAGCGGGAGCTGCGGCTGGTGCGGCTGCGTGCGCGAAGCACGCGCTGCCGCGCGCTCGCAGGCCACGCCGAGCGCGCCGCGAACGCCCTTAAGGGCGCCGCCGAGGCGGTCGCGGCTCGGCGCGACACCCTCGCCGAGCAGCTCACCGCCGACGAGGCCGTCGGGCAGCAGACAGCCGCCGAGCTGCGGGCGTGCGCGCGCGAGGAGGTAGAGATCCAGGCTCGGCTCAAGCAGGCGAGCGACACCGTCACGCAGGCAGAGGTGCGCGCGCAGCAGGTGCGCGACGTCGAGCACGAGTCGATGACGCGCCTCGCCGAGATCGCGGGCAAGCTCGAGCTACCGGCGGAAGCGGCAACGGAGCCTCTCGATCCCGAGCGGCGCGAGGAGCTGGCGGCGAAGGTCGAGCGGCTGGCGCGGCGACGCGAGCAGCTCGGCCCGGTCAACCCGCTCGCCGAGCAGGAGTACGAGGAGGCGGTCGCCCACGTCGAGGAGCTCGAGACGCAGCGCGGTGATCTCGAGGCGGCTCTCGCGGAGCTGGAGGCGCTCATCAAGGAGACCGATCGCCGCATCCGTGAGGCGTTCGAGGAGACGTTCGAGAAGGCGGCGCGCAACTTCGAGGAGGTCGTCGGACACCTGTTCCCCGGCGGCCGCGGCCGGCTCAGGCTCGTGCGCCCGGAGGGGCCGCGCCCGGTCCTCGGCGGCGAGGAGACACCCGAGCCGCCGGCCGACGAGGAGGTCGTCGACGACGAGCAGCCCGACGAGGAGGAGCCCGGCGTCG
This sequence comes from uncultured Thermoleophilaceae bacterium, assembly GCA_963846865.1. Taxonomy (GTDB): domain Bacteria; phylum Actinomycetota; class Thermoleophilia; order Solirubrobacterales; family Thermoleophilaceae; genus DASPHG01. The sequence goes on along the minus strand of CAWJXU010000010.1, from coordinate 157,777 downwards.
AGGTGGAGGTCACGCCGGCCGGCAAGTCGATGAAGAAGCTCTCACTCCTCTCCGGAGGCGAGAAGTCGCTGGTCGCCCTCGCGTTCATGTTCGCCGTCTTCCTCGCGCGGCCGTGCCCCTTCTACATCCTCGACGAGGTAGAGGCGGCGCTCGACGACCTCAACATCGACCGCTTCCTGCAGCTGGTGCACCAGTACGCGGACCGCGCGCAGTTCATCATCGTCACGCACCAGAAGCGCACGATGGACGCCGCCGATGTGCTTTACGGCGTGAGCATGGGAGGCGACGGGATCTCGAAGGTCGTGTCGAGGAAGCTGCCGACGCGTGAGCAGCCGCTCGAAGCCGTCGCGGAGGCGGACGAAGCGGCCGCCTAGCGCATTGGCGGCCCCTAAGGTTCGCCGCTTGCCATGGACCCACTGATCGTCGTCTTCGGCTTCGGCGTAGGCATCCTCATCGGCCTCACCGGCGTCGGGGGTGGCTCGCTGATGACACCGCTGCTCTTGATCACCGGGGGCTACAGCCCGGTCGTCGCGATCGGCACCGACCTCGCCTACGGCGCGATCACGAAGACGGTCGGCGGCTGGCGTCACCTGAACGCGGGCCACGTCGACCTGCGGCTGTCGTGGTTCCTCGCGGCCGGGTCCGTGCCCGGATCGATCCTGGGTGTGATCACGATCAACTGGCTCAATGCCGAGTACGGCGAGGACTTCGAGCCGTACCTCCTCGGCGCCGTCGCAGTGGCACTGATGTTCGCCTCCAGCGCGATCCTCTACCGCGCCCTCTTCAGGCCGGGGCTGATCGCGAAGGAGCGCGAGTCGGCACTGCTGCAGCGGCGGATCAGCAAGGTGGGCACGATCGCCATCGGTGCGACCCTCGGCTTCGTCCTCGGACTGACGTCAGTGGGGTCCGGCGCGCTGATCGGCCTTGTCCTGATCCTGCTCTACAAGCTCAGCCCGCGGCGCGTGGTCGGCACCGACGTCTTCCACGCCGCCGTGCTGCTGTGGACCGCCGGCCTGGCTCACTTCTTTAGCGGCAACGTGGACCTCGGGCTGATGGCGACGATCCTTATCGGGTCGCTGCCCGGGGTATGGATCGGGACCTGCGCTCGTCCCGCACGTGCCCGTGGTGGGCCTGCGCTACACGCTCGGGATCATCCTCGCGGCCGCGTCGCTCGGCGTGCTCACGAAGGCCGGCGTCGATGTCCATCCCGCCGTGATCGTCGGTGTTCCCCTCGCACTCGCCGTCCTGTCCTGGGTCGTGCATCGCCGGCATCCCGTGCCGGCCTACGATGCCGCGTAGCTGGAGCGACGCTCTTCGTGCAAGAAACGGGGACGGAGCCCTTTCTTGCAGATGCGAACGATGAGGAGCGCACTGGCATTTTCCGCCGCCTGCGCCAGAACATGCGCAAGACGCGCGAGGCGCTCACGGCCGAGCTCCACTCGACGCTGTTCCAGACCCTCGACGACGAGGCGTGGGAGCGGCTGGAGGAGACGCTGATCTACGCAGATGTCGGGGCGGCCACTACGGCATCGATCGTCGGCCGTCTCGAGCAGGAGGTCGAGGCCGGCAGCCTGCAGCCCGGGGAGCCGTTCGAGGCGCGCCTGCGCGAGCTTCTCGCCGAGGCCGCGCGCGCGCGACGGTGCCGACACGATCGACATCCGCCCTCAGCCGACGGTGATCCTGATGGTGGGCGTCAACGGGACCGGCAAGACGACGACGATCGGCAAGCTGGCATGGCACCTGCAGAAGGAGCTCGGGAAGTCCGTGCTGCTGGCGGCGGGCGACACCTACCGGGCGGCCGCGGTGGAGCAGCTCGCCGAGTGGGCCGAGCGGGCCGGGTGCGAGCTGGTGCGCGCGGAGCAGGGATCGGACCCCGGCGCCGTGGCGTTCGACGCCGTCTCCGCCGCGGGCGCGCGAGGCCATGACGTCGTGATCATCGACACGGCGGGCAGGCTGCACACGCAGACGAACCTGATGGACGAGCTCGCGAAGGTGCGGCGCGTGATCGCCAAGCAGCTCCCGGACGCCCCGCACGAGACGCTGCTCACGATCGACGCTACGACCGGCCAGAACGGCTTGCGGCAGGCGAAGCTGTTCGGGGAGGCAGTGGACGTGAGCGGGATCGTCCTGACGAAGCTCGACGGCACGGCCAAGGGCGGCATCGCGCTGGCGATCGCCGGCGAGCTCGGCCTGCCCGTGAAGCTGATCGGGATCGGCGAGGCGCTCGAGGACCTGCGCCCGTTCGACCCGGACGACTTCGCCCGCGCGATACTCGAACGGTGACCCCGAAAGACGGCGAGCCGTTTCTGCCCGGACCGGTCTTCGCGGCCCCGTACCACCTGTCCGGCGATCCCGCCGAGTCCGAGTTCACCTACGGCCGGTACGAGAACCCCACCTGGAAGGCGTTCGAGCACGCCGTAGGGGAGCTCGAGGGCGGCGACGCGGCAGTCTTCGGGTCGGGCATGGGAGCGGTGTCGACGCTGCTCCTCGCGCTGCTCGAGCCGGGCGACCCGATCGTGATCCCGTCGGACGCCTACTACAACGTTCGCCAGCTCGCGCACGACCTCTTGCCCTACGAGGTGACGGAGGTGCCGACCGATACGGCCGCGGTCGTGGACGCCGCACCGGGCGCGAAGCTCGTCTGGGTCGAGACGCCATCGAACCCGGGCCTCGACGTGGTCGACATCCGCGCGGTCGCGGACGCGTGCGACGGCATCCTCGTGGTCGACAACACGCTGGCCACCCCGCTCGGGCAGCGGCCGCTCGAGCTCGGCGCCGACTACGTCATGGGCAGCGCCACGAAGGCGCTCAGCGGCCACAGCGACATCCTGCTCGGCTACGCAGCCGGAACCGACCTCGACGCGGTGCGGACGGCGCGCGGCAAGCTCGGCACGATCGCCGGCCCGTTCGAGGTCTGGCTCGCGCACCGCTCGCTCGCCACGCTCGACGTGCGCCTCGAGCGCCAGTGCGCGAACGCCTTGCGCCTGGCTGAGCTCGTCGGGGAGCACGTGCCCGTCCGTTATCCCGGTTTGCCTTCCGACCCTGCGCACGCGATCGCCTCGCGGCAGATGAGCGCCTTCGGCTCCGTCATCGGGTTCACGCTGCCGAGCGAAGCGGCCGCCGACCACTTCCTCGGGCAGGCGGAGCTCGTCACCGAGGCGACGAGCTTCGGCGGCACGCGCACGACCGCCGAGCGGCGGGCGCGCTGGGGATCGGACGATGTCCCAGAGGGATGGATCCGTCTCAGCGCAGGCTGCGAGGACCCCGACGAGCTGGCACAAGACGTGACGCGCGCGTTGGCGCGGGCACTCGAGCGCGCCTAGGATCGACTCGTGCCTGACTGGGTGTTCTGGCTGATTTTCGCCGCTGTGCTTGCGGCCGGGGAGGTCGCGACGCTCGGCTTCTTCCTCGGCGCAGTGGCGCTCGCCGCGCTGCCGGCGGCGGCTGTGGCGGCGGCCGGAGGTAGCCTCACGCTTCAGCTGATCGTGTTCATCCTGTGCTCGATCGCATCGCTTGCGTTCATCCGGCCGGTCGCGCGGCGCCACCTGCACACGCCGCCATCGATCCGCACCGGCACCGCCGCGCTGATCGGCGCCCGCGCGACGGTCCTCGAGCGTGTCGACGGGGCCGGCGGACGGGTGAAGATCGGCGGCGAGGAGTGGACTGCGCGCGCCTATGACGAGGATGAGGTCTACGAGCAAGGCGCGCGCGTCGAGGTACTGAAGATCGAGGGCGCTACCGCGCTCGTTTCCGACTAGGAGGTTCGCGATGGCTGGCCTGATTGTCGCCCTGGTGTTCGCGGTCGTCGTGCTGTTCGTGCTCGCACGGACGATCCGCATCGTCCCTCAGGCGAGAGCCGGGATCGTGGAGCGGCTCGGCCGCTACAGCCGCACGCTCGACGCGGGCCTCGCGATCATCGTCCCGTTCGTCGACCGGCTGAAGCCGCTGATCGACCTGCGCGAGACGGTGGTCTCGTTCCCGCCGCAACCCGTCATCACCGAGGACAACCTCGTCGTGAACATCGACACGGTCATCTACTTCCAGGTGACGGACCCGAAGTCGGCCACGTACGAGATCGCGGACTACATCGGCGCGATCGAGCAGCTGACCGTCACCACGCTGCGAAACGTGATCGGCGGCATGACGCTCGAGGACACGCTCACGTCGCGCGACCAGATCAACGCCGCGCTGCGGACGGTCCTCGACGAGGCGACGGGCAAGTGGGGGATCCGTGTGAACCGGGTCGAGCTGAAGGCCGTCGACCCGCCCGGCTCGATCCAGGAGGCGATGGAGAAGCAGATGCGCGCCGAACGCGACAAGCGCGCGGCGATCCTGCAGGCGGAGGGCTACAAGCAGTCCCAGATCCTGGCCGCGGAGGGCGAGAAGACGTCGGCGATCTTGAAGGCGGAGGGATCGCGCGAGTCGCAGATCCTCACCGCGGAGGGCCAATCGAAGGCGATCGAGACCGTCTTCGACGCGATCCACCGCGGCAACGCGGACCCGAAGCTGCTGGCCTACCAGTACCTGCAGGTGCTCCCGCAGATCGCCCAGGGCGAGTCGAACAAGCTGTGGATCATCCCGAGCGAGGTCACCCGGGCGCTCAGCGAGCTCAGCGACAGGCTGAGCGACGGGCGCGACCAGCCGCCGCCTCAGTAGGCGCTTGCCGACGCTGGACGAGTTCCGCGCGCTGTTCCTCGACAAGATCGACGCATTCAACCGCCGCGAATGGGACAGGGTTCTCGAGGGCCTGCCGGAAGACTTCGAGTGGCACTTCCCGGCGGGCGTCATCGACAGAGCTGAGCCAGCGCGGCCTGCCCAGCTGAAGCACGCGGTCACCGATCTCGTCTCTCAGTTTCCGGACCTCGAAGCCGAGCCGCTGGAGATCGTGGAGCCCGCGCCCGGCTCGTTCGTCGTCCGGCTGCGCGTGCGCGGGTCTGGCTCCGCGAGTGGCGCCTCGATTCGGCTCGAGCTGGCGCAGGTCTGGGACTTCGACCGGGACGTGCCCAGGCGCGTGCGCGAGTTCACGAGTTTGTCCGACGCTCTCGCGGCGGCGCGTCACTAGCCTGGGTCGCACGTGTTCGACTCGCTCTCCGAAAAGCTCCAGGCGACCCTCTCCGACGTCCGCGCGCGCGGCAAGCTGACCGAGGACGACGTCGCCAAGGCGATGCGCGCGATCCGCCTGGCCCTGCTCGAGGCGGACGTCAACCTCGCCGTCGTCAAGCAGTTCACCGGCGCAGTGAAGGAGCGCGCGCTCGGCCAGGACGTCCTCAGCTCGCTCAACCCGGGCCAGCAGGTCGTCAAGATCGTGGCCGACGAGCTGACCGAGCTGATGGGCGGGGCCGGGCGCGAGCTCGCATTCGCTCCGCGCCCGCCGACCGTCGTGCTGATGGCCGGGCTCCAGGGCTCGGGCAAGACGACGGCCTGCGCGAAGCTCGCGCTTCACCTGCGCGAGGAGCACGGGAAGGACGTCGCGATCGCGGCCTGCGACGTCTACCGGCCGGCCGCGGTCGAGCAGCTCGTCAAGGTCGGCACGCAGGCGGGGGCGACCGTGTACGAGCAGGGGACCGACAAGGACCCGGTGGACATCGCCGCCTGGGCGCTCGAGCAGTCGGCGGGCAAGGACGTCCTGATCATCGACACCGCAGGACGTCTCCACGTCGACGAGGAGCTCATGGACGAGCTCGTGCGCATCCGCAAGCGCGTGAAGCCGCACAACGTGCTGTTGGTCGTCGACGCGATGACCGGCCAGGAGGCCGTCGACGTGGCGCAGCGATTCTCCGAGAAGGTGGACTTCGACGGGGTCCTGATGTCCAAGCTCGACGGCGATGCGCGCGGCGGCGCGGCGCTCAGCGTGCGGACGGTCTCGGGCAAGCCGATCATGTACGCATCGACGGGCGAGAAGCTGGGCGACTTCCAGCGCTTCCACCCGGATCGGATGGCGCAGCGCATCCTCGGCATGGGCGACGTGCTCACGCTCGCCGAGAAGGCGCAGAAGGAGTTCGACGAGGACCAGGCGGCGGAGCTCGAGCGGAAGATCCGCAAGGGCAGCCTCACCTTCGACGACTTCCTCAAGCAGATGAAGCAGCTGCGCCGGATGGGGCCGCTGCAGGGGATCCTCAAGATGATGCCCGGGATCGGGCAGCAGCTGGGATCGATCGAGGTCGACGAGAAGGAGCTCGATCGCCTCCAGGCGATGATCACGTCGATGACGCCGGAGGAGCGCGCGAACCCCGCGATCATCAACGGCTCACGCCGGCGCCGGATCGCGCGCGGGTCGGGAACGTCCGTGCAGGCCGTCAACCAGCTGATCAAGCAGTTCGGCCAGATGCAGAAGCTGATGAAGCAGCTGCAGCAGGGCAAGATGCCCAACCTGCAGCAGCTGACCGGCGGCAGGGTCGCGCTAGCTAAGCTCCTCGCCTCATGTCAGTACGTGTCCGGCTCACCCGCGTGGGCAGCAAGAAGAATCCGATCTGGCGCATCGTCGTCGCCGACCAGCGCTCCCCGCGCGACGGGCGTGTGATCGAGACGATCGGCCGCTACAACGCGCAGACCGACCCGTCCGAGATCGTCCTCGACAAGGAACGGCTCCAGTACTGGCTCGACCGCGGCGCCCAGCCTTCGCACACCGTGAAGAAGCTGATGCGCGCGGAGACGTCCCCTCGGCCTAGCGCCGTGGAGGACCTGCTCGAGTTCCTCGCCCGGTCGCTCGTCGACAACCCGGACAAGGTGAAGATCGAGGGCTTCGACGAGGACGACGGCACGATCGTGCTCGAGATGCGCGTCGCCGACGACGACGTCGGCAAGGTCATCGGCCGCGGCGGGCGCACGGTCTCGTCGCTACGGACGGTCATGCGGGCGGTCGCCAGCCGCCAGGACGAGCGGGTGCTGGTCGACGTAGTCGACTAGTGAAGGTCGGCAAGCCGCACGGCCTCGATGGAAGCTTCCACGTCGACGCCCCGCTCGAAGAGGGCGCAGACAGTGACGATCGGCGAGCGCGAATTCACGGTCGCGGAGCGCAAGGGAACCGACAGCCGCCCAATCATCCGCCTGGAAGGCATCGACGACCGCGACGCAGCCGAGGCCCTGCGCGGCGAGACCCTCACCCCGGGCAACGGTCAACGGGCAACGGTCAACGAAACAGACGAGTGGCTCATGGAAGACCTAATCGGCTGCGAGATCGAAGGCATCGGCGATCGTAACAGGCGTCCTCGAGGGCCTCTCCTGCGACGTCCTCGAGGTCGGCGACGAGCTGATCCCGCTCGTGACCGACGCGGTCACGAGAGTGGACGTCGAGAACAAGGTGATCGAGGTCGACCGGGAGTTCCTCGGCCTGTGAAGATCGACGTCTTCACCCTCTTCCCCGACTGGTTCGACTTCTTCCGCGGCCAGCGCCATGTGCAGAACGCGATCGCCGGCGGGCTCGAGTTCGACGCAGTGGGCTACCGAGACACGACGCCGCTGACCGGCGGCCAGGTGGACGACACGCCGTATGGGGGCGGAGCCGGGCATGGTGATCCGCGTGGACGTGGTCGAGGCGGCGCTGCAGGCCCGCTACGGCGTGCGATGCCGAGGCGTACCGCTCAGAGCGCCGGGTCGTGGCGTTCGCGGCCGGCGGCAGGCAGTTCGACGACGCGCTCGCCGAGGAGCTGGCCGGCGAGGAGGCGATCACGCTCCTCTGCGGCCGCTACGAGGGGCTCGACGAGCGGGTCCACGAGGCGCTCGCGTCGGACGTGATCTCGATCGGCCCCTACGTCGTGGCGGGAGGCGAGCTGCCCGCGATGGTGCTGTGCGACGCAGTCATCCGCAAGCTCCCAGGCGCCCTCGGGCATGCCGACAGCGCGCTCGAGGAGTCGTTCTCGGCCGCGCTCGAAGGCGGGCCCGAGTATCCCGCACTACACCCGTCCCGCAAGCTGGCGGGGTCGTGACGTGCCCGAGGTGCTGCTCTCGGGCGACCACGCGAAGATCAGGGAGTGGCGGCTCGAGCAGAGCCGCCAGAGGGCCGCGCGCCGCCAGCCGTAGCGACAGGCCTTTCATCTACCATCCGCCCTCGCGCGCAGGCCACCAGGCCGCGCGCCCTTTTGTTGCCATGAGCAAGGTCATCGAGAACCTCGAGCGCGCGCAGCTGCGCAAAGGCATTCCCAGCTTCGACCCGGGCGACCGGGTGAAGGTGCACTTCCAGGTCGTCGAGGGGACCCGCCGCCGCACGCAGGTCTTCGAGGGCACCGTGCTCAAGCGCCAGGGCTCAGGCGCTGCGCGAGACGTTCACCGTCCGCAAGCAGTCGTTCGGCGTGGGGGTGGAGCGCACGTTCCCGGTGCACTCGCCGAAGATCGAGCGCGTCGAGGTCGCCAGCCGCGGTGACGTCCGCCGCGCGAAGCTCTACTACCTGCGCGGCCGCGTCGGCCGCCGCGCACGCGTTCGCGAGCGCCAGTACACCGGCCCGGAGGCCGCGCTCCTCGCCGAGGAGCCCGTGATGATGGACGCCGAGGGCTCGCAGGAGGAGGCCGAAGCGGTCGACCTGGGCGAGCAGCCCGATGCCGGCGAGGGCGAGGCGAAAGCGGGCGAGGTCGGTTCTGGGGCGCGCGAGGAGGCATGCCGAAGCCACTGAGCGAAGCCGGAGCCCGCCGAGGAGGCGCCCGAGGCCGAAGCTGAGGCGCCGGAGTCCGGCGAGGACTCCGAGGCCAAAGAGTCCTGAAGTTGTTCGGACGCGACAAGGAGAAGAAGGAGCGCAGCGCGAGCGGCTCACTGCTCGAGCTCGTGATGATCGTCGCGGTCGCGCTCGGGCTCGCCCTCGCGATCCAGGCGTTCCTCGTCAAGCCGTTCAGGATCCCGTCCGAGTCGATGGTCCCGACGCTGGAGATCAACCAGCGGGTGCTCGTCGACCGTTTCACGCCGAAGGTCGGAAACGACTACGAGACGCGGCGACATCGTCGTCTTCAAGCCGCCGAAGGGCGCCGACCTCAACACGTGCGGCGCCCAGCACCCGGACAACCAGGCCTGCCCGAAGCCGACGCCCGACAAGTCCGACACGAACTTCATCAAGCGGATCGTGGGGGAGCCCGGTGACCGGCTCAGCGTCCGCCAGGGCTACGTCTACATCGATGGGAAGAAGCAGGACGAGGGCTTCGTGCGCCCCTCAGCCGACTGTGCAACCTGCAATTTGGAGAAAGAGATCGACGATCCCGCCCGATCACTACTTCATGATGGGCGACAACCGTGGGGAATCCGCAGACAGCCGGGAATGGGGCCCCGTCCCCAAGAAGTGGATCATCGGGAACGCCTTCGCCACCTACTGGCCTCCCAAGAAGATCGGAACCCTCTAGCGCAAACGGCCGGGCGAGCGGAGCGCGAGCGCCCGGATACCGCGTCCGCCCAAGCGCGCACGCTCACCGAAGCGCAGCGGCCGGCGCCTGTTCGCGTTCGACCGCCAGTTCGGCCACCGCTTCGTCGCCGGCGCGGACGAGGCCGGCCGCGGTTGCCTGGCTGGCCCGCTGTTCGCGGCCGCCGTCCTGTTCGACCTGGAACGGCTGACGCTGGCCGACCGGCGCGCGCTCTCGCGCCTCAACGACTCGAAGCAGCACACCGAGGCGGGACGCGAGGAGCTCTACCCGCTCGTCATGCGGGCGGCGGCGAAGACGGTGATCGTGTCGCGTTGCGTGCGCGGGATCGACGCGCGCGGACTGCACAAGACGAACCTTGCCGCGCTGCGGCAGGCACTGATCGGGCTCGCCCCGCCGGATGCGATCTGCCTCGTCGACGGCTTCCGCGTGCCGGATTTCGGCGTCGAGCAGCGCGCGGTCGTCGGCGGCGACTCGCAGAGCGCGGCGATCGCGGGCGCGTCGGTGCTCGCGAAGGTCGCACGCGACCGGTTCATGCGCCGGGCGGCCGAGCGCCATCCCGGCTGGGACTTCGAGACGAACGTCGGCTACTCCACGCCGGAGCACCGCGCGGCCATCCGCGAGAACGGGATCTCTCCTCTGCATCGCCTGTCGTTCGCCTCGATCGCGTACACGCAGCTCGACCTAGAAGGCGTCTTCGACATGGTCGAGGGCGACGAGCTGCCGCCGGGCGTCGAGGACGACGCCTACGGCGTCGAAGCGGACGCCGCGCGGGAGGCGCTTCATGGCCGCCGCCGCGGAGGCGGAACCACTCGCGCGCCATCAGCCGTAGCCGGCGCCGCTTTGCCGGGCCGACCGCGTCGAGCGCGATGCGCCGGGCCGCCGCGGCCGCCGGCGGTCCGCGTCTTCACCTCGCAGAAGACGAGGCACGTGCCGGTCGAGCTGACCACGTCGAGCTCGCCGTAGCGCGTGCGGAAGTTGCGGTCGAGGATCGCGTGGCCGCGCCGTTCGAGGTGAGCGACGGCTTCCGCCTCGCCGATGTCTCGCCGAGCGCTGCGCCTCGGATCCATGTGGGGCGAAGCGGCGGCGGTGGCCGCTTCACCCCCTTGCGCGTGCTGGCGAAGGTGAGGACATTCGCCCTCGAGGGCGTCGACGGCGTGCCGGTCACGGTCGAGGTGGACGTCCGCCGCGGCCTTCCCGGCGTTCTCGGTCGTCGGCCTGCCCGATCGCGCGGTGCGCGAGTCGCGCGAGCGCGTCCGGGCCGCGCTCGCGAACTCCGGCGTCCAGTTCCCCCAGCAGCGCGTCACCGTCAACCTCGCGCCGGCATCGCTGCGAAAGACCGGACCGAGCTTCGACCTGGCGATCGCGGTGGCGATCGTGGCCGCCGACGGCGGGCTGCCGGAGGCGGACATACCGGACGTCGTCTGCGGCGAGCTGTCGCTCTCCGGCGAGATCCGGCCGATCCGCGGCGCGCTCGCGATGGCGCTCGCAGCGCGGCGTGACGGCGTCGGGCGCATGCTCGTGCCCGTCGCGAACGCCCCGGAGGCCGCGCTCGCCGACGGCCTCGCCGTCTGCGGCGTTCCGAGTCTCGCCGAGTTGCTCGAGCTTCTGCGCGGCGAACCTCGCGGCTGGAGCCGGCGGAGCCCGCGCTTGCGCCGGCCGGCGAGCCGGCGGACGGTCCGGATCTCGCCGACGTGCGCGGGCAGGCGGACGCACGACGCGCGCTCGAGATCGCGGCGGCGGGCGGCCACAACCTGCTGATGGTCGGGCCCCCGGGCGCCGGGAAGACGATGCTCGCGCGCCGGCTGCCGGGGATCCTGCCGCCGCCGACGATGGCGGAGGCGATCGAGATCACGAAGGTCCAAGGCGCCGCAGGCCTCGCTCGCGGGGGACTCGTCGCGGAGCGGCCGTTCCGGGCGCCGCACCACACGATCTCGCCCGTCGGGACTCGTCGGCGGGAGCGTCCCGCCGAAGCCCGGCGAGATCACGCTCGCGCACCACGGCGTCCTCTTCCTCGACGAGCTGCCCGAGTTCGCGCGCGCCGCGCTCGAGGCGCTGCGCCAGCCGCTCGAGGAGGGATACGTGACGGTGGTCCGCGGCCAGCGCGCGGTCACGTACCCGGCGCGCGCGATGTTCGTGGCGGCGTGCAACGGCTGCCCGTGCGCGAGACCCGCGCCGCCAGTGCACGTGCAACGACGTCGACCGGATCCGCTACGCGCGCCGCCTCAGCGGACCGCTGCTCGACCGCATCGACATCGTGTGTGAGCTCGGGCAGCCGCCGCCACCCGAGCTCGTCAAGGACGGCGTTCGGGCCGAGAGCTCGGCGCAGGTCCGCGAGAGGGTCGTCGCGGCTCGCCTCGTGCAGGCGGAGCGCGCGCCCGGCGACCCGGATGCGCGTGTCGCGAGATGCGGCGCGAGGTTCGGCTGGGGCATCTCTCCGGGCGCGGGCAGGACCGCGTGCTCCGTCTCGCGCGCACGATCGCCGACCTGGCGGCCAGCGAGGACGTCGAGCAGGACCACCTCGAGGAGGCGCTCGGCTACCGCCTGACCGATCCGCTGCGGACCGCGGCGTGATCGATGCCTGCGACAGCTGCCTGCGCCGCAGCCATCGAGAGGCGTTTGTCGCCGGTGCCGTCGCATCCCGCGACGCGCAGACGAGCCTCGGGGTCGATGCGGTCTGCGCTCACTCCGACTCCTTTCCCGGCCGCTGCGCGATCTGGCTCAGCCGCCGACCGTTCTCTACGCGACCCGCATCGAACTGGTCACGCGCCTCGACGAGCCGGCGGCGGTTCGTGATCGGCTCGCGGCATCCGTCGGAGTACGGGCGAACGGTCGCCTACCGGCTCGGTCGCGGACTGGGCGCGGCGGCGTTCCGGTTGTCAGTGGCCTCGCACTGGGCATCGACGCGATCGCCCACCGCGGCTGCCTCGACGGCGGCGGATACACCGTCGCGGTGCTCGCGAGCGGCGTCGACGTCGCGTACCCGCGCACGAACCGGCGCCTGTACGAGCGGATCCGCGAGAGCGGGTCGATCGTCTCGGAGATGCCGCCGGGATCGCAAGCCGGTGCCGGTGGCTCTTCCCGGCCCGCAACCGCATCATGGCCGCGCTCGGGCAGCTGACGGTCGTGGTCGAGGCCGCCGAGCGCTCCGGCACGCTGATCACCGCCGACTGCGCGGCCGACATCGGGCGCGACGTCGCGGCCGTGCCCGGGCTGCGTCACGTCGGACGTGGCGGCCGGCACGAACGGCCTGCTGCGCAACGGTGCAGCGCTCGTCACCGGCCCGCAGGACGTGCTCGACCTCCTGTACGGGGTCGGCGCGCGCGAAGTGCCGCTCCGAGCCCGCGCAAGCGCTCGACCCGGTCGAAGAGACGGTCCTCGCGCATGTGTCGCGGGGAGCGAGCATCGACGCGCTCGCGGTGGAGACCGGCCTGGGCCGCGGCGCGCCGTCCGCGCGACGCTCGCCCGCCTCGAGATGCGCGGCCTCGTCCGCCGCGCCCCGTCGGGCAGCTACGTGCCCGCTGCCTGAGTAGCGTCCCACGGGTGACACGGATCCCACGCGTCCTCTCGATCGCCGGGTCCGACTCGGGCGGCGGAGCCGGCATCCAGGCCGATCTGAAGGCGTTCGCGGCCTGCGGGGTGCACGGCATGACCGCGATCACGGCCATCACGGCGCAGAACACGGTCGGCGTGAGCGCCGTCCATCAGGTGCCGCCCGACGGTGATCGTCGAGCAGGTGCGCCAGGTGGCCGAGGACATCGGCGTGGACGCGGTGAAGATCGGCATGCTCGGCGACGTCGCGACGATCGACGCGGTCGTCGAGGCGCTCGGGCACGTGGGGGACGCGCCCGTCGTGCTCGACCCGGTGATGGTCGCCGAGAGCGGCGCGCCGCTGCTGGCCGACGACGCACGGGACGCCCTGCGAGACAAGCTTCTCCCGCTTGCCGTCGGTGACCACACCGAACCTCGCGGAGGCGGAGGCTGCTCGCCGGCGCGGCAGGAGGCCCGGAGGAGCTCGCGCGCGCGATCCACGCGCTCGGGCCGAAGGCGGTGGTCGTCACCGGCGGCCACCGAGACGACGGACGCGACCGACGTCTTCTTCGACGGCGACCGGCTCGAGGAGATCCCGGGCGAGCGCTACGAGAGCGGGGCCGCGCACGGCTCCGGCTGCACGCACTCGTCCGCGCTCGCCGCATACCTGGCGCACGGAGAAGAACCGCTCGATGCGGCAAGAAAGGCGAAGGAAGTCGCCGCGCGCGCGGTCAGTCAGGGCCTGCGCGACGTCGGCCAGGGCGCGGGGCCGGTTGACGTCGATAGGGCTGGCATAATCGACGGGGCGTATGAAGTTCCTGCGCATGAGGCCCGGGCACGGCGAAGTCCTCCTGGCGGAGGGCGATCCCGACGTGCGCGAGGACGAGGAGCGCCTGATCGAGGAGTTTCGCCGCCAGCTCGACGAGGGCATGTGGGCCGCGGTGCCGACGCACGCGCCCGGCAGCGGCCGGCGCCAGGCGGTCATGATCCACGAGTACGACGAGATTCCGTCGGGCGCCGATCGCGTGATCTTCTTCCCGCGCGCCTCCGGCGGCTGAGGGCCGCCTTGCTGCTCACCGTTCTCGCCCTGACGCTCGTCGCGCTCGCGCTCGCGATGCCCACGATCGCGCGTGAGCTGTCACGGCGTTGGCGGAAGCGGCGCGCGCAGCGGGCGAGACCGCGCGAGCGCCGCGTCTTCGCCGACCCCGGCCGCGAGCGGCGGGCCGAGCAACGCGCGCGCGAGCTGCTTCGCTCGTGCGTCAACGAGGAGGAGTGGGCGATGTACCGCGACCTCGGCTTCATCCGAGTGCGAGGCGCGCAGGAGGGCTACGCGTACCTGATCTACCCGCACAAGCCGGTGGTCGCCTACATGCCGGAGACCGGCCGCCTGCTGAACGAGTACTGCGTCGAGTTCCCGGAGATCAGCGACGCGATCACCGGCTCGCGGCTGCCCGACTCCGACGACGTGCTCGCCAAGTGGATGGCGCTCACCGGTGACGAGCGGCGGCTGATCCGCACGGCGAACATGCACCTGCCCGGCCGGCAGGTCGACCCGGGCCGCGTGCGCCGGGACCTCTGGCGGCTCGCGCAATGGGAGCGGGAGCGCTCCAGCGCCCGTTCGTGAGCGACCGCCGCAGCGCCGCCATCCTCGAGGGCCCGTCGCGGGCCGCCGCGCGTTCGTACCTCTACGGCATCGGCTACACCGACGAGGACCTCGCGCGCCCGATCATCGGCGTCGCCAACACGTGGACCGAGGCGATGCCGTGCAACTTCCACCTGCGCCGGCTCGCCGAGAAGGTGAAGGAGGGCGTCCGCGCCGCGGGCGGGACGCCGATGGAGTTCAACACGGTCGCGGTGTCCGACGGGATCACGATGGGCACCGAGGGCATGCGCGCGTCGCTCGTCAGCCGCGAGGTGATCGCCGACTCGATCGAGCTGATGGCGCGCGGCTACATGTTCGACGGCGTGATCGCGCTGTCGGGCTGCGACAAGACGATCCCCGGCTGCGTGATGGCGCTCGCGCGACTCGACGTGCCCAGCCTGATGCTCTACGGCGGGTCGATCATGCCCGGGCACTGGCGCGGCAAGGACGTGACGATCCAGGAGGTCTTCGAGGCGGTCGGCGCGCACGCCGCGGGCGACATGTCCGACGAGGACCTCTCCGACCTCGAGCACCACGCCTCGCCCGGCGCGGGCGCCTGCGGAGGCCAGTTCACGGCGAACACGATGGCGACCGCGTTCGAGATGCTCGGGATCTCCGCGATGGGCAGCGGGATGGTCCCCGCGGAGGACGGCAAGAAGGGCAAGGTGGCCGAGGAGTGCGGCCGGCTCGTGGTCGACCTGGTGAAGAAGGACCTGACGCCCGAGCCGGATCATCACGAAGGAGTCGCTCGAGAACGCGATCGGCTGCGTCGCGATGACCGGCGGCTCGACGAACGCGGTGCTGCACCTGCTCGCGGTCGCGAACGACGCCGGCGTCGACCTGACGATCGACGACTTCGACCGCATCAGCTGGCGCACGCCGCTGCTGGCCGACCTGAAGCCGTTCGGCCGCTTCGTCGCGCCCGACATGTTCCGCGCCGGCGGCGTGCGCGTGGTCGCGAGCCGGCTGCGCGAGGCCGGGCTCCTGAACGAGGGCGCGGTCACGGTCACCGGCACGACGATCGGCGAGGAGGCCGACGCCGCCGAGGAGGCGGACGGCCAGGAGGTCATCCGGCCGCTCTCGGACCCGCTCAAGCCGAACGGCGGCCTGGCGATCCTGCGCGGGAACCTCGCGCCCGACGGCTGCGTCGTGAAGCTGTCGGGCCACGGGCGGCATGGAGCACAGCGGCCCGGCGCGCGTGTTCGAGTCCGAGGAGGAGGCCTTCGCCGCGGTCGAGGCGCAGCAGATCCAGCCGAACGACGTCGTCGTGATCCGCAACGAGGGCCCGTCGGGCGGCCCCGGCATGCGCGAGATGCTCGCCGTCACCGCCGCGATCGTCGGCCAGGGCCTCGGCGACTCGGTGGCGCTCCTGACCGACGGCCGCTTCTCAGGCGCGACGCACGGCTTCATGGCCGGCCACGTCGCGCCGGAGGCGCCGCGCGGCGGCCCGATCGCCGCCGTCCGCGACGGCGACACGGTCGTCTTCGACGTGCCGAACCGCGAGCTGCGCGTCGAGCTCTCCGACGACGAGATCGCGAAGCGCGTGGCCGACTACGAGCCGCCGGCGCCGAGGTACACGACGCGGCGTGCTCGGCAAGTACGCGAAGCACGTCGGCTCCGCGGCCGAAGGCGCCGTCACGACCTAGGCCGCGGTTACCTGCTCCTCGGGGCCGGTCTCCGCGCCGACGCCGCGGCCCTCGATCAGCTCCTCGAGCAGCTCGTTGAACTTGCGTCGGCCGCTCGAGCATCGGCACGTGGCCGGTGTCGTCGAGGATCACGGTGCGCGACTGCGGGATCAGGCGCTCGAACTCGTGCGCGTCCTCGACCGGGACGAGCATGTCGTGCTCGCCCCAGACGATCAGCGTGGGCGCCTTGATCTCCGGCAGCCGGTCGCGGAAGTCGTAGCTCGTCAGCGCGTCGAGCGCGTCCACGAAGCCGGGCTTGCCGGCGCCGCGCACCTGCTCGTACATCAGGTCGGCCGCGATCCGCGACGGATGCCGGAAGACGAAGTTCGTGAAGAACCAGCGCAGCCGCGGCCGCGCGACCATGAAGCGCGTCTGTGCGGCGGACGCCGCGCCGAGCGCGCCGACGATGCGCGCGAACGTCAGGACCGGCCGCCGGCGCAGGTTCGTGATCGAGATCCCCGCCGCGGCGACGAGGCACGCGCGCTCGACCCGCTCCGGGTGCCGGATGCTCGAGCTCGGCGGTCACGAAGCCGCCCATCGAGTTGCCGACGACGATGCACGCGCCGAGGTCGAGCTGCTCGCAGAGCGCGTCGACCTGGCGCGCGTAGTTCGAGATCGAGATCTTCTCGCGCGGCATCTCGGAGTGGCCGAACCCCGGCAGGTCCATCGCGATGCAGCGCCGCTTCTGCGCGAAGTAGGGGAGGTTCTCGAGCCAGTTCTGCCAGCTGCCCGGAGAGGCCGTGGATGAAGACGACCGGCGGCCCGTCGCCGGAGCCGACGTCCACGTAGTTCATCCGCTTGCCCTCGACCTCGGCCCAGTGGGAGTGCTCGCGCCAGTTCGATCTCGCGCCAGTCCGGGTCGGCGGTGGCGCCGTAGCCGGAGTCGGCGCGGGCGGCGGCGCTGGGCAGGGCGGGCCGTGCGTTGGAGGGCAGGATCGTCTTCGCCATGGCCGCGTACGGTACCCAGGTGGCCCGGATAGCACTCGACATCGACTCCACGCTCCACGACTACTGGCCGCTCTTCCGGCGCGTCGTCCACGATCGCCACGGGCTCGACCTGCCTTACGAGGAGCAGCGCGAGTGGGGGACGACCCTGCTGCCGCGCGACGACGTCGTCGCGTGCATCGAGGAGACCCACTCGGACGAGAACATCCTGGCCGCGGAGCCCTATCCGGGCGCGGTCGAGACCGTCACCGAGTGGCACGGCGAGGGCCACTGGATCCACATCACCTCGCACCGGCACACCTACGCCCACGACGCGACCGCGCGGTGGCTCGACCGGATCGGGATGCCCTACGACGACCTCCACTGCTCGTTCGACAAGGTGAGCCGATGCGTGGAACTGGGCATCGACGTACTAGTGGACGACAGCCCGGTCAACCTGGTGAAGGCGAAGAAGGCGGGGATCGTCGGCGCGACGCTGATCCACCCGTGGAACGAGGAAGTCGTGGCGGCGGGCGACGCGATTGGCGCTCCAAGCTGGTACGAGCTGCGCGCAAAGCTCGACCCGGTGCTCGCCTGACACAATCGCGCCGATGGCCACCCGCACCAGCCTGAGAGTCACGGAGCCCGAGCAGACCTCGGACGACTCGCGCCTGCCCGCGCTCCGGCGCGACGACCTGCGCCGCCACCTGCCCGGCATCGAGCCGGAGCGCCAGCTGAACGACTGGGGGCGGTCGGAGCGGATCGAGGGCCTGATGGACCGCACGCTCGTCGACTTCTTCTACCGCTACTGGTTCCGCTGCGAGGTCGAGGGGATCGAGAACGTCCCGGCGAGCGGCGGGGCGCTGCTCGTGTCGAACCACTCGGGCGCGCTGCCGCCCGATGGGGCGATGATCGGCAAGGCGATCAAGGAGGAGCACCCGCATCCGCGGCCGCTCCACATCACGGTCGAGCACTTCTTCAAGGGCTTTCCCGGCTTCTCGATGCTGATCCCGAAGATCGGCTGCGTCGCCGCGCATCCGGCGAACGTGCAGCGGCTCCTGTTCGACGAGCAGCAGCTGGTGCTGGTCTTCCCCGAGGGCCGCAAGGGCACCGAGAAGCTCTACAAGGACCGCTACAAGGTGCGCCGTTTCGGCCGCGGCGGATTCGTCGAGGCGGCGATGCGCGCCCGCACGCCGATCGTCCCGATTTGCGTGGTGGGCGCCGAGGAGGCCGCACCGGTGTTCGCGCAGGTAAAGCCGCTGCAGCGACTTACCGGCCTCCTCTACTTCCCGATCACGCCCACGTTCCCGCACGGGGGCCCGCTCGGGATGCTCGGCTACCTGCCCGCCAAGTTCAAGATCCGCTTCCTCGAGCCAATCCGGTTCGAGGAGGAGGGGATGCACGAGGACAAGGCGCTCGTCCAGACGGTCGCGCACGAGGTGCGGGCGCGGATCCAGGAGAACCTGTTCGAGATGCTCGGCGACGCGGAAGTCGGTGTGGTTCGGATGAGCGCGTCGAAGCGCATCCTCGTCACCGGCGTCCAGACGTACTGGGGCTACCGCGTCGCGCGGGCGCTCGAGGAGCACCCCGAGGTCGAGGCCATCATCGGCGTGGCGCCCGAGGACCCGCTGGGCGAGCTCGAGCGCGCCGAGTACGTGAAGGTCGGCGCCCAGCACGCACTGCTTCGCAGGATCGTGCAGGCCGCGCGCGTCGACACCGTGATCGACACGCGGCTCGTCGTGGACTCGCGTGACCACGTCGCCGCGGCTCGCGCACGAGAACAACGTGATCGGGACGATGAACATCCTCGCGGCGTGCTCGGGCAGCGACTCGACGGTCCGCAAGTTCATCTTCAAGTCCTCCACTCACTACTACGGCTCGGAGCAGGACGACCCGGCGTTCTTCACCGAGTCGATGCGGCGGCCGCACCCGCCGCGCACGCCGCTCGAGCGCGACGTCGTCGAGGCTGAGGCGGCGATCAACGACTTCAACGAGAAGCAGCCCGACACGTGCGTGACGATCCTGCGCTGCACGAACGTGCTGGGCCCCGACGTGAAGACGTCGCTGCGCGGGCTCGCGGAGCTGCCGTTCGTGCCGGCGATCCTGGGCTTCGACCCGCGCCTCCAGCTCGTGCACGAGGACGACGTCGCGAACGCGCTCTTCCACGCGACCGAGGCACGACCTGCCCGGAGTCTTCAACGTCGCCGCCGACGGCGTGCTCGCACTGAGCGAGATCGCGAGGCTGCTCGGCAAGCCGTTCATGCCGTTCCTGCCGCCGTGGGGAACGGGCCTGGCGCTCGCGCCTCTGCGGCGCCTGGGTGTCCGCGTCCCGCCGGAGCTCATGAACCTGTTGCGGTTCGGCCGCGGGGTCGACAACCGCAAGCTGAAGGCGACGGGATTCACCTACCGCTACACGACCCGCGAAGCCGTCCTCAAGCTCGGGCGAGCACCTGCGCCTCAGCCCGATCCTCAAGGGCGCCCGCGAGCCCTACCGCTACGAGCGCGAGGTCGAGGAGTTCCTGCGCTGGAGCCCGAGCGTCCAGGGCAGCGAAAGCCCGCTGATGCGGATGAGCCCGGCAGAGATCGCCGAGCTCCAGAAGCTGCTGGAAGGCATCGCGTCGATGCAACGGCCGGAGTCCGCTCCGGCTGCGCCGAGGCCCGTCCGGCTCCGACCGGAGCCCGAGGCCGTCGAGGAGCCGGCGCTCCCCGCGCCTCGCAGCTCGATGACTACGAAGAGCTCGAGTCGGAGGAGATCATCGCCCTGCTCGGCTCGATGGAGCGCCGAGAGCTGGAGGCCCTGCGCGAGCTCGAATCAGGCTCCCGTGCTCGGCCGAGCGTGCTCCACGCGATCGACTCGGTCCTCGCACGCGCCCCGGCCGCCCGCTGACGCAATTCCGATTGCAGATCCCGGGTACCTACTGGCCATGGGCAATCGCCGTACCTACACTCGGTAAGCCGTGCGGCAGAAGTCGTTCATCGCCCTTGCCGTTTTCCTCGTCGCCATGCTGGTTGGCGCGATCGGCGTGTACGCGTATGACGCCTCGCGCGACGACCTGATCGCGGACGGGATCACGGTCGGCGGCGTCAACGTCGGCGGGATGCGCGCGGGCGAGGCGCGGGCCGCGATCGAGGAGCAGCTCACGGAGCCCCTGCGCGAGCCGCTCGTGGTCAGGTACAAGAAGCGCAAGCTTCCGCCTGACCGCTGCGGAGGCGCGGCTGCGAGTCGCATCGGAGCGCATGGTCCAGGAGGCGCTCGAGAAGAGCCGCGAGGGCAACGTCATCAGCCGCACGCTTGCGCGGGATCACGGGAGACGATCCCGAGGAAGCCGCGCTGCCCGCCCGCGTGTCGTACTCGCACGGCGCCGTCGAGGACCTGGTCAAGAAGGTCGAGGAGCGGCGTCAACCAGCCCGCCCAGGACGCGGAGGTGACGTTCGCGGGCACGAGCCTCGGCACCGTCGAGGGCCAGCCGGGGATCGAGGTCAAGACGGCCAAGCTGCGCCGCGCGATCCGCGCCGAGCTCGTGCTGCCGCACGCCGACCGGGTCGTCGAGGTCTCGACGTCGGTCGTCGCAGCCGGAGGTGACGCGCGAGGAGCTCGCGTCGCAGTACCCGGTCGTGCTCACCGTCAACAGGCCGAGCTTCGAGCTGCGGCTCTGGAAGAACCTCCAGCTGAGCAAGACGTACACGATCGCGGTCGGCGCAGTCGGCTACGACACGCCGTCAGGGCTCTACCACATCCAGAACAAGGCGGTGAACCCGGCCTGGACGATGCCGGACTCGGACTGGGTCGCGCCCGCCGACCGCGGCACGGTTGTTCCCGGCGGCGTGCCGGAGAACCCGCTCAAGGCGCGCTGGCTGGGCATCTACGACGGCGCCGGCATCCACGGCACCGACGTCACGTAGCTCGCTCGGAACCGCCGCTTCCCACGGCTGCCTCCGGATGGCCATTCCCGACGTGATCGAGCTGTACGACCAGGTCCCGGTCTCGACTCCCGTCTATATCGCGTAGCCGATCCCTCGATCGGCACCTCTCGCCAGCCGGCTCCTCCAGAGAGGCCTGGCGACCCGTGTGTCGAATGCACAGGGTGCCTATGAACACGCCGCGTTCCTGCTTCGTCAGCACCGCGTACCACATCGTCGACGCGTCGCTCGGGCCCTGGATCGGATGCCACGGCGTGACCGGCCGGTCGTCGTCGTCGACGAGCCCGCCTCGGCAAGCTGGTCGCGCGTCGCCACCCGCCCGTCCTCGTAGTTGACCCAGAAGACCGACACCGAGCTGCAGCCTAGGTGGGTCGCCGCGCTCGGCGCTGGGAGCGCTGGCTCGTCGCGCGCAACGCCGCGCCGAAGACGCGCAGCGCCTACCTCGCCGACGTCACGCAGCTGGCCGACTGGGCCGGCGCGCAGGACTCGGCCCGAGGCCCTCGACCACAAGCGCATCCGGCTGTTCGCGGGCGTGCTGTCGGAGCGCGGGGCGTCGAAGGCGACCGTGGCGCGCAAGCTCGCCTCCGTCCGCTCCTTCTACCGGCACCTCGTCGACCGCGGCGAGCTCGAGGCGAGCCCCGCCGACCTCGTGGCGACACCGAAGCGCGACCAGTACCTGCCGCGGGTGCTGAAGGCGGACGAGGTCGAGGCGCTGCTCGACTCGATTCCCGCCTCGACGCCGCTCGAGCTGCGCGACCGCGCCATCTTCGAGCTGGCGTACGCGACCGGGCTTCGCGCCGAGGAGCTGACGACGCTCGACACCGGCGACGCCGACTTCGACGCCGAGGAGCTCCGCGTGCACGGAAAGGGCGGCAAGGAGCGCGTCGTCCCGGTCGGCGAGCAGGCCTGGCGCGCGCTCGCGCATACCTCGAGCGCGGACGGCCGCTGCTCGCGCGCGAGGGCGAATGCGGGCGAGCGCGCCATCTTCCTCTCGAAGAGCGGGCGCAGGCTCGGTACGGCTGACCTCCGGCGCCGCCTGCGGAACTGGACGCGACGCGCAGGCACTCCACCCGGGGCGACGCCGCACACGCTCCGGCACTCGTTCGCGACCCATCTGTTGGAGGGGGGAGCCGATCTACGGACCATCCAGGAGCTGCTCGGCCACTCCACCATCAGCACGACTCAGACATACACTCGGGTAGAGTCGCGACGCCTGAGAAAGGTGTACGCGCGCGCTCACCCGCGAGCGTGACAACGGCTGGCACACGAGGAATGACCCTGGAAACGAACGTCAAGGCCATAGAGCTCAAGGACCTATGGCGTCGCTACAAGGATGACGGTGACGACCGCGCGCGCGAGCGCCTCGTCCTTGCGTACTCGCCGCTCGTCAAGTACGTGGCCGGGCGCATGTCGAGCGGCCTGCCTGCGCACGTCGAGGACTCGGACCTCATCTCCTACGGCCTGCTCGGCCTGATCTCCGCGATCGAGCGCTTCGACACGTCGCGCGACATCAAGTTCGAGACGTTCGCGATCGCGCGGATCAAGGGCTCGATCATCGACGAGCTGCGCTCGCTCGACTGGGTGCCGCGCTCCGTCCGAGCGAGGGCACGTCAGATCGAGAAGACGAACGCGACCCTCGAGCACAAGCTGCGCCGCGCTCCGACCGACCAGGAGATGGCCGAGGCGCTCGGCACGTCCGTGGACGACTTCCAGGAGTCGCTGACGAAGATCTCCAACTCGTCGGTGGTCGCGCTCGACGAGCTGTGGACGGTGTCCGACGCGAGCGGCGACCAGGTCTCGCTGCTCGACACGATCCAGGACCCGAACGCGATCGATCCCGCACAGGAGATGGACGCCAGCGAGATGAAGGACCGCCTCGCGGAGGCGATCGCACGCCTGCCGGAGCGCGAGAAGCTCGTGGTCGCGCTCTACTACTACGAGAACCTCACGCTCCGCGAGATCGGCGAGGTCCTCGGCGTGACCGAGTCGCGCGTCTCGCAGCTGCACACGAAGGCTGTGCTGCGGCTCAAGTCCCGCCTCCAGGCTGAGCCGGTCGACTAGACGAGCCGCGGAATAGATTCCCTCTCCACCGAGGAGAGGAGCCGGCCGTGCCGCACACGTCACCGAACAGGATCCGGAACGTGGCTCTAGTGGGCCACCGAGGCAGCGGGAAGACGTCCCTGAACGAGGCGCTCATGTTCGAGGCGGGGGCGATCAACCGGCTCGGCTCGGTGGCAGACGGCACGACGGTCTCCGACTCGGCGGACGACGAGAAGGCGCGGCAGATGTCGATCGCGTCGAGCCTCGCGTCGTTCACGTGGCAGGACCGCAAGATCAACCTGGTCGACACACCCGGCGAGCCCAGCTTCGTCGCCGATGCGCTCGCCGGACTGCGCGTCTGCGAGGGCGCCGTGTTCGTCGTCAACGCCGTGATGGGCGTCGAGGTGGGCACCGAGCGACTGTGGGCGCGTGCGGAAGAGCTGGGGCTCTCGCGGCTCGTCTTCGTGAACATGCTCGACCGCGAGCGCGCGGACTTCTTCCGGACGCTCGATTCGCTCAAGGAATCTTTCGGCGCGCATGTGGTCGCGACGGAGATCCCGATCGGGAGCGAGCACGACGTGACCGGCGTGATCGACCTGGTCGACATGAAGGCTTACGCGTACGAGGGCGACTCGAAGGACAACTGCACGGAGATCCCGATCCCGGACGAGTTGGCGGCGCAGGCGCAGGAGTACCGGGAGAAGCTGATGGACGAGGTCGCCGAGGTCTCCGACGAGCTGATGGAGCGCTACCTCGAGGGCGAGGAGATCTCCCACGACGAGATCGTGCAGGCGCTGAAGAGCGGCGTCACCAACGGCTCCCTCTTCCCGGTGACCTGCGGCGTCGCGACCAAGAACCTTGCGACGAACCGCCTGCTGGACGCGCTCGTCGAGGACATGCCCTCGCCCGTGAAGAAGGGCGCCTTCCACGCCGGCGACCGGGACATCGCCGCGGAGGACGAGGGCGAGACGATCGCGTTCGTCTTCAAGACGCTCGCCGACCCGTTCGCGGGGAAGATCAACCTGATGCGCGTCTACCACGGCGTCGTCAGGGCCGACTCGCAGCTCTTCAACACCCGTGCCCACGTCAAGGAACGCATGGGCCAGCTGCTCGTGCCGCAGGGCAAGGAGATGGACCACGCGGACGAGCTCGGCGCCGGTGACATCGGCGCGGTCGCGAAGCTGAAGGAGACGCACGCGGGCGACGTGCTCGCTTCGAAGGACGAGCCGGTCGAGATCGAGCTGCCGAAGCTTCCTGTGCCCGTGATGGCGTTCGCGATCGAGCCGAAGCACAAGGGCGACGAGGACAAGGTCTTCACCGCGTTGCGCCGCCTTCAGGAGGAGGACCCGACGATCGACGTCCACCGCGACGACCAGACCGGCGAGCAGATCGTCGCCGGCCTGACCCAGATCCACGTCGAGGTGATCGTCGACCGGATGAAGGACCGCTTCGGAGCGGAGGTCAACCTGAAGCCGCCGCGCGTGCCGTACCGCGAGACGATCAAGGGCTCATCGAAGGCCCACGGCCGCTACAAGAAGCAGACGGGCGGCCGCGGCCAGTTCGGCGACTGCCACATCGAGATCTCGCCGATCGCGGGCGATCCGACCGGCTTCGAGTTCGAGAACAAGATCAAGGGCGGCGTGATCCCGTCGGGCTTCATCCCGGCCGTCGAGAAGGGCGTCCGCGAGGCGATGGACAAGGGGATCGTCGCCGGCTACCCGCTGCGCGGCGTGAAGGTGCGACTCTACGACGGCTCGTACCACTCGGTGGACTCGTCGGAGATGGCCTTCAAGATGGCGGGCTCGATGGCCTTCAAGCAGGCCGCGGAGCAGGCGCAGGCTTGCCTCCTCGAGCCGATCATGACGATCACGATCACCGTGCCCGAGGACTCGGTCGGCGACGTGATCGGAGACCTCAACGGGCGGCGCGGGCGCCCGCTGGGAATGGGGCCGAAGGGCTCGATGACCGAGGTCAAGGCCGAGGTGCCGATGGCGGAGGTCCTGACGTATGCGCCCGACCTGCGTGCCATCACCGGCGGCCAGGGCGACTACACGATGGAGCTCGCGCGCTACGAGGAGGTGCCCTCGCACCTCGCCCAGAAGGTCATCCAGCAGGCCGAGGCCGAGGAGGAGGCCGTCCGGGCATAAGGGGACGGGGCCTCTTCTTTCATCGCTAGCCTCTACGCGGTGAAGAAGGAGCTTCGCCCGTTCCACGACGCGGTGTCGTGCGATATCTGCGGGCGCACGATTCTCAAAGGCGAGCGCGCCGAGACCTACCTCGTTCCGGGCGGCGAGCGCAAGCTCGTGTGCGACCTGTGCGCGTCGCCGCGCGGTGCACGAGGGCTGGATCCGCGAGTCCGGCTCCGGCGACCTGCCCGCGGCGCGGGGCAGGCCGGAGCAGGGTGGCTCGCTCATCGGCCGCCTGTTCGGCAGGCGGTCCCCCCAGGAGCCGCGCGAGGAGGAGTACGAGCCGGACTGGGAGGAAAGCGCGTCCGAGGCGGAGCCCCAGCCGCGCGAGCGGGTTGCGCCCCCACGGGACGTCCCGCGCGACCCCCGCCATGTCCGCGCGGTGCCCACCACCGCCGACGTGAAGGTGGAGCGTGCGCTCGAGCTGTTCAACCGCTCGGAGCACGCGCGCTCGATCGCGGGCATCATGCGCTCGCTCGGCGAGCCGTGGGTCGCGGCGGCGCCTGACTTCGCCGCTCCCAGCCAGGTCGACATCCTCATTGCCTGGGAGCTTTCCTGGTACCGCTACCGCGTCGATCTCGCCGACGCAGGGGAGGCCGTCGTCCTGCTCGACAAGGGCGAGGAGCTCGACCAGCTCGAGGGCGAGACGCCCGACTGGAACGTCCAGGCATCCCAGGATGGGACGCTGGCGCTGGGTGTAGGCTCACGCCCGTGATCTACTGCGTCGTGCCCCAGGCGCTTGCCGACGAGCTGTACGACAAGCTCGTTGATTACTACAAGGACGACCCGAACGTGAAGGTCATCATCGACCGGCGGGCGGGCATGGACCGGCGGGCCGGGACCGAGGCCCCCGAGGGCGAGCAGCGCACCGTCCGCGACCGCCGCCGCTCTCCGCTCACCGGCACCGCCCCCGCGGACGCGCCCGGGCAGTAGTGGCACACCCGAAGGTCGTCGTCCACGTGGACGGCGGCTCGCGCGGCAACCCGGGACCCGCTGCGGCGGCGGCCGTCGCGACCGCGCCCGACGGCAGCGCTCTCGGCGAGCGCGCCGAGTACATCGGAGAGGCCACGAACAACGTGGCCGAGTACAAGGCCATCCAGCTCGGCATCGAGCTGGCGCGCGAGCTCGGCGCCTCGGAGGTGGAGCTCGTGAACGACTCGCAGCTCGTGGCGCGCCAGATCGGCGGCGAGTACAAGGTGAAGAACAAGAACCTGATGCCGCTCTTCACCGAGACGATGGCGGCCCTGCGCGACTTCGACCGCTGGACCGTGCGGGACGTGCGCAGGGAGCAGAACGAGCGGGCCGACCAGCTGGTGAACGAGGAGCTGGACCGGCAGGCCGGGGGCGGGGCTGAGGAGCCGGAAGAGGCGGAGATCGAGGACTTACTCCGGCGCTGGGCCCAAGCCGTGGCGGAACGCGAGATGGCATTCCTCGAAAAGCTGCTCACGCCCGAGTTCACCTTGACGACCGGACGACCGGGTGCACCCGTTCGTACCCGCGAGCAGTACCTCGCGATCACCCGCGATGAGTACGAAGTCAGCTCCTGGGAGTTCGAGGAGATCGTCGTGCAGCACTACGGCCGCTTCGCAGTCGCGCGGTCGCGTTACACGCAGACCGGCCGCATGGGCGGCGAACCACGCGACGACACCTACCTCATGACCGACGCGTTCGTGAAGCAGTCCGGCCGCTGGCGAGCGGTCGCGCGCCACGTTTCGCCGCTCGCTCAAGAGTCGCCTTAGAAAGCCGACAAAACCTGGACGAATGTCCGGGTGCGCAATTTGCGGAGTTGCTCCACATTGGGTCGCACTGGCTGACGCGGGAGCGGTCAGCACCAAATAAGGGGCTCGGACGCCCAGGACTCATCTAGGGAGATCTAAGTGCTCAAGGCAAGAAGTGCCTATCTAGCCGTGCTTGTTTGCAGCGCCTTTGCAGCAGTGCCCGCCGCTTCCGCGCAGGCCGCGTCGATCACGGTCAACCAGGACTGCATCGACGTGGGCAGCCCCGCGACCGGCGGCGGCTTGGTGTCGGGCCACTTCTCGGGCGCACCGTACGGGGGCAGCTGGCCGGGCTCACCGACCGGTTCGCAGTACGACCCGCAGGGCTACGTCCTGGCGGGCCACAATCCCGGCGACGACCAGCACAACTACGGCCTCAAGCAAGTAACCGTGGGCGCGGACGGCAACGGCACTTTCTCCTTCAACCTCGCCGCGTACTACGGCTCGGCGCTGCCGGACACGCTGTGGATCAAGTTGCAGATCATCGACTACAGCGTGCAGAGGTGGGTCACCTTCGCCCAGGTCGAGGTGTGGGTCTGCGGCCGCGAACCCGACCCCGAGCCGATCTACGACTTCGACGGGTTCTTCGAGCCGGTCGAGAATCAGGACGAGGCCGGTCAGTTCATCCTCAACAAGGCGAACGCCGGCTCGACCATCCCGCTCAAGTTCCGCCTGGGCGGCGACTATGGGCTCGACGTGCTCGCCGAGGGCTACCCGAAGTCGGAGCCGATCGCGTGCGACTCGACCGCCGAGGTGAACGGCATCGACTCGACGGAGTACGTCGGACATAGCGGCCTGGCGTACCACTCAGGCAGCGGCACCTACACCTACGGCTGGAAGACCAGCAAGGCGTGGGCGGACACCTGCCGCCAGCTCGTCGTCAAGTTCGACGACGGCACCACCGCGCGCGCGAACTTCAAGTTCCACTAGCGCGCAGACCGCGGACTCGCAAGGGAAAAGGCCCCGCCTAGGCGGGGCCTTTTTTCGCTGGGGCGAAAACGAAATCGTTGACATAGCCGCTGGGCGGCGTGAGCGTTTCCGGGTCATCCGCGATAAGTCGGAGCTGGTCACGTTCGATATCGAACCCCGCAAGGTTCATCGGGCCGCGCTCAGTGAGAGCCCACCCGGCATAGCCGAGATCCGACAAAAGAGAGAACGTCTCGGTCATAGGGCGCGCCCGATGGCGCTGCTCGATCTCGATGACGAGAGTTGGCCGGTGCCGCGTGAGCACATCTAGGCCACCCTCGAGGACCGCGTGCTCGTGACCCTCGACATCACACTTGATGAAGTCGAGCCTGGAAAGAGCTCCGAGGGCGTTATCCAGCGTGTCCAGCTCCACGTTGAGCTTTTCGCCCGCGGTTGCCCGAGCTTCGAGACTGCCCATCTCGAGGGACGGCTCTCCCGAGTCGTTCACCGGCACGTGCAGCGAGCGTCGACCGGACTCGTCTGAGAGCGCTGCCGTATGAAGGGTCACGTTGGCCTTGCGCGCCGCCGCCGCGAGGCCCGGCCAATGCGACGGGTTCGGCTCGAAGGCGTGCACCTCGCCGTCCGGCCCCACGAGCTTCGCCAACCGGTGTGTGTATACGCCGTAGGCGGCCCCGATATCAACGGCCACCGCGCCCCGCGTGACGGTCTGGTCGACAACTTGCCGCAGCGCACGGTCCGCCGGCCGTTTGCGCGCCCACCAGATCCTCGCGAACAGATCCTTGTTCACGGGCCATGCGACTCGCCACATGAACGCCCCGACGAGATCCATTACCTGGGCCAGCGTATTGCGGGCGCTTTCTGAGAGCGGATGATGGGATTCGAACCCACGACCTTCTGCATGGCAAGCGTGACGAACGCTAGCCACCGAAACGCCGCGATCCCGCTTCAGCCCAGCGGCAAGGAGCTCGCGGTCGAACTGCCTGAGTTCATCAACGACGAGGCGATAGTCCGGCCCACGGACAGGAGGCCCACGTCCTGATGCCCCACAGCCGGCTCGAGGTCTTCGAAGGTGCCGGCCACTTCCCGTTCAACCACGATCCCGGGCGCTTCGTCTCCGTGCTCGAGGGCTTCATTGCCAGCACCGAGCCGGCCGAGCGCGACGTTGGCCTCATCGAGAAGATGCTGCGACGCAGCCCTGTGCGGTCCGCGGCCTGACCGTCCGCGGTCCTCCGTCCGCAACACAGCCCGGCCCATCTGGGTTAATGCCGGAGTGGACCCCCTGACTTGCAGTCTTGCGATGGTCATCGCTGGAGGGCTGGGCGCGCCCTCTACCGCGCACGCGCTGCCGGTGACCGTGCAGGACGACGCGCTCATGCTCCACAGCGGGCCGGCACAGGTTGAGGCGACCGCTCACCGGATGGCCGAGCTGGGCGCCGACCGGGTCAGGCTGACGGCGAGCTGGTTCGGACTTGCTCCGAAGCCGCGCTCGAAGCGCATGCCGCAGTTCGATGCCGTCCATTCAAGCCACTATCCGCGCGAGCCATGGAAGAGACTGGACCACGCGGTCAAGGCGGCAGTCGACGCCGGACTCGAGACCCAGATCGACGTGGCGTTCTTCGCGCCGCGCTGGGCGGTCAAGCGTGGGGCCGGCAATACGCACGCCGGCCACCATCGCTGGGAGCCCGACCCGCGTAAATTCGCCCGCTTTGCCGAGGCAGTCGCGCGCCGCTACGACGGGACCCACCCCGATCGAACCGATGCGGACAAGTCGCTGCCCGCCGTGCGCTTGTGGACGACGTGGAACGAGCCGAATCATCCGCAGTTCTTGCTCCCGCAGTGGCGGCGCTCCGGTGGCCGCTGGGTGCCTCACTCGCCGCACTTCTACCGCCGGATGCACCAGCGCGCCTACGCCGCGATCAAACGGGTGAACGATGAGAACCAGGTGCTGATCGGGGGCACGGCCGCCGTCGGGCATCAGCGCCGGAGCCCGCGAAAGGGCATCCCGCCGCTCAAGTTTGTGCGCGAGCTCGCTTGCGTGGACAAGTACGGCCGACCGCTCAAGCGTCGCGCCTGCAAGGGCTTCAAGCCGCTCAAGGCTGACGGTTACTCGCATCACCCCTACACGCTCTATGCGAGACCGGACGCGCCGTCGATCAAGACGAGCCGGATCACGCTACGCGACCTCGACCATCTGTCGCACCTGTTGACCCACCTGTACGACCTTGGGCGGATCGCCGAACGCCTCCCGATCTACGTCACGGAGTACGGCTACGAGACCAACCCGCCCGACGTCGTGCGCGGCGTCACCCTTCTACAGCAGGCCCGCTACCACGGGCTCGCCACCTACATGACGTGGCTGCAGGAGGACGTCGCGCTGTTCGCCCAGTTCCTCATGAACGACGTCGGGCAGCTGCCCGGCACCGACGATCCGCTCGAGATCGCGCGCCACTGGAACAGCGGGCTCTACTTCCACGACGGGCAGCCAAAACCCGCCGTCCAGGCCTTCGAGCTCCCGTTCTGGGCGGAGTCGCGAACGCTCGAGGGCAGCGACGTGGTCGTGCTGTTCGGGCAGGTCCGGCCGAACGTGGGGCGCGAACGGGTCAGGGTCGAGATGCAGACCCCCGACGGAAGCTGGGTCCGGATCCGGACCTATGAGACGCGGGGCGCCGGAGACCCGGCGTGTAACGCCGAAAGCGCCTTCCTGACGGACACGGAGGGGTTCTACCTGCGCCTCACGCCCTATCAGTACCCGACGAGCTACCGCGCGCGCTGGATCAAGAGCGATGGGACGACCGAAGAGACGGTGAGCGTTCGGGTCGGTCATCCATCCTCGTTCCGCGAGGCCGAGTAGCTCCTCACGTGCACGTGCAGGCCGGGCTTGGCGGTATTCCAACGCCAAGCTCCGCCTGGCGTCAGCGCGACGTCGTCGACGGGGATTGTTGTCGAGCAGCCTGAGCACCGAACTCACACCTCAACGCCCCGCTGAAGATGGCCAACGTCGCGCTGATAGATCCGTGGCTCACGGCAGCTCTCGGGCGCTGTTTCGCGCTCGCGCCGTCGCCTCTCGTCCCGCCGTCGTTCGGATGAGACAGTCCGCGCGCCGGAATCGACTTCGAATGAGACGGTCGATGATTTCCCGGCTCCTGCCCTGACGCCGCTCCGCTCCCACTTTCACGCGAGAGCAGGAGCCCGTGGCCCTCGGACGGCCGCGACGCTGAAGGGTCGCCGTATGCTGCCGCCGTGCAGGCGCTCCTTGGGGACGGCCCGATGCAAGGCAAGACAATCGAGGTCGAGGTCGTGGAGGGCCGGCCACCCAAGACGATCGACGTCCCGGATGAGAAGGGCGGCGCCTGCCGGTATTGCCTGGCGCAGTGGGCCCAGGAGGGCACGACAGCGGCCTACACGTTTCTCTACCGCGTCCAATAAACACCGCGCTTGCGTCGGCAAGCGGAGGCTGCGTATGGTTGCTCGGTCAGTCGTCTCCGCCACAGAAGGGACCAGTTATGGGTGCACAGGAGAACAAGCAGGCAGCGCAAGACGCCTACGCGGCGTTCAGCAGCGGCGATGCCGAGGGCGCGATGCGGAACATCGATGACTCGATCGAGTGGACGGTGCGAGGCGACAACGCGCTGAGCGGGACCTACAACGGCAAGCAGGAGGTCGGTGAGCTGTGGGGGAAGTTCATGGCCAAGGACTTTCGCACCGAGCCGCACGACTTCGTCGCTGAGGGCGACAAGGTCGTCGTCCTCACCACAGTTCAGCTCGAAGGCGAAACCGTCGAGAGCGCCGACGTCCTTACCTACAACGGCGACGGCAAGCTCGTCGCGTTCGACACGCTCGCCGACGCAACCGTGCCCAACCGCGTATTCGCCAAGTAGCCTCGCCCCGCGATCCGCAGGCAAAGCCCGAAAGCTGCACGAAGGGCCGCCCGCTCACGTTCCGGCCGCGCCGGCGGCGCGGCGAGCGCATCCACCGGCTCGTCGCGACCGAGCGCGGGCGCAAGCTCGCGAGTCGCAGGGGGCGCGACCTGCGCAAGCTCCGCGTGAAGGGGCCGCGGCCCGGCCCGCACAAGATCCGCCTGCGGATCCACAGCGACAAGGGCAAGCGCTCGGTCGTCAGGAAGCGCACGGTGCGCTATGCGCGCTGAGTTCCGCTTCGCCCTCGCATTCGGTTTCACCCTGTCGCTGCTCGGCGCGCCGTCGGCCGCCGCGCAGGACAGCGTGCTCGGAATTCCATGCGTGCCCGAGCAGGACGGCGTGCGCTACTGCGCGGGGAGCATCGCCACGCGAGTCCCGACCTGGGACGGGGTGCCGCTCGACGTGGACGTCTTCCTCCCGGCGGCGGAGCATAAGGCTCCGCATCCGCTGATCGTCTCTCTGCACGGTTTCGGAGCGACAAAGGTCGGGGCGATCGACGAAGCGCGCAGCTTCGCCCTCAAGGGATACATCTCGATGGCGTACTCGGCGCGCGGGCAGGGGGCGTCGTGCGGCACACCCGCCTCGCGCACTCCGCCCGCGTGCGATCGCGGCTGGATCCACCTCGCCGACGCGCGCTACGAAGGCCGCGACACCCAGTACCTGGCGGGACTGCTCGTCGACGCCGGGCTCGCCAAGCCGCGCATCGGCGTGACCGGCACCTCCTACGGAGGCGGGCAGTCGCTGATGCTCGCCGCGCTTCGCAACCGGACGATGCTGGCCGACGGCAGCTTCGTCCCCTGGCGCAGCCCCAGGGGGACGCCGATGGAGGTGGCTGCGGCGGCGCCGCGGATCGGCTGGAGCGACCTGGCCTACGCCCTCGTCCCGACGGGCCGGACACTCGACTACCGCGGCCTCAATCCCTACGGGGACCGCATGGGCATCCCGAAGGGGTCCTACCTGGAAGGGCTCTATCTGGTCGGAGAGGGTGGGTACTACGCGCCGGAGGGCGCCGACCCGGAAGCCGACATCAGGAGCTGGAAGGCGTTCGTCGGCGCCGGCGAGCCCTACGACCCGACGATGGCGGCCGAGATTCGGCGCCAGTTCGGGCGCTTCCGCTCGGCCTACTACGCGCAGTCGACGCTGCCGCGGAACGAGCGCATCGCGCCGGCGCCCACCGTGATCTGGAACGCCTGGACCGACGACATCATGCCGCCGAGCGAGGCCCTGCGCTACGCGAACCTGGTCCGTCGCGAGTTCCCGGGCGCGTCGATCGGCGTAGTGGCCGGCGACGGCTTCGCACACCCGCGCGGCTCGCTTGCCGCACCAGCCCCGCTCCACGATGAGCAGGCGGTCGTGCTCTTCGACCACTACCTCAGGGGGAACGAGAAGGCCCAGCCGCTTGACGGCGTGATCGCGGAGACGCAGTCGTGCAACGGCGTGGCGAAGCTCGGGCCGTTCCGCACCGACAGCTGGGCGGCGCAGCACACCGGGGCGCTCCGGGTCCGCGGCGCGGAAGCCCAGACGTTCGACTCGGCGGGCGGCAATGCGGAGACTTCGCTACGCACCGACCCGTTCGGCGGCGAAGGCGCCTGCCGCACGGTGAGCGCGACGCGCGATCCCGGCGCCGCCACCTACGAATCGCCTCCGGCGCCGGCCGGCGGACTCACCCTGATCGGCTCGCCGACGATTACGGCAAGGCTGCGGATCGAAGGCGAGCATCCGCAGATCACGGCGCGTGTGTGGGACGTCTCGCCGAGCGGCGAGCAAACCATGGTCCAGCACGGCTCGTACCGCCCAGAGCGAGACGGCGTCCAGACATTCCAGATCCACCCGAGCGGATGGCACTTCGCGGAAGGGCATGTGGCGAAGCTCGAGCTGCTGGGACGGGACTTTCCGTACACCCGCGCCTCCAACGGGACCTTCACGATCACAGCCGAGGACATCCTGTTCGAGCTGCCGGTACGCGAGCCGCCGGGCGGGCTGGTCGAGCCGTACTCGCCTGCCCCGCTTGAGCTGACGCTGTCCGTCGCGAAGCGCCAGCGCGTGCTGCGAACGAAGAAGGTGCGCTTCCGCGCGTCCTGCCCGCGCACCGACTGCACGCTGCGAACGCGTGGTGCTGTCGAGCCGCGCCGCCGGGCGCCGCGGCGGCGGCCGCTCTCGGCGCGGGCCCGCAAGCTCGCTGCCGGGCAGGAGGCGAAGGTCGTCGTGCGGGTGCCCGCACGCGTGCGACGCGCGCTGCGGCGGCCGGTACGCCGCGGGCGCGCCCGCCGGATATCCCTCTCGGTCAGCGCCACCGACGAAGCGGGCAACCGCGTCGCTTCGCGGGTGCTCGTCCGCATCGTCGGCTGAATGGGCATGAACGCGCGACTCGCCCGAGTCCTCTCGAAAGCGGAAGCTGCAGCCGCAGCGCGCAGTTTTCTCTACGGTGGGTGTACGGGAGGTGTGCCGTCGTCTAGCAATTTGGACGCAGCGATCTCTATTTCTGCGGTTTGCTTGGGGGCGGCGTGCGATTTTTCGGAGCGGTAGCGGTAGTAACAGTCCTGTCGGTTCTGGTCACGGGTGCCGGCACGGCCTTCGGCGCGGCGGACCCGCTCACGATCAAGGTCCTGTCGAATCGGGCGGACCTCATCTCGGCCGGTGATGCTCTTGTGGAGGTGGCGCCGCCGTCCGGCGTGGACGCCGCCGGGATAAGTGTTTCGGTGGACGGGCGCGACGTTACCTCGCAGTTCGCCGTCCGACCCAACGGCCGCTTCATGGCGCTGCTCGACGGGCTGAAGAGCGGCGAGAGCGTGGTGAGTGCGAGCGCTCCGGGTGCCTCAGCCGCGTTCATCACGATCACGAACCATCCGGTCGGCGGCCCGGTGACTGCGGGCGCGCAGATCAAGCCATGGACCTGCTTCGAGGAGACGCTCGACGTCCAGTGCAATCGCCCGCCGGAGTATGAGTACTTCTACAAGTCCACCGAAGGCGGGGGCCTGTCCGAGTACGACCCTGCCAACCCTCCCTCGGATGTGGCGACGACCACGACCGACCAGGACAAGACCGTCCCGTTCATAGTCCGCCACGAGATCGGGTCGATCGACCGCGACGAGTACAGGATCGCAAGCCTGTACGACCCGAGCAAGCCATGGGCGCCATGGGCGCCGCAGGACGGCTACAACCACAAGCTGGTCGTCTTCCACGGCGCCAGCTGCGACACGGCCTACGAGCAGGCCGACGCGCCCGACGTGCTCAACGAGACCGCGCTCTCGCGCGGCTTCGCGACGATGTCGCACGCGCTCAACAACGCCGGTCATAACTGCAATATCTCGACGCAGGCGGAGTCGATGATCATGACCAAGGAGCGCGTCGTCGAGCAGCTCGGCGAGATCCGCTACACGATCGGCAGCGGCTGCTCGGGCGGGGCGCTCGTCCAGCAGCAGGTCGCCAACGCCTACCCAGGCTTCTACCAGGGCATCACGCCGGCCTGCAGCTTCACCGACGCCTGGTCCTCGGCGATGCAGTACGTCGACTACGTCGGGATGCGCAACT
This sequence comes from uncultured Thermoleophilaceae bacterium, assembly GCA_963846865.1. Classification (GTDB taxonomy): domain Bacteria; phylum Actinomycetota; class Thermoleophilia; order Solirubrobacterales; family Thermoleophilaceae; genus DASPHG01. Next base: position 122,362 of record CAWJXU010000010.1, on the reverse strand, counting down.
ACTTCGAGCACCCGGAGAAATGGGAGCCCGGGGTGGCCTGGGCACCGGACGACATCGCGGCTGTCGAGGGCCACGTGAACCCGATCAACGCCATCACGTTCACCACCGCGATCCCCTTCAGCGGGGAGCCCTCGCGCAGCTGCCCCGGCGTCCCGGAAGAGCAGGTCTACGACGAGACCACGAACCCCACCGGCGTGCGCTGCACGCTCCAGGACTACATGGTCAACGTCTTCGGGCGGCGCGACAAGAGCGACTGGGAGACGGTCGAGAAGGAGCTCGGACGCGGATTTGCGGGACGCCCGTTCGACAACGTCGGCGTCGAGTACGGGCACGAGGCGCTGATGAACGGGACGATCACGCAGGCCCAATTCACCGACCTGAACGTGAAGATCGGCGGCGCCGACATCGACGCCACCCCCGGGCCGGATCGGATCGAGGCCGACCGCCCGGCGCTCGAGCGCGTCTACCGCAGCGGCGCCGTGAACCAGGCCACGCACCTCGACAAGGTCGCGATCATCGACCTCCGCGGCCCGGACCCAGGCGCGTTCCACGATGTCTACCGGACGTATGCGATGCGCTCGCGTCTCGAGCGCGAGCACGGCACGGCCGCGAACCAGGTCCTCTGGCGCGGCCAGGTGGCGCTGTTCGGCGACGTGAACTTCGTCGACGAGGCGATAGTCGCCATGGACGAATGGCTCGCCGCGGTCGAGAAGGACCCACGCGACATGCCGCTCGGGAAGAAGATCATCGAGGACAAGCCGGAGTCATTGCAGGATCGCTGTACGAACGGCGCGGGCACGGACCTCCCCACAGCAGAGTGCGACACGGTCGTCGAGAGCTACTCCTCGCCTCGCATCGAAGCCGGCATGCCGTTCGCCGACGACACGATCAAGTGCGAGCTCGCGCCGCTGCGCAAGTCGCACTACCTCCCGCTGCAGATCAGCGACGCCACGCTCGAGGCGCTCCAGGGCGCCTTCCCGACGGGCATCTGCGACTACACGAAGCCGGGCGTCGACCGCGTCCCGACGGTGCCGTGGCTCTCGTACAAGAAGGGCCCGGGAGGCGAACCGCTGGGCGAGGTCCCGAAGTCCGTTCCCGCGGCCGGCGCCTTGGCGGCGCGCCCGGTGGATCGCTCGCTCGACGTGAGCGTGAAGGCCCCGCGGCTCGCGAGCGACTCGCTGCGCGGCCGAAAGATTCGGTTGCGCATCCGCGGCAAGAGGGGTCTTGGTGCGATCTCGCACTTCGTGCTGCAGTACCGGCGTACAGGGCGCGGGACCAGGAAGGCGTACACGACGCTACGCGCGCGGCTCGCTAAGAGCACCACGCGAGTCCGGTTCAAGAAGGGGAAGATCGGAGAGACCTACCTGTTCCGAATCACCGCAATCGGCGCCAGCGGCAAGCGCAGCGCGTTCCACCATTCGCGGACGGTGTTCCCGTACGACGACCGGGGGAAGGGCCGGCGCTACTCGAGGGGCTGGCGGCGGGTCAAGAGCAAGCGCGCATGGCTCGGCGGGTACAGCTGGACCGCACGCCCCGGCGCGGCGCTGACCTTCCGAACCGGACGCGGCGGCCGCTTCTACGTGATCGGCCGGACGAGCCCCGCCGGCGGCGTCGCAGTCGTGCGGCGCGGCTCGCAGCGCAAGGTCGTGTCGTTCCACAGCAAGAAGGTGCGCAGTCGGCGCGTCGTTGCGGTGTTCAACGGCAGCCCGCGGAAGCGCTACCGCCTCCTTGTCCGGGTGCGGCACGGGACGGTCGCGATCGACGGGATCGGCGTGCGACGGAGGTAGGCGGGTCCGGGCCTCGGCTTGCCTGGGACCGCTTTGGTACCGACTGCTGCGCCCGATGTGTCCAGATCGTCCAGCGACGGGGACGTATGGGACGGACGGGACGCGTGCGGACGTATCCACACGTGTAGTCAGTCGGCTGGGGCCCGAGAGGTCACTTGCGGGAATGCCGCAGCGCGGTGCGAGCTGCTGCTTCGCGCGAAAAGCAACTTGGGGCACACCGACCCTCACCTCACGCTCGGGATCTACGCCCGCCAGATCGGCCGTCGCGACGGCGAACGCGACCGCCTCAAGGCGCTCGTCGACGGGCACACGCCGGCGGCAGTGGGCACCAGTGCCCAATCGCACGACGTCTCCGAACAGCTGCTCGACACGTCCCTACATGAAGGAAACCCCGCCGTAGCGGGGCGTCCTGCGAGAGCGGATGATGGGATTCGAACCCACGACCTTCTGCATGGCAAGCAGACGCTCTAGCCAACTGAGCTACATCCGCAGGCGGCGCCCAGTATAGCCCCGGGTCCGGCCCCGATCGGGGGCGGCCCGACGCTACGCTTGGGCCGCTCCGGCGCCGTGGCGGAGTGGTTACGCAGCGGCCTGCAAAGCCGTTTACACCGGTTCGATTCCGGTCGGCGCCTTACGCGACGGGAAGTCGCACAGCCGCGGTGTGGCGCCTGGGCCGCAGGCGTTGCACGGTGGCGCTGGGTGCGCCAGCCCACTCCTGGAGGGCCAGCGCGAAGTCACGATCGGCCCACCAGTTGCGCGGCAGGGACTTGCCATCGACGACCGCCCAAGGCCAGGCGCCCAGATCGGCGAGCGTCAGGCGCCCGTCGCGCACGTGGTGGCGTGCGCTCCGGTCGCTTGTGAAGTCGAACAGGCCGGACGAGACCAGCCCGCGCGGGCTGACGCCGTTCACGTCGACCAGATAGGCGGCATGGACCGCCGATGCGGACCCGCGCCGGCGGCGGAACCGCCGTGCCGCCGGTGGGGCGACGGCAGGCCGGATTCTCGGGAGCTCCACGGCCGAGCGGGCGCCAGGGGCGAGGATGGGGATGGTTGGCGCGCCCGGAGTGGTCCGGTCCCGCAGCCAGCAGGCGAAATCCATGTCCGATGGCGGCACGGGGGGCACGAACTCCATGGGCGCGCAGCATGGAAGCTCGCTCGGACGACAACACTCTCCAACCTTTGGCTGCCGGTCGCGTTCCAGGTAGTGCGTAGCGGCAGGATGCCGCTCTAGAGGAGGGTCCCGGCGGCAGCCCCCCGGGGCCCTTCTCGTCGTCTGAGGGGCAATAGGGTTCCGCCATGCGCTTCCTCGTCACGGGCGGCTCGGGGTACATCGGCAGCCGGCTCGTCGAGCGGCTCACGGAACGTGAGGACACCGAGCGGATCGTGATCGCGGACGTACGCCCACCGCAGGGCGTTCAGGCCGAAGACGGAGTGGGCCGAGCTCGATGTGCGCGATGCCGGTGCCACCCGCGATCTCGTGGCCCGCGAGCGGCCAGACGTGCTCGTGCACCTCGCGTTCGTCCTCAACCCGATCAAGGACGAGCAGCTCATGTACGACATCGACGTCAACGGGACTCACAACGTCCTCGAGGCGGCGTCCCAGGCCGGGGTCGAGCACGTCCTGGTGACGTCGTCCACCACCGCCTACGGCGCGTTCCCCGACAACCCGGTGCCGATCACCGAGGACTGGCCGGTGCGCGGCGTCGCGGCGTTCGAGTACGCGCGCGACAAGACGGAGTCGGATCGGCTCTGCCAGCTCTGGGCGCTCCGCCACCCGGAGCGGACGATGACCATCGTCCGGCCGTGCATCGTGTTCGGCCCGAACGTCGACAACTACCTCGTCCGAATCTGGGCGGACGCTCCATTCCAGCCCGACTTCGGCGGCAACCTCGACCAGCCGATCCAGTTCGTGCACGAGGACGACCTGGTCGATGCGATGGTGGGCCTGCTCGAGGGCCGGCACGACGGTGCGTTCAACGTGACAGGCGACGGCGTCATGACGATGCGCGAGACCGCCGAGGTCACGGGCACGAAGGTGCGCAGGATGCCGCTTCGACTCGGTCGCGCGATCAGCCGTGCCACCTGGAAGCTGGGCCAAAGCGAGACGCCTCCGGGGCAGATCGAGTTCGCGATGAACCCGTGGGTCTGCTCGAACGAAAAGGTGAAGCAGACGCTCGGCTGGCAGCCGCGTTACACGAGCCGGGAGACCTTCGAGCTGACGATGCAGAGCGCGCTCAGGGAGCGTCGACTTAGCGCTGCTACGCTAGCCCCGACCCGGGCCGTTAGCTCAGTTGGGAGAGCACCAGCTCGACAAGCTGGGGGTCGCTGGTTCGAGCCCAGCACGGCCCACTTGTGGAAGTTGGCGGTTGCCGTCGCGGGCTTGGCCCTCGTCGCCGGGCTGGCCCTGAGCGCCGACATCGGGCACGAGCGCCCGCTCCTGTTTCGCGACACTTTCGACGGGCCCGACGCGGTCATCACGAACCACTACGCGTACTTCGCGCCGTCGTACGTGGATGCCCACCGCTCGCCACTGTGGGAGGTGGAGAGCGGGTGCGCGCTGCGTGACCGCAACCGGCTGTGGACGGGGATTCCCACGCTGCACGAGCCGAACAGGGACTGCTCGAACGGCACCGGGTCCGCCGTGTTCCGGATGTGGACTAAGCGCACCGACTTCGACGACGTCGCCGTGTCGTTCGGCCTGCGCAACAACGGCTACACGGCGGAGGGCGAGTCCTGGGACGGGGTGAAGATCTACCTACGCCGCCATGACGGCGACAACTTCTACACGGCGGAGGTGAACCGCCGTGAGGGGAACGTGATCATCCAGCGCAAGTGCGGCGGCCGCTACGAGCTCCTGGGTGGGACTCGCAGCGCGGGCACCCCCGCGTTGCACCGCGAGTGGGAGGACGTCGGCGGCACCGTGGCCAACCTCTCCGACGACACGGTCCGCCTACAGGTCGTTCGAGGCGGCGACGTCATCCTGGAAGCGGTGGACGGCGCGGGTACGTGCGACGTTCTGCGCGAGCCGGGACGGATCGGGATTCGCGGCGACCGGACGGACTTCCACGTCGACGGAGTCGACGTGCGCGGCCTGACCGTGGGCTAACGCTCGCCGTCGACGACCGGCGGGCTGCCGTCGAGCGTCGAGACGCTACGGCCGCTGAGACTGCCGGAGGACGCGGTGGTCCGCGTCAGGCCGAGGAGCCTGAGCAGATACTCGTTGCCGTCGGCGTCACGGAAGTGGTGCTCGTCCTGGTCGCCGGTCGCCTTGAGCTCGAGGAACGTGCACTGCGACTCCTTCGGCACGCAACGCCCCTCACCGCCCTGGCTCAGCCGCGAGTCCACCATGAAGACCGCCGTCTCGTTGTCCGCCGCGGCGCCGAGATACATGATCAGCGGGAGCTCACGGCTGGGGATGAGGCCGAGCCGCTGCACGTGCGCGTAGCGCTCGAGGTCGTTCACCAGGCCGAACTGGATGTCGGCCGTGTAGGAGTAGTCGGTCACCGGGGCCGGCGACGGGTCTTCGGAGTCGTCCGAGCCGTCGAAGTCGGCGTGCGGATCGCCGCTCGGCGGTGTCGTCGGAGCGGTTCCGCCGGAGAGATCGTCAAGCGGCATGAGCGAGCTGGCGCCATCGGTCGTGCTGAGCCCGCCGGTCGTCGACCCTGAGCTCGAGGCGCCCGTGACGCTGTCCACGATCTCCTCGCCTGCCGGGAGAAGCGTCTGCCCATCCGAGGCGGCGAGGCCGTCGAGTGAGCGGAACGGGTCGCGCGGGGCGGACAGGTCCACGTCGGACATGCTCAGCGGCTTGTCACCGGGGACCGTGAAAGAGACCTCGTCTCTCGGGCGTCGCCGTCATAGGCGCGGGGCTCCCCGACGCGATGTCCGGCGCCCCGCCAGGGCGCAGCGTGACCCCGACGAGCAGGAGAAACGCGAGCACGAGGCCGACGGCCACGCCGGCGAGCCGCGTGCGGCCGAGGTCCTCCCAGACGTCGAATGCCAGGTCCCTCACGGCCTCCATGCTCAGTTCGGGCTTCACGGCGCCACCGCGGCGGCAGGGGAGAAGTTCTGGACCGGCTCGAGCCCGCCGTCACCACGCTCGGCGCCGGGCGGCCCCACCGGAGTCGCGCCGCCGGTCGGCCCCTCGCCGGCCGGGGCGGCGTAGATCGTCGCGCTGATCTGCGCGGTGATGTTCGGGAAGGAGCTGCTGTCGAACGAGAACTTGTCGATCCGGATCAGCCGTCCCTGTACCTCGAGCTTGCCGCCTTCGGCGACCTGCACGAAGCGCTGGACGCTCCGGAAGAGGTCGGAGAGGTCGAAGAACCCCCCGTCGAAGGTCAGCTCTACCGGGATCTGGTCGAGCGCCTGGGTCTCCGGGGTGAGCGTGGCCTCCTGCGCCGCCGTCTCCGTCGGCGTCTCTCGGCCATCGTGATGGTGGTGAAGTCGATCCCCATTCCCTTGGCGGCGGTGTTCAGCTCGCGCATGAGCTCGGACACCGCGACCGACTGCGGGATCGCCTTCGAGAGCTTCACGAGCTCCGCGTAGTCCTGCTTGTAGGTCAGCTTGGCCTGCGTCATCTCATGGGCGGTGGCGACCGCCGCGTCCCGCTCGACCTGAGCGGTCTCGAGCGGCTCCTGGAGACCCTCCCGGCGGTCGAGCGCGGGATTCAGGAGCAGCATCCAGTAGGCCGCGAAGATCACGACCGGCACGAAGATCATCAGCAGCTTGCGGTCGCGGGCGGTCATGAGCCCGCTCCAGGGGTCGTCGCCGCCTCGTGGGCGTGGTGGGCGCCGGCTCGGGAAGCTGATCGGCGATCGGCGATGTCAGCGTGACCGTTGCGTCGAAGGAGATCCGCGGGCGGCCCGCCCGGTCGCAACCCTCGCCGCCGCCGGAGCCGCTGACGAGGTAGGGCTTGTTGCTCGTCGAGGCCGCGGTGTCCTCGCTCGACGCTGCTCGACGATCCGAGCTCGACGTTCGTCGCGCTCGTGAGCGCGCGCAGGCGATCGAGCGTGTCCGCGACCGCGTCCTGGCTCGGAGCGCAGCCCGAGACCGTCATCGCGGGCGGCGGCGCCTGGGACCCGACCTGAGAATCGGCGCCGGCCTGGACGACCGACTCCTCGGGCACGGCGGGGGCGACCTCGAGGTGGCCCACCCACACGCCCTCGGGCAGGATGCGCGCGAGCTCGCGCGTAAGACGCTCGTAGTTGAAGCGCGTGTCGGCGACGCTGAGAATCGAGCGCTCGCGCTGGCTCTTCATGTCGGCGAATTCGCCGTACGGCCGGAGCGCGTCGGCGCGAGCCTGTGCCTGCTGCGCCTCGTCCTTGAGCGAGGCCAGCTCGGCCTCGTCGGAACGAACGCCGCCGATGACCATGCTGTAGACGAGCATCGCTGCGACCGACGCGACCAGCACGCCGATAACGAGATAGGAAGCTCCGCGGCGGCCACCCTCGCGGGGGCGCAGCTCGGGCGGGAGCAGGTTCAGCCGCTTCATGCGAACCCTCCAAGCGCGATCCCGCTGGCCAGGGTCAGATGACGCTGGTCTTCCTCGCCGCCGGCCGCGACCTCGAGCTTGCCGAGCGGAGCGGCGAAGCGGACGGGAATGCCATCGGGGACGCCCAGGGCGTCGAGCGAGACGTTGCCGTCCGTTCCGGCGCCCGAGACGACGACCTCAGCCACCTCGCTCGCGCCGGGCTGGCTGGCGTGGTAGCCGAGCAGCATCCGAAGGTGCTCGACCAGCCCGGGGCCGGACTGCGGCGCCGAGCGGGTGAGCATGCAGGTGTGCCCGACCGCGATCGCGAGGATCGCGTTCGAGGCGCCGATGTGGACGTAGAGCCGGGCCACCTCGTTCTCCTGGGCGGGCTCGCCGAGCGCGCGCACCAGCGCGAAGGGCTCGAGCTCGATGCCAAGGGGCTTGAGGCCGGCTGCCTCGACGGCATCGACGAGCTCCAGCACGGGCGTGCGGCGCGCGGCGGCGAGGACCACCTGCATCCGCGACTCGCCGCCCGGGACGACCGTCTGGCCGACGAACGCGAAGTCGAGGATCGCCTCTTCGAGAGGCATGGCGATCGCCTCGGCCGCCTGGAAGCGGACGGCCCTCTCGCGCTCGGCCTCGTTCTCGACGAGCGGCATGTCCAGGAGGCGGACGACGCCGTGGCGCACGGAGAGCCCCATGTACACGCGGCGCCCGAAGCTGCCCATGCTGAAGAGCTCGCGTAGGGACTCGGAGAGCAGCTCGGGCTGAGGGACGCCCACGTCGGTGACCGCGCCGGGCGGCAGCTCGACGCTTGCCGCCGCTACGACCCGATTGCGATCGACCGCTACGGCAGACGCGCGCTGCGGATCGATGTGCAGACCGACGTGCGTGTGGGATTTGGGCTTGAAGAGTTTGAGAGGCATTGGAGGGCCACCTGTCTCCCCTTTCGGGTGCCGCGAGGCGTTTTCTTGAGCGCCGAAACGAAAAATTGGACGCCTCTCAGCGGCAGGGCTTCAACCGTCCGTCCAGGCTTGACGCGCGGGAGTCCATCTTCGTGCGCGTGCGTGCCGATTCTGGCGGCGATGCCCTCCACGCAGCCGAACACCCCTGCCGGCATCCCGAATCCTGGGTCGCAAGCGCGTCGGGAGCAGGTCAGTGCACGCCTCGCGGGGCTCATCGAGCCCAGGTCCGCCGGACGCCAGAACCGCCGGATCGGTGAGGTGATCGCAGATCTCGGCTTCGCCAAGCGCGAGGTCGTCGAGGCCGCCGTCGAGCTGGCACGGCGCAGCGGCGAGCTGACGGGCGAGGTGCTCATCAACAGCGGCGTCATCACCGGCAGAGCAGCTCTGCCGCGCTCTCGCGGAGCGTCACGGGCTCGACTACATCGACTTCTCCGTCTTCACGCCGGACATGGGCGCCGCGAACCTGATCGACGCGAACGCCGCCAAGCGCTACTCCGCCGTGCCGGTCGCGTTCCTCGACGAGAGGACGCTGCTCGTGGCGATGGCGGACCCGGCCAACATCCTCGCGGTCGACGACATCGCCATGATGACCCGCTACGACGTCCATCGCGCGGTCGCGACGGAGGAGGACATCGCCGCGGTCATCTCGCACATCGACCGCGTCGAGCATCACGTCGCCGTGGAGACCGAGACTTCGAGGAGCTGGCGGCCCCGGCGGAGGTGACCGACCTCGAGTCTCCGACCGAGGAGGCGCCGATCGTTCGTCTCGTCCACTCGGTGATCGCTGCCGCGATCGAGCGCGGCGCCAGCGACATCCACTTCGACGCCACGAGCGGCGACATGAACGTCCGCTACCGGATCGACGGCGTCATGTGGGACTCGACCACGATCCCGCGCCGCATGGTCGCGGGCGCCGTCTCGCGCATCAAGATCATGGCGGACCTCGACATCGCCGAGAAGCGCAAGCCACAGGACGGCCGCGTGAGCATCTCGCTCGATGGGCGCGTCGTCGACGTCCGGCTCGTGACGCTCCCGACGGTCGAGGGTGAGTCGGTCGTGATGCGCATCCTCGAGAAGGACGAGCGCGTCCTGAACTTCGAGGACCTCGGCATGGTCGGCGAACCGCTGAGCCGGTTCGAGCGCGCGATCTCGCGCTCGCATGGAGCCGTTCTGGTGACCGGCCCCACCGGCTCGGGCAAGTCGACGACGCTCTACTCCGCGCTCGACTCGATTCGCAGCCCCGAGAAGACGATCATCACGATCGAGGACCCGGTCGAGGTTCGCGTGAAGGGCATCAAGCAGGTGCAGGTCAACACCAAGGCCGGCCTCGACTTCGCAGCCGGGCTCCGCTCGATGATGCGCGCGGACCCCGACGTGATCATGGTCGGCGAGATCCGCGACCGCGAGACCGCGACGACAGCGATCGAGTCCTCGCTCACCGGCCACCTGATCCTCTCGACGCTGCACACGAACGACGCCGCGAGCGCCGTCACCCGGCTAGTCGAGATGGGCATCGAGCCATTCCTGGTCGCGTCATCGATCACCTGCGTAGTCGCCCAGCGGCTGGCGCGCGCCCTCTGCGACGCCTGCAAGGAGCCGGTGACGATCTCGGCCGAGATGCTCCGGGAGAACGGCTTCGACACGGACGCCGACATCGACGCCTATGGCCCGGTCGGCTGCGTTCGCTGTGGTTCGACCGGCTACCGCAGCCGGATCGGGATGTTCGAGGTGATGCGCATGTCGCAGCCGATCCGGGAGCTGGTGCTGGCCCGGTCGGCGGCCGAGACGATCGGCCAGGTCGCAGACGAGGAGGGCATGCGGCGCCTGCACCTCGACGGGCTCGACAAGGTGAAGGCCGGCCAAACCTCGCTCGCCGAGGTCCTACGCGTCACGGCGGCGGCCTGAGATGAGGGGCATGCGCAGGCTGACTCAGGAACGCGGCTTCACGATCGTCGAGATGATGGTCGCGGTCGTCGTGCTGCTCGTGGGAGCGCTCGGCACGCTCGCCCTGCTCGACGCGGCGAACAAGCGCTCGCGCGGCGCGGCGGACCGCCAGGCCGGGACCGCGGTCGCCCGCCAGGTCGTCGAGGCTGCGAAGAGCGTTCCTTACCGCGACGTCTCTCCGACTTCGATCGTGAGCGAGCTGCGGCAGGACAGCGCGATCGCCGGCATTTCCGCCAGCCCCTGGCGGATCGAGCGCGACAACACGGTCTTCACGATCCAGGTCGACGTGTGCTGGCTGGACGAGCCCGCCGACGGCGTCGGCTCGCGCGCGCCGGGCAACTTCTGCCCGGGACCGGCCCAGGTGGCACGGCCGACGGCAACTCGATTGACCACAAGCGCGTCACCGTCACCGCGTCGTGGAACAACGACGCGGGCCGCGGAAGCGCGCGCCAGTCGGTCCTGGTCTCGGCGCGCGGCGGCCTCGATGCGCCGGGCGTCCTTTCGGTCTCCCTCACGAGCCCGGCCAGCTCGCCGATCACCGATCCGATGGTCACCTCGGCGGCCTTTGCGGTCAATACCAGCGAGGACGCCGCGGCGGTCGTTTGGTCCCTCGACGGCACGCAGCAGGACACGGCGGCCGGTGCTACGAGCGACTGGACCTTCACCTGGGAGCTACCGTCGATCGACGGGGTGTACGACGTCTCTGCGCAGGCCTTCGACTCGGCGGGCCTCGGGGGCGAGGTGCGTTCTGCCACCGTCGTCATCAACCGCTTCGTGCCTGATGCGCCGGCCGACTTCCAGGCCGCGCGCAAGGACGTCGGCAGCAGCGGGAGCCGGGCAGCAGCGGAGTGGGAGTGAGCGGCAGCGGCAGCGTCGTCGAGACGAGTCTGGACCGGCGAGTCGCGAGCGCGACGTGATCGGCTACCGCGTGTACCGACAGGAGGGCAATGGAACGGCAGAGGTCGCGTGCGACTTCGTGGCCGAGACAATGTGCGTGGACTCGGGCCCGCCTGCTCGAACGAACGCGGTGCTCGACTACTGGGTGGTTGCCATCGACCAGGACCCGCAGGGTGGGCAGCGGGAGGGGGCTGCGTCGAACCACGTCGACGTCAACGCGCCCAACTCTCCGCCGAATCCGCCGGTCGACCTGGTCCTGTCGAAGGACGTGGAGGGCAACAGCGTTCTGCAGTGGACCCCGGCGCCGGTGGGCGACCCCGACGGGGACTCGATCCAGTCGTACAGGGTCTACCGCGACGGCACCGCTATCGCCGACCGCTACTTCGACCTCGCGGCCACGGAGACAACGGTGGTCGACCACGACACGAACGGCGTCCAGCACCAGTACTGGGTCACCTCGGTCGACTCGCGTTTCGCGGAGTCGACTCTCCTCGGGCCGGTGACGGGATGAACCGGCTGCGAGACGAAAGCGGGTTCACCCTCGCCGAGCTCCTGGTCGGGGCGATGCTGATGATCATCGTCATGACCGCGTCGCTGGGCGTGCTCGACAACCTGAGGCGGCTGGGCCAGCGCACGGACTCGCGGGTCGAGCTGCAGGACCAGGCACGGCAGGCCAGCCGAACTGTCGCGCGCTCGCTGCGCAACGTGGCGCCCTCGCCCGAGTTCCCGGCTGTCATCGAGCGCGGAAACGCGTTCGACCTGGTGTTCCGCATGGTGGATCGCCCGAGCGCCACCCAGGGCGCCAACGCCCGCAACCTGAGGCGTGTCCGCTACTGCCTCAACGCGAGCGATCCGGACCGCGCCAAGCTGCTCGAGCAAACCCAGCGCTGGAGCACTCAGACCGCGCCTGCGATGCCGTCCGGCACGTCTTGTCCGTCGGCGGCCTGGGGGTCGTCGCGGCTCGTCGCCGACCGACTCACGAACCGCTCCGGCGGCACGGACCGCGCGCTGTGGTCGTACAACCAGGAGGCCAGCGGTGAGGTGACGTCCGTGAAGGTGAACCTCTTCATGAACGACGACCCGGCGGCGCGAGACCGCGAGGTGGTGCTTCAGACCGGCATCTACCTGCGCAACCAGAACCGCGCACCCGACGGCGCTGTTCACAGCGGCGCCGACAGGCGTCCGCCACGTGCTGCTGAACGGCTCGACGTCGTCCGACCCGGAGGGCGACCTACTCAACTACTTCTGGTTCGTGAACGGCGTCGAGGTCGGTCGCGGGCTCATCTACGACTATGCGGCGCCCGCTGGCGGCTCGTATGAGCTACGGCTCGATGTCCGCGACCCGAGCGGCCTGCTCGGCCGGTCGACCAAGACGGTGGTGCTTCCATGAGGTGGCTGCGCGCTCGGCTGAGCGACGAGCGTGGGTGGGGGCTCGTGTCGAGCGTGCTCGTGATCGGCATCCTCTTGTCGCTGTCGCTGCCGCTCCTGTCGCTCGTTGACTCGCAGCAGATGCAGTCCGCCCACGAGCGGAGGTCCGAGAGCTCGTTCAACCTGGCGGAGGCTGCGCTCGACGCGCAGATGTTCGTGCTCGGGAAGAACTGGCCGGGGGAAGTCGACGGCGCGTACCCCCCCGAGTGCACGCCGCAGTCGACGGGCCTGGACTGTGCCAGCGCACAGATGCTGGCGAGCAGCTACTCCGGTGGTGACTTCACGGATCGCGACTGGACGATTCAGGTGCGCGACGACACGCGAGGCGAGTACTACGACCCCGAAAACGTGTCAACGCTTACGTACGACTCGAACGAGAACGGGAAGATGTGGGTTCGGGCCGACGCCCACGCCGCCGATGGAAACCGGGCGGTTGTCGCGCTCGTGAAGCGCATCGACTCGACGATCAACTTCCCCCGAAACGCAATCACCGCCGGCTGGTTCCAGAGCACCAACAACGGCAACAAGGTCATCGTGGACACGAAGGGGAACGCCGCGCAGGCGGCGCCCGTCGCGGTCCGCTGCCCAGGACGGTCACCCGGCTGCCTCCAGTACAGGCAGGGTCAGGTATCGCCTGACACTACGACGGCGGGATATCCAGGCGAGACGATCGTGTCGCCGGAGATTCTCGAGAGCTTCCGTGCGAAGGCCAAGGCGCTCGACACCTACTACCCTCGAGCTGCCCCTCGTCCATCACCGGAGAGATGGTCTTCATCGAGAACGGCGACTGCAGGTACACCGGCGGTGGTTCGGCGAACTCCGCCGCCGTCCCGGGCTCGGTCGTCATCGCGAATGGAACGCTCTACCTCGGAGGCAACGTGACCTTCTACGGGCTCGTCTACGGGGCGAACCTTCAGCGCTCCACGGGTGAGATTGTGAGGACCCAGGGCGCGGCGACGATCGTCGGGCCGGTCGCGGTCGACGGCGACGGCGGAGTGTCGGCGGGCTCGAGCAAGCTGAACGTGGTCTTCGCCGACGGCGTCTTCCCGAGCATCACGTCCTTCACCGCAGCCGCTCCCGTGCAGGGATCCTGGCGCGAGTTGCCCGCTTCCTGATCCTGGACGGATGACCTAGGCGGCGGCGCGCCGTCTCAGCGGGGGAACTCGGCGCTCCGATGGGGACGAAGGCCCTCTTTGCGTGCCCACACGCGCTCATGCCATGAAACTGAAAACCCTCCGATTTCCAGCACTTCTAGCGCTCGTTCTCGCCCTCGTCCTAGGCGTGGGCGGCTCGGCGATCGCGCGTCTGGGCGACGACGACAAGGGGAAGCTGAGGCCGATCGGCGACCTGTCCGCGGCGGAGCCAGCAGGCCGGGACGGAGCCCGCCGTGGAGGAGACCCCGGAGCCCGAGCCGGCGCCGGTCCCGAAGCCCCAGCCCCAGCCCGAGCCGAAGCCCGAGCCGCGTCCCGCGGCCGAAGCCTGAGCCGCGCCCGCAGGGCCCCTCGCGAGCGGAGCTGAGGCGCCGCGCTGCCGCAGAGCGGCAAGCCGCGCTCCGCAGGCAGCGGGCGGAGGAGCGCCGCCGGCGCGCCGCCGAGCTGCGCGCGCAGCGCGATGCCGAGCGGAAGGCACGGGAGGCCGCGCAGGACGCCGCCGACCTGCTGCCGACGCCCTCGCCGACCACGACCGTCCCGAACTTCGTCATCCAGCGCTTCCGCATCCCGATCTTCCTGCTGCCGATCTACCAGGCGGCCGGGATCGAGTACGGCGTGCGCTGGGAGGTGCTCGCCGCGATCAACGAGATCGAGACCGACTACGGCCGCAACCTCAACGTCTCGTCGGCCGGCGCCCAGGGCTGGATGCAGTTCATGCCGGCGACGTGGGACGCCTATGGCACCGACGCCAACCGCGACGGTGACAAGGACCCGTACAACCCGGTCGACGCGATCTTCGCCGCCGCCCGGTACCTGAAGGCCGCGGGCGCCGAGACCGACCTGCGGCGCGCGATCTTCGCCTACAACCACGCCGACTGGTACGTCGCCGACGTGCTCGAGCGCGCCGAGGCGATCGCCAGGATGCCGACCGCGATGGTGGGGGCGCTGACCGGCCTCGCCGACGGCCGCTTCCCTGTCCGAGGGCCGTCCGACTACGAGGGCGCGCTCGACCGCGACTCGGCGCTCCAGCGCGTGCATAGCGGCGAGAGCCCCGCCCGCGTCGTGAACGACAGCGAGGAACGCGACTACATGGACATCGAGGGCGAGCCGCGCGCGAAGGTCATCAGCGTCAGCGACGGCAAGGTCCGGCGTGTCATCACGAGCAAGCGCGGGCGGCGCATCGGCCTCGTCATCGAGGACACCTACGGCAACCGCTACAGCTACTACGGCATCCGTCGGATGAGCGACGGCTTCGAGGTGCCGGCGCGCAAGGAGGGCGAGATGAAGTTCGTCCGCCTCCGCCGTGGCGCGAACGTGCCGGGCGGCACGCTGCTCGGCCGCCTCGGCCGCGACACGCCGGTTCTTCGCTTCGGCATCCGTCCCGCCGGCGAGGACGCCCCGCTGATCGATCCCAAGCCGATGCTCGACGGGTGGAGCCTGCTCGAGAAGACGGCCGTCTACCGCCCGTCCGGCAAGAGCGTCCTCCACCCCGAGGACGAGGAGGGCCAGCTCTCGATCGGCCAGGCGATCCTCCTGCCGAAGACGCTGCTCGCGCGGCGCGTGCTCGCCGACGACCGCATCCTGATCTACCCCTGCGGCCGGGCCGACATCGAGACCGGCCGGATCGACCGTCGCATCCTCGCCCTGCTCGTGTTCCTCGCCGAGAGTGGCATGAGCCCGACCGTCACCTCGCTGCAGTGCGGCCACGGCTACTACACGAGCTCGGGGAACGTCTCCCACCACTCCACCGGGACCGCGGTGGACATCGCCGCGATCAACGGGGTGCCGATCCTCGGCCACCAGGAGGCGGGCGGCGTGACCGACCGCGCCGTGCGGGCGATCATGCGGCTCCAGGGCGCGATGGCGCCGGCGCAGATCATCTCGCTGCTCGACCTCGGCGGAGCGACATACGCGATGGGCGATCACCACGACCACATCCACGTCGGCTACCAGCCGGGTGAGGACGCGGGCCACGGCGGCGTTGCCGCGGGCGCGGCCACAGCGATCCTCGAGGGGAGCCAGTGGGACAAGGTCGTCAACCACGTCGGCGCGATCCGCAACCCGCGCATCAAGGAAGACATCGACTGGCACGAGCCGGCGAACCTGTCGTGCAAGTACAAGCGCGCGATCGCGGCGCAGGGCTCGCGCGCGGAGACGAAGCCGCTCCAGAGCCTCGTCGACCTGGCCGCGGCCGACAAGCCGCTGATCGAGGTCGTCAAGCTCGACAAGCCGCCCCGCCCGTGTTTCGGGTTCGGCACGCCTGGCACGCTGTAGGCGTGCCGAAGCGCCACTCCGGCGACATCGACCGCCTCTACGCCCTTCCGCTCGAGGAGTTCACCCGTGAGCGCGACGAGTTGGCGAAGCAGCTGCGAAAGGACGGCGATGCGGACGCGGCCGCTGCCGTCAAGGCGCTGAAGAAGCCCAGCGTGGCCGCGTGGGCCGTCAACCAGGTGCAGCGCGACCGGCCGGACGAAGTGCGCAACCTGATCGACGTCACCGAGGAGCTTCACCGCGTTCACAGCAAGCTGTCCTCGGCGGGCGCGCGCGAACGGCTCGAGGAGGCGGCCGCGATGCAGCGCGACCTGATCCGGTCGCTGGTGCGTTGCGCGTCCGAGATGCTCGAGGCATCGGGCCACGGCGCAACCGATGCGACGCTCGGAAAGGTCGCCGACACGCTGCGTGCGGCGGCCGTCGACGAGGACCTCCGCGAGCAGCTCGGGCGAGGCCGGGTCGTGAAGGAAAAGCGCGCCGCGTCGCTCGGGCCGCTCGGCTAGCTGCCGTAGTTCTTGCGCCGGAAGACGTCCGACGCAAGCGAGTCGACCCGGTCGAGGAACAGCAGGCCGTCGAGGTGGTCGATCTCGTGCAGCAGGCAGCGCGCCTCGAACGCCTCACTCCGGACGGAGAGCGCCTCGCCCTCGGGCGACTGAGCCTCCACGCGAATCGCCGTCGCGCGACGGACGTTCGCCGTCAGGTGCGGGATCGAGAGGCAGCCCTCCCGGCCGACCTCGGCGCCCTCCGCCTCGACGACCACCGGGTTGACGAGCACGAGCAGCCCGTTCTGCGTGGTCGCCTTCTTGTGCCCGGTCACGTCCACGACGACCATGCGGACCAGGTGGTCGAGCTGCGGGGCCGCCAGCCCGACGCAGTGGCCAAACGACTCCATCGTGTCCACGAGATCGCGGGCCACCTCGGCGATCAGCTCGGCGTCGCCGGTGCCGAGCTCCCTCGCCTCCTGCTTCAGCGACGGATGCGGATAGCGAAGGACCTCGCGGACGGCCACCGGGCTGGGCCTACGAGCGCCTCCGCCTCGACCTCGCGCACGCTGAGGTCGAGGCGCTCCCGTTCGGCCACTTCGCGCAGGTCCGACTCCAGCTTGTCGGAGGTGACGCCTTCGGGGAGGTCGACCTCCATCATCATCGCGTAGATCGACGCCTCGCCCTCCTCCTCGACGAGGTGGGTGGCGACGTCCACCACGTTGACGCCCATGTCGGCGAGCGCGCCGGCCACCGAGTGGACGATCCCGGGATGGTCGGCGCCGTAGACGGTCACGACATGCGATGCCTCGGGGCGAATGAAGCCGTGCTCGTCCGAGACCTCCTCGAGCGTGAGCGCACCCAAGCCGAGTTGCTCGCGGGCCGTCTCGAGATCGCGCGCGAGCGCGTCCACGTCGGCGCCCGCCGGAGTCGAGACGATGAGCATGATCGTGAAGTGGCCCCCGAGGATCGCCATGCGCGAGTCCTCGATGTTCGCTTCGTGCCGAAGCAGTGCCCCGCTGACCCCCGCGACGATGCCGGGGCGGTCGCGTCCGATCGCCGAGAGTGCGAACCGCGCCACAAAGCGAGACTATTCGAGCCGGATGACACTCGGTCTGATGTACGACGTCCACGGGAACCTGCCGGCGCTCGAGGCCGTCCTGGCCGACGCGGAGGACGTCGACTCGTGGGTGCTCGGCGGTGATTACACCCTGTTCGGCGCTTGGCCGCGCGAGACGATCGAGCGGCTGCGGGAGCTCGACGCGGAGTGGATCCGCGGCAACGGCGAGCGGTGGACCGCGTCACCGGGCGACGCGCCCGAGCCCGTGCAGGGCGCGATCGAGCGCTGCGCGGATCTCCTCGGCGCCCAGCTCGTGCGCGAGCTGGCCGCGCTGCCCGAGAGCCTCGACAGCGACGGGACGCTCTACTGCCACGGCTCGCCGATCTCGGACGTGCAGAGCTTCATGCCCGAGCCGGGGCCGGCGGAGGAGGAGCTGCTCGGCACGGTCGACGGCGGTCGGCTCGTGTTCGGCCACACGCATCTGGCGTTCGCGCGCACGGGTCCGCTCGGCATCGAGCTCGTCAATCCCGGGAGCGTGGGCATGCCGTTCGACGGCGACCACCGCGCTGCCTACGCCGTCGTGGGCGAAGGGGGCGCGATCGAGCACCGGCGTGTCGCGTATGACCACCAGGCGAGCGCCGACGCGATCCGCGAGCGGATCGGCCCGGCCGGCGAGCAGGCCGCCCGGCGAGTCGAACAGGCAAGCTTCGACGCATGATCATCGAACGCTCGCTTCACCCGGACTGGCTCTCGAACACCTACCTCGTCGGAGACGAGCCCGGCGGGAAGGCCGTGGCGATCGACGCCGGCGGCCCGTCGCGGCCCTTGATGGAGAAGGCCGAGAGCGAGGGACTCGAGGTCACGCACCTGCTGCTGACGCACCACCACCACGACCACGTCGTCGAGGCGCAGGCCTGGAAGGACCGGTTCGGCGCACGCGTGCTCGCCCACCCGCTCGAAGCCGAGCGCGTCGAGACGTGCGACGGCACGATCGACGCCGGGGAGGAGCTCTCGGTCGGCGGACTGTCGATAGCCAGCCTGCCCACGCCGGGTCACACCGACGGCATGCTCAACTTCCGCGTGAACGACGACGACGTCTTCACCGGCGACACCCTCTTCAAGGGCTCGGTCGGCGGGGTGAAGGCGCCGCACTCGACTTCCTACGCCGACCTGAAGACGTCGATCATGGACGTCCTGATGAAGCTGCCGCCGGCCACGCGCCTGCACCCCGGCCACACCGACCCGACCACGGTCGGGGAGGAGTGGGAGCAGAACGCGTTCGTGAGGGTCTGGCGCGGGCTCGACCCCGAGGGGTCGGAGCCCTGCACCGTCTGGGAGCGTGAGGCGACGCTCGTCCTATGGGCGCCCGACTACGACGGCGGCCACAAGGCCTGGATCCGCTGGGCGGACTCAGGCGAGGACGACATCGTGCCGGGCTCCCAGGTCGAGCGCGAGGAGAGCTAGGCGCCGCAGACGGGCCACTGGCCCGGGCCCGACTGCTCGTAGAGCATCACGGCGCGCATGTCCTGCTCGGCCTCGGGTGCCTGCGAGGGGAGGCCGCCGCCGCCCATCGCCTGCCAGGTGGCCACGGAGAACTGGTACTTCCCGTGGTACATGCCGTCGGGACTGACCGCGGTGGGGTCGCCGCCGGACTCGCACTGCGCGATCGCCTCGAGGTGAGGCGGGACGGCGACGGCCTGTGCTGCCGCCGCGCGCTTCGCCGCGCGCTTCTCGGCACGGCGCTTGACGCCGCGCTTGGCAGCGCGCGTCAGCTGGCGCATGTCGGTCTTGCGGCCGTCGACCTTGGTGTCGACGAACTCGGCGACATCTGTCTCGGTCTCGGTCTCGGGCTGCGCGGCCCCGACCGATATGGGCGCTGCGACCACGCCCGCGCACAGCGCGAGCGCCATCAGGCGGCGCATGGATCTATCTACCTCCAGCGTCGGGTGCTAGTTCCTGCCACCGCTCCGGCGTGGGAGCGGGAACTGGCGCCGGCCGCGGCTGTCAGGCAACGAAGACCGGCGTACGAACACAGGTTCGCAGGGCCACACTTACCCTCGTGTGCCCGCCGTCACACGTCTGTGTGCGCTCAGTCACACATCGTGCACGGCTACGCTGGCGCGCGTGAGCGCGACTTTGCTGCCTATCGATGCGGGAAAACGCCCGCTCGACGACCACCTGGAGGTGGCCGGCGGGGAGGCGCTTGAACGGATCCGTGCGGCCGCCGGGCCGCTCGCCGACGTGGCCGTCCTGTGCCTCACGTCGGCCGATGCGACCGGCTCACAGGCGCCGCACTACTTGCGCTCACTGCTGCCGTTGATGGCCCATCTCGGCGTCGACGTGCGCTGGCGCGCGCTCGCGGGCGGCGAGCACGGGAAGGTGGGCGAGTGGCTCGAGCAGGCGCTCGGGGGCGCGGAGTTCGCCGCCTCCGAGACCGAGTGGGACGAGTGGGTGGAGGAGAGCGCGAACGCGCTCGAGCCGGAGCTCGCGCAGGCCGATGTCGTCGTCGTCCATGACGCGGCAGCGCTCGGCTGCGTGGCGGCCACCGGCTCCGGAGCCCCTCGCTGCGCGTGGAGCCGCCACGAGGACGCCTCCGCGGCCGATCCCGTCGCTGCCGAGCGCATCACTGCCCTGCTCGCGAACGTCCAGGTCGAGGACGTCGTGCCTGCCACCGACCCGCTGAGCCCGCGCAACCACGACCTCCCGCGGAAGCTCTCCGGCCAGGTGCTGCGCTCGCTCGGCGTCGACCTGACGCGCCCGTACGTCTGCCAGACCGGCACGGTCGACCGCTGGACCGACCCTCACACCGCGATCGACGCCTTCGACCTGATCCGGAAGTCGCTGCCGGAGCTCCAGCTCGTGATCGCGGGCGCGCTGCCAGGCGAGGGCGCGGGCGACATGCGGATCGCGAAGGAGATCGACGACTACGCGGAAGGCCGCGCGGACGTTCACGTCAAGACCGGCTACGGCGGCGTCGGCAACGTCGAGCTGAACGCGCTCCAGCGCGTCGGGCGCGTCGGCCTTTCGCTGCGGCTCCGGTCCGGCCTGACAGCGGACCGGCTCGAGACGTGGTGGAAGGGGACGCCGGTGATCGAGGACGGCGACGCCGCCGCGATCGCCGAGCGGGTGGAGGAACTCGTGCGCGATCCGGGCCTCGCCGTCGAGCGCGGGGCCGAGGCGCACGAGCGAGTGCGCGCGCAACACTTGATCACGCGCGCGCTCGAGGATGAGCTCCGGTTGGCGGCATCGCTGCTCGGTACGGTGGCCCGGTGAAGGTCCTCCTGCCGGACGACACCGCCCTCGAGCTGTCCGAGGGCGCGAGCGGGGAGGACGCCGCGCGCGCGATCGGCGAA
Organism: uncultured Thermoleophilaceae bacterium; assembly: GCA_963846865.1. Taxonomy (GTDB): domain Bacteria; phylum Actinomycetota; class Thermoleophilia; order Solirubrobacterales; family Thermoleophilaceae; genus DASPHG01. The sequence continues at coordinate 101,557 of CAWJXU010000010.1, read as the reverse complement.
GGCCTCGCCCGCGCCGCGCTCGCCGTCAAGGTCGACGGGGACGTGCGCGACCTGGCCCGCCCGCTGCATGACGGCGCGCGGATCGAGGTCGTCACGCAGAAGAGCCCGGAGGCGCTCGAGCTGATCCGCCACGACGCGGCACACGTCCTCGCCACGGCCGTCCGCGAGCTCTACCCCGGCACCAAGATCTCGATCGGCCCGCCGATCGACACAGGCTTCTACTACGACTTCGAGTTCCCCGACGGCGTCAAGGTCTCCGAGGACGACTTCGAGCGCATCGAGCAGAAGATGCGCGAGCACGTGAAGGCGGCCGAGCCCTTCGAGCGCGAGGACGTTCCCGCCCAGGACGCGCTGAAGCGGTTCATCGAGGAGGGCGAGGACTACAAGGTCGAGCTGATCGAGGACCTGATCAAGGGCGGCGAGGAGACCGTCTCGCTCTACCGCAACGGCCCGTTCACGGACCTGTGCCGGGGGCCGCACGCGCCCACCACCAAGACCGTGAAGGCGTTCAAGCTCGAGTCGGTTGCCGGCGCGTACTGGCGCGGCGACGCGAACCGGCAGATGCTGACGCGGATCTACGGCACGGCGTTCTTCTCGAAGGACGAGCTGGCCGAGCACCTCGAGCGGCTCGAGCAGGCACGCGCGCGCGACCACCGCAAGCTCGGCAGGGAGCTCGACCTCTTCCTGTTCAGCGACCTCTCGCCCGGCTCGCCGTTCTGGCAGCCGCCGGGGATGGCGGTGTGGAACGAGCTGACCGACATGTGGCGGACTGAGAACCGCGACCGCGGCTACCGCGAGGTGAAGACGCCGATCCTCTACGACGTCGAGCTCTGGCGGCAGTCGGGCCACTGGGACGCAGTACCGCGACAACATGTACTTCACCGAGGTCGAGGATCACCCGATGGGCCTGAAGCCCATGAACTGCCCGGCTCACGTCCAGATCTACAAGTCGGAGCGGCGCTCCTACCGCGACCTCCCGATTCGCTATGCGGAGCAGGGCCTGGTGCACCGGCACGAGCCGAGCGGCACTCTGCACGGCCTGCTGCGCGTCCGGCACATCACCCAGGACGACGCGCACATCTTCTGCACCGAGGAGCAGATCCCGGAGGAGGTGCAGCGCTGCCTCGACTTCGGCTTCGCGATCTACGACATGTTCGGCTTCGAGCCGCGGCTCGAGCTATCCACCCGGCCGGAGAAGCGAGTCGGCACGGAGGACATGTGGGACCGCGCGGAGGCCGCGCTCGAGAAGGCGCTCGTCGACAAGGGGCTCGAGTTCGAGCTCAACGAGGGCGACGGTGCGTTCTACGGACCGAAGATCGACCTCCACATGACCGACTCGATCGGACGCTCGTGGCAGCTCGGGACCGTGCAGCTCGACTACTACATGCCCGACCGCTTCGAGCTCGCCTACCAGGGCGCCGACAACGCCGACCACCGCCCGGTGATGATCCACCGCGCGCTGATGGGGAGCTTCGAGCGCTTCATCGGCATCCTCGTCGAGCACTACGCCGGCGAGTTCCCGCTCTGGCTCGCCCCGCTCCAGGCGCTCGTCCTCCCGATCGCCGACCGCCACCTCGATTACGCGCGCGACGTGCAGCGCACGTTGAGCGACGCCGACATCCGGGCGGAGGTCGACGATCGCGCCGAGTCGATCGGCAGGAAGATCCGCGAGGGCGAGCTGCGAAAGGCGCCCTACATGCTCGTCGTCGGTGACGCGGAGATGGAGTCCGGCCAGGTCGCGGTAAGACGGCACCGCGAAGGCGACCAGGGCAGCGTCCAGCTGCAGAGCTTTGTCGAGGACGTGACCGGGGCTATACTGCGGCGCGAATGAGGTGCACCTACAACGAGCCCAGCCGCCGCTGAGCACGCGTGCCCTCTCCCCGTCCCGTTTCCTCCCAAGGCGCCGTTTGATCAGCAGCCTGGCTTCTAACTAGTGCCGATCCCGCGCAGGTTCGATCGGACCCCGCCCGAGCGGGATTCCACGCGCATCAACGAGCGCATCCGCGTTCCGCAGGTCCGCCTGATCTCCGAGACCGGTGACCAGGTCGGTGTGATCCCCACTGAGCAGGCGCTGCGGTACGCGCAGGAGCGCGACCTCGACCTCGTCGAGGTGGCGGCCGAGGCGCGACCGCCGGTGTGCCGTGTCCTCGACTACTCGAAGTACAAGTACGAGCAGGACCAGAAGGCGAAGGCCGCGCGCAAGCACCAGCAGCAGGTGACGATCCGCGAGATGAAGCTGCGGCCGAAGATCGCGGTGCACGACTACGAGACTAAGAAGAGCCACGTTCGGCGCTTCCTCGACAACGGCGACAAGGTCAAGGTCACGATCATGTTCCGCGGCCGCGAGACGTCGCATCCGGAGCGCGGCGAGCAGCTGCTCATGCGGCTCGCCGAGGACGTCGAGGATCTCGGCACGATCGAGCAGCGGCCGTCGCTCGACGGGCGCAACATGACGATGGTCATGAACCCGCTGAAGGCGAAGGAGCGCAAGCCCGAGCCGGAGAAGAAGAGCCGTGGGCGCAAGTCGGATCCCGAGCCCCAGGCCGAGCCGGAGGCCGCGGCGGAGCCCGCCGCCGCTGAGGCGGAGCAGACGGACGCGGAACAGGCCTCTGCTTAAATCACGGCGACACGACGTCGCCATGATTCACGAGACGCGGGGCCGGAGGCCCCGCGGAGGTAACCAATCGCATGCCGAAGATGAAGACCCATTCCGGCGCGAAGAAGCGCTTCAAGCTCACGGGCAAGGGCAAGGTCAAGGCGCGTCACGCCATGACCAGCCACATGCTCGAGCACAAGAGCCCGAAGCGGAAGCGGCGGCTGTCGCAGGACTTCATCGTCGCCAAGCAGGACCAGAAGCGCGTCAAGGAATTGCTGAGGAAGTAGATGTCCCGCGTCAAGCGCTCAGTTCACGGCCGCAAGAAGCGCCGCGCCACGCTCGCGCGCGCCAAGGGCTACCGCGGCGACAAGCACTCCAGCTACAAGCGGGCGAAGGAGCAGTTGCTCAAGTCCGACTCGTACGCGTACCGCGACCGGCGCAACAAGAAGCGCGACTTCCGCCGGCTCTGGATCACCCGCATCAACGCCGCCGCGCGCCGCGAGGGCATGAGCTACTCGCAGTTCATGCACGGCCTGCGCGAGGCTGAGATCGACCTGGACCGCAAGGTCCTGGCTGACATCGCCGTTCGGGACCCCGAGACGTTCCGCCGATTTGCCGAGCGCGCCCGGGAGGCTGCCGCCTAGCCGCAGCCACACCTACCTTCCCGGGGGCGCTTCGCAAGAGGCGCCCCTTTTTTGTGCCCCATGATCACTTCACCCGACAACCAGAAGCTCAAGGAGATCCGCAAGCTCGCGCGCAGCCGCAAGCGGAGCGACCTGTTCATCGCCGAGGGCGAGGACCTGGTCGAGGCCGGCTGGGAGCCCGAGTACGTGCTCAGGGCCGGGGTGGACGTGGAGGAGAAGCTGCTCGCGGACGTCTCCACGCTCGGCTCGGGGACGCGCGTGATCGGCGTCTATCGCGAACGCTGGTCGGAGCCGGGCGGCCGGCTGTCGGTGTTCCTCGACGGCATCAAGGACCCCGGCAACGTCGGCACGATCATCCGCTCCGCCCATGCGCTGACCGACGGCCCGGTGATCATCGGGCCGCGCTCCGCCGACCCGTACGGCGCGAAGGCGGTGCGGGCGAGCATGGGCTCGATCTTCGCGCGCCCACCCGCGCGCGCTCGCGCCGACGAGCTGCCCGGCACGCGGCTGGCGCTCGACCGGGACGCCCCCCGCACGTTGCGCGAGCTCGAACTGCATGGCCCCGTCGTCGTGATGGTCGGCGGCGAGCGGGAAGGGCTGGGTCCGGACGCGCGGAATGCGGCTCATGTGAGGGCGCGCATCCCGATCCGCGACGACGGCCCCGACTCGCTGAACGCGGCGATGGCGGCGACCGTGGCGCTGTACGAGCTCGGACATAGGATGGCCGCGGATGGCTGACACGTTCCAGGCGATCCGCCAGCAGGCGGAAAAGGACGTCGCAGCCGCCTCGTCGGTGAAGGACCTCGAGGACGTCCGCGTCCGCTACCTCGGGCGCAAGTCCGAGCTGACGAGCGCGCTCCGGTCGATCGGCGACCTGCCGGCCGAGGAGCGCGGCAAGGTCGGCCAGGCCGCCAACGCGGTGCGAGAGGCGCTCGAGGACCTGATCGGCGGCCGCATCAGGCAGCTCGAGGAGGCGGAGCTCGACGCCCGGCTCTCCGAGGACCGGATCGACGTGACCCTGCCCGGCCGGCCACCCGGCGAGGTCGGCCGGCTGCACCTCATCACCGAGACGCGGCGCGAGATCGAGGACATCTTCATCGGGCTCGGGTTCAACGTCGCCGAGGGCCCGGAGGTCGAGTACGACTACTACAACTTCACGTCGCTCAACCACCCGCCCGGCCATCCCGCGCGGATGCTGCAGGACACCTTCTACTTCTCCGACGAGGTGCTGCTGCGCACGCACACGTCGCCGATGCAGACGCGCGCGATGGAGCAGCAGGAGCCGCCCGTCTACATCGTGATCCCGGGGAAGGTGTACCGGCGCGACTCCGACGCCACGCACACGCCGATGTTCCATCAGGTCGAGGGGCTGGCCGTGGACGAGAACATCACGCTCGCCGACCTTCAGGGCGTGCTGCTCGAGTTCGCGCGCGCGATCTTCGGACCCGAGCGCGAGATCCGCCTGCGCCCGCACTACTTCCCGTTCACGGAGCCGAGCGTCGAGGTGGACGTGTCGTGCTTCGCCTGCGGCGGCACCGGCGTGCTGCCCGGCGGCGGCCGCGACAACCTGTGCAAGGGATCGGGCTGGATCGAGATCCTCGGCTCGGGGATGGTGGACCCGAACGTATTCGGGTTCGTCGACTACGACCCCGAGCGCTACCAGGGCTTCGCGTTCGGGATGGGCATCGAGCGGATCGCGATGTTGAGGCACGGCGTCCCGGATCTGCGGCTCTTCTTCGACAACGACCTGCCGTTCTTGGAGCAGTTCGGATGAGGGTGCCCGTCGCATGGCTGCGCGAGTACTGCTCGCCCGAGCTATCGACCGCGGAGATCGCGGAGCGGTTCGATTTGACCGGTACGGAGGTTGCTCGGATCGAGCGTGTCGGCGTGGGTGATGTTGACGGGTTCGTCGTGGGGCGCGTGCTCGAGGCGGAGCCGCATCCCGACGCCGACCGGCTGACCGTCTGCAAGGTCGACGTCGGCGCGGGCGAGCCTGAGCAGATCGTCTGCGGCGCGCCCAACGTCGCCGCCGGCCAGATCGTGGCGGTTGCCCGTCCCGGTGCAGTGATGCCGGACGGCACGAAGCTCGGCAAGGCGAAGCTCCGCGGCGTCGAGTCGAGCGGGATGATCCTCGCCGAGGACGAGGTCGGGATCTCCGACGAGCACTCGGAGACGATGGTGCTCGACGGCGACCTCGAGCCGGGCGAGCCCCTCGCTCCGCACCTGCCGATCGCCGACGACGTGATCGAGCTCGAGATAACGCCCAACAGGCCGGACTGCTTGGCCGTCTACGGGGTAGCGCGCGAGCTGCACGCCGCCACCGGCGCGGCGCTGGCCCCCGACCCAACGGACGAAGACGTCGAACAATCGGTCAACGGTCAGCGGTCAACGGTCAGCGCAGAGGATCACGTCTCAATCGAGATCGCCCATCCGGAAATCTGCCTCCGCTTCACAGGCCGCGTGTTCGAGGACGTCAAGGTCGGCCCATCACCGCTCTGGCTGAAGCAACGTCTGACGGCGGCCGGCCAGCGCCCGATCTCGAACGTCGTCGACATCACGAACTACGTGATGCTGCTCACCGGCCAGCCGGTCCACGCCTTCGACCTCGACGAGGTGCGCGGCGACCGGATCATCGTGCGGCGCGCGGAGCCGGGGGAGAAGATGACGACCCTCGACGGCGTCGAGCGCGAGCTCGACACGGACATGGCCATGGTCTGCGACGCCGAGGGGCCGAGCGGCATCGGCGGCATCATGGGCGGGCAGATCTCCGAGGTCTCCGGCAAGACCACGCGCGTCTTGATGGAGATGGCCACGTGGGTCGGGCCGAACATCCTCGAGACCTCGAAGCGGCTCGGGCTGCGCTCGGAGGCGAGCGCGCGGTTCGAGAAGCAGCTCCACCCGGACCAGGCGATCGCCGCCCAGCGGCTGGCCGCGCGACTGATGGTCGAGCTCTGCGGCGCGCGGATGGTGCCCGGCACGATCGACGTGTACCCGAACCCGGTCGAGGACCGGGTCGTGTGCCTGCGGAACGCTCGCCTCGAGAAGCTGCTCGGCGAGCAGATCTCGATCGCGGACTCGCGCGCGATCCTGCTCCGGCTCGGGTTCGACGTGCCAGGCGAGGACGGCTGCATGCCCGTGGGCATCCCGGGCTTCCGCGACGTCCGACGTGCAGCGCGAGGCCGACCTGATCGAGGAGGTCGCGCGCATCTACGGGCTCGACAAGCTTCCCACGACCCTCCCTGCGCGCGAGCGCGCGGTCGGCCGCTTGACGCAGCCGCAGCGGCTGCAGCGGCGGATGGAGGACGCGCTCCGCGACCGTGGTCTGTTCGAGGTGGTCGCGTGGAGCTTCACCGCTCCGGAGACGATCGAGAGGCTGCGGCTGGGCGACATGCCGCTGCTGCGGCTCGCGAACCCGCTCAGCGAGGACCAGTCCGTGATGAGGCCGCTTCTCCTGCCCGGCGTGCTCGACGTGGCGGCGCGGAACGCGGCCTACGGCCGGTCGGGGGCTTCGTACTTCGAGTCCGCACGGGTCTATCGGATGGCCGGCCCGCTCGACTCGCCGCGGCGACGGCTCGCCCGGCGGCGCGCTGCCGGTGGCCGAGCGGCACCACGTCGCCGCGTACGTTCCCGGCGACTTCTTCGCGGCGAAGGGCGTTCTCGAGGGGCTGCTCGGGTCGGTCCGCGTGCCGTTCACGGTCGAGCCGGGCGAGCGGCCGTTCCTTCACCCCGGCCGCTCGGCGAGCGTGATCGTGGGAGACGACGAGCAGAAGCTCGGCTGGATCGGCGAGCTGCACCCATTGGTTGCGCGCGCCTGGGATGTGGCGGGTGGCGCGGCGTTCGAGCTCGACCTCGGCGCATTGGCCGAGATCCCGGGCGGGCCGCACGGATACCGGCCCGTGTCGACGCTCCCCGCGGTCGTGCAGGACATCGCCGTCGTGCTCGACGAGTCCGTCCCGGCCGCCGACGTGCTCGACACCGTCCGCGACGTCGGCGGGCGACCTGCTCGAGAAGCTGCGGATCTTCGACGTCTACCGTGGCGAGCAGGTGGGCGAGGGCAAGAAGTCGCTCGCGCTCCGGCTCGAGTTCCGCGCGGCCGACCGCACGCTCACCGACGACGAGGTGGCCGAGGTGCGCGGACGGATCGAGGCCGCCGCTCGCCGAGATGGGAGGGAAGCTCCGTGGCTAGCGTCGCCGTCGTCGGGGCCTCCGGGTTCGCGGGCGCGCTGTGCGCCGCGCTGGTCGAGCGCCACCCGCGGCTCGAGCTCGACGTCGTGACAGCGCGCAGCGACGCGGGACGGCTGCTGTCCGACCTCTACCCGCGCTACCGCGTCGACCGCAAGCTCGAGACCTTCGATGCCGACCGCGTCGCGGAGGGCTGCGACGCAGCACTCGTCGCCTATCCCGCACGGCGCCGCGGCTCCGACGGTCGAGGAACTGCACACGCGAGGGCTGAAGGTTGTGGACCTCTCTGCCGACTTCCGCGTGCCGCAGGAGCTGTACGAGCGCTGGTACGGGCCGCACCCCGCCCCGAAGCTGCTCGACGAGGCCGTCTACGGGCTGACCGAGCTGAACCGCGACGAGATCCGCGCGGCCGACCTCGTCGCCGCGCCGGGCTGCTACCCGACGGCTGCGCTGCTCGCGCTGCTGCCGCTGAAGGAACTCGCGTCGGACACGTTCATCGACGCGAAGTCGGGCGTGTCGGGCGCCGGCCGCGAGGCGACGGAGACGACGCACTTCGTCTCGGTCGCCGAGAACCTGACGCCGTACAAGGTCGATGGGCACCGCCACCAGGCGGAGCTCGACGCGTACTTCGGGCCGGCGACGTTCGTGCCGCACCTACTGCCGATCGACCAGGGGCTGATGGCGAGCTGCTACGTGCGCCCGAATCGCGACGTCACGGCGGACGAGGTACGCGAGCTGTTCGAGGACGCCTACCGCGACGACCCGTTCGTCGAGGTCGTCGACGCGCCGCCGGGCGTGCGCGATGTGCGCGACACCAACTTGTGCCGGATCCACGCGACCGCCGTGAACGGAACGGTGATGGCGTTCGCCGCGATCGACAACCTGTGGAAGGGCGCCGCGGGTCAGGCGGTGCAGGACCTGAACTTGATGCTCGGCTACGACGAGACGGAGGGGCTCGTATGACGTTCTTCCGCTCGCGCTGGGTCGAGAAGCCCGCGCACGTCACCGAGCTCGACCCCGACGCGCTGCCGAAGTGCTTCTGCTCGGCGGGGGTGGCCGCGGGCATCAAGCCGAAGGGGCTCGACGTTGGCGTCCTGGCCTCCTTCGACGAGAGCACGTCGGCCGCCCGCTTCACCACGAACGCGCGCGTCGGCGCGCCCGTGATCGCATCGAAGGAGGCGCGGCTCGACGGCCTGCGCGCCGTCGTGGCGAACTCGGGCTGCTCGAACGTGGGCGACGGCGAGCGCGGCCTCGAGACGGCGCGCGCGATGCAGCTTGCCGTGGCCGAGGAGCTCGAGCTCGAGCCAGACCAGGTGGGCGTCGCGTCCACCGGCGTGATCGGGCTCGAGCTGCCGCGCGACAAGGTCGTGAGCGGTGCGCGCGCGGCGTGCGGCGCACTGTCCAAGGACGCGGGCGACTTCTCCGAGGCGATCCTCACGAGCGACGCCGGGCCGAAGCGTGCCTGCCTCGAGGTCGCGCTGCCGTCCGGCGGGACAGTGCGGCTCGCCGCCCAGGCGAAGGGAGCGGGGATGATCTCGCCGCGCTACGCGACGATGTTCTGCTTCGTCCAGACGGACGCGGGCCTCGACGCCGAGACGCTCGACCTGCTGACCGGGGTCTGCGTGAAGCGCTCGTTCGACCGCATCTCGGTCGACGGCCAGCTTTCGACCAGCGACACGGTCTTCGCGATCGCGAACGGAGCTTCCGGCGTGCGGATCGAGCCGCAGACACCCGACGAGCTGGCACTCGGCGAGGCGATGGACGCGCTGCTCCGGCAGCTCGCGCTCGAGATCGTCCACGACGGCGAGGGCTGTCAAGCGCGTCGGCCGGATCGTCGTGCAGGGCGACAGCGAAGTCGTCGAGCCCGTGGCGCGCTCGGTGGCCGACTCGCCGCTCGTCAAGACGGCGCTCCACGGCGGCGATCCGAACTTCGGCCGCATCCTGCAGGCGGCCGGGCAAGGCGTTCCCGCCGGCCGCGCCGTTCGTCGTCGACCTCGAGATCGAGGGTCGCCAGCTGGTGTCTGCCGGCGACGCGATCGACATCGGCCCCGAGGAGCTGGCGGAGCTCGAGCGGGCGATGCAGGGCGACGAGGTGGAGTTCGTCCTGACGCTGCCGGGCGAGGGCGGCGAGACCGAGGTGTTCTTCAGCGACCTGTCGGAGGAGTACGTGACCTACAACGCGAGCTACACGTCATGAGAGACGTCGAGACACTCCTCGAGGCGCTGCCCTACATCCGGGCGTTCGACGGCCAGACCGTCGTCATCAAGTACGGCGGCGCGGCGATGACCGACGACACGCTGAAGGAGGACTTCGCGCGCGACGTCGTGCTCCTGAAGTACGTCGGCATGAACCCGATCGTGGTCCACGGCGGCGGCCCGGACATCACGCGCTACATGGAGCGGCTCGGCATGGAGGTGAAGTTCCACGAGGGCCTGCGCGTCTCCGACGAGGCCACGGTCGAGGTGGCGAAGATGGTGCTCGTCGGCAAGCAGAACAAGGACATCGTGCTGCGGCTTAACCGGCACGGCCAGCCCGCCGTCGGGATCTGCGGGGACGACGGCCAACTGTTCCGCGTGCGCAAGGCGGCGATGGACGTGGACATCGGCATGGTCGGCGAGATCGAGAACGTGGACGTGGACGTGCTGAACCACATCGCGCAGGACTACATCCCCGTGATCGCGTCGGTGGGCGCGGACGACGAGGGCAACTCCTACAACGTGAACGCCGACACGGCCGCGGGCGCGATCGCCGAGGCGATGGGGGCGTTCAAGGTGATCTTCCTGACCGACGTGGAGGCGTGGCTCGACGAGAAGGACGAGCGGATCTCGCAGGCCACGGCCGACGAGGTGAGGCAGCGGTTGCCGCAAGTGACGGGCGGGATGCGCCCGAAGCTCGAGGCGTGCGTGCACGCGCTGGACGGCGGCGTGGAGAACGCGCACATCGTCGACGGGCGGAGGCCGCACTCGCTGCTGCTCGAGCTCTTCACGGACGAGGGGATCGGGACCAAGCTTTGGCCCTAGAGGATCTCCAGGCGCTCGAGCGCGAGTACGTGATCGGCACGTACGCGCGCAACCCGGTCGAGTTCGTGCGGGGCGAGGGCTGCCGACTGTGGGACGACGAGGGGAACGAGTACCTCGATTTCCTCGCCGGGATCTCGGTGGCGCAGATCGGGCATGCGCATCCGAGGTGGGTGGAGGCGGTGTCGGAGCAGGCGGGACGCCTCGCGCACGTCGGGAACCTCTTCTACACCGAGCCTGCGATGCGGCTGGCCGAGCGGCTGTCGAAGATCTCGCTCGGCGGAAAGGTGTTCTTCACGAACTCGGGCGCGGAGGCGATCGAGTGCGCGATCAAGCTCGCGCGCAAGCGCAAGGCAGGGGGAGGGGTCGTCGTGCTCGAGGGCGCGTTCCACGGGCGCACGTACGGGGCGCTGTCCGCCACGCCGCAGGAGGCGAAGCAGGCGCCGTTCGCGCCGCTCGTGCCGGGGTTCGTCGCGGTTCCGCGCGACGACCCGGACGCGGTGGCCGACGGCCGTCGACGGCGGACACAGCCGCGGTGATCATCGAGCCGATCCAGGGCGAGTCGGGCATCCACCCGATCTCGGAGGAGGTGTTGCGCGCGGCGCGCGAGGCGTGCGACCGCCACGACGCGCTGCTCGTGTTCGACGAGATCCAGTGCGGGATGGGCCGCACCGGCAAGATGTGGGCCTGGCAGCACGTCGCAGGTCGAGCCCGACGTGATGACGGTGGCGAAGGGGCTCGGCGGCGGGCTGCCGATCGGCGCGTGCATCACCTCGCCCGATTACGCCGACGTGCTCGAGGCGGGTGACCACGGCTCGACGTTCGCCGGCGGTCCGGTGATCGCTGCAGCCGCCCATGCGGTGCTCGACGTGGTGGATAGCGCGGAGCTGCTGGTCGAGGTCACCGACAACGGCGAGACGCTCGCGGAGGGCCTGCGCGAGCTGGGGCTCGAGGGCGTGCGCGGCCGCGGCCTGATGCTCGGCTTCGAGATCGCCGACGCGCCCGACGTGGCGCGGCGCCTGCTGCTCGAGCAGCGGCTCGTCGTCAACGCGACGGGCCCGACCACGATCCGCCTCTTGCCGCCGCTCACGGTGACGCCGGACGACGTCAGCGACGCGCTCGAGCGACTGCGATCAGGTCGCTGAGCACTCCCTGCCCGGCCAGTTCAGGGCCGGCGCCGGGGCCCGCGATCGTCACCTCGCCGAGGGGATCTGCGCGGCAGATGACGGCATTCGTCGTGCCGTCGATCGACGCCAGCGGGTCGGTTAGGGGAAGAAGCTCCGGCGCGACGCGCGCACGTACCTCGCCTCGTCCTCCCGGCTCGGAGAAGTCGAGTGTGGCGACCTCCCGGAGGCGCGTCTCGGTCGACGTGGCGTCCTCGAGCTCACGGGCCGACAGCGCACTGATGCCGCGCACGGCGACCTCGTCGCGACGAAGCTGCCTTCCGAAGACAAGCGCGGCGAGGATCATCACCTTCGCCACGGCGTCGTGGCCGTCGACGTCTGCACCAGGGTCACGCTCAGCGAGGCCCGCCCGCTGCGCCTCGCCCAGAGCGTCCTCGTAGGACGCGCCTCCCGCCATGCGCGAGAGAATGAAGTTGGCGGTCGCATTCAGCAGGCCGCGCAGCCCGAGCGGGGACGCGCCCGCCATCCCCTCGACCAGCGTGCTGAGCAGCGGAGTTCCCGACATGACGGTGGATTCGGCGCGGAACGCGATCCCTCGACTGCGCGCCAGATCAGCAAGCTGAACCCCGTTCAGCGCGACCGGCCACTTGTTCGACGTGACCACTGCGACTTCACGGCCGAGTGCCTCGAGCATGTGCGAGAGACCCGGCTCGCCGTCATCCGGCGGGCTCGAGGTCACCTCCACGAGGACGTCGGCCTCCGTCGACCGGAGCCCCTCGAGGGCTGTCGGCCATGAGCGGACGCCGGGCTGCTGCGTGAGCGGCTTTCCCGCGTCGGCCAGCGCGAGCAGTGATGGCAGGTCGAGCCCGTCGGCGTCATGGACGAATCCGTCACGGGCGTTGGCAAGACCGACCACGCTGAGACCTTCAAGCGATTCGAGGGCCCTGACGAGCCAGCGCCCGACGGTGCCGAACCCGACGATCCATATCCGCAGCGGTCTCACAGCGTCGCGCCGCACTTTCGCATGCTTGTCTGTACCGAATGACAGATGCGACAGGCAAGATCGACAGGCGCTTCAGCGATCCCGAGGCCCAGCCGACACCGTGGGCCGAGGTGTTCGGGACTCTCGAGGCAGCCGAGCTGTACTGGATCACCACGGTTCGGCCCGACGGGAGGCCTCACGTTACGCCGCTGATCGGCGTCGCCGCGGACGACGCGGTCTACTTCTGCACCGGCCTCGAGGAGCAGAAGGGGCGCAACCTTCAGCACAACGATCACGTCGCGCTGACCACGGGCAACAACGCGTGGGCCAATGGCCTCGACGTGGTCGTGGAGGGGAAGGCGGTCCGGATCGACGACGACGAGGAGCTACGGCCGCTAGCCGACGCCTGGGTGGCGAAATACGGCGACGAGTGGCGCTTCGACGTCTATGACGGCATGTTCCGCCACTCCGACGGTGGCGGCGCCGCGGTCTTCAGGGTCGAGCCGACGAAGGTCCTCGCATTTGCCAAGGACCCTCACGGCCAGACGACGTATCGGTTCTGATCGCCTCCGCCTGGCCCGCGTCCATCCACATCTCCCAACGCCCGGACGCGGCCTGGCGCTCGTCGTGGAAGTGGTACGGGCGGCGCCCGGCGAACTCCGTATGGCGCAGGTGCGAGACACCGCCGAGGACCGACGCGATTCGCCGCCGCGGCCAGTCGAGCGAGTCCTCGATCTCGGGAAACGGGCGGGGCGTGTCCGGCGCTTCAGCGAGCTGGCCCAGTAGCGCGCGCATCAGATCGCTCGCACGGTCGTAGAACCGCTCGATCTCGCCGGGATCGGCCATCACGTTCTGGGGTGCGTGTTCGCCCGCGATGCGCGATTATCGGCATATGGCCACCGTAGGACTCGACCCGGCGGCACTGCGTGAGCTGCGCGCGGGCTTCCGGGGCGAGCTGATCGAGCCGGGCGACGGCGGCTACGACGAGCACCGCAAGGTCTGGAACGGCTCGATCGATCGCCACCCGGGGGTCATCGCTCGGTGTGCCGGCACGGACGACGTCATCGCCGCGATCCGCACCGCGCGCGAGACCGGTTTGCCACTCGCCGTGCGCGGGGGCGGGCACAGCTTCCCCGGCCTCTCCGTGTGCGACGGCGGCATCGTCTGCGACATGTCGAACTTGACGGGCGTCAGCGTCGATCCGGAGGCGCGCACCGCCCGGGCCCAGGCGGGCACGCTGCTCGGCCAGCTCGACAGCGCGACTCAGGCGCACGGGCTCGCGGCACCCGCCGGCATCGTCACGCACACCGGCCTCGCCGGGTTGACCCTCGGCGGCGGCATCGGCTGGCTGATGCGCAAGTTCGGCCTGACGATCGACCAGCTCCGGTCGGTCGAGATGGTCACTGCCGGCGGAGAGATGGTCCGCGCCTCCAAAGACGAGAACGCCGACCTGTTCTGGGGGCTGCGCGGCGGGGAGGGAACTTCGGCGTTGTCACCGAGTTCGAGTTCAACCTCAACCCGCTGGGGCCGGGCGTCATGGCGGGCCCGGTCTTCTGGCTGATGGAGGACTCGCCGAAGGTGCTGCGCTTCTATCGCGATTGGATCGCGGAAGCGCCGGACGAGCTGATGACCATCGTGATCCACCGCAAGGCGCCGCCGCTCGACTTCATCCCGCAAGAGCTGCACGGCCAGCTCGTCGTCGCCGTGGTGGCGTGCTACGCGGGCCCGGTCGAAGACGGCGAGCGCGTCCTCAAGCCGCTCAAGGAGTTCGGGTCGCCGGTACTGGACCTGTGCCAACCGAAGCCCTACCTCGAGCACCAGTCGATGTTCGACCCGTCCTACCCGCACGGCCGCTGGTACTACATGCGCGCGTGCGACGTCGCCGAGCTGACCGACGAGGTGATCGACATCACCGTCGAGCACGCGATGCAGATCCGTTCGCCTGTGACCGCATTCCCGATCTGGCAGATGGGCGGAGCGGTGAAACGGGTGCCGGACGCCGACACGGCGTTCACGAGCCGCGGCGCCGGATTCACCTTCAACCTCACGAGCGCAACCGAGGGTCCCGAGGGCTTCGACGAGGAGCGGGAGTGGACACGCGACTTCTCGTCGGCGCTCGCCCCTCACCAGATGGGCGTGTACGTGAACTTCCTGATGGATGAGGGCGAGGAGCGCGTGCGCGAGGCGTACGGCGCGGACACGTACGACCGCCTGAAGGCGCTCAAGCAGAAGTACGACCCCGACAACCTCTTCCGGCTCAACCAGAACATTCGGCCGGACTGAGCCGTATACAGCTCACATGAGCAGGGCTCAGCGGATTGCGGGGATCAGCGGCATCGCGGGCGCGGTGCTGTTCGCCGTCGGCAACGTGATCTGGGGGCTGGACATGCCGGAGGACGGCACGCCGGTCGCCGAGATCGTCGACTGGTACGAGGACGTGGCGGACCGAATCGTCATCGGCGGCAGCCTCAGCCTGCTCGCGGTCGCCGTGTTCCTGGTGTTCGCCGGCGCCATGCGCCGCGTGCTCGCCGATGCGGAGGGCGAGGATCTGCTGGCCTCCATCGCGTTCGGGGGCTTCCTGCTCGGGATGGCTGTCGGCATCGGGGCGGAGGGGATCAACCTCGCGGCGGCCCTGCGGGCACAGGACGGCGAGCTGGGCGGCGAGCTGGCCCAGGCCCTGTTCGAGGTCAATCAGGTACTCGGCGCCGCGCTCACGGGGGTGGGGCTCGGAGTGTTCGCGATCGCCACCGCCGTGGTGGCGCTGCGCAGCGGCCTGGTGCTGCCCCGCTGGCTCGCGATCTTCACGCTGGTGCTCGGGATCGTGCTGCTCACGCCGCTGGCGCACGTGAACTGGGTCGCCGGCGCTGTGCTCGTCCTCCTGGGCGGGGGGATCGGAGCGGCTCTGCTGCTACGCCCCGCGCAGAGCGTCGCGTAGCTCGTCCTTCTTCATGCGCGAGCGCCCGGGGATGTCGCGCTCGCGGGCGAGCTCGTAGAGCTCGTCCCGGGTGAGCGTGTCGAGAGACCGCTCGGACACGACGCCCTCGGTCAGGAGCCGCGCGCTCGGTCGGAGCCCAGCGCTCGGTCGGAGCCCAGCGCTCGCGTTGCCCCCGGCGCAGGATCGCGACCGCGGCAGCGAAAACCGCGCACGCGGCGAGCACGACGAGGGCGACCTTTCCTCATCGGACCGCGCGCTGAGCCTGAGCTGCCTGCATGCGCTTCACGAGCAGGACCGTACCCGCCGTGACGGCGGCAGCCGCCAGGATCCGCGGCTTGCGCGACGGTGGCTCGGGACGGCCCGTCACGGCCTCGGCGGCGTTGCGCAGCGACTCGCCCGCATCGCGAACGAGCCGCACGACGTACGGGTCGTCGATCGCCTTCGACGGGCGGCCGCTGACACGCCCGTACGCGAGCGCGCAGCTTCTTGCCCGCGTCCTCGAGCTCGTCGTAGACGTAGTCGTCGAACAGCCGCTCGGCGTACGGCGAGATGCGGGTCAGCGTTTCGTTGGCCATCGCCTTACTCGGCCTCGGGCCGCGGCTCGCCGGGCCACGTGCCGGTCATGCGCGCGAACCCGGTGCGCGAGGCGCGGTCGACGAGGCCGCGGACGGCCCGGAAGATCGCCCCTTCGACCAGCAGTGCGGCGACCAGCTTGAGCCAGCTCGGCTCGCTGTGCTTCGGCGTGGGCGGCTCCTCGTCGTCGACGAGCCCCCATACCTGCTCGAACGCCTTCCGCCCGATGATCCCGGCTATCAGGCCGGCGATGATCGAGAACGGCATGAACATCAGCTTGAGGGCCTTCTCCATGGCTCTACCTCCTCGCGAGGATGATGCCGACGAGGATCCCGCCCACGAACGCCGCGATCGCCGCCGTCGGGACCGGGTTGTCGCTGGCGGTCGTCTTCACCTGCTGGAACCCTTGCTGAGCCGAGTCCGGCGTCCGGTCGGCTGCGCCGTCCTTCGCGCCGCCCACCTTCTCCTTGACCGACTCGAGCTTGGCCTTCGCCTGACCCTTGACGTCCGTCTTGGCGGCGAGCGCCTCGACGGTATCGCCCAGGTCCTCGCGGGTGTCCTCGATGTCCGCGCGGATCTCGTCCGGCGAACGCGTTTCCTGCTCGTCGCCTACCGGCGACCCGCTTGTGCGCGTTCCTTCGTCCACGCCACATCCTCCTTAATGCTTTCGACTGCCTCTTCCGGCGCCGGCGGGGTGGCCGCCTGCACCTTGTTCTTGCCGGTGAGCGCGAGCACCCCAGCGATTGCTCCGTAGACGGCCGCCACGATCAGTGCGGCAGCCCAGAACGGCACGGCAAGGTCGACGGCGCCGATCGCGGCGGCCGTCAGCGCGCCGAAGGCGAAGAGGCCGAACAGCCCGGCGCCGCCGAACATGCCGGCGCCGATGCCGGCCTGCTTGCCCTTCTCGCCGAGCTCGGCCTTCGCGAGCTCGATCTCCTGTCGTATCAGCGTCTGCGCCTGCTCCGTAGCGTCCTTGACGAGGTCGCCGACAGGCCGGTCGCGGAGCTGTGAGTTCGTTTCGTGATGCTCCATTGTTCCTCCTCGGGGCTTCACCTAGGGGTTACCCGCATGAGGCTGGGCAAACCCGCCGATGAGTTTCCCCGCGGACCCTCGTCTAACACTCAGGACCCGAACGAGAGGAGCAGACCGTGGCCGACAAGATCACCCCGAACCTGTGGTTCGACACCGAGGCCGAGGAGGCCGCCGAGTTCTACTGCTCGGTCTTCAAGAACTCGCGGATCGTGAGCGTGGCCCACTACCCGGAGAGCTCAGAGAGGGCCGGCACGGTCGTGACCGTGGAGTGGGAGCTCGACGGCCAGCGCTTCGTCGGCATCAACGGCGGCCCGCAGTTCAAGTTCGACGAAGCCGTCTCGTTCGCGATCTCCTGCAAGGACCAGGACGAGGTCGACTACTACTGGGAGCGCCTGACCGACGGCGGCGAGGAAAGCATGTGCGGCTGGGTCAAGGACCGCTTCGGGCTCTCATGGCAGGTCGTCCCCGAGGGGATGGATGAGCTTTTCAGCGATCCCGACCCGCAGCGGGCCAACCGGGCGTGGAAGGCGATGATGGGCATGCGGAAGCTCGATATCGCGGCACTCCAGAGCGCGGCCGACGGCGTCCCGGCGCCCTAGCGGGACGCCGCCGGCGCTCGCTCGGCTCTAGAGCTTGCCCATCTTGAAGATCTTGGTCCCGCAGTCGGGGCAGGTGCCCTGAACGGCGTCACGGCCGTTCTTGAGCTTGACCTGCTGGGGGTCCTTGATCTCGACCTTCTTCTTTTCCTTTACGCAGTAACCCTGGGCCATTTGGTCCCTCCTGGGGGTCGCTTAGGAAGAAGGCTACGGGGCGCGACGGTCGAATCCTCCCGTGAATGTGCAGATCCGCACAAAGTTGCCGCAAAGATACCCTCGCGCCGTGACCGCCGACGAAGCCGCCGCGCGGGTCGAACCGGCCGACACGCTCGGCATCCCGCTCGGCCCGGGCCAGCCGCCCGAGTTCCTCCAGGCGCTCGGCCGGCGGGACGACTGGAAGGACCTACGCGTGTATGGAGCACTGCTCGCGGTCGGCAGCGACCTGTTCAACCACGCTCGACGTCCACTACCTGTCGGGCTTCTTCGGGCCCCTGGAGCGGATGCTGCGCGACGCGGGGGCGAACATCGGCTTCGCGCCGGCCGACTTCCGCCGCCTCGCGCCGCTGCTCGAGGAGCAGGCCCCACGGGTGATGGCGACCGCGGCGGCGCCGCCCGACCGGAACGGCTACTGCAGCCTCTCGCTCCACTCGGGCGGCACGGTCGCCGAGCTGCACCGCGCGGGAGCGGACCCGGACCGCCTGCTGGTCGTGGAGGCGTCCGAGCGCTTCCCGAGCACGCACGGCCTGCCACCCGAGCACCTGCATGCGCTGCACCTCGAGGAGATCGACGTGCTCGTGGAGAGCGAGGCCGTGCCGCTCGGGCTCCCCGACCCGCCGCCGACCGAGGCGGACCGCGCGATCGCGGAGCACGCGGCGCGCTTCATCCCGGACGGCGCGACCCTCCAGACGGGAATCGGCTCGATCCCCTCGACACTCGTCCAGCTCCTGGCCGAGGGAGACGGCGGCCGCTACGGCGTCCACTCGGAGATGTTCACCACCGGCCTGATGCGCCTGCACCAGGCGGGCAAGGTCGCGAACGAGAAGGGCCAGTTCGACGGCGTCTCCGTGACGACGTTCGCCTTCGGGACCGAGGAGCTCTACGGCTGGCTCGCGGGCAACCAGGACGTGGCCTTCCTGCCCGTCGACGTCGTCAACAACCCGGACGTGATCGCGCGCAACCGCGGCATCGTGACGATCAACGGCGCGCTCGCGATCGACATCCACGGCCAGGTCGTGGCCGACACGCTCGATGGCCGCCAGTTCTCCGGGATCGGCGGCCACGAGGACTTCGTGTCCGGCCCCGGGCTCTCGATCGAGGATCGCTCGCTGCTGTGCCTGCCGTCGACGGCGACCGTGGACGGCGAGCTGCGCAGCCGGATCGTGCCGTGGTTCGACGCGGGTGCCGTGATCACGACGCCGCGTCACCAGATCGACGTCGTAGTGACGGAGTACGGCATCGCGGAGCTGCAGGGCAAGACCGTCCACCAGCGCGGCGAGGCACTCGCGGCTATCGCGCACCCCGACTTCCGCGACGACCTTCTGGCTGCGGCCGAGCGTGCATCGCGGGGCGGATCGCCGCTTCCGTAGGCTTCGCGACCATGGCTGAACGCTAGCGCCCGCTTGGCTCCTACGAGGCCGGTCCCGGCGATGTCGGGCGCGTCTTGCTGCTCTACAGCGGCGGGCTCGACACGAGCGTCATGCTCAAGTGGATCCAGGACGAGTACGGCGCCGAGGTCGCCACGCTCACGCTCAACCTGGGCCAGCCCGGCGAGGACTACGAGGTCATCGAGGGCAAGGCGAAGCAGCTCGGCGCGGTCGAGTGCTTCATCGTCGACGCGCGCGAGCAGTTCGCCGAGGAGTACGTGCTGCCGGCGATCAAGGCGAATGCCCTGTACGGCGGCGGATACCCGCTGTTCACGGCGCTCGGCCGGCCGCTGATCGCAAAGATCGCCGTCGAGAAGGCGCGCGAGGCGGGCTGCGACGCGATCGCCCACGGCTGCACCGGCAAGGGCAACGACCAGGTGCGGCTCGACTCGGCGGTGCTCGCGTACGCGCCCGACATGAAGATCGTCGCGCCGGTGCGGAACTGGGCGATGGGGCGCGAGGAGGAGATCGCGTACGCGCGCGAGCACGGGATCCCCGTGAAGGGCGGCACTGAGGCGCCGCCGTACTCGATCGACGACAACCTCTGGGGCCGCTCGTCGGAGGGCGGGCCGATCGAGGATTTGGGCGAGCCGCCGCGCGACGACGTATTCGAGTTGGTGGCCGACCCGCGCGAGGCACCGGACGAGCCGCAGCTCGTGGAGATCGAGTTCGACCAGGGGCGGCCGGTCGCGATCGACGGCGAGCGGCTCGAGCTGGTCGAGCTGCTCGAGCGCGCGGCCGAGATCGGCTGCCGCCACGGCGTCGGGATCGTCGACCACATCGAGGACCGGATCGTCGGCCTGAAGGTGCGCGACCTGTACGAGGTGCCCGCGGCCGAGATCGTCCTCACCGCGCATAAGGAGCTCGAGAAGCTGGTCGGCACGATCCACCAGAACCGCTTCAAGCCCGCGCTCGACGAGCAGTGGGCGTTCCTCGTGTATGCCGGGCTCTGGTACGAGCCGCTGCTCGAGAACCTCAACGCGTTCATGGACTCGGTGAACGAGCAGGTGACGGGCAAGATCACGCTCCAGCTCTACCGGGGAAGCTGCAAGGCGGTGCGGCGCGAGTCGCCGAACGCGCTCTACGACCCGGAGCTCGCGAGCTTCGGCGAGTCGGGCGGGCTGTTCTCGCAGCAGTCGAGCCCCGGCTTCATCGAGCTGTGGACGCTGCAGTCGCGTATGGCCTACGGGATCAGGAACCGGAAGAAGTGAAGGTCGAAGCGGTCAGCACCGGGTCGAGCCACGGGATCGGCAAGGAGACGGAGGACGTCGATCCGGCTGGTCGCGGGGCACGGGGTGGAGGGCGACGTCCACGCCGGCGCCACCGTCAAGCACCGCTCGCGCGTGCGCAAGGACCCCGAGCAGCCGAACCTGCGCCAGGTGCACCTGATCCATCGCGAGCTGCACGAGGAGCTCGCGGACAAGGGCTTCCCTGAGATCTCGCCGGGCGAAATGGGAGAGAACGTGACGACGAGCGGCGTCGCGCTGCTGGAGCTCCCCACCGGCGCGCGGCTCCGGCTCGGCAGCGACGCGGTGGTCGAGGTCACCGGCCTGCGGAACCCGTGCTCGCAGCTCGACGAGATCGCCCCCGGCCTGATGAAGGCCGTGCTCGACCGCGACTCGGACGGCGAGCTCGTCAGAAAGTCGGGCGTGATGGGCGTCGTGCTCGAGGGCGGGGAGGTGCGGCCGGGCGATTCGATTCAGGTCGAGCTGCCCGCCGAGCCGCATGTTCAGCTCGAGCCGGTCTGAGGTAAGACATCGGCATGGGAACCAAGAGCTACACGGTGCTTGGCTGGCTCGTATGGCAGATCGGCTCGCGCGTCGCGAGGCGCAAGATCCAGCAGAACCAGGCCAAGCTCGGCGCCGTAGGCGTCATCGCGCTCGTGCTGATCGGCGGCATCTTTGCCGCGAAGAGCAGCTCCGAGTAACGCTTCGCCGCCACCTGCCGCGGGAAAATCGCTGCAAAAGCAGCCCGCTGACGCATAAGCGGACCCCGCTCGGGGAAACTCCCTGTTGATGGGCGCGAATGGCAGGGGTGCCAACGGCGCCGGGGCTGACGAGAGACGCGGCACCGGAGGCTGGGAATCGGTTCTAGAGGCCGAGCGTATGCTCGAGCCCGGGTCCGAGTGGCACTCTGAGCTGTACCGCGTCGCCGTCGACCAGTTCCGCCGCGCCGCCGACCTCCTCGACCTCGAGGAGGAGATTCGCGCGCGGCTGCTCGAGCCGCGGCGCTCCCTCGTTGTCAACTTTCCCGTTCGGCTCGACGATGGCGAGGTCCAGTCGTTCACCGGCTACCGCGTCCAGCACACGCTGACGATGGGCCCGATGAAGGGTGGGTTCCGCTACGGGCCAGGCGTCTCGCTCGGCGAGTGCGCCGCACTTGCGATGTGGATGACGTTCAAGTGCGCGCTGGTCGGCCTGCCGTTCG
Source organism: uncultured Thermoleophilaceae bacterium (assembly GCA_963846865.1). GTDB lineage: Bacteria > Actinomycetota > Thermoleophilia > Solirubrobacterales > Thermoleophilaceae > DASPHG01. Next base: position 79,805 of record CAWJXU010000010.1, on the reverse strand, counting down.
GCGGCGCGAAGGGCGGCGTGCGCTGCGACCCGAACCGGCTCTCCGACGGCGAGCTCGAGCGCGTGACGCGCCGCTACGCCTCGGAGATCTTCCCGATCATCGGGCCCGACCGCGACATTCCCGCGCCCGACATCGCCACCGGCGAGCGCGAGATGGCGTGGTTCATGGACACCTACTCGCAGCAGGTGGGACACCCGGTCCCCGAGATCGTCACCGGCAAGCCGCTGGTCCTCGGCGGCACCGAGGGGCGCGACATCGCGACCGGGCTCGGCGTCGTCTACTGCATCGAGGAGCTGATGGAGACAGAGGGCGAGCGGCTCGACGCACAGCGCGTCGTGGTCCAGGGGCTCGGCAATGTTGGCGGGACGGTGGTGCGTGAGCTCGCTCAGCGTGGGGCGACGATCGTCGGCGTCTCCGACGTGACCGGCGGTGTCGTGAACCCTGACGGACTCGACATCGCCGCGGTCAAAGCCTGGCTCGACGAGAACCGCTTCCTGCGCGACTTCCCGGGCGGCACCGCGGTCGGGCGGCGAGAGATCCTCGAGCAGGCCTGCGACATCCTGATCCCGGCCGCCGTCGAGCAGCAGATCACCGAAGAGAACGCCGACCGGATCGACGCGCGCTGGGTGGTCGAGGGCGCGAACGGTCCGACGACGCCGGAGGCAGACGAGATCCTGGCGTCGCGGGGCATCGTGGTGCTGCCGGATGTCCTGGCGAACGCCGGCGGCGTGACCGTCAGCTACTTCGAGTGGGTCCAGGACCAGCAGAAGCTGGCATGGCAGGGCGCCGAGGTGGCGGCGCGGCTGCGGATGCAGCTCGACGACGCCTTCGCGCGCGTGCGCGAGGCGAAGGAGCAGCGCGGGACGGACTGGCGCACTGCCGCGCAGGCCGTGGCGATCGAGCGTGTAGCGGACGCTTCGCGGTTGCGGACTATCTACCCGTAGCCGCGGCTAACCCCAGACGCTCGCGAGCGCTGGCGACGAGCGCGGCCACCATCGGCTCCACACCGGGCGTGCGCCGGTCTCGCACCCACGCCGCGTGAACCGTGCGGGCTGGATCGACGCCGGCGAGAGGCTTGACCACCACGTCGTCGCGCGGGTGCGTGATCGTCATGTCCGGCATCACGGCGACGGTCAGCCCGGCGGCGACGAGACCGCGCGCAACGGTCACATCGTCCACGGTGAACGCGAAGTCGGGCGAGAAGCCCGCTTCGTTGCACAGGCGCTCCACCATCGCGCGGTACGTGAGCCCGCCGCCGACAGGTCGCGGCGAGCTGAACTTCTCGCCGCGCAGGTCGCCGACCCGCACCTCCCGGCGGCGGGCGAGGCGATGTCCCGGAGGAAGTGCGACGCGATAGGGATCGTCGCCGAGCTTCACGAGTTCGAGCCGGGGGTCGGGCTCCGAGGCTTCGCTCTCGACATAGACCACCGCAAGGTCGAGCTCACCGCTGATCAGACGGGGGAGCGCCGCTGGCGGCTCAAGCTGGTCCAGGCGGATCTCCACCGACTCGTGGTCGTCGTGGAAGGCCCGGATTGCCGCGGGCACGAACGACGCGCACGCGGTAAGGAACGCGCCCACGCGGAGGCTTCCCGCGGCGAGCCCGGCGACCGCGCGGAGGTCCGCCTCCGCGGCCCGGGCCGCTCCGAGGATCACGCCCGCATGGGCGTGGAGGCGTTCACCGGCCGGGGTCAACCGGACCGGGCGCTTCCCTCGCTCGAGCAATGTCACCCCGAGCTGGTGCTCGAGCTGCGCGACGTGGTGCGACACCACCGATTGCGCGTAGTCGAGCGAGAGGGCGGCGCCGGAGAACGAGCCATGCTCCGCAACCTCATGGAAGACCGCGAGCCGGCGCAGATCCATCATCGAAAAACAGAATACTCATTTCGATACTTCGCATTGCATCGATAGCTGATCCGAGGCAAGCTCGCGGCATGACCCTCACCGCCGCAGTCACCATCCCTTCGTTCGCCGGCCAGAGCATCTCGCCGGACCATCCCGAATACGACGAGGCTCGCCGCGTATGGCACGGCGCGATCGATCGACGCCCGTCCTTGATTGCCAAGCCGGCGGGAACCCGAGATGTGGCCGCCGTCCTCCGGTTCGCGCTCGAGCGCGACATGCCGTTCGCGGTCCGGGCGGGCGGGCACTCGCTCGCGGGCTTCTCCGCGATTGATGACGGACTGGTCATCGACCTGCGTGCGCTGAAGGGGATCGATATCGACGCCGGCGCACGGCGCGCGCGGGTCGGTGCCGGCCTCGTGTGGGCCGAGCTCGACGCGGCCACGCAGCGGCACGGGCTGGCCGTCACCGGTGGGCGCATCTCGGACACCGGCGTTGCCGGACTGACGCTCGGTTCGGGGTCGGGCTGGCTCGAGCGCCGACACGGGCTCACCGCCGACTGCCTGCGCCGGGCGACTGTCGTTACTGCGTCCGGCGAGATCGTCCACGCGAGCGAGGACGAGAACCCAGACCTGTTCTGGGCTCTCCGCGGCGGCGGAGGGAACTTCGGCATCGTCACCGAGTTCGAGTTCGAGCTGCATGAGGTGGGGCCGACGGTCCTGGGCGGGCCGCTGCTCTTCGACTACGAGCGCGGCGGCGAGGTGCTGCGCGCCTACCGCGAGATCATGGATGCGGCCGACGACGATCTCGGAGGCTGCGCGGTGATTCACCTGGCGCCTCCGGCGCCCTTCGTGCCGCCGGACCTCGTTGGCCGGCCCGTCCTCGGGATCATGGTCGCCGCCTTCGCTGATCTCGGCCGGAGCGCGGAGCTGGTTGCGCCGATCCGCGCGCTCGGCCCGCTCGTCGACGCGGTCGCGCCGCTCCCGTACACGCAGCTCCAGCGGCTGATCGACGAGGGCAGCCCCGCCGGCCTCCAGGGTCAGTTCGAGGCGTCGTTCATGGACACGCTCCCGGACGCCGCCATCGACGAGTCGCTGCGGGTGGCGGAGCGGATCCCGTCGCCGTTCACGGAGGTGCTCATCCAGCCGCTCGGCGGCGCATACGCGCGGGTCGCGCCCGATGCGACGGCGCTCGCTCATCGCGACGCCGGGTGGATGTACCACGCGCTATCGCAGTGGGCGGATCCCGCCGACGACGCGGAAAACCGAGCGTGGACCGGCGAGTTCGTGGCGGCCATGGCACCCCACTCACGGCGCGCGTCGCACCCGAATCACGTCTCCTCGGACCGCCAGGAGCGCGTGCGGTCGTTCTACGGCGACGAGACCTACGCCCGGCTCGTCGCGGTCAAGGATTGCTGGGATCCGCGGAACGTCTTCTGCCGGAACCAGAACATCAGGCCGACGACCGCGGCTATGGCCGCCTAGGCCCCACGGCGAGCACCTAGTCGGTAGTGACCGGCTGGCCGATGCCTAGGAGGTTCCCTTCGCTGTCCCGAAACCAGACGGCACGCTCGCCGATGCCGCCTTTGCTCGGGTAGTTGCCGTCGACGTCGGCGATGCCGTCCACGGTTCGGATGCCTGGGAAGTCGTACTCCTCGAACACCACTCCTCGATCCCGGAGCTCGCGGACGGTCGCGTCGATGTCGTCGACCTCCCAGCCCATCTGCGTGTGGTCGCCGGAGGCGGCACCCGCGGATGCGAACAGCGCGAACTCGGTGTCTCCGCAGCGGTAAAGCAGCCCGCCTGGGCGTTCCTCGACCGGCTCGAGTCCGAGCTTGTCCGCGTAAAAGCGCCTGGCTCGCTCGAGGTCCTGCGCCGGGAGCCTGGTCGCCACACGCCCGTCGGTCAGCGTCCCACCCACCCCGCGTAAGTTAGTGCGATGAGCGTCTTCACCGAGGCCGAGCTTCGGTACCTGGCCGGCGGGCTCCAACTGGGACGGATCGCGACGGTCGGCGCGGACGGAACGCCGCACGTCGTTCCGGTCGGATGGATCTACAACGCGGCACGCGACACGATCGACGTCGGTGGACATGAGCTGGAGCGGACCAAGAAGTTCCGCGACATCGCCCGCACCGAACGAGCCGCGATCGTGATCGACGATCTGGAGAGCACGGACCCGTGGCGCCCCCGCGGGGTTGAGGTCCGCGGGCGAGGCGAGGCGATCGCACTGCCGACGCCGCTGATCCGCATTCACCCGGAGCGGATCGTCAGCTGGGGCCTCGAACACGGCCGCAGCGCGCGGACGGTGGCCAACGCCGTCGACTAGGGCGACACCGTTTCAGGGATCCCGCAGCCAGTCGGCGATCAGCGCGCCGAGGAGCTCTCCCTGGTCCTCCTGCAGGCCGTGGCCTGCGCCCGGGATCACGTGATCGATCCTGCGGCCGATCGCGGATGCGAGGCGCTGGCCCGTCGCCAGGGTGAGAACCGCGTCGAGTTCGCCCCACAGCATCAGCACGGGCAGCGAATCGTTCCGCAGCGCGTCATAGAGCCGATGCGTCTCGGGAGGTGTCTCGAGCGTGCGCGCGGTCGACAGTGCCAAGCCGTGGGCTCCGCCCTGCGCGGCCACGTCGGGGAACGGCGCGTCGTAGGCCGCGATCACGTCGTCGGCGAGGCCGCGCGCGCACGTGAGGCGCATGATCTGGCCGATCGGAAGGTCCTCGGTGTGCTCGACCAACTCTCGAAAGCGGACCCAGGAGTCGTTCATCCAGACCTCCTTGGGGTCCAGGGTCGTGTCCAGGATCACCATCCGCGCGATCCGCTCGCGATGCTCGAGGGCAAGCCGCGCGCCGACGGGCCCGCCCCAGTCGTGGACCACGAGCGTCAGCTCGGTCAGGTCGAGATCCTCCAGCAGCTTCGCGGTGAGCTTCACGTAGCGCTCGATGTCGTACCAGCCGGGGTCGAGCGGCTTGTCCGAGCGGCCGAACCCGGCGTGGTCGGCCGCGATGCAGCGATAGCCCGCGTCCATGATCGGGGGGAAGAGCTTCCGGTAGATGAACGACCACGCCGGCTCGCCGTGGAGCATCAGGACGGGTCGCCCCTCGCCGGCCTCTACGTGTGCCAGCCGCAGCTCCCCAACCTGGCGGTAACGCGGCTCGTAGTCGAATCCGGCTATGCCGTCGAAGCGCGCCTCCGGAGTGCGGTAGACCTCCATCGCAGCGAGTATCTCCGCAAACGGGCGGGAGGTGCCAAATTGCGGGATCGGACGCGCGCGAGGCCGCCCGCCCCGTCCGCTCCGGCGCCTACGATCGGAAGCTCCGATGGGCACGGCCGCCTGCGCACATCTGCACGTCCACAGCGAGTACTCGCTGCTCGACGGCGCGTGCAAAATCGACGCCCTGGCGGAGCGGGCCGCCGAGTTCGGCCAGCCGGCCCTCGGCCTCACCGACCACGGGGTCATGAATGGCGCGGTCGAGCTCTACAAGGCCTGCAAGAAGCACGGAATCAAGCCGATTCTGGGCTTCGAGGCCTACCTCGTCGACGACCGGAAGACCGACGCGGTCCGCTACGAGCGCAACCACCTCACGCTCCTGGCCGAGAACGACGTCGGCTTTCGCAACCTCGTCAAGCTGACGAGCGACGGCTTCCTCGAGGGGTACCGGCGCGGCAAGGCCAACGTCGACGTCGAGCTTCTCCAGCGCCACTCGGAGGGCGTCATCGCCCTCACCGGTTGCCTCCAGTCGCGCTTCTGCCAGCGCCTCATCGCCGACATTCCCGGCGAGGCGCGCGCCCACGCCGACGACCTCGTCCAGATCTACGGCCCGGACAACGTCTACTTCGAGGTCCAGAAGAACGGCCTGCGCCGAGCAGGACAAGGCGAACGAGGGCATCGTGAAGATCGCGCAGCGAGATGGGCGGGCGCCTGGTCGGCACGGCGGACGTCCACTACCTCCGCCGCGAGGACTACCACCACCACTCGGCGCTGCTCTGCGTGCAGACCAAGTCGACGCTGTCCCAGCCGAAGCTCAGCTTCGACACCAACGAGTTCTTCCTCAAGGACAACGAGGAGATGGCGACGGCGTTCGCGCAGTGGCCCGAGGCGATCGCCGAACACGCTGGAGATCGCCGACCGCTGCAACGTGGAGATCGAGCTGGGCCGCCGGCTGATCCCGCGCTACCCGACGCCGAACGGAGAAACCGAGGACGACTACCTGCGCGAGCGCGCGATGGAGGGCCTCCGCGCCCGCTACGGCGACCCGCTCCCGGCCGAGGCGGTCGAGCGGGCCGAGATGGAGCTCGCCGTCATCGCGAACATGGGCTTCTCGGGCTACTTCCTGATCGTCTGGGACTTCGTCAAGTTCGCCAAGGACTCGGGCATCTCGGTCGGCCCGGGCCGCGGCTCGGCCGCCGGCTCGATCGTCTCCTACGCGCTCAACATCACCGAGGTCGACCCGATCGCCTACGACCTCCTCTTCGAGCGCTTCCTGAACGCCGAGCGGGTGTCCATGCCGGACATCGACATCGACTTCTCGGTGAAGGGTCGCGACAAGGTCATGCGCTACGTCGCCGACAAGTACGGCCGCGACTGCGTCGCGCAGATCGTCACCTTCGGCCGCATGTTCCCGCGCGCGGCCACGCGCGACGCGGCGCGCGTGCTCGACTTCGACTACGGCACGGGCGACCGGCTGGCGAAGCTGATCCCGGACCCGATCATGGGCCGCCCGCCGTCGTTCGAGGATTGCCTCAAGCCGGGGGAGGACCTCGCGCGCGCCGTCGCCGAGGACCCGCAGGCGAAGCAGATCATCGAGGTCGCGCAGGGGCTCGAGGGGATCGTTCGCAACTCGTCGATCCACGCCGCGGCGGTCGTGATCGCGCCCGAGCCGCTCACGAACATCGTGCCGCTCCAGCTCGCGGAGGACACGGGCAAGGTCGACGAGGACGGCAACAAGCTGCTCCGCACCGTCACGCAGTACTCGATGAAGCCGATCGAGGAGCTCGGCCTGCTGAAGATGGACTTCCTCGGGCTGCGCAACCTCGACGTGATCGAGTCGGCGCTCGACATCATCGAGCAGTCCACGGGCGAGCCGCCCCGACATGGCGTCGCTTCCGCTCGACGACTCGAAGACGTACGAGATGCTCGCGGCCGGTCACTCGGTCGGCGTGTTCCAGTTCGAGTCCGACGGCATGCGCGACGCGCTCCGCAAGGTCAAGCCGACCGAGTTCGAGGACCTCGTCGCGCTGGTCGCGCTCTACCGCCCCGGCGCCATGCGCCACATCGACACGTACGCGAGGAACAAGCGCCAGCCCGACGGCGTCACCTACATCGACGAGCGGCTGCGCTCGATCACCGAGTCCACCTACTCCGTGATCCTCTACCAGGAGCAGTCGATGCAGATCGCGAAGGCGATCGCCGGCTTCTCCGGCCCCGAGGCCGACGACCTGCGCAAGGCGATCGGCAAGAAGGACCGCAAGAAGATGGCCGGCATGCGCGACCGCTTCTTCGAGGGCGCGCGCTCGACGGGCACCTCCGACCGCGTCATCGACGAGCTGTGGGGGATCAACGAGGCGGCGGCCGACTACAGCTTCAACCGCTCGCACGCCGCGTGCTACGCGCTGATCGCCTACCGCACCGCGTGGCTCAAGGCGAACTACCCGGCCGAGTACATGGCCGCGCTGATCTCGTCGGTGATGTCGACGAAGGACAAGGTGCCGTTCTTCGTCTCACGCTGCGAGGAGATGGGCATCGAGGTGCTGCCGCCGGACGTGAACGAGTCCGGCCACGACTTCGTCGTCATCGGCGGCAACATCCGCTTCGGGCTCGAGGCGGTGAAGGGTGTGGGCGGCGCCGCGGTCGACGCGATCATCGCCGCGCGCGAGTCGGGCGGGCCGTTCACGTCGATCTGGGACTTCTGCGAGCGAGTTGACTGCCGCGCCGTGAACAAGCGGGCCGTCGAATGTCTCGTCAAGTCAGGCGCGTTCGACTCACTCGGCGCCTCGCGCGCGGGAATGCTCGAGGTGCTGCCGCAAGCGCAAGGTGCCGGCGCGAAAGCTCAGCAGGACGCGCAGCTCGGCCAGGGCTCCATCTTCGACGACCCGGAGCCGGTGCGCGGGCGGCGCCAGCCCGTTCGGCAAGCAGCACCCGCCGGTCCCGTCGATCCCGGACGACCGCAAGCAGCTCAACGAGTGGGAGAAGGAGACGCTCGGCCTGTTCCTCTCCTCGCACCCGCTCGAAGGAGGTGCGGCCCGCGCTGCGCGCGAAGGTCGAGTGCGGCCTGAAGGACCTGGCCGACAAGAAGGACGGCGACTGGGTGACGGTCGGCGGGATGATCGCCGAGTGCAAGCGCATCCGGACGAAGAAGGGCGACCCGATGATGTTCGCCACGCTCGACGACCTCGAAGGCCAGGTCGAGATCCTCGTCTTCAACTCGTCGTACGCCTCGAACTCCGACAAGATCGACATGGGCAAGGTGCTGCTCGTGCGTGGCCGCGTCGACCACCCGGAGCGCGGCGCCACAAAGCTGATCGCGCAGGAGGTCGAGGTCTTCGAGCCGACTGACGACGAGGTCGAGGCGGCACGCAAGCAGGCCGAGGTCGCGCCGCTTCGCCGCCGCATCGTCCTCCAGGTCGACGAGGGCGCTGACGCCGCGTTCCTCGAGGACCTCAAGCACGTCGTCTGCGGCGCGCGCGGCGACTACGAGCTCTGGCTCAAGGTCGGGCAGCGCACGCTCGTGCTCGGCGAGGAGTTCCGCGTCTCGCCGAACTGCAAGCACGAGCTCGCAGAGCTGGCCGGCGTCGTATCGCTGGCCGCATAGCCCTCAGTCTGAGAGGGTAGGCCGGCGCTCGCGAAAGGAGCCGGCCCATGCCTGTCGAGAAGCTCAACGGCATCGACCTCTACTACGAGATCGATGGCGACGGTCCACCGCTCGTAGTCGTCCACGGCGGCTGGACGGACCACACCGCCTGGGGGATGGTCGCGCAGCGACTTGAGACCTCCTTCCGGGTCATTCGCTACGACCGCCGCGGCTGCAGCCGGAGCGAGACCCCGCCGGGCCAGCGCACACGCCGCGACGACGAGGAAGACCTGGCGGCGATCATCGAGCGGTTCGCAGACGGCCGCGCAAGCGTCGTCGCGAGCTCCTTCGGCGGGCTCGTCACCCTCGGCCTCGCAGCGAGGCGGCCCGAGCTGCTTGACCGGCTCTGCGTGCACGAGGCGCCGTCACCGTCGACTCGTCGAGGAGGGTGAGAACGCCCGCGTGGTCGCGGATACGCTCGAGTCGATCCGAGAAATCCGCGAGCAGATCGAGCGTGGCGACAGCGCCGGCGGCGCGTTTCGCTTCGTCGAGGAGCTCGCTTTGGGACCGGGCGGCTGGGAGCTCCTGCCAGAGCAGATCCGTGAAGTATTCGTGAACAACGCACCGGCGTTCGCGGCCGAGCAACGAGACCCGGCGTGGGACGACATCGACATCGCTGGGATCGCCGAGCACGGCCACCCACTGCTCCTGACACGCGGCACCACGAGCCCCGATTGGTTGCGGATCACCCAGGAGGCGCTGATGGCGGCTCTCCCATACGCGGAGACGGCGATCATCGAAGGCGCGGGTCACTCGCCGCACCTGTCGCACCCGGACGACTTCGCTGGGCTCGTCGAGACGTTCTTGCGCGAGCGCGCGCCGGCATGAGTTGACCTGACGCGGATCCCCGCGGGCGCTGCTGCCGGGCTAAACTCGCGCCGTGGAACACGCACCAGCAGCTCGGCCGGTCGAACGACACGAGTGCCGCGAGTGCTGTGCGTTCTGCGACCGGATGGTGCAGGTGTCGCACTGCCTCGACTCCGGTTGCCGGTTCCTCTACCTCTACGACGATGAGCAGTCCGGCCGCCGCTACATGGGCTGCATGAACAAGGTGTTCCGCGTCGAGATCGACTTCGGCCTCTTCCAGGAGGCCGAGCGCACCCGCCTCGGCTTCGGCGGCGTGAAGATGACCGGCACGCCGCTGTCGCAGTGCCGCACCACTGTCGAGCGCGCCTACGACGGCCACAGCCCCGCGTTCGACTGCGTCAACCCGGAGTTCTATTCGCCGGTCGCCGGCGAGCTGGAGGACGACGCGGCGTTCGACCTCCGCGACTTCTAGATCCCGTCGCGCTCATCGCCGGGGCGGTGAGCATCGTGCTCGTCGCGTTCGCCTCCGGCTACGGCTACCACCGCGACGAGCTCTACTTCATCGCCGCGGGCCAGCATCTCGACTGGGCGTACGCCGACCAGGGACCGCTGACGCCGCTGATCGCACGGGCGATGACGGAGCTTTCCGCCGATTCGCTGACTGTGCTGCGGCTGCCGTCGGCAATCGCCGCCGGGCTGACAGTGCTGCTCACCGGGCTACTCGCGCGCGAGTTGGGCGGCACGCGTCGCGCGCAGACCATCGCCGCGGCGTGTGCGGGCGTCGGCGTGATCGTGCTGTTCACCGGCCACCTGCTGAGCACCTCGACCTTCGACCTGCTGGCGTGGACCGCGATCACGTGGCTCGTCGTGCGCGCTCTGCGGACGGGCGACGACCGGCTGTGGCTCGCCGCGGGTGCCGTGCTGGGCGTCGGGCTGCTCAACAAGCCGCTGCCAGCGTTCCTCGCCGCCGGGCTTCTCGCCGGCGTAGCGATAGCGGGCCCGCGACGGCTGCTCCGCAATCCCTACGTCTGGGGCGGTGCCGCGATCGCGCTCGTCCTATGGCTGCCGTGGATCCTGTGGCAGGCCGATCACGACTGGCCGCAGATCGACGTCTCGCGCGACATCGCGGCAGGCGGGTCGACGAGCTCCGAGCCATGGTGGGCGGTCGTCCCGTTCCAGGCCCTGCTGATCAGCCCGCTGCTCGCGCCCGTTTGGATCGCCGGGCTCGTGGCGCTCTTCAGGGATCCCGCGTTGCGCGCGTACAGGTTCTTCGCTTGGACGTGGGTAGCGCTCGCGGCCGTGTTCATGGCCACCGGCGGCAAGCCGTACTACCTCGCCGGACTGCTGCCGCTATTGCTCGCGGTCGGATCGGTGAAGGTCGACGCGTGGTTGGAGCGCGGCGCGGGCGAGGAAGGCGGTGCTCGCCGGGGCGATCGGCGTCAGCGCGATCGTGGGCGCGACGATCTCGCTGCCGGTTCTGCCGGCCGAGGACTCCGACCCGGTGATCGCGATGAACGACGACGTGGGGGAGACGATCGGTTGGCCGGAGCTGGTCGACACGGTCGCCACGGTCCATCGCGACGGCGGCGTGATCCTCACGGCCAACTACGGCGAGGCCGGGGCGATCGAGCGCTACGGGCCGGACCGCGGTCTACCCGAAGCCGTACAGCGGACACAACGCATACGGCGACTGGGGCCCGCCTCCCGACGGCGCGGCGCCGGTCGTCACGGTCGGTCTATCGCCGTCGGAGATGGCCGCCCACCTCGAGGGCTGCCGCGTGCGTCGCCCGGATCGACAACGACGACGGCGTCGACAACGACGAGCAGGGCGCGCCGGTCATGGTTTGCGCCGGGCCACGCCGGCCGTGGAGTGAGGAGTGGCCGGACCTGCGCCACTTCGGCTGATCAGCGCTTCTTGCGGCGCTTACGCGCCGCGAGGCCCTTCTTCCGTAGCGCCTTCGTCTTGTCGACGTCGACGAGCCCGGGCGCCTTGCCCTCGACGCCCGGTCCCTCGAACAGCGCAGGCAGTCCCTCGAAGCGCGGCTCGGAGAGGAACGCGGCGCAGCCCTTGTCGCCGAGATGGCCGTCGCCAGGCGACGGCGTGGCGGTCGACGTTGGAGCCGAGCGGGGTCTTCGAGTCGTTGACGTGCAGGCACCTGACCATGTCGGTTCCGATCAGCTCGACGCATTCGTCGATCACCTTGTCGAGCTTGTCTGCCGTGGTGATGTCGAAGCCCGACGCGAGCATGTGGCAGGAGTCGAGGCAGATCCCGATCCGCTTGTCGCCGCCCGCGGCTTCGACGAGGTCGCGCAGCTCGGTGAAGTCGCGCCCGAGCGTGTTGCCGCTGCCCGCCGTGTCCTCGAGCAGCAGCGGGCATGAATCAGAGCCCTTGAGCGCCTCGACGAACGCGGACCCCGCGCGCTCGATGGCCTCCGCGTGCGGCTCACCGACCGTCGAGCCCGGATGCACGACGACGCCGTCCGCGCCGATCGCATCGCCCATCTGCAACGCGTGCGTCAGCGAGGCGATCGACTTCTTGCGCATCTCCTTGTCCTTCGTCGCGCAGTTGATCAGGTAGACGGCGTGGATCACGACCGACTTGATCGGCCCGTCCGTCCATCAGCTCGCGGAACGCGGCGATGTCGTCGTCCTTCCAGCGCGTCGGGCGCCACATCCGCGGCGACTGGTTGAACACCTGGATCGCCTCGCACCCGCGCTCGACGCCGCGCTCGTGCGCGTTGACGAGGCCGCCTGCCGTGGATACGTGAGCGCCGACCAGCACGGCGCCGCACCCTAGACCGAGCAAGTTTTCCGGCCCGGCGGACGTTTGGATAGACGGCCATGCGGACTCGGTCGTACATCGCGGCGCTCGCCGCTTTCATCGCAACACTGGCGGTCGCCGCCAGCGCCTCCGCGGCGCCGCCGCCGGGGGACACCTACCGCGTCGGTGCTGCCACGCGCGACATCACGCCGACCGGCGTCGTGAACCTGGGCGGCTTCGGCCTGGGCACCGGCGTGCTCGTGCCCGACGCGATCGTCGGCCGGGGCGGCCAGGGCGAGTCCACCGGGCGAGCGGATCCGGGCGCGCGCGATCGTCGTGAGCGACCGTACGAGCGAGAACACGATCGCGATCGCCGACATCGAGACCCAAGGGATGTTCGCGGCCTACGAGGATGGCCCCTACGGCCTGGCCGACATGGCCGCCGAGGTCGAGCGCCGGACCGGCGGCGCGCTCCCGGCGTCGACACGTCCTCATCGCGTCGGACCACTCCCACTCGGGGCCGGACACGATCGGCGCGTGGGGCGGGGTCCCGGAGTCCTATCTCAAGTACATCCACGACCAGACCGTCGCCGCGATCGTCAACGCCTACAAGTCGCGCTACGCCGCGCGGCTCGTGGCCGGCCACTCCGACGCCTCCGACCTGATCTACAACCAGTCCTGCAGCGAGGCGCTCAACCAGGACAAGGAGCCCACCTACCCGGGGCCCGAGGTATGCGCGACTCCCGGCAAGGACGGGATGGTCCGCGTGGTCCAGGCGCGCCGCCTGACCGGACCCGTGGTCGCAACCTTCATGTCGTTCGCCGCGCACTCGACTGCGGGCGGCGGCAACGGACTGCACGGCGACTGGCCGCAGTTCCTTTCGGACACGATGACCGGCGCGCCTCGGCGGCGTGGGCCTGGCGATGCCCGGCGCGCTGGGCGGCACACAGCCGTGCCGCCCGGCCTGTGCGTTCACGGACGCGGGCAACCCGGGCTACGCCGACGGGCTGCCGCGCAAGGAGGCGATCGTCTCGAACTACTTCGCGCACGTCGAGCAGGCACTGGCGAGCGCGCAGCCCGTCACCGGACCGGTGGCGCCGCGAAGGGCCACATCAGCGAGGTCATCACGGGGCCCGCTGTGACCGCGCTGTTCGCCGTCGGCAGCTACGACGGCGCGCGGCTCCTGCGCTCGCGCCAGAACCCGTGGGTCGTCGGCAACACGATCCGCACGGTCACGTCCGCGATCCGCGTCGGCGGCGTCCTCTTCTCAGGGACGCCGGGCGAGGGCTTCCCGGCGATCGGCACCGGCGTTCGCGACGCGGTCGGGAACGAGCAAGAGGTCATCCAGCTCGGGCTGGCGAACGACCAGCTCGGCTACCTGATCGCGCCGGCGCATTACGTCCCGATCATCGCGGCCGAGGCGCCCGTCAACGACAACATCATCTTCAACGTGTCGCCGACGATCGGCGACCACGTGATGTGCTCGAACATCCGGCTGGCGCTGGCCACCGGCTTCGAGGGCTCCTCGCCCGCGGCCTGCGCTGCCTACGACGCCGCCGACTCGGCGGGCGACCCGGTCGCCGAGGTCCCGGTGGGCGGCGTGCCCGACCCGGTCGTCGAGTAGTCCGCGAGCGCGAGCGTCCGCGTGCGGCGCTTGTACTCGGTCTGCGAGCCGGGCCAGTTGTTCGTGACCCGGCCCTCGGCCGTGATGTACCAGTTCGAGCAGCCCACCCAGACGCTGGCCGCGAGCCGCTCGTTCATCTCGCGCACGAACGCCTCATGCACCTCGTGGCGGACCTCCAGCCGCTCCGCCTTGCCGGTAGCGATCGCGTCGACCGCCTGAACCGCGTACTTCGCCTGCCCTTCGAGCAGCTCGACCGCCGAGCCGGTGCCGTGGTTCGTGTTCGGCCCGTAGAGCAGGAACATGTTCGGGAAGCCCGGCACGGCGATGCCGAGGTAGGCCTCCGCGCCGTACGCCCACGCGTCCTCGGCGAGCCTGCGCCCCTCGCGGCCGACCACCTTCATCGGCGCGAGGAACTCGGTTGCCGAGAAGCCCGTGCCGAAGACGATCGCGTCGACGGGGTGGGAGCGGCCGTCGGGACCGATCACGCTGTCCTCGCTCAACTCGGTGACCGCTCCTGGGACGAGATCGACGTTCTTTCGCCGCAGTGTCGGATACCAGTCCGACGTGATCAGGATGCGCTTGCATCCGACCGGATAGTCGGGCGTCGTCGCCCGCCACAGCTTCAGGTTCCCGCGCAGCTGGATGAAGCGGTTCATCTGCGAGACCGCCTTGTAGACCGTCTTGGTGAACCGGCCGGCGGGTGCCTCGGGCGCGCGTGAAGATCGGGACGAGCGTCTCGAACCACAGCCACCAGCCCCGGCGCCAGAGCTTGGGCAGGAGCGGCAGCCGCTGGTGTAGGCGCTTCACGCGCTCGGGATAGTCCCGGTCGGGCTTTCCGAGCACCCACGGCGCCGACCGCTGGAAGATCGTCATATGCGACACCTCGGGCGCGATCCGGGGAACGAACTGGATCGCGCTCGCGCCCGTGCCGATGACCGCGACCCGCTTGCCCGCCGCGTCGAAGTCGGGATCCCAGTGGGCCGAGTGGAACATCGGCCCTCTGAAGCGGTCGAGCCCCGTTGACCGGCGGGATCGAGGGACGGCAGAGCTGGCCGCAGGCGGTGATCAGCACCTCGGCCTCGACGTCGTCGCCGTCGGCCACCTCGAGCCGCCAGCGGCCGGTCTCCTCGTCGAACGCGGCGCGTTCCACGTCGGCGTTGAAGCGGATGTGCGGGTGACGCCGAAGCGATCCGCGACATCCTTGAGGTACGCCTGGATCTCGTCTCCGGGCGAGAAGCGCTGGCTCCAGTCCGGGTTCGGCGCGAACGACAGCGAGTAGAGGTGCGACGGGACGTCGCACGCGATGCCTGGGTAAGTGTTCGCACGCCAGACGCCGCCGATCCGGTCGCCGCGCTCGAGGATGACGATGTCGTCCTGGCCGCGCTCCTTCAGCCTGACTGCGGTGGCGACGCCGCCGAAGCCGGCGCCGACGATCGCGACCGAGACCTTCCGGGCCATGCGGGCAACGCTAACGCTTAGAGTCGGCCGGTCAACCCGTTTCGCCGCTCAGCGATGGTTTGGGATCGTCGGCGTGCTGGTCGTCATGGCCCTCGTCGCCGTCATCGGGCTGAACGTCGACGAGCGCGACGCGGATCCGAAGGGCACCTACGCGCTGATCTTCGGGATCGTTGCGGCCTTTCTCGTCCTGATGTTCTTCTTCCAGAGCCGCGACCTCGCGGCCGCGGAGCGGGGCGAGACGAAGGCGGTCGCCCAGGGCGCGATCGAGAACCCGGCGACGATGGAGGAGCCGGCGCTCTGGGCCTCGATGGCGGTGAAGCCGATCGACAAGGACGCCCTGCGCGCGCGCAAGGACGTCTGGGGCGCCGCGCGCGGGAGCATGCGGCTCGGGATGCTGATCTGCGTTCTGATCTTCCTGGCCGTGCCGCCGATCTACCTGCTCGACACGTTCGTGCCGCTGATGATCGGCGCTCCGCTGATCGCGCTCATCGCGATGTGGAAGGGGTTGCCGATGATCGGTGGTGGCGGCTGACGTCGCCAAGGCCTACGACACCGCGAACCGCGCGATGGCGCCGCTTGGGCTCGCGCTGACCGAGCGGCTCGAGATCACGATCGAGCCGAAGAGCGTGGCGCCGTTCCGGCTCGGGCCCGGGCGTCCACGGCGCGACGGTTTTCGCCGGCGAGCGCCATGGGCGCGAGGTGACGGTGCGGATGCCCGCCGACGAGAGCACCCGCTCGATGTGCCAGGTCCACGTAGAAGCCCGCGCGCCCGAGTTCGAGTTCCGCTCCCGGGACGGCCGGCTCAAGGCGGAAGACGGTGCGCCGCACGCCGCCGCGGAGGCCCTGAAGTCGGTGCCGAACTCGGCGCGGTGGAACGGCCTCAAAGGAAAGGCCGGGCCGAAAGGCATCGAGGTCGAGCACAAGGGCGTCGGTCACGGGGACTGGCTGCTCGACCTCTGGCTGGCCGAGCGGGTCGCGGCAGCCGTCTAGGCGTAGCATCGCGCCCGCATGCGCGTTCGCTTCGCACCGTCGCCGACCGGTGCCCTCCACATCGGGGGCGCCCGCACCGCCCTCTACAACTGGCTGCTCGCGCGCGGAAGCGGCGGCCAGCTGGTGCTCCGGATCGAGGACACCGACCGCGAGCGTTCGACGCCCGGAGAACGTCGAGCAGATCCTCGACGCGCTCAAATGGCTCGAGCTCGACTGGGACGAGGGCCCGCACAGCCAGGCCGAGCGCGCGTCCGAGCACCGGGCGGCCATCGACCAGCTGCTCGAGTCGGGGCACGCCTACGAGGACGAGGGCGCCGTCCGCATCAAGGTCCCGGACGAGGGCGAGGCGGTGGTGAAGGACGTGATCCGCGGCGACGTCACGTTCCCCCTGTCGGCGATCGACGACTTCGTGATCGCCCGCTCGGACGGGAGCGCGCTTTACAACCTGGCCGTCGCGGTGGACGACCGCGACATGGGGATCACGCACGTCGTGCGCGGCGAGGACCACCTCTCGAACACGCCGCGCCAGATCCTGATCCTGGAGGCGCTCGGTGCCGAGTTGCCCACCTACGCGCACCTGCCCCTCCTGCACGGGCCCGATGGGAAGAAGCTGTCGAAGCGCCATGGCGCGGCATCCGCCCAGGAGCTGCGCGCGAACGGCTACCTGCCGCCGGCGGTCCGCAACTACCTCGCGCTCCTCGGCTGGGGATACGACGAGAGCACCACCTTCTTCACCACCGACGACCTGATCGAGCGCTTCAGCCTCGACCGGGTGTCCAAGAACCCGGCGGTCTTCGACGAGCAGAAGCTCGCGTGGATGAACGCCTACTACCTGCGCGGGCTCGAGATCGACGAGCTTCTTCGGCTGCTCGAGGAGCGCTACCAGCGCGACGACCTGCGCGAGGCCGCCGTCATCGCCCAGGAGAAGCTGCGCACGATCGAGGACTTCTGGCCGTTCGCCGGCTTCCTGTTCGAGCGGCGCGAGATCGAGCCGGCCGCCTGGGAGAAGGTGATGGGGAAGGACGGCGCGCTGGACAACCTCCGCGCCGCCCGCGGAGCCCTGGCCGACGTCACCGACTGGGACCAGGGGGCGATCGAGTCGGCCCTCCGCGACGTGGTGGAGTCCCGCGGGCTCAAGCCCAAGGAGGTGTTCCAGCCGGTCCGTGTCGCGATCGCGGGGACCACGGTGTCGCCGGGCATCTTCGAATCGCTGGCCGTCCTCGGACGCGACGAAAGCCTCACTCGCATCGATTCTGCGCTGGATTTGGGCGAGAAAACCGCTCTATAGAGCCAAATCCAAATTGGGACTCAACCATTTGTCGAGTTGTGCCGATAGGGGCAGCAAATGGCACCCACCGCAACCGCATCGAAGGCCTCCACCAAGGCCTCGGCCAAGACCTCCGCAAGGACCTCCAAGTCGTCCCGAGGCGCTGCCGGCAGCAGCCGTCGCCACAACGAGGGCCACGGCCGTCGGCTCACCGCCGCGTTCGAGGCGCTCGAGGCGTTCCCCGCGCTCGCCGAGTCGCGTAACCGCCTGCTGACGACCGTGCGCGAGGACGGCGCGTCGACGTCGGACGTCGTCGAGGTCGTCGAGTCCGACGTCGCGCTGGTGATCGCGGTCCTGCGGATCGCGAATCGCGCACGCTCGCCGAAGCGCGGCAAGATCGCCGGCATCCCCAAGGCGGTCGAGGTGCTCACGCCCGGGGGCGTCGAGGCGCTCGCCTCACGCACCGCCACCTTCGACTTCTTCGAGCGCACCCCGGTGTGGGATGTCATGCCGGAGCGCTTCCGCCTGCATGCCGTCGCCACGCAGCGCGCCGCCGAGCGGATCGCGCGCGAAACCGGCTTCGAGCAGCGCGACGAGCTTCTGGTCTCGGCCCTCCTTCATGACATCGGCAAGCTCGTGCTCGTGCACGCGTACCCCGGCTACCCGCAGCACATCCACGGCGATGCGCGCACGCCCGAGGAGCGCGTCATGCGTGAGCGCCGCGAGCTCGGCGTCGATCACGGCGTGGTCGGTGGCGTCCTGGCTCGCCGTTGGGGCCTGCCGAACCGGCTCGCCACGGCCATCGAGCGCCACCACTCCGAGGACGGCGGCGAGGAAGCCACGATCGTGCGCCTCGCGGACATGCTCGCCCATTACGGCCAAGGCCGCCCTGTCGACCCGAACGAGATGGTGCGGGTGGGCAAGCAGATCGGGCTCACCCCCGAAGGCCTTCGCGGCGTCATGTACGAGCTTCCCTACGCTGGAGCGGCCTCGCCGCGCCAGATCGAGCCGTGTCCGCTGTCGACGCGCGAGATCGAGGTGCTGAAGCGCCTCGCCGAGGGCAAGGTCTACAAGCAGATCGCGCTCGAGCTCAGCCTTTCGACGAGCACGGTGCGCACGCACCTGCACAACACCTACGGCAAGCTCGGCGCAGTCGACCGCGCCCAGGCCGTCCTTGTCGCCACAGAGCGCGGCTGGCTGTAGTCGACTTAGACTGCCCCTGTGGCAGTCGAGCAGAAGGTCAGCTTCTGTCGGATCTGCGAGGCGCACTGCGGCATGGTCGCGACGGTCGAGGACGACCGGATCACGAAGCTGCGGCCGGATCCCGACCATCCGCTCTCGAAGGGCTATGCGTGCCCCAAGGGGATCGCGATGCTCGACGTGCAGAACGACCCCGACCGGGTCGTCCACCCGCTGAAGAAGGGCGCTGACGGCGAGTTCCACCGGGTGAGCTGGGACGAGGCGCTCGACGACATCGGCGAGCGGCTGCGGGCGATCATCCAGCGGCACGGCAAGAAGTCGGTCGGCTGGTACATGGGCAACCCGGGCGCGTTCTCGTACTCGCACCCGCTGTGGAGCAAGGGCTTCGTGGACGGGCTGGGCTCGCCGCACTACTACACGGCCGGCTCGCAGGACGTGAACAACCGCTTCGCCGCCAGCGCGCTGCTGTACGGCAGCCCGCTCGTCGTGCCGATCCCCGACCTCAACCGCACGCGGTTCCTGTTCATGGTCGGCGCCAACCCGATGGTCTCGCACGGCTCGGTGCTGACCGCGCCGCGGATACGCGAGCAGCTCCACGACATCGTGAACCGCGGCGGCCGAGTCGTCGCCGTGGACCCGCGGCGGTCGGAGACGGCGCGCCAGTTCGAGCACGTCGCGGTCACGCCCGACACCGACGCGTGGCTGCTCCTCTCGATGCTGCAGGTGATCTTCTCCGAGGGCCTCGCGAACGACGACTTCCTCGCCGCTCACGCCGACGGCGCCGAGGCGCTGGCCGACATGGCGCGCCCCTTCGCGCCCGAGGAGACCGAGGCCCGCACCGGCGTGCCCGCAGAGACCGTCCGCGACCTGGCTCGCGCGATGGCCGAGCCGGGCTCGGCCGCCTACGGCCGCACCGGCTCCTGCCTCGGGCGCTTCGGCACGCTCGTCGCGTTCCTGATCGACGCGCTCAACGCCGTCACCGGGAATCTCGACGAGCCGGGCGGCGCCGTCTTCGGCCGTCCGGCGATCGCGCTCGACGACGTGGGGGAGAAGGCCGGCCTCGCCAGTTACGGCAAGGTGCGCTCGCGCTTCGGCGGCTTCCCGGACGTGATCGGGAACCTGCCCGCCTCGCTGCTGCCGAGGGAGATCACGACGCCGGGCGAGCTTCAGATCCGCGCGCTGTTCGTCTCCGCGGGCAACCCCGTCCTGTCCGTGCCGGACGGGGAGGCGCTCGAGGAGGCGCTCGGCGACCTCGAGCTGTGCGTGTCGCTCGACTTCTACGTGAACGAGACGAACCGGCACGCGGACTACGTGCTGCCGAGCCCGACCTTCTACGAGCGCGACGACCTCCCGCTCGCCTTCCTCGGCTTCTACACGACGCCCTTCATCCAGTACACGGATGCCGTCGTGCCGCCGGCGGGCGAGGCGCGCGAGGAGTGGGAGGTGATCGACGAGATCGCGAAGCGGATCGGCATCGTCCCGTTCCCGGTGAGGCTCGGCCGCATGCTCGGCCGCCTGCCCGGGCTGAGGCCGAAGCCGCGCCGGCTCGCGGAGCTCCTGCTGCGTACGGGCCCGGAGGGCGACCTGTTCGGACTACGGCGGAACGGCCTGACGATCGACAAGATCGCGCGCGACCCGCACGGGATCGTCCTGGCCGAGCACATTGCCACCGGAGTCCTCGGCGAGAAGGTGCGCCACCCGGGATCACGCGTCCAGCTCGCGCCCGCCGAGATCGCGTCCGAGGTCGCGCGGCTGTCCGCCGTGAACGGCGCCGACCCCGGGTTCCCGCTGCGCCTGATCGGTCTCCGCGAGCTGCGATCGCACAACTCGTGGATGCACAACTCGCCGCTCCTGATGCGCGGCGGGCGCGTGCATGCGCTCCGGGTGAACCCGCACGATGCCGAGGAGCACGGGCTCGTCGATGGCGGCGAGGCGCGGCTTGCCTCGAAGTCCGGCTCGGTCGTCGTGCCGGTGAAGGTCACCGACGAGATGACCCCCGGCACCGTCGCGCTCCCGCACGGCTGGGGGCACAGCGGCGGCTGGAAGGTCGCGAACGACGCCGGCGGCGTGAACGTGAACCTGCTCGCGAGCTCCGACCCGGACGACCTCGAGCCGCTCGCAGGGATGGCGTTCCTGAACGGGATCCCGGTCAGGCTCGAGCCGGTTGCCGCCTCAGAGGGGCACGCGGACGAGGACGCACGTCCCGCGGTCGCCGCTCTCGATAGCTAGCTCTCCGCCCAGCATCTCGGCGCGCTCGCGCATGCTCGCGAGGCCGATGTGTCCGGGCTCGGCCGGTCCCAGCGGGTCGACGTCGCCGAAGCCGTGGCCGTCGTCCTCGACTTCGAGCAGCGCGCTTTGCCCGTCGCAGCGCAGTCGTACGGTCACGGCCCCGGCCCCGGCGTGCTTTCCAGCGTTCGCGACCGCCTCCTGCGTGATGCGAAACAGCGGGCCGGCGATCTCGGGCGCCAGCCTGTCGGTGCCGATGTCTCGTCTTCACCTCGAAGCCGTACCGCCGCTTCCAGACCTCGATGCAGTCGGTGATCGCCTGCTCGAATGAGAGCTCCTCGAACGCATGTGGCCCAAGGTCGAGGACCTCGTTCCGCAGGAAGCCGATGTTCGCCCGTGTGAGCGTGCGCGCCTCCGTGAGCGCCTCCCGCGCGCTGGGCTCGTCTCCGCGCGTGAGCGCGTGTTCGGCGGACGTCATCATCATCTCGACGCTCGTGAGCTCCTGGATCGGCCCGTCGTGGATCGCCTGAGCCAATCGACGCCGCACAATCGATTCGGTGTCGATTGTGCGGCGTGACAGCGCACGCGCGCGTATCCGTGCGCTCGACTCGGCCTCGCGCATCGCGCCCACGACGAACGCCGTTGCGAGGGAGGCGACGGCGAATATCACCTCGTACAGGTGAAGGAGGTCGTCGCTCGACCGGCACGTCGCTGGCGAGCGTGACAGGGATCAGCACGAGGGGTGGCAGGACTCCCACGAACGAGCTCAGTGGGGCGCCCTGGCAATGCGCGTGCGCCGCTACGAAGAAGAGGGCGACGAAGTGCACGGGCACATACATGTCGGGCTCGACCGCGATGAGGGTGCCGAGCACGGCCATGTCGCCCACCACGATTAGCGGGTTGAGGCCCGCATCGGTCGAGTGGCGGGTGATCGCAAGCACGAACAGCGACCACGGCAGCGCGACTGCGACGACGACCGCCGTGACGTTCCCCTCGTACGGGAACCCGAGGATCGCCAGGGCGACTGCCGCCGCAGCGGCGAGCAACGCTCGGATCACCGCGAACCCGACGATCGGCTCCCGTGAGGCAAGCGGCGTGCGTGGTGGGGCGAAGGCCGGCCTCATCCGTCCCGCTTCCGTACCCACAGACACGCGGCGGCTATGCCCACTGAGTCGATCGCGACGTCGATCGGCGACCCGTGGCGGCCCTCGATGAACGTCTGGTGCACCTCGTCGCTCACCGCGTAGGCGAAGGACAGGGCCGCCGCCGTCAGCGAGGGCGCGCTCGCGCGTCATCGTCTCGGCGAGCGCGCGCCACCAGAGGAAGCAGAGGAGCGCGTACTCAGCCGCATGGAAGATCTTGCGCCCGATCAGGTCCCATACCCCCAGGCCGGACGAGAGGTCCGGCTGATGCGAGAAGAAGAAGATGATCGCCATCAAGGCGATCGGAGGCGCCCAGGGATCCAGCCTCGATACGAGTGCCACGAGCCTTAAGGTTGTCACGCTTGCTTGCGATCACTTCCAAGTCGCCGTACGCGATCCGGGCGCTTTGCGAGCTCGCCCTGTGCGGGGCCTCGGTGCCGATCCCGATAGGCGAGCTGGCCCGGCGGCGCGAAATACCGCAGCAGTTCCTGGAGGGGCTGTTCGCAACGCTGCGGCGCGGGGGCATCCTGCAGAGCCAGCGCGGCGTCAAGGGCGGCTACCTGTTCGCGCGCTCGCCGTCCGACGTCACGGTGCTCGAGGTGGTCGAGCTGCTCGAGGGCGAGCTGTCGGCGCGTGACGCCGGCAAGGATGAGATCTGGCCCGAAGCGGTGGCGGCGCTGCGCGAGGTGCTGGCCCGGACGACGATCGCGGACCTGGCCGAGCGCGAGGCAGAGGCCAAGGGCCAGTCGATGTACTACATCTAGGAATCCGGGTCGGACGCGCTGTTAGCCCTGGCGACGCGCCGCCAGACCAGCAGCGTTCGCGGCAGAAGGCGGAGGATCACCCCAAGGCGCCGGACGTAGGCCATCGCCATCCAGGCGCCGCCTCGCCCCGCAGCGGGCCACCAGCGCAGCATCTCGCTTCGGGGTGGCACCAATACTCGCCAGAGCAGGACGAGCTTGCGCCGCAGGTCAACGCCGTACATCGACGCGAGGAGACCGGCGTGGGGAAGTTCGGACCGCGCTGACATCAGTGACGTCTGAATCGACACCTCGCGCGAAAGCCCGAGGTCGTTCGCGAGGGCCTTCCCGTCCGGCAACACCCTGAGCCCGGCAGCAAAGCGCTCGCTGGCGCCGATGCTCCGCGCAAGCCGCTCTGACGCTCCCCAGGTCGGTCTGTCGAGGGATTTGAGCGCCCGCTCGAGATCTGCGAGGTGCTCGGCGTCCTCGAAGCCGTGCTGGAAGGTGTGCATCGCCACGTGGCACGCGACGCCCGCCGGCGAGAGGACGTCGACTCGAGTCCCTCCGATGGTTATGACCTCTGTCGATTCGGCCAGGCCGCGCCAGACCTCCTCCGGTGAGGCGGTAGCGCCCTTGAGGGTCCAGTGCAGGTCGATCTCCGCCTGATCACGGTCACGCGTCCAGGAGTGTGCGTGGCTGCTCGTGCGCCGCTTCTCGTATCCCAACCGGGCGAGCACCTCCGTCGCATCGCCAATGCGGTCGCGTGGAACGAGCACGTCGACGTCGAGGTACGGCCGCTGTGAGCCGTCGCTGTAGAGAAGGCGTTGGACGGACGGACCCTTGAGGACGATGCTAGGCAGCCCGTTCTCGCGCAGCGCGCTGACGAACTCGACCGCGGCGAGGTCCAACTTGAGGCTGTGCGCTGCGCCCCTGCGTGGATCGGCGTCGGTCAGTTCGTCGAATGGAAGCACTTGCCGCCCAGAGCCACCGTACCCCAAGAAGTGCCGTAAAGTGTCGATGTGCAGGGCATAACGGTGCGGCAGCTGGCCAAGCGGTACAAGGACGTCCAGGCGCTGGAGGGCGTAGATCTCGACGTTCCCCGAGGATCTGTGGTCGCCCTGCTCGGGCCCAACGGGGCAGGGAAGAGCACTCTCGTGCGGATCTTGGCTACCACCGTCCTGCCGGACGCCGGAGCGGCTTCTGTCATGGGGCACGACATCGTGAGCCAGGCCTCGGCCGCGCGCAGCTCGCTCGGCCTGATGCTCGGGAACGAACGCTCCTGGTACTGGCGGCTCAGCGGCCGCCGCAACTTGGAGTTCTTCGCGGCCCTGCACGGCATGCGTCGCGCAGCCGCGCGCGCTCGTGCCGAAGAGGTCCTGCGCCTCGTGGACCTGGCGGACGTCGCCGACCGCCGGGTGGGTGAGTACTCCTCCGGCATGCGTGCGCGGCTCGCACTCGCGCGCGCTGTGCTGCAGATGCCGCCGGTACTCATTCTGGA
Organism: uncultured Thermoleophilaceae bacterium; assembly: GCA_963846865.1. Classification (GTDB taxonomy): domain Bacteria; phylum Actinomycetota; class Thermoleophilia; order Solirubrobacterales; family Thermoleophilaceae; genus DASPHG01. The sequence continues at coordinate 55,405 of CAWJXU010000010.1, read as the reverse complement.
TGAGCCGACCCAGAATCTCGACCCCGTGGCGGCGGCGAACTTCCGCGACACCGTGGTCCAGTTGTCCCAGGAGCGCGGCGTCTCGATACTCCTCACGACCCACAATCTCCATGAGGCGGCCGTTCTCGCGGACGAGGTCATCGTTCTGGCCCTGGGCCGTGTTGTCTCCCGAAAGCCCTCTGGGGTGGATGCGGCGGAGCTCGAGGCGACCATGCTGTCGGCGGCAGGCACGTGAGCGCCGCTGTGACAATCGCCGCCTGCATGCGGCGTGACCTTCGGACCGCCACGTCGTACCGGTTCGCGTACGTGCTCGAGCTGGCGTCGGTGGCCTTTGGGCTGATCCTCTTCTACTACCTGGCGCAGATAGTGGACTCGTCCGCGTTGCCCTCCACGGACCTGGACCAGGGCTACTTCGGCTTCGTGGTCGTTGGGCTGGCCCTCGCTCGCGTCCTCCAAGCCGGGTTGAGCTCGTTTTCGCGTCAGCTCCGCGAAGACCAACTGACGGGCACCTTCGAGACCCTCGTGGCGACGCCGGTCTCGTCATGGGGCCTCATACTCGGCACCGGAGCGTATGAACTCATCCGCGGTGCCCTGGTGGCCATCGTCATGCTGGGGGCGGCCGTGGCTTTCTTCGGTCTTCGCCTCGAGGCGGGGGTCGAATCGGCGGTCGTGGCCGGGGCCGTGCTGATTGCCTGCGTGGTGCTGTTCGCCGCCCTCGGCGTGCTCCTCGCTGCGTTCACCGTGATCTTCAAGCAGCCCAGCGGCCTGCTGACGATGGCCGTGGCCGGCATAGGCCTCCTCGGTGGGGTCTATTTTCCGATCGAGCTCCTTCCCGGCGCGCTCCAGGCCCTCGGAAGCGCTTTGCCCTTCACCTGGGGCCTCGACCTGCTGCGGGGTACGCTGCTGAGCGGGGAGACGGATTTCGCACGGCTCTGGTACCTGATCGCGTTCGACCTGGCAGCGCTCCCGGCTGCGCTGCTCGTATTCGATGTGAGCCTGCGACGAGCAAAGCGCACCGGGAGCCTCGGCGAGTACTGAGATGACCGATGCGGACGACACGCTGCGCCTGCGGGCGGACGCGCTCGAGTGGCGGCTGGTGGAGGGCGAGATCGTCGCTCTCGACGTGCGGACGCATACTTACCTCGGCATCAACCGCACGGGGGCATCCGTGTGGCACGCACTCGTCGAAGGGGCCACGCACGACCAGTTGGTCGCTCAACTGGCAGAGAGCTTTGGCGTGGACCGCTCCCGCGCCGAGGCGGATCTCGACGCTTTCCTGCAGGGCCTCCGCGAGCACGATCTGCTGGAGAGCTGACCGTGGCGAGGCCCGTGGACCTGTCGACTCTCAGGGCTGCCTGGTGGACCGTGCGCTCTATCAGGCGGGTGCGCCGGAGTCTTGATCGCGATGGCCTCGAGACGGTGCTGAGGCTCCCATCCGTCCCCCCAGTGGATGAGCCGGCGCGCCGCGGCGTCAACGCAGTGCTGCGGCGACGCCAGGAAACCTGCCTCGTCCAGGCCATGGTGATCCAGGCCTGGGACTCGGCCCACGGCCGCCCGCGCGACCTCATCGTGGGCGTGACGAGCCCCAGCGTGGACTTCGGGGCGCATGCCTGGCTCGAGGGCGATCCGCCTCCTCTGAAGGAGGACGGCTTCCAGGAACTGCTCCGGCGCCCCGCACGATGATCAACCCCCGTAGTGCAAAGGTGCTCGGCCTGACCGAACTCGACGTCCTCGTCGGTACGCCCTTGGGTGAGCAGCCGGGCTTGGGTGACCTACCCGACAGTCCGCCGGCGCTTCCTTGCTGCCGTAGCTCGCGCGGGCGGGCGATCCGGACCTTCTGGATGCAGAGGCTGTTCTCTGACGTGCTTCCACCGGCGACCATCACCCGGCCCGACAAGGCGGGGCGCAGCATCCCGCTTCTGCACGCAGCTTGGCTGTCCAGCAGCCCGGATGCTCAGTGGCAGCCCCTCGACCTGGCGAGCCGGCAGTGACGATTAGCCAGGCCAGGGCCCGGGACGCGAACGGGAGCCGAAGGCTCCCCGGCGCGTATGGCCTGCGCTTCAAGGGGCTCCACGACAAGCCGGCGATCAGGAGCCGTCTCGTTGACGCTCCGGACCATTGGCCGGTCCTGACGCTCGAGCACGATGTCGGGGGACCACGGTCCGTGGTCCCCGAAAAAATGACGGCGGACGAGGCCACAATGACGGCGGACGAGGCCACGATTCCGCTCGTGGAAGGTGGTTACGCCGTCTTGGATCGCGGTCGACTCAGGGTCACTTTCCACGGCCCCAGCTCTCCTTGGACCGACTGGATCGTGCATCCGACGCTTGGCTTGGTCGGCTCGATCTTCGGAACCTGGCTCGGGCGTCACGCGATCCACGCGGGTGCCGTGGTGGTTGATGGGGGTGCCTGGGCCCTCATCGGCGACAGTGGGGCCGGGAAGAGCACGACACTCGCCTGGCTCGCGGGGGCCGGGTATCCCATACTCGCCGACGATGTCGTCGTGACCGATGGCTCCAGGGCGTTCGCCGGGCCTCGAGCCATCGACCTCGTGCCGTCCTCGCTCCGCTATCTCGGACCCGACAGTCGCCAGGTCGGGGACGACGAGGAGAGGCACCGGGTGAAGGTGGGAAGCGTCGAGCCCGAAGTGCAGCTTCGTGGTTGGATCGTCCTCGCGTGGGGCGAAGGCCCCACGCTGCGACCGATTCCGCCCGCAGAGCGACTCGGCGTCCTCGTGGACAACCTGACTCTCCCGGTTGCCGGCCCGAGCTCCGGCCTCATGCTTGACCTTGCGAGGCTTCCGGGGTTCGAGCTGCGACGCCCCAGGCGGCTCGAGACTCTGCCGGACGCCGGAGCGGCGATCGTGGGGTTGGAGACGTCCTAAAAGCGCCGGGGGTGCCGCCCTTCAGGTCGGCACCCCCGGCGCGGGACCGGCTAGCCGGTCCCGTCAGAGTGAGACGACTAGGTCTTACTTCCTAGGTGAGCACAGGCCGGAAGAGCGTGTTCTCGCTCAGAGAACCGATCACCTGAACTGCCGGCGGTGTGTACGCCTCATCTGCCGTTGACTGAGTAGGCATTCAATACCTCCCTCCGGTCCCAATGGGTGTCCCAGACCTTCCCGTCTGGTCCATGTCCACCCACTTTATGGCGGCTTGGGCAATTGCGCAAATTCGACACTCCAGTTCACGCAAGTAAAAGGCCCCCAACCCGGAGGCTGGGGGCCCACGGTGACGGGCGAAGTTGGGAGGCTAGGCCCGGCACCATCGTTCATGCGGGGGCAGGGGAGCCCTCTGAACGACTCATCGGCCAAGTTCCCCGGCGAGCAGGACCTAAACATGCCTGCGAAAATCTTTTCGAGTGGCTCAGACAGCCCCCCCGAGGCTTCCATCCAACCCGGCCGAGCTCGTTGGCGGGACGCCGCTCGTCCAGCTCACCCGCGCCGCTCCGAACGGCGCCGAGCTGCTGGCGAAGCTCGAGGCGTACAACCCTGCCGGCAGCGTGAAGGACAGGATCGGCGTGGCGATGATCGAGGCAGCGGAGCGCGAGGGCCGGATCGAGCCGGGCCGCACCACGATCGTCGAGGCGACCTCGGGGAACACCGGGATCGCGCTCGCGTTCGTCTGCGCCGCCAAGGGCTACGAGCTGATCCTCACGCTCCCGCAGGGCATGAGCCGCGAGCGCGAGGGCATGCTCAGGCTCTTCGGCGCCCGCGTCGAGATCACCGAGTCGCTCGGCGGCATGGACGAGGCGGTGGGCGCTGCCGAGGCGATCGCGCGCGAGCGCGGCGACTGCTTCATCCCGGACCAGTTCTCGAACCCGGCGAACCCGGAGATCCACCGTCGCACGACCGCCGAGGAGATCTGGCGGGACGCCGGCGGCGCCGTCGACGTGCTCGTCGCCGGCGTGGGCACCGGCGGGACGATCACGGGCGCGGGCGAGGTCCTGAAGGAGCGCAACCCCGACCTGCAGGTCGTGGCGGTCGAGCCGGCGGCCTCGGCCGTCCTGTCCGGCGGGACACCGGGCCCGCACAAGATCCAGGGGATCGGCGCCGGCTTCGTCCCGTCTGTGCTCAACCGGGACATCCTCGACGAGGTGGTCGCCGTTGACGACGAGGACGCGCTCGAGACGGCACGGCTCGTGGCGCGCACGGAGGGCGTGCTGCCCGGCATCTCCGGCGGCGCCGCGCTCTGGGCGGCGATGCACGTCGGCAACCGGCCCGAGATGAAGGGCAAGCGCATCGTGGTGATCGTCCCCGACTCCGGCGAGCGCTACGTCTCGACCCCGTTCTTCGCGCCCTGATGCTCGGCCTCGGGACACTCGCGCGGGTCACCCGTGAGGTCCGCCAGGACCTGACGGCGGCGCAGGAGCGCGATCCCGCCGCGCGCGGCATCGGCCGGCTCGAGATCCTGCTCACCTACGGCGGCGTGCAGGCGCTGCTCGCCCACCGGGTGGCGCACGCGATGCACGATGCCGGCGTCCCGATGGTTCCCCACGCCGTCGCCAACGCCAGCCGTGTCCTCACGGGGGTTGAGATCCACCCGGCGGCCAAGATCGGCGATTCCCTCTTCATCGACCACGGCGCGGGCGTCGTGATCGGCGAGACCGCAGAGATCGGCGACAACGTGACGCTGTACCAAGGCGTGACGCTGGGTGGGACCGGCTTCGCGCGCGGCAAGCGCCATCCGACCGTCGAGGACGACGTCGTGGTCGGATCGGGCGCGAAGCTGCTCGGCCCGATCAACGTCGGCGAGGCTTCGAAGGTCGGCGCGAACTCGGTCGTGATCCACGACGTGCCGGCGCGTTCGACCGTGGTCGGCAACCCCGGCCATCCCGTGCGGGTCGAAGGAAAGAAACCCGAGGGGCCGGACGCCGACTGGGCGCACCTGCCCGACCCGGTGGCGGACGCCATCGGCTCCCTGTCACGGCGGGTCGCCGAGCTCGAGGCTGAGCTCGGCCGCGAGAAGGGCGCGGACGTGCGCCCCCTCCGCGACCACCGGGGCTCGGATCCGGCGGCAGGCTAGTTCGCTTGCGCCAACGCGGCGCCGGTGTTAGGGATAGGTCATGACTCGCTTCCGCCTCGCGGCCGTTGCCGCCTTCGCCCTGGTTGCCCTGCTCGTGACGACCACGGGTGGTGAAGCTCAGAAGCCGCCCCGCGGACCGGGGGATGACCGCCCTGACACGTACAGGATGGAGTCGACGTGCAAGACGGCGCAGCAGACCGAGGATGACTTCGCGAAGATAAAGAGCGAGGTTGACAAGCTCTTCCGGGGGCCCGGCCGTCGCGGTGCGCGTGCGGCACGGTTCGTCCCCGTCGATAACGCGAAGGTCGTCACGAAGCTCAAGGACTTGACGACGGCGGACGGCAATGACGTCGTCGACGCGAAGGACTCCGACAAGACGAACGACGATGGTGTCGCGAAGACGAAGGTCGAGTTCGACAACTTCGGCAACTACCGGGCAACGATCAAGGCGAAGGTCGACGGCGAGGTCGTCGCGACGGACACGATCGAGTTCGGTGTCGCGGACCGCGAGAGCGGAAAGTGCGACGCGCCGTTGCCTCAGTAGTAGACGGTCCGCGTCCGGTGCCTGGGTAGCGCCTTGTAGCGCGGCTCCTGGCCGCGGTCCCACAGCCACGTGTCGAGTGTGCGCTCGGGAACCTCGAGCTCACGCGCGATGTGCACGCACGCGTGGACCGCGCACGCGCGGATCTCGGTCTCCTCGGGCCCGGGCGGGAGCAGGTCGCCGCGATCGATGTGGTCCGCGAGCGGCGCGTCGTAGACCAGGACCCCGTCCACGCGCAGCACATGGGGCACGAGGTTGTCGGCGAAGATCGTGAGCCGGTCGATGTCGTCGAACTCGGCGACGCCGGCGAGGACCAGGTCGTAGGCAGCGATCTGCGCCCGCTTCCAGAAGCCGACGTCGTCGAAGAAGGGCATGCCGGTCGCCAGCGTCTCCGCCAGCGCGCACGGCCGACCCGTCGAGCAGGTCGAGCACGCTCCGGCCGGCCAGGAAGGCCCCGAGTGAGCGAAGCGCGTCCGCGTAGAGGCCCATCAGCTCGTGGCGGCGGTCCTGCCCCAGGACGTCCGCGACATCCGCGGCGTCGAGGTGCGTCAGCTCGGCCGGCGTCCACGGGCCGACCTCGCGGAAGCGCTCCGCGAGAGCCCAGGCGACCGTGTAGTAGCCCGACGAGCCGGGGCGCTTGCGCAGCGTCGGGAACCAGCCCGAGCCGAAGTTGATCGCGTCGAGCGTGAGCATGTACGTCGCCACGTCCTCACGTGAGCCCTCGAGGTAGTGGCGCTCCGGGTCGAGGGCCGGCGGCTGGCCTGGCTCGATCCGGCCGGCGGCATCGAGGTCGATCGACACGTGCCGGGCCGACGCGGCGATCGCCGCACAGTGCTCCCTGACGCGCTCGGGGATCGTCATAACTGCTGTCTATCCTCGCGGGGTGACAACGGTCGCGCGAGGAGAAGCCCTGCTCGAGGGCCTGAACGAGCCCCAGCGAGAGGCGGTCCTGCATGGGCAGGGACCGCTGCTCATCCTTGCCGGCGCCGGATCGGGGAAGACCCGCGTCCTGACCCACCGGATCGCGCACCTCGTCCACAGCGGGAAGGCGCGCCCGGGCGAGATCCTCGCGATCACGTTCACGAACAAGGCCGCCCAGGAGATGCGCGAGCGGGTCGAGATGCTCGTTGGCAACCGCACCCGGGCGATGTGGGTGATGACCTTCCACTCAGCCTGCGCCCGGATGCTGCGCTCAGACGCGCACCGGCTTGGCTACACGCGCGGCTTCACGATCTATGACGAGCAGGACTCGGTCCGCCTCGTCAAGCGCTGCATCGAGGAGCTGGACGTGGATCCCAAGCGCTTCACGCCGCGCGCCATCAAGCGCCAGATCTCGGACGCCAAGAACCAGCTTCTCGACGCCGCCGGCTACCGCGAGAAGGTCGGCTCGTTCTTCGAGCAGACCGCGGCCGACGTCTACGAGCTCTACGAGCAGCGGGCGCACGCGATGAACGCGATGGACTTCGACGATCTGCTCGTCCGCACCGTGAACCTGCTCGAGCTCTTCCCGGAGGTGCGCGAGCGCTACCAGCACAACTTCCAGCACGTGCTCGTGGACGAGTACCAGGACACGAACCGCGCGCAGTACCGCTGGCTGCAGATCCTGGCCGAGGAGCACCGGAACCTGTGCGGTGGTCGGCGACGATGCTCAGTGCCTCGTCGAGGGAACGCTTGATCACGATGGCGCGATGGGACGCTCAAGACGAATCGAGGAAGTCGTAGACGGCGACGAGGTGCTCGTCGTGCCACGGGAGCTGGGCGACTTCCGGCCGGCCGCGCGTCGACTCGCACGCATCGCAGCCAGGCTGCGAGTACGGCATCGAGATCACGTACCGTAAGCGGGCGTCGATTGGTCAGCACCCCGGAGCACACGCACTTCGCCGGATACCGACCGGGCTGACGCCCGGACGATGTACATGACCTACGCGATGTGGCGAGCGCGACAAGGGCTTCCGGGTCGGAACGACACGTACATCTCCTGAACGGATCGCCGAGGACGGTGGTCAGCGGAGTCCAGCTGCGCTGCGATGCAGGAGCAGGCCGATGCAGCGTGGGTCGTCTCGACGCACGCGAACCGAGGCCGAAGCGCGATGCCGCGAAGCTCAGTCTTCGCTGCAGCTACCGGCTCCCGACGCTGCCGTTCATGGCGCGAAGAGCGCAAGTCGCAGGGCCTTGTCTCGATGGCCAGCAGGCAGCTGATTGATCAGGTCTTCGACCGACTTCGACAACGAGCGTCGGCGGACTAAAGCTTGCTCGAGCGATCACGGACTGCAGCTTCGAGCATCCGCATCACATTCCTGGCAGGCGTTCGAGGGCCGCCGACGCAACGTCGACGGTGACGCTCTGCGCGGACCGACACGGGCGCAACGGCGCCGATGCACCAACGGTCTCCGTCGGCGGTCGAGCGACTCCGGCGCGCGAGAGCACTCGAAGATGCTGGGATTCTCAGTGCGTCCCGCCGTAAAAGGGGTCGCGTGAGCTGGCGCGTTTCGAGACCGTGGTTCAAGGACTACCGCAGCGGCGATGCAGCGTCGTCGAGCGCATCGACAGACGGCGACGTTCCGGTCACGGTACGTCGCACGTCGCGGCTCGGCCCGCGCCAGCAGGAAGGTGTCGTAATTCCCTGCCACTTCACGCCGGCGGCATCGGTGCGGCCCGGCATGGTGATGTTCACCGCCGACGGCGGACTACGACATCGTCGAGACCGGTCGAGCGGGTTGCGCTCGACCGACCCGTCTTTGATCTTGACGTCGAGGGCACGCACAACTTCATTGCCGAATGGACTTGTCACCCACAACTCGATCTACGCGCTTCCGAGGCGCCGACATCAGAAACATTCTGGATTTCGAGGACGACTTCCCGGACGCCGAGGTCATCAAGCTCGAGCAGAACTATCGCTCGACGCAGACGATCCTCTCCGCCGCGAACGCGCTGATCGAGAACAACCGCTCGCAGAAGCGCAAGGAGCTCTGGACCGACTCCGGCCAGGGCGACCCGGTCACGGTCCGCGAGCTCGAGGACGAGCACGCCGAGGCCCGCTATAGTCGCCGGCGAGATCGAGCGGCTCGTGGACGCCGGCGGCTCGCGCGACGAGGTCGCCGTCTTCTACCGGGCGAACGCGCAGAGCCGCGTGCTCGAGGACACGCTCGTTCGCTACGGCGTCGGCTACCAGGTGATCGGCGGCACGAGCTTCTACGAGCGCGCGGAGATCAAGGACGCGCTCGGCTACCTGACCTTCCTGGTCAACCCGCACGACGTCGTCGCCTTCCAGCGGATCGTGAACTCGCCGCGGCGCGGGATCGGCGACACCACGCAGGCGCGGATCGGGGGTCACGCGAACACGATCGGCGAGCCCGATCTGGGACGTGGCGTCGCGCCCCGAGGACATCCCCGGGCTGGGCGCGGCCGCCATCAAGGCCGTCGACCGCTTCATGTCGGTGATGGAGCGCCTGCGCGAGCGTGCCGACGGCGCGGCGCCCGTCGGCGACCTGCTCGAGGAGACGCTCACCGAGGCCGGCTACACGGACGCGCTCAAGGCGGAGCGCACGATCGAGGCCGAGGGCCGGCTCGAGAACCTCGAGGAGCTCGTCAGCGTCGCGCGCGAGTACGACGCCCAGGCCGAGGAGCCGTCCGTCGAGGAGTTCCTCCAGCAGGTCGCGCTCTTCTCCGAGCAGGACAACCTCACGGACGAGGAGGGCATCGTCACGCTGATGACGCTGCACAACGCGAAGGGCCTCGAGTACCCGGTCGTGTTCATGATCGGGATGGAGGACGGCGTCTTCCCGCACATGCGCTCGATCGAGGCGGGCGACATCGAGGAGGAGCGGCGGCTCTGCTACGTCGGGATCACCCGCGCGATGCGCAAGCTCTATCTCACGCACGCGCGCACGCGCGCGATGTACGGAGGGCGCGAGTGGAACGTGCCCAGCCGCTTCCTGGCTGAGATCCCGCCCGAGCTCACCGACCAGGAGGAGACGCGCCGATGCCCCGTCGATCACCTCGTGGAGCCAGGGCGGAGCGCGGGCGCGGGCGCTCCGGCCGCCGCGCAACGAGGGCGCGTCGTTCAGCGTCGGCGACGACGTGGTGCACGCGGTGCACGGCGACGGCGTCGTCATCGGCGCGGAGGCCGACGTCGTCGTGGTCCGCTTCCGCGGCGACGGCTCCGAGCGCAAGCTGATGGTCGACTACGCGCCGCTCAAGAAGGCATGAGCGCGCGGGTGATCGAGGGCAAGCCCGTCTCCGCAGCGGGTGCGCGACGGGGTTCGCGAGGAGGTGGAGGAGTGGGTGGCCGGCGGGAATGCGGCGCCCGGGCTCGCCACGATCCTCGTCGGCGACGACCCGGCGTCCGAGGTCTACGTGCGCAACAAGCGCAAGGCCTGCGAGGAGGCGGGCATGCGCTCGATCCATCACGAGCTGGCCGGCGGACACGAGCCAGGACGACGTCGCAGCCCTCATCCAGCAGCTGAACGCGGATCCCGAGGTGCACCGGCATCCTGCTGCAGCTGCCCGTGCCGCCGCAGATCGACGGCGATGCGATGACGGCGCTGATCGACCCGCTGAAGGACGTGGACGGCCTCACGCCGATCAACGCCGGCCTGCTGGCGCAGGGGCGCGAGGCGCTCGTGCCCTGCACACCGGCCGGAGTGATGGAGCTGCTGCGCGAGGCGAACGTCGAGCTGAAGGGCGCCGAGGCGGTCGTAGTCGGCCGCTCGAAGCTCGTCGGCAAGCCGCTGCGGGAACTTCTGCTCGCAGAGGATGCAACGGTCACGACAGCGCACTCGCGGACGCGCGATCTGGCCGAGGTCTGCCGCCGCGCCGACGTGCTGGTCGCGGCCGTCGGGGTGCCGCGCTTGGTCAACGCCGACATGGTCAAGCCGGGAGCCGTCGTGATCGACGTCGGGATCAACCGCGTGGAGGAGGGGCTGGTCGGCGACGTCGACTTCGAGGGCGTCAAGGAGAAGGCGGCGGCGATCACCCCGGTGCCCGGCGGCGTCGGCCTGATGACGATCGCGATGCTGCTCGCGAACACGATGAAGGCGGCACGGCTCCAGGAGTAGTCGCGGCGATACGCTGCGAGGCAATGGATCTCGCGCGGCTCAGGTTCGGCGACTGGGTGATGGGAATCGGCGGCCTGGCCGTCCTCGGGGTGATGTTCCTCGACTGGTACGGCCCGCCGGACGAGTTGCTGTACGCCCCAGCCAGCCTTCAGTACAACGCGTGGGAGGCGTTCGCCGTCAACGACGTGATCCTCGCGCTTGCGGCGCTCCTCGCGGTCGCCGCCGCTGTCATGACCGCGGTGCATCCGACGGCTGCGGTGCCGCTGGCGCTGGGCGCGCTCGCGGCCCTCGTCTCGTTGCTCGCGCTGGTGCTGGTCGTCATCCGCGTGATCTGGCCGCCTGACCTCTTTGCGGACGAGGTGCCCCTGGAGACGGCGCGCGAGGCCGGGGCGTGGCTGGGCCTGGTCGCGACGAGCGTGCTCGTGGGCGGGTGCCTGGCGAGCATTCGCGATGAGCGCCTGCCGGAGCCCGAGCACCCGGTCGAGCCCCGCCTCGTCGAGCCGTGAGGCGCGGGCACGTCATCGCCCTGGTCGGCGCGCTGGCGTTGCTGCTGGTGATGGCGGTGGACTGGTACAGCTCGGCTACCGGCGACGAAGCGCGCCGCATCGAGGAGCTCACCGACAACCCGTCGGGTGCCGAGGGCGGCGAGGTCGACCGGCGCCTGAACGAGGACGCGCGCGAGGTAGCCGAGGGCGAGGAGAAGAACGCGTGGCAGGCCGACGCGCTGATAGACCGCATCATCCTCGTCCTGATGCTGCTGGCGATCGTGTTCGCCGTGCTGACGGCGGTCACGCGCGCCGCGGGCGCCAAACCGACAAAGGGCATGGGACCAGCCGGCGCCGCGGCGCTGTTCGCGGCGGCCGCGGCCGCGCTCGTGGCGTACCGCATCATCCAGGAGCCGGGGCTCGATGCGGCGACGAACGTCAAGGCGGGCGCGCCGCTCGCGCTCGTCGGGCTCGCGATGATCGCGCTGGGGTCATCGTCCGCGCTGCGGGCAGACGAAAGGGAGGCCGAAGATGCCGGAGCTGACTGAAGGGATCGAGCGAACGGACACGTTCACCGTCGAGGACCGGCTGCTGACCGACGTCGGCGGCACGATCGGCGTATCGGTCCTGTCGACGCCCGGGATGATCGCGATGATGGAGCGCAACTCCGCGATCCTGTCCTTCGAGAGCCTGCCGGATGGCAAGGCGACGGTCGGCTTCGAGGTCTGCGTCAAACACGTGGCCGCCGCGGCCGAGGGTGCCCAGTGCACGGTGCATTCGAAGCTCCGCGAGATAGTGGATGGCCGCAAGCTCCGCTTCGACGTCGAGGTCAGCGAAGGGGACCGCACGATCGGGGTGGGCACGCACGAGCGCCGCGTGATCGATGCCGGCGGCCCGTCGACCTGAAAGAAATGGGCCCCGTCCCCATTCGTAGAATCGCCCGACGATGATCGACCGCGACCAGGTCCTGCACGTCGCCCGCCTTGGGCGGCTCCGGCTGTCCGAGGAAGAGCTCGAGCGGATGCCGAGCGAGCTGTCGACGATCCTCGACCACATCGAGAAGATCAACGAGCTCGACCTCGAGGACGTGGAGCCGACCTCTCACGTAGTCGAGGTGGAGAACGTCCTGCGCGCCGACGAGCCGCGCGAGAGCTGGCCGCGCGAGCGGATGCTCGGGCTCGCACCCGACCCGGCTGACGGCGGCTTCCGGGTGCCGAGCCCCGGCCAGTGAGCGAGCTGGCGCAGCTCACGGCGGCGCAGGCCTCCGAGAAGGTCCGCGCCGGCGAGGTGTCGGCCGGCGAGCTCTGGACGCTCTACCGCGAGCGCGCCGCCGCCGACGACCTGAACGCGTACCTCTGGGTCGCGGATGAGCCCGACGCGGGCGAGGGCCCGCTCGGTGGCGTGCCGCTGGCCGTAAAGGACCTCTTCTGCGTCGAGGACGTGCCGAGCTACGCCGGCTCGCGCGTGCTCGAGGGCTACCGGCCGCCGTACACGGCCACGAGCGTGCGCAAGCTCCGCGAGGCGGGCGCCCCCGTGCTCGGCAAGACGAACATGGACGAGTTCGCGATGGGCTCGTCGAACGAGAACTCCGGCTTCGGCCCGGTCCAGAACCCGTGGGCGCGCGACCGCGTGCCCGGCGGGTCGTCCGGAGGATCGGCCGCCGCGGTGGCGGCGGGGAGCGCCCCGTGGGCGATCGGCACCGACACGGGCGGCTCGATCCGCCAGCCGGCGGCGCTGTGCGGAATCGTCGGGCTCAAGCCCACGTACGGCGCCGTGTCGCGCTACGGGATGATCGCGTTCGCGTCGTCGCTGGACCAGGCGGGACCGCTGACCCGCGACGTCACCGACGCCGCGCTCTTGTTCCGGCACATGGTCGGGCAGGACCCGTGCGACTCGACCTCGCTCCCCTTCCCGGAGGAGGTCGCGCTGCCGAGCGCGGAGCGCCTCGACGGGATGCGCTTCGGCGTGCCGCCCGAGCTCACCGGCGAGGGGATCGAGGCGGGCGTGAAGGCCGTCTTCGACGAGACGCTGAAGAAGATCGAGGACTTGGGCGGGCAGCTCGAGGAGGTCGCACTGCCGCACTCACCGCACGGGATCGCGGCTTACTACATCATCGCGCCGGCGGAGGCCTCGGCGAACCTGTCGCGCTACGACGGCGTCCGCTTCGGCATCCGCGCGACCGACGACGACCTGCTGTCGATGTACGAGGAGACGCGCGCCGCCGGCTTCGGCGACGAGGTCAAGCGCCGGATCATGCTCGGCACGTACGCGCTCTCGTCCGGCTACTACGAGGCCTACTACGGGCGCGCCCAGCGCGTGCGCACGAAGATCGCGGACGACTTCCGCGAGGCGTTCGAAAAGGTGGACCTGATCGTCACGCCCACCTCGCCCACGGTGGCCTTCAAGCTGGGCGAGCGGACGGACGACCCGTGGGCGATGTACCTGTCGGACGCGTGCACGGTGCCGATGCCGCTCGCGGGGATCCCGGCGATCTCGATACCCGGCGGCCTGTCCGACGAGCTCCCCGTCGGCATCCAGCTCGCAGGTCCCGCCTTTAGCGAGAACCGCATCTTCGAAGCGGCGTACGCGCTCGAGCAGGCCATCGGGTTCGAGGGAGGGCCGTGGCGTGACGCGTGACCCTGATCGGGTCTACGAGCCGGTCATCGGGCTCGAGATCCATGTCCAGCTGAAGACGCGGACGAAGATGTTCTGCGGCTGCGCGCTGTCGTTCGGCGAGGAGCCGAACACGCGCACGTGCCCGATCTGCCTCGGGCACCCCGGCGTCCTGCCGGTCATCAACGCCGAGGCGGTGCACTTCGCCCTGATGATCGGGATGGCGCTCGAGTGCGAGATCGCCGACCGCTCGATCTTCCACCGCAAGCAGTACTTCTATCCCGACAATCCGAAGGCGTACCAGATCTCCCAGTACGACATTCCGATCTGCGGCGCCGGCCAGCTGGACGACGTGCGGATCCACCGCGTCCACCTCGAGGAGGACGCCGCGAAGCTGGTGCACGCCGGCAGCTCGGGGCGGATCCACAGCGCGGAGTCGAGCATCGTGGACTTCAACCGCTGCGGCACGCCGCTCGTCGAGATCGTCACGGAGCCCGATCTGCACGATCCGAAGGTGGCAGGGGAGTGGCTGCGCCTGCTGCGCGCCACGTTGAAGCGGCTCGGCGTCTCCGACGTGAACATGGAGGAGGGCTCGCTCCGCGCCGACGCGAATGTGTCTCTGCGCCATGCCGGCTCGGCGACGCTGGGGACGAAGACGGAGCTGAAGAACATGAACTCGTTCCGCTTCCTCGAGCGGGGAATCGAGGCCGAGCTCGCGCGGCAGGAGGCGATTCTGCGCGAGGGCGGCCAGGTCGAGCAGGAGACGCTGCACTTCGACCCCCAGAGCGGATCCCTGACGAGCCTTCGCTCCAAGGAGGAGGCGCACGACTACCGCTACTTCCCGGAGCCCGACCTCGTCGCAGTCGCGCCGACCGAGGAGATGCTCGAGCGCGCACGCGCAGCGCTGCCGGAGCTGCCGGCTGCGCGCGCCGAGCGGTTCGAGTCCGACCTGGGGCTGAGCGCGGACACGGCGAAGCTGCTCGCGTTCCGCTCCGAGCTGGGCGACCTGTACGAGGAGGCGCTCTCGACCGACGGTGTCGACCCGAAGACGCTTGCGAACTGGGTAACTCAGGAGACCGCCGCAGCCGACGTCGAACCCGCGGCGCTGGCGAAGCTCGTCACGATGGTCAGCGAGAAGGTCGTGTCGGCAGGCGCAGCGCGCCAGGTTCTGGGAGTGCTCGCATCGGAGGGCGGGGATCCCGCCGCAATCGTGGAGCGCGAGGGGCTCGGCGCGCAGGCTGCGGGCGAGCTCGGCGACATCGTCGACAAGGCGATCGCAGACAACGCCGACGCGGTCGAGAAGATCAAGGCCGGCAAGGGTCAGGCCATCGGTGCCATAGTGGGCGCGGTGATGCGCGAGACGAAGGGCCGCGCCGACGGCGGCGAGGTACAGAAGCTGATTCGCGAGAAGCTGAGCCTCTAGTGCGGCTCGGCCCACTGCTGCTGGTGGGGGCTGCGATGGCCATTGCGCCAAGCTCCGCGCTCGCCCTGACTCCCAAGGAGAGCAGGGCGGTGAACGCCACCTCGATCGACGGCGCGTCCACGGCCACGGCGGCCTTCGCCAAGATCAGGTTCAAGGGCCAGTTCGCCGATCGCTTCGGCCGGAAGGGCCTGAGGCGAGCCCGCGTGGCGGTCAAGTTCGTGCCGGCGACGGGCCGGGCGACGACGGTCACAGAGCGCGGACGGACCGAGCGCCCCAAGGCGCGCCGCCGCGGGACCAAGGGCTTTTTCGGGGTCGCGCGGGACAGGCGCGGGTTGAACGTCCTCGCAGAGGGCTTGCCGACGCCCGCCGAGCAGGTCGTCGTCACGGTGACGAAGCCGGGAGACGGCCGGCTCGACCGGCTGCGCGCGAACCTGCGCGTCCTGGTCACCGAGGCCGACCTCGACCGCGAGCTTGTGCGGGTGGACGGGATGCTCAGGCGGGCACAGTCGGGTCTCGTACGCGCCCAGACCAACTCGGGCGACACCGTCGAGCGGCTCCAGCGGACCTTCGATCTTCTTCAGCAGTGGCTCGAGACGCTCGAGGCGGCCCTGCGCGATCCGTCTGCTCGTGAGTGCAACGACGGCGTCGACAACCGCGACCCGGAGGACTCGGTCGGCGATTTCGGCTCTACTCGCGATCCGGGCTGCGTCATGCCTCTCGACAACGACGAGGCGGACACGCCGATGCCGCTGACGTGCCCGAATCCCGGCCAGACCGCAACTGCGGTGGGGACGATCAACATCGACGAGAGCAGCACGCTTGAGCGGTTCATCCTCTCGTTGCCCCCGCCTGAAGCCGGAGAGCCCCGGCTCCAGATCGTCGACCAGCCGGTCACCGGTGGGAGCGGTGGCCCGTTTCCGCTCGAGACCGGCGTGACCCAGCTCTGCAACTACGAGTTCGACATCACATACAGCTACACCGTCTTTACGAGCGGCGCCCCGGCCGGCCATTACGGGCTTCGCGTATCGGTGACCGTCACGAACAACGGCGGGTATCCGGGCGGCGCGGTGTTGTCGATGCTGTTGGCCGCTGGGACGACTCGGTAGACCGGCGTAACATCGCCCGTATGAGCAAACTCATCCGCATGGACCACACCGGGCATTCCACCCTGGCCGAGTGGACCGAGGACAACCCGGAGGCCTGCCAGGCCGCGATCCGGGAGTTCGGCCGGCAGCTCGACGAGGGCTGCATCGGGATGGTCAGCGACGGGCCGGGCAAGGCAACGCAGGTGCGCGAGCTCCCGCTGGACGCTGACCTCGTGATCCTCCGGCGTCCGATCGCCGGGGGCTAGTGGCGGAAGCCGCCCTTCCCGAGCTCGCCGCGGTTCCGTGGCGAGGGCGCATCGACGCGCGCTACCTGCAGCGCCGTGGCTGGCTCTGGACGCTCCAGACGGTCGCGTTCGTGGTGCCGTTCACGGCCGCGGGGATCTTCCTCATCGCCCTCGAGCCGCTCGCGCTCCCAGTCGCGCTGGCGAGCTTCGCCCACGGGTGGGTGATCCCCGAGCTTCACGCCTTCCGCGGGTCGAACACGATCCGTCCGCCGCGCGGGCCGCGTAACGAGGATGCCGAGCCGGTCGCGCAGGGGCTGCTCGGCGACCTGCTGGGACATGACGCCCGCGACCTGCAGCGCGACACCGGGCTGGCGATGGAGCGCGGCGCGCTCGGCGTCTGGCTGCTCGGCGAGGCAGGTGCCGTCCTGGTTGCCAATGGCGGGAAGCGCGTCCACTGCTTCTGCGTGGGGACGACCGACCGTGATCTGCCGCCGTCCGATCGGATCGCGCATCTGCTGCTCGCGCTGCGCACCGACGAGGAGGGTTTCGCCACCGTCGCCAACCACGCCTTCTCCGGCGCGCCCTGGCGCCTGCGCCGCCGCATCAGGAAGGAGCAGCGCCGGGCGCTCAAGGCGGCCGTAGCGAAGGCGCGCTGAGTTGGCCTGGAACGTCGTCATCGTCGGTGGCGGGTTCGGCGGCCTATATGCGGCGCGGCGCCTCGAGCGCGAGCTCCCGCGCCACAGCGCGCGGATCACGGTGCTCAGCGACACGAATTTCCTCCTCTACACGCCGCTCCTGCCGGGCGCGGCGGCGGGCACGCTCGAACCGCGGCATGTGGTCGTCCCACTCCGTGAGGAACTCGACTGGGCCGACGTCCAACTCGGACGCATGCTTGGCCTCGACGCGGCACTGAACGAGCTGCACTGGCACACGCTCGACGGCCGCGAGTCGCGGATGCGCTACGACCAGCTCGTCCTGGCGCTCGGCTCGGTCTCGCGCACGTTGCCGATCCCGGGGCTGGCGGAACACGCGGTCGGATTCAAGACGCTGGCCGACGCGATTGCCCTACGAAACCGCGCACTGCTGCACCTCGAAATCGCGGAGTCGATCGAGGACGCCGAGAAGCGGCGCGAGTACCTGACATTCGTGTTCGTCGGCGCCGGCTACGCCGGCGTCGAGGGGATCGCCGAGCTTCAGGACATGGTCGCCGACGTGATCGAGCGCTACCCGCGCTGCCGTATCGACGGCACGCGCTGGATCCTCGTTGAGGCGCTCGACAGGGTGATGCCGGAGATCGGACCGCGGCTGGCCGACTTCGCCACCGCTGAACTTCGCGGCCGCGGCATCGAGATCCGGACGGGCACGAGGCTCGACGCCGTCGAGGAGGACGCTGCCACGCTCTCCACCGGCGAGCGCATACCCACTCGCACCGTGTGCTGGACGGCGGGGGTGGCGCCGCCGCCGCTCGTCCGCGAGCTCGGCCTCCCGATCGGCCCCGGAGGGCGGATCGAGGTCGAGCCGACCCTACGCGTCAAGCACCACGAGAACATCTGGGCGATCGGCGACGCGGCCGCGGTGCCCGACCCGGCGGCGGGGCGGGAGCGGCCGACACCGCCCACGGCGCAGCACGCCGTTCGGCAGGGCCGCCTCGTGGCCGACAACGTCGCATCCGCGCTAGGGCATGGCCGGCTCCGCCCCTTCCGCTACAAGACCCGCGGCGTCTTCGTGGACATGGGCCGGCACAAGGCCGTGGTATCGACGCCGGTCGTTCGCTTCCGCGGCTTCCCCGCGTGGTTCGCCGCGCGGACGTACCACATGCTGATGATGCCGGGACTCGGGCGAAAGCTCCGCCTGGTCGCGGACTGGACGGTGGGCCTCTTCTTCGGCCGCGGCTCCGCCGAGCTCGGCCTGATCGGACACCCGCAGGCGCTCGATACGCCGGTCGAGGAGGTCAAGAGCTCTTGACGACTGCGCAGCTCACATTTCGGGAGGGGACCGCGCGAGACCTCGCCGCGACGTTTGCGCTCGCGGAGCGCGCCCTCCACGAGGTCGCCAAACGGCAGGGCGTGATGCCGGAGGGCGTCGAGCTGACCGAAGCCGCGATTCGAACGCACTGGCTCGCCCAGCGGAACATGGTCGAGTTCCTCGCCGCACAGCCCGGCAGCCGCTACTGGATCGCCGAGAGCGACGGCAAGCTGGCCGGGTTCGCGCGCGTCGTCAGGCTCGACGGGATGGAGGAGCTCACCGAGCTGATGGTCGATCCGGAGTACCAACGCGAGGGCGTCGGGCGCGCCCTGCTCGACCGAGTGTGGCCGGGGGACCCGACACCCGACATCGGGCGGGTCGTCGTCGCCACCGGCGCGTCCGCCGACCTCACGCTCTACCCCGACTTCGGCGTGATGCCCGTGACCGGCCACTGGCACCTGCGCGTGCGCACCGAGCGCTATCTCGAGCGGCGGGCGCAGCAGCTCGACGCCCGCGAGCCGGACACGCACATGCTCGCCCCGGAGCGCGCGAGCGCGGAGTGGAAGCGGCTCGAGCCGCTCGCGATCGCCCACGAGCGGCCCGCGCTGCACGAGTTCTTCGCGCGCGACCGCACCTGCCTCGCGACGGTCTCTCCCGACGGGCACGCGACCGGGCTCTGCTGGGTCTCCTCGCAAGGCGAGATCGGGCCCGCCGTCGGCGCCACGCCGGAGGATCTCGTCCCGGTCGTGCTCGCGGCGCTCGACCGTGTGGCGAAGACGCAGGAACCTGAAGAGCTCAGCCTGTTCTGCACGACGATCGCCTGGTGGCTCCTGCGGCGGCTGCGCGGGCTCGGGTTCTACGTCTACTGGCCGAGCTGGGTCATGTGCTCGATCCCGCTTCCGGGCCTCGACAGATATGTACCGACGCGCCCGCCCCATCTACTCTGAGGGCATGGCCGAAACGCTGAAGGACCTCGCAGGCAAGGGCCTGGCCCTGCTCGTACTCCTCTTCGCGGCGTACCTCCTGTTCAAAGTTGCCCTGGGCGTCGTCTCCGCGCTCGTCTGGATCGCCATCGGGATCGTCGCGATAGTTGCCGTGATCTGGGCCGTTGGCCGGATCCTCTAGGTGGAGTACTTCGTCTTCTTTTTCTTCTGCGGCCTGTCGGCCGGGACGATCGGGAAGATCAAGGGCAGCTCGTTCTTCATCTGGTTCCTGGTCGGCTTCTGCCTGCCGCTGCTCGGCACGATCGTCGCGCTGCTGTGGCGCTGGGAACGGGACGAGCCGATGCGCCGCTGCGAGGAATGCGGCGCCGTCTTGCCCGTCTACGACCAGGTCTGCATGAACTGCGGCAAGGACCTCGAGTTCCCAGATGAGGTCTTTACACTCAACCGCTGATGCGCGCCGTCGACGCAATCATGGAATGCCTGAAAGCCGAAGGTGTCGAGCATGTCTTCGGCATCCCGGGTGGCGCCAACCTGCCGACCTACGACGCCCTCTACGACGCGGGCGTCCGCCACATCCAGTGCCGGCATGAGCAGGGTGCCGGGCACGCGGCCGAGGGCTACGCCAAGGCGTCAGGCCGCGTCGGCGTCGCGCTGGCGACCTCCGGTCCCGGTGCCACCAACCTGATCACGCCGATCACCGACGCGATGATGGACTCGGTGCCGACGGTCTTCCTGACCGGCCAGGTGCGGACGGACCTGCTGGGCACCGACGGCTTCCAGGAGGCCGACATCCACGGCATGACGATGCCGGTCGTGAAGCACTCGCTGATGATCCAGGACCCGCGCGACATCCCGCAGGCGATCCACGAGGCGTTCCACATCGCCCGCACCGGGCGCCCAGGGCCCGTGCTGGTGGACATTCCGCAGGACCTCTCGCGCGCCGAGATCCAGTACGAGCCGGTCACGGACGTTGGCCTGCCCGGCTATCAGCCCACGACGTCGGGCAACGTCAAGCAGATCCGCCTGGCGGCGAAGGCGCTCGCGAACGCGCGCCGGCCCGTGATGTACGCGGGCGGCGGCGTCATCAACGCCGACGCGGCGAAGGAGCTCACCGAGCTGTGCGTCTCCGACCGCTTCCCCGTCACCTGCACGCTGATGGGGCTGGGCGGCTTCCCGGCGCCGCACGACCAGTGGATCGGCATGCTCGGCATGCACGGCACGCGCGCGGCGAACTACGCGATGGACGAGGCCGACCTGATCGTCGCGATCGGCGCCCGCTTCGACGATCGCATCACCGGCAAGCTCTCGGAGTTCGCGCCGCGGGCGAAGTTCATCCACATCGACATCGACCCGGCCGAGATCTCGAAGAACGTGCCGGCGCACATCCCGATCGTCGGCGACGCCAAGCGGATCCTGCCGAAGCTGACCGCCGAGTACCGCGCGCTCGAGACCGACGGCTCGCGTCTCGACGGCTGGTGGGACCGCATCCGCGGCTGGCAGGAGAAGCACCCGCTCCGCTACGACGACAGCGAAGACTCGGAGATCAAGCCGCAGCGGATGATCGAGGCCATGTGGGAGGCGACCGAGGGCAACGCGATCGTCACCTCCGACGTCGGCCAGCACCAGATGTGGGCGGCCCAGTACTACCACTTCCCTCAGCCGCGCCGGTGGATCAACTCGGGCGGCCTCGGCACGATGGGCTTCGGCCTGCCGTCCGCGCTCGGGGCGCAGGTCGCGTGCCCCGATGACACCGTCGTCTGCCTCGCGGGCGACGGGTCGCTGATCATGACCTGCCAGGAGCTGGCCACGTGCGTCACCGAGAACATCCCGGTGAAGGTCTTCCTGATGAACAACGGCTATCTCGGCATGGTCCGCCAGTGGCAGGAGCTCTTCTGGGACAAGCGCTACTCGTCGGTCGACATGGGGGCGAGCCCGGACTGGGTGAAGCTGGCGGAGGCGTTCGGCGCCACCGGCATGCGGATCACCGACAAGGACGAGCTCAGCGACGGCATGAAGACCGCGCTCGAGACCGACGGCGTCGTGCTCGTGGACGTCCGCGTGACCAAGGAGGAGAACTGCTACCCGATGATCCCGGCGGGCCAAGCCGCGCGGGACATGGTCGGCTGACCGATGGGTGAGCCAGGGACCAAGGAGGTTCTCAACCTCGCCGACCTCGAGGCCGCGGGTGGCATCCACACGGGTCGCAAGCACATCCTCTCGATCCTCGTGGAGAACAAGCCGGGCGTGCTCACGCGCATCGCGGGCCTGTTCGCGCGGCGCGGGTTCAACATCGACACGCTGGCGGTGGGCCCGACCGACGACCCGACGCTGTCGCGCGTGACGCTCACCGTCGACGGCGCGCTCCACCCGATCGACCAGGTCACGAAGCAGCTGCACAAGCTCGTGAACGTGATCAAGATCCGCGACCTCGAGCCCGACGAGTGCGTCGCCCGCGAGCTCGCGCTGTTCAAGGTGTCGGCGGACGCCGACACGCGCGCCCAGGTCATGCAGTTCACCGACATCTTCCGCGGCAAGGTGATCGACGTCTCGAAGAAGTCGATGACGATCGAGATCACCGGCACCGACGACAAGATCGAGGCTTTCGAGCGGATGATCCGGCCCTTCGGGCTGATCGAGATGGTGCGGACCGGCGAGATCGCCATCTCGCGCGGACGCTCCGAGACCTAGCGGCAGTGCCGCTGGCTGTCGGCCAAGACGCGCCGGCGTTGCTGGAGCGGCGCGCGGCCGAGGGACGGATCGCGAGCGTCACGGTCGAGATCGACCCGGCGACAGACGTCGTCCGCGGCCGTCCTGGCGGCGCGGCGGCCGTCCGACCGCTGGTTCTGCTTCGAGCAGCCCGACCGCGACGGGTACGCGGTGTGCGGGCTGGGCGCTGCTGCGGTCGTCGAGGCGTCGGGTCCGGACCGGTTCGTCTCGGTGGCCGAGGAGTGCAGGCGGCTGGGTAGGGGGGCGGAGTACGACCGCGTCGACCTGCCCGGCGCCGGGCCGGTGTTCGTCGGCGGGTTCTCGTTCGCGCCGGCGGGAGGCCGTACGCCCGAATGGGAGTCGTTCGGGTCCGGCCCAGATGGTGCTGCCCGAGATCTCGTTCGCGCGCTTCGGCGGCCGGGCGGCGCTCACCCTTACCGCTGTCGGCGATCCCGCCTCGGCCCTCGCGCGGTTCGACGAGCTGCGGCCCGCCGCGATGCCGCTGATCGACCCCGACCCGGTGGCGCGGGCGAGGGTCGTGAGCGAGGCTCCGCCCGAGCATTTCGAGGAGGCGGTGCGCCGCGCCGTCGAGCGCATCGCCGGCGGTGAGCTCGAGAAGATCGTGCTCGCGCGGATCGTGCGCGTCCACGGCGGCCGGCCGCACGATCCGGGGGCGGTCTTCGGGGCGCTGCGGGACGTCTTCCCGTCCTGCTACTCGTACTGCGTGGGATCGCCGCAGGGCGCGTTCGTGGGCGCGAGCCCCGAGCTGCTCGTCCGCCGCGAGGGCGCCCGCGCGCAGACCGTCGCGCTGGCCGGCACGACCCGCCGCAGCGCCGACCCGGCGGTTGACGACCACCTCGGCGAGCAGCTCCTGACGAGCGCGAAGAACCGCGCGGAGCAGGCGATCGTCGCGCAGCGAATCGAGCGCACGCTCGAGCCCGTGAGCGTGTGGGTGACGGTCGCCGACCGGCCCGTGCTCGTGAAGGTCCACAACGTGCAGCACCTGGGCACGCCCATCCGCGCGCAGCTGGCGGAGCCGCTGCCCGTGCTGGAGCTCGCCGGGCGCCTGCACCCGACGCCCGCGGTCGGCGGCGAGCCGCGCGACGAGGCGACGCGGCTGATCCCGGCGCTCGAGGGCATCGACCGCGGCTGGTACGCCGGCGCGGTGGGGTGGACGGACCTCGAGGAGGACGGCGAGCTGTGCGTCGCGATCCGCTGCGCGCTGATCCGCGACGAGGTCGCGCACCTGTTCGCCGGCAACGGCATCGTGGCGGACTCCGACCCGGCCGACGAGCTGGCCGAGACCGAGGCGAAGCTGCAGGCGCTGTTGCCCCTGCTCGCGTGATGGCTGCCGACAACGTGGCGAAGGTCAGGCGCGCCTACGCCGCGGTCTTGAACCGTGACTTCGACGCACTTGTGGAGATCACGCATCCGGAGGTCGTCTTCACGTCGATGATCCGCGAGTCCGAGGGAGGCGTCTACCGCGGCCATGAGGGCATGCGCGAGTTTTTCGAGAGCCTGCTCGAGGTTCTGCCGGACTGGCGCCCCACGCTCGAGGACGTAGAAGATCACGGCGACCGCATGCTGGTGAGGGCGAGGATCTACGCGAGCCCGCCGGGCGGCGACGTGCCGATGGAGCAGGTCGTCTGGCACGTGATCCGCCTGCGCGACGGACTGGCGATTCGGTGGGACTTCTTCCGCACCGAGGAAGAGGCCCGCGCGGTGCTCGCGGCCGACGCGTAGTGCGCGGCTACCTGGGACTCGCCGCGGCGTGCGCGGTCGCGCTGTCGGCGCCGACTGCCGCCGATGCGCTCGAGCTTCGCAATGGTCCGCTGACCGTGACGGTCGACGCGGAGCCGTTCCGGATCGCGTTCGGCGGGCCTGGGCAGCCGGCCCTCATCCAGGCAGCAGGGGCTCGAGCTCGGCTACGCGGATTCCACGGGCTGGCACCGCGCCGTCCGGGCGCGCGAGCTGCGGCTCGAAGGGGAGCGGCTTGTGGGCGTGGTCGAGACGGATGCCGGCGACGTCGCCCTCGAGCTCGACGCCGGCTGGGCGACGGCGCGATCGCGCTGCGGGCGATGCCGGACGCCGCGGCACAGGCGGTCGGCATCGGCTTCGAAGCCCCGGCGGGCGAGCGCTTCTTCGGCTTCGGGTCGCGCTCGGACGCAGTGGACCACCGCGGCCGCGACGTCGAGAACTACGTCGAGGACGGGCCCACGCGCGAGTCCGACCGCAACTACCCGCGCGCCTTCGTCCCGCCGTGGGCGCATGGCGAGCGCGACGACTCCACCTACTTCCCGGTCCCGTGGCTCCTCTCGAGCCGCGGCTACGGCGTGCTGATCGACCGCGACGAGCGCAGCCGTTTCCGCCTGGGCACCGAGCGCGCCGACGCCTGGAGCCTCGAGGTCGACGCACCCGAGCTCGCGCTGCGGGTCTTTGCGGGCCCGCAGCCGGCCGACGCGCTGCGGCGGTTCACCGCGGCCACCGGCCGCCAGCCGCCGCCGCCGACGCCGTGGACGTTCGGCCCGTGGTTCCAGACCGGCCAGCCGAACCGCGTCGAGCTCGACGAGGAGGCGCAGATCATCGCCGCGCAGCGGGACGCCGACGTGCCCGTCTCGGCGGCAGAGACGCAGATGCACTTCCTTCCCTGCGGGGCCCACCGCGACGACCCCGAGTACAACGCAGCGCGCACGGCGCCAGTTCCACGCGGCCGGGCTCGCGCACCTCGTGTACTTCAACCCGTCGCTATGCGCCTCGTACCAGCCCGTCTGGGGTGACGCCGCGGCGCAGGGCCTGCTGATCCGCGAGTCCTCCGGGCAGCCACACGTGTACCCGGCGTTCGTCGGCGGCGCGGGGCCCGCGGGCTTCACCACGGAGCCGCTGTCCCAGTTCGACTTCACCGCGCCCGGGATCGACGCCTTCTACGGCGCCCTGCTCGGCGAGGCCGTCGACTGGCGGCCACGACGGCTGGATGGAGGACTTCGGCGAGGGCGTGCCGCCGACCGGGGTGGCTGCGGACGGCTCGACCGGCACGGCCCTGCACAACCGATACCCGACCGATTACCACTGCGCGGTGCAGCGGATCCTGGCGACGCTCAAGCCAGACGCCGTGCGCCACCTACGCTCGGGCTGGACCGGCACGGCGCGCTGCGCGGTGAACGTGTGGGGCGGCGATCCGACGACGACATGGGGCTTCGATGGCCTCGAGTCCGGCGTGCGGCAGGCACTCGGGATCGGCATGTCAGGCGTGAGCCGGTTCGGCACCGACATCGGCGGCTACAACACCTACGGCACCCAGGAGCGGTTGACGCCCGAGCTGCTCGTCCGCTGGATCCAGTTCGGGGCGGTGTCCGGCGTCATGCGCACGAAGCGTTCCGGCCTGGCGTTCCCCTCCTACGAGCGGCCGCAGGTCTTCGACGCGGAGATCCTTCCGCACTGGCGCCGGTACACGAAGCTGCACACCCAGCTCTACCCGTACATCCTGGCCGCGGACAGGGCGTACCGCCGCACCGGGCTTCCGCTGATGCGCCATCCCGGCGCTCGTGTGGCCCCGGGACGAGCCGCGCGGTCGCAGCCGAAGGGGAGTTCATGTTCGGGCCCGACCTGCTCGCCGCCCCCGTCGTCGAGCCGGGTGCGAAGGAACGCCGCGTGTACCTGCCGCAGGGGCCGCTGGATCGACTGGTGGCGGAGCGTGCGCTACCGGAGGGCAGACGGCTCCTTCCATGCGCGCGCGGCGACCCTGCTGCGCGGCGGCGCCGAGCGCACCCTGCCCGCGCCGCTCGGGGAGCTTCCGCTCCTGGCTCGCGCCGGCAGCGTGCTGCCGCTGCTTCCCGCTGACGTGGACACGCTCGCGCCGTACGGCCGCGGCCTCGTGCACCTGCGCGACCGCCGGGGCCGGCTGAACCTGCTCGCGTTCCCGCGCGGCCGCTGGCGTGGGCGCATGTTCGAAGCGCGAGCGGCTGCGATCTGTGGAGACCCGCCGCGGTTGGCGGCTACGCGTGTCGGCCGACCGTCGGCGCCGCTACACGCTCGAGGCTGCGCTCGGGGCGCTGCGGCGTCCGTTCGTGCCGGAACAAGTGCTGCTCGGCGGCCGGCCGTTGCCGCGCCGCGCATGGGCCTTCTCGGCCCGGCGGCAGGTTCTGCGCGTCCGCTTCCAGGCTCGTCGGGCGACGCTCGTAGTCATACCCCGAGGGCCTGTGAAATTGCTGTCGACTTAATGGGGCCAGAGCGCCGATAAGTCGTCACGAACCGATCGCGAGTCCCGGCGAAGGTCAGGCGGCGCGAGCAGCGGGAGGAACGCCTGGAGGAGCTGGGCGAGCGCGATTAGGCAGCGCGCGTCTAGCGCGCGAGCTGGTCCGCGACCCGCGAGTACAGCTCGCGGTGCCCGCGCACGTTGTCGGCGCGATTGGTCCTGACCTCGACGAGGCCCGGCTCAGCCGCCGCGGCGCAAACCTCGTCCGGTGTGGTCGCCGTGCGGTGCTCCATGCCGGCGAGCGCGGCGACCGGGCGAAGTCGATGCCGCTGGGCGTGATCACGTGCTCCTCGAACGTCGTCGCCGGCGCCGTGCTCGGCGAGAGGCAGGAAGTCGAAGATGTTGCCGCCGCCGTTGTTCGCGCAAACGACCGTGAGCTCAGCCCCGGCACGCGAAGCGGCGAGCAGGCCGCCGATGTCGTGCAGCACGCGCAAGCTCGCCCGTCAAGAGCCACCCGCGGCCTCCGGCGGCCAGCGCGGCGCCCGCCGCCGAGGACACGACGCCATCGATGCCGTTCGCGCCGCGGTTCGCGAGGAAGCGGATCGGGTTGGACACCGAGGGGAAGAACGTCTCGACGTCGCGGATGGGCATCGACGAGCTGACCCAGACCGTCGCCGCCTCCGGCAACGAGGTCGCGAGCGCGGCCCAGACCTTGGGCTCGAGCGGGTCGGGGGCATCGGCGAGCGCGGCCGGCGACGAGCTCGTCGGCCTCGCGCCACGCCTCGACCCAACTTCGCTCCTTGGGCACCTCGATCGTCTCCGCGAGATCGGCGCAGGTGAGGGCCGGGTCGGCGGCGACGATCCACTGCGCCATGCGCGTCGGCTCGTGCCACGTGGCGTGCGGGTCCAACACGACCTGTTCGGCGCGCGCGAGCCAGGCGCGCAGCGGCTTCGACGTGGGCGTGTCGCCGATGCGGACGGCGAGCCTGGGGAGATGGCGCCGCAGCCCAGCTCTCGTCGCGCAGCAGCACGTCGTAGTGCGCGATCACGTGGCTGCGGTCGTGCGCGCCGCACCGGAGGCCAGATGTCGGCTCGGCGAGGATCGGCCACCCGGTCGCGGCGGCGAGGGCGGTGACCGGCTCGACGGCTGCGGCAGTCGGTGCCCGGCCCGCAGACGATCACGCCGCTGTGGATACGCGACGTCGGCCGCCAAGCCCGGCCGCCGCCGACGCGGGCGGCTCCCAGACCGTCGACCCAGGGCTTGCCGTCAGGCCGGCCCGCCCAGTCGTCCTCGCTCAGCTCCTCCCGAACCGGCGCCAGCGGCTCGCGCAGCGGGAAGTTCAGATGCACAGGGCCGGGCCGGCCACCCGCAGCTGTCGCCCAGGCCCGGCACGCGAGCGCCCGGTGATGGACCGCAGCGTCGCGCCCCGGCTCGTGGTTGCCGACCTCGACGAACCACTTCGCCGCCGACCCGTACAGCTTGAGCTGGTCGATCGCCTGCCCGGCGCCCGTGTCGCGCAGCTCCGGCGGCCGGTCGGCGGTCAGGACGATCAGCGGCACGCGCGCCTCGTGCGCCTCGACCACTGCGGGCAACAGGTTCGCGGCCGCCGTGCCCGAGGTGCACGTCACCGCCACCGGACGGCCGCTCGCCTTGGCGAGCCCGAGGGCGAGGAATCCCGCGGCGCGCTCGTCGAGTACCGACACCGCCTCGAGGCCCTCGATCTCCGCCAGCGCGTAGATGAGCGGCGCGTTACGCGAGCCGGGGCACGTGACGGCGTGCGTCATCCCGCACCTGCACCAACTCGTCGGCCAGCGCCTGCAGCGGTGCGTAGGTGCGGTTGACTGGTCGCATGGAGAGGCCGACGCTCGCCTTCGTCCCGGGCTTCATGCAGCGCGCCGACGCCTGGGCTGCCGGTGGCCGAGCGGCTCGACGAACGCTATCCGAGCGTTCTCCTCGACCATGCGAGCGATCGCCCGGAGCCGCGCGTCGTCCCGGTCGGGTACTCGATGGGCGGGCGGATCGTGCTGCACGCGGCGCTCGACGAGCCGGCGCGCTGGCCGGCGCTCGTCCTCGTCGGGGTGAGGGCAGGCGTCGACGACGCGGACGCGCGGCGCGCAGGGCGATGCCGAGCTCGCCGATTGGATCGAGGCGCACTCGATCGAGGAGGTCGTCGAGCGCTGGGAGAGCTCAGCCCGTCTTCGCCGACCCAGCCCCCGGAGCTGCGTCGCGGCGCAGCGCCCCGGGCGCCTCTCCCATGATCCTGCGGAGCTCGCCCGCGACCTGCGCCGCTTCGGGCAGGGCGCCATGCGGCCGGTGTGGGACCGGCTCCACGAGATCGAGGTGCCGGTTCTCCTCCTCGCCGGCGAGCTGGACGAGACGTACGTCGAAGCGACGCGGCGAATGGCGGACTCGCTGCCGAACGCGGTGCAGGGCATCGTGCCGAGCTGCGGCCACGCGCCGCAGCTCGAGGATCCCGACGCGGTGGCGACTGTTCTACGAGAGTTCCTGGGCGCGCGCTTCTAAGAGCACGTCGTCGTCGACCTCGATCCCCAGGCCCGGCCCGGCCGGCACCGGCATCAAGCCGCCGCGGGCGGGCTTGAGCAGCGCGGCGAGGGGCGAGTCGAAGAGCTCGAGCGTTGCGAGACCGCATGCGAGCTGGAACGTCTCGCCGGCCGCGAGCTGGAGCGCGGCGGAGATGCCCCATGGCCCGTCGAACGTGCTCGACAGGTACGCGGCGATGCCGGACTCGCCTGCGGTCCTGATCGCCGCCCGCGCTCGTTCCACGCCTCCGCACGATGCGAGCTTCACGTTCACCGCGTCGCAAGCGCCGGCGGCTGCCGCCGCGCGGACGTCGTCGGGCCCGGTGATCGACTCGTCCGCGGCGATGGGCGTCGAAACGCGCCTTCGGACCTCGGCGAGCTCCGGCAGCGTCGCGCATGGCTGCTCCACCAGCTCGAGGTCGTTCGGCTCCAGCGCGCCGATGCGCTCGACCGCCTCGTCCACGGTCCACACCCCGTTGGCGTCGAGGCGCAGCGCCGGCCAGCTGCCGATCGCCTGCCTCACGGCGGCAACGCGCTCCTCGTCGTCCGGGCGGCCGACCTTCAGCTTGAAGCACTGGTACCCGGCCCGCACGCCCTCCTTCGCGCGCGCGGCGACCTCCTCGGCCGGGCCCGGCGGGAAGGGTCAGGTTGACCGGGATGGCGATCGCGCCCGGCTCGCCGATCGGGCGTTCCTCGCGGCGCGCGTCGAGGTCGAGCAGCGCCATCTCCACGGCCGCCTCCGCCTGGCGCAGCTCCTCGCGGGAGCGGCCGCGCAACACCGCTTCCACGCGCTCGACCGACACGCCGTCGTAGGGCTCGAACGGCGCTGCCTCGCCCCAGCCGATCGGCGCCGTCGTCGTCCTCCAGCCGGAGAAGCATGATCCAGCGCTCGCTGATGACGCCGGTCGCGGTCACGAACGGCTCGCGGAACGGGCAGGGACAGGACGAAGAGGTCGCGCTTCACGACGAAGCCAGGAGGCCGGCGGCGAGCAACGCCGAGAATACGGCGAGCAGGCCGCCGGTGTCGGCGAGCAGCTTGTTGAGGGCCGGCCCGTCCCGCTGCGACGAGAGCGTGCGCACCAGCGGAACGGCCCTTGGAATGGCGGACAGCGGCAGCAGCACCCACGCGCTGAGGCCGCCGCAGGACGACGATCACGGGCACCGAGATGAACGCGAACGCCAGCATGGCCGCGAACGCCTTGACGGCGCGCTCGCGCCCGAGCCTCACAGCCAGCGTGCGCTTGCCCGCGCGGCGGTCGGTCTCGATGTCGCGGACGTTGTTCACCACGAGGATCGCCGCCGCGAGCAGGCCGACCGGCACGCCGAGCGCGACCGCCTCCCAGCGGAGGTCCTCCGTCTGCACGAAGTACGAGCCGCCCACGGCGACGAGGCCGAAGAAGACGAACACGAACAGCTCGCCGAGCCCCTCGTAGCCGTAGGGGCGGGGACCGCCGGTGTAGAGGACGCCGGCCGCGATCGAGACGACGCCGACCACCAGCAGCTCCCAGCCCGCGACGGCCGCGAGGTAGGAGCCGGCCGCCACCGCGATCCCGAACGCGACCCAGGTCCCTACGAGCACCCGCCGCGGCGGCATCAGCCCGCCGGCCGTCACGCGGACGGGGCCGAGCCGGTCCTCCGTGTCGGCGCCGCGGCGCGCGTCCGAGTAGTCGTTGGCGAGGTTCGTCCCGATCTGGATGAAGATGCTCCCGACTAGCGCCGCGACGAACCGGAGCGGCTCGAAGACGTCCTCGGTGACCGCCAGCGCGGTCCCGACGATCACGGGCGCGATCGCGGCGGGCAGCGTTCGCGGACGCGCCGCGACCAGCCACAGCCTCAGGTGGCTCACGGGCGGCGGGGGAACTTGCCGAAGTCGGGCGCGCGCTTCTCGCGGTAGGCGTCGCGGCCTTCCTGCGCCTCCTCGCTGCCGTAGAAGAGGAGGTTCGTGTCGTGGGCGAGCTGCTGGATCCCGGTGAGCCCGTCCTCCGTCGCGTTGAAGCTCGCCTTCAGCAGCCGCAGCGCGAACGGCGACAGCTCGAGCATCTCGCGGCACCAGCGGACCGTCTCCTCCTCGAGCTCCTCGAGCGGGACGACGGTGTTGACCAGGCCCATGTCGAGCGCCTGCTGCGCGTCGTACTGGCGGCAGAGGAACCAGATCTCCTTGGCCTTCTTCTGGCCGACCTGGGCCGCGAGCAGCCCGGCGCCGAAGCCGCCGTCGAAGCTGCCCACCTTCGGCCCGGTCTGGCCGAAGCGGGCGTTGTCGGCGGCGATCGTGAGGTCGCAGACCACGTGCAGCACGTGGCCGCCGCCGACGGCGTAGCCGGCGACCATCGCCACGATCGGCTTCGGCAGGCGCCGCATCTGGACGTGCAGGTCGGTCACGTGGAACCGGCCCACCGCGGCGCCTTGCGGGACGTAGCCGCTGTCACCGCGCACGTTCTGGTCGCCACCGGAGCAGAAGGCGAGCGGCCCCTCGCCGGTGAGCACGATCACGCCGACGTCGGTGTCCTCGCGCGCGCGCTCGAGCGCGTCGGAGATCTCGATCAGCGTCTCCGGCCTGAACGCGTTCCGCACCTCGGGCCGGTCGATCGTGATCTTCGCGATCCCCTCGGCCGTCTCGAAACGGATGTCCTCGTAGTCGCCCGCGGACCGCCACTCGGCGCCCGGGCGGATCGCCCTTTCGGTCATCGCCATCGGCTACCTACGATACGAGGACTGGACGAGTGGCTGACTTCCGCCGCGCGCGAGCGGCCCGGGCATCCCGCCGTCGTCGCCGCCGGGAAGGCCCTCTCGTACGCTGAGCTGGAGGAGCGGGCGCGAGCCACGACCCTGCCGCCGCTGCACGCGACGACGA
Source organism: uncultured Thermoleophilaceae bacterium (assembly GCA_963846865.1). Classification (GTDB taxonomy): domain Bacteria; phylum Actinomycetota; class Thermoleophilia; order Solirubrobacterales; family Thermoleophilaceae; genus DASPHG01. Next base: position 23,736 of record CAWJXU010000010.1, on the reverse strand, counting down.
CGCCGGCGGGCATCGACTTCGCGGTCGAGCTGCACGCCGCGTGGCTGGCGGGCACGGCGATAGCCCCGCTCCGCAAGAAGCGGGGACGTACCCCTTTCTTGCACCCTGCCGCTGGCACGCTCGCGGTGATCTTCACGTCCGGCTCCACCGGCGAGCCGCGGCCCGTCTGCCTCACGCGCGAGAACTTCGAGGCGAGCGCGCCGCGCCTCGGCTGAGCTGCTCGGCGTCGAGCCGGACGACCGCTGGCTGTGCTGCCTGCCGGTGTTCCACGTCGGCGGGCTGTCGATCTTCACACGCTCGGCGATCTACGGCACGACGGTCGTGGCGGAGCCCTCATTCGACGCGGGCCGCGTGAAAGACCTGCTCGAGGCGGGCGAGGTCGACCCTCGCTTCGCTCGTCCCGACGATGCTCGCGCGCCTCCGCGACGCCGGCCTCGAGCGGGCCCCGGAGCTGCGCACGATCCTGCTCGGTGGTGGGCCGATTCCGGACGAGCTCTTCGCCTGGGCGCTCGGTGCCGGCCTTCCGGTCAGGCCGACGTACGGGATGACCGAGACCACGTCTCAGATCGCGACCGCCGACGTGGGCGAGCGGCTCGCGCGCCCGCTGCCGGGGTCGAGCTGCGCATCGGCGACGACGGTGAGATCCTCGTGCGCGGCCCGATGGTCGCGGCCGACGGATGGCTCCATACGGGCGACCGCGGCCGTCTGACCGACGAGGGCCTGCTCGAGGTGCAGGGCCGGATGGACGACCTGATCGTCACCGGCGGCGAGAACGTCGCCGCGCCCGAGGTCGAGCAGGTCGTGCGCTCGCACCCGGCCGTGACCGACGTGGCGGTGCTCGGGGTCGAGGACCCGGAGTGGGGAAGGGCGATCTGGGCGTTCGTCGCCGGCGACACCGACGAGGCCGAGGTCGTCGCGCACTGCCGCGGCCACCTGCCGGGCTTCAAGGTGCCCAAGCGCGTCGTCGTCCTCGACGAGCTTCCGCGGACCGCGTCCGGGAAGGTCGAACGCGCGCCGTTAGAGTCCCGCGCCCATGATCTACGACAACGACGCTGACCTCGCGAAGCTCGACGGCAAGACCGTCGCGATCCTCGGCTACGGCTCCCAGGGCCACGCCCACGCACTCAACCTGAAGGAGTCGGGCGTCGATGTCGTGGTCGGCCTGCGCGAGGACTCGAGCTCGGTCGAGAAGGCGCGCGCCGACGGCCTCGAGGTGCTGCTCGATCGCCGACGCCGCCAGCCGCGGCGACATCGTGATGGTGCTGCTGCCCGACGAGAAGCAGGCCGAGATCTGGGAGGCCGAGATCGCGGACGGGATCGCGCCCGGGCAACCTGCTGCTCTTCGCGCACGGCTTCTCGATCCACTTCGGGCAGATCGAGCCCTCCAGCGAGGTCGACATCGGGATGGTCGCGCCCAAGAGCCCCGGCCACCTCGTCCGGCGCCAGTACAAGGACGGGAACGGCGTGCCGGGCCTCGTCGCGGTCCACCAGGACGCCACGGGAGGCGCGCGACCTCGTGCTCGCCTACGCCAAGGGCATCGGCTGCACGCGGGCGGGCGTGATCGAGACGAGCTTCCGCGAGGAGACCGAGACCGACCTGTTCGGCGAGCAGGCGGTCCTCTGCGGCGGCGTCACCGAGCTGGTGCGCGCCGGCTACGAGACGCTCGTCGACGCCGGCTACGACCCGCGGCTCGCGTACTTCGAGTGCCTCCACGAGCTGAAGCTGATCGTCGACCTGATGTACGAGAAGGGCATCTCGGGCATGCGCTACTCGATCTCCAACACCGCCGAGTACGGCGACCTCACGCGCGGCAAGCGGATCATCAGCGACGCCGACCCGCCAGTCGATGAAGGAGATCCTGGCCGACATCCAGTCGGGCGAGTTCGCCAAGGAGTGGATCGCCGAGAACCGCGCCGGCCAGGAGAACTTCAACCGCATGCGCGAGGAGCAGAAGAACCACCAGATCGAGCGCGAGGGCAAGGAGCTCCGCTCGATGATGGACTGGATCGACACGGAGTTCTGACGTGACGGGCGAATGGCTCCCGCCCCAGCCGCCCGGAGGCGAGGCAGCCGCCTCAGCCGCCGCCCGAGTACCCGCAGCAGCAGCCGCAGGCAGCCGCCGCCCGGCTACTGGCAGCCGGCCCGGCAGCGCCAGCCACCGCAGCCGCCGAACAACGACGCGGTCGCCGGGTTCACCTGCGGGATCATCGGCGTGTCGCTCCTGTTCTTCACCGCGGGGCTGTCGACGATCGTCTCGCTCATCCTCGGGATCGTCGCGATCCCGTACTCGCGCAAGGGCAAGCGCAACGTCGCCGAGGGCCGGACGCCCAAGCACAAGGACCTCGCGAACGCCGGATACGTGATCGGGATCGTCACGGTCGTCCTCTCGGTCCTCGCGATCGATCGCGTGGATCCTGATCTTCGCGACGGTGGACATCGACTGGGACGAGATCGACGACTCCGACACGACCCTTCGACGGCCAGTTCGACTCCGCCGTGCTCATCCGGGTGGCCGCCGCGCCATCCGGCTTGTCGGCTGAGCCCTCGGTATCGTGGGCCGCCGGATGGCCAACCCGTACATCAAGCAATACCTCATGGCCGCCGGGCCGACGCCGCTGCCGCCGCGCGTGTCGCAGGTCATGGCCGAGCCGATCCTCTACCACCGCGCGCCCGCGTTCGTCGAGGTCTACGCGCGCTGCCTGGAGCGGCTGAAGGGGGTGTTCCAGACCCAGAACGACGTGCTCTGCTTCGCGTCCTCGGGGTCGGGTGGAATGGAGTCGGCCGCAGCGAACCTGATCAAGCCCGGTGACGAGGTCCTCGTCGCCTCCTGCGGCAAGTTCGGCGAGCGCTTCGTCGAGCTCGCCGAGACGTGGCAGGCGAAGGTCGTGCACCACGACGCCGGGCTGGGGCAACAAGGTGGACCCGGCCGATCTGGACCGGCTGCTGGGCGAGAACCCCGGAGTCCGCGTCGTGTTCACGACGTTCTCGGAGACCTCGACCGGTGTCCTCAACGACATCCAGCCGCTGACCCAGGTCGCCCACGAGCACGACGCGCTGATCGTCGTGGACGCGATCTCGGGCCTGGGCGCCGTCCCGCTGCCGCAGGACGAGTGGGACGTCGACGTGGTCGTCGGCGGGTCGCAGAAGGCGCTCATGTGCCCGCCCGGCCTCGGCTTCGCCAGCCCCAACGAGCGCGCGCTCGCGCGCGCCGCCGAGGGCGGTGGCCCGCGCTACTACTTCGACTGGAACCGCACGGCCAAGGGCCAGCGCAAGGACCCGCCCGACAGCCCGTTCACGCCGGCCGTCTCGCTGTTCATGGCGCTCGACGTCGCGCTCGACCTGATCGAGGAGGAGGGCCTCGACAACGTGTTCGAGCGCCACCGCCTGCTCGGCCGCGCGACGCGCGAGGCGGTCAAGGGCGCTCGAGCTCGAGCTCTTCGGCCCCGAGGACGAGAACTCGAACGTCGTCACCGCGATCAAGCTGCCCGAGGCGATCGACGGCGCCAAGGTGCCGAAGACGATGCGCGACAAGTACGGCATCACGATCGCCGGCGGCCAGAACCAGCTCAAGGGCAAGATCGCCCGCATCGCCCACTGCGGCTACTACGGCGCCTTCGACATCGTCACTACGATCGTCGGCGCTCGAGATGACGCTCAAGGAGCTCGGCGCCGACGTCGAGCTGGGCGCGGGCGTCGCAGCCGCGCAGCGCGTGTTCCTGGAAGCCGGCGTGCCGGTCGCGGCGTGAGCGAGGCGAAGCCGAGCAGCCCCATCCGCGCGTTCTCGTCAAAGAGAAGATCGGCGACAGCGGCGTCCAGCTGCTGCGCGACGCCGGCTTCGAGGTCGAGCTCGGCGTCGACTGGGAGGACGGCGAGCTCGAGCGCCGCATCGGCGAGTTCGACGGCATGCTCATCCGCTCGGCCACGAAGCTCGACGCCGACCTGATCGCCAAGGCGGACCGGCTGCGCGCCGTCGGCCGCGCGGGCGTCGGCGTGGACAACGTGGACGTCGACGCCGCGACGAAGCGCGGCATCATCGTGGCGAACGCGCCGCAGTCGAACGTGATCACGGCGGCCGAGCACACGGTCGGGATGCTGCTCGCGCTCGCGCGGAACATCCCGCAGGCGCACTCGGCCCTCGTCGACGGCGCCTGGGACCGCTCGAAGTACTCGGGCACCGAGCTGTACGAGAAGACGCTCGGCGTGATCGGCTTCGGCCGCATCGGCCAGCTCGTCGCGCAGCGCGCGCTCTCGTTCGGCATGCGCGTGATCGCGTTCGACCTCTACGTCGGCGAGGAGCGCTTCAAGGAAGCCGGCGTCGAGCGCGCCGAGACCTCCGACGAGCTGTACGCCGCGGCCGACTTCATCACGATCCACCTGCCAGTCACGCCCGAGACGGAGAACTGGCTGGACGCGGACGCCTTCGCGAAGATGAAGGACGGCGTCCGCGTGATCAACGTCGCGCGCGGCAAGCTCCTGGTGGACGACGACCTGAAGGCGGCGCTCGACTCCGGCAAGGTCGGCGGCGCCGCGCTCGACGTCTTCCGCGACGAGCCCGCCACCGAGCACCCGCTGTTCGACTATCCGAACGTCGTCGTGACGCCGCACCTGGGCGCGTCCACCGCCGAGGCCACCGACCGCGCCGGCTACCAGGCCGCCGAGCAGGTGGTCGCCGCGCTCACCGGCGGCGCCGTGACGACGGCGGTGAACGTCCCGTCGGTGGCGGCCGAGGACATGGAGGCGCTCGGCCCGTACCTGCCGCTGTCGGTGCGAGCTCGGCCGCGTGGCCGTCGCGCTCGCGGACGGGCCGGTGGACGGGCTCGAGGTCGAGTACCTGGGCCGGATCGCGGAGCGCGACACGCGCCCGCTGACCGTGCAGGTCCTGAAGGGGGCGCTCACCGGCCACACCGAGGAGGACGTCAACGACGTCAACGCGCCGGGGATCGCGGCCGAGCGCGGGATCGAGGTCGCCGAGACGCGCCGCTCCGAGGCGCGCGACTTCTCGGACCTCGTGCGCGTGACGGTCGTGAGCGGATCGGACCGCACGCGCGTAGTAGGGACAGTGCTCGGCTCACGCAACCGCCCGCACCTGCTGGAGGCGTGGGGCTCGCGCTTCAACGTGCAGCTCGAGCAGCACCTCGCGGTCTTCCGCTACACGGACCAGCCCGGGATGCTCGGCCGCGTTGGCACGATGCTCGGTGACGCGAACGTGAACATCGTCTCGGCCGCGGTCGGCTGGAAGCCAGACGAGGACGCGGCCGACGACGCGGTGATGGTCGTCACCGCCGACGCCGCGATCCCGCAGGACGTCGTCGACGCGATCGCTCGCGACGGACGGCTTCGTCGCCGGCCGCACGGTGAGCCTCTGATGCATCCGTTCCGAGCAGCCGTCGAGGCGCGCGACTTCGACGCCGCGCTGGCGCTGTTCGCCGACGACGCGACGCTCGACAGCCCGGTGGCCTTCAAGCCGTTCGTGGGCATCGAGCAGGTCTCGGTCGTGCTGCGGGCGGTCGTCGAGACCTTCGAGGACTTCCACTACACGGACGAGTTCGCAACGAGACGGCACGCACGCGCTCGTCTTCCGCGCCCGCGTCGGCGACAAGTCGGTCGAGGGCCTCGACCTGATCCGGATGGACGACTCCGGCGCAGATCACGAACCTCACCGTGATGGTCCGCCCGATGTCAGGCCTGATCGCCCTGGCCGAGGCGATGTCAGCGAAGGTCGGCCACCTCGCCAAGTAGCACTCGGCGGTAGGGTGGGCTCGTGGACTGGCGGCTCGAACTCGTGCAGGTCCCGGTCTCCGACGTCGACCGTGCAAAGGCCTTCTACACCGAGAAGGTCGGGTTCAATGCCGACCACGACCATACGGTCGGCGACGGCATTCGCTTCGTTCAGCTGACGCCTCCCGGCTCTGCCTGCTCCATCGCGGTGGGTAGCGGCCTTGGCGAAATGGCGCCCGGCTCGGTCGAAGGGCTGCAGCTGGTCGTGGCTGACATCCACGCGGCGCGTACAGAGCTTGTCGACCGTGGCGTTGACGCCAGCGAGGTCCAAGAGTTCCCCTGGGGCACGTTCGTCTTCTTCAGGGATCCGGACGGCAACGGCTGGGCTGTCCAGCAGATTCCCGACCGGGACTAACGACGCGGCCGGTAGGGTCGTGCCCGTGAGGGCGCTCGTCATCACGCAGCACGGGCCGCCGGAGGTCCTGAAGGTCCTCGACCGGCCTGATCCGGAGGTCGGCCCGGGCGAGGTGCGGATCGCCGTGAAGGCGGCCGGGCTCAACTTCTCCGACCTGCTCGCGCGCGTCGGCATGTACCCGGACGCGCCCAAGCCGCCGTGCGTGATCGGCTACGAGGTGGCCGGCGACGTCGAGTCGGTGGGCGACGGCGTCGAGAGCGCTCAAGCCGGGCGACCGCGTGATCGCGGGCACGCGCTTCGGCGGGCCAGGCCGAGCTGGTGGTCACGGACGCGGGCAACGTCTTCCCGCTGCCCGGACGGTTGGAGCTACGAGAAGGGCGCGGCGTTCCCGGTGGTCTACGTCGACCGCGTACGCCGGGATGATCCGATACGGCAACGTGCTCGCGGGCGAGCGCGTGCTGATCCACGCCGCGGCGGGCGGGGTCGGGCATCGCCGCCACGCAGATCGGCAAGCACCTCGGCGCCGAGCTCTACGGCACCGCCTCGGCGGCGAAGCACGACGCGATCCGCGGCTTCGGGATCGAGCACCCGATCGACTACCACAGCGCAGGACTTCGTCAAGGAGATCCGCCGCATCACGAGCGAGAAGAAGCCGCTCGACCTCGTGATGGACGCGGTCGGCGGCAACAGCTTCCGCAAGAGCTGGTCGCTGCTGCGCGCCGGCGGGCGGCTCGTCGCCTTCGGCGCGTCCGAGGCGGGCGGCGGTGAGCGGCGCGAGATCAGCAAAGGCGCTGAAGATGCTCGCCACCAGCCCGGTCTTCCCGGTCGCTCACGATGATGCGCGACTCGAAGTCCGTGATCGGGCTGAACATGCTCATTATCCAGGACACGAAGGGCAGCCTCGACGAGTACATCCAGCCCGCTCACCGACCTGATGGAGCAGGGCGTGATCGACCCCGTCGTGGCCGAGGCGTTCCCGGTCGAGCAGGCCGCCGACGCTCACCGCTATCTGAGCGAGCGCAAGAACATCGGCAAGGTCGTCCTCACCTTCTAGCCGAGGTACTCCTTGACGAGCCGCTTCGGCGCCCGCACGAGCCAGGCCTCGGTCACGACCTCGCGCAGGCCCTCGGCCGAGATCCGGTCGAGCCGCACCAAGACGATCGGGTAGCCGTCGAAGTGCGGCGTCGTGAAGAACACCTCCGGATCGTCGGCGAGAAGGGCCTGCTTGGCGATCTCGTGCTCGACCCGCGCCGCCAGGATCGGTCCCTCCGGAGCTGCATCACCCAGCGCATCGCGGTCCGACTTCCGCAGCGGCCGCTCCCAGACGAACAGCTTGCCCTTCACCTTCCACTGGCGCAGGCCGCGGGCCTCGAGCTCCGTGACCTCCGGCAGCGCGGTCGCGAGGCGGCTCACCTCGTCCCACGTGGCCACGGCGTGTACCCTAGAACCGCATGTCGTTCCTGCTCGACCTGCGACTTCTCCTTCTCCCCCTTCGGGGGGAATGACGCGTGGCGGCCGCTGAAGCCGCGAGCACAGGAGAAGCGAGGTAGGGCAAAGAAAGGAACGACATGGCGAGAGACGAGAGCAACCGAGTAAAGATCTTCGACACGACGCTGCGCGACGGCGAGCAGTCGCCCGGGCATCTCGCTCAACCGCCACGAGAAGGTCGAGATCGCGCACCAGCTCGCCCGCCTCGGCGTGGACATCATCGAGGCCGGCTTCCCGATCACCTCGCCGGGAGACTTCGAAGCCGTCCAGGCGATCGCGCGCGACGTGCAGGGCCCCGTCATCTGCGGCCTCGCGCGCACGTCCGTTCAGGACATCGACGCGGCCTGGAACGCGATCAAGGACTCGGAGCGCCCGCGCATCCACACCTTCATCGCCACGAGCGACATCCACATCGAGCGCAAGCTCCAGACGACCAAGGACGACGTGAAGGGCCAGGCCCGCGCCGCCGTCGCGCACGCGAAGCAGTACACCGACGACGTCGAGTTCTCGCCCGAGGACGGCTCGCGCTCGGACGTCGAGTTCATGGCCGAGGTGATCCAGATCGCGATCGACGAGGGCGCGACCACGATCAACGTGCCCGACACCGTCGGCTTCACGATGCCGCACGAGTACCAGGCGATGTTCGAGGAGCTCTACCGCCTCGTGCCCGACCTCCACGACGTCACCGTCTCGGTCCACTGCCACAACGACCTCGGCCTCGCCGTGGCGAACTCGTTCGCCGGGCTGCAGGCCGGCTGCCGCCAGGTCGAATGCGCCGTGAACGGCATCGGCGAGCGGGCGGGCAACACCTCGCTCGAGGAGCTCGTGATGCTGCTCCACACGCGCGAGTCGAGCGTCGACCTCTGGACCGGCATCAACACGAAGGAGATCGCGCGCACCAGCCGGATGGTCTCGCGCCTCACGGGCTACCCGGTGCAGCCGAACAAGGCGATCGTCGGCCGCAACGCGTTCGCGCACGAGGCGGGCATCCACCAGGACGGCGTGCTCAAGGAGCGCACGACCTACGAGATCATGGACGCCACCACGATCGGGCTCGAGACGAACTCGATCGTGCTCGGCAAGCACTCCGGCCGCCACGCCCTCCGCAAGGCGCTCGAGGAGCTCGGCTTCCAGGTGGAGGGCGCCGCGCTCAACACCGCGTTCAAGCGCTTCAAGGAGCTGGCGGACAAGAAGAAGAAGGTGACCGCACTCGACCTCGAGGCGCTCGTCACCGACGAGATGCGCCAGGCGCCCGCCGCGTACGCGATCGACTGGTTCGACGTCGAGGCGTCGTCGACCCGCGCGCCGCTCGCGCGCGTGGGCGTGAAGATGCCGGACGGGCGCGTCGTCGAGGGCAGCTTCACCGGCGACGGCCCGGTGGACGCGTTCTTCAGCGCGATCAACGCCGCGACCGGGCATCGAGGCGCGGCTGAAGGAGTACCACGTGAGCGCCGTCACGGGCGGGCGCGACGCGCTGGGCGAGGTGACCGTCCTGCTCGAGCTCGACGGACAGCTCGCATCGGGCCAGGGCGTCTCGACGGACATCCTCGAGGCGTCCGGCAAGGCCTACCTGCAGGGCGCTGTCGAACGCGCAGGCCGGCTCTCCGGTCGCCGAGGCCGAGCACCACCTGCGCGCCGAGGCCGAGGCGGCGCCCTCGTCCTAGCTTGGCCGAGAGCTTCACCTGGGCTCGACGGCGAGCGGCTGATCCGCTTCGGCGACGGCGCGCTCGGCGAGGCGCCCGGCCTCCTGGCCGCGCGCGGCTTCGACGGACTACTCGCTGCTGACGACCGAGCGCGCGGAGCGCGACGCCCGGGACCTGGCCGGAGGGCGCGGCGCGCGTGGCGCACGTGCCCTCCGGGCCGGTGCCCGAGGCGGCCGCGGCCGCGTGCGCGACGAGGTGCGCGGGCTCGCCGCTCGTCGCGTTCGGCGGCGGGCGCGTGATCGACGCGGCGAAGGCGATCGCCGGCGCCGACGGGCTGGCGGTGGCGGCGATCCCGACGACGCTCTCCGGCGCGCCGATGACCCGCTTCCACCGGATGCCCGCCGGAGTCGAGCAGTTCAACCTCGTGCGCCCGGCGCTGGTCGTGGCCGAGCCGGGCGCTGATGGCCTCGCAGCCGATGCCCGACCTCGCCGCCAGCGCGATGAACGCGCTCGCGCACGCGGTCGAGGCGCTCTACGGCCCGATGCGGCAGCCCGGTTACCTCGATGGCCGCACTGCGAGCGGTCGAGCTGTTCGACTCGGGCTCGGCGACGAGGAGCCGCGGCGCGACGACCTGGCGCTGGCCTCGATCCTCGCCGGCTACGCGGTCGGCTGCGCCGGCTTCGCCGTGCACCACGCCGTCTGCCAGACGACGGTGCGCGTTCCTCGGCACGCCGCACGCGCAGACGAACGCGGTGATGCTGCCGCACACGGTCGCTTCGTCGCCGCGCGCGACCCGCGATGCGCTGCAGGGCGTCGAGCCCTGCCGTGATCAGCGACTCGCGGCCGCGCGCGCGGGGTGACGCGGCTGGGCGAGCTGGCGTGACCGAGGGCGATCTCGACGAGGTCGTCGAGGGCGATCCTGCGGCACCCGGCGATCGGAAACACGCCCGGCGGACAGCCGAGCGCGCCGAGAGCTCCGCCGCCTGCTCGCGGAGGCGCTCTAGCCCCTCGCACATTCGTCCAGAAACCGCAGCTTCTGCCGCTTTTTGCGCCCAAAGAGCGGGGTTCCCGATGCATACTCGAATCGCTACGTTGCTCATTCAGGCTCATCCTCGCGTGCGGGATCCTCCTGGCCCTGCCGGGGCCGGCGATGGCGGCAATGTCGATCAGCGGGCCGGCCACCGTGAGCGAGACGGCGGGCACGGCGACCTACACCGTCGAGTGCGGCTCGGCGAGCGCGACGGGTCTGCCGGATGTGCCGGGGTTGCCGGATCGGTGCCCGAGTCTGACCGGGAGTGCCTGGTGGTTGCCGGGTCCGTGCCCGGCGCACTCGGTGTCGCACGACGGTGCCGATGTGCCGGTCACGTCGCACCCGTCGTCCTGCTCGACGTCACCCAGCACGGACGCGCTCACGTTCGGCAGACCGCCGACGGCGCCCGCGGGCCGCCGGCAACGTCCGGTCGTCGGGACTCACGGCACGCTCCCAGCCGAGACGCTCGCTCACGTGCGTCGGCTGCCACGACCTCGTCTCAGCGGTCGACCGTGCCGATCACCGAGACGTGACACTGCGTCGACGAGCTCGACGAGAACGTTCACCGTTAGGCGCAGCAGCGGAGCGCTCGTGCCCGACGGGCACCGGCTCTCGCGACAGCGTCGACTCACCACCATCGTCGAGCAGACGACGGTCGGGATCTTCGACGACGACGCGGGCGCCGCTGCCGACGGTCTCCCTTCCGAAGACGCGTCACGGTCGCGGAGGGCAACCGCGGCACCCGCAACGTCCTCTTCAACGTCAGGCTCTCGACCCCCGCCATCGCGCGCACCGAGGTCACATGGAAGACGGCGAACTTCACGGCCAACAAGGCCGACTACAAGGCCGCGAGCGGCAAGCTCGTCTTCCAGACGGGCCAGACGACGAAGACGATCTCGGTCGACGTGAAGGGCGACAAGCGCGACGAGCCCGACGAGGCTTTCGCGGTGACCCTGAGCAACCCGGTCGCCGCGACGCTCGGCAGCAAGGGCGCGTTCGGGATCATCGAGGACGACGACGGACCGAAGGTCAAGATCGGGAAGCCGCGGGTCCGCGGCAAGCGGCTGGTGACGAAGGTCGAGCTGTCCCGACAGCGCGAGCCGGTGCAAGGGACGCTGGTGGGGAAGGCCGGCAATCTGAAGCTCGGCAGCAAGCGGTTCGACCTGGCGCAGGGCGCGTCGAAGAAGCTGAAGCTGAAGATGTCGAAGAAGGCTCGCGAGCAGCTCGGCGAGCACGCGCTGCCGCGCGAAGCTGAAGGCCACCGCCTCCGACGCCACGGGCGACACGCGCGTGACGAAGCGCAAGGCACGCCTCAAGCGCCGTCGGTAGACAACCGTACGTGATAGCGTACGGGACGTGACAGCCGCCACCGCCGCTCCAGCCGAGGCCATCGCCGTAGGCACGCGCGTCCGCGCGCTGCGCGAGGCGATGCGCCTCTCGCTCCGGGACCTCGCCGAGCGCAGCGGCGTCTCGGCGCCGATGCTCTCCCAGGTCGAGCGCGGGGAGACCAGCCCGACGCTGTCCGTCGCGGCGCGGATCGCCGGCGGGCCTCGACCTGTCGCTGTCCCAGCTGCTGCGCCTCGACGAGGGCGGCGCCGTGACGGTGGTCCGCGCCGGCGAGCGAGCGTCGGGCGGCGCCCGCTCGCGCGGGCACAGCTACGAGGTCCTCACGCCGCCGCTGCCCGGGGCAGCGCGCCGAGGTCTCGCTTCACGTGCTCGCGCCGGGTGCCCTGACGGCCGGGGCGGACGACCCGCCGATGCACGAGCCGGGCGCGCGCGAGACCGCCGTCGTGCTCGAGGGCCGGCTCACGCCTGCACTGCGACGGCACCGACCACGACGCTGGAGACCGGCGACTCGGTCACGTTCGACTCGGACCTGCCGCACCGGTTCGAGAACCCCGGCAAGAAGCAGACGCGCTTCCTCGCCGTCGTCAACGCCGGGCTGCGGAGGAGCTGACGGTGGCGACGCACGCTCTTCGACAAGATCTGGGACGCGCACGAGGTCGCGCCCGGCCTGATCTACGTCGACCTGCACCTCGTGCACGAGGTCACCTCGGCGCAGGCGTTCGAGAGCCTGCGGATCGCCGGGCCGCAAGCGTCCGGCGCCCGGACCGGACGCTCGCGACCGCCGACCACAACGTCCCGACCGACGGCTCGACCGCCGCGGCGCAGATCCGCGACCACCTCTCGCGCGTCCAGGTCGAGACGCTCGAGCGCAACTGCCGCGAGTTCGGCGTTCCGGTCGTACTCGATCGGCTCGGAGCGCCAGGGGATCGTCCACGTGATCGGCCCCGAGCTCGGCGTGACGCAGCCGGGCATGACGATCGTGTGCGGCGACTCGCACACGTCCACGCACGGCGCCTTCGGCGCGCTTGCGTTCGGGATCGGCACGAGCGAGGTCGAGCACGTGCTCGCCACGCAGACGCTGCAGCAGCCGAAGCCGCGCTCGATGGTGATCCGCTACGAGGGCGAGCTCGGGTTCGGCGTCACCGCGAAGGACCTGATCCTCGGGACGATCGGCCAGATCGGCACGGACGGCGGCGTGGGGCACGTGATCGAGTACGCCGGGCCCGCGATCGAGAAGCTCTCGATGGAGGGCCGGATGACCGTCTGCAACATGACGATCGAGGCCGGCGGCCGCGCGGGCATGATCGCGCCGGACGACACGACGTTCGACTGGGTCATCGGCCGCGACGCCGCTCCGGCCGAGGTGCCCGAGCGAGTGGCGCGACCTGCACACCGACGACGGCGCGGCGTTCGACAAGGAGGTCGTCGTCGACGCCGCGGCGCTGTCGCCGCAGGTCACCTGGGGGACGACGCCGGGCATGGTCGTGCCGGTCACGGAGGCCGTGCCCGAGCCGCAGACCGAGACCGACGAGCGCGCGCTCAAGTACATGGACCTCGAGCCCGGCACGCCGATCCAGGACATCCGGCTCGACCGCGTCTTCGTGGGCTCGTGCACGAACTCGCGGATCGGCGACCTGCGCGCCGCGGCCGAGGTGCTCGACGGCCGCAGGGTGCACCCGGACGTCGAGGCGATGGTCGTGCCCGGCTCGCAGCAGGTGAAGGCGCAGGCCGAGGAGGAGGGCCTCGACGAGGTCTTCCGCGCCGCCGGCTTCGACTGGCGCTCGGCCGGCTGCTCGATGTGCCTCGGGATGAACCCCGACATCCTCCAGCCGGGCGAGCGCTGCGCGTCCACCTCGAACCGCAACTTCGAGGGCCGCCAGGGCCGCGGCGGCCGCACTCACCTCGTCAGCCCGCAGATGGCCGCCGCGGCCGCGGTCGAGGGCCACTTCGTCGACATCAGGAGCTGGAGCTGATGGAGCCCGTCGGCGTCATCAGCGGTCCGGTGTCGGTGCTCGACCGCGCCGACGTCGACACCGACCAGATCATCCCCAAGCAGTTCCTCAAGCGGGTCGAGCGGACCGGCTTCGGCGAGTTCCTCTTCCACGACTGGAAGGAGGAGCCGGGCTGGGACCTGCCGCGCGAACCCGATCCTCGCCGCCGGGCCGCAACTTCGGCTGCGGCTCCTCGCGCGAGCACGCGCCGTGGGCGCTCGAGGACTACGGCTTCAAGGCGATCGTCGCGCCGTCGTTCGCGGACATCTTCTATTCGAACTGCACGAAGATCGGGCTGCTGCCCGTCGTCCTGCCCGGAGGACGAGGTCAAGGAGCTGATGGCGGCCGGCGAGGCGACGATCGACCTCGAGCGCCAGGTCGTCGCGTTCGACGGCCGCGAGGTGCCGTTCGAGATCGACGCCGAGATCAAGCGGCGGCTGCTCGGCGGGCTCGACGACATCGGCGTCACGCTGCAGCAGGCGGACGCGATCGACCGCTACGAGGCGGACCGGGAGCGCGAGGGCCCGGTGACGACCTCGCTTTGAAGCCCCGCGACTGGGACGCCGCGACCTACGACCGGGTCTCGACCCCGCAGGTCGAGTGGGCGGGACCGGTGCTCGACCGGCTCGAGCTGCGCGGCGACGAGACGGTGCTGGACGCCGGGTGCGGCAGCGGGCGCGTGACCGCGATGCTGATCGAGCGCCTGCCGCAGGGGAAGGTGATCGCGGTCGACTCCTCGCCGGCGATGGTCGCCAAGGCGCGCGAGGCGATCGGCGACCGCGCCGAGGTGCTGCTCCAGGACCTCGCCGAGCTGCGGGTCGCGGAGCCGGTCGACGCCGTCTTCTCGAACGCCGTGTTCCACTGGGTGCTCGACCACGAGCGCCTCTTCACGCCGCCTGTTCGAGGCGCTCAGGCCCGGCGGGCGGATCGAGGCCCAGTGCGGCGGCGCCGGCAACGTCAAGACCTTCCACGACGCGGTCAGCCGGCTGGCCGACCGGCCCCCGTTCTCCTCGTACTTCGAGGGATGGTCGGGCCCGTGGCACTTCGCCTCCGACGACGAGGCGACCGAGCGGCTTGAGCGGATCGGCTTCACGGACGTGCACTGCTGGCTCGAGGAGCGGCCGGTCGTGCCGCCCGAGCCGCACGAGTACCTGCGCACGGTGTGCCTGGGCTACCACCTCGAGCAGCTGCCGGACGAGCTGCGCGACACGCTCGTCGGCAGCGTCGTGGACACGCTCGGGAACCCGCTCACGCTCGAGTACGTGCGCCTGAACATCTCGGCTCGGAAGCCCGCGTGACGCGAGATCGTCGCGCTGCCCGGCGACGGGATCGGGCCGGAGATCATGGCCGCCGGCGCTGCGGCTGCTCGCCGAGGTCGGCGACTTCGAGATCGACGAGCGCCTGGTCGGCGGCGCGTCGATCGACGAGCACGGCACGGCGCTCACCGAAGAGGTGCTCGACGCCTGCCGCGCCTCCGACGCGGTCCTGCTGGCCGCGGTCGGCGGCCCGAAGTGGGACTCGACCGACCCGGACGCGCCGCGGCCCGAGCAGGGCCTGCTCGCGCTGCGCAAGGAGCTCGAGCTGTTCGCGAACCTGCGGCCGGTGCGCCCGAGCCCGGCGCTGCTCGACGCCAGCCCGCTGCGGCGCGAGCGGATCGAGGGCACCGACCTGCTGGTGGTGCGCGAGCTGACCGGCGGCATCTACTTCGGCGACCGCGCGCGCCGGGACGGCACCGCGCACGACACGTGCGTCTACAGCGAGGCCGAGATCGAGCGGATCGCGCGCGGTGGCGTTCAAGTTCGCCCGCCGCAAGGTGACGAGCGTGGACAAGGCGAACATCCTCGAGACGTCGCGGCTCTGGCGCGAGGTGGTGGAGCGGGTCGCGGCAGACCACGACGGCACGGAGCTCGAGCACCTGCTCGTGGACAACGCGGCGATGCAGCTCGTCTCGCGCCCGGCGGACTTCGACGTGATCCTGACCGAGAACATGTTCGGCGACATCCTGAGCGACGAGGCGGCGATGCTCACCGGCTCGATCGGGATGCTGCCGAGCGCGAGCGTGGGCGCCGGCGGCCCCGGCCTGTTCGAGCCGGTGCACGGCTCGGCGCCCGACATCGCCGGCACGGGACGTGCGAACCCGCTCGCGATGTTCGGCTCCGTCGCGATGATGCTTCGCTACGGGCTTGACAGGGAGCAGGACGCCGTGAAGATAGAGTCCGCCATCGATCGCGCGCTCGAAGAAGGCCTGCGTACGGCCGATTTGGGCGGCGACGCGACAACCGAGGACGCAACGGAAGCGATCCTCAGAAACCTCTGAGAGGAGGGACATACGTGCAGACCGCCGACTTCATCTGGGTGAACGGGGAGTTCGTCGCCTGGGAGGACGCGCGGGTACACGTACTGACCCACTCGCTCCACTACGGCACGGCGGTCTTCGAGGGGATCCGCGCCTACGAGACGGAGCGCGGCACGGCGATCTTCCGCCACCAGGACCACCTGAAGCGGCTCGAGCGCTCGGCGCAGCTCTACTACATGGACGTCCCGTACTCGCAGGACGACCTGCGCAAGGCGACGCACGAGCTGATCGGGCGGAACGGCCTGAAGAGCTGCTACATCCGCCCGCTCGTCACGCGCGGCTACGGCGAGATGGGCCTCAACCCGCTCGACAACCCGGTCGACGTCGTGATCGCGGTGTGGGAGTGGGGGGCGTACCTCGGCGAGGAGGGCAAGGCGCGCGGCGTGCGCGCGAAGGTGTCGTCGTGGCGCCGGATCGGGCCCGCAGTCGCTGATCCCGCAGTCGAAGGCGTGCGGGCCAGTACCTGAACAGCGTGCTGGCGAAGATCGAGTCGCTGAAGGCCGGCTACGAGGAGGCGATCCTGCTCGACGAGCGGGGGATGGTCTGCGAGGGGACGGGCGAGAACATCTTCGTCGTCCGCGACGGCGCGATCCACACGCCTGGGCCGTCGTCGTCGACGCTCGACGGCATCAACCGCCGGTCGATCCTCCAGATCGCGCGCGACCGCGGCTACGAGGTGGTGGAGCGCGACGTGATGCGCTCAGAGCTGATGCTCGCCGACGAGGTGTTCCTCTCCGGCACGGCCGCCGAGCTGACGCCCGTGCGCGAGATCGACGACCACGGAGATCGCCGGCGCGCCGGGCCCTGTCACGAAGGAGCTGCAGCAGGCGTTCGACGACGCCCTGCACGGCCGCGAGCCGCGCTACGCGGAGTGGCTGGACTTCGTAGAGGTGCCTTCGAGGGCGTAAGCCGGGGGCTAGCTGACCTTCGAGTAGGTCGTCTCGAAGTCGATCTTCCAGTCGGAGCCATCCGCTGATCGCTCCCAGCGGCCGCTGATCTCGTTGCCGTCCTCGCTGAGGCTGCCGATGAAGCGCTGGAAGAACTCAGGCGCGGCCCGTCCGGAGACCTTCCATTCGCGGCCCTCCAGTGTCATGTCGTAGACGCGGGAGACGCCTCGGCCGTCCGTGTAGAGGTAGCTGAACGTCTGTCTGAAGTCGTCGAGCCCGATGATCGTCGTGATCGGAAAGGGCCAGTTCTCGACCAACCCCTGTGGGGGGTCGTCGGGAAGCTCGGCGTCCGCATGCTGGACGAGAAACGCTCCGTCCTCAACCCAGTCGAATCTCGCGCGGCCATCGACCAGCCAGGGCGCCTGCAGCTCCCACTCGCCGACGAGCGCTTCGAGTCGGTCTCTAATACTCGTCATGGAGGTGCGGCGACATGAGCCGGGGCGGGCTCCTTCTCCGGTGCGTGTCGTCACTGGAGGAGCTGCGGTACATCCCGGTTGCCGGGGCCGTCCGGACCGGCCAGCGGCCGCCGAAGCTCGAGCCCCTCAAGCCGGCAGTGAAGATTCGTTGATTGCGCTTCGAGAAGAGATCGCCAAACGATGGATGTGTGGATTGCTTTGACCGTCATCCTTCTCCAGTCCGCTCCTGTCTCGACATCGCCCAAGCCAGAGGCAGACCCGGTTCCTCAACACGTTCATAGGAGCGCTGAAACGCCCGAGCCGTCGGCGCTCTGTCCGATTTGTCCTCCGGCCCGAAGTGCCAGCGGCACGAGCTGGCAACCTGACGCGACAGCGCTCGATCATCTTCACTGGCGGTCGGCAGGTTCGTGGCAATACGCAGCGCACCTCGACGCTTCGCTGGCAACGGTCCAGGAGGGCGGGCCGCGCGGAGACGACGACACGTACGTGGCCAACTACGGGATGGCGAACGTCACTCCGGCGCGCCGGCAAGGGAGTCTTCGGCGTGCAGTCGATGTGGTCGCTGGAGCCGGCGATGGGGCCACGCGGGTATCCGCTCCTGCTTCAGACCGGTGAAACCGCGGACGGCGTGAACGCGCTCGTGGATCGACAGCATCCGCACGATCTGCCGATGGAGCTTGCGGCAACGTTACTCCCGGCAGATTGGCGCTGATCGTTCGTTCTACGTGTACGCTGCCGCAGTCGGTGCACCGGCGATCGGATCCCCCTCCGTTCATGCATCGCGCGTCAGGCTCGCTGCTGCCGGTCTCGCCCATTACGCACCACTGGTTCGACTCGACACACGTAACCTACGGGGTCATCACGGGCGGATTCGTCGCGACGCCGCGGGTAAAGTTCGAAGGGTCCGTGTTTCGCGGAAGAGAGCCCGATCAAGATCGCTGGGGGTTCGAAAAGCCGGGGCTCGATTCGTTCGCCTTCCGGCTGTCGGTGAATCCGACAGCCCAGCTCGCCTTCCAGTTGAGTGCCGCGCTTCTGTCCGATGCCGAGCAGCTTCATCCCGGTGCGGACGTATCGCGGCTGACCGCGTCTGCGATGTACTCGGCAGACTGGCGGGGTAATTCGATCGACGCCACGCTCGCCTGGGGCCGGAACACGCGAACGACCAGCGTCGTCCCGGTCGAAGGTGGCTTCTATGTCTACCCAGGCACCACGGCGCAGGCGCTTCTCGGCGAAGCCACGCTGCGACGGGCCCGTCACGCCGTCGTCATGCGCACGGAATGGGCCCTGAAAGACGAGCTCTTTCCGATAACCGATCTTCGCCACAGCACACTCTATCCGGTCGTCCGGATGACTGTCGGCTACGCGTTTCGAGTGGTGGACACACGATACGTGGACGCGCAGCTCGGGGCTGCTGCCGCCTGGAACCATGTCGATGGCGAGCTCTATTCGGCCTATGGGGGCCACCCTCGCTCGGGGTTGTTTTTTGCGCGACTCGGGCTGCACTGACAGTTCCGGCGCGGAGGGCCGGGGGGCACTTACGTTTCCCGCCTGATCTGCTAGTTTTTCCCCGTCCAGTTCGGATCTCTCGAAGCTCCCGAGGAGGAGTGGTCATGCTGCCAGACGCCGTTATTGCGCGCGCCGTCCGGATTCTCCTGTGCGCGTCCACGCTCGCGCTCGTGTTCGTCGCCACGCCAAGGCTCGGCGCGCAGGGCGCGCCCCAGGCCGGGCCGGCGCCGGCCGCGCCGAACTACGAGCTGGCGTCGCAGTGGACGTCTCAGAAAGTGTCGAAGCTCGTCTTCGACACCAGCGTCACGCCGCGATGGCTCGAGACGAGCGATCGGTTCTGGTATTCGCTACCAGACGCGCGAGGGCCGCCGCTTCTACCTCGTGGATCCGCTGAAGAAGGCGAAGGCCCCGCTCTTCGATCACGCGAAGATGGCGGCGGCGCTGACCTCGATCACGCGCATCCGTACGACGCGCAGAACCTGCCGTTCACGCACCGTCAGCTTCGTGAAGAAGGACGCGGCGTTCGAGTTCAATTTCCAGGTGCCTGCCACGCGCGACATCAACTCGATCAAGCCGACGCGAGATCACGACCGATCAGCAGTCGGCCGCACGCGGCGGCGGATCGCCGGACGAAGACCAGGTCGCGCGAGACGTCGCAGGGACAGCAGGGACAGCGCGGCGCCGGCGCGGCGGGCGCGGCGCCGCGGCAGCGGCGCCTCGCAACAAGACGCTCTACTTCGAGTACGACATGGCCACCGGCGCGGGTCGCGCTGCTCGAAGACTACAAGGTCGATCCGCGGCCGCCGCGCTGGGCGTCGCTGTCGCCCGACAACAAGACGGTCCTCTTCGCCCGCAACCACAACCTCTACATGATGGACGCGGAGAACTACGCGAAGGCGCAGAAGAACGCCGAACGACACGACCATCGTCGAGACGCAGCTGACGACGGACGGCGAGGAGCACTACGGCTACGCGAGCCGCAGCGGCGGCCGCGGCACCAGGAGGACAGCAGCAGCAACAGCAGCAGCAACAGCAGCAGCAGCAGGACGAGGATCAGCAGCAGCAGGAACAGCGCGAAGAGGGAGACGCGAAGAACGCCCGCGTGCGCGCCGGTCAACGTCACCTGGTCGCGCGACTCGAGCAAGTTCGCGCTCGTGCGCCGCGACGTGCGGCAAGGTCAAGGATCTCTGGGTCATCAACCCGCTCGCGAACCCGCGGCCGACGCTCGAGACCTATCGCTACGCGATGCCGGGCGAGGAGAACATCGCCGCAAACCGAAATCTGCGTCTTCGACGTCGCAGACGAAGGGCGCGTGCAGGTCAAGGCCGATCGCTTCAAGGATCAGACCGTCATGATCGCGACCAAGCCGCAGCGCGCCGGTCGCCGGCGCGGGACGCGGTGGCGGCGGCGGCGCGCGGCAGCCGCAGCGCCGCCGCGGCCGCAGGATGGCTCGCCGACGGCACGGACAAGCTCTATTTCACGCGCCTGAGCCGCGACATGCACCGCCTCGACATCTGCGTCGCCGACACGCGACCGGCGAAGTGAAGACGCTGATCGAGGAGCGGCTGAACACCTACATCGAGTCCAAGCCGCTGCGGCTGGTCAACAACGGCGCAGGACCTGATCTACTGGTCGGAGCGCGACGGCTGGGGCGCACTTCTATCTCTACGACGCCGACACGGCGCGCTGAAGAACCGGATCACCGCCGGCGAGTTCGTCACGACGTCGATCGAGGGCATCGACGACAAGACGCGCGACGATCTACTTCACCGCCGTCGGCCGCGAGAAGGGGGAGGATCCCGTACTACACCGCACCTCTACCGCGTCGGCTTCGACGGCACCGGCATGAAGCTGCTCAATCCGCGGCGACGCGTCGCACTCGGCGCGTCGTGTCGGAGTCGAACCGTATTTCGTCGACAATTCCTCGCGCGTCGACAGCGCGCCGGAATCGACGCTCTACGACACGCTGGGCAACGTGGTGATGGAGCTCGAGAAGACGGATCTGAGCGCGCTCAAGGAGCCGGGCTTCAAGTTCCCCGAGCCGTTCAAGGTCAAGGCCGACGACGGCATGACCGATCTCTACGGCGTGATGTACAAGCCGTTCGACTTCGATCCGACGACGAAGTATCCGATCATCGCCTACGTCTATCCCGGGTCCGCAGACCGAGAGCGTGACCAAGACGTTCAACCCGCGCAGCAACAACATCCGCTCGCGCAGTTCGGCTTCATCGTCATCGAGGTCGGCAACCGCGGCGGCAATCCGCAGCGGTCGAAGTGGTACCACAACTACGGCTACGGCAACCTGCGCGACTACGGGCTGGCCGACAAGAAGGCCGCGATCGAGCAGCTCGCGCGCGCGCCACCCGTTCATCGACATCGACCGCGTCGGCATCTGGGGCCATTCGGGCGGCGGCTTCATGTCGGCGGCGGCGATGCTCGTCTATCCGGACTTCTTCAAGGTCGCGTTCTCGGAGTCGGGCAACCACGAGAACAACATCTACAACAACACCTGGAGCGAGAAGCACCACGGCATCAAGGAAGTCGAGAAGGACGGCAACGTCACCTTCGAGTACAACATCGAGAAGAACTCGGAGCTGGCGAAGAACCTGAAGGGCCACCTGATGCTGGTGCACGGCGACATCGACAACAACGTGCATCCGGCCAACACCTATCGCCTCGCCGACGCGCTGATCAAGGCGAACAAGCGCTTCGACATCTTCATCGTCCCGGGCGTGCGCCACGCGTTCGGCGACGCCTCGCGGCTACGTCATCTGGCTTCGCGGCGACTACTTCTGCCGCCACCTGCTCGGCGACGCGGCCGAGAGCGTCGACATCATCGAGCTGAACCGGGAAGCGCAGCAGACAGGGGACAGAAGGCGCCAGAGCATCAAAGCAGCTCAGCAAGTCGGCAGTCGGAGTTGCGGACGTGCTGCGAATTGACTCAGCAAGTTGAGGAGCCCCGACGTTAGCATTCCGCTGACCGGGAGCACGCGCTCGAAACGTCTGGCCGACGAAAAGCCAGGATCCTGGCCGGCGTTGATGCGGCCGGATCTCGGCGCCGGTGAGCACGTCGCGGAACGTTTGGCCCCGCAGCTCCGGCGGGCAGCATCACGCGCGACGTCTGCCAGGCCTCGCCGCCGAGCGGCAGCGGCGCGTCCTCGGACACGAGCGGCGCGACGAGTTGCGGAGCGACGACGAGGACGGCGCGTCCGTCGCTCGTGCGTGCGGGCGAAGGCGACGCACGCCCGCGCGCACCGCTGACTTCCACGTCGAGCGGCAGGTAGCGTCCCGTCAGGAACACGTCCGGCCAGCTCGCGCCGCAGGCGCAGGCCGCCGGCGGTGACAAGCAGCTTGAGCGCGCCGTCCGGCCAGTCGCGACGAGCCGCGATCGCCGGCGCGCGCTCGTCGTGCGGGAGTGCCAGGACGTCGTCGACGCGTCGAGCAGCTGCGTCGCGGCAGCGAAATCCACCGGCCGGCGGTTGTCGGGATCGACCAGGCTGAAGTCCCACAGCTCGGTGCCCTGGTAGAAGTCGGGCACGCCCGGCGAGCCATCTTCAGCACGACCTGCGCCAGCGAGTTGATCATGCCGCGCGCGCGATGCGCCGCTGGAACGGCAGGAACGCGGCAGGAACTTCGCGGCGCCCGGCGCCCGTCAGCACGCGCTCGACGAACGCCTTGACCGCGTCCTCGTACTCCTCGTTCGGGTGAGCCAGCTCGTGTGCACCTTGGCCTCCTTGACCGCCTTGATCATGTAGGCCTTGAGCCGCTGACATGAGGTCGCCGGGTCGCCCGGCGCACGGCCAGACGCCGACCAGCGTCTGGTAGAAGCGGTACTCCTCGTTGCGATCCGGCGCCGGCTCGCCGTCGACGATGGTCCGGTGCGCTCTTGTTCATGCGCATCCAGCGCGCCGACCTCGCGCTCCCACTCGTCCGGGCATCTCCGACAGGACGTTGATGCGGGCCCGCATGTCCTCGCCGAGCTTGGTGTCGTGGGTCGCGGTCGCGAGCATCGCGTACGGCCAGTGCCTCGAGCCGGCGCGCGGTTCGCGTCGTGGAACTCCGCGCGGGCGGCCGAAGCGCGACGGTCGCCGCCGACCTCGTTCAGCGACAGCAGCAGGTTGTAGCGGTAGAACGCGGTGTCCTCGAGTCCCTTGGCCTGCACCGGGCCGGTGTACTGCTGGAACTTCATCGCGAAGCGCAGCCGCTCCGCGCGCTTCCTCCGCGTCGGCCGGCGGATAGCCATCCCGCCGATCGTCGGCGCGCCTCGCGGACGCCTTCGGTGCGCGGGCAGCATGACCTCGCGGACGAAGCCGAACAGCGTCGCTCCATCGCCGGATTGCGCAGCCGGGCCCGCGAGATCGCCCGCTCGACCACGGCGCGATCGCCGGGGGTCCAGCCGGCTCGTCGACGTAGGTGCGGTAGACGGGGAAGCAAGCGACGACCTCGGCGACGCGTCGCGCAGGCTTTCGAGCGTGAAGTCGCGCGACCCGCCGGTTGCCCTGGCGATCCGCTGAGCGCGTGCGCCAGCACGTTCAGCTCGCTGGCCATCCCCGTCCTCCATGATCAGCCCCTTGCTCTCGTACATGACATCCTCGAACGGTTCGGTCCGGCCCGTCAGCTTCGCGTAGGCGCGCCGGAGGCGCCGGGCCTGGCGCTGTTCACGAACAGGCCGTTGAGATCGTTGAGATAGTTGTATCCCGTCGTCCCCGACACCGCCCAGCGCGTCGGCAGCGTCTCGCTCCCCGGACAGGATCTTCTCCGCGACGATGTATAGGTCACCGCCGGCCAGCTGCTGCAGCATGCTGAAAATACTGTGTCTTGTCGAAGAGGCCGTCGGGGTGATCGACGCGGACTCCCTGCACCTTGCCCTCGGCGAC
>CAWJXU010000009.1:0-54404 GCA_963846865.1 uncultured Thermoleophilaceae bacterium | reverse complement strand
GCGGGCTAGGCTCGCGCCATGCTCGATCTCTGGCTGACTATCCACGTACTTGCCGCCGTCATCTGGGTGGGCGGCAGCGTCCTCGCGCTGACCCTCGGCTACTACCTCCGCGGCCGCGACATCAACACGCGCGTCGAGTACACGCGCTGGACCGAGTGGCTGGGCCCGCGCCTGTTCGCGCCGATGTCGATAGCGGTGATCGTCGCGGGACACCTGCTGGTGAACGAGATCGGCTACGACTTCGGCCAGACCTGGCTCGTTCTCGGGCAGGTCGGTTGGCTCCTCAGCTTCATCATCGGAATCGCCTTCTACCCGCGCGAAGGGAAGAAGCGCGAGCAGCTGATCGAGCAGCACGGCATGGAACACGCCTCCGTCGCCGCGAGCATCAACCGCGTCCTGACGGTGGCGACTGTGGACACGCTGATCGTCGTGCTCGTCGTCATCGACATGACCACGAAGCCCGGCCTCTAGCGCCGAGAAGAGAACTTCCGCACGCGCTTCTCGCCCTTGGCCTCGAAGTAGGCCCACTCCTCACGGCCGAGCTCGGTCGCGGGCTCGTCGGCGAACCACCACTCGCGGCCGATCCGGTACCAGTTGCGCGTCGCCTCGAGCTGGCCGAGCACGGCCATTACGCCGGTCTCCATGCGCCGCCCCATCAGCTCGTTCGCCGGCACGTTCTCGCGCCGCATCAGGTCGTAGAACTCCGAGCGCGGGTCGGAGACGGCGGTGATCACCTTCATCACGTAGCGCGGACTGATCCGGACGTCCTTGTCCTGCATGTACCAGCCGCCGACGGTCGTGACGTGCTGCATCAGCTTCTCGGCGTCGATCTTCTTCGGGTTGTTCAGGAAGCCGAGGTCGTGCAGTGCCACGCGCAGCTCCTCCGGGTCCTCGTCGAAGACCGCCTCGAGTGCCGCGATCTCGAGCTCGATCTGCTCCTTGTCGAGCTGCTTCGTCATCCCGAAGTCGAGGAAGGCCACCTTGCCGTCCTCCATCAGCAGGTAGTTGCCCGGATGGGCGTCGGCGTTGAAGTGCTGCAGGTGGTAGATCGAGCCGAAGCAGAAGCGGAAGACGATCTCGCCGAAGCGGTCCTTCTCCTCCTGCGGCAGCTCCTTCACCTGCTCGAATGCCATGCCGTCGACCCATTCCGTGACCAGCACGCGGTGGCGCGACAGCCGCGTGATGACGTCGGGCACGTAGATGAACGGGTGGCCGCGGTACCCGCGTGAGAACGAGCGCTGATTCTGCGCCTCGTACTCGTAGTCGAGCTCCTCGAGCACGCGCTCCTTCAGCTCCGCGGCGGCGGCCTTCGCGTCGAGACCGGGGGCGAGCGCCTTCGCGAGCCGCAGGATCATCCCGGCGTTCTGCATGTCGTGCCGGACCGCCTCCGCGACGTCCGGGTACTGGATCTTCACCGCCACCTTGCGCCCGTCCGGAAGCACGGCGCGATGAACCTGGCCGATCGAGGCGGCCGCGGCGGCCTCGTGTTCGAAGTCCTCGAAGAGCTCCTCGACCGGGTCCTCCCATTCCTCTTCGAGAACGCTCTTCACCTTCTTCCACGGCATCGGCGGCGCCTGGGAGCGCAGCTTCGACAGCTCCTCCTGGTAGAGCGCGGCGTACTCCGGCGGCAGGAACTCCGTGTCGATGAACGAGGCGAGCTGGCCGATCTTCATCGCGGCGCCCTTCATCGAGCCGAGCGTCTTCACCATCCGCTCGGCCGCCTCGAGGTGCGTCGCCTCGAGCGCCTCTTCGCGCTTCTCCTTCGAGCGCGCGACGTTGGCGGCGCGCGTGCCGGCGTAGCGCGCGCCCGCCCCGCCGATCGCGGTGCTCGACCTTCGCGGTCCGGCGCACCCTGCCGGTGGGTATTCGAGAATCGTCCTTCGCCACGGGGCGCGGAAGGCTATCCTCCGCGGCCGCCATGGCAGCCAGTAACCGCCCAGAACTGAAGGTCGAGGACCGCACCGTGCGCGGCTCACGCGCCACCCGCCGCCTGCGCCGGCAGGGGCTCGTGCCCGGCGTCGTCTATGGCGGCAAGGAAGGCGAGTGCACCGCGTTCTCGGTGCGAGGCACGCGAGCTGCGGCGCGTGCTGATGGCCGGCTCCGCCGTCTTCGACGTGGCCGTCAACGGCGAGGCACGGCCCGTGATCGTCAAGGACCAGCACCACCATCCCGTGCGCGAGCACGTCATGCACATCGACCTGCTCGAGGTGCGGCTCGACGAGAAGATCCAGACCACGGTCGCGCTCGAGATCACCGGCGTCGAGGAGGCCCCGGGCGTGAAGGAGGGCGGCGTGCTCGAGCACGTGACGCGCGAGCTGAACATCGATGGCGCTGCCGACGGACATCCCCGAGAACATCACGGTCGAGGTCTCCCACCTCGAGGTCGCGGGAACGATGCACCTCAGCGAGGTGAGCGCGCCCGAGGGCGTCGAGTTCCTCGACGACCCCGACGAGACGATCGTCGCCACGATCACCGCCCCGACCGAGATCGAGGAGCCGGAGATCGAGGAGGAGGCTGTGCTCATCGGTGAGGACGGCGAGCCGATCGAGGTGCCCGAGGGCGAGGAGGGCGAGGCCCCCGCCGAGGGCGAGGAGGGCGAGGCTCTCCGAGGGCGCTCCAGAGGATTCCGGAGGCGACGAGTCCTGAGTCTGTTCCGCCGTGAACGCGGCGGGCGGGTCGACTGGCTGGTCGTCGGGCTCGGGAATCCGGGCGACCGCTACGCGCGCACCCGCCACAACATCGGCTTCGAGGTGGCGAACGAGCTCGCCCGCCGGTGGGGGCTCCCGCGCGCGAAGAAGAAGTACGCCGGGCTGTACACGGACGGCCGCACCGGCCCCGGCGGGCCGCGCGTTGGCGTGCTCCTTCCGCAGACGTACATGAACGAGGCCGGCCGCGCCGCCGGGCCCGCGCGCGGAGCGCTCGGCGTGGACCTCGACCACGTGCTCGCGATCCACGACGAGATCGACCTTCCGTTCGGGGTGATCGAGGCCCGCCTCGGGGGCGGGCTGGCCGGTCACAACGGGCTGAAGTCGCTCAAGCGCGAGCTCGGGTCGCCCGACTTCCGGCGGATCCGGGTGGGGGTTGGACGGCCCGACTCGACCGACCCGGAGATCGTCTCCGCGCACGTCCTTGGGCGCTTCTCGGAGGGCAAGGACGAGGTCGCCCGCCTCGTGGACGCCGCTGCCGACGAGGCGGAGCGGCTGCTGCTCTCATCCGATCGGCTGACCCAAGATCGTCCTATCAGTGGGTCCGATCGGCCCCTTGCCACGGTCCGGGGTACACGCCGATTCTCCTCGGGTGAGCCCTTCCGGCTTCGACCCGGCATTGGACGCGACGATCGAGTCGTCCCCGCGAGCACCGGCCACGGCCCGCCGAGCGGTCGAGGGCCTCGCCGGCGAGATCGACCCGAGCGTCCTCCGTGACGCTCAGCTGCTCGTCTCCGAGGTCGTCACGAACAGCATCCGGCACTCGGGCTCCGACGACCCGATCGGCATGCGGGTCTGGTTGCGCCACAGCGGGGTCAAGGTCGAGATCGCCGACAGCGGCGACCGGCTTCGACGCGGCAACGGTTGGCACGGGCGGCGACGCCGAGGGTGGCCGCGGGCTGATGCTCGTCGACGGCTCTCGCCGACCGCTGGGGGGTCAGCCACGACGCACGCACGCGTGTCTGGTTCGAGCTATCGCTCCGCCCGGTCAGCCGCGCTCAAGCCGGCTGAGCGAGCCGCCTAGAATCGCTGGTCGCTAGCCGCGCGGATCCCCCGCGCGGCCGTTCGTCGTGCCATGTCGCTCCGTCAGCTGCTCACCTACGCCCATGAAGACGCGTCCTTCGACGCGCTGGCCGAGGCTGCCCGCACGAGAGCCGCAACGAGCCTTCGTGTCGGCGAGCCTGCGCCCGTACCTGCTCGCGTCGCTCCTCGACGCGGATCCTGCTCGCCCGGCGCTCGTGGTGGCGGGCGACGACCGCTCGGCCCGTGATCTTGCGGCCGACCTGAAGACCTTCCTCTCTCCGCGGCCCGTGCGGCTGTATCCGGCGCGCGGCGTGCGGTACGAGTCGCACCTCGCGCCGCCGCCTCACCTCGTGGGCCTGCGGATCGCCGCCCTCGACGCGCTCGCGAACATCGAAGGGGCGGTCGTCGTCGCGTCGGTCACCGCGCTGAGCGAGAAGGTGCCCGACCCGGAGCTGCGCCCGCACGGCTTCGAGATCGCCAAGGGTGAGCTGCTCGAGCTCGACGAGGTGAGCGAACGCCTCGTGGCTTGCGGCTACGAGCGGGTGGACCAGGTGGAGGACCGTGGCCAGTTCGCGGTGCGCGGCGACATCCTCGACGTCTATCCAGCCACCGAGGAGCGCGCGGTGCGCTGCGAGCTGTTCGACATCGAGGTCGAGCGGCTCACCTACTTCTCGACCTTCACGCAGCGCTCACTGGAGGAGGCGGAGCGAGTGGAGATCGCGCCGGCGGCCGAGCTCGGCCCGGAGCACCGGGAGCTCGCGGAGATCGCGGCGACCGAGGCGGAGGACGAGCGGCCCGACATCGCGGAGCTCCTGCCGCTCGACCGCTTCGGCGAGATGTTCTCGCTGGTGCCGGAGGGCGCGTTCGTCGCGATCGCAGCCGAGGAGGAGCTGGCGCCGTCACTGGCTGACCACTGGCAGGACATCACGACGAGCTTCCACGACGAGCACGCGCACCAGCTCTACGTGAGCCCGGAGCAGCTCGAGGCGGAACTCGACCGCCGCGCGGCCGTCCGGCTCTCGAGCATCTCGGGGATCAGCCCCACGTCTTCCGCGCGCAGTCGGCGGACACCGCCGCGAAGTCGCTGCGAGAGGCGGAGCCGGAGCTCGAGAAGCTCGTCAACTCGGGCTACCGCACCGTCGTCACGTGGGGACGCCGGGGTGAGGCGGAGCGCGCGGCTTACAACCTCGCGCGGCTGCGGGCGGAGTTCCTCGACGGCCGGGATCCTGGCGGCGAGCCCGGCGTCTGGTTCGCCGCGGCGGCGCTGCGGGAGGGATTTCTCGCGCCGGGCCTGAAGCTCGCTGTGGTGCCGGAGCACCGGCTACTGCGGCGTCGGCGGGCGACCGATCGAGCGCCTGCAAGGAAGGGGTCCGTCCCCGTTTCTTTCACGGACCTCAGGGCCGGCGATGCCGTCGTTCACGAGGACCACGGCATCGCGCGCTTCACGGGCTTCGAGACGAAGACCGTCGGCGACGTGACACGCGACTACCTCGAGCTCGAGTACAAGGACGGCGACCGCGTCTTCGTGCCGAGCGATCAGCTCCACAAGATCTCTCGCTACGTGGGGGCGGGCGCCGGCGACCCGCCGCTCTCGAAGCTCGGCGGCAAGACCTGGGAGCAGATGAAGCTGCGCGCCCGGCGCGCCGCGCAGGCGCTGGCGGGCGAGCTGATCAACCTCTACGCGGAGCGAAAGCGGCGCGCCGGCCATCCCTTCCCGCCCGACGGCGAGTGGCAGCTCGACTTCGAGAACGCGTTCCCGTACAGGGAGACGCCGGACCAGCTCGACGCGATCGAGCAGGTGAAGGCGGACATGGAGGAGGCGCGCCCGATGGACCGCCTGATCTGCGGCGACGTGGGTTACGGCAAGACCGAGGTCGCCCTGCGCGCGGCTTTCAAGTCGGCGGCGGACGGCAAGCAGGTGATGTTCCTCGTGCCGACCACGATCCTCGCGCAGCAGCATCACGGCACGTTCGTCGAGCGCCTGCGCGACTACCCGTTCCGGATCGAGATGGCGTCGCGGTTCCGTTCGGCCGCCGAGGTGCGCGCGTCGGTAAAGGACTTCACCGAGGGCAAGGTCGACATCCTCATCGGCACGCACCGGCTGCTCTCGCGCGACGTGCGCCCGGACGACCTCGGCCTGCTGATCGTCGACGAGGAGCAGCGCTTCGGCGTGAAGCAGAAGGAGCTGCTGCGCCAGCTGCGGCTGAAGGTGGACGTGCTGTCGCTGTCGGCCACGCCGATTCCCCGCACGCTGCAGATGTCGCTCGCCGGCCTGCGCGACATCTCCGTGATCGAGACGCCGCCGGAGGGCCGCCGTCCCGTCAAGACCTACGTCGGCGAGTACGACGAGGATCTCGCAAAGCAGGCGATCGAGCGCGAGCTCGCGCGCGGCGGCCAGGCCTTCTTCCTCCACAACCGCGTCGAGACGATCGACGAGACCGCCGAGCGCGTTCGCGCGATCTGCCCCAAGGCGCGCGTCTCCGTGGCACACGGCCAGATGGACGAGAAGCAGCTCGAGAAGGTGATGCTCGAGTTCCTGCGCGGCGGCTCCGACGTGCTCGTGTGCACCTCGATCGTCGAGTCGGGGCTCGACATCGCCACCGCGAACACGCTGATCGTGGAGCGCGCCGACCAGCTCGGCCTGGCGCAGCTCTACCAGATACGCGGACGCGTGGGCCGCTCGCGCGAGCGCGCGTACGCGTATCTCTTCTACCCGTCGTCCGCTGCTCTCACCGAGGAGGCGGCGGCGCGCCTGTCGACGCTCTCCGACTACACCGAGCTCGGGTCGGGCTTCAAGATCGCGATGCGCGACCTCGAGATCCGCGGCGCCGGCAACCTGCTGGGCGACGAGCAGTCGGGACACGTCGCGGCGATCGGCTTCGAGCTGTACGTCGCGATGCTCGACGAGGCGGTGGCGGCGCTCGCCGGCAGCGCGGCCGACGAGGCGCCCGGAGCCCGTGCGGATGGACGTGCCCGTCGACGCGTACGTGCCCGGCGACTATGTCCCGTACGAGGCGGCGAAGATCGAGATCCACCGGCGCGTGGCCGGCGCGCGTGAGATCGCCGACCTGATCCTGCTCCGCGAGGAGCTGGCGGACCGCTTCGGGCCGCTGCCCGACGCGCTCGAGAACCTGATCAAGCTGCAGGACGCGCGCATCAAGCTGGGCCGCGCGGGCGCGCAAGGCCGTGACGTTCAGCGGCGGGCGGCTGGCCGTGACGCCGATCGAGCTCGACTCCACGCGGGCGAAGGCGCTGCGCGCCGAGCTGCCGGGCGCGATCTACGAGTCGGGCAAGAGCCAGGTGACGCTGCGAGTGCCCGACGATCCGGTCGCTCGCTTCCCCGCTGTCGTGGCCGCGGCCGAGGCAGTACTTAAGGTTGCTTCAGACCCGATGGTCTAATCTCCCGCGCTGCTTTGCGACCGAGACGCTTCATCTCGCTGCTCGCGGCACTCGCCGCGCTGCCCGTTGCCATAGCCGGATGTGGGAACGACGTACCTTCGGGGGCCGTCGCGAAAATCGACGACGCCGTCATCGAGAAGGAGGACTTCGACCACTGGCTCCAGGCCGCAGCGCAAGGCCAGCAGCCGCCGGGAGGCGGCGAGGTGGCCATCCCGGACCCGCCCGACTTCACCGAGTGCATCGCGGCCAAGAAGAAGCAGCCCGCGCCGCCCGGGTCGCCGAAGCCGACCGACGCGCAGCTCAAGGATCAGTGCCAGCAGGAGTTCGACTCGCTCAAGCAGCAGGTCATGCAGTTCCTCATCTCGGCCGAGTGGATCCAGCAGGAGGCCGACTCGCGCGACATCGAGGTGACGGACGAGGAGGTCCAGAAGCAGTTCGAGGACCAGAAGAACCAGTCGTTCCCGAACGAGAAGGACTACCAGCAGTTCCTGGAGACCTCAGGCCAGACCGAGGAGGACCTGCTCTTCCGCGTGAAGCTCGACGTCCTCTCGAACAAGGTCCGCGAGGAGATCATCGAGGGCAAGGGCGACATCTCGGACGAGGACATCGAGGCGTACTACGAGGAGAACAAGGAGCGCTTCGCGCAGCCCGAGCGGCGTGACCTGAACGTCGTCCTCACCAAGACCGAGGCCCGCGCCAACGAGGCGCAGCAGGCGCTCGAGTCGGGCCAGAGCTTCAATGACGTCGCGAAGGAGTACTCGATCGACGAGGCCTCCAAGTCCCAGGGCGGCAAGCTGCCGGCCGTCGCACAGGGCCAGCAGGAAAAGGCTTTCGACGACGCGATCTTCTCGGCCGAGCAGGGCGAGCTGACCGGACCGGTCAAGACCCAGTTCGGCTGGTACGTCTTCGAGGTCACCGACGTGACCGAGGCGAGCCAGCAGTCGCTCGAGGACGCCAAGGAGACGATCAAGAACCTGCTCAAGTCCGAGCGTGAGCAGGAGGCGCTCGACAGCTTCATCGAGGACTTCCGCGACGAAGTACAAGGACGAGACGCAGTGCGCCGACGACTACGTCGTCGAGGACTGCGACAACGCCGAGGACGAGGCCACCTCGACCGGGCCCGCCTCCGGCGGCTCGCCTCAGGTCGCGCCGCCTCAGGGAGGCGCGCCGCAAGGAGTCCCGCCGGGCGCACAGGGCGTTCCGCCGGGCGCGGTGCCACAGGGCGCCCCGCCGCAAGGCGCTCCGCCTCAGGGCGCTCCGCCGCAGGGCCAGCCGGTCCCCGTCCCACAGGGTAGTGCTCCGCGGACGTCCATGTCCGCGCTCTGATGGAAACCGGACCTCCTGATCCGGGTAACCGGGCGGCTTCGCCGCCCTCTGCGGACGTCATGTCCGCGCGCACCTCGGACGCCCTCCTCGCACTCGACGAGATCACCCGCCGCTTGCGGCGCGAGTGCCCGTGGGACCGCGAGCAGGACGAGCGCTCGATCGTCCCGCACACGGTCGAGGAGGCGTACGAGCTGGCCGATGCGGCGCACTCGGGCGACGACGCGAAGCTGCTCGACGAGCTCGGTGACGTCCTGTTCCAGGTCTACTTCCTGTCGCTCCTGCTCGAGGAGCGCGATGCGGGCAGCCTGGCCGAGGTCGCCGACCGCTGCCGCGAGAAGCTGATCCGCCGGCACCCGCACGTGTTCGGCGACAAGTCGGTCGAGACGGCCGCGGGCGTCGTGCGCCAGTGGGACGAGATCAAGCGCGACGACGAGCG
The DNA here is from genome assembly GCA_963846865.1 of uncultured Thermoleophilaceae bacterium. GTDB lineage: Bacteria > Actinomycetota > Thermoleophilia > Solirubrobacterales > Thermoleophilaceae > DASPHG01. Next base: position 45,514 of record CAWJXU010000009.1, on the reverse strand, counting down.
CGGCGGCGCGCTGTTCGGGCCGCTGCCGGAGAACCTGCCGTCGCTGTCGTACGCCCGCAAGGTTCAGCGTCAGTCCGGCGAGAAGCGAGAGCCGCTCGAGATCGTGGGGGACCTCTTCTTCCACGCGGTCGCCGTCGCGCGGGCGCTGGACGTCGATCCCGAGCTCGCCCTGCGCGAGGCCGCCAACCGGTTCAAGGAGGAGAAGGAAGCTTGAGTGAGATCCAGCTCGTGCACGGCCGCCAGATCATCGACAGCCGGGGCAACCCGACCGTCGAGGTCGAGGTCGGGCTGAAGTCGGGAGCCGCCGGCCGCGCCGCGGTCCCGTCCGGCGCCTCGACCGGCGAGCACGAGGCCGTCGAGCTTCGCGACGGCGGCGAGCGCGTTCGCGGGCAAGGGCGTCTCGAACGCGGTGGCGAACGTGAACGGTGAGATCCGCGATGCCGTCACCGGTCTCGATGCCGCCGATCAGGCCGCGCTCGACCAGACGATGATCGAGCTCGACGGGACCCCGAACAAGGGCCGGCTCGGCGCGAACGCGATCCTGGGCGTATCGCTTGCGGCCGCCAAGGCCGTGGCGGCGGAGGAGGGCGCCTCGCTGTGGCGGTACCTCGGCGGCGAGGCGGCGCACGTGCTGCCCGTCCCGATGATGAACGTGCTCAACGGCGGCGCGCACGCTGACAACAAGGTCGACTTCCAGGAGTTCATGGTGATCCCGGTCGGCTTCGACTCTTTCTCGGAGGCGCTTCGCGGCGGCGTCGAGGTCTTCCACGCGCTGAAGCAGACGCTGCACGACCGCGGCCTCGGCACCGCGCGTCGGCGACGAGGGCGGCTTCGCGCCCGACCTCGACTCGAACGAGGCCGCGCTCGAGGTGCTGATGGCAGGCATCGCCGCCGCCGGGTACAGCCCGGGCGAGGAGATCGCGATCGCGCTCGACCCGGCCACGAGCGAGATCGAGCGCGACGGGTCGTATGTGCTCGAGCACGAGGGCCGCACGCTGTCCGCCGACGAGATGGCGGCGTACTGGGCGGACATGGCGGCGCGCTACCCGATCCTCTCGATCGAGGACGGGATGGCGGAGGAGGACTGGGACGGCTGGAAGGCGCTGACCGACCGCCTGGGGGACACGGTGCAGCTCGTCGGCGACGACCTGTTCGTCACCAACACCGAGCGGCTGCGGCTCGGGATCGAACGCGGCGTGGGCAACTCGATCCTCGTGAAGGTCAACCAGATCGGGACGCTGACCGAGACGCTCGACGCGATGAACACGGCGGACGAGGCCGGCTACTCGGCGGTCATGTCACACCGCTCGGGCGAGACCGAGGACGTGACGATCGCCGACCTGGCGGTCGCGACCGGCTGCGGCCAGATCAAGACGGGCGCTCCCTCGCGCTCGGACCGAGTGGCGAAGTACAACCAGCTCCTGCGGATCGAGGAGGCGCTGGGCGCCGACGCCACCTACCCGGGCCGTTCCGTCTTCCGCTCCTGAGGCAGGAACCGCGGCGCACGCCGCGAAGCGGAGGGCATGGCCGCCTCCGCGACAGCTCGGCGTGCTCCCGCTGCTGGCCGGATCCGCTGGGACCGGCTCGGCCGCTACGCGCTGCTCACCGTGCTGTTCGCGATCCTGCTCGCGTACATCTCGCCGATCAGCCACTGGGTCCGCCAGTCGGAGACCGCGAAGCACGAGGAGGCCCAGCTGCGTGAGCTCCAGGAGGAGAACGCGCGCCTCCAGCACCGCGTCCAGGACCTGAAGCGCCCGCTCGCGCTCGAGCGCGAGGCCCGCAAGCTCGGCATGATCAAGGAGGGCGAGCGGGCGTACGTCATCTCGAACCTGGGTCGCTAGCCTCGGCGCATCGCATACCCGGTCGAGAACGCGATCTTCCAGTGGGAGGAGGGCGAGCGGAGGCTCGCCGAGGCTGACGACGCCACCTACCGGCGGGCTACGGAGAGCCTCGTCGAGGAGCTCCGCAAGCGGCTGGGATCGACCTTCACGCTCGCGGAGCTGGCCGACCTGTACGCGGCGTCACCCGACTTCGGCGCGGACCCCGCGTGGCTGGTGGACGCGGCGTTCGGCCGTTACGCGCGCGAGGCGAGCGACTACGCCGGCGGCCGCCCGCTGAGCGACCCCGAGCGGATCGACCGAGCGCGGGCGTGGCGCCGGTCTAGGCCGCGAACTCGTCCGGGTCGAGGTCCTCCGACCCGGAGTCGCCGTTCTCGCCGGACGTGTCCTCGCCGGCGCGGCGGATGATGATCCGGTCGGGCTCGACCGAGACGGTCACGGGCCGGTGGCCCGCCCAGTGCTCGGCGTAGACCGAGTCCTCCTGGATCGAGGGGTCGAGCCAGAGGCCGTAGCCCTCCTCGCCGTGGTCGAAGCTGCCCTCGAGCGTCTTCGCGCGCCGCCTGCGGCCGCGTCCACCGCGCCGCCCGCGGCGCCGGCGGGGGCGGTCGCCCGAGCCCTTCTCGCCGTCCGCGTCGCCGTCCGCGTCGCCATCCGCGTCGTCGTCCTCGTCCTCCTCCGGCTCTGCGTCGAGCTCGGCCGCGATCAGCGCGTCGTCCTCCGCGCGCAGGTCGAGGTCCTCGCTGAAAGAGGCGTCCTCCTCGCCCTCCGGAGCGAGGCCGTGCTCGCGCTTGAACGCGTCGATATCGCGGACGGCGACCTCCAGCTGATGCGCGATCCAGGCGTCGGTTCGGCCCTGTCGGACCCAGGTCCGGATCTGGTTCAGCTGCGGTTTCAGCGAGCGGCGAGCCACGGCGGGCGCGGAACACTACCAACGCACTACTTGATCAAAGCTTCGAAGCCTGCTTAAGTGCGCGGACCGGGCGAAGGCAAGGAAGCGACGGGGGCGGCATGCTGGTCCTGACTAGAAAGTCCAACCAGAGCATCATGATCGGGGACGAGATCGAGGTCTCGGTTCTCGCGATCATGGGCGAGAAGGTCCGTATCGGAATCCAGGCACCGCGGACGATCCCTGTCTTCCGCAAAGAGGTCTACCTGGAGATCCAGCAGGAGCGCGGAGAGGACCCTCAGGCGAAACAGGCGGTTGATGCCGCCCTCGACAAGCTGAAGGGCTGAGCGACCTCGCGCTCTAGCCCGCTACGCGGGCGAGCGTCTCGAACATCACGACCGTCACGATGACGGCCGTGAGGACGATCACCGTGCACGAGCGTGAGGAAGCGCAGCGTGCCGTGCTTCTGGACGCGCTCGGCGCGGCGCACGCGTGCACGCTGGGCGACGTCGACCTTGACCTCCTCGCGGTGCAGGCGGTCCTCGACCGCCTGCTCGTGGAAGGCGGTCTCGAACTGCGCGAGCGACTGACGCATCTTCATGGCGGCGGGAACAGCCTACCGCTCTAACGAGCGGTTGCGAGCTGTTCGGCGTCCTCGTAGACCCGCACGAAGCGCAGATAGTTCTCGGCGATCTGGCCGGCGGCGGTGTCGCGGTCGAGCGAGCCGTCGATGAAGCCCTTCAGGGCATCGCCCCAGATCGAGCGCCCGATAGCGAATCCGACGAATCCCTCGACGGGCGCCGCCTGCGTGAGCCAGTGGTCGACCTTGTCGTCGTTGGCGCCGCGGCCGAGCAGGACGCAGACGACGTTCTCGCGTCCCTCGCCCGAGCGGGTCTGCTTCGCGAGCATCTCCGCGTCCGAGCGCTCGTCGACGCCCTCGATCTTCCAGATGTCCACCTCGATGCCCGCGTTCTGGATCTCCTCGATCGCGCGCCGCATCAGCTCGGGCCGCAGCTCGGCGTCGTAGCGGTCGGTGTCGCCGCCCACCTGCTCGAGCTGTGCCTCCTCGGCCGGCACGAGCAGCTCGAAGAGGAACTTGCGGTCGTTCGCGTGGAGCCAGTCGGACAGCGTCTTCAGGCGGCCGATCTGGCGCTCGTTCATCTCGGCGTCGCCGTCGGGTTGTAGCGGACGAGGACCTTCGAGAAGTCCGGGTCGAACTTCTCGATGTGCTCGCCGAACCCGTCCTCGCCGTACTGGAAGTCGAACTCGTTCTGGCCCGACTTCTCGACCGGCATCGCGAGCTTGAGGCCGCGCTCCCTGGCGGCCGGCCGGAATGCCGCTCGGCTCGCCGAACTGCTCGTCGACCAGCGCGCCGGTGACGCTCGGCTCGGCGCCCTTCTCCAGCGCCTTCTCGACGCCCTCGTAGATCACGCGCTTCGCGTCGGCGATCCGCTCGGTGTCCTCCGGCGACGGGTCGCCCTCGAGCCCGAACCACTTCTTCTGGAACGAGCCCCTGATGGTCGAAGGCGAGGATGTAGAGCTTGCCGTCGTAGCCGAGTGCCACTTCTCGTTTCGAACAATCTCCGGTTGCGTCCGTTAAAGCTCGGCTCCGCCTCGCGAGCAGTCTACGATGCGCGCCGTGGAGCACCGATTCACGGGCCCCGCGTACACCATCGGCATCGAAGAGGAGCTGATGATCGTGGACGCGGAGACGCTCGAGCTCTCCAATTCGATCGAGTCGCTCCTCGAGGCGCTCGGCGAGACGAACGCGGTCAAGCCGGAGCTCATGGAGTCCGTGTGCGAGATCGCCACCGAGCCGTGCCGGGACACGGTCGAGGCCGGCCGTGCAGCTTCGCGACCTGCGCAAGCGCGTCCAGACGACGGCCGAGGGCCTCGGCCTCGCGATCGGCTCGGCCGGCACGCACCCGTTCGCGCATGTGGGAGGACCAGCGGATCGTCGCGCGCCCGCGCTACCGCGACCTGATCGCGGGGCTCCAGTTCATCGCCCGCCAGGAGCTCATCTTCGGCGTGCACGTGCACGTGGGCGTCGACGACCCGGACAAGGCCGTCTACGTGGCCAACGGCATGCGCGTCCACCTCGCCGCTCCTCCTTGCGCTGTCGGCGAACTCGCCCTTCTGGCGCGGGGACGAGACGCGCCTCCTGTCCACGCGCACGCCGATCTTCCGCGCGTTCCCGCGCGTCGGGATCCCGCCGCGCTACGACGACTGGGACGACTACCAGCGCCGGATCGAGTTCATGGTCGAGTCGCGCACGATCGAGGACTACACCTACCTCTGGTACGACGTCCGGCCGCACCCGAACTTCGGCACGGTCGAGATCCGGGTGATGGACGCACAGACGCGCGTCGAGCACACGCTCGCGCTGGCGGCGCTGGTCCAGGCGATGGTCAAGGAGCTGTGCGAGAAGTTCGACCAGGGATACGAGCTCGCGCGCTACCCGTACGAGATGCTGGACGAGAACAAGTTCCTCGCCGGCGCGCCACGGGCTCGAGGGTACTCTCGTGGACCTGCCGGACACGAACCGCGTGCAGACGAGCGACCTCGTCCGGCGGGTCGTGGACCGGCTGCGGCCGCACGCGGAGGAGCTCGGATCCGCGGACGACCTGGAGTGCATCGACGACCTGCTGGAGAAGGGAAACGGCGCTTCGAGGCAGGTCGTCGTCTTCGAGGCGAACCACGACCTGCGCGAGGTGATGCGCGAAATCGTGGAGAAGACCGGCCAGCCGGACTGAGCCACTCGCTCCGCCGAGGGCTTGCGTATCCTCGGTCGGGATGACCGAGCCCGACCTCTTCGTCGTCTGCAAGAACTGCTCCGCGGAGGTCAGCCCGTATGTGACCGAGTGCCCCTACTGCGGGCAGCGGGTCCGCAAGCGCGCGCCGAAGATCGGCCCCGACGGCACGCCGCAGACCGGCCGGCTGCGGCGGCGGGCGCCCAAGCTGCCCAAGCTGAGGCCGGACGAGATTCCCGGCATCGCGCCCGAGACCGCGCCCCGCGCGCACGCAGCTCCTGATCGCGGCTCTCGCTGCTCGCGATGGTCGTCACGGCGAGCAACGAGGTCACCTACTACGACCTCGGCGCGCTGATCTTCCCGATCGACGGCGACTGGTGGCGGATCGTCACCACGCCGTTCCTGCACGACAACCTGGGCTACGCGTTCATCGCGCTGACCGCGACCGGCATCTTCGGCATGCACCTCGAGCGCCGCTTCGGCCACGTCGTCCCGATCCTGATCTTCGTCGCGCGCCGGCGCGGCGGGCGCGGCGCTCAGCAACGCCGCGGACGTCCTGCCCGCCGTCGGCGCGAACGGCGCGGCGCTCGGCCTCCTGTTCGCTTGGCTCGTCGACGACCGCATGGCGGCGCGGCGGGGCGACGACCGCGAGAACGACCTGCTCGGCGTGTACGTCATCGCCGGGCTCCTGTTCGCCCTCTCGCTTGCCACCGAGGACGCGAGCATCGTCGCCGCGGTGGGCGGCGCCGCCACGGGCGCTCTCGCCGGGCTCGCTGCTCTCGGCGATCAGGCGCTGACGCGGCCGTGGCCGAACGCCGGTTCACGGACGAGGAGATCGACGCCGCGCTCAAGGCGCTCACCGAGCCGGACCGGTTCCGCGAGGCCGAGGCGCGCGTCGCGCGGATCGCTCCCCAGCTCCAGCACGTGCTGTACCAGGCGCTCGACCTCGACGGCTACTTCGGCCAGCTGCGCGAGAGCGAAGTCGGCACGGCGGTGCGCCAGGAGGACCTCGACGAGCGCACCCGCGCGGTGCGGACGCTTCTCGCCGAGGAGACCCGGCTGGGCATGTTGATCGGCGTGGCCGTAGGGTGGGAGCTCGCGCGCGAACTCGAGATGAAGGAGGAGGAGAAGTAGATGGAGATTCGGTTCCTGGGACACGCCTGCTTCGAGCTGACCGAGGGCGACACGCGCGTCCTCGTCGATCCCTTCCTCACGGGAAACCCGAAGGCGGCCGTGGAGGCGGGCGACGTCGACCCGACGCACATCTTCCTCACGCACGGCCACGCCGACCACATCGGCGACACCGTGGACATCGCGAAGCGCACGGGCGCGCAGACGGTGGCGATCGTCGAGCTTGCGAACGAGCTCGGAGAGAGCGGCGTCGAGAACGTCGCCGACCCCAACATCGGCGGCACGGTCGAGTTCGAAGGCGGCTGGGTACGCCTCACGCCCGGCGTGGCACACGGCGGTGTCGCCCAACGGCACGCCGCACACGCCGGCCGGGCTCGTGATCAACCTCGGCGGCAAGACCGTCTACCACCTCGGCGACACGGGGCTGTTCTCCGACCTCGCGCTACCCGGCAAGCGCGACTCGATCGACGTCGCGCTCATGTGCATCGGCGGCCACTACACGATGGACCGCCACGACGCGGTCGCGGCCGCGGAGCTGGTCGGCGCCGGCACGGTCATCCCGTGCCACTACGACACGTTCCCGCCGATCGAGACGGACGCCGAGGCGTTCAAGTCCGACGTCGAGTCGAAGACGTCGTCGAAGGTCGCGGTCCTGCAGCCCGGCGAGTCGTTCTCCGCCTAGGGCTGCATGTCGGGACCGAGCTGGAACCAGAGCGACCGGTCCTTCCAGTCGTGCAGGATCAGCGCGGTGCCCGTGGCGAGCAGCAGGACGCCCGTCATGCCGTGGTGGACGCGCTGTCCTGCGACCCACAGCCGGCGTCGACGGGCGTCATAGCGAAGGAGGGGTGTAAGTGAAGTCGGTGGGAACATCTCGCATCACTCTGTGCGTATCGGCACGAAGTCTCGCGGCATTACTCCTGGTTGGCGCTCTTGGACTCATGTTCACCGCCTGCGGGGATGACGACGAGGACGCCGACACCGCAGCCGAAACGACGCCCGACGACGACAGCGCCCGCGCCGGTCACCACGCCGCCGCCCGAGGTGCCGGACAGCCAAGAGGGAGACGGATCCCGACGAGGAGCCGCGCACGGTGCCGCCCGAGGAGCAGCAGGGCGACGAGGAGGCGATCCGCTCCGAGGCGGTGTTCACGGGCAGGAACGGGCGCCTGACGCCGCGCGAGATCCGCGTCCCGGCGTTCATCGCGATCCGCGTGATCCTGCGCAGCGCCGACGACGGGGCGTACTCCCTCACGATGAGCGGCACGCGCCTCGCGATCGACGGGAACGGCACCGACGAGCTCGAGCTGGACGGCCTCCTGCCGAACCGGTCGTACGAGGGCAGGAGCCCGCAGGGCAACGTCCGCGTCGTGGCCTCCGCCGAGCCCGGGCCCTAGACTTCGCAGCCGTGAGTGACGCTGCTTCGACGCGCATGGAGCGCGCCGACTTCCAGGCCACCAGCGATCCCGCGCTTCAGGCGGCCGCCGACCGCGGCGACGCGAACCTCCTGAGCTACGCCGAGCTCTACCGCCTCTGGGAGCGGCAGCAGTGGAGCGTGCAGGACCTCGACTTCACCCAGGACCGGATCGACTGGCACGAGCGGATCCCGGAGGAGGAGCGCTACCAGCGCATGTACGGCCTCTCGTCGTTCTTCATCGGCGAGCAGCGCGTGGCGGCCGAGCTCGGGCCGATGATGCGCGCCGCGCCCGACGAGGAGATGCGCATCTTCCTCTGCACGCAGATCGCCGACGAGGCGCGCCACGTCGCGTTCTTCGACCGCTTCTACTCCGAGGTGGGCGTGCTCGAGTCAGATCGACCTGAACGCGCGGCTCGAGGAGACGAGCGCGCACCTGAACCCGAACTTCGGCGTGCTGTTCGACGAGATGCTCGGCTCGCGCGTCGACAAGCTCGCGCGCGAGCCCGGAGGACCTCGAGACGCTCGTCGAGGCGATCACGCTCTACCACATGGTCATCGAGGGCATGCTCGCGCTCACGGGTCAGCACTTCATCATCAGCTACAACGAGGACGTCGGCACGCTGCCGGGCTTCGTCGAGGGCTTCAACAAGGTCGCGCGCGACGAGCACCGGCACGTCGCCTTCGGCGCGCGCTTCCTCCGCGAGATGGCCCAGAAGGACGAGCGCTACCGCGAGGCGATCATGCGCACGATCACCGAGTCCGGGCCGGCGGCGGACGGCGTGCTGATGCCGCCGTGGTACGAGGAGGGCCAGGAGCTGTTCGGCGTCTCGCTCGACGAGACGCGCGCGTTCGCGATGAAGGCGCTCGACCGGCGCCTGAAGGTCATCGGGCTGTCCGCCGCAGCGGCCTAGCCGCTAGCCGATCCTGTCGCCGAGCTCGACGTCCTCGTCGGGCCGGAGCAGGACGACGCCCTTCTCGCCGTCGAGCGCGCCCAGCACGAGCACCTCCGACTCGAAGCCGGCGATCCGGCGCGGCGGGAAGTTCACGACGCCGACCACCAGACGCCCCTCGAGCGCCTCGCGCGCGTAGTGAGTGATCTGCGCGGACGAGCGCTTCACTCCGACCTCGGGCCGAAGTCGATCTCGAGCTTCCACGCCGGGTTGCGCGCCTCGGGGAACTCGTCCACGCGCACGACGCGGCCGACGCGCATGTCGATCTTCTCGAAGTCGTCGAACGTGGCCACCGGGGCAGCCTATGGAGCGCTGGCGTACTCGCCCGAGCGGGGGGCTTCTTCGCCGGCCACCGGAGCGGGCTGGCGGTCCTCAGGCGTGGAGCGCGCTTCGCCGGGCGGCGTGCTGGGCTCGCTCTGCTGGACGTCCGACTCCTCCTCGGGAGGCGGCGGGGGCTCTTCCTCGGAGTCCGCGACCGGCTCTTCCTCCGTTCCCGGCGGGAGGGTCGTCGTCGAGCCGCCCTCGTCCACGATCCCCGCGGCGGGGGCTCGGCGGCTCCGGAGCCGGGGTGGGCTCGACCGGCGGCACTTCCGCCGGAGCAGCAGGCGCAGGCGCGGGCTCCGGCGTGGCGGGCTGCTCCTCGGTCAGCTCGGCCGCGGGCTTCTCCACCGCAGCCGGCGGGGCGGGAGCGGCCGGCGACGTCCACGGCCGGCTCCGGCGTGACCACCGCCGGCGTCGCAGCGACCTGCACGCGCTCGCGCTGCGTCACGTTCTTCACCTCGACCGCGCCCGCCGTGACGATCGTGACGGCCGCGAGTCCCGCGACGGCCTTCGACGCGACGGCGCCGAGACCGGCGGAGAGCGCGCTCCCGGCGGCTGCGCCGCCCGCTGCAGCGGCGCCGGTGGCGGCGGCGCCGCCGATCGCGGCCGTGCCGGCGGCACCGGCGGCGGTGCCCGCCGCGCCGGCGACCGAGCCGGCCGCCGAAGTCATCGCGACGGATCCGGCGCCCGCGGCGCCCGCACTTGCTCCAGCGCCGCCGCTGCGAGTCCGCCGCCCGCGGCGCCCGAGCCGAGCTTCGCGAGCATCAGCTTCTTCACGACGACGAACAGGCCGATCGGGTAGACGGCGGCGAGGGCGCGGTTCGCCTTGCGCAGCTCCGAGCGGAAGAGGCGGCAGCGCTCGCAGTGCTTCAGGTGGCGGCGCACCGGCGCGGTCGTGCGCGTGAGCCCCTCGGCCACCTGGCCGAGCTCGAACCGCACCTCCGCGCAGGTGAGGAGCCGCGCCTCGGCCGCCTCGGCCAGAGATACGCGCGCGCGCACGAGAAGCGACTTGACGCTGGGCACGGTCGTGTCCATCGCCTCGGCGATCTGGTCGTAGGAGAGCGCGTCGATCTCGCGCAGGAGGAGCGCGGTCCGCTGTGTCTCGGGCAGGTCCTGGACGTCGGCGACGATCTGGCGGAACTCCTCGCGGCGGTGAACCGTGTCCGCCGTCGTCACGCCGTTGTCGCGCTCGAACACGTCCATCGAGTCGAGCCCCGCGGCGACCGGGCGCCGGAGGTGGTTCAGGCACCGGTTGCGGGCGATGCGGTAGAGCCACGGGCGCGCGTTGATCGGCCGGTCGTCGGCGAGCATCGCGTTGAAGGCGGCGGTGAAGACCTCCTGCAGGACGTCCTCGGCGTCCTCGGTCGAGCCCAGCATGTGGCGGCAGAAGGCGAGCAGCCGCGACTGGTAGCGCTGGAAGAGCGCATCGAAGGCGCCGTGGTGGCCGCGGCGGATGAGCGCGATCAGCTTCTCGTCGCTCTGAAGCCGCAGCAGCGGCGACCGCCCGGCGAGTGCCGACCCGGCGCTGGGATTTAGGGCATGCGCTTCCATCAGGAAATGGCCATTTCCACCTGTAAGGACAGGGTAGAGGCCCTCAGGTTGCGGTCAATACTGCGGTTGGACGATGCCCGGGGAGGGATTCGAACCCCCATCGTGCGCAATGCACCGCAGGGTTTAAGCCTGCTGCCTCAGCCAGTTGGGCTACCCGGGCGTGTTTTTCGAGTCTAGGCCGCTACTCCTTCGGCGGGCGAGCGCTCCGGCAGCAGGAGCGAGTCCTCGGCGGGCAGGCCGGCGGCGAGCTGGCGCGAGCGCTCGAGCTCCGCGTCGAACTCGGCGCCGAAGAGGAGCGCGAGGTTCGACAGCCACAGCCAGACGAGGAAGACGATCACGCCGCCGAGCGAGCCGTAGGTCTTGTCGTACGAGCCGAAGTTGGCGACGTAGACGCCGAAGCCGACCGACACCACGAGCCACCCGAGCACCGCCAGGACTCCGCCCGGCGTGATCCAGCGGAGCCGCGGCTGGCGCACGTTCGGCGCGACGTAGTAGAGGACCGCGAACATCCCCATCACGATGACCACGATCACCGGCCACTTCGCGATGTTCCACACCGTGACGGCCGTGTCGCCCAGCCCGATCGGCGTCGCCGATCGACCGCGCGAGCGGCCCCGTCACGACGATCGCGATCGCCACGATCGCGAGCAACAGGACCATCGCGATCGTGATGACGATCTGGAGCGGCCGCCGCTTCCAGAACGGGCGGCCCTCCTCGACCTCGTAGATCGCGTTCATCGCGCGGATGAACGCGCCCATGTAGCCGGACGCCGACCAGATCGCGACGAGCAGGCCGACCCCCAAGAGAGCACCGGCTCCGCTGTTCGACTTGACGACGCTCTCGATCGGTCCGCGGAATGTCTCGACCGCGGACTCCGGGCCGACGTCGTCGACGATCTCGAGCAGCGCGTTCGTCGTCTCCGGGTGCTGGCCGACGAGGCCGAGGATCGCGACCAGCACGATCAGCCCAGGGAAGATCGCCAGGACCGCGTAGTAGGTGAGCGCGGCCGCCCAGTCGGTCAGGTTGTCCTCGCGGAACTCCCTGATGGTTCGCTTCAGCGTGGCCCAGGTATACATCTCAGACGGTGAAGTTTCTCTTTCTGCCGTTTTCCATTCTCAGCGGCCTCCTCGCCGGCTTCATCGGCAAGAAGCTCTTCGACCAGGTCTGGGCCGCTCTTCGACGACGAGGAGCCGCCCGACTCGAAGCACCTCGAGATCTCGTGGCCGAAGCTGCTCCTCGCCGCGGCCGTGCAGGGCGCGATCTTCCGCGCGGTCAAGGAGGCCACCGACCACGGCACGCGCCGCGCCTTCATGAGGCCTGACCGGCACCTGGCCGGGCGAAGAGCGTCCCGAGCCCGAATAGCGCTCAACATTCGCTTAATGAACGCGCGTCAGCAAGTGGCGCCTGGCGCCGTTTCACTCATATAGATTGCCCGCGCGCCGGGGGGAAGGGCCGACCAGCGGCCGCCGGCGCGGGGGACGGAGGAGCGAGGGAGATGCGATCGGTTAGCGGCATCGGGCGCGTTGCCGCCTTGGCGGCGGTGATAGCTGCTGCCGTCCTCGTCGCGGTCCTCCTCTTCGGCGGTGGCGGTTCGGACTACACCGTCAAGGCGACCTTCCTCAACGCCTCTCAGCTCGTGAACGGGAACTCCGTCCAGGTCGGCGGCGTCCGCGTCGGCTCGGTGGACGGGATCGAGATCACGGACGACGGCCAGGCCGAGATCACGCTCAAGGTCTCGGAGGACTACGCGCCGCTGCCCGCCGGCACGCGCGCGACGATCCGCCAGGCGTCGCAGTCGGGCATCGCGAACCGCTACGTCGACCTTCGGATCCCGGGCCACGAGCTTCCGGCCGGGACCGGCGAGAAGGCCGAGCAGGAGATCGAGAACCCGGGCACGATCGACGACGGTGGCCGGATCGCCGTCGACGAGACGGAGACGGCGGTCGACCTCGACCAGCTCTTCAACACCCTCGATCCCAACACGCGCCGGAGCCTCCAGAAGTTCCTCGAGGGCAGCGCCAAGGTGTACGCGGGCCGCACGCGCGAGGCGAACGCGCGGCTACCAGTACCTCAACCCGTCGCTGTCGCGGACGGCGCGCCTGTTCCGCGAGCTCAACCACGACACGCCGGCGCTCGAGCGCTTCATCGTCGACAGCTCGCAGCTGGTGACCGCGCTCGCCGAGCGGCGCGACCACCTCGCCGCGCTGATCGGCAACCTGAACGACACGACGCGCGCGATCGGCGACGAGAAGGAGGCGCTCGCGAGCGCGATCGAGCAGCTGCCCGGCTTCATGCGCCGGTCGAACTCGACGTTCGTGAACCTGCGCGCCGCGCTCGACGACGTCGAGCCGCTGGTCGACGCGTCGAAGCCGGTCGCGAAGAAGCTGCAGCCGTTCCTCGACGAGCTGCGCCCGTTCGCCAACGACGCCCGCCCGACGATCCGCGACCTCAGCGCCGTGGTGCGGCGCGAGGGCGCGGGCAACGACCTGATCGAGCTGACGAAGACGTTCACGCCGCTCGCGGACATCGCCGTCGACGCGCGCCACGCGGAACGGCGAGCGGCGTCGCGGCTCGATCGCCGAGAACGCGATCGCGACTCGCGACACGCGCGCCGATCATCGGCTTCGGCGGGCCGTACACGCCCGACCTGTTCGGCTGGTTCGACGACTTCTCGACGACCGGCGCCGCCGACGCGGCGACCGGCATCTCGCGCACGCAGACCTACGTCAACATGTTCACCCCGTCGAGCACGACGCCGCTGATCGGGCCGCTGCTCGAGACCCGCGGCGAGGTCTTCAAGCAGTTCGTGAAGATCGACCAGCACAAGCGCTGCCCGGGCGCCGCCGAGGCCCCGGCCCCCGACGGCTCGAACGTCTTCAGCGAGGAAGAGCAGGAGGAGCTCGACTGCCTCGAGGAAGACCGAGCGACGGAGCCGAACGGATGAGGCGCGCGCTCGCGGTCCTCGTCGATCGCAGGCGCCTGCGCGGCAGCGGTGCTCGCCACCGGCGCGTCCGAGGGCGACGGCTCCCAGGGCAAGTCGTACTGGATCGAGTTCGACAACTCGTTCGGCCTCGTCGAGGGCGGCGACCTCAAGGTCGGCAACGTCCGCGCCGGGCAGACCAGCGACTTCAAGGTCGACGCGCAGAAGGGCGAGCGGCGCGAAGGCGCTCGTGCAGGTCGAGATCACCGAGCCGGGCTTCGACTCCTTCCGCACCGACGCCGAGTGCCGCATCCGCCCGCAGTCGCTGATCGGCGAGTACTACGTCGACTGCGAGCCGGGATCGGCGCCCGAGGAGCTGCAAGGACGGCGGCCGCGTGCCGGTCGAGCAGACCTCATCGGTCGTGCCGGAGGACCTGCTCCGCAACGTCATGCGGCGGCCGTACCGCGAGCGGCTCCGGCTGATCCTCGCCGAGCTCGGCACGGGCCTCGCCGGCCGGCCGGAGGACCTCCAGGAGGTCCTCAAGCGCGCCCATCCCGGCCTGCGCGAGACGAGCGAGGTGCTCGAGATCCTCGGCGACCAGAACCAGATCATCCAGGACTTCATCACCGACTCGGACCGCGTGATCGCGGAGCTCGAGCAGAAGAAGCAGCGACGTCGCCCGCTGGGTGGTCGAGGCCGGCGAGACGGCCGAGATCAGCGCGACGCGGCGCGCCGAGCTCGCGCGGCAGTTCGAGCTCTTCCCGACGTTCCTCGACGAGCTGAAGCCGACGATGGCGGAGCTCGGCAAGCTGACCGACGAGCAGACGCCGCTCCTGCGCGATCTGCAGAAGGCCGCTCCGGACCTGGAGGAGACGTTCACCGAGCTCGGTCCGTTCGCCGAGTCGTCGCGCGTGTCGTTCCGGTCGCTCGGCAAGGCGGCGAAGGTCGGCCGCAGCGCGCTCGACGAGTCGCAGGAGGAGATCGACGAGCTGCGCAGGCTGGCCGCCGACGCGCCCGAGCTCGCCAAGCCGCTCCGCCAGTTCCTCGAGTCGATCGACGACCGCCGCCGCACGCACGAGTACGACGTCCGCGCCGCGCAGACGGACCCGCCCGCGCCGGACAAGGCGCACTGCGAGGACGACGCGAAGTGCGGCTTCACCGGCATGGAGTCCGTCCTCAACTACGTCTTCTGGCAGACGCTCTCGGTCAACCCGTTCGACGAGCTCGGCCACCTGCTCCGCTTCACGGTCACCGAGGGAGCGCCGTGCGCTCACGCCTTCGTCGGCTCCGACTACGAGGAGGAGAAGGAGCTCTACGAGAAGTGCAACTCTTGGCTCGGCCCCGAGCAGCCCGGGATCACTTCCCCTGATCCCACCGAGGACGGGCCGGACTCGACACACGCCGCGAGCGCCGCGGACATGGGCGTCGGGGTCGAGCCAGGCTCCACCGACCACGGCGCGGGCGAGCCCGAGGCGCCGCCGATCCCCGGCAAGAAGGACTGGTCGAAGCCGGAGTTCGTCCTGCCGCCGTCGCTCCAGAGCCTCCTCGACGTGCTCAAGCCGCAGGGTCCCAACACGCGACTCCCGGACGTGCAGGAGCTGCGCGACCAGCTGCCCGACGACGTGCAGCGGACCTCGGATCCGAGGTCCAGCCCGAGTCCCTCCTCGACTTCCTCCTCGCGCCATGAGCCGCCGCCCCGCCTCATCGATCGTCGCCAGCCCCGTCCTCGTCGGGGCGGTCACCGTGCTCGTCGCGATCGTCGCGGTCTTCCTGGCCTACAACGCGAACCAGGGCCTGCCGTTCGTGCCGACCTACGACCTCAAGGCCGAGCTTCCGTCCGGCTCGAACCTCGTGAAGGGCAACGAGGTCCGCATCGGCGGCTTCCGCGTCGGCCTCGTGGAGGAGATCGAGACGACGACGGTCGATACCGCCGAGCGCGACAACGACGCGATCGCGATCATCAGCATGAAGCTCGACAAGGCCGTCGATCCGCTGCCGGCCGACACCACCGTCTTCGTCCGCCAGCGCTCCGCGCTCGGCCTGAAGTACGTCGAGCTGACGCCGGGGAACAGCGAGCAAGGTCTCACCGCGGGCGACACGCTGCCGATGGAGCAGGCCAGCGAGCCGGTGGAGTTCGACGACGTCTTCTCGACGTTCGACAACCCGACGCGCCGGGGCTCGCGGATCGCGCTCGAGGGCTTCGGCGATGCGCTGGCCGGGCGCGGCTCCTCGCTCAACCGCGCGATCGAGGCGTTCCGGCCGCTCTTCACGCACCTCCAGCCGGTCATGACGAACCTCTCGGACCCGCAGACCGAGCTCGACGAGTTCTTCAAGCAGCTCGGCGCCGCCGCCAAGCAGGTCGCGCCCGTCGCGGACGTGCAGGCGCAGCTGTTCGTGAACATGGCCGACACCTTCGACGCCTTCAGCCGCGACCCGGCTGCGCTCCAGGCGACGATCGAGAAGTCGCCGCCGACGACGGAGACGGCGATCGAGTCGCTTCCGCGACCAGCGTCCCGTTCCTCGCCGAGTTCGCGAGCCTGTCGCGCGAGCTGCGCCCGGCCGCACAGGAGCTGCCGCGGTCGCTGCCCGACCTGAACGACGCGCTCGTCGCCGGTCAGCCCGTGCTGCGCCGCAGCGTCGACCTGAACGAGAAGACCGAGGAGGTCTTCCGCTCGCTCGACGAGCTCGCGCAGGAGCCGGACACCCTGCTCGCGCTCGCGAACGTGACCGACGCCGTCTCGGTCACGCGGCCGCTGATCGAGTTCGTCGCCCCGTACCAGACGGTCTGCAACTACTGGAACGCGTACTGGGGCCCGCTCGGCGAGCACCAGTCGGCGGAGACGGCCTTCGGCACGGTCGAGCAGGTGATCCTGAAGGAGGCTCCGAACCGCACCCAGGACGACCTCTGGTCCGGCAGCGACAACGACCGGCCGATGGACATCCCGGCCGACATCGATCCGACTCGGACGCGGCCAAGGACCCGCTCGGCGACTCGACTCACGTCGCTGCACGGCCAGCCGTACTCGGTCGCGGTGGACGCGCAGGGCAACGCCGACTGCCAGGTCGGCCAGTGGGGCTACCTCGACGGGCCGCTCATCCCGGCTTATGGCCGCTACCCGGCTGACCTGTCGGAGCAACGCTCAGGGAAGCGACGGCGACCTTCCTCGGCGGCGGCAGCCATCTCGTGGTCGACCGCGACATCCCGGGCAATCGCGGCCCGACATGGCTGAACCTGGAGACGAAGGATCAGCTCGGCCCGAGCAGCATCAAAGACGTGGACAGGTGGCATCCATGAGGCGCGTCGGCAAGGGCCGCCTCTCGAACTTCGCGATCGGCGTGATCGCGATCGTGCTCGCGTGCGCCGGCACCTTCTTCGGGTTCTCACAGTGGAACCCGTTCGCCGATCCGTACGAGCTCACCGCGGTCTTCGAGTCGGCGAACAACCTCAAGTCGCGCTCCCAGGTCCGCGTCGCCGGCGTGAACGTCGGCAAGGTCACCAAGGTCGAGACGATCCCGGAGAGCGGCGCCGCGAGGGTGACGATGGAGGTCGAGGACTCGGCGCTGCCGATCCACGAGGACGCCGAGCTGAAGATCCGTCCGAACCTCTTCCTCGAGGGCAACTTCTTCGTCGACGTCCATCCCGGCAGCCCGAGCGCGCCGGAGCTGGGCTCGGGCGAGATCATCCCGTCGCAGCAGACCGCCACGCCGGTTCAGTTCGGCCAGATCCTCGCGGCGCTCCAGTCCGACACCCGGCGCGACCTGCAGGTCCTGCTGCGCGAGTACTCGAGCGCGCTCGACAGGGGCGGCGCCGAGGCGCTGAACCGCTCGATGGAGTACTGGGAGGCGGCGTACAAGAACTCCGCGATCGCCTCCGAGGCGACGCTCGGCGAGGAGCCCGACAAGGACATCCAGCGGCTGATCGAGGGCCAGGCGAAGGTGTTCAAGGCGCTCGCGCGCAACCCCGAGACGCTCAAGAGCCTCGTGTCGAACTTCAACACGACCGCCGCCGCGTTCGCGCGCGAAGACGATGCGCTGCAGCGCACGATCCCGGCGCTCGACAGGGTCCTGCGCGTCGGCTCGCCGGCGCTCGAGTCGCTCAACGGGGCGCTGCCGTCGCTGCGGGCGTTCGCGCGCGACGCGCTGCCCGGGACGGTCTCGTCCGGCCCGACGATCGACGCGTCGATGCCGTTCATCCGCCAGGCCCGCCTGCTCGTCCAGGAGGACGAGCTGAAGGGGCTGGCCGCCGACCTCCGCTCGGCGATCCCCGACCTCGTCGACCTGCAGAAAGGGTCGGTCGGCTTCTTCAGGCAGACGCGCCTGCTGTCGTCGTGCCAGAACGAGGTGCTCCTGCCGTTCGCCACCGAGCCGATCCCCGAGCCGGCGTTCCCCGACAACACGGGCGAGCCGTTCTACAAGCAGGCCTCGCGTGGCCTCGTCGGGCTCTCGGGCGAGAGCCGGATCCACGACGCTCAGACTCCGATCTTCCGGGTGCAGGCCTCCGGCGGCCCGTTCTCGGTCCACTTCGGCGACGTCGGCGGGGAGGACGCGTTCGCGCAGGCGCCATTCCCGATCGAGGGCGTCAACCCGATCAAGCCCGACAAGCGGCCCGGGTTCCGGCCCGACGTCCCGTGCGAGACGCAGGAGCCGCCCAACCTCGCCTCGCGTCCGGGTGAGGGCGAGCCCAGCCCGCAGGTCTCCTCGGCTGCATCGCTGCCCGTCACGGACAAGCAGAAGCAGGAGCTCGAGCTGCTGGTCGAGCACATGAAGCTGACCCGCCAGGGCATCCCGTCGCTCGACCCGCAGGCCCACAAGCACGAGATCTCACGCCTCTTCGAGGCGCGCCGCAACGACTTCGAGAAGAACTCGAAGGGCCTCTTCAGCCTGCGCGGCCTCGACTCTTCGGGGAGGGCAGCGGAATGACGACCGCCATCCGCAAGCACCTCGGCGACTTCCTCGCGATCCTCGTGCTGTTCGTGATCGCCGTCGGTGTCGGCGGCTACATCCTCGACCAGCAGCGGCTGCGCTTCCCGCTCATCGAGGAGAAGCCGAAGCGCATCGAGATCGAGCTCGCGGACGCGCGCGCCGTGATTCCGGGCCAAGGGCAGACCGTGCGCGTCGCGGGCGTGAAGGTCGGCGACATCGCGACCGTCGAGATCGATGACGGCGTCGCGGTCGTCGAGGCCGACATCGACAAGGAGTACAAGAACCTGATCACCGACGAGGGCACGGCGCTGCTGCGCCCGAAGACCGGCCTCAAGGACATGTTCATCGAGGTCGACCCGGGCCACGGCGACCCGCTCGACGACGGCGGCCGGATCGCGGTCTCGAACACCTCGCCCGACATCGACCAGGACGAGTTCTTCGATGTGCTCGACTCGGACACGCGCGACTACCTCAAGCTCCTGATCAACGGCGCCGGCAAGGGCCTCGAGGGCCGCGGCGACGACTTCCGCGAGATCCTCAAGCGCCTCGAGCCGCTGCATCGCGACATCGCGCGCGTGAACACGGCGGTCGCCGAGCGGCGGCGGAACCTCGCCCGCTTGGTGCACAACTACTCGCTGCTCGTCGAGGAGCTCGGCGACAAGGACCAGGAGCTCACGCGCCTCGTGACCGCCTCCAACGACGTGTTCGACGCGTTCGCGTCGGAGGACCTGAACATCTCGAGGACCGTCTCGAAGCTGCCCTCGACGCTCGACCAGACCAGCGAGACGCTCGCCAAGGTGGACGACTACTCGAAGGTGCTCGGCCCGGCGCTCGAGGACCTGCGCCCCGCGTTCCGCCAGCTCGACACCGCCAACCGCGAGGTGCTGCCGTTCGTCAAGGAGGCGGAGCCGATCCTGCGCGAGCAGATCCGGCCGTTCGTGCGCGAGGCGCGCCCCTACGTCGCCGATCTCGAGCTGGCCGCGCGCGACCTCTCTCAGGCGACCCCCGACCTGACGGACACGTTCGGCGAGCTCAACCGCTTCTTCAACATGGCGGCCTACAACCCGAAGGGCCGCGAGGCGCCTGAGGACTACCCGGCCGACCAGCAGCGCCTCCGCGACGAGGGCTACCTGTTCTGGGTCGGCTGGGTCGCGCAGAACACGGTCTCGATCTTCTCCACCGCCGACGCGAGCGGCCCCTTCCGGCGCGCGCTGCTCGGCTTCGGCTGCACCTCGTTCAAGGCCGCCATCGCCAACGACCCGTCGGGTCTCGTGCCGCTGATCATCGGCACGACCCTCGACGGCGTGCAGGACCTCGGGATCTGCACCGACACCCCGGACGACGGCTGATGCAGAAGCAAGCTCCCAGCCTCGGTCGCATCCTCGGAATGGTCGTCTTCGCGATGTCCTGCTTCGGGCTGCTGCTGTACCTGTGGCTTGCCTTCGGCGGCCCGGTGCCGCTGAAGCCCCAGAGCTACCGCGTCGAGGCGGCGTTCCCGGAGGCCGCCACGCTCGCCCAGGAGGCGGACGTCCGGATCGCGGGCGTGAGCGTGGGCAGGGTGAAGACGAAGGAGCTGAACGACGAGGACGGCACGATCAAGCCGAACACGATCGTCGAGTTCGAGATCAAGGACGAGTTCGCGCCGATCCCGGCCAACACCCAGGCGATGCTGCGCCAGAAGACGCTGCTCGGCGAGACCTACGTCGAGCTCACGCCGGGAAGCTCGGGCGAGATGCTCGACGACGGCGGGCGCCTGCCGGACGCGCAGGTCGAGCCGACCGTCGAGCTCGACGAGATCTACCAGGCGTTCGACAAGCCCACGCGCGAGGCGTTCCGTGCGTGGATCAAGAACTCGGCCGGCGCGATCAAGGGCGGCACCGGCCAGCACCTGAACGACGCGATCGGGAACCTCGAGGGCTTCGCCGTCGACGGCGCCGACATCCTCGAGGTGCTCGACGAGCAGGAGAAGGGCCTGCGCCAGCTGATCAAGAACACCGGCGTCACCTTCCAGGCGCTGAACGAGCGCACGAACGGCCTCCACGACCTGATCGTCAACTCGAACAACGTGTTCGAGGCGACCGCCTCGCGCGACGAGGCGCTCGCCGAGACGTTCAGCATCTTCCCGACCTTCCTCGACGAGTCGAAGCTGACGCTCGCGCGGCTCCAGGGCTTTGCGAACGACACGCGCCCGCTGGTCCAGGACCTGCGCCCGGTCGCGGACGACCTCGGCCCGACGGTGCGCGACCTCGGCGACCTCGCGCCCGACCTCGAGAAGCTGTTCAACGACCTCGACCCGCTGATCGACGTCTCGAACAAGAACCTCCCCGAGGCGGTCCGCTTCCTCGACTGCGCGCGCGACGGCGACAACTGTCCGCTGGGTGGGGGCGCGCCGGGCCTGTTCGAGGGGCTCAACGTCTTCCTCGAGGAGCTGAACCCCTTCCTCGCATACGTGAACTACATGCAGGAGCCGCTCGCGGTCTTCATCTCCTCGGGCGCGGCGACGCTGAACGGCCGCTACGAGGGCGTCAGCGGCGAGGGTCACCTGCTGCCGCAGTACGGCATCAACAACTCCCGCTCGCTCGGCGCCGCCACCACGCGGCCGAACTACGAGCGCGGCAACGCGTACGGCGCGCCGAACTACCTGAACCGCGCGTTCCTCTTCGGCAGGCATCGAGAGCTTCGGCGACTGCCGCAACTCGGGCGGCGACGGCCCGAACGGCCAGCTCGAGGATGCGCAGCCGGGCGGCGCGCCCGGTGTGGCCACCGAGATGCCGCCGTGCTTCGTCGCAGCCGCCGTCGCTCTACAGCGGCCGGCAGTTTCCCGCGCGTGCGGAGCGGCGAGGACGATCTGAAGGCGCAAGCCGTCGCCCACCGAGGGCTCCGGCAGCGACCCGCAGCTCGACGACGGCGCCTACCCGGGCACCTCGTACGACGCCAACGGCAACGCGGCACGGCGCTGAGCCCGAGCGCGTTCGGCGCGCGTAACCTCTAGGTCATGCCGTTCGTCTTCGACCGGCTCTACCGGCGGCTCGGGAGGCTGTACTTCGTCGTCTACGGCGTGTTCAACTGCGTCTCGGCGTTCATCATCTGCCTCGGCACGGTGGGGCTCTTCAAGCTCTACGAGGATCCCGGCACGCCGGACTTCTGGATCTCGCTGGCCTTCGCCGAGGCCGTCACCCTCGTGACGGTCATATGGGTCGTCCTCAAGGGCTTGGTGGCCTCGCGGCCGCTGGTCAGCTGGGTCGGCGGGAAGCGCGACGAGGAGTCGTCGCTCGCCGCGTGGCGCGCGGGTGTGACCTTCCCGCGCGAATTCGTGGCCGGCGTCGGCTGGAAGCCGTTCGCGCTCGTCGCGATCCCGGTCTCCGTCTTCGTGACGATCTACCAGGACCTGCCCGGCTACAGCGGAGTGATCATCTTCGCCGGCACGCTCGTCGCGGTGGCGTATGCCGCCGTGCTCCACTTCTTCGCGAGCGAGCTGTTCCTGCGGCCGGTGCTCGCCCACATCCACGATTACCTGCCCGACGACTTCGAGGCGGCCGCGCGCGGCGTTCCGCTGCGATGGAAGCTGCTCGGAGCGCTGCCGATCATCAACGTCATCACGGGCGTCGTGGTCAGCGGGCTCTCCACCGACGCACAAGCCTCGCTCGAGGATTTGGGGCTCGACGTGATCGTCGCGGTGATCGTCGCGTTCACCATCTCGTTCGAGCTCACCGCGCTCGTTACGAAGTCGGTGCTCGATCCGGTCGACGATCTGCTCAAGGCCACGGAGCGCGTCACGAGGGGCGATCTGTCGACGCGCGTGCCGGTCGTCTCCGGCGACGAGATGGGCAGCCTCGCCGCGAGCTTCAACCAGATGGTCCGCGGCCTCGAGGAGCGGGAGGCGCTCAGACAGGCTTTCGGCAGCTACGTGGACCCTGAGGTCGCGGAGCGCGTCCTGCAGGAGGGCGAGCTGCTCGAGGGCGAGCAGGTGGAGGCGACGATGCTCTTCGTGGACATCTGCGACTTCACGGCCTTCGCCGAGAACGCCAGTGCGCGTGAGGCGGTCGCGCACCTGAACGACTTCTTCGGATGCGTGGTCCCGATCGTGATCGAGGAGCACGGACATGCGAACAAGTTCGTCGGCGACGGCGTGCTGGCGGTCTTCGGTGCGCCCGACCGCCGCGCCGAGCACGCGGTGTGCGCGCTGCAGGCGGCGGTGCGGATCGCTGAAGCGGTCGAGGAGCGCTATGGAGCCGACCTCCGCATCGGGATCGGGATCAACTCCGGGCCCGTCATGGTCGGGACGGTCGGTGGCGGTGGGCGACTCGAGTTCACGGTCATCGGCGACCCGGTGAATGTGGCCGCGCGAGTCGAGGAGGCGACGCGGGACATGGGCGAGACGATCCTGTTGACGGAGTCCACCCGTGCCCTCCTGAGCGAGCGCTGGCGCGCGCGGCTCGAGGAGCGCGGTTCGATCCCGCTCAAGGGGAAGTCGGAGCCGATCGCGCTCTACGCCCTGAAGCGAGAGGGTGCCCAGCCCTCCGTGACGGACACGGCCGCCGCCGGCGCGGCATAAAAGTTCGCCTGCGCTTGGCGCGTTCGTATGGCATACCCTCCACGGAGGGAGGCCCGCCGTCGCGCGGCAAATGCAGGGGATTTCGTGTTTGGACTGGTCTTCAAGAAGCTGCGACTGCAGCGCGATGAGCTACTTCAGGAGGTGGGGCTGCTCCAGGCCGCGCTGCTTCCGGCCATACCGGCCGAGGCACCGCTGTCGGTGGCCCACCGCCCAGCCGACGGCGCCACCGCGGGTGGCGACTTCTACGACGCCTTCACGCTGGCGGACGGGCGCACGGGCATCATCCTCGGCGATGTGTCGGGGCATGGCAGCGACGCGCTGGCACGCACCACGTTCGTCCGCTACACGCTGCGCGCCTACGCTCGAGGCCGGTCTCGAGCCGCGCGAGGTGCTGAAGGTCGGAGCGGCCGCGCTCGCCGACCACCTCGACGGCGGCTTCGCGACCGTGACGGTTGCGCTCTACGACGCCGCCAGCGGGCGGTTCACGTACGCGAGCGCGGGCCATCCGCCTCCGCTCGTCACGGGCGGTGCTGGGCGCTTCGAGGCCGTGACCGCATGTTCCGCGCCGCCGCTCGGCATCGACGAGCCGACCGGGTCCCGCCAGACAACGTTCACGCTCACGGCGGGGTCGCGTGCCTGCCTCCACACCGACGGGGTCGTCGAGGCGAGGGTGAACGGCCGTTTGCTCGGCGTGGACTGGCTCGAACACGCTCTCGCTTCATTGCCGCCGGACGCGGGTGCCGAGCAGCTGCTCGACGCCGTCGGCGAGGTGGCGGACGAGGTCCCTGACGACATGGCCGCCTGCGTGATCACCGCCGCGGTGGACGCGCCGGTCGCCGGGCCGCGCATCGAGGAGCTCGAGGTGGGCGAGCACGAGGCCGGCGACTCGCTCGAGCGGTTCCTGCGCGCCTGTGGCGTCCCGCTGGTCGACGTGCCGGGCATCCTGCGCGAGGCGGGCGAGGCGGCGCGCCGGGAGGGCTCGGCAACCGTTCGCGTGCGCATGGGCAGCTTCCGCCCGGGCGTCGACGTGCTGCCGAGCAACGTCGTGCAGCTCGCGGAGCGCCGCGACGCAGCTCGCTTCGGGTAGGGTCGCCGCGTGTCCACAGAGGCGCAAGCTCCCGCCGCGACCCAGTGCCACGGTGGCCGGCTCGTGGCGCAGCGCCTCAAGGCGCACGGGGTCTCCCACCTCTTCACTCTGTCCGGCGGACACCTCTTCTCGATCTACGACGGCTGCAAGGAGGAGGACGTCGCGATTGTCGACACGCGGCATGAGCAGTCCGCCGCGTTTGCCGCCGAGGGATGGGCGAAGGCGACGCGTACGCCGGGCGTCTGCGCTCTGACAGCGGGGCCGGGAGTCACGAACGGCATGAGCGCGCTCGGCTCCGCGCTCAAGAACAACTCGCCGATGCTCGTCCTGGGCGGCCGCGCGCCCGCGATGCGCTGGGGACAGGGATCGCTCCAGGAGATCGACCACGTGCCGTTCGTCGCGCCGCTCGCGAAGTCAGCCCGCACGGTGGGCTCGACCGCCGAGATCGCCGGCGCTCGTGGACGACGCGCTCCGCACGACGCTCGAACCCCCGCCCGGGCCGGCGTTCATCGACTTCCCGCTCGATCACGTCTTCATGGAGGGCGAGCCGTCATCGGAGCCGGCAGAGCTGCCGGACCCGCTGGCGCTGCCCGCCGCGGACGGCGTCGAGCAGGCGATCGAGCTTCTGCGCTCGGCCGAGCGGCCGGCGATCATGGCCGGCACCGGCCTGTACTGGGCGCACGGCGAGCAGGCGCTCGAGGCGCTCTGCACGGAGCTGCAGATCCCGGTGCTGCTCAACGGCCTCGCCCGCGGGTGCGTGCCCGCCGACCACCCGTCGTTCTTCTCGCGCGCGCGAAGCGCGGCGCTGAAGGGCGCCGACGTCGCGCTCGTCATCGGCGTGCCGATGGACTTCCGGCTCGGCTTCGGCGGCTCGTTCGGGGAGGACACGCAGATCGTCGTGATCGGCCAGGCGCCGCCCGAGAACCCGCATCCTCGCGAGGTCGCCTGCGAGCTGTACGGCGGCGTCGCGAGCACGCTCGACGCGCTGCGCGAGGGCGCCGCCGGCGGCCCCGACCGCAGCGGCTGGCTGGCCGAGCTGCGCGAGGTCGAGAACGAGAAGCGCGCCGCCGAGCGCGAGGAGCTGGAGGATGGCCGCGCGCCGCTGCACCCGATGCGCCTCTACAGCGAGCTGCAGCAAGTGATCGACCGCTCGACGATCGTGATCGGCGACGGCGGTGACTTCGTCTCATACGCGGGCCGGGTGATCGAGACCTACGAGCCGGGCTGCTGGATGGACCCCGGGCCGTACGGCTGCCTGGGCTCGGGCCCCGGCTACGCGATCGCCGCGAAGCTCGCGCGGCCCGACCGGCAGGTCTGCCTCCTGCTGGGCGACGGCGCGTTCGGGTTCGCCGGCCTCGAGTTCGACACGATGGTCCGCCACGGGCTGCCGGTGGTCGGCGTCATGGGGAACAACGGCATCTGGGCGCTCGAGAAGCACCCGATGGAGTTCCTCTACGGCTACTCGGTGGCGGCCGAGCTGCAGCCGGAGCTGCGCTACGACAAGGTCGTCGAGACGCTGGGCGGCCACGGCGAGCTCGTCACGAAGCCCGACGAGCTGAAGCCGGCGCTGGAGCGCGCGTTCGCGTCGGGCAAGCCGGCGCTCGTGAACGTGCTGACGGACCCGACGGTCGTCTATCCCCGCAAAAGCAATCTCGCCTAGAACGAGAACCGCCCCCACGAGGGAGGCGGTTCAAGTTGGCCCCATCAGGACGGGCAGGGGTACGTGCCATGAAAGGGCCTAACGGTTCGGACGGCGGGAGGCGCCGATACGATGCGGCTTCGCCCGAACCTATGTACCGAGCATTCGAGGCTTGCCAAATAGCACGTCTCTCCTGACCCGGCGCGGCGAGAGTACCTTCGGGCAGGTCCCGTTGCCTATCGAACATTCGGCCATTTGGCGCTGGCGCGTAGGCGCTTATTTGGCGCCGCCAGCCGCGTCGAGAGCGGCTCCGTGCAGGATGTCCGCCTCGCTGGTCTCGATCCAGTCGAAGTCGAAGGCCGCCATCGACTCGCTCAGGATGAGCGCGCCGGCGACGATCGTTGGCGCACGGCCAGGGGGGAGGCCGACGATCTCGCGCCGCTCGGCGAGCGGAATCTCCGCGAGGTGGGCGAGGATCTCCTCCACGGCGTAGCGGTCGAGCCGGTAGCCGTGGACGCGCTCGGGGTCGTACTCCTCGAGCCGCTGGTCCACCGCGGCGAGCTGACGTCGCGGTGCCCGCGACGGCGATCCCCGCCGCGGCGTTGCGGCGAACCTCGCGCGGGACCTCCGCCTCGATGATCGCCGCCACCTCTCCGGCCACCGCGGAGAGCTGCGCGTCGGTCGGCGGGTCCTCGGTGAGGTGGCGCTCGGTCTGGCGCACCGACCCGGCTGCTCGTGGAGACGTGGAAGGTCGGATCTGACCCCGGGACGCCGACCACGAACTCCGTGCTGCCCCCGCCGATGTCGAGCACGAGCAGTGGCTCGCCCCCGGGCGCGCGCCCGCTCGTCGCGCCCAGGAAGGAGAGCCGCGCCTCCTCGTCGCCCGAGATCGTCCGCGGTCTCGACCGCCGAAGCGGTCCGCCAGCTCCTGCGTGAACTCCTCGCCGTTCTTCGCGTCGCGCACGGCGCTCGTCGCGACTCCGACCACCGTTGCCGCCTCATGCGCGTCGATCAGCTCGCGGTACGACCCGACCGTCTCGAACACCCGGTCCATCGCGGCGGCTGTCGAGCTTCGCCGGCCGAGTCGACGCGCTCGCCGAGCCGCGTTACCTCGGTTCGCCGCTCGAGCTCGTCGACCCGGCCGTCCGCGACGTCCGCGATCAGCAGACGCGTCGAGTTCGTCCCCAGGTCGACGACCGCGATCCGCTGGGCCGCATCCACTACGTGGGTTGTACCGCCTCAGCGGCTCAGTCGCCGGACTCGTACTTGAACGAGATGTCCAGGCGCACGCGGTAGGAGCTGACCTTGCCGTTCTCGATCGTCAGGTCCGCCTGCTTCACCGAGGCGACGCGAAGGTCGCGTACGGACTTCGCGGCGGTCTCGACCGCGTTGCTTGCCGCGTCCTCCCACGACTTGCTGCTCGTCCCGATCACCTCGGTGACCCGGTAGACGCTGTCGGCCATTCCTACCTCCTATTTCGCGGTTTTCTTGCCTGGGACGACCCTCTCACATCGGTTGATGGGCCACAAACCGCTTGTTACCCTTATCTGTCCAACGCCGCGGGGTGGAGCAGTCAGGTAGCTCGTCGGGCTCATAACCCGAAGGTCGCGGGTTCGAATCCCGCCCCCGCTACTACGAAGGGCCCGCAATAACGCGGGGCCTTCGCCTTTTCTGGGGCTCATGTCGCAAGCATCGGTGGCTCGGCGGCGAGGCGCTGCACATGGGCGGACGCACCGATCTCGGTGAACAGCCGTTGCGCCTCGCGTAGCTCGCGCTCACGCTCGTCCTCGTCGCCCATCAGGCGTGCGAGGTTCGCCATCGCCTCGTGCACGATCGGCTCGTAGGCCTTCGCCTCGAGCTCCCGCGCCACCTTGAGCGCGCGGGTAAGCGCTGCCTCGATCTCCTCGTGTGCGCCGGCCCCCGGCGAGTGCATCAGGATCCGCGCCAGCGCCACCTGTGCGTCGATCTCGACATACCGCTGACTGTGTCCCGCGGCGACGCTCGCGAGCGCCTCCCCGACCAGCCGCCGTGCCTTGTCCGTTTCGCCAAGGCCGAGATACGCCTCGGCGAGAGTGCTGAGGCGCGAGGCTTCTCCCTCGACCGCGCTGCGCTGATCCCTCGAGATCGCGAGCGACCGCTCAAGACCCTCGACCGCTTGCGGATACGCACCCAGCATCCCCTCGGCCCAGCCCATCCACTGCCACGCCCAGGAGCGCGAGAAGGCGTCACCCATCCGCTCCGCGCTTTCCACGAACTGCTGGGCGTGGGCATGGACGGCCTCGGGATCCCCGCGGAAAAAGTGCAGCCAGGCCTCGAAACTGTGGGACCACCCAACGGTCTCCGCGTCCCCTTGCTCTCGCGCCAACCGCCTGCCTTCGGCGATGAGGAGCCGTGCCTCATCAAGGCGTCCCATCGCAACGAGGACAAGCCCCTTGAACCCGTGGCAGAAGGCCGCTGGGCACCCGACGGTCACGCCGGCGCCCAGAGTGGGGTCGCCCTCGGAGAGCTCGAGCGCGCGATCGAGCGTCACAAGAGACTCGCGGAACTCGCCGATGCAGAACAGGGCGTATGCGTTCGTGCCGGCCATGACCATGAACAGCGCGGGGTCGCCGGATTCCTCGGCGAGCGCGGTCCCCTGGCGGGTCAGGTCG
This sequence comes from uncultured Thermoleophilaceae bacterium, assembly GCA_963846865.1. Classification (GTDB taxonomy): domain Bacteria; phylum Actinomycetota; class Thermoleophilia; order Solirubrobacterales; family Thermoleophilaceae; genus DASPHG01. Next base: position 16,897 of record CAWJXU010000009.1, on the reverse strand, counting down.
GCCGCGGCCTTGAGATCGCCGTCGCTGATGCCCTTGATCTGGCCGTAGCTGGCGAGCAGGATCGCGCGTGCGTGCATGTCTCCTGCCTTCGACGCGAGGCGTTCGGCGTCGGCGAACAGGGCGGCCGCCTCCTCGGACGAGATCCCGAGGCGCCACCCGAACTGGAGGAGGAGGTTCCTCGCCGTGAGCCCGAGCCTCGTGGTCTCCGGGTCCTCCGGAACTGAATCCGTCAGCTCCTGCACCCTGCGCCAGTGCGTCAGCGACTGAGCCGGATCGTTCGTCCCGCTCCAGGTGGCCGCCCGCGCGTGCCAACGCGCCGCCTCAAGGCCGTCGCCGGCAGCCTCCCAGTGCTGCGCGAGGAGCGCTGACCGCTCGTCGAGCAGGTCGGGGCTGTGCTGGATGGTCGCGCGCGCGACGCCCGCGTGCACGGCCGCCCGCCGTTCGGCGAGCTGCGATCGGTATGCCACCTCCTGGGTGAGCGGGTGCTTGAACGCGTAGATCGCCTCCGGATATAGCTCCAGCTCGTACACGAACTCGCTCGCGACGAGCTCGCGCAGCGCCTCGTCGAGCTCCGAGCCCTCAAGCTCGACCACCGGCCTGAGAACGGGCTCGGGGAACTCCTTGCCGATTACGGCTGCCGCCTGAAGGACTCGCTTCTCGCGCTTTGCGAGCCGGTCGATGCGGGCCGATAGAACCGTCTGGACGCTGGCCGGGACAGCGGTCTCCTCGACGGCGCGCACGAGGCGGTAGCTGCTGCGCTCGCCCCGCAGGTTGCCGGCCTCTACCAGCGACTGGACGATCTCCTCGATGAAGAACGGGTTGCCGCCCGTGCGCCTGCGGATCAGCTCGCCGACCCCGTCGAGTGAAGGGTCGGAGCCGAGCAGGTCGGCGAGCAGCTCCTCGATCGCCTCGGGCCCCAGCGGAGCGAGGGCGATCTGGCGGTAGTAGGACTTCGACATCCACGCGGCGTGGTACTCCGGCCTGAAGTTGAGGATGGTCAGGCTCCGGGTGCCCTGGCTCGCCTCGATGTGGTTGGCGAGGAAGGCCTCGCTCGCGGGGTCGATCCAGTGCAGGTCCTCGAACACGTTGACGCCCGGCACGCGCGTGCTCTGTGCACGGGTAAGGCGCTTGATCAGGCGGAGGAGTCGCCGCTGACGGGCCTCGGGGTCCATGCGTGGGGTCGGGCGCTCCGGGTCCGGCACGGCGAGAAAGTCGAACATGAGCGGGAGGTCCTCGGCGAAGGTCTCGTCGAGGAGAAGGAGCTTGCCCGCGATCCGCTCGCGGGCTGTCTGCTCCGAATCCTGCTCGGTCACGTCGAAATACGCCCGCATGAACTCGAGGACCGGCATCAACGGCACGGACTTCGTGTGGGCGTGGCCGGAGGCGTGGTAGACGGGCGTGCCGCTCGCGCGCACGCGCTGAGCGAACTCATGGCACAGCCGGCTTTTCCCGACCCCGGCTTCGCCGACGATCCCGATCACCTGCGGCTCGCCCGCGAACGCCCTATCGCGCGCGCTCTCGAGCGCCCGCACCTCGTCCGTGCGACCGACGAACCTGGAGAATCCCCTGGCGCGGGAAACGTCGAGCCTGCCCCGAGCGCCGCCGATCCCGGTCAGCTCATGTACGTGCATGACGGTACTTGCGCCCTTGACTTGGAACTCGCCGAGGTCCTCGAGCGCCAGATATCCGCCCACCAGTGTCGCCGTGTCCTGGGTGAGGTAGATCTTCCCCGGTTCCGCCAGCGACTCCATCCGCTGGGCGAGGCCCACCGTGTGGCCGATCGCCGTGTACTCCATCGCCAGGTCCTCCCCGATCGTCCCCACGACGACCTCGCCGGAGTTGAGCCCCATGCGGACGGAGAAGCTGAGCCCCTGGGCACGGCGCAGCTCCGTTGCATAGGTAGCCAGCTGGTCCCGGAGGTGGAGCGCGGCGTAACACGCCCGTTGCGCGTGATCCTCATGGGCGATCGGGGCGCCGAAGATGGCCATGATCCCGTCCCCGGTGAACTTGTCCACCGTGCCCTCGAAGCGATGCACGCCTTCGCTGAGAATGGTGAAGAAGCGGCCCATGATCCGCGTCCACTCCTCGGGATCGATCTGCTCGGCGAGGTCCATCGAGCCGGTCACGTCCGCGAACAGCACGGTCACCTGCTTGCGCTCGCCCTCCAATGCGGGTCGCGAGCTGCGGATCTTGTCTGCTAGCTCCGGCGGTGGCTGGGGACGCGGATCGCTCTCACTAGTGGGGCCAAGGCCGGCACCGCACGCGTCGCAGAACTTCGCCTCGACCGCATGCCGCGTGCCACAGCGAGAGCACGTGAGCGGTTCCAGGAGTGCCATCGCACACTCGGCGCAGAAGCGTGCGCCCGAGCGGTTCGGATGACCACAGGTGGGACAGTCCATGCGAGTCCCGAGAGACCAATGCCCACCCTACGCCGCGCGGGGTGACTTAGCCACTTAATCAAGGCTCCAGCAACTCCTCCGGAGAGTCACCCCGCGACGAATCCCGCCCCCGCTACTCCGAAGGGCCCGCAATAACGCGGGCCCTTCGCCTTTTCTGGCTTCCCGTCGTTGGCGGTGGACCCGTCAGGCTGCGGCCGGCGTCTCGCTCGGCGGTGCGCGTTCTGGCTTGGCGGCGGCGCCCGGCTGGACCGTCGGGATGCCGCGGGTGAACAGCAGCGCGAGGAGACTGATGAGCGCCAGCACCGCGACCGCCGAGCGCAGGCCCGCGACGCGCGCCTCGGCGTTCTCGTCGACGGCCGCCTCCGCCGTCTCGGACGGTACGTTCGCGTCGTCAAGCGCCGTCTGTAGGTCCTCGTCAGATACGAAGGGCACGCCGGTCGCGAGCTGAGTCTGCGCGTTGATGGCGAGATTGTCGGGGATCGCCGGGTTGTTATCGATGCCACTGAAGAACGAGGCGGTCAGCGTCCGCGATGAGGATCGCGCCCGCGAGCGCGGTGCCGATCGACGCGCCGAGCTGGGTGCCGGTGTTCTGCACGCCTCCGACCTCGCCGCTCTGCTCGTCAGGGACAGCGGAGACGGTCACGCTGCCCAGCTGCGAGGCCATGGCACCGAGTCCCGACCCGATCAGCAGCAGCGGTCCGGTGATGATCTCCGGCCCGGCGCCGATCTCGAGCAGGCTGACCAGCAGGACCAGCCCCGCGAACAGCAGCAGGAAGCCGGCGTTGACGACTCGCCGCGGGTTGGCATCCGGCCAGAGCTTCGGCACCCCTGCGGCGAACAGCAGCAGCGAGAGCGACAGAGGCAACAGCCGCACGCCGGTCTCGATCGCAGAGAGCCCCAGCGCCACCGACAGGAACAACGGCACGGCGAAGAACGTCCCCGCCTGCACGAGGAACATGAACATGAAGGAGAGCACCCCGGAGCGCATCTGGATGTTGCGCAGCAACTGCGGGTCGAGCAGCGCGCCCTCGCCGCGGTCGATCCGGCGCGTCTCCCAGCGCAGGAACAACGCCAGGAAGACGAAGCCGCCGAGCATCAGCCAAACCACGGGGGAGAGGCCGATCCACTCCGGCGCCTCTGGCTTGGGCTGCACGACGCCCCACGTCCCCGACTTCAGGATCCCGAACACGATCGTCCCCAGGCCGAGCGCCGACAAGGCGGTCCCGACCAGGTCGAGCTTCACGCCCTCCTCGGGCGGCGTGTCGTTCATGCGGCGGGTCAGCAGCAGGATCACCGCGACGATCAACACCTCCCCGGCGAAGACCCACCGCCACGAGGCGTAGGTCGTGAACGCACCCCCGATCAACGGGCCCAGCGCAGCGGCTATAGCACCGGCGGCCGCCACGAGCCCGTAGGCGCGCGGGCGCTCGGGCTTGCCGAAGTTCGACGCGACCAGCGCCACGATCGCGGGCATGATCAGCACCGCGCCCAGGCCCTCCAGACCAGACCAGCCGATCATCAGCACCGTCAGGTTCGGCGCCAGCGCCGTCGTCAACGAGCCGCAGGCGTAGATCACGCAGCCAATCGCGAACGCGCGCTTGCGGCCGACGATCGCACCGATCTTCCCGCCGGTAATCATCAGCGACGCCATCACCAGCGTGTACATCGTGATCGCCGTCTGAATCCCGGTGACCGTCGTACCGAGATCCTCGGCCACCGTCGCGATCGCCGTGTTCATCACCGTCGTGTCGAGGGCCATCACGAACTGGCCCGCAGCCAGGGTCGCGAGGACCACGCCGACCGCGGCCGCAGTTGTTCCCGCAGTGTTCGTCATTGCGGCGCCGGCCGGCTACAGCGGCGGCCGCGCTGTCGCTTTCGCTTGGATGCGCGCGGCTAGGTCGCGGGCTCGGTCACTTCTGGCCTCGCCGGCTCGCCGCCTGCTTCCGGGCGAGCTTCTTGGCCTGCTTCTCGTGTCTGCGCTCGAGAAGCTTTCGCTCCCGGTTGAGCTTCGCCATCGTGGTCTTCCTCTTGCCGTTCGAGGCCATGCTGGTCTGTCCCTTTGGTCGTGGTTACGGGTCATCCTAGGGTTCGGGCACTCAAGTGCCGGCCCGTTCCGACATCCGCAACGTCGCGATCATCGCCCACGTCGACCACGGCAAGACGACGCTCGTCGACGCCATGCTTGGCCAGGCCGGCGTGTTTGCGGCGCACGAAGAGGTCTCGGAGCGGGTGATGGACTCGATGGACCAGGAGCGCGAGCGCGGCATCACGATCCTCGCCAAGAACGCCGCCGTGCACTACGGCGACGTCAAGCTGAACATCGTCGATACGCCCGGCCACGCGGACTTCGGCGGCGAGGTGGAGCGCGGCCTCAGCATGGTGGACGGGGTGCTGCTGCTCGTCGACGCCTCCGAGGGCCCGCTTCCGCAGACGCGCTTCGTGCTTCGCAAGGCGCTCGAGCGCCGCCTGCCGGTGGTCCTCGTGGTCAACAAGGTGGATCGTCCGGACGCGCGCATCGCGGAGGTGGTGGACGAGGTGTACGAGCTGTTCCTGGATCTCGACGCCGACGAGGAGCAGATCGAGTTCCCGATCGTCTATACGAACGCGAAGGCTGGCTGGGCGTCGACGGAGGCCGGGCAGGAGGGAAGCGACCTGCGCCCGCTGCTCGACCTGCTCGTGGCGCACGTGCCGCCGCCGGAGTACGAGGAGGGGCGACCGTTGCAGGCCCTGGTCACCAACCTGGACGCATCGCCATACGTGGGGCGGCTCGCCATCTGTCGTGTGCACAACGGCGTTCTGCGAAAGGGCGTGCCGGTCGCGTGGTGCCGGCGCGATGGAACGGTCGAGCGCGCAGCGGTCACCGAGCTGTACGCAATGGACGGGCTGCGGCGCGTGGACGTCGACTCCGCCGGGTCCGGCGAGATCGTCGCGCTCGCGGGCATCCCGGAGATCACGATCGGCGAGACGGTCGCCGACCTCGACGATCCGGTGCCTCTACCGCCGATCGCGATCGACGAGCCCGCGCTCGGCATGACGATCGGCATCAACACTTCGCCGCTCGCCGGCAAGTCCGGCACGCGCTTGACGGCACGCCAGGTGAAGGAGCGCCTCGAGCAGGAACTGGTGGGCAACGTCTCGATCCGGGTGCTCGAGACAGAGCGGCCCGATACGTGGGAGGTTCAGGGCCGTGGCGAGTTGCAGCTGGCAGTGCTCGTCGAGGCGATGCGGCGCGAGGGATTCGAGCTCACTGTTGGCAAGCCACAGGTTGTCGTTCGAGAGGAGGACGGCCGCGTCTACGAGCCGGTCGAACGGCTCTCGATCGATGTTCCGGAGGACTTCCTCGGTGTCACCACGCAGCTGCTCGCCCTACGCAAGGGCCGCATGGAGCAGATGGTCAACCACGGCACGGGCTGGGTGCGGGTCGACTACCTCGTGCCCGCCCGCGGGCTGATCGGCTTCCGCACCGAGTTCCTGACCGAGACGCGTGGCTCGGGCATCCTGCATTCGGTCTTCGAGTGCTACGAGCCCTGGTTCGGCGAGATCAAGTCACGGCCCACGGGGAGCCTCGTGGCCGACCGCGGCGGGGAGAGCGGCCAGTTCGCGCTGCTAAAGCTCCAGGAGCGCGGCCAGCTCTTCGTCGGTCCGGGCGAGGAGGTCTACGAAGGCATGGTGGTGGGGGAGAACGCCCGCGCCGAGGACCTCGACGTGAACGCGGTGCGCGAGAAGAAGCAGACCAACGTGCGCGCCGCCGGATCCGACGACACGCTTCGCCTGGTGCCACACCACCAGCTCTCGCTCGACCAGGCCCTCGAGTTCATCCGGGCGGACGAGTGCGTGGAGGTCACACCAGGAAAGTTGCGCCTGCGAAAGGCCGTGCTCGACGCAGGGAAGCGTCAGAGCCTCGCGCGCGCTGCGAAGCGGGGCGAGTGACGCGTCAAGACGCCGGAAGGTAGGTCAGGAGGACCACTCCGGAGTCGAACCGCTTCACGTCGTCGAGCTCCATCCGGACGGTTCCCCTGTCGCCGAGCACGTGGACGTTTCCCTCGCCCCAGACGAGCGGGTTCAGGTAGATCTCGTACTCGTCGATCAGGCCCTTCTCGGCGAGGGCGTACGCGAACTCGCCGCTCCCGTGCATGAACAGGTCACCGTCGACCTTGTCCTTCAGCCTCGGGATCGAGTCCTCGAGGTCGCCCTCGAGCAGCGTCGCGTTCCATTCGAGGTCGCCGGACAGGGTGTTGGACCCGACGTACTTCGGCATCGCGTTGACCATGTCCGCCCATTTGCCCGACTGGCTCGGCCAGTATCCCGCCAAGCCCTCGTAGGTCTTGCGGCCCAGCACCAGCCCGCTCGATCTCGCCTGGCGCTCGAACGAGTAGTCGCCGTGATCTCCGTCCGGCTGCACCCATTCGCCGACCGGGTCTATGACGCCGTCGAGGGTGGCCTGCGCCGTCGCGATCAGCTTTCCCATCTCGATTCTCCTTCGGTTTCGGAGTAGTGTCGGCGATAGGTGGAAACGGTGTTACACCGGACGTACGAGGAGGCTCGCGAGCAGCATCGTTGGGTGGTTCCCGACCGCTACAACATCGCGGCGGACGTCTGCGACAAACACCCGGACGACAAGCTCGCAATGGTCTTCGAGGACTTCCGCGGCAACCAGCGCGAGGTCCGATGGGGCGAGCAGCGCGCCCTCGCCAACCGCGCCGCCAACGTGCTCGCTGCCCACGGCGTCGAGCGCGAGGACCGGGTCGCGATCTGCGCCCCCGCCTCACCCGAGACGGCGGCCTTCTTCCTCGGCACCTGGAAGAACGGCGCCATCCTGCTGTCGCTCTCGGTCCTCTACGGCGACGAGGGCATTCGGCACCGGCTCAGGGACTCCGAACCGCGCGTCCTCGTAACCGACTCGGAGAACGTCGGGCGGATGCCGAGCGATCTCGTCGACGACATCCTCGTGCTCGACGATGATCTGCTCGCCGACGCCGACGACCGGTTCGACACGGCGAATACGGGAGCCGACGATCCGGCGCAGCTCTACTACACGTCGGGGACCACCGGGCTCGCGAAAGGCATCCTCCACGCGCACCGCTACATCCTCGGCCACGAGGAATTCACGTACTGCCACGAGGTAAGGGACGGCGAGCTCTTCCACGGCATGGGGGAATGGGCGTGGGCGGCGGGGATCGCGCCGTTGCTCGGCCCCTGGCGGCTCGGCGCGACCCAGTTCGTCTACGCCCGCGAAGGCGGCTTCGAGCCGGAGAAGCAACTCGAGGTTCTCTCACGCCACGGCGTGACGAACGTCTTCACGACGCCGACGGCGATGCGCGCGATGATGGCGATCGGAGACGCCGGCGAGCGCTATCCGCAGAAGTTCCGCCGCGTCTGCTCGGCCGGCGAGCCCCTCAACCCGGAGGCCATCCGCTGGTTCCGCGACCAGTACGGGGTGACAGTGCTCGACTACTACGGGCTCAGCGAGTCCTATCCGCTCTGCGCCAACTATCCGTTCATGGAGGTGCGCGAGGGGTCGATGGGCAAGCCGATGCCCGGCTGGGACGTCCAGATCCTCGATGAGGACGAGCAGCCGGTCGGGGTCGGTGAACGCGGCGAGATCTGCCTGCGGGCCCGGACCAACCCGCACTATCCGCTCGGGTACTGGCGAAACGAGGAAGCAACCCGGGAGGACTTCGACGGCGACTGGTTCCACACCAAGGACGCGGCCGAGCGCGACGAGGATGGCTACTTCTGGTACTCCGGCCGCGCCGACGACGTGATCATCTCCGCCGGCTATCGCATCGGCCCCTTCGAGGTCGAGTCCGCGTGCATCGAGCATCCGTCGGTCCTGGAGGCGGCCGCCGTTGCCTCGCCCGACGAGAAGCGCGGTCACATCGTCAAGGCCTTCGTTGTGCTGTCTGAGGGTGCGGACCCCTCGGATGAACTCGCCGACGACATCAAGAGCTTCGTCCGCGGTCGCCTCAGCGCGTACGCATATCCGCGCAGGATCGAGTTCGTCGACGGGCTGCCGAAGACACTCACAGGCAAGATCCGCCGGATCGAGCTGCGCGAATCCGAGCGACGGTAGGTGCGGGCCGCGGCGTGCCCGCTCTCGCTCTACCCGGTCGCCGTAGAAAGAGCCGACTTGCCTTGACGCGACACGACGCCCTTCATCCACTCGAACTCGGCGGCTAGTCCTGTGCTGAGCGAGGTAGCGGGTGCAAAGCCGAGCTCGCTCCGCGCGCGCGATGTGTCCGCGGATGTGTTCCTCACATCGCCACGCTCCTCGTCTGCGTGGACCACTTTCAGCGGTCGGTTCGCGATCTCCGCGATCAGGTCGAGCGCCTCGCGAACGCTGGTCTGGGAACCCCCGCCCAGGTTGTAGACGCTCCCCGCCGGGACGTCCGCAGTGCTTGCAGCGATCGTCGCCGAGACTATGTCTCCCACGAAGGTGAAGTCGCGCGTCTGCCGCCCGTCCCCGAACACGGTGATCGTCTCGTCCTGGAGGGCGGCCTTGCAGAAGCGGTGGAAGGCCATGTCCGGTCGCTGGCGAGGGCCGTAGACCGTGAAGTACCTGAGGATCACGGTCTCGACTCCATAGTTGGCCCGGTACAGCTCGCATAGATGCTCCGCGCTCAACTTGGTGGCGCCGTAAGGCGACATCGGGCGCGGGGTCACCGCCTCGGGCGTCGGAAACCGCTCAGCGTCCCCGTAGATCGAGGAGGACGATGCATAGACGAGCCGCTTGCCAGGCGAGGCCTTCATCGCTTCGAGTAGCTGCTGCGTAGCGACGATGTTGTTCTGCACGTACTGCTCGAAGCGCTCGCCCCAACTGGAGCGCACGCCCGGCTCGGCCGCGAGGTGGAGCACCACATCGGACTCGGCGACGAGCTCTGTCACATCGCCGCGCGAGAGGTCGATGGGCACGAAATCGAAGCTCTCCCAGTCTTTGGCCTGATGGCCGAGGTTCTGGAGCTTCTGCGGCCGTTGGTAGTTGTCGTTGAAGCAGTCGACCCCGATCACGCTGGCCCCTTGGTCCAAGAGGGCCTCCGTGAGATGTGAGCCGACGAACCCCGCGCACCCTGTGACGAGTACTCGCATCGTGCCACCGTACGACGAAGACGAAATCTCGTCCACCCAGGGCGAGCGATCCTGCACTTATGGGTGGCCCCTTGCCGATGGGAAGACGTGCCGCCAATTCCGGTTTTCGCGGGAGAGTTTGGCGTCCGCGAAGCGGAGCGCCTGCTCTGGCGTGCCGGTTTCGGCCCGCGCCCCGGCGATGCCGAGGCGCTCGCGAGCTCGGGCCTGCGCGGCGCGATCCTGTCGCTGACGCGGCCGGGGCCTGAGCAGCTCCACGGCCCGGCGCCGACGGTCGACGGCGGCGCGCTCGCCCCGGACGAGGAGTGGGGCCACGACCACCTGTGGTGGCTCGACCGGATGGTGCGCTCGAACCGCCAGCTCGTCGAGCGCATGACGCTCAACTGGCACGACTGGTTCGCGACCTCGCGCGCCGGCGTCGACTCGGCCGCCCTGATGCGCAAGCAGAACGAGCTCCTGCGGCGAAACGCGCTCGGCAGCTTCCGCAAGATCCTCACCGAGGTCACGCGCGACCCGGCGATGCTGCTCTGGCTTTCCGGCTCCGAGAACACGAAGTGGGCGCCGAACGAGAACTACGCGCGCGAGATGATGGAGCTGTTCACGCTCGGCGCGAACCGCGGCTACAGCGAGCGCGACGTCCGAGAGCAGGCGCGCGCGCTCACGGGCTTCCGCAACGACTGGGACGACGGCATCGGCCCGCATTCGTTCCGGTACGACCGCGAGTTCCACGACGCGGGCCGCAAGCGGGTCTTCGGCCGGGCCGGCTCGTACGACTGGCGCGACAGCGTCCGGCTCTGCCTGACCCACAAGAAGCACCCGTCGTTCGTGGTGGGCAAGCTCTGGTCCTACTTCGCTCCCGGCAAGCCGGACCGCGCGACTGCGCGCGCCCTCGCTCGCCTCTACGTCAGCCGGCGCTACGCGATCCGGCCGCTCGTCGAGGCGATCCTCCAGCACCCCCGCTTCTACGAGGGCCCGCGGATGGTCAAGCCGCCCGCCGTCTACATCGCGGGGCTGTTGCGCGCGACGCGCCAGACGATCACTGAAGAGGACTGGACGTGGATCTCCGACATGGCGGGCCAGATGGTGTTCCACCCGCCGAACGTCGCGGGCTGGGACGAGTCGCGCTGGCTCGACACGGCCACCTTCCGCGGCCGCTGGGTCGCCGCGAACAACACGCACGGCGTGAGTGCGCTGGACCCCGAGAAGACGCCCTACGACTCCGCCGAGACAGCTGAGACGGCGGTGGCGAGGGCGATCCAGTTCTGGGGCAACCCTGCGATCACGCCGACGACCCGCTCGGCGCTCGTGCAGTTCGCGAACGAGGCGGACGCGCTCGCGGACGCGCGCTGGAAGCGCCGCAGCTACCCGATCCTGCGCCAGAACGCGCTGCGCATGCTGGTTGCCACCTCCCCCGACATGCAGACCTGCTGATGGCTCACCAGCACTGCAGCAGCTACGCGCGGTCGAAGACGCCCGCGCCCGCGGGCACGGGCCTGAGCCGACGGTCCTTCCTGATGCGCAGCGCCGGGCTGGCACTGTCGGTCTACGGCGGATCGAGGCTGCTCGACCTCGACGCAATGCAGGCTGGCGTCGCTCATGCGGCCGGCCCCTCGAACGCGACGATCGTGTCGATCTTCCTAGACGGCGGCATCGACAACCTGTCGGTCCTCGCGCCGGTCGGGGACCCGCTCTACCGAAAGCTTCGCCCGCGGCTCGCGCTCCGCGACGACGGGCTCACGCGCTTCGACGGTGACGACCGCCTCGCATGGCATCCGGCGGCCGCCGGGCTCGCGAAGCTCCACAAGGAGGGCAAGGTCGCGGTCATGCCCGCGGTCGGCTACGACGACCCGGACCAGTCGCACTTCACCTCACGGCACTTCTGGGAGGTCGGCGCGCTCGAACCCCAACGAGCGCACGGGCTGGCTCGGGCGCTGGCTCGACCGGGTCGGCTCGAACGACAATCCGCTCCAGGGCCTCTCGCTCGACGGCCGGCTGGCGCCCACGCTCGCGACGTCCCGAGTCCCGGTGGCGTCCGTGTCCGGCCCCGAGGAGTACAGCTTCTGGGCGCGCAACGTTTGGGGCCCGATCGAGGAACGGATGCTCGAGACGATCGGCTCGCTCGGCGCCGCGCACGCCGGCTCGCCGGATCCCGCGCTCGCCCAGGCGGGTGACGCTGCCGCCCAGTCCGCGCGGCTTCGCACGCAGCTGTCGCCGTTCACGCAGGAGGGCGGCTCGGTCGTGGCGCCCGTCGCCTACCCGGATGGCGACGACGACTTCCCCCGCCACCTGAAGGACCTGGCCGGCCTCCTGGCCGCCGGACTACCGATCCGCGCCGTAGCGCTCTCGGCCGCCGGCGAGTACGACACGCACGACAACCAGCGCGAGGACTTCGAGTCGGGCCTGAAGCTCACGGCCGACTCGCTGCTCGCGTTCCAGCGCGACCTCGAGGCGCGCGGCCTCGCCGAGCGCGTCGTCGTCCACGTCTGGTCGGAGTTCGGCCGCCGTGCCGAGGAGAACGGCTCGCTCGGCACCGATCACGGCGCCGCCGGCGTCGGCTTCCTGATCGGGTCGCGCGTGAAGGGCGGCATGATCGGCGAGTTCCCCGGGCTCAGCCGGCTCGACGCGCAGGGGAACCTGCGGGCCACATGCGACTACCGCGGGATCCAGTCGGCACTGCTCGAGCAGTGGCTGAACGCGGACGCCGAGGCGATCATCCCCGGCGCCGCCGGCTTCGCACGCCCGCAGGTCATTCGCTGACCGTTGTCAGACGACCCCGTCGGCGGTTGCGTAGCGGTAGTCGTCGAGCGGGAACGACCGGCTCGCGCGGTGCGCCTGGCGCCCCGAGGTGGGGCGCAGGAACGGCACGTCGCCGTGGTGGTCGAAGTAGTAGCTGTTGGCCGTCGCGCAGTTGCTTTGGAACCAGAGCGACTTCGCCATCCGCTTCTGCACGAGGTCGTAGAAGCGGTCGGTCGCCTCCGGCTTGACCTCGACCATCGTCGCCGCGCGTTCGTGCGCCGCCTTGATCACGCGCGTGATGTGGCGCGACGTGGTCTCCACCAGCACGTGCCACGACGCACCCGTCCAGCCGTAGGGGCCGAACATCATGAAGTGGTTCGGCAGCCCCGGCATGCTCACGCCCTCATACGACTTGAGCCGGTTCTCGGCGTAATGCGTGGCCAGGTCGAAACCGTTGCGCCCGCGCACCGGCGTGCGCCGGTAATTCTCCGGGTCTGAGGCCATCCGGAACCCCGTGGCCAGCACGATCACGTCCACCGGCCGCTCTTTGCCGTCCACGGTCCTTATGCCGCCGGCGGTGATGTGCTCGATGCGTGTCGGTGACCAGCTCCACGTTGTCGCGGTTGAACGTCCGCAGATAGTGGTTCGACACGCTCGGGCGCTTGCAGCCCATGCCGTAGTCGGGGGTCAGCTTGCGCTGCAACTCCGGGTCGCGCACCTGTTGCTTGACAAAGCGCTTGTTCGATCGCTCGATCGACTTGGACGCGAAGCGCACGCGCTTGTAGTGCACGACGAGGAAGATGAGGATGAACTCCACGATCGCGCTGGCGACCGCACGCGTCAGACGCTGGGTGAACGGGAATCGCCGGAACAGTCCCTTGATCCAGCCCGGGATCTTCGGATCGAACTTGGGGGCGACCCAGATGGCGGTGCGCTGGTACACGTCGAGCTGCTCGACGTCGCGCGCGATCGCGGGAACGATCTGTACTGCGCTGGCGCCGGTGCCCACCACTGCGACGCGCTTGCCCTGCAGGTCGGCGTCGTGGTCCCAGCGCGCCGAGTGGATGAGCGTCCCCTCGAAGTCGTCGAGGCCGGGCAGCTCGCACGGCTTCGGATCCACGAACGCTCCGATCGCGCTGACCACGAACCGCGCGGTCACCTCGCCGCCGTTCACGCCGAGGCGCCAGAAGTGGTTCTCCTCGTCCCAGGTGCGCGACATCACCTCGCTGTGGAAGCGGAGGTGCGGCGTCAGGTCGTACTTCTCGGTGAACTCGTCGATGTAGGCCTTCACCTCGGACCCCTTTGCAAAGACGCGCGACCAGTCGTGCTTCAGCTCGTAGGAGAACTGGTAGGCGAAGGTCGGGATGTCAACGCCGATGCCGGGGTACGTGTTGTCCCGCCAGGTGCCGCCAACGTCGCCGGCGCGCTCGAGGATGACGAAGTCCTCGATGCCCGCTCGCCGGAGCGCGGCACCCATCCCCAGCCCGCTCAGGCCGGCGCCGATGACCGCGACCTCGTGCTCGGGGGTCATCAGGCCGGCGCGGGGACCGCCGGCGTGCCGGACCGGCGCGCCATCCGGCCGACGCCGAGCACGAGCCCCGCGATGCACAGTCCCCAGATCAGGGCCGTGAGCCCGATGCCGAACGCCCAGAGCCAGCCGCCGACATTGCCCTTGGTCTCGCGCAGAACGATCAGGTTGTCGTCGCCGAACGGCCGGTTGAACGAGGCTGGTGCGGGAAGCTCCGCTCCGGACGACTCGCGCATCGCGCGCTCGAGCTCCTCGGCCGTTGCGACGGCGGGCAGCGTTTGCTCGGCGTTCGGGAGGCCGCGGTCCACGGGAAGGCGCATGGCCACCGCGCCGCGCTCGCGGCCGCGATTCAGCCGTAGCCCGACCTTCCACCTGCCGCCGAGCGGGATCGGCTCGGTCGACCGGTAGATGCCGGGGCCGACGCGTTCGAGCCGGTCCACGACGCGGTCGTCGCCGCCCGCCCAGGCGAGGATGTAGAACCAGTTCGCGTCGTCGGCCGCGTCCGGTGGGTCGAGCCGGACCGTCGCGAGCGCCTCGCGATCCGGCCCGGACTTCACGTCGGTGAGCTCGATCTGAGCCCGCGCGTCGGGGACCTCGCGGCTCGCGGCGCCGATCGAGACCGCGATCAGGAGAGCGAACGCCCCGAGGCAGGCGATCCGCGCGACGCGCGGGCGGGGAAGCTCGCCGCGCATCGCCGAGGCGAAGAGCGCGCCGAGCAGGCCGCCGGCGACGCCCGCGACGGCCGCGTAGACCAGGCCTTCGGGGAGCAGCGCGTCCGTCCAGGGCAGCGGCATCGCGATCTGCGACCAGCCGTACTCGGCCGCGAAGCCGACCGTGCCGCACAACAGTCCGGCTGTCGCGCCGAAGGCGAGCGCACGCCGCCTGGGGTCGAGCCGCAGCGCGAGCAGCTCCACGCACACGGCCGAGCCGAGAAGCAGGGGCATCGACGGCGCGGACACGCCCGCGAGAACGGGCACGATGATCCCGGTCGCGCGGATGACTGCGTAGACGACCCACGCTCCCAGCGCGCTGCCCGGACCCGCCCATGCGCGCGCGGCCGTGAAGATCAGCCCGGCGAAGGCGGCGAGCAGCAGCGGCTGCCAGACCTGGCGGTAGAGCGGGACGCCCCAGTCGTACTCGGCGAGGTACAGCTCGAGCCCGCACAGCAGTCCGCCGAGCAGCGACACGCGCAGGAGGCGCCGCCAGGCGAGCTCGGGCCACGCCGGGCGCCCGGCGTCGCGGAAGCGCGCGTTCTCTGACGCGCGGGCGAGGCTGCCCTCCTTGAGCAGCACGAGCATCCCGGTCACGGTGAGCATCCCGCCGAAGAGGAAGACGAAGTGCGTGGGGGACCAGAGGGTCACGTCCTGGCCGAAGATCCGGTGCCAGACGTCGTCAAGCGCCAGCGCCGACAGCCCAAAGGTCATGCAGACCACGAGCAGCACGGCGCCGATCGGCACGCGCCACCCATCGGTGATGCGGACCCACGCGGGGGTGGCGTCCTCCTGGTCGGCCATCCCGAATGCGAGGACGCCGGCCGCGAACGTCGTGAAGATCCCTAGCAGGAGCGGCCAGTGCCCCGGGTTCCCGAGCGGGCCCGTGTCGCGGCCGTTGTCCACGTGGTAGCCGATGTCCCAGAGGCCGCCCCACATCGCGGCGAGCAGGCCGACGGTTGCGATCACCACTGGGAGGGCGGCCCAGGCCGGTACCCGCAGCGCCCAGGCCGCGAGCGCTCCGGCGCGCGTGAGCACCTGCGTCCGCCCCGTGCGATGCGCATGAGCCAGCCACACGACCGCTCCGGTGCCCCCGAGGTACACGACGCCGAGTGCCACCAGCTGATCGACCTGCGCTCCGCCCGCTGTGCTCGCGGCGATCACGCTAATAAGTTAACAGACTCTGTTAGCTTGTAAACCACATGGCGCAGGCGACGAGCGAGCGAATCCTCGACGGGGCGGTCCAGCAAGCCGAGGAGTTCGGCGTCCGTCGGTTCACCATCGGCGATGTCGCGCAGCGCGTCGGCGTCTCGCGGGTCACGGTCTACAAGTACTTCCCGGGCAAGGACCAGCTCGTCGAAGCCGTCCTTCAGCGAGAGATGCGCCGCTTCCTCCGCGATGTGGACGCGGCAGTGGCGCCGTACGACACGCTCGAGGAGCGCCTGGTCGAGGGCTTCGTCTTCGCGCTCGGGTGGCTGCGAAAGCACCGACTTCTGAACCGCTTGCTGCGGACGGACCCTGAGCTGATCGTCCCGAACCTCACGGTCGGGGCCGGGTCGGTGCTGGCCGCGGGCCGCGAGTTCATCGCCAGCTTCGCGCGTCGCGAGGCCGCCGACGGCAGCCTCCCATTGGCGGACGCCGAGATCGAAGGCGTGAGCGAGCTACTCGCGCGTGCCGTGTTGTCGTTCCTGCTAACCCCTGACTCGGTCCTCGGCATGCGGACGCAGGCGGAGATCAGGACGTTCGCCGAGCAGTACCTCGCGCCGACGTTGCAGGCGCTCGCCGCCCGTCAGCCGAACCGCCCGCGCTGACGAGACCAGGCGGCGCGCTTGAGCAGCCGCGTGTAGGCCTCCACGCCGTCGGGGCGCAGGTGCGTTCCGTCGCGCAACAGCCACTGGTGATTACGGTGCGCGCGGCTGCTCCAGTCGATCAGCTTCACGCGCTTCGGCCACCGCTCCGCCGCCCGTCGCATCGGTCTCGTGTTGAAGGGTTGCCACTGGCGAAACGGCGTCACGAGCATCAGCGTGCGGCGGTGCCCGACCGCGCCCAGCATGCGTCCGATGTCGCGGAACGAGGTGGTGACGTTCGTGCCGAGCGCGATGACGACGATCTCGGGCAGGATGCCCCGGCGGCGACGCTCACGCAGGACCGCGAGACCATTGGCCGGGCTGCGCGCGCAGCGCGCGTCGACCTCGAAGCCCTTGCGCGATAGGAGCCGGGCGGCGCCGAGCATCACGGAGTCGCCGAGCGCGAGCGGGGCGGCGCCCACCCGCGCACCGGCCGGCGGGTAGTGCGTGCGACCACAGCCTTGCGCATGGGCGGTTTCGGCGCTCGCCAGCGCGAGGCACAACGCGGCAAGAAGCACTCTATGCGGGGCGGCGTCGGCACCTCGATGAGTATCTTTGCAGGGGCTTGGCTATCGTCCTCGCGTCGTGGCGTGG
>CAWJXU010000008.1:0-536502 GCA_963846865.1 uncultured Thermoleophilaceae bacterium | reverse complement strand
GGAGAGCGCACGCATGCGCTGGCTGATCGGCGAGCTCGAGCGGCGCTTCGAGGTCGTCATCTTCGACAGCCCGGCCCTCATGGCCGTGAGCGACGCGCTGACGCTCGTCCCGGCCGTGTCCGGCGTCCTGATCGTGAGCGGCGTGGAGCAGACGACGCGCCAAGCCGCGCTCGACCTTCGGAAGCAGATCGACCTCCTGGGTGGGCGCCCGCTCGGGATCGTGGCGAACTTTGCCGCGCGGACGCGCGGCTACGACTACTACGGATACGAGGGCGGCGCGGCGACGCGCAGCGCATCAGGCCGCGCGAGCGCCCCGGCCCGACGCGGGCGCTAGCCGGCGCCGTTGACGAGCCGCACGTAGGGCGCCTCGCGTGAGGCCACGCCGCCTGACCCGGGCGGCCTCCCTGCGGCCTCGCTGCGGCTCCCGAAGATCCCGACGAAGGCCACGGTCTTCCCCGGCTCCAGAGACGGTGTAGTCGCTCGAGTTGAGCACGCCCGCGTCCAAGCCGAGCCTGCGCGCCCGGCGGGCGCTGGCGAGAGCTGCGCCTTCGCTCGCCTTCCGAGATGGCCACCACGACGGTGTATGCGTCGCGCGCCGGCCACTCGAGCGTCTGGCCGCCCGAACGCTCCGGCGCGGCGGACGCAGGCGGCCGCCCCGACTCGTCCTCGTCGTCGCCGGCAGTGCCCACGAGCACCGCGGCGAGCACGGCAGCGGCGATGGCGAGCGTCGCCGCCAGGATGCGCATGGGCGCGCCGGCGGCGCGCGCGGCGAGGAGCGGCGAAGGCGGCTGCGGGCTCCGGCTCTGGGTGCCGGACGCTCGGGAGGCGCCTGCTCGGTGGCCGCCGGAGCGGCTTCGGCCTCCATCCGGCGCTTCGCGCTGCGCCTGCTGCCCGGGACCAGCGATCGCACCGCGCGCGGCGGCCGACGGCGACCAGGTGCGCGCGCCCGCGGCGAGGCTGCGCTGCCATGCGTCGATGACCCCCTTCTTGCCCACCGAGGGGCCCATGTCGGGCGGGGGCACGACGCCTCCAGCCTCGAGCGCTGCCCGGGACAGCTCGCCCGCCGACTGCGAAGCGCTCGGCGGGCTCCTTCGCAAGTGCTCGCTTCACGACGTGCGTCGAAGGCGGCGGGGAGCTCGAGCGCCCGCTCGCTGACCGCGGGGGGCTCCTTCACGAGATGTGCCGCGAGCGTCTCGTCGGCGGTGTCCCGAACGAATGGCGGCTGCCCGACCACGGCCTCGTAGAGGATGCATCCGAGGGCGTACACGTCGGCGTGAGGCCCTACCTCGGCCCCGCGGATCTGCTCGGGCGCCGCGTAAGCGGCCGGGGGCGGCCCGACCCAGCTCCGGAGTGCCGGGCCGCGGCCGTTGGAGCGCGGCTTCGGCACTGATGCGAAGCCGGTCAGCACGATCCGGTCGGCGCCTTCCTCGTCGGCCACGATCAGCCGGCGAGGCTCGAGCGCCCCGTGTACGAGCTGGTTGGCGTGGGCGAGGTCCAGCGCGGCCGCGGCCTGATGGACGACTCCCGCCGCACGGAGGAAGCTCAGGCTTCCCATGCGCTCGATCAGCGTGGCCAGGTCGACCCCGTCCACCCACTCGCTCACGACGTAGATGGTCCCGTCCGCCTCGCCGACCTCATGTACCGGCGCGATCCCGGGATGCGCGAGTGAGCGTGCATGCCTCCCGGCCCGCTCCAGTCGCTCCCTCAGACCCTCCACGGAGGCTAGCTCGGGCGCCACGACCTCGAGCGCCACGGGCGCGTCGGAGCGCTTCCGGCGGGCGCGGTAGACGGTGCCGCTCGGGCTACCAGTCACGAGCGACTCGATCCGATATCCACCGAGCCGCGACCCGATCCCGACGGCTGCCACCATCAGGGTGAGTATAGGCCGACATCACCGTGCTCCGCGAGTGCTGAATCGCCTGCACAGCGGCTACAGTGGACGCGTTGTGAGGTTGCGAAAGGGCAAGGCTCCACCACCCGACGACGAGTTCCTGCGCGCTCTCGAGGCGCGGAGCACCAGGCGAGCGCCTGAGGCCGACGATGGTCCGCAGGAGGACGACGATCGGAGCTCGGGCGAGGACGTGGGGACGGCGCTGTCTGAAGCCGAAGCGAGGGCCGCCCAAGCCGAGGCGGCGCTGGCGCAGGTCCGAGAGGAGGCCGACCGGCGGCTGGCCGACGCCCGCGCCGCGATCGAGCGCGAGCGCGAGCAGCGCGCCGCCATCGAGCAACGCCTCCAGCAGGGGCAGGACGAACTCGCCCGCCGACGCGCCGAGCTCGAGGAGAGAGAGCGCAACCTGGCCGAACAGCTCGCGCAGTCGGAGCGCAGCGCGGATGACGAAGTGAGCCGCCGACGGGAGCTGGGCGACGAGGAGGAGCAGGTGCGCGAGCGCTGGGAGCGCTGGGAGGCCGACGCACAGCGGCAGGCCGAGCGCCGGGCCGCAGAGCTCGCCGAGGCAGAACGACGGATCGCCGAAGCGCGCGTCGCCCTCGAAGAGGCGGGCGGTGCTGTGCACGAGACATCGGCCAGCCACCCCTCGCGAGCTGAACAGGAGCCGACCCACGAAGAGGCTGCCGGCAGCCGCCCCGCCGGACGCGTGCGGCGTCTGCTCGGCCGGCGATCAGCGCTGCCGACTGCCTGCGCGACGTGCGCGCGCGCCTTCCCGAGCGATCGCGCTGACGAGGCCGTAGCCAGCGGCTGGGAGGTTGGCCCATCCGCAGGCGCCATCTGCCCGCAGTGTCAGGCCGAGGGCTGGCACTTCCCTGACGGTGCGCTCGTGCCGGTCAGGCGCACACGGGTCTGACCCGGACGCGACAGACGTTCACCCCGCTCTGTCCGCGAGAAGAAATCGGCAGCTAAAGGTCCGTCGGCACGTGCCGATAGCTTTCAGTGAGGGAGGCTGCCGGCCAGGCAGAGACAATGGTCACTCGCGACAAGCGCTTCGTCCGCGTCCCCTCCAGTGGGTCGGAGAGCGACCGTGCGCGGCTGACAGGCGCCTACGGGGCGTTCCTCGCCAGGCAGATCGAGCCGGACCGCAGCTACAGCCTGATCAGGCTCGCGGAGGCGGACTTCGCGTACACGCACTACGGCCAGTACACGCGTGCGCTTGGCGACCTGTGGGCCGCAGGGCTAGTCCCCGAGACCGGCGCGGCCGTGGCCGGCAGGGCCCTGCCTGGCGCCGCGCCGCGCCTTCGCGGCGTGGACTCGGATCTCGCGGACTTCAGTTAGCTAGTCGCGCAGCGATCCGCTCGGCACGGCCAGCGGTTCGCGCGTCCGCGGAGCCGTGGCCCAGTAGGTGGACTCCAGTAGCGCGATGAGCGCGCAGCCCAGAGTGAGACACACCAGTGCCGCGGCGATGATGCTGGTGCGACCGGCCTCTAGAGCCAAGATCGCGACCGTCGAAACGGCCGCCTGGCCTATGGCGAGCAGCAGGGCGACGGCTCGGGCCGACGAGAGCTTGAAGTGGAGCCGGTGGCTCAGATGGTCGCAGCCGCCGGTCATAAGCGAGACGCCCCGCCTCGAGCGGGAGACGACGACGAGCAGCGTGTCGAGGAAGAGCACGCCGAGCAGCAGCGCGCCGACGAGCAGCATCGGCCAGCCGAGCCCGTCGGGAGCCGGAATGTTCATGACCATCGTCGCCAAGGCGAAACCGATCGGGATGCTCCCGCCGTCACCGAGGAAGATCCGCGCCGGGCCGCGGGCACGCAAGTTGTAGGGCAGGAACCCGAGGCAGGCTCCCGCGAGCGCCAGAGCCAGGGCTGCGAGGACGACATCGGATTGGGTAGCAGCGGCAGCCGCGATCCCGCCGGCACAAGCCGCCCCGACCGTGCTGGCCGCGCCGTCCATGTTGTCCATCAGGTTGAAGGCGTTCGTGAAACCGACGACCCAGACCACCGTGAGGATCAGCTCCTCGAATCCGCTGTCGAGGAAGCCCCAGCCCAGCCCAGCGCGCCACAGCACGACCGCGGCGGCCACCTCGGCCAGGAGTCTGTACAGGGGGCGGATCGGGATCCGGTCGTCGAGCGTTCCGAGAGCCAGGAGGCCGACCGAACACGCGGCGAGTGGCGCGAACTCCGAGCTTGCCCCGCCGAAGAGCGAGCGCGGCGGACAGGAAACCGCCGACGACCGCCACGCCGCCGAGGTAAGCGGTTGGAGCGGCGTGCCCCTTGTAGCCGGTGGGGTGATCCAGGAAGCCCGTCCGGCGCGCCAGCCGGATAGCCGCCGGCGTCAGCGCGAAGGTAGCCGCGAACGAGAGGAGGACGGCCGCGAGCAGGCGTACCTCATCCGGCAATCCGCAACCCTCGCTGGACGGGAAGCGTGCCCTGCTCGTAGGCGATTACGTCGTCGATCGCCTCGTCCACCGTGCGGGACGCGCGCCAGCCCGTAAGCGTCTCCAGGGCCGTCGTGTCCGGCTTGCGCCGCCCAAGTTCCTCGAAGCCCTCGTCGTAGGCATCCTCGTACGGCACCAGGCGGATCTTCGACTGCGAGCCGGTTCGCTCGATCACCCTGCCCGCGAGCGCGATGATCGGCGTCTCGAGGGGCGCGCCGATGTTGAACACCTTGCCGGTGGCCCGATCATCGTCCAGCAGGAGCACGATCGCGTGAATCACGTCGAAGACGTGTGCGAAGCAGCGGGACTGAGTCCCGTTCCCGTACACCGTCAGATCGTCGCCCGCCAGCGCCTGGCGCACGAAGCGGGGGAGCACCATGCCATAGGCGCCCGTCTGGCGTGGGCCGACCGTATTGAACAGCCGCACCACCTTCATCTGCGCGCCCTGCTCCCTTGACGTAGCTGTAAGCGAGCGCCTCGCCGAAGGCCTTTGCAGTCGCGTAGGACCACCGGAGCTTGTACGGCGAGCCGAGGATGCGGTCGGAGTCCTCGGAGAGCGCGCCCTGGCTGTTCTTCCCGTAGATCTCGGAGGTGGAGGTGAACAGCAGCGGCCGGCCGTGTCGGGCCGCGGACGAGATCACGATGTCGTTGCCGCGGATGTTCCGCTGCAACGAATCGAGCGGACGGCTCACCACCAGCTTCACCCCGACAGCCGAGGCGAGGTGCACACAAGCGTCCACCGACCGCAGGCAGTCGTCGACTACGTCCTGGTCGAGGACGGAACCCTCGACGAACTCCACGAGGTCGGATTCGAGGATGTGCTGAAGGTTCTCGATTCGGCCGGTGCTCAGGTCGTCCAGGACGAGCACGCTGTCGCCGCGCGTGGTGAGCGCGTCGACCAGGTGTGAGCCGATGAAGCCTGCTCCTCCAGTGATCAGGTAGCGCAATTCGTCCTCCTAGGCTGGTGCGGTGGGTGGCTGCGAGTGGCCATGTTTGGGGAGCGTCCCTGTCGAAGTCGCAATGTGCTCCTCAGGTCCGGCCCTATTCCAACGTAACAAACGATTCCGGTTTGGCGCAAGAAACCCGTGCAACCCGGGCCGAAACCAGTCCTACACCAACAGGCAGAAACCTCACAAAGTTGCGGGATCCCGTAGTGATCTCGCGCCGATCAACTCCTCGTATAGCCGCTCCACGGCGTGGAGAAGTTGCTCGATCGTGAAGCGGGCCATCACGTGCTCATGCGCACGAGCGCCCATTTCCGCCCGCAGCCCAGGGTCGGCCGCCAACCGGATCAGGGCGTCCGCCATCGCGACGTCGTCCTGCGGTGCGACGAGCACGCCTGCGCCCGGCACCACTACGTCCGGGACGCCGCCCACGTGCGTGGCCACGGCCGGCCGACTTGCGGCGCCGGCCTCGATGAGCGAGACCGGGGTGCCCTCGTTGTCGGAGCTCAGTAGCGCGATGTCGGCCGCGCCCGCTGCCGCCGTGGAGTCGTGGAGGTAGCCGAAGAAGCGCACGGCGTCACCGAGTCCGAGCGCCACCGCCTGTCGCTCGAGCCGTTCCCGGCACTCCCCGTCGCCAACTACGGCGAGCCGCAGGCGCGCGCCCTCGTCCCGCGCGCGGGCAACCGCGCGCAGCGCGACGTCCACGCGCTTTATCGGCACGAGCCGTCCGACGTAGACGACCAGCACGTCGCCGTCCGTGACGCCGCTGCGTTCGCGGAAGTCCGACACGGCGCGCGGGTCGGGCCGCGTGAAGCGACCCAGCTCCAGGCCGACCGGCACGACGCGGAACCGGTCCCTCGCAGCGACGCCCAGCCGCACGAGGTCGTCGACGGTGGCCTGGCTGACGCCGATCAGGCAGTCGCTGACCGCGGCGAGCCGTCGCTCGAGGAATCGATAGAGCGCGCTCTGGAGCGGCCCGAAATATCCCTCCAGCACATGGCCGTGGTAGGTGTGCACGACGATCGGGCGCGGGCGGACGGCCAGCGCGGCGAGCCGGCCCACGAAGCCGGCCTTCGCGGTGTGCGTGTGGACGATGTGCGGGCGAAAGCGCCGGACCAGCCGCGCCAGAGCGAGCAGCGACCGGCCGTCCGCCCACGGCCGGAGCTCCGGCCCCAGGCTGCCGAGGACCTCGACCTGGCAACCCTCGCGCCGGGCCAGCTCCTCGAACGAGCCCTCGTCCTCGCCCGGCCGGCCGTGCACGAGGATCGTCTCGAAGCGGTCCGGACGGAGCCGGGCGCTCAGGAGGCTCACGTGGTACGCGGGCCCACCCACGTTCATGCGAGCGATCACCCGCAGCACGCGGAACCCCGGGCGCTCCGCCGTCACCGCCTGATGGTCAACCTTCGTGTGCTGGCGAGCCCCTTGATGTTCTCGGCCACCACGGTGATGCGGTTGGTGCCGGAGCGGGTCGGGACGCCCTCTATCCGCCAGTCCGTGGAGCCGTCGAGCGTGCCGGCGCCGAATCGCCCGCGATTGTCATACCAGCGGACGACCCTGATCCCGAAATCATCGCTCGCCTTTCCATCGACCGTGATCCGGTCGCCACCTGCCGGCTCGGCCGACCAAGAGCGGACCGAGAGTCGAGGCGGACTGCCGTCGACCGTACCGGGCGTGGTCGCGCTTCGCATTGCATCCTCGTAGCGCTCGTAGTCGAACGCAGTCAGGTCGCCGTATGCGTAGTTCGCGAAGAGGCCTCCCGCACCCCACCGCCGGAACGCGGCTAGCTGCTCCTCCACATGCTCGGGGTCACGCGCCGCCTCGAAATCCGAGGGGCCGTCGTCGATCCAGCTGAACGGCGTTACGTGCAGACGGGAGCTCGCGTAGTGCCAGTTCGAGAAGCGCTGAGACAACAGCTCGTATATGCGGGCAGCGTTGTACCGGAGCCCGACCGTCCAGTCCTGCACCTCCAGGTGTGGCGTCTTGTAGAAGGTGGCGTCGAACCAGCGGATCGCCGAATAGCCCTGGACGCCGGCGAGACCCCTCCAGAGGTCGATCCGGAGGTCTTGAGCGAACAAACTGGGCTGTCCGTTCACCACCTCTTGCACCCTCTCGGACCAGCTCCCGGGGACCTCGGTGGCATAGGCCACGAGCTCGAGCCCCGGGTATCCGCTGAGCATCGCTTCCATGAGCTGCCGTCCGCGCTTCGCCGCCTGCGCCCGAACCAGCTGCTCGGGGCGAGTGTTGCCCGGGTACCCCCAGTTCCAGCTGGCGGACGTCGCGCCGCTGTTGGCGGGATAGAGCTCTTGGTCGAGCGCTAGCCCGACAAACCCGAGCGAACGAGCAGTGGCCGCGAGATCCCTCACGTCCGGGAGCAGCTCCTGGTCCCAGGCGCGATCGTCGAACCATTCCTTGAACGGCGTCTGCGTGTTGGTCGCGTCGGCCGCGTAGAAGCCCAGGTAGAGACGCAGGCGGCCTTCCCGCGCCCGTTCTACGGCCGCAGACCGCAGCAGCTTGCGCTGGAGGTCGTAGCGCGCGTCGCGCGCGTGCCGCCCGGTGCGCCGGGCGCGAATGCGTGCCTGCCGCCGCCGCTGGTCAGGCGACCGAAACTGCAGACAAAACCGCCCACTCCGAGGCCGACGAGCCGATCGAGCTCCTCGTCGCTCAGGTCTGCGACCTCTCGAGCCGGTCCAGAAGACCAGTCGGTGTGCGCTGTTCGGCGCCGCCGCCTTCGCATCCGTGGCGGCGAGCGAGAAGTCCATCCTTACGCCGCGCCGGGCTTGCGGCGCCATCCTCACATGCTGGGTCGCGTGGCCGGGATGGGAAGCCGAGAGCACGGCCCGCCGGCGCCGGACCGCCAGCCGGTAGCGCCCCTGCGAGTCGGCGGTGGTCGCGCGGCTCGTGCCGACCACCTGCACTCGGGCCCGCGGGATCGAGTTCCCGTTGACGTCGCGCACGTGTCCGGACGCCCAGCCGCGCGGGGACGCCGGCAAGGGCTCCGGCGTGTGCTGCTCGGGCGATGTGCGCGCTCCGGCGCCGGTGGAGCCGTCGCGGTCAGACAGCAAGTCCGCGAGCACAGCGGTGCCGAGCGCGACGAGCATCACCACACCACGATCGCCACGGCTAGACGCCTCCTCCCCCGAGCCAGGCTCACGCCCGATTCGTCACCTGCCCATCGTCAGGCCGAATGGGGGTAGCCGTAGCCGTACCCGTAGCCGTGCCCTTCCTCCCTGGCGACCGAGTTCACCACGAGGCCGACGGCTTGCGCGTCCACGGTAGCGAGCTGTTCCTTGAGACGCGCCAGTGCGGCTCGCGGTGTATTGCCAAGGCGGCCGATGACGATCACGCCATCGACGTGCGGCAGCAGCGGCACCGCGTCCGGGACGGCAACGAGCGGCGGCGTGTCGATCACGATCAGGTCGTACGTCGCCTCGAGGCTTTCGATCAGCGTTCCGAAGCGCTTCCAGGCGTCCGGGTTCGCTGCCACGTTGGGGGCGGCGCCGGCGAACACCACTTCGACGACGCGTGGCGGGCGAGCCGTCGGCGTCGAGGTTCTTGATGGCCACCTCCTGGACAACCTCCTCGATGGTGGCCGTCTCCGCGAGGACGTCGGCGAGGCCGCGCGCCGGCATCATCCTCGAGGGCAGAGGCGAGCGTGGGATTCCTGAGATCCCCCTCGACGAGCAGGACGCGAGCGCCCGGCGACGCCGCGGCCGCGGCGAGATTCCAGGCGATGGTCGTCTTTCCATCGCCCGGCGCCCCGGAGGTGACGAGGACAGAGCGGACATCGCCATTGCGGCTCATGTAGGGGAGATAGGAGCGCAGCGCCAGAAAGTCGTCGAAGCCGCTCACCGGAACGCTGTCCGCGACTGGATGGGCGAGATCCCGGCTGCGTCGAACGAGACCGAGGATGGGTCGCTCCAGGGCCGCTTCTGCCTCTTTGGGGGTCTTCAGCCGCGAATCCAGTCGCTCCAAGAGGAGGACGGCGATCCCGGCGAGCAGCAACCCGATCACCACACCGATCGCCGTGTTCCGCACGGGCTTGGGAGACGACGGCGAGTCAGGCGGCTCAGCCGGGGACACGACGCGTGCTGCGTCCGACCCTCCCTGGGCGCGCTGGGCGCTGAGACGGCGGATGTCTGCGGCGAGCAGCGACCGCGGGTCGCCCGTGCCGCGCGCGAGCTCTCCGCGCAGGAAGCGCAGCTCCGCCTCGATTCCGCGCAGCTCCGCTCGCCCGTCGGAAGGCGATGTATGCGGCTGCGTAGGCGTTGGCGGTCCGGGCGGCCACCCGCGGACTCGGGTCCGTCGCCTCGATCGACAGCACGTTCGACTGGCCCTCCTGGACCACGTCCACGTCTCGGCCGACGCGCGGGACCGCCGAGCCGCCGCTCCGCGCTCGTCCTCGATCGCCTCGAGCGACAGCAGCTCGACGTTGCTCGCCGCCTCTCGCTCCGGATCGGATGAGGCGAGCCCCGAACCGCTGCTGTCGCGGAACAGAAGCGACGCCGCCGCCGTGTACTTCTCCTCCGCGGCCAGCGAGAACGCCAGGGCTGCGGCGGGGACCAGCACGATCAGGAGCAGCGCGTACCAACGCCGGCGAAGGATCGCGACCAGCGTGCGTACGTTCAGCGCGTCCGTGTCGTGATGCTCCGCCAACCTCTCGTGCGGGCAGGGTAGCGTGACGTGCACGCCTACCGCTACCGATTTACGGCGCTACCCTCATCGGGTGGCGCTCGGAGCTATAGGGCGCTGGACGGGCGTTCTGCTCGGCTCAGCAGTTGCACTACTCGCGATCGTGCTCGGCAGGTTGGTCGTCGAGACGCAGGCGATCGAAGCCGGCACGGAGCTGATGTTGATCGGCGCGCTCGCTGTAGCGGCCGCGGTGGTCGTCATGTTCGCCGGTCCCGTGGTCGGGCTCGCGGCGCTCGTGGGCCTGAGCATCGTGCCCGGGCTGCCGGAGTTCGACGTTGCTGGAGCCGTCACTGTCAGAGCGGCCGACGCCTTCTACCTGCCCCTGATCGTGTGGGCGGCGTTGCGGCTCCTCGATCCGAGCGCGGACCGCGCGCCGCACCCGGGGCTGCGGGGTACGCCGACGTTGCTGTTCGTGGGCTTCGCCGGCCTGACCTTGCTTTACGTCGCGGCCGTCGATCCGGGAGTGATGGATGAGTCCGCGGTGTCGTGGCTGCGGTTCGCCCAGACGGTCTCGATCGGCTTCCTCGCGGCCTTCTTCCTCAGGTCGACGCGTGACGTCAAGGTCCTACTGGCCGCAGTTGCAATCGCCGGCACCGTCGTCGTCGCGATGGCGCTGATCGGCGGGGTGGGAGGCGAGGCCGACGGCACGCTCGGAGAGCGCGGCGGCGGGAACGTGAACCCGAACACGCTCGGCCTCAACTCGGGACTGCTCGTGCTGATGGGCGCTCTCGGCGGTCTCGGCCCGCACCTCCGCTACCGCATCCCGCTGGTGCTTGTCGGCGCCGTGGGGCTGGCCCAGGCCGAGTCGGTGGGGGCGATAGTGGGCACCTGCGTGGCCGTGACGCTCGGGCTCGTCTTCCTCCAATCCCCCGGGGCGAGCGTGCCCGGCTGCGCGCGCTGCGGGCTGTCGCCGCGCTGGTGGTGGCCGTCGCCGTGGCCTACGGAGTCGCCAGCGCGGTGCGGCCGGAGAACCTCCCGCACTCGGAGAATTTCCAGGGCAGCTCGACGTGGCACCGCACGGTGGTCGGCACGGCCGGCGTGGAGCTGGCTCTGCGAAACCCGGTGATCGGAGTCGGCTGGCGCCGAAGCAGCGAGCCGCACGTGATCGGCGACCCGGACCTGACGCGCGACCTCCGAGCGCGCTTCTCGGGGACGAGCGATGAGTTCTTCCCGGACGCCGAGCCCACGTCCGTTCACAACGCGTACGTCCAAGTGGCCGCCGAAATGGGTCTGATCGGACTTGCCCTGCTGGGCGTGCTCCTCTTCGTCGCTTGGCCGGGACGTCAGGCGTTTGCTCCGGCGCGTGCCGCGCGACAGCCTGCTCTGGAGACAGCTGTGGTACCTGGCCTGGGCCGTCGTGCTGATCCTCGTCTGGCTCAACGACAACCCGATCTTCGGCGGCCAGGTCGAGACCGTCGTGCTGGTGTCGTTCGTCGGCGCCATCGCCGGTCTTGGCCGGTACGCCGCACCGGCGCACGCTCAGGCCTCGCCGACAGCCTCCCGGTAGACGGCCAGCGTTCGGCTCACCATCTGCTCGACGCCGAACTCGGCCTGAGCGCGGTCGCGCCCTCGCCGGCCCATCTCCCGGGCCAGGTCGGGCTGGGTCGCGAGCACCGCCAGGCCCTCGGCGAGCGCCGCGGGGTCATCCGGCGCCACGAGCAGGCCGGTCCGGCGATCGTCCACGACCTCCGGAAGCGCGCCCACCTTGGTGGCCACGACGGCTCGCTCCGCCGCCATCGCCTCGAGGGCCGCGAGCCCGAAGCCCTCGTCCAGCTTCGGGGTGAGGTGGGAAACGCGAGCACGTCGCAGGCCTGCATCAGCTCGCGTGTCCCGTCGATGAACCCGAGCAGCCGGACCGTTCCGGAGGAAGCTCCCGCGGCTCGACGCTCGAGCTCGGCGCGGAGCGGACCGTCGCCCGGCGATCAACAGCCGTAGCCCGGGAGCTCGCTCCTGGGCCTGGGCGACCGCGTCCAGAAGGAGATCGTGGCCCTTCCCTGGGATCAGCCGCGCGCAGATCGCGACCGCCACGTCCTCGGGCGAGAGCCCGAACGCCTCCCGGAGCTCGGCCCGCTCCTCGTCCGACGCGCTCCATCCATCGGCGTCGATCCCGTAGTGGACGACGCGGACCGTCCCGCTCGCGGCGCTGACCGCGACTCCTCGAGCCTGCGGCGAACGTGGTGAGAGATGGCGATTGTGAGCGGGTTGAGCCTGCCCACCAGTCGCGTCGCTGTCCGTACCGGAAGTGAGCGCGCGAACGCCCCCGGCCCGTGCACCGTGGACAGCCGGGGGGTCGCGGTGAGCGCGGCGGCTGCCTGGGCGTGCAGATCGGCGTGGACGAGGTGCGTGTGCACCACATCGGGCCGGTAGGCGCGAATCTCCCGCCTGAGCCTCGCCACCAGCAACGGGTTGACGTCGGGACCGGCGGGGACGGTCGCCGTCTCGACCCCGTGTGCGCGCAGCTCGTCGACGAACGCCTCGCCGCCGTCCGCGAGCAGCACGCACATCTTCACCTCGACGCCCGCCGCGGCGAGCGCCGGGAGCAGGATGAGCAGGTGGCGCTCGGAGCCACCGATACCGCTCGCCTTCTGTACGTGGAGTACCTTCACCGCCGATCGAAGCGTGAAGGTTCTCATCACCTCCGGAATCTGGCCGCCCGACGTGGGCGGTCCGGCATCGCACGGCCCCGAGCTGGGGCGCTTCCTGCTCGAGCGGGGCCACCAGGTCGAGGCGGTTACGGCGGCCGGCGCGCGAGGTCGAGAGGGTTCCTTTCCCGGTCAGGGCGGTCAGCCGCGATAGGCCGCTGCCGCTGCGGCTGGCCGCGGCGGGGCTCGCAGGTGGCCTCCGCGGCCCGGGGGAAGGACGTCATCTACTCCGCCGGCCTGTACACGCGCAGCTCGCTGGCGTCGAGGCTGCTGCTCGGTCCCGCTTGTGTTCAAGCTGGCGGCCGACCCGGCCTTCGAGCGAGCGCGGCGGGCGGGGTTCGCAGGGTCGCTCGAGGACTTCCAGCGCGACCACCGCAGCCCGCGCATCCGCTACTTGAAGCGCCAGCGGGCGTTCGCGCTGTCTCGTGCGGAGCGCGTGGTGGTGCCGAGCCGTTACTTGGCGGAGTTCATCGCCGGTTGGGGGGTGCCCGAGGATGAGATCGCGGTTATCCCCAACCCGGCGCCGGCGATCGAGGCGCGCGAGCCGCGCGACCGCCTGCGCGAGCGGCTCGGGTTGAGCGGGCCCACGTTCGTGTTCGCGGGGCGGTTCGTGCGCCAGAAGAACCTGCCACTCGCCGTGGACGCGCTGAGCCGGGTCGACGGCGCGTCGCTCGTGCTGGTCGGCGAAGGACCCGAAGCCGGCGCCGTGGCCGAGGCGATCGACCGTAACGGGCTCCGCGACCGGGTATCCGTCCAGGGCGCCGTGGCGCGCGACGTTGCCGTCGACTGGATGCGAGCGGCCGACGCGGCGGTGCTGCCGAGCGACTGGGAGAACTTCCCGCACGCCGCCGTGGAGGCGCTCGCGGCGGGGACGCCCGTGATCGCCACCGCGGTAGGCGGCGTCCCGGAGATCGTCGAGAGCGGTGTCAACGGCATCCTCGTCCCGCGCGGGCGACGTCGACGAGCTTCGCGAGCGGCGATGGCGTCGCTCGTCCACGACGACGGGCTGGCGAAGCGGCTTCGGGGCGGCCACGCAGGGGGCGGCCGCCAGGTTCTCCGCCGAGCGGGTCTACAGCAGCATCGCCGACGAGCTGGAACGGGCCGCCGGTCTGAAGAAGGACTTCTAGGCCTTGCGCCTCTTGATGGTCTCGAGCGATCGGGCGGTGGTCGCAGGTGCGCACGGTGCGTTCTGGAACACGCTGAGAGGCCTACACAAATTCTGGGATGAGATCGACATCATCTGTCCCCGCGTCTCCGACCCAAAGGCTCTCCGCTTTTTCGGGAACGTCACTTTCCATCCGCTGCCGAGCCGGTGGATCCCGTTCCCCCTGCAGGTGGTCCAGGTGGGGCTCCGGCTGTGCAAGGGGGAGCGCCCCGACCTGATCGCGGCCCATTCGTATGGGTTTCAGCGACTCGCGCTCGGAGGTCTGCTGCTCGCTCGCCGAACGAAAGTGCCCCTCGTGGTAGAGGTCCATCACGTCGAGGGCCATCCGCGCCCATCGCATCCTCTCGACCGGCCACGCAAGCTGGTGCAGCTTCTCTTTCTCCGGTTGGCCGCCAGGTACGCAAGGGCATTTCGGGTCGTCAACAAGGCGGAGCTCGTACCCCTGCTTCGATCACTCGGAATTCCGGAGGACCGAATCATCACGCTGTACTCCGTGTACCTCGACAGATCTGTGTTCCGGCCCGACCCGGCGGTAGAAAAGGCCTACGACATGATCTTCGTCGGCAGGCTGGTGGCCAACAAGGGGCTGCCGATCCTGTTGGACGCGTTCGAGCGGGTCCGGGCGCAGCGGCCGGAGGCGACGTTTCTCATCGTCGGCCGCGGCCCGTCCGAGCGGTGGCTCCACCAAACGATCCGACAGCGGGGACTGGACGGCGTGAGTCATGTCCCATGGGTTGAGCAGCCGTCCGACTTGGCCCATCTCTACCGGCAGTCGCGCGTCGTGGTGTGCGCGTCCCATGCCGAGGGAGGGCCCCGCGTCGTCGTCGAAGGCATGGCGTGCGGAGTTCCGGCCGTCTCCACGCCTGTGGGACTGATGAACGAGGTGATCCGGGACGGCGTGAACGGTTATCTCAGCAGCGGGTGGTCGGCGGACGAGATCGCGTCGAAGATCTCAACCTTGCTCGACGAGAGCGAGTCCTACGAGCGCCGCGCGGCGGCAGCCGCCCAGGTCGGAGAGGACTTCGAGCACTCGGCGGTGCTGGAGGCGTACGCCACGGGGTACCAGAAACTGATTGAGACCTAGCCGCTGCGGAACGCCGCGCAGATGTACGAGAACCGCCATCGCAGCGGGATTCGCGCCACGGGGCCCGAGCGCTCGGCCGCCAGCAGTGCGCGGCGCATCCAGGGCGGAACTTTCCGCGTCTGGGGCACGAAGAACGGCCTGAGCGCCAGCTCGTCGAACCCGGCGCGAACGAGGTCCGCTCGGACTTCGTCGAGCGCGTACTGGCGAGGATTGAGGTCGAACACGAGCTTCTTCTCCGTGTACCCGGCGACGTGCTGGAAGAAGGCCAGGCGGTCGGTCGCGTAGTAGATCGCGCGGAAGCAGAGGGTTGCGGCGACCGGGTCCGCCGGCCGGTAGTCGTTGAGATCTCCGAGCGTCACCTCGCCCCGCGTTCCCAGCCGGCGCCGCGCCGCGTCCACCATCGGTGCGCTGCCGTCCACGCCGGTGTAAGCGACGCCATGTCCCAGCAGCTGCTCCCCCAGCCCGGCGTCGCCGCAGGCCAGCTCCACGACTGGGTCTCCCGGCTCCAGACTCGGCCCCAGGGAGACCACGATCGACGCGCGGTGGGAGTTGTAGAGCGCCGGGTTGGCGTAGCTCTCCGACCAGCGATCCGCTGCGGCTGCGTACTTCTCCGTGGTCACGCCGCCGCCGCTTCCCAGCTCCGCTCGGGCGCGCTGCGACGCGCCTCGGCAGCGATCTCGTCGAGGTCGCGGGCGGGCCGCAGCCGCCCGAGCAGCCGGAGCGCCGCGACGATCGCACTACGCCGCGCGGGCTGCAGCAGGTCGGTGTCGTGGAAGTAGAAGTGGACGATCGCCGGAAGCCGCCACGGCGGGGTGCGCAGCAGGCGGCCAAGCCCGTGGGAGGTGGGCAGTTCGAGCAGCCTCCGCCCGTCTGGGAGGATGAGCCAGGCCGGCTTCTCGAGCTGCGCCCGGGGGTCGCTGGGGCCGAGGTAGGGAGGAGCGACCTCGGTGGCCGTGCAGTCGACGTACCCCGCGTCAGCCACCGCCCGCGCGACGGCCTCGTCGATGTACCAGCCGCCGCCGCAGAAGAATCGCGCTTTCACGTCATGCTCGCGGAGCCAGGCAGCCTCGGCCCGCACGCGCTCGTCGGGCGGCGGGGACCCTTCCACCGGCCGCGCGGTGGTGGGGCCGCCGAAGTGGGTGTGGTGTCCAATCGGGCCGTAGCGGGCCGCCTCGGCGGCGCGCTCGAGCCAGATGTTGCCGGAGCCGGCCTCGCTCGGGTCGGGGGGCCTGAGCAACGAGGTGATGCGAAAGCCGCCGACCTTCTTCGCCAGCAGCGCCCCATAGCGCCGCCAGACCTCGTCGTCTAGCGGCTGCTCGGCATGGCACGAAACCGTCGCGTATTGCAGGGCGTCAATGAGTGGTCATCGTAGTGTCCTAGCATCAACCACGGTGGCCTTCACAGGGATCCGGACTCGTGCGTCCGCAGCCCTCGGGTTGCTGCGCCGGCGCTTCGCTCGCGACTTCGGACTGTTGATGGGCGCCGACGGGATCGCGCTGACGATCGCAGCGGTTCAGGGGATTCTCGTTGCGCGATGGCTTGGCCCGGAGTCTTACGGCGTCGTGGCGCTCGTGATGGCTTATCCAAGCACCATCCGGACGGTGCTCGACGCGCGCACGGAGGAGATGAGCATCCGCTACCTGGGCGAGTTCCAT
Source organism: uncultured Thermoleophilaceae bacterium (assembly GCA_963846865.1). GTDB lineage: Bacteria > Actinomycetota > Thermoleophilia > Solirubrobacterales > Thermoleophilaceae > DASPHG01. The sequence goes on along the minus strand of CAWJXU010000008.1, from coordinate 519,995 downwards.
TCGCGCGGCGAGCGCGAGCAGGCTTCCGCGGTCGTGGTGACGGGCTACCTGATCGACCTCGCCGTGAGCTTGCTGGGGTTCGTGGTGGTGGCGGCCACTGCTTGGTTGGCCGCGACGTACCTCGTTAACGACGAAGACACCACCGAACTGCTGATCGTCGTCGCGGGCGCACTGATCCTCGCGTCCTTCATCTATCACCTCCAGGGCTGTTCTCAGGACCCTCGGGGCGTTCCCCGCACTGGCTGCCGTCCGTGTAGCAGTTGCCGCAGTGGGCGCCGGGCTGGTCCTCTCCCTCGTCCAGCTGGGATACGGCGTCGAAGGTGCTGTGTGTGGGCTTGCAGCCACGCAGGCGCTCGAGGGCGTGGCTCTGCTGGTGCTGGGGGTCCGGATGACCCACAGGACCTGGGGGCTGGTCCGCCCCAGGACTGCGTGGCAAGCGCTCGTCGGTCGAAGGCGGGAGTTGGCGCGGTTCCTTGCCTGGACCAACGTGAGCGGCCTTATTGCCCTTATCCCGAGCCAAGTCGCGCTACTGCTCGTCGGCGCGCTCGCCGGGACGCGAGAGGCCGGTTACTACCGGCTCGCTCAGGCGCTCACGTCCGCCACCAACCTGGTCTTGTTGACGCTGCGATCCGTCGTGTATCCGAGGCTTGCGGCGATCGGCGGGGACATGAGGGTGCAACTGTTTGCGGCGGCGCGCCGGTACGCGCTGTTCGTCGGGGTGCCGCTCGGGGTTGCCTCCATGCTCTTCATCCCGCTGGTGCCGCTCGTCGTCGGGGCACTCGTTGGCTCGGCCTACGACGGCGCCGTCGTTCCGGCCCAGATCATGCTGGTCGCGCTTGGCCTCGGGATCGCGTTCTTCTGGCTGCGGCCGCTCTACCTGACGCTGGGGGAGACGAGGCTTCTCGCCCAGACGCAGGCAGTGGCTGCGCTGGCCGCTCTCGTGGCCTTCATAGCGTTGATCCCGTCCCTCGGCGCGGAAGGCGCGGCTATCGGGTTCCTCGTGCTCGCGCTGATTGCGTACCCGCTTCAGCTGTGGGTGCTCCGGCGCAGATACGGAGGCCGGATCCTGCATCCGGGCTGTGCTTAGATGAACGGAATGGCCGTGGGGTCCGTCGCCGTACCACCGATCGGGGGCACTCGGCTTCAGGCGGTCGTCGAGTTGCTCGGAGATGACACCGGCTCGGTGCTCGACGTTGGCTGCCGTGATCGCGGGCTGAAGGATCTCTTGCCCGACGGCGGTGAGTACGTGGGGATGGATCTGGGCCCCCCTGCTGACGTCATCTGTAGCGCGGAGGAGCCGTATCCATTTCCCGAGGACGCCTTCGACGCCGTCGTAACCGCCGATGTCCTGGAGCACTTGGAGAATCCCCACGGCGCCCTGACCGAGGCGATCCGCGTTGCCCGGCGAGTGGTGATTGTGAGCCTGCCCAATGTCTACACGCTCCGGATGCGGATGCTCTACCTGGCCGGTCGGACCTTCGGCAAGTACGAGTTCGGTCCGGAAAGACCTCAGGATCGGCACCGCTGGTTGATGAACTACGAGCAAGCCGCGGCCTTTACGGACGGCGTAGCGAGGACTACCGGCTGGCGCGTGACTCGCGAGCATGGACATATCCCGTTCCGCCGCCCGACGGTGCGCTGGGCGCATCACGCGATGCGGGCCGCCCGCTCTTCACCAAACGTGTGGGCGTGGGGTTACATCGCCCGTCTCGAGCCTCCTCAGAACGGCGGGCCGAGCTAGCCGCGCCGCGCGTCCACGAGCTCCGTGAGCTCGGCCATCAGCTTGTCGGCCAAGGCGCTCAGACTGTGCTCGGCCTCGACGATGCCCCGCAGGCGCGTCTGAAGCTCTTCGCGCTCCGCGGGCGGCAGGCGGCGGGCCGCGACGATGGCGTCGGCCATGCCCTCGGGGCCGGGGTCGGGCACGAGTTGCTCGAACCCGTGCGCGGATGCCATGCGCGCGAAGGACTCGTTGTCCGAGATCGGGATGCAACCGGAGGCCATCGCCTCGAGCGTGGCCTTGTCGAGGGCGCTCGAGGCGCTCAGGTTCAGGAACAGCGAGCCGTGGTGGTAGCGCGCCGGGATCTGGTCGAAGGGGACGGGTCCGGCGAAGTCCACGGCGTCCTCGATCCCCAACGAGGCGGCCTCCCGATGGAGGAGCTCCACGTAGTCCTGGTCGGCCGCCGTCAAGGGTCCGCCTGTGAGCTCGAGCCGGAGCTCGCCCCCGAGCTGCCGGCGGGCCAGCGCGACCGCGGCCATCAACTCGTCCACCCGCTTGACCCGCGTCAGGCGTCCGATGGAGATCGCGGTGGCGTCGTAGTCCCGCCGCCGAGCGTCGGGCGGGCGGAAGACCTCGGTGTCGATGCCCTGGCCGAGGATGCGGAGCTTGTTGCTCGGCAGGCGGAAACCGCCGGCCGTGGACGTCACGCAGCGGTCGGCGAGGAAGTGCGCCACGCGGAGTCTCTTCGATACTGCTCCGTGCGCGTACCAGAGGAGCAGCGGAATCCGCCGCGGCTTGCCGATCGGCGCGAACAGGGCCGTGAACAGCGGCGTGTTGTGCGCGAAGCAAACATCGATGGGCCGCTCACGCAGGATCCGAAAGAGCAGGCGGTAGAACTCCGCGAGGCGTCGCGGCTCGGAGTAGCCCAGCTCCTTGCCCAGCGAGTGGACGGTCACGTTCGGCTCGAGCTCCAGGCGCCCGGCGAACATCGTGATCACGGAAACGTGTTCCGAGCGGCGGGCCAGGGCGTTCGTCCACTGCGTCGTGAATCCGAGCGCCGTGTGATTGGCGTCCATGCCGAGGTTCATCAGCAGCAGGTTCATGCCGCGCGAGGGTAGTTAGGAGCTAGACGTTGCGCCCGGCGCGGTCGCGCTTGGGCCGGCCGACGCACTTCGGACGCACCGCGGGCCGCCACTCGCCCGCCGCGCGCGTGCGCCGTCTCCCCTTCGCGTTACCGCTCGGCTTGCGCTTTGCGCCGGCGCGCGTCTTGCGCCTCGCGCAGGGCACTCGCTGTGAGAAGGGCTTGCGAACGTTGTCTCGCGTGTCCGGCGGCCGCGTGTCCGGCGGCCGCGGAGGGGAACCGTCGCCGGGGACCGCGATGGATACCGTCCTCGTGAGGCCCTTGATGTCCTCGGCGACCACCGTGACGCGGTTGTCGCCGGGCTGAAGGGGGATCGCTCCGACCGACCAGCGGGTGTGCCAGGAGTACCCGGAGTATTCATCGCCCGAGTCCACGCGCCAGCGCATGGTCGCTGTACCGGAGCCCCCACGGTCACTGCGCCAGCGGACCGCGCGGATGGCGAGGTTGTCGCGCGCGGTGCCCTCGAGCGTCAGCTCGCCGCCGTTCTCGACGGCGGTCGTGATGGACAGGTCCGGTTGCGCCGAGTCGACGACGGCCGGGGAGCTCGCGGCGCGCATGGCGGCGGCGTACGGCTCGTAGTTGAAAGCTCGCAAAGTGTCGTAGGTGTAGTTGGCGAACTCACCGCCCGTGCCCCACTTGCGGAATGCCCGCAGCTGCTCCGCGACGTAGTCAGGGTCGCGCGCCCGCTCCCAGTTCGAGGGGCCTGGATCGATCCAGCTGAAGGGCGAGACGTGCAGGCGCGACGAGGCGTACTCCCAATTCGAGAGGCGCCGGGAGAGCATCGCGTAGGTGCTGTTGGAGTTGTACTGGAGCGCTGCCTCCCAGCTGCCGACGTGAGGGCCCTTGTAGAAGGTGGCGTCCATCAGCCGCAGCGCTCCGTAGCCCTCGACGCTCGACAGCCCGTCCCAGAAGTCGACGTCGACCCGGCGTCCCCACACATCGTCTATGCCGTTGACCTGCTTCTGCACGACCTCGCTCCAGGTCTCCGGAAACTCGAATCCGTAGGCCACGAGCTCGATGCCGGGATGGGCGCTCAGCAACGCGCTCATCACCTCGCGCCCCCGCTGCTTCGCCATGGCCCGGACCGCGCGCTCGGACTGACCGTTGCCGGGATAGCTCCACTCCCAGGTCGCCGTCTGGGCGCCTCCGTGTTGGGTATAGAGCTCGTGGTCAAAGGCCACGCCCGCGAAGCCCAGCCGGTTGGCTGCGCCGGCCAGATCGCGCATCTTCGGAAGCACCGTCTCGCTCCAGCCGCGGTCGTCGAACCAGTCCGCCAGCGGCGTCGAGGGGTTCCAGTAGTTGACGAGGTAGGCGCCCAGGTAGGCCTTCATCCCGCGCGCGCGGAGCCTCTCCACGAGGCGCGAGTCGCGCAGCTTGCGCTGGAGCGTGTAGTTGCTCGTGTCGAGTCGTGCATCGGGGTTCCCGGTGAAGTCCTGGGTGCCGCCCATTCCGCGCAGATGCTGGCCCGCGCAGACAAATCCGCCCACGCCGCGGCTCTTCCACGCGTCGAGCTCTGCGTCCGTCTGCGCCGTGAGGCCCTCGCACTCCGTCCACATGATCAGCCGGTCGGCGCTGTTGGGCGCCTGTGCGGAGGCGCTCGCCGCGAGGGCGAGGCAGAGCACGAGCGCCGCGAGCGGAGCGCAGAGCAGTCGCCGCAGGCGGGCGGGGGTGGGGGCGGGCTCCATCCCTCACTTGTCGGTTGCCCGCCGTCCGCGCGCCCGGTCCGGGCGCCACGCCTGGACGTTTGACCGATGCCGGCAACCCCGACTCCGTGCCGGTCCCGGTTGCGCTTCGGTCGCCTACGGCGTTAGGCTTGGGTAGTGATCGGATCCGCCCCCAGGCATCTTTCGCTCTGGCGCGCTCTCGCGGTGCTGCTCGTCGTGGCAGCGCTGGCCGCGATCCCGTGGCGGCCGATCCGGGCCGCCCAGGCGTGGGCAACGCCGCCCAGGTCGTCTATCCCGATGTAGCTGGCGAAGAGAACGCCGGTGACCTGAATCCGGGCGCGGTGCTCCCGGCTGAAGAGGTGGCGGCTGGCGGCGCCGGCGACGACGGCGGAAGCCTTCCCTTCACAGGGTTCCCGGCCGTCCTCATCCTGGGTGTGGGACTCGGCGCGCTGCTCCTCGGCGCCGTGGCTCGCCGGCACACGCGCTCGTAGGCGCATGCCCTAGGGGTCGGGCGCTCCGACCAGGGGAAGGGGCGCCGCGGTCGCGTAGCGCTCCCACGCTTTCGGATCGTTCGTGGCGAAGGCGTCCACGGCCTCGCGGAGCAGGGGCTCGCGCGGGTTTCGGCGTAGGGCGGCAAGGGCGGCCGGCCTCGGGTCCAGCCGCGCGGCGCCGCGCGCGAGGGCCAGGTCGTAGTGCAGATCCCAGGCGTCAGGATCGCGCTCGAGCGCCAGGCGCATCTGCGTCACCGCCCGCTGCGGCTCGCCCTCACGCACCGCGCAGTACGCGAGGAACACATACGGCTCCGGGCGCGAGTCGACCGCTGAGATGGCGTCCAAGGCGGAGCGCCTGGCACCGGGGCAGTCGCCTCGCACGAAGCTCTCCACGGTGTCGTCGAGCCTCACCTGCGACAGGCCGACCGAGAGCGGTGTCAGCGCAAGCACGAGGAGTCCGCCCGCTATCGCTACGCGAGGGAGCCATCGCGCCCATGACCCGTTCGGGGAAGAGGACCGTTCGGGGGCGCGGGCCGGTGCCGCCAGCGCGCACCCCCCTGCGGCGAAGAGCCAGACCGTGAGCGCCGGCATCTCCCAGTCCCAGTCGATGCCGGCGTGCGCCAGCCAGACCACGGCGGCGGCGAGCAGGCCCGCGTAGAGCGGTCGCCTGGAACGCCGCAGACCGCGGACGAACGCTGCGACGATCAGGCCCAGTGCGGCAAGCAGCAGGCCGACCCCCACCAGGCCCAGCTCCGCCGCGGTCTCGAGGTAGACGGAATGGCCCTCGGTCACGTTCTCGGAGACCGTCCGTTCTCGCGCCCACAGCTTCTGGTAGCTGCCGGCTCCGTGGCCCCGCAAGGGTTCCTCTCGAAAGGCGTCCGTTGCGACGCGCCAGTACTTCGGTCGGTTCTGGGCGCCGAGGTCGACCACCTGGCCCGGGCTCAGCCGCTCACGCAGCGCGCCGTCGTCGCCGGCCGTGTCACCCGTTCCTCCGCGGACAGGGTCGATGTCGTCCAGCGAGCCCGTCGCCACAACGACGCAGCGCGGCGACTCCGAGTACCGCGGCTGTGCCCACGACGACCGCGCGGCCCGAGATTCGGCTGGCGACGGCGGCTACACGGTGCTCGAGCCGGCTGAGCATCGCGAGCAGGATGGCCGCGCACACCGCGGCCAGGGCGACGATCGCCGCCAGGTCCTCGCCCTCCGAGAGCGCCGCCGCGGTCTGCGGCCTGTCGCTCGTGATGAGCTCCGCGTCGAGGGCGGCCACTACCGCGAGCGCGACCGCCGGGCCCGCCGCAAGGATCGCGCTCGGCAGCCCGGGAGACCACCCGAGCGCGAGGTACACGACGACGCCGAGGACCACGGCCACGGCCGCTCCGCGGGAGAAGGTCAGCACGAGCGTGGCCGCGAGCACGGGGAGCGCGGCCGCCGCGAGGGAGCGCACGACCAGGTGGCGCTGCTCCCAGCTCGCGACGTGGAGCGACATCACCAGCCCCAGTGCGGCTAGCGCGCCGAGGGCGTTGGGATAGCTGAGCGGGAAGTCGAGACGACTCGTCAGGGTGGGGTCCGCGAACGGCCACTGCTCCGGCAGCGCGCGGGCAAGGAACCCCGCTCCGCACAGCACCAGCGTGGCGAGGGCGAACGCGACCGGGAGGTGCCCGAGCGTCACCCGCGGCTCTGCCGCCACCCCGAACAACAGGAGGACCAGCAGATACAGGAGCGCGCGGTCGAACTCGATCAGGGCCCGGCTCTCGGCGTCCGACCAGCCTCCCGAGAGCAGCACCCAGATCGCGAACAGCCCGAGGAACCCCGCCGCCCAGGCGACTCCGCCCGTCAGGCCCTTCGGTGGCCTGCCCCATATCGCCGCGCTGAGGGCGAGCGCGACGGCGACCCCCACGGCCGCCCACGCGGTCGTGTCGGCGAAGTAGCCGCCCTGCTCGAACCCCAGCCAGACCGTGAGCCCGGCGAGGGCTAGTGCCAGGAGCCAGCCGGTGCGAAGGGGCAGTCGGCGGTGGCGGGCATCCACGACCTGCCCTACCGTAATGCGCTTGAGGTGCGAACGGTCGGAACCTGGCCTCCGATGAAGGCAACCTTCGTCTACGCGCAGCCGCGCGGCGACGCTGGTCGAGCGCATCGCGGCGGGCGAGGCGCCGAACTCGCCGCTGTACGGCCAGACCCACCTGGCGGAGTTCGGAATCCAGGCAGAAGTCCATGACCCGCGCGTCTGGAACCGGGACTGGCGCTCCCCGGCGGTTACCCGCGTTGCCTGGTACGGGCGCGAGCTCACGCTACCGTGGGAGATCCGCGAGGCGGATGCGGTCCTGACCGCCCTCTACTGGCTGTTCCCGCTCGCCGACCGGGTGCGCGGGCGGCGAGTGTTCATCCTGAACATGGCCCTGTGCGGCACGCTGGCGCGGGTGAACGCGGCCCGGCGGCGCCTCCTGGTCGCCTCGATGCGCGCAAGCGCAGGGATTGTCTGCTTCGCCGAGTCGAACCGGGAGGCGCTGCTCGAGCGGACGGGCCTCCCGCCGGAGCGAATCCACACCTCGCCGTTCGGCGTCGATCACGAGTTCTTCTCGCCGCGCAAGACGACGAGGAGGACGACTATGTCTTCGCCGTCGGCTTCGATCCCGGACGCGACTACCGCACGTTCTTCGAGGCCATGAAGCGCCCTTCCCTACAGAAGCGGTCATCGTCGCGCGCCCCCGCAACCTCGTGGGGCTTTCGCTTCCCGCCAACACGGTGTTCGAGCCCGATGCGTCGTTCGTCCGGCTGCGCGAACTCTACGCCCGGGCGAAGTGCGTGGTGGTTCCCACCAGGCACGAGAGCTACCCCTACGGCGGCGACACCACCGGCGTGACCTCGCTCATCGAGGCCATGTCGATGGCCAGGCCGATAATCATCAGCGAGCGCAGTACCTTGCGCGACTACGTGGTCGACGGCGAGTCGGCGCGGATCGTTCCCGCTGAGGATCCGGCGGCGCTGAAGGCGGCGATCGAGGAGGTGGTCGGGGACGACTCGCTGCGGAAGTCGCTGGGCCAGGGTGCGCGGCGCGCGATCGAGGAGCGGCTGACGACCAAGCACATGGCCGAGCGGATGGCTGGGATCATCCGGGCCGGCTTGAACGGCGGCTGATGCCCGCCGTGGTACGATATGAAGTTCGAAGCATGAGCTCCGATCGAGCGTCACTGGACGAGATGTCCCTGGTCATCCTGGCCGGGGGGAGAGGCCTTCGCCTCCGCGAGGAAACCGAGCGCATCCCAAAGCCGCTGGTAGGGATCGGCGAGTACCCGATGCTGTGGCACATCATGAAGCTCTACCGCCATCACGGGCTACGCCACTTCATTCTCTGCCTGGGCTACAAGGGCTGGCTGATCAAGGAGTACTTCCTCCGCTACCGCGAGCACGTCTCCGACTTCACGCTTTCGAGCAACAACGACCACCGGCCGGACTTCCACACCGGCGAAGCGCGAGGAGGACTGGGACATCACCTTCGCCGAGACCGGGCTCGAGAACGCCACGGGGTCTCGCCTCAAGCAGGTCGGCAAGTACATCAAGGGCGACACGTTCATGTGCACCTATGGCGACGGCCTCGGGGCGGTCGACATCCGGAGCCTGCTCGACTTCCATTACGAGCATGGGCGCATCGGAACGGTGACGGGCGTCAGCCCCCGGTCGCGCTACGGCGAGATGCGGGTGGACGGTGCGCTGGCCACCGAGTTCAACGAAAAGCCCACGATGGCCGAGGGGTTCGTGAACGGCGGGTTCTTCGTCTTCCAGAGGGAGTTCCTCGATTGGCTGAACGACGATCCCTCGCTCTTCTTCGAGCGTGAGCCGATGCAGAAGCTGGCTCGTGAGGGCGAGCTCGCCGTCTTCCCTCATGACGGCTACTGGCTCGGGATGGATACCTACAGGGACTTCACCGAGCTCAACGAGCTCTGGTCGAGTGGCGAAGCCCCCTGGAAGGTCTGGGCCGATTAGCTCGCCGGCGGAGAGGCAGGTGGCCACCGCGCCGCCCGCTCGGCTTTCCCGGGTGATAGCCGGTGATCTCGAGGAGGTCGAGCGCCGGGCTCGCCTGGGGCTGGAGCGGCTGGCCGGCAAGACCGTGCTGGTGGCGGGCGGTGCCGGCTTCCTGCCGAGCTACCTGGTCGACGCGCTCGTCCGGGCCAACGAACGCCTTCTCTCCGAGCCCTGCCGGGTCATCTCGGTCGACAACCTCGCCACCGGGGTGGCGAGCCGGCTCGGGCATCTTCGGGACCGGCCCGACATGGCCTTCGTGGAGGCCGACATCGTCCAGGGCGTGGCGCTCGACGAGCCCGTCCACCACATCGTGCACGCCGCGAGCATCGCCTCGCCCACCTGGTACCGGCAGTATCCGCTCGAGACGATCGACGTCAACGTCACGGGCACCCGCCGCCTGCTCGAGCTCGCGCACGAGCAGCAGGTCGAGAGCTTCCTCTACTTCAGCACGAGCGAGGTCTACGGCGACCCGCCGCCGGAGCGTGTGCCCACCGCCGAGGACTACTGGGGCCACGTCTCCTCCACCGGGCCACGGGCGTGCTACGACGAGTCGAAGCGCTTGGCCGAGGCGCTTTGCATGACCTTCTTCCGGCTCTACGAGACCCCGGTGAAGATGATCCGGCCTTTCAACGTGTACGGACCACGCCTGCGGCTCGACGACCGCCGCGTGGTCCCCGACTTCCTCTCCGACGCGCTGAACGGCCGCCCCGTCACGGTTCGCAGCGACGGTCGGGTCACGCGCAGCTTCTGCTACGTCGTCGACTTCGTGACCGCCGCGATCCTGTTGCTCACCCAGGGCGAGGCCGGCGAGGCCTACAACGTCGGCAACGCCGACGAGGTCACGATACGAACCGTCGCCGAGACGGTCGACGAGGTCTCTGGACGGGGGCTCGGCGTGCGCTTCGAACCCAGCGAGGATCCCGACTACCTGACCGACAACCCCTCACGCCGCTCCCCCGACCTGACCAAGACGCAGGCGGCCATCGACTGGGCGCCGGAGGTGGACTTGCGAGAGGGTCTGCGGCGCTGCTACGAGCACTACCTCGAGGAGGGATCGCAGTGAGGGTGGCTGTAGTGGGCTGCGGCTACGTCGGCCTCGTGTCGGGCGTCGGGCTGGCGTCGGTAGGCCACCACGTGGTCGGGATCGAGGTCGACCGCGCCCGCCGAGAGCGAATCGCCGAGGGCTCGCCGGGCTTCTACGAGCCGGGCCTCGTCGAGCTGCTCCAAGCCCAGCTCGAGGAGGGCCGCTTCCGCGTCGCCTCGGAGCTGTCCGAGACTGCCGACGCCGACGTCGTCCTGCTCGCCGTGCAGACCCCTCCCGGCGAGGACGGGGCGATCGACCTGAGCTTCCTCACCCGTGCCGCGTCCGAGTTGGCGGACATCTTCGCCGCGGCGCCGCGCCGGCGCGTGGTGGCGATCCGAAGCACGGTGGTGCCGGGCACCGCGCAGGGGGTCGTGGCCCCCTCCTTCGACGGCGACGTGGCGGTGGCCTCCAACCCCGAGTTCCTCCGTGAGGGCTCGGCGGTCGACGACTTCCTGCATCCCGACCGGGTGGTGATCGGTTGCGAGGAGCCGTGGGCGCGCGAGTTGCTCGCCGAGCTCTACCGGCCGTTCGACGCGCCTCTGATCGCCACCTCCCCGCCGACGGCGGAGCTCGCCAAGTACACCTCGAACGCGTTCCTCGCGACGCTCGTCTCGTTCTCCAACGAGATCTCGCACATATGCGAGTCGCTCCCCGGGGTCGACGTCGAGGATGTCCTGCAGATCATCCACGCCGATCGGCGCCTGACCCTGCGCGCCGGCGGCCGGGCCGAGACCTCGGAGATCGTCTCCTACCTCAAGGCGGGTTGCGGGTACGGCGGAAGTTGCCTCCCGAAGGACCTCTCGGCGCTGATCGCGGCGGGCGAGGCACGCGGCAACGCACTCCCTCTGCTGAACGCGGTGCGCGAGGTCAACGAGTCGCAGCCCGGGCGCGTCGTATCCGCCACCGAGGAGGCACTCGGCTCGCTCCGCGGGCGCCAGGTGGCGGTGCTCGGAGTCGCGTTCAAGGGCGGCACCGACGACCTGCGCGCCTCGCCGGGGCTGCGGATCGTCGAGGAGCTCTTGGAGCGCGGGGCGCTCGTCACGGTGTACGACCCGCTTGTGGGGTCGGCTGCGCTCGGAGGAGCGCTTGGGCGAGGGCGCGGTGCGCACCGAGGACAGTGCCGAGCTCGCGGTGAAGGATGCCGAGGCATGCCTCGTGACCACGAACGCCCCCGAGGTCGTGGCGTTCGGCGACGCTCTCGAGGCCGGGACGTATCCCGATCTCGTCGTGGTCGACGGTCGGCGCGCGCTGGCGGCGGACCGAGTGGGCGAGGCGGTCTACCTCGCCGTGGGGCGCGCGCCCACGCTCGGGTCGCGCTCGAGCAGCTCGTCCTGACGGCGTCGAAGGCGGACGATCAGGGCATCCTCGTCGAGCTCGACCGCATCCAGCGGCACCGGCTCGTCCTGCCTGACGTCCGCGATCAGCCGCGCACCTTCGGAGAGCCCGATCGGAAGTAGCTCCGCGGCGTCCTCGGCGGTGTCCACGTGGCCGTAGCACGCAAACCCGCCGATCCCGTCGATCTCGTCGCCCGCCTTCAGGTCGCGCTTCGCGATCGCCACCACCTCGGCCACCGGTGCGCCCACGGGCACCCCGAGGGGGCTCCGGTCGAGGACGACGTCGGCGAGCGTCATCGGCACCTCGAAGTGGAGCAGGTGGTAGGGGCGGAAGTAGAAGTAGTACGGCCCGTCGCCGAGCTTGCCGTAGCGCATGTAGGGCTGCACCATCTCGCCCTCGCCATGGCCGACCACGCCCACGCCGCCACCGAAGTCGCCGCCGCGCGTGTACTCGACCACGCCGTGACGTGAGAGCGCCGCCGAGATGTCGTCGGCCGCCCGCTCCACGGTCGTGCTCACCCCGTGCATCCCGCGCCGGTCCGGCACGAGCCCGGTGAGGTTCGCGACGACCGCGTTCTCGATCTGCATCTTGGTGCCGTCGCCGAATGCTGTCGTCATCAGCACGCTCGTGCCGTCGCGCTCGGCGTAGGGCCGGCTGTCGTCCGGGTTCTGGTGCACGTCGAGGTTGCGCTTGCAGTTCACCGCCGCGACCACCTCGATTCCCATCAGCGACACGAAGTCGAGCTGGCGGAGAAGCACGCCTGGCTGGTCGCCGTCACCGATCGTGTAGATCCGTCCCGCCGCGCCCGCCTCGTGGTGCAGGAGCCACCCGATCGTGGCGTCGACCTCGGCGTTCATCGACACCACGTCCTTCCCCGCCTCCAAGGCGTCGAGGATCGTGCGCGCGCCGTAGTCCATTGCGCCGGTCGCCTCGATCACCAGGGCGAGCTCGTCGAGCTCCGGGATCACCTCGCTGGAACGCGCGACGGCCGGGCGGCCCTCGGCTAGCGCCTCGGACAGCGCGGCGGGATCGTCGCTGACGGTGACCGATCCGGGGTCGATGCCCGCGAGCTGAAAGGCCTCGAGGGCCTTGCCCTCGGTGCGATTGACGACAAGCGCCGGTGAGAACCCGGGCGTGAGCTCGAGCTGACGCACCAGGCCCCGCCCGATGAAGCCGGCACCGACGACCGCCACGCGCGCCTCGCCTCCCTCGTCAGCCCACTGCTGCAACCTGCTTAGGAACCCCACGGACGTCCACCTTAGGCCAACCTCGAAGCGTGCGCGAGCCACCACTAAGCTCTCCCGCTTCCATGGCTGCCGGGCTGTCCGTGCACGACACATCGCTTCACGGGGTGAAGCTCATCGAGCCGGCGCCGGTACCGGACGATCGCGGGTTCTACATGCGCGTGTTCTCGGCCGACGTGGCCGCGGAGGCGGGCATCGACCACACGACGCTCGTGCAGGAGAACCAGATGCGCTCGCGTCGGCGTGTGATCCGCGGGCTGCACATGCGCTCCGAGCTGAGCGAGGCCAAACTCGTGCGCTGCGCCCGTGGCGAGGTGTTCGACGTCGCAGTGGACCTCCGGCCCTGGTCGCCCACCTTCCTGAAGTGGGAGTCGTTCGCGCTCGATGACGAGCGCAACCTGCAGGTCTACATACCGCCCGGGTGCGCCCACGGCATGCAGGCTCTCTCCGAGGTCGCCGACGTCTGCTACCGGGTGGACGCCTTCTACGAGCCGGGCCTCGACGCGGCCGTGTCGTGGAGTGACCCCGAGCTCGCCATCCCGTGGCCGCTCGAGGACCCGATCGTCTCCGAGCGCGACCGCGCCGCCCCGCCACTCGAGGAGATCAGGCCTCACCTCGAGAGCTGGTACGGGGACAGCGCCCCGTAGCTACCTCACCCGCCGACGGCCGACAGCGCCTCCTCGAGCCCCTGGGGCGTGCCGATGTCGAGGAACGTGCCCGGCAGCGTCAGCGCGCCGACCCGCCCGTCGCGGGCGAGCCGGTCGAAGTAGATGCCGGGCTCTCTCTCGCGCTCGAGCGGCCGCAGGAAGCGGGCGGACGCGATGGCGAGTCCCCACATCCAGTCCGACGAGGGACGCTGCACCTTGAACTCGATGTGCCGAACGCGCCCCGAGTCATCGAACACGACGGTTTCGTGACGGGTCAGATCCGGAGCCCGAAGGAGTCCCAGCGCCACGTCCCAACGGCCATTACGGAATTCCAGCAGCCGCCTGTAGCCGTCGACCGGCTCCCAGATCGCGTCGGGGAAACCCAGGAGGACCACGTCGTCGTCCCCAAGCCCCGATAGCCCGGCGAAGTACGACTCGGCGAGCGACTGGGGATGTGCCTCGACGACCACCGCCCCATGTCGCGCCGCGTTCTCGATCACGTCCCGCTTCTCGGGGCGGGTGACGACGCGCAGCTCTGAGCATCCCGCCGCACGCATCCGTTCCACCAGGTAATCCATCACCGGCCTTCCGTCGATCGGATAGACCTCCTTCGAGCCATCGAGAGGTTGAAGGCGGGTCGCGTATCCAGCGGCCGGGATGACGCCGACGATGCGCACGAAGCTGGAATAGCATACGTCGCCCATGCGGCCCGGAGACGGCTACGAGGGCACACCAGTGCTCGTGACCGGCGCGCAGGGGTTCATCGGCTCGTGGCTCGCCGAGCGGCTGGTGCACCTCGGAGCGCGCGTGGTCGTCCCCTGCCGGGACCTGCACCCCGGCACGCGCTTCCACACCGAGGGGATCGCCGAGCGCTGCGTCGTCGAGCGCACCGATGTCCGCGACTACGACGCGCTCTTGCGGATCCTCACCGAGCACCAGGTGAAGGCGGTCTTCCACCTCGCCGCGCAGCCGATCGTCGGCATCGCGAACCGCTCCCCGCTCTCCACCTACGAGAGCAACATCACCGGGACGTACACATTGCTCGAGGCGTGCCGCACGCGTGGCGTGGTGGCGGACCCGCTCGAACGTATCGTCGTCGCCTCCACGGACCACGCCTATGGGCCGCGCGCCGACGTCTCCTGCCGCGAGGACTTCGCGCTCGAGCCGCTCTACCCCTACGACGTGTCGAAGGCGTGCGCGGACATGCTGGCCCGCTGCTACGCGGCGACGTACGACATGCCGGTGGCCGTGACCCGACTCGCAAATGTGTACGGCGGGGGGGATCGCAACTGGTCGCGGATCGTGCCCGACAGCGCCCGCTCCCTCGTCCGAGATGAGCGCCCGGTGATCCGCTCCGATGGAACGCCCGAGCGCGACTACCTCTACGTGGAGGATGCGGTCGAGGCCTACCTCGCCGTGGCGAGCTCCCTCGACGAGCCGCGCTACCGAGGGCGCGCGTGGAACGCGAGCCTCGGGACCCCGGTCTCGGTCCTCGAGCTGGTCCGTCGGCTGATCGCGGTCTCGCAGAAGGACCTGGAGCCGGAGATACGCGGGAAGGGCACCCCGCACGCCGAGGCGGACCGCCTGAGCGTGGACTCCAGTGCGCTCCGGCAGGAGCTCGGGTGGTCCCCCCGCTCGACCCTCGACGAAGGCCTTGCCCACGCGTACGCCTGGTACGAGGCCTATCTGTCGGGGAGCGGCGTGGCGCTCGACCGCCAGCCGGTCGCGTGAACCCGACCTCGGCCTACAGCGGCGTCGGCGTGCTCGTCACTGGCGTGCATGGGTTCATCGGGTCCTGGCTCGCTGAACGCCTGCTCGAGGCGGGTGCGCGAGTGGTCGCGCCCGATCGGCCCGCAAAAGAGGGGTCACGCTTCGAGCAGCAGGGGCTCGCGCAGCGCTGCGAGCTCGTGCAGATGGACCTTCTCGACCTCGGCTCCGTCATGCGCGCCCTCGACGAGCACCAAGTCGAGGCCGTGTTCCACCTGGCGGCGAACACGGTCGTGGACGACGCGCGGCGATCACCGATGAGCACGTTCGAGACGAACGTGAGGGGGACCTTCAACCTGCTCGAGGCGTGCCGGCTGGCTCGGTCCCATGCTCCGGAGCGCCGGATTGTGATCGCCTCCTCCTCCTATGTCTACGGAAACCAGGGCGACATCGCGTACTCGGAGGACGTCGCCCTGCGGCCGAGCGCTCCCTACGACGTCTCGAAGGCGTGTGTCGACATGCTCGCGCGCTGCTACGCGACTACCCACGACATGCCGGTCGCCGTCACCCGACTGGCCAACGTCTACGGCGGGGGAGACCTCAACTTCAGGCGGCTCGTCCCGGCGACGGCGCGCGCCCTCGTCAGGGGAGAGCGGCCCGTGATTCGTTCCGATGGAACGCCCGAGCGCGACTATCTGTACGTGGAAGACGCGGTCAGCGCCTACCTGGCCGTGGAGAGCTCGCTGGCAGAGCGCGAGCTGTGGGGCAGGGCGTGGAACGCCGGCGGGGGCGTACCGGTTTCCGTGGCCGAGGTGGTGGGACGGTTGATCACCGCCTCTGGGGCGGACGTCGAGCCGGAGATCCAACAAGGCCGCGAGGATGGCGCGGAGATCGACCGCCATCGTCTTGACTCCAGTGCGATCCGTCGGGAACTCGGGTGGGCGCCGCGCTGGGGCCTCGAGGAAGGGCTTGCTAGCACCTGGAGCGGGTACCGAGAGAGCGTCTGATCGCGACCTGGGGCACCCGAAGAGGCAACCCGCCGTGCAGGGCGGTCGTAACCCGCGTGACGAGATCGACCGCCAGTACGTCGACTCGACTGCCATCCGGGAGCGCCTCGGCTGGGCGCCCGAATGGGATCTGGAGCGAGGTCTGCGCGCCTCCTATGACTGGTACGAGGAGCAGCTCGCCTAGGGCACGTTGGCGTCGGCGAAATGCGTGGCCTGCTGCACGCGCAGCTCGTCATGGACGCGGCCGGCGGGGACCTCGACGTCGTCGTAGGTGAGCACCTCGTCCTTCGCCACCGCCCGTCACGAGCCGGCAGCC
Source organism: uncultured Thermoleophilaceae bacterium (assembly GCA_963846865.1). Taxonomy (GTDB): domain Bacteria; phylum Actinomycetota; class Thermoleophilia; order Solirubrobacterales; family Thermoleophilaceae; genus DASPHG01. The sequence goes on along the minus strand of CAWJXU010000008.1, from coordinate 503,622 downwards.
CTCTGCTACTCCGATCGGGAGTCAGTCGCTCGTCCGCTACGGCCTCGGCTGTCTCGCAGAGGCCGTACGTGAGGTAGCCCCCCATGGCGTCGATCTCGTCCCCCTCGGACAGGTCGACCTTCGCAGTGGCCACGACCTCGACCCGCGGCGCGCCCGCGGGCGCCATCACCGCGTCCCCGAGGAGCACGGCGCGGGCCACCGACAGAGGGACCTCGAAGTGGCACAGGTGATAGGGGATGTAGAAGCGAGTAGAGCGGCCCCTCGCCCAGCTTGTAGAGGTTGAGGTAGTGGCGCTGCTTCGGGTCGTCGTGCGTGCCGAGCACGAACACTCCCGGGGATGGGCTGTGCGCCGACGACGTAGTCGACGATGCCGCCGAGCTCGCGCAGCCCGTCCACGTCATAGAGGTCGGCGAGCTCATCGACATGACCGTCGTGCTCGCAGCCCGAGCATGCCGCGCTGCGCACCGTCATGCCGGTGGCGTTGGCCACGGTCGCCTGCTCGAACGAGATCTTCGTGCCATCGGCGAAGCTCGTGACCATGTAGGGGTTCTGGCCCCACCGGCGGGCGAAGCCCTCCTGGGTCGTCGGGTTCCGATAAGGGTCGTGCAGACCCTTGATGTTGCCGCACAGGAGCGGCGTGACGCCGATGCCTCGGACGAAGCGGTACAGATTCATCTGCACGCCCGGCTGGTCGCCCTCGCTCGCGGTGTAGATCACGCCGGCCCGATCCGCGTGTACCTTGAGGATCGGCCCGACGGTCCCATCGAGCTCCGCGTTCATCACCACTACGTGCTTGCCGTGCTCGATGGCCTCGAGCATGACGGCCGCGCCGTAGTCGACCGAGCCCGTCACCTCGATGATCGCGTCGATGCCGCTCGGCCTGGCACACGCAGAAGGGTCGGCGGTCACAGCCGGGCGTCCCGCGACATGCCCCGCTCCAGCGCGGCGGCCTCCTCCACCACCTCGACGTCGCCCACGCCGGCCTCCTCGTAGGCGCGGGCCGCGCGCTCTGGATGGCGGTCCGACGATCGCCGACCAGCTCCATGCCCGGCACCGAGTTCACGATCTGGTTGGCGATGCCGCGCCCCATGAAGCCGGCTCCGATCATGGCCACGCGCACCGGGTCGCCCGTCTCGGCTCGCTGGCGCGCAGGGCGCGGTCGACGATGATCACGGGCTCGACCGGCGAGGCGACCTCGAACGGCGGCCAGCTGCGATCCTTGTCCGAGATCGACGCTCACGGGCAGGGGCCACTCGATCCCGAACGCCGGGTCGTCATGCCGCGCCCGCGCTCGTGCTCGGGCGTGTAGAACTCGCTGACCATGTAGACGACTTCGGTCTCGTCGGCCAGCGTCTGGTAGCCGTGGGCGAAGAGCGCCGGCACGTACAGCGCGCGGCCGTTCTCGCGCGCTCAGCTCCACTCCGAAATGCGACAGATAGGTGGGAGAGTCCAGGCCGCAGGTCCACGATCGCGTCCTAGATCGCGCCACGGGTGCAGCGCACCAGCTTCGTTTCCTCGGCCGGGGCCACCTGGTAGTGCATGCCGCGCAGGGTGCCACGGCAGTGGTTGTAGGACAGGTTCGCCTGCACCACGCGCGGACTGAGCCCGTGCTCCTCGAACTCATGGGCGCAGAAGCTGCGCGCGAAGAAGCCGCGGTCGTCCTCGCGGCGATCGAAGTCGATCACGAACGCCCCAGCCAGGGGTGTCTCGGTGAAGATCACCTACGTCATCCCGTCAGTTGCTGCGGGTACGTTCCGCCGCCGCCGGCTCGAAGCCAGCGGAGATCCGAATCGAGGCGCCCGTCCTCGAGGAGCTCCCTGATGCGGAGTATGCGCTGGAAGCGCGAACTCAGGAACTCGTCGCTCGAGAGGCCACCTCCCGCGAAGGCCTCGTACAGCTCCTCCACCCCGCGCGGCACGGTCCAGCCCGGCTCGAATGCCGGTAGGGCGCGGCGGATCTTCTCGAAGCCGACGCGGTAGCTGCGGCGATCTGGGCCGGCTCCTTCGGCGAAGGTCACCCGGCTCCCGGGCACCGCCTCGCCAACCAGGCGCGCCACGTCGCGGATCTGGTAGTTGTCCTCCTCGCGGCCCACGTTGAACGCCTCGTTGTGCACCACGTCGCGCGGGGCATCGAGCACGGCGAGAATCGCCCGCGAGATGTCCTCGATGTGCACCAACGGCCGCCAAGCGCCGCCGTCACTATTGAGCCGTACCTCGCCCGTCGTGACCGCGAGCCCGACGAGATTGTTGATGACCAGGTCGCCGCGCTGGCGATACGAGACGCCATAGGCCGTGCCGTTGCGGAGGAAGGTGGGGCTGAAGTCGTCGTTGGCCAGGTCGCGGATGTCGCGCTCCGCCAGCACCTTGGACTCGCCGTAGGGGGTGACCGGGTTGAAGGACGCCGTCTCGTCGAGCACGTCGTCCCCGGCCGCGCCGTAGAGGCTGCACGAGGAGGAAAAGACGAAGCGTGCCACGCCCGCCTCCTTGGCCAGCCGGGCAGTGCGGACCGACGCGTGGTGATTGATCTCGTAGGTGCAGGCGGGGTTGAGGTCTCCCATCGGGTCGTTCGAGATCGCCGCCAAGTGGACCACCGCGTCGAAACCCCGGAGGTCCTCGAGCCGTAGATCACGCACGTCGATCCTGAGCGACTCGACCGCGCGGCCGTTAAGGCCGAAAGCGCAGTTCTGGAACAGCCCGATATCAACGCCGACAACGTCGTGCCCAGCCTCCTGGAGGAGGGGAGTCGAGCACACAACCGATGTAGCCGTCGTGCCCGGTGACGAGAACCTTCATAAAGCCATTCGTTTTCGCGAGTCGGGCGGCGATGCCCCTTGGGGGACGAACCCGTCCTCCCCACCGCGAAAAGCCTCTCGCCACCACGCCCGCATCGCCATAGGAAAGGCCGCAGTTTCGCTGCGGAAAGTCCGAAAAGTTGCATTCCTGCCCGTGTGCGCCTAACTTCGCCCCCTGGGATGGCCCCCCGGAAGCACCGTGTATCCGTCGTAGTCGTCGACGACCACGCCGTAGTGCGGGCGGGCGTGCGAACGCTGCTCGGCGTCGACCCGAACCTTCAAATCGTGGGCGAGTCGAGCGACGTCGCGTCCGCACTCCGGGTGGTCGCGGCCGAGCAGCCGGACGTGCTCCTTCTAGACCTCAATCTGCCGGACGGATCCGGCCTCGACGCACTGGCCCCGATTGCGGCCGCCGCCCCTCGCACCAGGATCATCATCCTGACCATGCAGGAAGGCCCGGCCTTTGCCAGCCGAGCCTTGGCCGCCGGTGCCCACGGCTACCTGCTCAAGGAGGCCGCCGAGACGGAGCTCCTGACCGCACTACACGCCGTCATGGGTGGCGCCACCTACCTCGACCCGCGGGTCGGCGCCGCGCTTGCGTCGAACGCAGAGCTCGAGCGCCGCGACCCCGTCCTCACCGACCGCGAACGACAGGTCGTCAGGCTGCTGGCCATGGGCAGGACGAACGCCCAGGTGGCCGAGGCGCTGCACTTCAGCGAGCGGACCATCGAGTCCTGCCGAGCACAGGTCCGCGAGAAGCTCGGCCTGCGCGACCGCGCGGGTCTGACCGAGTACGCGCGGGCAAACGGTCTGCTCGAGGAGGTCGGCGGATGAGCGCGACGGAGCACTCGGCGGGGCAAGGGCGGCCGGCCGACGCGGTCGACCTGTCCGAGCGGGAGCGCAGGCGGTGGGCGCGGGAGCTGCACGACGAGACCCTCCAAGGCCTCGGCGGCGTGCGCATGCTGCTGGCGGCCGCACGGCAGCAGGTGGACCCAGCGGAGCTGCGCCGGACGATCGACATGGCATACGAACTCGTCACGGACGAGATCCAGAGCCTCCGCCACCTGATCGTCGACCTGCGCCCGCGGGAACTCGATGAGGTCGGTCTCGAGGCGGCGATTGAGCGGCTGGCAGCGCGGGTGGAGACGATCGGAGGTCCGGACGTCAAGACCCGGATCTGGCTCGACTACGAGCGCGCCAGGCACCCCGAGCGCTTGGTGGCGGACATCGAAACGGCGGCGTACCGGATCGTCCAGGAGGCGCTCAACAACGCGGTCAAGCACGCGTTGGCACGCTCGGTTCACGTCGACGTGATTGAGACCGGCGGGACGGTCCGCGTCCGCGTCTGCGACGACGGGCGCGGCTTCGACATGCGTGTTACCGAGGACGGACTGGGGCTCGTCGGGATGCGCGAGCGCGCGGCCCTCGTCGGGGGGAGCCTGAACATCCACAGCTCCGCCGCGGGCACAACGGTGGAGCTGGACATGCCCGCCGTGCACGCCGGCTGAGTCTCAGACTGGCGCCACCCGATGAAGCATCGCCGCCGGCCCCGTCCCGCAGGGCCGACGGCGAGCGTCCTGATGGGCGTCTAGCCCGTGGGCTGAGCCGGCTCCTCCGGCTGCTCGGGCGTCTCCGGCGTCTCGGGGGTCTCAGGGGCCCCGGGGGTCTCGAGTGTCATTCGCGTGTCCTTTCCTGGGTTGTGACGCCGCGCCGGAAATTCCGGCGCGGCTCTGTGGGAGTACCCGGTTACGCTGCGACGAATCAGGACACGAGTCTCATCGCCGGCCAAGGTCGCCGCCGGACCTCGATCCGTAGTGAAATCGCTGCGCGTCGCTCTCGAGGCGATGGGCCCGGTGCGGGCGGCGAGAGCGCTCCGCCGCGTCAACCAGAAGGACGGATTCGACTGCCCGGGCTGCGCCTGGCCCGAGTCGGACGATCGCCATCACGCCGAGTTCTGCGAGAACGGCGTAAAGGCGGTGGCCGAGGAGGCGACGAAGGCGCGCGTAACCCGGGCGCTATTCGAGCGCCACGACATCGAGCAGCTCGCGCAGCAGTCCGACTACTGGCTCGGCCGGCGCGGGCGCTTGACGGAGCCGGTGGTGAAGCGCTCCGGCTCGAACCGTTACGAGCCGATCTCCTGGGACGACGCCTTCGGGCTCATCGCCGACGAGCTCGCACGGCTCGATTCGCCCGACGAGGCGATCTTCTACACCTCGGGGCGAACGAGCAACGAGGCTGCCTTCTGCTACCAGCTCTTCGTCCGGGCGCTCGGCACCAACAACCTGCCCGACTGCTCGAACCTCTGCCACGAGTCGAGCGGGACCGCGCTCATCGAGACGCTTGGCGTCGGCAAGGGGAGCGTCTCGCTCGACGACATTCACGCCGCCGACCTGATCTTCGTGGTCGGCCAGAACCCGGGCACGAACCACCCGCGCATGCTGACCACGCTGGAGACCGCGAAGCGGAACGGCGCGCGGATCGTGATGGTCAACCCCCTGCCCGAGCCCGGGCTGATGCGGTTCAAGAACCCGCAGACAGTGCGCGGGCTCGTCGGCCGGGGCACGCCGCTCGCCGACGTCTTCCTCCAGGTGCGCGTGAACGGCGACCTCGCGCTCTTCAAGGCGTTGAATCGCCTGATAGTCGACGCGGGCGCGGTGGACCGAGAGTTCGTCGACACCCACTGCGAGGGCTTCGACGAGCTGCGCCGCGAGCTCGAGACGCTCTCGTGGCCCGATGTCGAGTACGCGAGCGGCCTGAGGCGCTCCGAGATCGAGAACGTCGCCGAGCTCGCGGCCGCGTCCGAGCGGACGGTGGTCTGCTGGGCGATGGGACTGACCCAGCACCGCAACGCCGTCGCGACCATCCGCGAGATCGCCAACTTCCTCCTGCTCCGCGGCAACATCGGCCGTACCGGCGCAGGGCTCTGTCCCGTCCGCGGCCACAGCAACGTGCAGGGCGACCGCACGATGGGGATCTGGGAGCGGCCGACGATGGACTTCCTCGACCGGCTCGGCGGCGCGTTCGGCTTCGAGCCCCCGCGCGAGCCCGGGTTCGACGTGGTGAAGAGCATCCAGGCGATGCGCGCCGGACGCGCGCGCGTCTTCATGGCGCTCGGCGGCAACTTCCTGCGCGCCGCGCCGGATACGAACGCAACCGCCGAAGCACTCCGGCGGTTGCGTCTGACCGTGCACGTCTCCACGAAGCTGAACCGCTCGCATCTCGTGACCGGCGACCAGGCGCTGATCCTGCCGGCGCTCGCGCGGAGTGAGCGCGACGTCCAGGCCTCCGGCGAGCAGGTCGTCTCAGTGGAGGACTCGATGAGCCTCGTCCACGCCTCGCGCGGCCGGCTCGAGCCGGTGTCGGCGGACGTCCGCTCGGAGGTGGCGATCGTCTGCGGGCTGGCGCGCCGCGCGCTCGACGGCGCGCCGCCGATCCCGTGGGACGGCTTCGAGTCCGACTACTCGCAGATCCGCAAGAAGATCGCCGAGGTCGTGCCCGGCTTCGAGCGCTTCGAGGAGAGGCTCGCGGAAGGCTTCGTGCTGCCGCACCCGCCGCGCGACGAGCTCAGGTTCCCGACGGCGACTGGCTGTGCGCGGCTGTCGGTGAACAAGCTCGAGCCGATCCGAACCGGGCCGGGACGGCTGCTGCTTCAGTCGATGCGCTCGCACGACCAGTACAACACGACCATCTACGGGCTGAACGACCGCTATCGGGGCGTGAAGGGAGGTCGGCGCGTCGTGCTGGTGCATCCCGACGACCTGGAGGAGTGCGGCCTCCGCGACGGCGACCACGTCGACCTCGTGAGCGAGTGGGAGGATGGCGAGCGGCGCGCCGAGCGGTTCCGAGCGACCAGCTACCCGACCGCACGCGGGTGCGCGGCCGCGTACTTCCCCGAGGCGAACGCGCTCGTGCCGCTCGACAGCACCGCCGAGGGCAGCAACACGCCGACCTCGAAGTCGGTCGTGATCCGGCTGGAGCCGAGCGCGGCATGAGCAGGCATCACGCAATGGTCGAACGCGACGGCGTGCTCGACGCAGTCGCCGTCGAGGAGCCGCTCGAGATTCGCGTGGCCGGCGAGCCGGTCGCCGTCACGATGCGCACGCCCGGCAACGACGACGAGCTCGCACTGGGGTTCCTCTACGGCGAGCGGCTGATCGACCGGGCATGGGACGTCGGGCTCTCCGACGACCTCGCGGGTAACACGGTCGACGTCAAGGGCCGGCTCTGCCGCTCCGTCGAACAGCGTCGCTTCTACACGACGTCGTCGTGCGGGGTCTGCGGCAAGGGCGCGATCGAGGAGGTGACGGTCGATCTGACGCAGCTGGCACCTGGGCCGGTGATGGCGCGCGAGCTCCTGGCCGACCTACCCAACCGCCTGAGCCAGCCGGGGTTCGAGCTCACCGGCGGCGTGCACGCGACCGGCCTGTTCTCGCCTGACGGCGAGCTGCGGATCGTGCGCGAGGACGTGGGCCGCCACAACGCCATGGACAAGGTGATCGGCCGCGCGCTGAGCGCGGGACTCCTGCCGCTGCGCGACTGCGCGCTCTGCGTGAGCGGCCGGCTGGCGTTCGAGCTCGTGCAGAAGGCGGCGGTCGCCGGGGCGCCGATCCTGGTCGGAGTGGGGGCGCCGACTTCGCTCGCCGTGCAACTGGCCGACGAGGTCGGCATGACGCTCTGCGGCTTCGCGCGACAAGGCAGGCTGAACGTGTACGCGGGCGCCGAACGCGTGGCGTGACGGACGACCCAGTCCGCTTGCGACGGCCGCGAACCTGCTGGATGATGGCCTGAGGCATGCACGACACCCGCATCGGGTCGGACCTCGACAGAGCCGACGGGCTCCTCGAGCGATCCGAGGCGCTCGACGCGCTGGCGCGAGAGCTCGAGGCCGTGACGGCGACCGGCGGTGGGCGCGCGGTCCTGGTGTCGGGCGAGGCGGGGATCGGCAAGACGACGCTGCTGCGGACTGCGCGGACGCTCCACGGGCCGACTGTGCGGTTCCTCTGGGGAACGTGCGACCCGCTCTTCACGCCGCGTCCACTCGGCCCGCTTGTCCGACGTTGGCGAGCAGGCCGGTGGGGAGCTGCGCGATGTCGTTCGAGACGGGGGAAAGCCCTATGACGTCGCCGACGCGCTACTGCGTGAGCTGGCCACGCGCGCGACGGTCCTCGTGCTCGAGGACCTCCACTGGGGAGACGAGGCCTCACTCGACGTAGTGCGCATCATCGGGCGGCGTTTGGAAACGGTGCCGGCGCTTGTTCTTGCGAGCTACCGCGAAGACGACCTCGCGGCCGAGCACCCGTTCCGCCTCGTGGTCGGCGAACTCGGAAGGGAAAGATGGGTCACGCGATTGCGACTCGATCGCCTGTCCGAGTCGGCCGTCACGCGGATGGCCGAGACGCACGCCGTCGATCCCGCGGAGCTCTACCGCACCACCGGCGGCAATCCGTTCTTCGTCACCGAGGCGCTGGCGGCAGGCGACGAGCGAATCCCGCCGACCGTGCGCGATGCCGTGCTTGCTCGCGTGAACCGCCTGACGCGATCGGCGCGGTGCGTGCTCGAGGCTGTGGCGACCGCCTCCCAGCCCACCGAGTTGTGGCTGCTCGAGGCGCTCGCACCGGGTGACATCGGGGCGCTCGACGAATGCCTCGCCGCGGGGATGTTGACCGCGGAGGGCGAGCTGATCGCCTTCCGGCACGAACTCGCGCGACTCGCGATTGAGGACTCCACTGCGCCCAGGCGACGGAAAGCACTCCATCGGGCCGCGCTTGTCGCGCTCGCGAACGACAAGAGCGCGGCACGCGATCTTGCGCGACTCGCACACCACGCCGACGCGGCGGGCGACACCGACGCCGTCCAGCGCTTCGCTCCGGCCGCCGCGGAGCGGGCCGCTGCCGTCGGCGCTCATCGCGAGGCCGCGGCTCAGTACGGCCGCGCCCTTCGCCACGCCGCCGAGCTGCCGCCGGCCCGGCGCGCAGACCTGCTCGACCGGGCCTCCGACGAGTGCAGACTGATCGGTCGCGCCACCGAGTCGGTCGAGCTTCGTCGGCTTGCGGTGCAGATCTACGCGGCCACCGGCGACATGCTGAGGGAGGGCGACTCGCTGCGCGCTCTCGTGTGGCCGCTGTGGCTGATCGGCCGCAGGGCCGAGGCGGAGGCGGCCGGCCAGGAGGCTGTCGCCGTGCTCGAGAAACGCGAGCGTGGACGCGAACTCGCGCGGGCATATTCGGCCATGACGCTCTTGCGCGCGACGGACAGCGATCGCGAGGGAGCGCTTTCCTGGGGCGGACGCGCACTCGAGCTGGCGGAGGAGCTCGGCGAGACGCGATCGGCCGCCGAGGCTCTCGTACACATGGGCCTGCTCGAGTTCCCGCACTCTGGCGACCGCGGGATGCTCATGCGCGGGCTCGAGCTGGCGCGCGGCGGTGGACATGCCGCCGAAGCTGGCACAGCGCTCGTCTATCTCGCGCGCGGCGCCGCGCGGCGGCTGGACGTTCGAAGAAGCGGGGCGCTACATCGACGCCGGTATCGAGCACTGCGACCGCCACGACCTCGAGGGAATGCGCCCCTATCTGTTCGCGGTGCGGGCCGAGATCGCCCTGGAGCAGGGTGACTGGCAGCGGGCCGCAGACTCGGCCGGGCTCGTGCTGCGCGCGCGCGGCGTCGGGCCCGCGACCGTCGTTTCGCTGGCGGTTCTCGGACGCCTACGGGCACGGCGCGGCGATTCCGGGCAGTGGCCGGTCCTCGACCGGGCGCTCGCGCTTGCAGGCTCCGAGCTCCATCGACTTACGATCGTCGCGGTCGCCAGGGTCGAGGCGGGCTGGCTCGAGGGTCGCAACGAGGCCGTGCTCGAAGAGACGCAGGCTGCGTGGGAAGTGGCGCTCGCGCGCGCGGATCCGTGGATCACCGGCGAGCTCGCGCTGTGGCGGCGCCGGGCGGGGTCTGACGAGACGCCTGCAAAAACGCGCGTCGCGGAGCCGTATGCGCTGGCGCTTGCGGGCGATTGGGGCGGAGCGGCCCGGCTATGGTCGGAGCGCGGCTGCCGGTACGAGGCCGCGCTCGCCCTCGCGGAAGGCGACGAGGACGATTGCCGGCTCGCCCTGGAAACCCTGCATGGGTTCGGTGCTACCGCCACGGCAAAGGTCGTGGCGCGGGGCATGCGAGAGCGGGGTGCCCAAAGCCTTCCTCGCGGCCCGCTGCCGCAGACAAGCCGCAATCCGGGCCAGCTGACGGGACGGGAGGTCGAGGTGGTCGATCTGCTCGTCGACGGGCTGCGCAACGCCGAGATCGCCGAGCGCCTCTTCGTATCCGTAAGGACCGTGGACCACCACGTCTCGTCGATCCTGCGCAAGCTCGACGTCGACTCCCGCAGCCAGGTCGCCGGGGCGGCCGCGCGGCTCGGGCTCGGCCCTCAGAGATAGGCAACGGCCACAGCCGATCTGGGCAATTTCGCCGATGCCGCGGCAGGGGCGCACTCGTACGGTCGCAGTGTGGACCAGCGACCGAAAGGAGAACTGATGCCCCGCTACCTGATCGAGCGCACGTTTGCCGACGGGCCCGCGTTTCCCGCGGGCGCCGAAGGGGCGGGGGCGTGGCGCGCGGTCATCGAGCGCAACCAGCTCGAGGGAGTCACATGGCTCCAGTCCTACGTGACCGACGACAGGACGAAGACGTTCTGCGTCTACGACGGACCTAGTCCGGAGGCGATCCGCAAGACGGCTGCGGACACCGGCCTCCCGGTGGACGTGATCACCGAGGTCCGCGTGCTCGACCCCTACCCGTACTTCTGAAAGAGAGGACAAGATGCTCAAGTTCCACACACGTATCGTCTGTCTGGCCGCCGTGCTCGCGGCGATCGGGCCCGCGTCCGTTGCGGACGCGAAGACGCGCCAGTACACCTCACACATCGTGTCGTCGCCGATGACCACCGCGGACGGCTACCCCGGCGTGGGCGGTACCGCGTACCTCGCGGGGTCGCTCGAGACCGAGCGATTCGGCTCCGGCGCGCTGATCGACCGCGTCACGATTACGAGCCAGCCGTTCGAGCGCAACCTGTTCACGTTCGAAGGCACCGAGGTCGCGTTCTTCGACCGAGGCGCCGTCCGAAGTGTGTTGGACGGATACAGCATCATCGAGGACGACGGCTCGCAGAAGGTCGTCGTCGATGGGCGGATCACCGGCGGCACCGAGCGGTTCCGCGGCGCGACCGGGCATTACCAGTTCCGGGGCACGATCCCGCCCGGATCGACCGAGCTCACGGGAGGCTCGACAGGACGGATCAAGTTCTGATCCGACGTTTCGAACCTGGACCTTCACGGTTCTATGATCGACCGGCGCGTGGCCCCTGATGTCGACAACGCGCCGGTCGATCTGTCGTCGATGGAGTTCTGGGCCCTTCCGCCAGCAGGGCGCGAGAAGGGGTTCGCCAAGCTGCTGGGCCGGTTCCCGGAGCCGTTCACGACCGCCGGCCGCGACGGCTCACGGATGCCTGCACCCTCCTGAGCGACCTGCGCGCCTCATTGTCGGCGTCGTGCCGAGTTGGGAGCCTCGTCAAGACAGAACTACAAAGGAGGCTCAGATGAGAGGTGCAGGACGCGTCGTGTTCGCAGCAATCCTGCTGTTGATGGTCGGCACGGTCAACATCGTCTATGGCTTCGGCGCTCTCGACGACGCCAACATCTTCGTCAACGACACCAGGTTCATACTCGACGACCTCAACACCCTGGGTTGGGTCCTGATCGTCCTCGGAGTGATCCAGCTCACCGCGGGCTTCTCGCTCATGGGGGGCCGGTCCTACGGCCGGATCATCGGGATCGTCGCCGGCAGCCTCGGTGCGATTGGTGCTCTGTTCTCGATCGGCGGGGCCAACCCGTGGTGGTCGCTGGGCGTCTTCGCCCTCTGCGTCTACGTCGTCCACGGCATCGTGGTCTTCGGCGATGACGAGCAGACGGTGTCCGGTAGCCCGTAGCGCTCGTTCAACGCGCAAGTTTGCCGCGCGGGCGGCGTTCGAGGATGCATGCGCCTCCTCGCCGCGGCCGTCGTGGCACTCGCCCTGATCGCGCCCGGCAGTGCGTCCGCCGACTTCTCGACCGACCCGTTCTCGGTCGAGACGCACCCGCAGCTCTTCGGCCAGGCGCCGGCGTTCATGCCGGACGGGCGCGTCGTCCACGCGAAGAACTTCGCGAGGGAGGACGACGAGCACCAGGTCTACATCTCGAACCTCGACGGCTCGGACGAGATCTGCATCACCTGCGGCGGGCAGCCCGGACCGGGCATGCCGATGCCGCCGAACGGCGTGCCGGTGCCCCGCCCCCAGGGCGACTGGGTGCTCTTCCACTCCTGGGACGAGCGCCAGATCCGGATCGGCGGGCCCGGCTTCGGCGGGCTCGGCTCGGCGCTGTACGTCGTGAAGCCCGATGGCTCAGGGGTCACGCAACTCACCGGGCTCGACGCCGAGCACGGCGCCGGTGAGGGGGAGGACGACTACCACGCGTACTGGTCACCGGACGGCAAGCAGCTGGTCTGGGCGCACCTCAACTGGAACTTCGTCACGAACGGCGGCGACGGCAAATGGGACATCCGCGTCGCGGACTTCGTCGACGACGGGGTGAACCCGCCCCACCTCGAGAACGTCCGCGTCGTGCGGCCGGCGAACGGCCACTACTACGAGACGCAGTGGTGGGCGCCCGACGGCAGCGGGTTCCTCTACACGGAGTCATGGGACACGGCGCTCAACCTCGAGCTGTTCTTCTGCAAGCTGGTGGACGACGGGACACGGCTGCGAGGTCACGCGCCTGACCGATCACTTCGCGTGGGACGAGCAGGCGATCTTCACGCCCGACATGAAGAGCGTCATCTTCATGTCATCGCGCGACCACCCCGGCATCTTCAACACCTTCGCCCAGCTCTCCGAGTCGGCGGGGCTGACGACCGACGAGGACTACCTGTTGATCCTGCCGCTGTTCGAGGTCGGGTTCCTACAGCCGGTCGGAGCGGAGGCGACGGACCTGTACGAGCTCAATCTCGAGACCCGCGCGGTGCGCCGGCTGACCACGACGGGCGATGACGGCTGGATCATTCCCGAGTTCACGTTCGACCCGACGAACCAGTTCATGATGTGGACGGAGGCGCGCTACCCGGACGGCCTGCGGATGCCGCTGCCGCCGAACCCGGCGAAGGACATCCAGGAGCTTGCCGAGTACCTGCGCAACGCCGAGCCACCGCCCACGCCGACACCGGGCGCACTCGAGATGGTCCCGATCGAGCGTCGCACCCAGATCGGAAAGTTCGGGCCCTAGACGGTCTCGACGTCAGTGCTGCCGCGCGCGACGCGGAAGCTCGCGATCGTCTCGATCTCGCTCTTCTTCTGCTCGATCGTGACGGGCGAGCGGTACTTGACCAGGGCCTCCGCCGGGCTCAGCTCCATCACGCCGTAGCCGCGCCGGTCGAAGCGCTGGTAGACCTGGTGCGGGTTCGTCTCCCGCGATCCCTCGGCGAAGGACGCGAACGGCTGGTCGAGGAAGCCGGACGTGATCGCGCCGCCGACGAACTCGGTGGCGAACGCCTCGCCGGTGGTGTTGCCGGTGGTGGTGACAGTGCCTGCCGCGAAGTGGTGCACGTCGCCGGTCAGGACGGTCACGTCCTCGATCCCGCCAGCGAGCAGGTGGTCGCCGATCTCGCTGCGGTCGGCCGGATAGCCGTCCCAGCCGTCGCGGTTGAGCGGCACGCCGGGCGCTGACTCCCAGCCCATCATCTCGACGCTCGACGCGATCACCTTCCAGTCGGCGCGCGACCGCGACAGCGATCCCTTGAACCACTCCATCTGCGGCCGCCCCAGCAGCGTGTGGCCGGGCGGCGGAGGCGGGCAGGGGATGCCGGGCACGTCGCCGCACGTCTGGTCCGAGCGGTACTGGCGCTCGTCGAGCACGAAGATGTCGGCGATCCCTCCGAGGCGTAGGCGTCGGTAGAGCCCGTACCGCTCCGTCGGCCTGGCCACGACCGGCATCTGCTCGAAGAAGGACCGGTAGCCGTTCGCCTTGCGCTCGGCGAAGGGAATCCGGCGCTCGGGCCGTTGGTCGCCCGTCTTGCCCTCGTGCTCGCCCGCGTAGTTGTCCTCGACCTCGTGGTCGTCCCACGTCGCCACGAACGCGGCACTGGCGTGCATCGCGCGCAGGTCGGTATCGGTTCGATGCAGCCGGTACTTCGCGCGGTACTCGTCGAGCATCTCGCACTCGCCCGACTCGGCCGTGCTCGTGTGATCGGCGCGGCCCTCGACGTTTCCGTTGGTGTTGGTCTCGTACAAGTAGTCGCCGAGGCACACGATCAGGTCGCAGTCCTCGCGCGCGAGGCCGGCATGCGCCGTGTAGTAGCCCGAGCCCCAGTCCTGGCAGGAGAAGAACCCGATTCGCATCGGCTCCTTCGAGTCCGCGGGGCGAGAGGTGACGAAACGGCCGGCCGGCGAGGACGTCGTTCTCGTCCGGAAGCGGTAGTGGTACTCGCGGCCGGGACGCAGGCGCCGCGTCGAGACGCGCGCGAGCGCGGTGAGGTCGGCGTTCTCGCGCACTTTCACGTCCTGCTCGTGCACGACGCGGGAGAAGCCCCTGTCGTGGGCGATCTCGAGGCGCAGCCGTCCCGCGCGCTCGCCCGGCGCGAGCTGCGTCCAGAGCAGCGCGCCGTGTGTGAACGGGCGACCGGCGATCACGCCGCTCGGGAAGCTGCCCTTGCGAAGCAACGACGGCGGCCGCTTGCGCGCCCAGCCGGGAACCGCGCCCACCGACAGAGCCGTCGCACCGCCGGCCCCGGCGACCACGAAGTCGCGGCGACTGATCCCCTGCTCGCGCATGTGTGTCGAATGATGCCGACCGGCGGGCGCTCACGTGTTACTAACCCGTGCTCATGTTCGGCCGCATCGCCCATCTCACCTACGCGCGGCCCAAGTGGGTGCTCGCAGGAACGGCCGCCTTCGTGGCGGTCGCCATCGTCGTGGGCGGGGGCGTCGCCGACCGGCTCAAGCCCGCCGGCTTCACCGATCCGTCCTCGGAGAGCGCGGAGGCGGTCAAGCGGGCCGCCGAGATGCTCGGCCACGATCCCTCGCCCGGGATAGTGGTCCTCGCTCGGGCCCCCGGCGGCGACGCCGGCACGCCTGCGGCGCGCGCGGAGATCAGGCGCCTTGCGCGCATCCTCGCGTCCGACCCGGAGGTCGGCGCGGTCCGGACCCCGTTCCAGCCGGCGCGGGCCCGCGAGCTGATCTCGCGCGACGGGACCTCGGCGCTGATACTCGGCCACTTCACCCACACCGACCAAGCCGACCTCGAGGAACCGGCTGAGCGGATCCCGCCGAAGCTCCGCTCGGAGAGCCTCGACGTCACGGTCGGCGGCTTCGCGATCGGGTTCAACGACGTCAACGACACCGTGCGCGAGGACCTCGAGCGCGCCGAGCTGATCGCGTTCCCGATCCTCGCCCTCCTGCTCGTCATCGTCTTCCGCGGACTGGTCGCAGCGGCACTGCCACTCCTGATCGGCGGGCTGGCCGTCGTCGGCACCTTCCTCTCGCTGCGCGTCCTCAGCGAGTTCACGGAGATCTCGATCTTCGCGCTCAACATCACGACCGCCCTCGGCTTGGGCCTCGCGGTGGACTACGGGCTCTTGCTCGTCTCGCGCTACAGAGAGGAGCTCGCGCGCGCGGGGCCCGGGTGGGAGGCCCACCGCCGCACCGTGGAGACCGCGGGGCGCGCGATCTTCTTCAGCGGCCTGACGGTGGCCGCGGCGTGCCTGGCGATGATCGTGCTGCCACAGCGGTTCCTCTACTCGATGGGGGCAGGCGCCGCCACCGTTTCGCTGCTCGCCGCAGCCGGCGCCCTGTTCGCCACGCCGGCGATGCTCGCGCTGCTGGGCGAGCGCGTGAACGCCCTGAGCCTGCGCCAGTCTCCGCCACCGCCGCCGGGGACCGGCCGCTGGTTCCGGCTGGCTCGCGCGGTCATGCGGCGCCCGGTCCCCGTGGCGGTGGGGGTCACGGTGGTGCTCGCGATCGCCGCCCTGCCCATGGCACGCGCGGTCCTCGTGCAGCCGGGCAACCAGTCCGTGCCGGAGGGACGGGACGCACGCACGGTCACGGACACGATCGACGACGAGTTCACCCCGAACGTCGACTCGCCGATCACGGCGACCGTCCCGCGGGCGCGGGCCGAGCGGGTGCGCGAGGAGATCGGCCGGCTCGAGGGCGTGCGCGCGGTGGCGAGGCCGCAGCCGATGGGCGACCGCTTGGCTCTCCTTCAGGCGACTCCTGTGGACGAGCCACTCAGCGCGCGTGCCCAGGACACCGCGCGCTCGATCCGCTCGATCACCGCGGACGATGACGGCGCGAGTCACGTAGGTGGGTCGAGCGCCGAGTTCGTCGACTTCAAGCGCAGCCTCGTGGACCACGCCCCGACCGTCGCGGCCCTCGTCTTCACGAGCACGATGATCCTGCTGTTCCTCTTGACCGGGTCGGTGATCCTGCCGCTGAAGACGTTCGTCATGAACATCCTCAGCATCGCGGCGGCGTTCGGGATCCTGGTCGTGGTGTTCCAGGACGGCTTCGGCTCGGGCCTGTTCGCGTACGACGGCCCGAAGGCGATCGAGACGGCTCTACTCGTCGTGGTCGGCGCGACGACGTTCGGCCTGGCGACCGACTACGCGGTGCTCGTCCTCGCGCGGATCAAGGAGTACCACGACGAAGGCGAGGACAACGAGACCGCCGTCGCGCTCGGCATCGAGCGCACGGGGC
Organism: uncultured Thermoleophilaceae bacterium; assembly: GCA_963846865.1. Taxonomy (GTDB): domain Bacteria; phylum Actinomycetota; class Thermoleophilia; order Solirubrobacterales; family Thermoleophilaceae; genus DASPHG01. The sequence goes on along the minus strand of CAWJXU010000008.1, from coordinate 487,069 downwards.
GCGTGATCACGGCCGCCGCGCTGCTGCTCGCGGTGGTCTTCCTTGCATTCACGAGCAGCTCGATCTTCTTCATGAAGGAGGTCGGGTTCGCGCAGGCGATGGCTGTGCTGATCGACGCCTCGATCGTGCGGGCGCTGCTGGTGCCGGCGCTGATGCGCCTGCTGGGCGACTGGAATTGGTGGGCGCCGCGGCCGCTCAAGCGTCTGTATGCGCGGCTTGGCCTTGCCGAGCCGCGCTACGGCGCGGGATAGGGTTGCGCCGTGGCTGAGGAGGTTCGAAACCCGATGTTCGCGCGGATCTACACGCGCATGATGGCGGTCGAGGATCCGGTCCAGGTCGAGCACCGCCGCGAGGCGCTGGCCGGGCTTTCGGGCCACGTCTTCGAGCTCGGCGCCGGCACCGGCAGCAACTTCTCGAACTACCCCTCGACCGTGGAGAAGCTGACGGCCGCTGAGCCCGAGCCCTACCTGCGCGAGCGTGCGCTCGCGGCGGCCGCAGAGGCGCCGGTGGAGGTCGAAGTGATCGACGCGCTCGCGGATGCGCTGCCGTTCGAGGACGCGACCTTCGACGCGGCGATCGCTTGCCTGGTGCTCTGCACGGTGCCGGACCAGGCGCGCGCGCTCGCTGAGCTCAGGCGGGTGGTGCGGCCGGGCGGCGAGCTGCGCTTCTACGAGCACGTGCACGCGAACTCGCAGCCGCTCAAGGCCGTGCTCGAGTTCGGGGACAGGAGCAGGCTGTGGCCGCTGGTGTCGGGCGGATGTCACGGGACGCGCGACACCCTCACGGCGATCGAGCGCGCGGGCTTCGAGGTCGAGCACTCGCGCCGCTTCGCGTACTCGCCGAGCAAGGTGATGCCGAAGGTTCCGCACATCCTCGGCGCCGCGCGGCGGGCCTGACCGTCTCAGTCGGGTAGCAGCGGCACCTCCAGGCCCGCAGGCCGGTCGAGCAGCACGGCGCGCTTGACGATGTCGGGGCCGTAGCGGTCGCGCAGGCTGTCGAGGGTCACGTCGAGCGAGGTCTGGCGGTGGTCCTCGAGCGGCAGCGAAAGCTGCACAGCGCTGTCGTCCGCGAGGTTGCCGAGCGCGATGCCGACCAGCGTGAGGCCCTGGCTTTCGATCATCGGCTTGGCGGCCGTGAGCAGCTTGCGCGCGGTGGCGAGGATCGTCTGGGTCTGCGCGGTCGCCTCCGACAGCGTGAGAGCGCGTGTCGCGCGCGAGTAATCGTCGAACCGCAACCGGAGGGTGACCGTGCGGCAGACACGCCTGGCCGCGCGCAGCCGCCGGGCCAGGCGGTCGACGATCGCGACGACGGTGGCGTCGATGTCAGCGGGCGACTTGGGCGTGCGCCTGCCGAGCGCGCGCTGCGAGCCCATCGTCCGCCGCCGGCGCCCGACTCGTACGCGGCGCGGGTCGCGGTTGTGGGCCAGCGCGTAGATGTGCCGGCCCGCACCGCGGCCGAGCAGGGCGACCAGGTCGTCCTCGTCGGCCTCCGCGACCTGGCGCACCGTCGTCACCCCGACCGCGCGCAGCTTCCGAGAGGTCACCGGTCCGACGCCCCACAGGCGCTCGATGGGGAGGGGGTGGAGGAACGAAAGCTCGGCTCCGGCTGGAACTACGAGCAGCCCGTCGGGCTTGGCGACGGCGCTCGCCACTTTCGCGAGGAACTTCGTCACTGCCACGCCGACCGTGATCGGCAGGCCGACCTCGCGCCGCACGTCCTGCCGCAGCCGGGTCGCGATCTCCTCGGGGGTGCCGAACACCTCGGTCATCCCGCGAGCGTCGAGGAACGCCTCGTCGATCGAGAGCGGCTCGACCGCCGGCGACGTGCGCTCGAAGATCTCGAACACCGCCTTGCTCGCCTCGGAGTAGGCGTCCATCCGCGGGCGCACGACGACCGCGTGCGGGCACCGGCGCCTAGCCTCGGATCCGCCCATCCCGCCTTGGACGCCATGCGCCTTGGCCTCGTAGCTCGCGGCCAGCACCACCCAGCTCCCGACGATGACGGGCCGCCCCTTCAGGCGTGGTGCGTCGCGCTGCTCGACCGAGGCGTAGAACGAGTCGAGGTCCGCATGGAGTACGTTCGCCTCGCCTCGCACGAACGTATGTTCGCAGGTGCTCCGGCCGTCAGCCGGTCTCGCCGTCGAAGTACTCGACGCCGCTCTCGCGCCGGACCATCAGGTTGTCCGCCTTGGTGCCCGTCCAGATTCCGACCTTGTCGCTGTCGGGATAGACAGACGCGGTCGGCAGCACAACCGTGGACCACATGAGCACGCGCGCCGGGGCGTCGCCGTCGTTGCGGATCTGGTGTGCGCCCTCGGGGCCCTTCGGGAAGAACACGAGGTCGTTCGGCTCGAGCTGCTCCGTGCCCTCGGGCGTCCGCACCGACGGCGTCCCCCCGATGACGAGCGCCCACTCCTCCTCGCCGTACTCGTAGTGGTACGGGCAGACCGCCTCGCCGGGAGCGAGCTCGTACAGCGTGGCGCCGCTGTCCTCCGAGCCGAGCTCGCGGCCGAAGCGCGCCATGCCGCTTCGGAAGCCGGGCGGGTCGCTCGAGTCGTAGTCGAACTTCGCATCCCCAAGCCTCAGTCGCCGCATCGGCCGAGCCTCTCGATCGCACGCGAGACCGGCATGACCTCGCCGAACTCGCCGTTGAGGCTGGCCAGCTCCGTTCGATGGATCGCCTCCGCCGGGATCAGCTCACCATCGATCGCCTCGCAGGGATACGCGGCGAGCGCATCCTCGAGAATCCACGTCTCGAAGCCGAGGTTTGCGGCCATCCGCGCCGTCGTCGAGCAGCAGTGGTTCGTCGTCAGGCCCGCCACCGCCACGACCTCGGCGCCGTCCGCGCGCAGCCGCTGCTCGAGGTCCGTGCCGATGAACGCGCTGTTCACGTTCTTGACGATCTCGGGCTCACCGTCCCTTGGCTTCGCCTCCTGCTTGTACTCGAACGCGGGCGTGCCGGGGATGAACTGGCCGCCGTCCGTGCTCTCGTGGCGCACGTGGATCACCGGGGCTCCCTGCTCTCTCCAGCCCTCGAGGACGGCGGTGAGATTGCGCTCGAAGTCGGGGTTGTTCCGCTCGCCGCGTGCGGGGTCGTCCATCGCCTGCTGGACGTCGATGACGAGAAGCGTGGGGAGAGACATGCCAGGAAGCGTAAGTTTGCACGGTCCCGGGCGTTGGGGTTGGTATGCGCGCTGCCTGTGTAATGGCCGTCCTTGCCGCAACCCTGGCGCTGCCGGTGGGCGGCGCTCACGCCGACCCGCCTGCGCCGCCGGAGCTCCCCGAGCCCACCTACCAGAGCGTCTCGAAGGAAGTCCTGATCGAGATGGACGACGGCGTCAAGCTCGGCGCGACGATCGCGTTCCCGTCGGAGGACGGCGCGACGCCGCTTGGAGGCCGCTTCCCGGTCGTCGTAGGGATGACCCCTTACAGCCGCAACGGCCTCTGCGGCTGCTTCCCACCCGACTTCTTCGCCACGCGCGGCATGGTCGGCGCCGTCGTCGACGTGCGCGGGACGGGCGGCAGCGGCGGCAACCTCGAGGGCAACTTCTTCTCCCCGCGCGAGGCGCGCGACAGCTACAACGTCATCGAGTACCTCGGGACGCAGCCGTACTCGAACGGCAAGGTCGGCATGGCGGGCGGGTCATACGTCGGGATCACCCAGTACCTGGCCGCCGAGCAGCGGCCGCCGCACCTCGCCGCGATCACGCCGGCCGTCGCGATCAGCGACCTCTACCGCGAGGGGTACACGCACGGCGGCATCCCGAACTTCTTCTTCGACACCCAGTACATCGCCGTCCAGGGTGCTCCCGGCGCGGCGGGCGCGAACAACGACCCGTCACTGCTCGCCGACACGCTGGCGGCGAAGGCGGGCCAGTCGGCGGTCGGGACGATCTCGTTCGACTACCTCGCGCGTCCGAACGACGACGACTTCTACCGCGACCGTTCGCCGATCTACCACGCGGGCGACATCGAAGTGCCGACCCTGATCATCGGCGGCTGGCGCGACGGCCTGCTGCGCGGCGCGCCCGAGATGTACCGGCGGCTCGCCCGGCGCAAAGGCGTCGAGACGCGCCTCTACATCGACCCGTGCACGCACAAGGGGTGCGGCGCGCCATTGGCACCCCTCACCGCGGGCAAGGGTGTCTACGACGCCAGCGCGTTGGCGTTCGAGTTCCTCCAGAAGCACCTCGCCGGAGTGCCGGCACCGAAGCGGCCGCCGCGTCGAGTACTACGTCCAGGGGCGCGACGAGTACGCGCGCGCGGCGTCGTGGCCACCGCCGCGGACGCGCTTCAAGCGGGTCCGGCTCGGCTCCGGGACGCACGAGTTCGTCACGAACCCCGCCGCCGGCTTCAGCATGGCCTTCGACCGCTTCGGCACCGTCGCCGCCAGCCCGTACGTCCCCACGGACCAGCGGCTCGAGGGGCCGCACGGGTTCACGTTCCGCACGCCCGCGCTCGAGGAGCCGCTCTCGCTGGCCGGCCCGCTGGCGCTTCGGCTCGTCGCGTCCTCGACCGCGACCGACACCGACTGGCACGTGAAGATCTCCGACGTTGCGCCGGACGGAAGCGAGTCGATCATCACCGACGGCGCGCTGCGCGCCTCCCACCGCGCACTGGACCGCAAGCGAAGCACTCCGGCACGGCCGTACCACCCGCACACCGATCCGCAGCCGATCGAGCCGGGCCGCTTCTACAAGTACGACGTCGAGATCTGGCCGACCGCGTACGAGCTCGCGCCCGGACACCGGCTTCAGCTGCGGCTCACGTCGACGGACCTGCCGACGCATCTGCCGGGCTCGATCGCGTTCGACCGGAGCGATCCGGCGGCCGCGCAGGTGAAGCTCTTCTCGCCCGCCACGAACACCGTGAAGCTGGGCGAGAGCTACCTGCTGCTGCCAGTTACACGCCAAGCAGGGCGCTGAGCGCGAGCATCACGACGGCGCCGGCCAGTGCGCCGGTCACGGCGGAGCGAACGCGCCCCGTCGACAGTGCCGACGGGGCCAGCTCGAACGCGATCAGGGCGAGCATCGCGCCGGCCGCGAACGCGAACGAGATCGGCAAGAGCGGCTCCACCTGTTCGACGAGCAGGTACGCCACGATGGCTCCGACGGGCTGCGGTGCGCTGGTGCCCACCGCAGCCCAGAACTGGCGCGATCGTCCGTAGCCGGCCGCCGCGAGCGGGATCGCGACGCTCGTGCCCTCGGGGATGTTCTGCGCGCCGATCGCGATGATCACGAACAGGCCCAGGCCCGCCGTCTCGGACGCGTATGCCGTGCCGATCGCGAACCCCTCGGGCAGGCTGTGCACGAGCAGGACGAGAAAGACGAGCAGTGCCGTCCGGCTCTCTGCGGTCGACGTAACCTTGTAGCGCGGGGAATCGATCAGCCGTCGGCTGACCAGAAGGAAAGCGACGCCGAGAAGAGCCCCCGCGACGATGTCGGCCGTCGACCCCTCGTCGGCCGCGGGCAGCAGGAGCCCGACCACGGACGCGACGCCCATCACTCCCGCGGCGAAGCCCAGGAGCCAAGGGCGCAGGCTCTGCGCGCGCTCGCCGAGGAAGAACACCGGCACGGCGCCCAGGCCCGTGACGACAGCGGTGGCCGTCGCCGCGAAGGCCAGTACCAGCAGGTCCATTGTCCGGTAAGGCTGACGCCCGAGGACGATGGAGGACTAGGAGGCGCTCAGCCCTTTACGAGCGTGAGGAACTCCTGGCGCGTGCGCGGGTCGTCGCGTACGAGTCCGTGCAGCGCGGAGGTGACGGTCTTGGTGCCCGGCTTCTGCACTCCGCGCAGCGTCATGCACATGTGCTCGGCTTCGATCACGACGCCGACGCCCTTCGGCTGGAGCTCATGCTCGAGCCAGTCGGCGATCTGGGTCGTGAGCCGCTCCTGGACCTGCAGCGCGCGCGCGTAGTACTCGACGACGCGCGCGAGCTTCGACAGCCCGACGATCTGGTCATTGGGCAGGTAGGCGACGTGCGCGACGCCTACGAACGGCAGCAGGTGGTGCTCGCAGAGCGAGTGGAAATTGATGTCGCGGGCCACGACCAGCTCGTCGTAGTCGCCGTCGTTGGGGAAGGTCGTGGCGTTGAAGGGCTGCGGTGTCAGCTGCTCGATGTACGAGTCGACCATGCGCCGCGGGGTTTCCGCGAGCGGCCCGTTCTCGACGTCCGCGCCGAGCGCTTCGAGCAGGTCCTTGGCCGCGGCGAGGGCGCGCTCGTAGTCGACCTGTGCCGGATCGAGGACCCGGGTGGGGGAGCCCTCGAGCCGGAACTCGTGGCTTCCGTTGGATGAGGGACGATCCGTCATGCCGGACGAGAAACAGTAGCTACGGGCATACTCCGGCCATCCCACCGACGCCCGAGCGCAAAACGCATTCCGTCGTCCATCTCGACGAGATCGAGCGCATACCCGGCCCGACACGCTGACCTGGCTGCCGGTGCGCGCAACGCTCGACATCCGCGCGTTCGGCTGCAACGCATACGTCGCGGGCAAGGCGGGCGACGACGTGGTCGAGCCGCACACCGAGGAGGGCGACGACCAGCAGGAGCTCTACTTCGTCGCGAAGGGCCGCGCCGAGTTCACGATCGACGGCGACTCGTTCGACGCGCCGGCCGGCACCTACGTCTTCATCCCGGACCCGGCGTCGCACCGCCACGCCGTCGCGGCCGAGGAGGGGACGACGGTCCTCAGCTTCGGCGGCCCGCCCACTTTCGAGCCGTCGGAGTGGGAGGGCAAGTGGCTGCGTGAGCGCCGGCCGGAGGCCTAGCGGCCCTTCCAGACCGGCTCGCGCTTCTCCTTGAACGCGGACGCGCCCTCCTTGGCGTCCTCGGACGTCATCACGGGGCCGGCGATCGCCCCCTGCTTCTCCCACATCTCTCCGGCCGACCAGTCGAACTGCTCCTGGAGTATCCGCTTGGCGGCGGCAAGCGCGAGCGGGCCGTTGCGGCCGATCGCCTCGGCCAACTCGATCGCGACGTCGACCGCCGTGCCGGGCGCGCGCGAGCCGGTTGACCAGCCCGAGCTCGTGGAAGCGCTCCGCGGGGAACGTGTCGCCGGTCAGCGCGAGCTCCATCACCACGTGGTACGGCATTCGCCGAGGCAGCCGCAACAGCGCACCGCCGGCCGCCACGAGCGAGCGCTTCGACTCGGGGATGCCGAGCTTCGCTCCCTCCGCGGCAACGATCAGGTCGCAGGACAGCGCGACCTCGAGCCCGCCCGCCACCGCGAAGCCCTCGATTGCGGCGATCAGCGGCTTCTGCGACGCGCGCTGGGTGATGCCGGCGAAGCCCCGGTCGCCCACGTAGGGCGACTCGCCCTTCACGAAGGCGCCGAGGTCCATCCCGGCGGAGAAGAACCCGCCCGTGCCGGTGAGGATGCCGACGGACAGCTCGTCGTCCGAGTCGAGCTCGTCGAGCGCGGCGGCGACTCCCTCGGCGAGCGCGGCGTTCACCGCGTTGCGAACCTCGGGGCGGTTGAGCGTGATGATCAGGACGCGATCGCGTCGCTCGGTCAGGACGGCGGCTTGGTCGTTCATCGCCGAGACCCTAGTGGGCTCGCTAGTCTGCGCCGCCGTGAGACGCCCGCCGCAGCCTTGCCGCCCTCACTGCCGCCTGCGCCCTGCTGGCCTTCGCCGGCTGCGGCGACGACGATGACGACGAGGCCGCCGCGCCGAGCACGACCGAGACGCAGGCCGAGCAGGCGCCCGACGACGCGAACGTCGACACGACCACGAAGCCGAAGATCACGGTTCCGGAGGGCGCTCCGCCGGCCGGCCTGGAGATCAAGGACTTAAAGGTTGGCGACGGGGCGACGGCTGCGAGCGGCGACAACGTCACCGTCCACTACGTCGGCGTCTCATACTCGAACGGCGAGCAGTTCGACGCCTCCTGGGACCGTGGCGAGCCGATCACGTTCGCGCTCGGATCGGGCGAGGTGATCCCCGGCTGGGACCAGGGCGTCGCCGGCATGAAGGTCGGCGGCCGGCGCGAGCTGACGATCCCGCCCGACCTCGCCTACGGCGCGGAGGGGCGGCCGCCAATCGGGCCGAACGAGACGCTCATCTTCGTCGTCGACCTGCTGGACGTCGGCTAGCCGCTACGGCGTAGTCTCGGCCGCCGTGGCGCTGGCGTTCCTCACCGGGTTTCCAGGCTTCATCGGGCGCCGGCTCGTCGCGCGCCTGCTCGAGGAGGACGCCGGCCTGCGCGTCGCCGCGCTGGTCGAGCCGCGCATGGCGGAGGCGGCGCGAGCCGCCGCCGGAGAGCTCGACGGCGATCGCGTCGAGGTGATCGAGGGCGACATCGCGGAGCGGCGGCTCGGCCTCGACGACGGGACCTGGGACCGCCTGACGGGCGAGGTCACGAGCGCATTCCACCTGGCCGCGATCTACAACCTCGCCGTTCCGCTCGAGCTCGCGCAGCGCGTCAACGTCGACGGCACCGGGAACGTGCTCGAGCTCTGCGCCGCGGCCGACGGGCTCAAGCGGCTCAACTACGTCAGCACGGCCTACGTCGCCGGCCATCCGCCACGGCGTCGTCTACGAGCACGAGCTCGCCCTCGGCCAGGCGTTCAAGAACCACTACGAGTCGACCAAGTTCCAGGCCGAGGTCTGGGTCCGCGAGGCCATGGACGAGGTCCCGACCACGATCTATCGGCCGGCGATCGTGGTCGGCGACTCGCGCACGGGGGAGACCCAGAAGTTCGACGGCCCCTACTACATGCTGCGCGTGATCTCGTTCTGCGAGTCGCGCGGCTCGCCGATCCCGCAGTTCGGCCGCTCGGCGGCCCCCTTCAATGTCGTGCCGGTCGACTTCGTCGTCGACGCGCTGGTCGCAGGCTCGCGTTCGGATGACGCCGTCGGCGAGACGCTCCATCTGGTGGATCCCGAGCCGGTCACAGCGAGCGAGCTGCTCACGACTCTCGCGCGCGAGTACGCGGGACGCGAGCCGTCCTATCGCGTTCCGCCCTCGCTCGTCGAAACGGCGCTGCGGTTCCGGCTCGTGCGCGACCTCTTCGCGGGCGCTCCGCGCGAATCGATCAGCTACCTCAATCACCCGGTTCGCTTCGACATCCGCCGGCGGGCGACCTGCTCGCGGCGCAGGGGCTGCGCTGTCCGCGCTTCGAGGAGTACGTCGGGCGCGATGGTGCGCTTCTTCCGCGAGCACGAGGACGACCCCGCGTTCGCGCCGGCGTCAGCCTGAGCGCCACAGCGCGGCCTCGACCTCCTCGGGTCGGCTGCCCGTCGAGCACCGCTCGGCACCAGACCTCGCCCGACCACAGCCGCAGCGCCTGCGCCGGCGCTGGGCGCCGGAAAGACAGCGGCGCTCCACCGCTTCCTGTCCACGGCGAGCAACTCGCGCAGCGCCCCGTCGAGCAGGAACTCGGGGCGCGCGCTCGGCTCGATGTAGCGGCGCACGTCGAAGCCGAAGCCGCGCTTCTGGCGGCGGGCGACCTCGCGCGGAAGGCGGCGGTCGGCCAGGTCGCGCAGGAGCCCCTTCCGCCCGGGCTCCATGCGGGCCTCCAGTGGCAGGCAGAGCGCGAGCGCCGCGAGGTTCGGGTCGAGGAACGGGACGCGTGTCTCGATCGAGGCCTGCATCGTGTTCTTGTCCTGTCGGTTGAGGAGGTGCGGCAGGTAGGTCGAGAGCTCGCGCAGGAGCTCGGCCTCGAGCGCGCCGCGCGCGCCCGGGTGCATCGCGTAGGCGTCGCGCCGCCCGCTGCGCCGCGGCGCGGTCGAACTCGACGCTCGCGGCGGACGACTCTGGCGGGACGACCGGTGGCGGCTCGGCCGGTGCCGATGCTCGTCCGCCCAGAAGGCCGCAGTGGCCCGTCGCGGCGCAGCTTCGCGAGCGCGAGCGCGGCGAGCGCCCGCACGCGCCGGTTCGAGCGGAGGTAGTCGAGGTAGAGCCCGGCGTGCAGGAACCCATAGCCGCCGAAGAGCTCGTCGGCGCCCTCGCCCGACAGCAGCACCTTCACGCCGCCCGAGCGCGCGAGCGCGGCGATCTGGAACATCGGCACCGAGCTCTCGTGCATCAGCGGGTACTCGTTGTGGCGCACGGCCTCGACGAAGTCGGCGCGCCACGTCGCCGCCGACATCGCCACCGTCTGCAGCTCGACGCCGAGGTGCCGCGCGACCCGGGTCGCGTACGGATGCTCGTCGTCGTCCGGCTGGTCGGTGACCGACGCGTTGAACGCCACGACGCCCGGCTGCTCGTCGCGCGTGTATGCCGTGACGAGGCTCGAGTCGATCCCGCCGGAGAGGAACGTCCCGACCGGCACGTCGGCCATCAGGCGACGGGAGACCGCGCGGCGGAGCTCCTGTTCGAGCAGGTCCGCCAGCGCCCGCCGCGACTCGCCGCGCGAGCGCGGCCATCCGCTCGCGGGTCCACCAGCTCGGCCGGGTCGAACCAGCGGCGCTCGTGCCACGCCGAGCGTCGCGAGGTCCACCGACAGCGCGGTGCCCGGCGGGAGACGCTCGATGCCCGCGAGCGGCGTCGCGCGGCCGTTCGCCCAGCCGTGCACGACCGCGTGCGCGACCACGTCCGGGAGCAGCACGGCGCGGGACCCCGGCGGCGAACAGGGCGCGCATCTCGCTGGCGAACCAGAGGCAGCCGCCGTGGCGCGTCCAGTACAGCGGCTTCACGCCCCAGCGGTCGCGGGCGAGCAGCACGCGCGCGCCGTCCGCGTCCAGCGCGGCAAGGCCGAACAGCCCGTTGAAGCGCGGCAGGGCGTCCTCGCCCCAGCGCGACAGCGCCTCCAGCACGGTCTCCGTGTCCGAGTGGCCCTGCCATCGCGCCGGCTCGAGCTCGCGCCGCAGCTCGAGGTGGTTGAAGACCTCGCCGTTGTAGGTCAGCAGCCAGCGCCCGTCGCGGTGGACCATCGGCTGGTGGCCGGCGGGCGTGGGGTCGACGATCGCAAGCCGCCGGCTGACCAGCCCGACCTGCCCTCGACCGCGATGCCCTGGTCGTCGGGGCCGCGGTGCGCAAGCGCCGCGCCCATCCGCTCGAGCGCCTCGCGGTCCGGCTCGCTCGCCCGCCGGCGCCACGCAACCGGCGATGCCGCACATCGGCCGGACCCTACCCGCCGCTGCGCGGATAGAGTCGCGCCAGCGACACGAGGAGGACCGTTGGCACTTGACCCGTCCAGGCTGAAGGCGATTCCGCTGTTCCACAACTTCTCCGAGGAGGAGCTGCGCCAGATCGCGCCGTTCGCCGAGGAGGCCACCGCGGAGGAGGGCTCGGTCCTCGTCCGCGAGGGCGACTACTCGTACCAGTTCGTTGCGATCGAGGAGGGGACGGCGCGCGTCACTCGCGATGGCGAGACCGTGGCCGAGCTCGGCCCCGGTGACTTCTTCGGTGAGATCGGCCTGCTCGAGAAGAGCCTGCGCACAGCCACCGTCGAGGCGACCTCGCCACATGAAGCTGATCACGCTCACCGGCTGGGACATGGACCGCGTGGCGAAGGCGATGCCGGAGGCGATCGAGCGGCTCCACGAGGTCATCGAGGAGCGCCGGCCGGCCGACGGCTAGGCGGCCGAGAGGCCGCCCACCTCGAGCACGGTCGCGCGCAGCTCGCTCAGGTCCTCGTCCTTTCGGAGCCACGCCTCCACCCCTGCCTCGGCCAGCTCCGACGCCGTGGCGTCGTCGATGTACTGGGAATAGACGACGATCCGGGTGTCCGGGGAGGCGCTGCGGATCTCGGGGACGGCCTCGAGCCCCGTGATGCCGGGCATCCTCAGGTCGAGGACGAGCACGTCAGGTCGGGCGTCCGGCAGCTCGCGCACGCACGTGATCGCGTCCTCGGCCTCGCCGACGACCCTGATCCGCGCGTCGTCCTCCAGCGAGAAGCGGATCAGGTCGCGCAGCGCGCCGTAGTTGTCGCAGATGTAGACGGAGAGTGTGGGTGGCGAGCTCATGTCAAAGCCCCGGCGGATGGCGCACGACGAATCCTCCGGACGGGCGCGTTTGCCCTTGCCAGCGCGAACCCAAACGAGACCGGCCGCTCGTGTCGAATCGCAGCCCGGCCACGACCATGTAGACGTGGCCCGGATTCGTGTAGATCGTGACCCAACGTCCGGGCCCCGGCTCGCCCCAGTTCATGAAGCCGCCCGAGGTGAGCGGCGAGGAGAGCAGGCCGCCGGCGAAGAGCGCGAAGCTGACCGACCCGGAGCAGTCGTAGCCGTTGTCGAGCCACCGGCCGTGCCCTCCGCCCCACACGTAGGGGCTGTTGCTGATCATGTTGCCGGCGTGGATGATCTCCTGGACGACGCTCGGCGCCTCGATCGGTGGCGAGGCGGTGCCGTCGGACTGCAGGACGGCCTGTCCGCCGACGCCGGTCGGCGCACGCCGCAACGTGGCCAGGTCGCGCTTGAGCTGCGCGTCCGTGGCCGCGATGTTCTCCGGCTTCGCCTCCTCGGGCAGGACGTCCGGCTCGGGCACGTCGGGACCGCCCGGCGGCGCGACGTGAGCGACCTCGCCGGGAGGAAGCGCCTGCACGACCTGGGGGCGCGAGGGCAGCGGGGCGTCGGCCGCGGGTTCGTCCGCACGGGCTCGCTCGGCATCCTTCTCGGAACCGGAATCGGAGTCCGAACAGCCGGGTGCGGCGCACGCGAGGCCGGTGAGTAAGAAGATCAGGATCCGTCCTGGCACTCGCTGCGAGTATTGCCGATTGAACGTGGGAGATCAGTCTGATAGCCGAGGTGGCCGAGCGCGCACGGGAGGCGGGCGTGCTCGGAATCGATACGGAGTTCATGTCCGAGGGGCGCTACCGCCCGCTCTTGTGCCTGATCCAGCTCGCGGTCCCGAACGGCGACGAGTCCCGCGTGGAGCTCATCGACCCCTTCGACCGCCCGGCGGCGAAGCCGCTCGCCGAAGTGCTCGCCGACCCCGATGTCGAGATCGTCATGCACGCGGCGCGGCAAGACGTGGCCATCCTCCGGCGCACGCTGGACACCGAGGTCCGCGGCCTCTTCGACACCCAGCTCGCGGCCGGGTTCGCCGGGCTGTCGGCCAGCCTCGGCTACGGCGCGCTGCTCGACCAGTTGCTCGGCGTGAAGCTGAAGAAGGGGGAGGGGTTCACGAAATGGGACCGCCGTCCGCTGACCCCGCAGCAGCTGCGCTACGCGCGCGACGACGTGGCCCACCTGATCCAGCTCGCCGGCGCGATCAAGGAGCGCCTAGAGGACAACGGACGGCTCGAGTGGGTGAAGGAGGAGTGCCGGCCGCTCCAGGAGGCGTCCGACGAGCGCGATGCGCGCGAGGTGTGGCGGCGGCTGCCGCGCGTGAACCAGCTCGGCGGAGAAGCCCGCGCGGTCGCGCGTGAGGTCGCCGCCTGGCGGGAGGGAGTCGCGCAGAAGGAGGACAAGCCCCCGTCGACGATCATCGCCGACCAGGCTGTCGTCGCCATCGCGCGCGGCGCTCCGCGGCACCCGGACAATCTGCGCGACGTCCGCGGCCTCTATCCCAAGGCCATCAGGCGGTGGGGGAACGAGATCGTCGCAGCGGTCAAGAAGGGGGCAAAGGCCGAGCCGCCGGCCAAGGAGGGCGGCGGCGGGTTCAGCAGTGCGGCCGACGCGCCCATCATCGCCCTGTGCGAGGCGCTCGTGCGCTCGCGCGCACTCGAGGCGGGGCTCGCGTACGAGCTGGTCGCCTCGCGCGCGGACCTCACGCGCGTCGTCGTCGCCGCCAGGCTCGGCCGGCCCGAGCCGGAGGTGCGCACGCTGCAGGGGTGGCGGCGAGCGCTCGTCGGCGAGGAGCTCGACGGGCTGCTGCGCGGTGACCTCTCGCTCGCCGTGGGCGAAGGGCGCCGGCTGCGCGTGACGGGCTAGCCTGCGCGGATCGCGACCCCGCACGGAAAACCGGAGGCGTATCCCGGCGGCGTTACGACTGTCGGCGAAGGCTGCCTCGCGTGGATCCAGCCCAACGGCGAGTGGTTCGAGTCGAATGCCGGGCTGGTCACGGGCGACGGCGAGTCGGCGCTGATCGACACGCTCGCGGACCTGAAGCTGACGCGGCGCATGCTCGACGCGTTCGCCGACCACACGGGCGGCGCGCCGATCCGGACGCTCGTCAACACCCACTCGGACGCGGACCACGTCGACGGGAACCAGCTCGTCGCGGATGCCGAGATCGTCTCGTCGCGGCGGAGCGCCGAGCTCATCCGCCGGCAGGACCCGGGGTCGTTCAACGGCTTCGACCGGCTCGCCCGCGGGATGCGGCTGGTCGGACGGCTGCCGCTTCCGGTGGTGGGCTCGCTGCCGCTGCCGGTGCTGCCGCGAATCCGGCTCCGCTCGATCGGCACGTACATCGGAGACATGCTGGCCCCGTTCGACTTCGACGGCATCAGCGTCGCCGCGCCCACCAAGGAGTTCGAGGGCGAGCTCAGCCTCGACGTGGGCGGCCGCAAGCTGCGCCTGCTCGAGGTCGGGCCGGCGCACACGCCGGGCGACCTCATCATCCACGTGCCGGACGCGGGGGTCGTGTACGCGGGCGACATCCTGTTCGTCGGCTCGACGCCGGTGATGTGGGCCGGGCCGGTCATCAACTGGATCAACGCGATCGAGCGGCTGCTCGTCCTGGACGCGGACACCTTCGTGCCGGGCCACGGGCCCGTGTCGGGCCGCGAGGAGGCCGAGGCCGTGAAGCGCTACTGGGTCTGGCTCGAGGCCGCGGCGCGGCACCGCTTCGGGCTGGGGATGTCGGCCTGGGAGGCCGCGCGCGACATCGCGCTGTCGCCCGAGTTCCGGACGCACGAGTGGTCGAAGTGGTCGGCGCCCGAGCGGATAGTCGTCAACGTGCACACGCTCGAGCGCGAGCGGCGCGGCGAGCTAGGCGGAGAGGCTTCCTCGCGCGATCTCGTCACGCTCTTCTCGCGCGTCGCGCTGCTTGCTGACGAGCTGAAGTCAGCCCCCACCTGACCCAAAGCTCGACGATGTCCGCCGTCGTGCCGTACAGGTGTCCGAGCGGCCCGGTGTAGAGCCACGCGAGTAAGGTCATGCGCCCCATGGCCGTGAAGACAACCACTACTGAGCTCGACCGGTCGCGCGTGCGCGTCGATGTCGAGGTCGAGCCGGCCGCCGTCGAGCAGGAGATCACGACGACCGCCAAGCAGCTCGCGCGCGAGATGAAGATGCCCGGATTCCGCAAGGGCAAGGTGCCGGCGGAGGTCGTGATGCGCCAGCTCGGCCGCGAGGCGGTGCTCGACCAGGCGTTGCGGCGCGCGCTTCCCGGCTGGTACGAGGAGGCCGTCATGGACGCCCACGTCGCGACCGTGGGCGACCCGAAGCTCGACCTCGCCGACCTGCCGGAGAAGGGCGACCCGCTGGCGTTCAGCATCGAGGTCGGCGTGCGCCCGCAGGCGAAGCTGGGCGAGTACAAGGGCGTGGAGGCCGGGCGCCGCGAGGCCACCGCGACGGAGGACGAGGTCGACGGCGAGCTCGAGGCGCAGCGCGATGCGCTCGCATCGCTCGAGAACGTGGACCGCCCCGCCGGGAAGGGCGACTTCGTGGTGCTCGACTTCGTCGGCAAGGTGGATGGCGAGCCGTTCGAGGGTGGCGACGCGCGTGGATATCTCCTCGAGCTCGGCTCGGAGAGGCTGATCCCCGGCTTCGAGGGGCAGCTCGAGGGCGCATCGCCCGGTGACACGCGCGAGGTCACGGTCACGTTCCCCGAGGACTACGGCGCCGAGCATCTCGCCGGCAAGGAGGCCGTCTTCGAGACCGAGGTGAAGGAGGTCAAGGAGAAGAAGCTGCCCGAGCTGGACGACGACTTCGCCGCCGACGCGGGCGGCTTCGACTCGCTCGCGGAGATGCGCGAGGAGATCGCCTCGAAGATCGCCGAGGTCAAGGGACAGCAGCTCGAGGGCGAGTTCCGCGAGAACGTCGTCGACGCCGCCGCGGCGAACGCGACGATCGACATCCCGGCCGAGTTGATCACGGCCAAGGCGGCCGAGATGTGGAACCAGGCCGCGCGCGGGCTCGCGCGCCGGGGCATCCCGCCGGACCAGTACCTCCAGATGACCGGCAAGACCGAGGAGCAACTTGTCGAGGACGCGAAGCCGGACGCCGAGAAGGCGCTGCGGCGCGAGGCCGTGCTGGCCGCGGTTATCGACGCCGAGGGGATCGACGTCTCGGACGACGAGCTGCTCGATGCCCTTCGCACGGCCGCGACGGCAGCCGACGGCACTCAGCCGAGCGACGAGGACCTGCGGAAGACGCTCGACCGCGCCCGCGAGCAGGGCCGGGACGAGCTACTGCGCGAGGACATCGCGATGCGCAAGGCGGTGGACGTGCTGGCCGAGCACGCGAAGGCCATCCCGATCGAGCAGCAGGAGGCGCGCGACAAGCTCTGGACTCCCGAGAAGGAAGCGTCGGAGAAGAAGTCCAAGCTCTGGACGCCGGGCTCCTAAGCCCGGCTCACCTCGAACGTCTGCCCTGCGGCGCGCAGCCGCTCGACGAGTGGGCCGTCCATCGCGGTCGCGGGAGTCAGGACGCCGGCGCGGTCCGGCAGCCGGTCGCGGTCGAGCGCGAGGCATAGCGCCGCCTCCCCGAACATCACCGCGGTCGCCTTGTAGCCGGGGTCGCCCTGCGCCTCGACCCGGCAGACGTACCGCTCGCCGCTCGGTGTGCGCGCGTGGATCTCGATCTTGAAGAACCCCTTCTCGCGCGCCTCCTCGCTGGGCCCCTCGCCCGGCGACGGGATGAACCTGCCGAGGGCGGAGCGGGCGGGCGGCACGGCGAGCACGCCGGTCATGGCGCCGAGCCCGCCGACCAGCGCCGTGGCCTTCGCCAGGCCGACGACTCCCGAGCCGGTCGCCATCGTCTCTCGGTAGCGGAACCTCCGTCCGTACTCCCAGTCCTGCAGCGCGTTGCTTCGCCGGACGGTGCGCGTGTTGATCGCTCCCATCACGAATGGCGCGAGCCACTGGCCAATCTCGTCGTCGTGCGCGGGCGGCCCGAAGTCGGGCTGGCGTCCGAGGTCCGGCTCGGCGTCGCGATCGGGGCTGAGCGAATAGGGGTCGAACAAGATCTTGCGCTGGCGCGAGTCGCCCTTGGCTTCGTCGAGCATCGTCGTCATCGACTCGACGGTTCCGCCGCTCGCACCTCCGCGCACGCCCTTGACGACGAGCGTCGTCTCCTCGAGCTCGCCGGCCTCCTGGTGGAGAAGCCACACGCCGAGGTCCGACGGAATCGAGTCGAAGCCGCAGCAGTGCACGATCCGCGCGCCGCTCTCCGCTGCCCGCGAGTGGCAGCGGTCGATCGACTCGCGGATGAAGAGCGGCTCGCCGGTCAGGTCGATGTAATCGGTCCCTGCCGCGGCGCACGCCTCGACCAGCGGCATGCCGTACTTGCGGTACGGGCCGACTGTCGTGGCGACGACGCGGCAGCGTTCCGCAAGCGCCTTCATCGACTCGGCGTCGGACGAGTCGGCGACGATCGTCGCCCAGTCCTTCCCGAGGTCGGACTTCACGCGCGCGAGCTTCTCCTCCGAGCGGCCCGCCAGCCCCACCTTCACACCGTCCGGCGCGTGCTTAGCGAGGTACTCCGCGGTGAGCTTGCCGACGAAGCCGGTTGCGCCAAAGACGACGACGTCCAGGTCGCGATCTGCCTCCATGGGCGGAGACGCTACATGGCTAGACTCGGGCGCTCCTTCTCATTCGGGAGGAATCCCCTGAAGCACACGAAACAAAGCGAGAGCCAATGAGCCCCCTTGTCCCCATGGTCGTCGAGCAGACCTCTCGCGGAGAGCGCGCGTTCGACATCTACTCCCGGCTGCTGAACGAGCGCATCGTGTTCCTCGGCACGCCCGTCACGGATGAGATCGCCAACCTCATCGTCGCGCAGCTCCTGCACCTCCAGGCGGAGGACCCGGACAAGGACATCTCCCTCTACATCAACTCGCCCGGCGGGTCCGTGTACGCGGGCCTCGCGATCTACGACACGATGCAGTACATCAAGCCCGACGTGCAGACCATCTGCGTCGGGATCGCCATGTCGATGGGCGCGCTGCTCCTCTCGGGAGGCGCCGACGGCAAGCGCATGTCACTGCCGAACGCGAAGATCCTGATCCATCAGGTGTCGTCCAGCTTCCAGGGCCAGGCCACCGACATCGAGATCCACGCGAAGGAGATCATCGACACGCGCAACCGCCTCGACGAGATCCTCGCCCAGCACACGAAGAAGGACCTCGAAAAGGTGGCCAGGGACACCGAGCGCGACTACTTTATGTCTGCTGAAGAGGCGAAGAACTACGGAATCATCGATCGAGTGATCGAGCCCGCGTAACGACAGATGGCACGCCCGACAGACTCCAACGAGCAGCTCCTCTGCAGCTTCTGCGGGAAGTCGCAGCGGCAGGTCAAGAAGCTGATCGCGGGACCGGGCGTCTACATCTGCGACGAGTGCATCGACCTCTGTAACGAGATCATCGACGAGGAGCTCACCGCTCCCGCGACCTTCGACCTCGAGAACCTGCCGAAGCCGAAGGAGATCTGGTCGGTCCTTCAGGAGTACGTGGTGGGGCAGGAGCCGGCCAAGCGCACGCTCTCGGTGGCCGTCTACAACCACTACAAGCGCGTGCAGATGATGCAGTCGGAGGACGCGGACCTCGAGCTGCAGAAGTCGAACATCCTGCTGCTCGGCCCGACCGGCTGCGGCAAGACGCTGCTCGCCCAGACGCTCGCGAAGATCTTGAACGTCCCGTTCGCGATCGCCGACGCCACCGCGCTGACCGAGGCGGGCTACGTCGGCGAGGACGTCGAGAACATCCTGCTCAAGCTCATCCAGGCCGCCGACTTCGATGTGAAGAAGGCGGAGACCGGGATCATCTACATCGACGAGGTCGACAAGATCGCGCGCAAGGCGGACAACCCGTCGATCACGCGCGACGTGTCGGGCGAGGGAGTCCAGCAGGCGCTGCTCAAGATCCTCGAGGGAACCGTGGCGTCGGTGCCGCCGCAGGGTGGACGCAAGCACCCGCACCAGGAGTTCCTCACGATCGACACCACGAACATCCTCTTCATCTGCGGCGGCGCGTTCGCGAACCTCGACAAGGTCGTCGAGCGCCGCATCGGCCACAAGGGCGTCGGCTTCGGCGCGACGGTCACGTCCTCGAAGGACAAGGACACAGGCGACGCCTTCGAGCAGGTGCTGCCGGAGGACCTCGTCGAGTACGGCCTGATCCCGGAGTTCATCGGTCGGCTGCCGGTGCTCTCGGTGATCCACCAACTCTCGCGCGACGACCTCGTGACGATCCTGACCGAGCCGCGCAACGCGCTCGTCAAGCAGTTCCAGAAGTTCTTCTCGTTCGACTCGATCGAGCTCGTGTTCGCCGAGGACTCGCTCGAGTCGATCGCCAACAAAGCGCTGGTCCGCGAGACCGGCGCCCGTGGCCTGCGCTCGATCCTCGAGGAGACCCTGCTCGACGTCCAGTTCGAGCTGCCCTCGCGGCGCGACGTCAAGAAGTGCGTCGTGACCAAGGAGACGATCGAGAAGGGCCTCAAGCCCACGCTCGTCACCGAGGCCGCGAAGGACGAGGACGACGGCGAGGCCGTCGCCGAGTCGGCCTAGCACGGGATCGGCGCAAATAGCGTGAAATCCAGGCCGCGGGCTCGTTTCGCCTCGCGCCGTCCTGAGAGGGTCACAAGGAGTGGCAGAGGCTCGCCTCAGCTCGCTGGACACCTCGTTTCTCGAGGTCGAGACATCAGCCGCGCACATGCATGTCGGGTGGGCGGCGCTCTTCGCCCTGCCTGAAGACAGGCCGCGGCCGACCTTCGAGCTCCTGCGCGAGCACATCGCAGGTCGCATGGCGCGCGCGCCGCGCTACCGGCAGCGCTTTGCCGAGGTGCCGCTCGGCGCCGCGGACCCGGTTTGGGTGGACGACGAGCGCTTCTCGATCGACCGTCACGTGCACCGCTCGACGAGCGGGGACCTGTCCGAGGTCATCGACGAGGTGATGTCGCGCCGGCTGAGCCGCGACCGGCCGATGTGGGAGATGTGGATCGCCGACCGGCTCGGCGACGGGCGCATCGGCGTGATCGGCAAGGCCCACCATGCGATGGTCGATGGCCTGGCGGCTGTCGAGCTCGCGACGCTAATTCTGGACCCGACGCCCGAGCCGCCGCCGCCTGAGGCCGACGGGTGGAGCCCCGCCGAGCCGCCCGGAGCCTTCACGCTCTTCGCGGGCGGGCTCGCCAGCCGCGCCGCGCAGGTGGTCGACATGGCCTCGCTTCCGCTACAGGCCGTCCGCCACCCACGGCAGGCGCTGCGCACGCCGGCGCTCGCTCTCGAAGCGTCGTGGGCGCTGGTCGACGCGGCCCGCCCGGGCGTCGGCCTGCCGCCGTTCGTGCGGCCGACGTCACCGCTCCGCCATCTCGCGATGGCGCGCCGCCCGCTCTCGGAGCTGAAGGCGATCAAGTCGGCGCTGGGCGCGTCCGTGAACGACGTCCTGCTCGCCGCGGTGGCCGGCGGTATCCGCGAGTTCCTGCAAGAAACGGGGACGGACCCGACTCGCCTCAAGACGATGGTGCCCGTGAGCCTGCGCTCGGCCGCCGAGGCCGAGGGCCTGGGCAACCGGATCTCGTTCGTGTTCGTCGACCTCCCGTGCGACGAGCCGGACCCGGTGCGGCGCGTGCGCGACGTCGCGATCGCGATGGGGAAGCGCAAGGACGCGAACGAGCCGGAGGGAGCCGACATCCTGATGCGGCTCGACCGGCTACGCGCCCCGCATGCTTCAGCGCGCGGTGTCGCGGCTCGTCTCCAGCCCGAGGACGTTCGACCTCGTGGTCTCGAACATCCCCGGCCCGCCCGAGCCGCTCTGGATGCTCGGCTGCCCGCTCGAGGAGGCCTATCCGATCGTGCCGTTCGCCGACAGCCACTCGCTCTCCATCGGGCTGACGACGGTCTGCGACGAGGCGTTCCTCGGCCTCTATGCGGACCGCCGGGCGCTGCCGGACGCGGACCGGCTGGCCGAGCTCGTCGACGCCGCAGTTCGACGAGCTGCTCGCCACCGCGCTCGTAACCGTCCAATAGGGTCGCGGCCGTGAAGGAGCTGGCCGCCGGGCTCTTCCAGCTGTCCGGGTTCCCGCCTCAGGGGATCAACGTCTATTTGATGGGCGACGTCCTGGTGGACGCGGCCACGCGCCGCGCGGGGAAGCGGATCCTCGGGCAGCTCGAGGGCCGCCAGGTCTCGACGCACGCGCTGACGCACGCGCATCCCGACCACCAGGGTGCGAGCCACGAGGTCTGCTCGGCGCTCGGGATCCCGTTCTGGGTGGGCGAGCGCGACGCCGACGCGGCGGAGGACCCGGGGCTGATCGCCGAGCGGCAGCCGGACCACAGGCTCAACAGGCTCGCGAACCGCTTCTGGACCGGCCCGGGCCATCCCGTCGACCGGCACCTTCGCGAAGGGGACGACGTAGCGGGCTTCACCGTGCTCGACGTACCGGGCCACTCAGCCGGCCACGTCGCGTTCTGGCGGGAGTCCGATCGCACGCTCGTGCTCGGCGACGTCCTGAACAACATGGACGTGATGACCGGGCGGCGCGGGTTGCGCGAGCCGAAGTGGTTCTTCACGCCCGACCCGGTCCGCAACCGCGAGTCGATCCGCAGGCTCGCGGCGCTCGAGCCGGCCCTCGTCTGCTTCGGGCACGGCCCGCCGCTGCGCGACCCGGCAGCGCTGAGCGAGTTCGCCGCGGGATTGCCTGCTTGACTTCCCCGCCGATGCCGGCGGACCGCCTGAAGCAGCTCGAGGAGCGCACGCGCTACGACCACTCCCAGGTCGAGGGGCGCGTCTTCGAGCGCTGGCAGGAGGCGCGCATCTTCAGCCCGCAGCCGGAGGGCGACGCGTCCGACAACTTCTCGATCGCCGTGCCGCCCCCGAACGTCACGGGCGCGCTGCACATGGGACATGCCCTGAACGGATCGCTCCAGGACGTGCTGATCCGGCTCAACCGGATGCAGGGGAGGCGGACGAAGTGGATCTTCGGGACCGACCACGCCGGGATCGCCACGCAGATCCAGGTGGAGAAGCAGCTCGAGCGCGAAGGTAGCTCGCGTGCCGAGATCGGCCGCGAGGCGTTCACCGATCGAGTCTGGGAATGGCGCGAGGAGTACGGCGGCACGATCGTCGAGCAGTTCCGCCGCCTCGGCGCCTCGCTCGACTACGCCGACGAGCGCTTCACGATGGACGAGCGCTACGTGCGCGCGGTGCTGGAGGTCTTCGTCTCGCTGTACGAGAAGGGCTACGTCTATCGCGACACCTACATGGTCAACTGGGATCCCGGGCTGCGCTCGGCGATCTCCGACCTCGAGGTCGAGCAGCGCACCGTCGAGGACACGCTCTACCAGGTCGACTACCCGCTCGAGGGCGGGTCGGGGTCGGTCACGATCGCGACGGTGCGCCCGGAGACGATCCTCGCCGACACCGCGATCGCGGTCCATCCGGAGGACGAGCGCTACACCCGCCTGATCGGCGAGCACGCGATCCTGCCGCTCGTCGGGCGGCGGCTGCCGATCATCGCCGACGAGTACGTCGACCCGGAGTTCGGGACGGGCGCGCTCAAGATCACGCCGGGCCACGACCCGAACGACTTCGAGATCGGTCGCGCGCACGGCCTGGAGGAGGTCAGCGTGATCGGCGAGGACGCTCGCATGACGGCAGCGGCGGGCGGCGACTTCGAGGGGCTGCACGTGGACGAGGCGCGCAACGCGGTCGTGGCCGCGCTGCGCGCCGAGGGGCTCGTGTCCGGCACCCAGCCGTTCGTGCACGAGGTGCCGCACTCGCACCGGTCCGGGCAGCGGATCGAGCCGCTCATCTCGCTGCAGTGGTTCTGCGACATGACCCGCCTGGCCGAGCCGGCGATCGCCGCGGCCAAGGACGGCACGCTTCGCTTCCATCCCGAGCGCCCGCATCGCCAGGTGTACCTGACCTGGCTCGAGAACATCCGGCCCTGGTGCATCTCCCGGCAGCTCTGGTGGGGGCATCAGCTTCCCGTCTGGTACCGAGGCGAGGACACATACGTCGGCGTCGACCCCCCGGCCGGCGAGGGCTGGGCGCGCGACCCCGACGTGCTCGACACGTGGTTCTCGTCGGCGCTGTGGCCATTCGCGACGCTGGGCTGGCCGGAGGAGACGCCGGAGCTGAGCGCCTTCTACCCGACGGACGTCCTCTCGACCGCGCGCGACATCCTCTTCCTCTGGGTCGCCCGGATGGTGATGATGGGAGTCGAGTTCACCGGCGAGCTCCCGTTCCGCGACGTCGTCGTGCATTCGGTGATCCAGGCACCCGACGGCCGCCGGATGTCGAAGTCACTCGGCACCGGGATCGACCCGCTCGACCTGATCGAGACCTACGGCACGGATGCCCTGCGATTCGGGCTGCTCGCGATGGCGTCGGGCCAGGACGTGCGCTTCAACGAGGACCGCGTGAAACAAGGCGCCGACCTCGCGAACAAGCTCTGGAACGCGTCGCGGCTCGTGCTGCTGCGTGTCAAGGACGTCCCGGCCGAGCCGCGTCCGGAGACGGTCGAGGACCGGTGGATCATCTCGCGCCTCGAGCGGCTGACCGAGCGAGTCACCGAGCTGTACGAGAGCTTCTCGATGTCGCACGCCGCGCTGGCGGCCTACGAAGGCTTCTGGAGCGACGTCTGCGACTGGTACCTCGAGCTGGCGAAGCCGCGCCTCTGGTCCGACGACCCGCCGTCGGCGACCCTGCTCTGGGTGCTCGAGCGGTCGCTGACGCTTCTGCACCCGATCATGCCGTTCGTCACCGAGGAGATCTGGTCCTACATGCCGGGCGAGCGTGACCTGCTGGCGGCGTCGCCGTGGCCGGCGGCAGATCCAGAGCTGCTTGACGAAGAGGCGGAGGAGGTAGTGGGGGAGGCGATCGAGGCTGTGACCGCGTTGCGCCGCTACCGCGACGAGGCGGGCGTCCCGGCCAGCGCGAAGCTGCGCGCGCGGGTGTCCGGATCGCTGCCGCTCGAAGACCACATCGGGCGCCTCACCCGGTTCGAGTTCGTCACCGATGGCGATGAGGAGCCGGTGACCACCATCGGTGCGATCGAGATCCTTGCCTCCGACGACATCTCGGCTGCTGACCAGGCCGCCCGCGTGGAGGCGCGGCGCGCGACGCTCGAAGCGGAGATCGCGCGCGCGGAGGGCAAGCTCGCCAACGACGGCTTCGTCAAGAAGGCGCCCGCCGAGGTTGTCCAGGGTGAGCGCGACAAGCTCGCCCGCCTTCAGGAAGAGCTCGCGAGCCTCGCATGACCTTCCGGGAGGCCGAGGAGTACCTGCTCCGGCTCGAGCTGTTCGGGATGCGGTTCGGGCTGGACCGCATGCACAAGCTGATGACGGTGCTCGGGATGCCGCAGCGGCGGTTCGCGTCGATCCACGTGGTCGGCTCGAACGGGAAGTCCTCGACCGTGCGCATGATCGCCGCGATCCTCGAGCGGCACGGGCTCAGAACGGGCTCGTACACATCGCCGCACCTGCGGACGTTCGCGGAGCGGGTCGAGGTGGGGGAGCGGCCCCTTCCCGAGCCCGCGTTCGCCGCAGCGGTCGCGCGCGCCGCCCGAGCCGCGGAGCTCGTGAACCGCACCCTGGACGATGACGACGAGGTCACCCAGTTCGAGGCTCTGACCGCGGCCGCGTACCACGCCCTCGCGAGCAGCGGGGTCGAGGTGGCCGTGGTCGAGGCCGGCCTCGGCGGCCGCTACGACGCCACCAACGTCATCCCGTCGAAGGTCCAGGTCCTCACCAGCGTCGGGCTCGAGCACACGCGCTGGCTCGGGCCGACGATCGAGGACATCGCGCGCGAGAAGCTCGCCGTGGTGCGCGACCACGCGACCCTGGTCACCGGGCCGCTGGTGCCCGAGGCGCGCGCGATCGCCGCCGAGGTGGCCGGCGCGCGTCACGCAAGTCACGTAGAGGTCACGGAGCCGTGGCGCGGATCCCTGGGCCCGCAGGGCGACTTCCAGCGCTGGAACTTCGCCGTCGCTGCGGCCGCCGCCGAGGCCTTCCTCGGTGAGCCGGTGTCCGCGGAGCGGGCGGCGGCGGAGGTGCGGGTGCCGGGGCGGCTTGAGCAGATAGCCGACTCCCCGCTCACCCTCATTGACTCGGCCCACAACCCCGACGGCGCCAGAGCCCTGGCGGAGGCGCTCGAAGGTCAACGGTTCGTCGGCGTGGTCGCGATCCTCGACGACAAGGACGCGGCCGCGATGCTGAGAAGCCTGCTGCCGCTCTTCGACCGGGTGATCTTCACCCGATCGGCGAACCCGCGCTCACTCCCGCCCGCGACGCTCGAGTCTCTCTCTACCCAGCTAAACGGCCCACCAGCCGAGATCGTCCCCAATCCGAAGGAAGCGCTGACCCGGGCGCGAAGCTTCGGCGACCCCGTCCTCGCCACCGGCTCGATCTACCTGATCGCGGACCTGGTCACGGAGCAGCCCGCGGCGCGAGCGTCCACACTGTGAGCCCGTGAACGACGAGAGCCCGAGCATCCTCCTGATGATCGGCTTCGTCGCCCTCGTGGTGGCGACCGTGATCCTGTTCTTCTTCGGGGTCGGGTACCTGTTTGGCCGGCTGTTCCTGTAGTCGGCGCAGGTACACTGGCCGCTCCTGATGGGCGCCCTCGCGGTCTTTGGCATCACAAACGACGGGTTGAACCTTGCGGTCAACCTGCTTCTGCTCTGCCTCGTGGTCGTCTACCTCGCGCTGATCTACTGGACCTACGCGGACGCCAAGCGCCGGATCGACGACCCGATGCTGGTGGGGTGCGCGACTGCCGCGTCGTTCTTCCCGTTCGTCGGGACGATCGTCTACATGATCGTGCGCCCGCCCGAGTTCATCGAGGACAGGCGCGAGCGCGAGCTGGAGATCGCCGCCGCCGAAGCCCGGCTGGCCGACATGGACCATCTGGCCTGCCCCTACTGCGACTTCGACATCGAGAAGAGCTTCTTGCGCTGCCCAAGCTGCCTCCGCCGGCTCAAGGAGCCGTGCGCCACGTGCGGCAAGCCGCTCGACCCGCGTTGGAAGATCTGCCCGTACTGCGAGGCGGAGATCGGCCAAGCGGCGCCGCGGCGCCGCCGCGCGGCGCCCACGCAGCAGCAGGCCGTCAGTCCGTAGACCGTTCACCGTTCACCGTTCACCGGTCAACTGTCAACGTCAACTGTCAACTGCAAGGAGCCAATTGATGGACCGAACCCTGATCCTCGTAAAACCCGACGCGTTTCAGCGCAACCTGACCGGCGAGATCATCGCCCGGTTCGAGCGCAAGGGCCTGACCATCGTCGCGCTCAAGCTGATGCAGATGGACCGCGACCTGGCTTCCGAGCACTACGCCGAGCACGAGGGCAAGCCTTTCTTCGATGAGCTCGTCTCCTTCATCACCAGCGGGCCGCTGGTGGCGATGGTGCTCGAAGGCCATGAGGCTGTCGTGGCCGCGCGTCAGGTGATCGGCGCCACCAACCCGCTCGAGGCGAACACCGGCTCGATCCGCGGCGACTACGCGCTCGAGGTGGGGCAGAACATGGTCCACGGCTCCGACTCGAACGAGTCCGCCGAGCGCGAGTCGAAGCTCTTCTTCCCCGACCTCTAGTGCTCGTCCTCGCTTCCCGCTCGCCCCAGCGGAAGCGGATCCTCGAGCAACTCGGGATCGAGTTCCGGGTCGAGCCGGCCGACGTCGAGGAAGTCACCGAGGGCGACCCGCGCGAGGTAGTGGTGGAGAACGCGCTGCGGAAGGCCAGCGCTGTGGACGGAGACCTGGTACTCGGCGCGGACACCGAGGTGTTCCTCGACGGCAGGGTGTTCGGAAAGGCGGACGGCGAGGAGGAGGCTCGCGCCTTCCTTCGCGACCTCTCCGGGCGCACCCACCAGGTGTGGGGAGGCATCGCGCTGCGGCAGGGCGAGCACATCCAGACGGCGCATGCGGTCACCGACGTGAGGCTCGCCGACCTGAGCGACGAGATGTTGGACTGGTACCTCGCGAGCGGCGAGTGGCGCGAGCGTGCCGGCGCGTACGCGATCCAGGGTCTCGGGGCGGCGCTCGTGGAGTCGATCGAGGGCGATTTCTGGAACGTCGTCGGCCTTCCGGTCGCGGAATTGCGAGGCCTCGCCCCGCATCTGCTCACTAGCTAGACTTTTCAAAAGCCTCAGCGGCGTTTTCGACGCCCCTGGGGCCGCTTCGTATGGGCTTTCTCTCCTACCTAACGGGCTTCGGGGGCCGCGACATGGCGGTCGACCTCGGGACCGCGAACACGCTCGTCTACGTCCGGGGCCGCGGCATCGTGCTGTCGGAGCCGTCCGTGGTCGCGATCGACTCCCGCTCGGGCGAGGTGCACGCCGTGGGGATCGAGGCCAAGCGGATGCTCGGCCGCACGCCGGGGACGATCCAGGCGATCCGCCCGCTCAAGGACGGGGTGATCGCCGACTTCGACGTGACCGAGCAGATGCTCCGCCACTTCATCCAGAAGGTGCACCAGAACCGCTGGGCGCACCCGCGCGTGGTCGTCTGCGTGCCCTCGGGGGTCACCGGTGTCGAGAAGCGCGCAGTCGAGGAGGCGTGCCTCTCGGCGGGAGCGCGCCAGGCGTACCTGATCGAGGAGCCGATGGCGGCCGCGATCGGCGCCGGGCTGCCGGTGGGCGAGCCGACTGGGAACATGGTCGTCGACATCGGCGGCGGCACGTCGGAGGTCGCCGTCATCTCGCTCGGCGGGATCGTCGTCTCGCAGTCGATCCGGATCGGCGGCGACGAGCTCGACGAGGCGATCATCAACTACGTCAAGCGCGAGTACAAGCTGATGATCGGGCAGCAGACCGCCGAGGAGGTCAAGCTCGAGATCGGCTCGGCGTTCCCGCTCGAGGAGGAGGTGCAGGCGGAGATTCGCGGCCGTGACCTCGTCTCGGGACTGCCGAAGACGATCGTGCTCACGAGCGAGGAGGTGCGGATCGCGCTGGAGGAGCCGCTCCAGGCGATCATCGACGCGGTCAAGGAGACGCTCGACCGCACTCCGCCCGAGCTTGCGTCAGACATCATGGATCGTGGCATCATGCTTGCCGGGGGAGGGGCGCTGCTGCAGGGGCTGGACGAGCGGCTGCGTGACGAGACGCAGATGCCCGCCCACCTCGCGGACTCGCCGCTCACCTGCGTCGCAGTCGGCTCCGGCAGGTCGCTCGAGGAATTCGAAGCGATCCACCGGAGCAACAGAAATTCAAGGAACCGGCGCCGCTACTAGCGGGCGCCCCGGAGGACTTCTTCCGTGTACGACAAGACGGTCCGCAGAAGGCGGGCCGCTCTACTCATATTCGTAGCCCTGTCGATCGGTCTTTTGACCGTCTACTTCGGCGAGTCCGCGAGCGGGGGCCTGCACGCCATCCAGCGCGGCGCGCAGGAGGTGCTCGCCCCGATCGAGGAGGGCGCGAGCCGGGCGTTCAAGCCGTTCCGAGACGCGATCAACTGGGTCGGTGACGTCTTCGACGCGAAATCCGAGAACGAGGAGCTGAAGGACGAGGTGGCCGACCTGCGCGCGGATCTCGCCGAGGCGCAGACCGCCCAGCGCGAGGCGGAGCAGTTACGCGGGCTCGTGGGGCTGCCGAAGGACGAGCTGTTCCCGAACGGCACCGAGCCGGTCACGGCGCGCGTCATCGCACGCTCGCCGACGAGCTGGCAGTCGAGCGTGCAGATCGACAAGGGCTCGGGCGCCGGGATCGAGGAGGACATGCCGGTGATCGCGTCGGGCGGCGACGGCGGCGGCGGACTGGCGGGCAAGGTCACGTCGGTCTCGGGCGGCACGGCCACGGTCACCCTGATCACCGACGAGTCGAGCGCCGTGTCGGCGCAGGTGATGCCGGACGGCGCGGCCGGCATCGTGAAGCCGACGGTCGGCGATCCGTCCGACATGCTGCTCGACTTCATCGAGAAGGGGCAGCCCGTGTCGGAGGACACGACGGTGATCACGTCGGGCTCGCGCTCCGACCGGTTCGAGTCGCTCTTCCCGCGCGGGATCCCGATCGGGCGCGTGACCGAGGTGGACCCCGAGGAGCGTGAGCTCTATCAGCGTGTTCACATCGAGCCGTTCGCCGACTTCAAGAAGATGGACTTCGTTCAGGTGCTGACCGAACGCGGCCTGGAACAGGCGCAGGTGCTGGTGCCGTGATCCCGGGTGTGTCCACCGTGGTGCGGGTCGCACTGATGATCCTGGCGGCCGTCGTCTTCCAGATCACCTGCCTGGTGCAGATCCGCGTGTTCGGCGGGGTGGCGGACATCACCCCGCTCTTGGTCGCGGCGGTCGCGCTCTACGCCGGCAGTGTCCCGGGCGCGGCGACGGGCTTCTTCACCGGCCTCCTGCTCGACCTCGCTCTCGGGACCAGTCTGGGGGCGTCCTCGCTCGTCCTGACGGCGGTCGGCTATGGCGTTGGCCGCTACCGCGAGCAGCGTGACCCCTCGCACGGGCTCACGCCGATCCCGGTAGCTGCGGCCGCAACGGCGGGCTACGTCTTGGCGTACGGCGCCGTCTCTTTCATGCTCTCGATCGATGCGCCGGTCTCGATCCTCGTGGTGAGAGAGATGTTCGTGACGGTCCTGCTGAACGCGCTGATCGCGTTGCCGTTCTTCGCCGTCTGCCGCCGCGTGCTCAGGCCGGTGTTGCTGGTCGAGCCCGGACCCCGGTCCCGGCGCGACTCGACGATCTCGTCCGGCCCGATCGGCCTCCGGGGGCTCGAGGTCTGATGTACCTCGACACCGACAACCGCCCGCCCATCACGCCCCAGCTCGCGTGGCGCGTCGCCGTGATCGGCGGGTTCGCGCTCGTGATGTTCGCCGTCATCTTCTTCCGCCTCTGGTACCTGCAGATCCTGTCGGGCGACAAGTACCTCGCGGACGCGAACAACAACCGCGTCCGCGAGATCAAGGTCGAGGCGCCGCGCGGCGTGATCCTCGACCGCGACGGGCGCGTGCTCGTGGACAACCGGGTCGGGCTCGCCGTGAAGGTGCGGCCCGACGAGATCCCGCCCCCGGGCCGCGAGCGGACGCTCCTGTACGAGCGGCTCGGCAAGACGCTCGGCATGAAGCCGAACGCCGTTCGCGAACACGTCGAGAGCCAGCTGAAGGCGCAGCCGTTCGTGTCCGCGACCGTGAAGCAGGACGTCGAGTTCCCGGCCGTCTCGTACCTGGCCGAGCATGCGGACGACTTCCCCGGCGTCGAGCCCGAGGCGGTCTTCCTGCGCGAGTACCCGCACCAGACGATCGGCGCTCACCTGTTCGGGACCGTCGGCGAGGTGACCGAGGAGCAGCTCGACGACAGCCGCTACCGCGGCGTCTCGCTGGGCGACCGCGTCGGCCAGTCGGGCGTCGAGTACTCGTACGACCGCTTCCTGCGCGGTGAGAACGGCAAGAAGCGGGTGCAGGTGAACGCCCTCGGCGTCAAGACGCGCGACCTGCGCGAGACCGAGTCGCGCCAGGGCCGCAACCTGCGCCTCGGGATCGATCTCGACGTCCAGCGCGTGGGCCAGGAGGCGCTCGGCACCTCCCGCGGCGCGTTCGTCGTGATGAATGCGAAGACCGGCGAGATCGTCGCGCTCGGCTCGTCGCCGTCGTTCGACCCGAACATCTTCGCCAAGATCATCCGCCAGCGGGACTTCAAGCGGCTGTCGTCGGAGGAGAACGGCAAGCCGCTCTTCAACCGCGCGATCCAGGCCGGCTACCCGACCGGCTCGACGTTCAAGCTCATCACGTCGGTCGCGGCGCTCGAGGGCGGGCTCATCACGCCCGACACGCCGCTGTTCGACGGCGGGTCGCTTCAGGTAGGCGGCGTCACGTTCAAGAACGCGGGCGGTGTCGCACACGGAAGCGTCGCCCTCCGCCAGGCGCTGACGGTCTCGAGCGACGTCTTCTACTACCGCCTCGGCCTCGCGGCGAACAACAAGGGCAACGGCCTCCTGATCCAGGACTGGGCGCACCGGCTCGGGATGGGACGCCTCACCGGCATCGACCTGCCCGCGGAGGGCCAGGGCCTCGTGCCGACGCCGGACTGGCGCAACGAGCTCTACAAGAAGAAGCTGACCGACCGCCCGTGGTCGGTCGGCGACAACATCAACCTGTCGATCGGCCAGGGCGACCTGTCCGTCACGCCGCTGCAGCTCGCGGTGGCGTACGCCACGGTCGCGAACGGCGGCTACGTCGTCCGGCCGCACCTGGGCCGCCGGATCGAGGATGCCGACGGCCGCGTGCTCCAGGAGTTCGAGACCCCGCGCCGGCGCCAGCTCGATATCGATCCGGCCTACCGGCAGGCGATCATGGACGGGCTGATCGGCGCCGCGAACTCGCCGGGCGGCACCTCGACCGAGGTTTTCGCCGGCTTCAACATCCCGGTCGCGGGCAAGACGGGCACCGCGGAGAAGGGTCTGGGGCGAGCGGACCAGTCGTGGTACGCGGCCATCACCTATCCCGAGGATCCTCAGTACGTCGTGGTCGCCACGGACGAGGCGGGCGGGTTCGGCGCCGAGCGTGCCGCGCCCATGGTGCGGCAGATCATCGCCGCGCTCTACGACGCGAAGGACGAGGGGCCCACGACCGTGAGTAGGGTGCCTGACTGATGGCGGCCGCACAGTCCGCATTCGGGACGGCGGTGAAGGGGTTCCGGGAGGAGAGCGCCGCGCGCATCGTGCGCGTCGACGTGCTGCTCCTGGTGGCTGCCCTCGGCCTGATCGCCTGCTCGATCTACACGCTCGGGACGGCGACCGAGGACGACGTCGAGGGGAGCCCGTACTACTACGTGCTTCCGGCAGTCGATCTACGGCGGCATCGGGATAGCGCTGATGCTGCTGATGGCCCGTTTCGACTACTCGCGCCTGCGCGAGCTGAAGCTCGGGCTGTACGGGGTGATGATCGCCTCGATAGGGCTCGTGTTCCTGCTCGGAGCGGCTGCGCGCGGCTCGCGCCGCTGGATCGAGCTGCCGTTCTTCCGTTTCCAGCCGTCCGAGCTCGGAAAGGTGCTGCTGATCCTGGCCCTGTCGGCGTTCGTGATCGACAGGATCAGGCGTCTCGGAGACCGCGAGACGACCAGCCGCATCATGCTGCTTGCACTGATCCCGGCGATCATGGTCGTGGCCCAGCCCGACCTCGGCTCCGGGCTCGTGTACCTGGCGATCGTCGCGACGATCCTGTTCGTCGCGGGCACGCCATGGACTCACTTCGCAGCGCTCGGCGCCATCACCGCGGCCGCGGTGACGATCGTGCTCGTGGCCGCGCCGGCCGTCGGCGTGACGGTGCTCAAGGACTACCAGGTGGATCGCCTCACGGCTTTCATCAACCCTTCGGACGACCCGCAGGAGCAGGGCTACCAGCTCAATCAGTCGATCACGGCGATCGGCTCCGGCCAGAAGACCGGCCGTGGGGCGGACGACGCAACGCAGACAAAGCTCGACTTCCTGCCAGAGCACCACACGGACTTCGTGTTCGCCGTGGTCGGCGAGGAATTCGGCTTCGCGGGAGCCGCGATCGTGCTCTCGCTCTTCGCCCTCCTCATCTGGAGGGCGCTTCGCATCATGACAATGTCAAAGAACCTCTACGGCTCTCTTTTAGCCGGCGGCATCTGCGCGATGCTGATGTTCCAGGTCTTCGTGAACGTGGGAATGACCGTCGGGATCATGCCGATCACCGGCGTGCCCCTCCCGCTCATGAGCTACGGCGGATCGTCCGTCTTAGTGACGTTCCTGGCCGTGGGACTCCTGCAATCGATACACGTGCAGGCACGCGAGACCGCCGCCGCCAAGGGCCGGGAGCTCATCGTTTGAGAAGAGGCTTTTCAATTGAGAAAGCAAGTACTCGTCACGGCAGACCGTGGCGAAACAAGAGTCGCCATCCTCGAGGCGGAAGGACAGCCCGAGGGTAAGAACGGCGGCAAGAAGAAGGGCGGCAGGTCAAAGCAGCCCAAGTGGCGCGTCGGCGAGATCTACATCGAGCGCCGCGGCTCGCGCTCGATCGTCGGGAACATCTACAAGGGCCGCGTCGACAACGTGCTGCCCGGGCTAGAGGCGGCGTTCGTCGACATCGGCATCGACAAGAACGGCTTCCTGCATGCCGACGACGTCGTCATCCCGGGCGTGGAGATCGCCCGCCGAGGGCGGCACGGCTCGAAGGGCAAGCGCATCTCGGAGGTGCTCAAGCCGGGCGACGAGGTCGTCGTCCAGGTCGTCAAGGACCCGCTGAAGACGAAGGGCGCACGCCTTTCGATGCAGCTCTCGATCGCGGGCCGCTACCTGGTGTACGTGCCCGAGGGCGAGGGCATCGGGGTCTCACGCAGGCTGAGCGACAAGGAGCGCGACCGGCTGCGCAAGCAGGCGAAGGGGCTCGACCTCGGCAAGGGCGGGGCGATCATCCGCACCGCCGCGCAGGGGGCGAAGCGCGAGGACTTCGAGCGCGAGGTGCGCTATCTGCACAAGCTCTACGAGGTCCTGCAGAAGCGCTTCAAGGAGACGCCGGCGCCGGCGATGGTCTTCCAGGAGGCAGACCTCCCCGTGCGCGTCATCCGGGACATCTTCTCCGAGCAGTTCGAGCGCGGGATCGTCGACGACGAGAAGGCACACCACCGCCTGGTGTCGTTCTTCACCCGTACCTCGCCCGAGCTGCTCGACCGGCTCGAGCTCTACAAGGGCGACAAGCCTCTGTTCGAGAAGCACGGCATAGACGAGGTCATCAAGACGACCCTCAGCCGGCGAGTCGACCTGCCCTCGGGCGGCTACCTGATGATCGACTACGCGGAGGCTCTGACCGTGATCGACGTCAACTCGGGGTCGTTCACCGGCCGCGGCAAGGGGGCGCGGCTCGAGGACACGATCACGAAGACCAACCTCGAGGCGGCCGAGGAGACCGTCCGCCAGCTGCGACTCCGCGACATCGGCGGGATCATCGTCATCGATTTCATCGACATGTCGCGCGCGCGCAACCGCGAGGCGGTCCTGAAGGTCCTGCGCAAGGAGCTGGACGAGGACCGCACCAAGACGTACGTGATGGAGATCTCCCCGCTCGGGCTCGTCGAGATGACACGTCAGAACGTCACCGACGGCGTGCGCGAGATCCTCACGAAGACCTGCCCGGCATGCGAGGGCGAGGGGGTCGTCCTCTCCGAGGAGACCGTCGCGCTCGAGCACTGAGCGGCGGCTGCGCGATCTCGTCAAGGAGCACTCGAAGCCGGAGGCCTATCTCGTGAGGGTCCACCCGCGCGTTTCGTCGCAGCTCCTGGGAGCCGAGGCCGGACGCCCTCTGCTCGAGCTGGAGAGAGAGGTCGGCAAGCACTTCCACTTCGAGGGCGGCGAGGGCCTGCCGCTCGACTGGTTCGAGCTGGTCGCCACCGGCACGCGGGACGAGATCGAGCAGCGCGCGCTGCCCTTCCGCGAGGGCGAGGAGCTGCTGGTCAAGATCGAGGAGCCGCACATGTACGACGAGGAAGCGGCCGTGGGCAAGGTCGACTCCTACGTGATCTCGGTCGCCGGCGCCGGGCGCCTGATCGGCGAGGAGCGGCTCGTCCGGATCACCGAGGTCGGGCGGACCTCTGCCTCCGCGGAGATCGTCGGCGGAACGCCTGACGGCGAGGACGACAACGACGGCGACAGGCCTCAGCGGCGGCGCGGCCGCCGCGGCGGCCGCGGACGAAGGAGCGCCTCGAGTTCCAGCTAGACTCCTCCGTCCGGCGGCTCTCACGGGCCGCCCTCTCTCTGTCATGTACGCAATCGTCCGAGTCGGCAACAAGCAATACCGCGTCGAGAAGGGGGACACCCTTCTCGTGGATCGCGTGCGCGAGGACGAGGGCTCGAAGCTCGACCTGGAGCCGCTGCTCTACCGCTCGGACGAGACGATCTTCGACAGCGGCGAGCTCGAGAAGGTGAAGGTCGAGGCCGCGGTCGTGGGCCACGAGCGCGGCAAGAAGATCCACGGCCTGAAGTTCAAGCCCAAGCGCGGCTACAAGCGCCGCTTCGGCGCAAGGGCCGACCTGACCCGGATCGAGATCAAGGACATCAAGCTGCTCAGCCGCAAGCCCGCGTCGTCGGCGAAGCCGAAGGCTGAGGAGGCGGACGAAGCTCCGGCGGTGAAGAAGGCTCCGGCGGCGAAGAAGAAGGCTCCCGCGAAGAAGGCCCCGGCGAAGAAGAAGGCACCTGCCAAGAAGAAGGCGCCAGCCGCGAAGAAGAAGGCCCCGGCGAAGAAGAAGGGATCCAGCAGTGGCTCATAAGAAAGGTCTCGGATCAAGCCGAAACGGCCGTGACTCGAACGCGCAGCGCCTGGGCGTGAAGGTCTTCGCGGGCCAGGCGGTCAGCGGCGGCGAGATCATCGTGCGCCAGCGCGGCACCCGCTTCAAGCCGGGCGACGGCGCCGGCATCGGCAAGGACGACACGATCTTCGCTGCGCGCGCGGGCACCGTCGAGTTCGGCACGAAGCGCGGCAAGCGCTGCGTATCCGTCGTCCCGAACGACTAGCGCTCGCGGTCCTCTGCGTCGCGGCCGGTTGCGGCGGCGGGGAGGACGCGCAAGAGACGGGGACGGACCCCTTTCTTGCACCGCCCGACCGCGGCGCGCTTCGCGAGCAGCTCGGGTCGCTTCTCGTGTCCAGCTTCGAGGGCACCACGCTGCCCGAGTACATGGAGCGGCGGCTGCGCGACGGCGAGACAGTGGGCGCGGTGCTCTTCGGCCCGAACATCTCGACGCCCGCCGGTACGCGCCGCCTGACCGACGCGATCCAGGACGCCGCCGGTGGCGACGCGCTGATTGCAACCGACCAGGAGGGCGGCGACGTCAGGCAGATCCCGTTCGCCGACACAGCGGAGGAGCTCGCGGCCACCGGCGTGAACGTGAACCTCGCGCCCGTCGCCGACGTCGCGGTGCCCGGATCGGTGATGGCCGGCAGGGCGTTCCCGACGGACGTGCCCGAGAACGTCGTCGCGGCGTCGGACGAGCTGGAGGCGGCGGGAGTCATGCCGACGGTGAAGCACTTCCCCGGCTTCGGCCGCGCGACGGAGAACACCGACGACGCGCCGGTGACGATCGACGCGTCGCGGGCGGAGCTCGACACGGACCTCGAGCCCTTCGCGGCGGCGATCGACGCCGGCGTGCCGCTCGTCATGGCCTCGCACGCCCTGTATCCAGCGCTCGACCCCGAGTACATCGCATCGCAGTCGCCCGCGATCCTGCAGCTCCTCCTGCGCGACGAGCTTGGATTCGACGGCGTCGTGATCACCGACAGCCTCGAGGCGGAGGCGGTGCTCGTGCGCTCGTCGGTCGAGGTCGCAGCGGAGCGATCGCTCGCGGCCGGCGCCGACCTCCTGCTCATGACCGGTCGCGGGTCGTGGATCCACGTGTTCCCGCACCTGCTGCGGCGGGCGCGCAAATCGCCTGCCCTGCGCGCCCGGATCGCCGAGTCGGCGGCGCGTGTGCGACGACTTCGGGCCAGTCTGCTGGAGTAGACGCGTGTTCACCGACCGCGCGAAGATCTTCGTCCAGGGCGGCGCCGGCGGCAGCGGCGCGGTCTCGTTCCGGCGCGAGGCCCACGTCCCCAAGGGCGGTCCGGACGGCGGCGACGGCGGCCGAGGCGCCGATGTCGTGCTCATCGCCGACGGGTCGCTGCGCGACCTACAGAGCTTCCGCCGCCGCGCGCACTTCAAGGGCGCGCGCGGCGGGCACGGCGAGGGCGGAGAGCGCCACGGAGCGAGCCCGGCCGCGCTCGAGGTGGCCGTTCCGCCGGGAACGGTGGTCGAGGAGGTGGACGGAGACCTGCGCTTCGACCTGACCGGTCCCGGCCAGCGGGCCGTCGTCGCGCAGGGCGGCGCCGGCGGCAGGGGGAACAAGCGCTTCACGAACTCGACCCGGCAGGCGCCGCGCTTCGCCGAGAAGGGGCTGCCCGGTGACGAGCGCTGGCTGGAGCTGCGGCTCAAGCTGCTCGCCGACGTCGGGCTGGTCGGGCTGCCCAACGCGGGCAAGTCGTCTCTCCTGGCGCGCATGACCCGCGCCGCTCCGAAGGTCGCGGACTATCCGTTCACGACGCTCGAGCCGGTGCTCGGCACGCTCGAGGGCGCTGAGCGCCAGCTCGTCCTGGCCGACATCCCCGGCCTGATCGAGGGCGCGAGCGGCGGCGCGGGCCTCGGCCACGAGTTCCTCGCCCACGTCGAGCGGACCGGCCTGCTCGTGCACGTGCTCGACCTCGCGCCCGTGGACGGGTCCGATCCCGTCGCGAATCACGCCACCGTGGAGGCGGAGTTGGCCGAGCACGGACACGACCTGGAGAAGCTGCCGCGGATACTCGCGCTGTCGAAGGCAGACCTCGTGCCGGCGGAGGATGCCGCCCGCGCAGCAGTCGAGTGGCGGGAGCGGCTACCGGACGCGCTGGCCGTCGTCGTCACATCCTCAGCCACCGGGGAGGGTCTCGACGACCTGAAGCGCGAGCTGCTCCACCGCGCGCAAGAGCCGGGGACGGAGCCCTTTCTTGCACCCGACGGCGAGCTGGCCGAGCACAAGGTCTACCGCCCAGCCGACGACGCCGGCTACCAGGTCGAGCGCGGGCCCGACGGCGTCTTGCGCGTGATCGGCCCGGCGGTCGAGCGGCTCCTGGCGCGGCACGACATCGCCAACGAGGAGGCGCTCCGTTACGTCGAGGAGCGCCTGCGCAAGATGGGCGTGATCCGCGCGCTCGAGCAGGCCGGCTTCGAGCCCGGAGATGACGTGGAGCTTGCCGGGACTGTCTTCGAGCTGGACCCTGGGTCACCATTCCGGTTAATCCGCGGCGGCGCGCGTCTGAGTTGGTGATCAAGCTGGGTTCGAGCATCGTCGCCGACGACAGCGGCGAGCTGCGCGCGGACGTCGTGGACGGCGTCTGCGGTGAGGTCGCGCGCGTGCACGACGCCGGCGACGACGTCGTGATGGTCACCTCGGGCGCGATCGCGCGCGGGATGCGCCTGATGGACCTGCCCGTCCGGCCTTCGGCGATGGCGGAGCTCCAAGGCGCCTCGGCCGTCGGCCAGGGGAAGCTCTACCGCGCCTATGACGAGATGCTCGCCAAGCGGGGCGTGCCGTCCGCCCAGGTGCTGCTCACGTTCTTCGACATGTCTGCACGCACGCACTACCTGAACGCGCGCCAGACGCTCCACAAGCTGCTCGACTGGCGGATCGTGCCGGTCATCAACGAGAACGACACGACGACCACAGACGAGATCACCTTCGGCGACAACGACTTCCTGGCGGCGCAGGTGGCGATCCTGCTCGGGGCCGACGTGCTGATGCTGCTGAGCGACGTCGACGGCCTCTACTCGGCCGACCCGCGCGAGCACGCGGACGCCGAGCTGATCCCGGAGGTGAGGCGGTTCGAGGAGCTCGAGTCGCTCGAGATCGGGATGTCGACGTCGCCGCTCGGCTCGGGCGGGATGCGCTCGAAGGTGGTCGCGGCCGAGATGGCGACCGCGGCCGGGATTCCCGCCCTGATACTCAACGGGACGCGCCCCGAGGCGATCGCGGCAGCGCTCGACGACGGCGGCGAGGGCACGCGCTTCCATCCCCAGGAGGGGCGCGTGTCGAGCTTCAAGCTTTGGCTCAAGTACGCGAAGCCGACCCGCGGCCGGCTCGAGATCGACGCCGGTGCCGAGCAGGCGCTGCGCGAGCGCGGAACCAGCCTGCTCCCTGTGGGGGTCGTTGGCGTGCACGGCGACTTCGAGGCGGGCGACGCCGTGGAGGTCTGCCCCGCGGACAACGGGCGTGCGATCGGGAAGGGGATCGTCAACTACTCCGCCGCCGAGTTGCGGCGGGTCAAGGGACTGAAGTCCGACCAGGTGCGCGAGCTGCTGCCTCGGGCGACGGAGGAAGCGGTCCACCGCGACTACTTCGTGCTGGGCTGACGATCTCGCGGAGCCTTCCAGTAGCGGTGGCCACCTGAGCGACGCAGATGAGCGCCCCGACCGCCGGGCCGCGGCGGAAGCCGTCGCGCACGAGCGCGGCGTAGAACCCCACTGGTTCGCGCCTTCCCATCGCGCGGTGGGCACTTCGGAAGCGCTGCGCCCCGCGACCGTAGTTGTAGTTGCGGCGCCAGAAAGCCCCCTGTCCGTCAGTGGCGTGGACCACGCGCGCCCGTTCCTCGAACACGAGCGTGTAGCCGGCCTCCACGAGCCTCGTGCACCAGTCGCGATCTTCGCCCGCGGCCAATGGATATGACTCGTCGAACGGCAGCTCGGCCAGCAAGTCGGCGCGGCATGCCAGGTTGTTCGTGGGCGCAAACGAGAGGCGCCGGCCCTGCCCTCTGCTGCGCTCCACGAGGAAGTCGGCGATCAGCTGTGAGGCCACGGATCGGCTGCCGGAGCCAGGAGCGACCGCTGTCATGCCGGCGCTGGCGTCGGCGCCGTCTCGCACCGCTGCCGCTAGCCGCTCCGCCCAGTCGGGCGCGGGCTCGCAGTCGTCGTCGGTCAGGCAGATGACCGCGCCGGCGGCGGCACGCCCTCCCGCGTTCCGCGCCGCGGCCGGGTTTCGGCCCTCCGTTCGGATGACGCGCACGCGAGGGAATTGCGACGCGACCGAGGCCACCGCGCCGGGACGCGATCCGTCGTCCACCACGATGATCTCGAGCGACTGCTCGAGCGTCTGGCGGGAGAGAGCGCGCAGGCAACGCTCGAGCGCCGCCGGACGGTTGCGCGTGGGGACGATGACCGAGACGCCGGGCGTCACACCACGCCCGTGGCCGCCGCGAGCCCAAGCAGCACGGCCGAGCCGCTGAGCGCTGCCGCCAGCAGCCGTCGGCTGATGACCTGCGGAAACATCAGCGTCGAGACCAGCACGCTCACCGCGATCCCGGTCAGCGCCGCCACCGCTCCCCCGGTTGCCTCCCACTGCGGCACGGCAAGCGCGGCGGTGACGGTAAACGCCGACATGCCGGCGCCCGTGGCACAGGCCCTCAGCCCGGGACGAAGCCGGAGGGCCGCCGCCTGTGTGGCCATCGCCGTGAGCGGTGCGAGAGGAAGCGTGGCGAGCGCGATGGCCATCGCGGGCTCGGCGCCCTCGAACTCATCGCCGAACACGACCGGCACCACCAGCGGGACCAGGCACACCCCAACGGCCGCAAGCGCGAAGGCGCCGCCAAGTGAGAGGACACCCAGATGCTGCAGCGACCGCTCCGCGAGCGAGACGTCCGGCTGGTCCCGCGTCGCCGCGACGAGCCCCGGAAGCTGCACGGTGAAGAGCTGCCAGATCACGTACGTGCCGGCCATGGCAACACCTACCGCGAGCGCCGCGAACCCCGTCTCGACGCTCGACCCGGCCAGGATCGCAACCGCGACGACCGCACCCCGGTGCGTGAGCTGCTCGAGAAGGTTGCCCACCGCCTGAACGGCGCCGAACCGCAGCGCTCCGGGAGGAAGCGACGCGCCGGTCCGCGCCCAGACGAGCGGCCGTCGCACGAGGAGCGCACCCCACGCGAACACTGTCCCGGAGGCGACCGCGAGCCCCGCCACCGCGCCCTCTACGCCGGCGACGCTGTACCCCGCGAGCGAGGCGGCCACCGTGATCGTGTTCTGCACTCCGAACCTGAAGCTCCAGGCGGTCGTGTGCTGAAGCGCCAGCGCGGCGTGGAAGGTGAGCGTTGCCCCCACGTCGAACACGAGCGCGGCCACGGCCCAGACGACGATCTCCGGCGGGAAGGTCGAGGGCGCGGTCGCTGCGAGCGCGATCGCGCAGATCACGATCGCGCACAGGCCGGCCACCCGCCAGCGCGCCAAGCGAACCACCAGGGCACGCGCCACCGCTTCCCGCTCGCCTGGGGACACGGCCGGGATGAAGCGGCTCAGCAGCGCGGGCCCGCCCAGGGCCATCGACATCGAGCTCACGCTCACGACGGTCAGGACCAGCGCGAAGACGCCGAAGTCGGCGGGCCCCAGCACACGGGGCACGAGGGCGACGAGCAGGATCTGAGCCGAGAGCTCCAGCGCCTTGCCCCAGAGCGTGCTGCCGACGGCCGTTCGAAGCAACGCGTTCCGGGGCGGCTCGTCCTGCGGCACTACGATGGCCGCCCGTGACAGCCGAGCGGACCGATTCGCCCAGCGCGGAGCTCACGATCGGCCTCGCGGGGTGCGGACGGCTCGCACAACGTGGCTGGATCCCCGCCCTGCAGCGGGTTGCGGGAGTGCGCCTGACGGCCGTCGCAGATCCCGAGCCGAGCCGGTGCAGCGCCGCGGCGGAAGCGACGGTGCACGCCAGCGCCTCGGAAATGATCGAGGCGGGCGGAATCGATGCGGTGATCCTGGCGAGTCCCGCTGCAAGCCACGTAGCGTACGCGCGACAGGCCGCGGAAGCGGGCATCGCGTGCCTGGTGGAGAAGCCCCCGGCGCCCGACCTGGAGGGAGCGCTGGAGCTCGCCGCGATCGAGCCCGCCGCCGTGGATCGGGTTCAACCGGCGCTTTGCGAGCGAGCTCCGGCCGCTGCGCGAAAGCGTGCCGACTGGGGAGCCGCTTCGGCTCGAGCTGCGCCTGCACTACCGCCGCGGCTCGTGGGCGCCATTCGAGGTGGACGACGACGTGCTGTTCGACCTCGGGCCGCACCTGATCGACCTGGCGCGGCTGGCTGGCGCGGGCGGCGGTCAGCGAGGTTCGCGACTCACCGGCTCACGGCCACCCGCGCGCGCTTCGAGCTCCGGTTCGCCGGGGATCGAGGCAGCGCGAACATCGACTGCGCCACCGACCGGCTGCACCGCGAGGTCGTGGCCGTGCAGGGCGAGACGGGCCGCCGCATCGCGCGGGTCTCCACCGGCGGCTTCACCGCCGCGATCACCGGCCGGCTGCGCCCGCCGTCCGAGCATCCGCTCGTCGCATCCCTGGCCGCAGAGTTGGAGAGCTTCGCCGCCGCCGCGCGTGGAGAGCGCCGTGCAGAGCTCGCCACGGCCCGCGACGGGGTGGCGGTGATGGCGGCGATCGAGGCCGCCCGCCGCTCCGCCGCGAACGGCGGCGGCTGGGAGCCGCTTGCAACGACGGCGGTCTAGGTTCCGCGGGTGCTCGCGTTCATCCAGTTCGACTCCCCGGACCTCGCTCGACTCGAGCGCCTGATCGACGAAGGCCGCCTGCCCACGCTGGCGGAGCTTCGGCGGCGCGGCTCGTGGCTCGACTTGCGGACGCCGGCCAGCCATCTCTCCTCGGCGACCTTTACCAGCCTCTACACCGGCCTATTCCCCGGAGATCACGGGCTCTACTACCCATTCCAGTGGAAGCCCGAGGACCAGCGGGTCTGGTTTGCGGACGGCTTTCCGCACCCGGAGACCATTTGGGATCGAGCCGGCCGTTCCGGCCGGCGGGTCCTGATCGTGGATCCCTACGAGGCCCCACCCGCCGCCGGCGTGAACGGCCTTGCCGTGAGCGGCTGGCAGTGCACAAACCGGGTGGTGCTGACGCCGTGGTCCGTCCCCTCGCGTGCGCGGCGGGACCTAATCCGCCGTTTCGGCCGGCCACGCGCCGTCGATGAGGTCTTCGGGCGTCCAACCGTGGCGCGCCTGCTCCGGCTGCGGGGGCCCCTGCTCGCAGCTCCGCGGAGGGTCGCCGACCTCGTATGCGACGCGTTGAGGCGCGAGAGCTTCGACCTCGCGTGGGTCACCTTTCCATCCGCCCACCTCGCCGGGCATCTCTTCTGGGACCTAAGCCCGCTCGAGGGCCAGCGGATCTCCCCGGACGAGCGCCGCGCACTGGAGACCGCGCTCGACGACATCTACGTCGCTTGCGACGCCGCAATTGCAGAGGTCCTCGATGCCCTGCCGGCGGGCGCCGACGTGGTCGCCCATACTCCGCTTGGCATGACGCGGAACAGCGCGTTGCCGGAGCTCATGCCCGACATGGTCGCGGCGGTCACCGGAGACGGAGCCGGCGACGCTTCGCGCAACGGTGGGGGCGTCCGGAGCTTGGCCTGGAGGCTCAGGTCCGTGGTCCCGACGAGCGTTCGGAGCGAGGTGGCTCGGTTGCTGCCGGCCCGCGCCGCGCTCAAGCTGACCGCGCGGCTCGAGTCGCCGAAGCTCGACTGGAGTCGCATCCGGGCGTTCGCGGTCCCTTCGGACGTCCAGGGATTCGTGCGGCTCAACCTCCGTGGGCGCGAGCGGCTGGGAACCGTCGATCCGGCCGACGCGGATGCTGTTCTCGACGAGTTGGCTGCGGGCCTCCTCTCCTTCCACGACGACGATGGCCGGCAGGTGGTCGACTCAGTCGCGCGGGCATCCGAGGTCGAGGGCGAGGGCGAGCGCGCGGATTGGCTCCCCGACCTCCTGGTGAGCTGGAGCGACCGGCCGACTACAGGTCCGGTACGGCTCACGTCGCCTGCGTTTGGCGTGGCCGAGCTGCGGGGGGCCGGCTCAGGGCGATCCGGGAACCACGACGATGCAGCGTGGGCGCTGCTCGTGCCGGGTCGCTCCCGAGAGCGCGCTCCAGACAGGGCGCCACACGTCGTGGACATCGCCGCGACGGCTTGCTCGCTGCTCGGACCTCGACGGGTCGGGGCTGGCCGGCCAGCCGTTGCTGGAACGGGCCTAGCGCGGCTCGAGGAGCGGTTCGCCGACCAAGCCGTCGCGGTCCACGCCCAGCAGCGAGCACGCCGTCGGCGCGAAATCGACGAGGCTGGGTGGAGCGGTGGACTCTCGCCGCCGGCTGACGTCGCGGGGACGATCAGCGCCCACGCATCGGCCCGATGATTGCCGGACCGTCCGCTCCCACCGCCGCGCCGCGCGACGTCGCCGAACTTCGGCGACCCGACTCCCGCCAACCGCGTGGCGGGACGATCCGCCCAGCGCACGACGAGGTCGGGCATGTGGTGAAGGCCGGCGCCGTCGCCGAGGACGTCCGCGACACGTTCGACTGCTTCGACCGCCG
Organism: uncultured Thermoleophilaceae bacterium; assembly: GCA_963846865.1. Classification (GTDB taxonomy): domain Bacteria; phylum Actinomycetota; class Thermoleophilia; order Solirubrobacterales; family Thermoleophilaceae; genus DASPHG01. Next base: position 443,226 of record CAWJXU010000008.1, on the reverse strand, counting down.
GCCCACCGTCCGGGTCGCGGAACGTCAGGAGCCCATCGGCGATCTCGTCCATGAGCTCGTCGGCGTCGCCAGGCTCGACGATTCCCTCTCGCTCCCGGCCTCTCATGTTGAGCCGCACGTAGCCGTACAGGTCGGTGGGCAGTGTGAATGCCCGCGTCTCGGACCAGTCGATGCCCCGCATCTCGAGCCGACGCGGTCACGTCATAGAGAAGACCTTCGGGAAGGGAGCGCGCGACCCGGGTACGAAAGTCCGTTGGGAGCTGCGCGCGCAAGCGCCAGATCCAGGTGCCGCCGCCGTCCTGGCGCTCGCGGGCCGCGTGTCCCCGCAGGACGCTTCGAAGCATGCCCGGCAGTAGGTCCGAGCGGCCGGTGTTGACGTCCATGCCCACCGACGACAGGACGATCACGTCGGTGTCGGCGGGCATCGCCTCCAGAAGCCGGCCGAGCGCGGTGTCCGCCGCGGTGTAGACGTCGGCCAGCCCGGTCTCGAGCTCGTGTCGGTCCTCGCGCGAGACGTCTCGAGCTCCGGAGGCCGCGTCCCAGAGCTGACTGCCGGGATCCATCAGCTGGTGACCCGCCATGTGCACCGCGGGAAGGCCGATCCACACGAGGTCGTACGGCTCCTTGCGGATCAGCTCGGTCGCGGCGTCAGCGAGACGTGCCGGAGCCGCGACCAGCTCACGCCGCAACCGCTTCAGCCATGAGAGTGACGGGCGCCCGAAGACCTCCTCCACTGTCGGCGGTCGGCCGAAGCGGCGGACGAGCGGCGTGTCGAGCCCGTCCGGCACCGACCAGCTCCGGAGGGTGAACCGGTTGGTGAACTGCCAGCCGCTTATCACGGTCCCCGCTCCTTGCTCCCCACGCCGGGCCTCCCACGGATCCAGCACGAGCGAGCGCCTGCCGGCGCGTGCGAAGCGATCCCACACGCCTCCGGGGCGGGGAGGTCGAGCATGTACCTGAGCCGCTGTTCGGACGCCGACCACTGGAACGGGTTGTAAAGCCCGTTCGTGGCCAGGTCCGTTCCGCTGAACACCTCCTGGTAGACGCCTGCGGAGAAATGCCGTCCCGGCGTACGCAGGCTGGTCCACTCGCCGCGGCGCCGCAGGTCCTCCAGCACCGGCATGCTCCCCTCGTCCAGCAGCTGCTCGACCAAGCGAAGGCACGCAGCGTCGAGTGTGATGACCGCGAGCACGCTCAGGCGAACTCGAACAGCGACTCGCCCGGCAGCCCGTCTTCGCCCTGCCGGCAAGTGCGCATGCAGTGGCGGCCAGGTCGACGATGTGCGGCGGGCGCGACATTTGCCGGGGCTTCGATCCGGCCCGGCACGAGGAGCGCCCAGGCCTCGGCGGTGTGGTGCCCGGTCCGACCCGTCCCGCCTCCACGACGGATGACGTCACCGTGGACCGGCGAGCTGACACCCGTCAGAGCGGCGGAGGGACGGTCGCTCCAGTGCACCACGAGGTCGGGGAGCCGGTCCGCGTGTGGCCCGCCGTCCACCAGCGGCGCCGTGCTCTCCACACCGGCGACCGCCGGGCGCCGTCCGGGTCGGTGAACGTCTCGAGCCCGGTCGCGATCTCCTCGATCAGGGCGTCGGCCTCCGACGGGTCGACCACTCCGTCGCGTTCGCGGCCGCGCAGGTTGAGCCGGATGTAGCCGGTCCCGTCGCTCGGAAGTGGAAACGCCCTGGTGCGGCTCCAGTCCGCGCCGCTCAGCTCGAGCCGGGCGGACATCTCGAAGAGGATGCGCTTGGGCAGCGCGCGGGCGAACCCGGCGCGCAGACTTGTCGGCACGGCGGCGCGAAGCCGCCAGATCGCGCTCCCGGCGGAGGCCTCCTCTTCCTGGCCACTTCCACCGCTCAGCACAGCGTCGAGCATCTGTGGCAGTAGGTCGGCACGGCTCGTGTTCGGCCCCATCCCCGAGGGCGAGAACACCACGATGTCGGTTCCCGGCGGCAGCGCTGAGACGATCTGGCCGAGCGCTGCGTCGGCGGCCTCGTAGACCTCGGCCACGGCGCCGCCGAGCTCCCTGCTCGCGTTGCCGTTCACGCCCGGAAGCTGAGAGACGTCCCACAGGCGGTGGCCGGCCACGTGGGGCGCCGGCAGGTTGACCCAGAGGAGGTCGAACCGCTCGGTTCCGAGCAGCTCGACCACGGCCTTCGCTGCCCGGCTGGGCGCGGCGAGTAGCTGTCGGCGCAGCGCTCGCAGCCCGGAGAGCGTCGGGCGACCGAACACCTCCTCGACGAGCGGCGGGCGTCCGAGACGGCGAACGAGTCGCCGGCGAACCGCGCGCGGATCCGTCCGCGTCGGAAGCACGAACCGGTTCGCGAACTGCCAGCCGCTCAGATACACACCCGCGGTGCGCTCTGGAAGCCGTGCCTCGTACGGATCCACGACCAGCGAGCGCCGCCCGCCGCCGCCAGGCGCTCCCACAAGGCCGGTGGGGTGGAGAAGGCGTGGATGTAGCGCAGGCGCTGCTCGTCGGCCGACCACTGAAACGGGAAGTAGAGGCCGTGCTCGCCGAGTGGCTTGCCGCTGTAGAGCGTCTGATAGGCGCCGGCCTCGACCTGCATCCCCGGGCGCTCGAGAGGCGACCATTGGCCGCGCTGCCGAAGCTGCGCGAGCGTTGGCAGTCGGCCCGCTTCGAGCATCCGCTCCACCAGCGGCAGGCTCGCCGTGTCGAAGCCGAGAAAGGCCAGCATCAGACGCTCACGCTAACCGACCGGAACCTGCGCGAGAGTACCCTCTCAGCCGGTGGCTACGACGACTCCATCCGTCGCCGACATCTGCGCGCAGGCGAAGGCGGCCTCGCGCAAGCTCGCCACGCTCGACACCGAGACGAAGGACCGCGCGCTCGAGGCGCTCGCGGCCGCGCTCGAGGAGCGCTCGGCGGAGATCCTCGAGGCGAACGAGCGCGACATGGAGGCGGGCCGCGAGAACGGGCTCAGCTCCTCCCTGCTCGACCGGCTCCAGCTCACCGAGGAGCGGCTGTCCACGATCGCGCGCGACGTACGCGACATCGCGGCGCTGCCCGACCCGGTCGGCGACGTGATCGAGGAGCGCACGCTGCCGAACGGGATCCGGCTCGAGAAGGTGCTGGTCCCGATGGGGGTCGTCGCGGTGGTGTACGAGGCACGCCCGAACGTGACGATCGACTGCTCGGCGCTCTGCATCAAGTCGGGCAACGCGATCGTCCTGCGCGGGTCCTCGATGGCGGCGCACTCGAACGCCGTGATGGGCGCCGTCGCTGTCGAAGCTGTCGAGGCCGCGGGCCTCCCGGCCGGGTCGATCTCGCCCGTGACGGGCGGCGATCGCGACGAGCTGCGTCAGATCGCGTCCGCGGACGGGCTGGTCGACCTCGTGATCCCGCGCGGGGGAGAGGGACTGAAGGACGCGCTCAAGGAGCACGCCACGGTCCCGGTGATGTACGCGGCGGCCGGCAACTGCCACGTATATGTCGACGCCGACGCCGACGTCGACATGGCGGTGAAGATCGCGGTCAACTCGAAGACGCAGCGGCCGAGCGTGTGCAATGCCGCCGAGACGCTGGTCGTGCACTCCGACATCGCCCCCGACTTCTTGCCCGGCGCGCTGGCCGCGCTGCTCGACAAGGGCGTCGAGCTACGCGTGGACGGCCGCACGCGGTCGCTAGCCGGCGATCTCGCCGAGCGCACGGTCGAGGCATCGGAGCGTGACTGGGGGACGGAGTTCCACGACCTGATCCTGGCCGTGAAGGTCGTCGATTCCCTCGACGAGGCGATCGACCACGTGAACCGGTGGAGCAGCGGCCACTCGGAGGCGATCGTCACCGGCTCGGACGCCGCTGCGCGCGCGTTCACGACCGGCGTCGACGCCGCGTGCGTCTACGTGAACGCTTCGACGCGCTTCACCGACGGCGCCGAGTTCGGCATGGGGGCGGAGATCGGAAACTCCACCCAGAAGCTGCACGCGCGCGGCCCGATCGGGACGCGCGAGCTCTGCTCGTTCAAGTGGATCGCTCGCGGCGACGGGCAGGTAAAGGAGTAGAAGGCCGCTTGCGGATCGGCCTCTTCGGCGGCGCGTTCAACCCGCCACACCTCGGACACCTCGTCTGCGCGCAGGAAGCGCACACCCAGCTCGACCTCGACGTCGTCGTGTGGGTCCCGGTCGGGCAGGCGCCGCACCGGGAGATCCCGCAGGACCCCGGGCGGGAGGTGCGGTTCCAGATGTGCGACTACGCGACGGCCGCCGACGAGCGCTTCGGGCTCACGCGGATCGAGATCGACCGCGAGGGGCCGTCGTACACGGCGGACACGCTCAGGGCGCTTCGCGAGCGCTCGCCCGAGGACGAGCTCGTGCTGCTGCTCGGCGGCGACCAGGCCGCGGCGCTGGCGACCTGGCACCAGCCCGACGAGGTGATGCGGCTCGCGACGATCGCGGTCGCGGAGCGCGGAGACGCGGACCGCAGCGCGTGTCGAGGAGGCAATCGGCGGGGAGACTGAGCTCACGTTCTTCGACATGCCGCGTATCGACGTCTCTTCCACAATGGTCCGCGAGCGGGCGGCCTCGGGGCAGCCGATCCGCTATCTCGTGCCTGACAAGGTCGCGAACTTCATCGGCGCGCAGAGCCTGTACGGCGCGTCCGTCCCGTCCTGATGGCAGAGACAGCACACGCACAAGACACGCTGGCGCCGGAGGCGCTCGCGAACCGGATCGCGGAGATCGCCGCGGACAAGAAGGCCGCCGACGTGCGGATCCTCGACCTGCGCGGGATCGTGGGCTACACGGACTTCTTCGTGATCGCCTCCGGCAACACGGAGCGCCAGACGAAGGCGATCCACGACGCGATCCACGTAGGAGCTGAAGAAGGAGCACCGCCTGCTCCCGCGGCGGGTGGAGGGCGCACGGGAGGCGCGCTGGGTGCTGATGGACTACCTGGACGCCGTCGTGCACATCTTCACGCCCGAGGCGCGCGAGTACTACCGGCTGGAACAGCTGTGGGGCGAGGCTCCCGCGCGCGACGTGGAGTAGTGAGCGGGGTGCCGTCCACCGCGCAGTGGCGCGCGGGGACACGTTCGATCGCCTCCTGGCACGGCCGCCGGTCGGGCTCCTTCGCGCGCTCGAGGACGTCGTCGCTGATGGTCGCGAACGCGAGCACGCCGCCGGCGGCCGAGAGTGCCGCGGCGACCCTCATCCCGATCGTGAAGCCGTCGGCGATCGCGTCGGGGTCCTGGTAGTCGGCGCCGCTCAGGCCGGCTATCAGCGGCAGCACGGCGACGGCGAGCAGGCCCGCCGTGCGGGCGACGGCGTTGTTCACCCCCGAGGCGATGCCGGCCTGGCGTGGGTCGGCGGCGGCGAGGACCGTGATCGTGACCGGCGCGACCACCAGTGAAAGGCCCAGCCCGAAGACGACCACGCCGGGCAGGACGTCGGCGACGTAGCTGTCGCCGGCCTCGATGTCGCTCATCATGAACATGCCCACCGCGACCACCAATGGGCCGACGGTCAGTGGTATTCGCGGGCCGATCCGCTGCGCGAGGGCGCCCGCGCGCGAGGACAGGACAAGCATGAGCGCGGTCACGGGGAGGGACGCCGCGCCCGCCTCGATCGCGCTGTAGCCGAGCGCGACCTGGAGGAACACGACGAACAGGAAGAACATCGCCCCGAGCGCCGCGTAGACGACGAAGGTGACGAGGTTCGCGCCGGTGAACTGGCGCGAGGAGAAGATCGAGAGCGGGAGCATCGGCTGGGGCGCGCGGCGCTCCACGCGGACGAACGCGATCAGGCCGAGGATCCCGATCGCGAGTGCTCCGAACGACCATGGGCGATCCGATGCCGTGCTCGGGCGCTTGGATCAGCGCGAACGTGAGGCCGCCGAGGGCGATCGTCGCGAGTGCGGACCCGGCCAGGTCGAGCCGGCCCGTGATCGTGGGGTCGCGCGTCTCGGGAATGTGGCGGCGCGACGCCCACACGACGAACGCGCCGAGCGGGATGTTGATCAGGAAGATCGCGCGCCAGCTGACGGAGTCGATCAGGTAGCCGCCGACGAGGGGGCCGAAAGCGCCGGCGACGCCCGTGAGCGCGGACCAGGCGCCGATCGCGCGGCCGCGGTCCTCCTCGCGGAAGGTCGCCTCGATGATCGCGAGGCTGCCCGGGGTGAGCAGTGCGCCGCCGACGCCTTGGACGACGCGCGCCGCGGACAGGACCTCGACGCTCGGCGCGAGCGCGCAGAGGGCCGATGCGGCCGTGAACCAGACCACGCCGATCTCGAAGATCCGCCGGCGCCCGTATCGGTCGCCGAGCGCGCCGCCGAGAAGGATCAGCGAGGCGAGGGTGAGCAGGTACCCGTTGATCGTCCACTGGAGCCCGGCCACGTCGGCGTTGAGGTCGCGCCCGAGTTCCGGCAGCGCGACGTTGACGACCGTGGCCTCGAGGAACGCGACGGAGGAGCCGAGCACCGCGGTCGCAAGCACCCAGCGCCCGCGTGTCGAGGCCAGCCGGAGTGCGGGCTCTTCAGTCAAGTGGCCAGGCCGAGCTCCGCCAGCCGGCGGAACGCGAGTGCGGCTGCCATCGCGCCTTCGCCCACAGCTCCCGCGACGCGCTTCGTCGATCCGTGTCGCGCGTCGCCGGCGGCGAAGAGGCCGGGGATGCTCGTCTCTAGCGCAAGCGGGTCGCGGTCGAGCGGCCAGCCGTCGGGGCGGCGGCCGTCAACGAGGAGATCGGGGCCCGTGAGTAGGTAACCGGCGCGGTCGGTCTCAACCCCGGCGTCTGCTGCCCAGTCGGTCCGTGGGCGGCCGCCGATGCATACGAACACGGCCGACGCGGACAACTTCTCGTCCTGCGCGCCGGGCGCAATGACCGACACATGAGACAACCGCTCCCCGTCGGCGTGTGCTGCGGTCAGCTCCGTCTGCAGGCGCACTTCGACGTTGTCGCACCCGCGGATACGGTCGACCAGGTAGGCGGACATCGTCTTGCCGAGATCGGCGCCGCGCACGAGCATCTTCACGCGCGCGCCTGCGTTTGCCAGGTTGATCACGGCCTGCCCCGCGGAGTTGCCCGCGCCCACGACCACGACGTCCTCGTCCGCGCAGCGCGCCGCCTCGCTGCGGCCGGCGCCGTAGTACACACCGCGCTGGAGCAGGTCGTCGAGGCCTTCGGCCTCGAGCCGTCGCCAGACCATCCCCGGCGCAGCCAGCACGACGCTGGCCGTTATCTCGAAGCCGCCGTCGAGTCTGATTCGAGTCATATCGCCCGCGTGGTCGCCGCCCACGACTCCGCGTAGGACCGTCACCTCGGCGCCGAAGCGCTCCGCCTGCCGGCCCGCGCGCCGCGCCAGCTCCGCGCCGCCGATCCCGTCGGGGAAGCCGAAGAAGTTCTCGATGAGCGATGTGTGCGACGCCTGGCCGCCCGGCAGGTCGCGCTCCAAGCACGATCGTCGAGAGCCCGTCCGACGCCGCGTACACCGCGGCGGCCAACCCGGCGGGCCCGGCGCCAGCGATCGCGAAGTCGTAGTGGGCCCGTTTCGGCGGAGCGGTAAGGCTCCAGGCGTCGGCGAGGCCCCTTGCGGTCATCCCCGTCAATACCGCCTCGCCGTCGACGACGAGCGGCATGGTCGGCTCGACGACATCGAGCCGTGCGAGCAGCGCGGTCGCCTCGGGCGAGCCCGCCTCGAACCAGTCGTACGGTTGCGCGGACCTTGTGAGGAGGTCGCGTATCTCGTGCGCCACAGGATCGAGGCGCGCGCCTACGAGCTGAACGGTGGGCTTGACCGGGCTCATCGCCCCGCCAGGCGGAAGAACATCTCGTCCTCGTAGCACCACGACCAGTCCTCGCCCGGCTCGACCGAGCGGATGATCGCGTGCCCCGTTTCCTCGTGGTGACGGGTGGCATGTCGGTTCGGGCTGTTGTCGCAGCACCCGATCTGCCCGCAGACTTGGCACATGCGCAGGTGGACCCAGCTGTCGCCACTCGCCATGCACTGTGGGCAGCCTGGGACCGCGCCATCCGGTGCTAGGTGCTCGATTTGATCGAGATGGGTGCAGGTCGGGGCGTCCGAAATGTCACACGGAGCGTACGCCCTCGTAACACCCGGCTTCCATCAGTCACCGCTGACCCGCAAAGCTCGGCCGATGACTCGATCACCTTGCCACCAACAGGTCGAGGACCGCATGCGCGAGCTCCTCGCCGCCGCCGACCTGCCCGCCCCTGACGACGTCGCGCACCTGAGCCGCGCGGTGATCTTCGTCTGGTACGAGACGAAGGCGTTCGTGCTCGTCGACCTGGAGGAGATCCCCGACGGCGACGACCCGCTCGACGGGTTGGATGTGAATCAGCTCGCGATCGACCTGGACGACACCGCCGACCTGGACGACGCGATCGAGTTCATCGAAGCCGCCTAGGCGGCAGCGCGATGGGCCGCGTAGCGGCCGACGAACAACCCTCGCTCGGGGAGCCGCAGTTGCGGAGCGGCGCCGGTAAGGCGCACATACGGCCGCCCGCGTCGCTCGACGTGGAACTCCTCGCCCGGCGGCGGCGCGCTCCATGTACCAGCCGAAGCGGTTGCGGAACTCGTTCGCGCCCACCACAACCGCCCCGGGATCCCGGGGCGGAGAGTGGAGCTGGGGGGACTCGAACCCCCGACCCCCTGAGTGCCACTCAGGTGCTCTGGCCAACTGAGCTACAGCCCCCTCGAATTCGTAATCGGAGGCTAGGTTAATGCCCGCTCGCTGTCCATTCAGCGGCGGCTCCGAGCCGCAGTTGGATGGCGTTTCGGTCAACGATAAGAGGCGCTTCGAGCAGATAGCACCTCTCCAGTTCGGGTGCGTATGCAGCGACCAGGTCGATCTCACCGGGGAGGTAGCGCGCGCGGACGTATCCATTGGGTGTCGTTCGACTGGTGTGCAAGCAGATGATGAGAACAGTGCCGTTTCGAGCCACACGGGCCGTCTTGACCTGGACGCGATAGATCCGGTTGCCGATCTCGAAGCCGATGTCAAATCGTCCATGCTCTGCCACAGGTTTCAGTACGGGAATTCCGAGCTTCGTCGCAGCAAGCTCGCATCGGCTAGCTCGGCGACGGCCCCTCTGACATTCGGCGACTGCACGAACGTATGTTCGCATCACGACCGGACGGAAAGGACGGGCGCTAGTTCTCGACCCAGCTCGGCGGCTCGAGGTCCGCGAACGGGTTCTCGCGTCCCGTGTCCCGTCGCCGCGGCCGCGGGGCTTCGTCCGGCTCCGGCGGCGGGCCGGGTGAGCGCTCGCCGTTGACGAGCGGCTCGTTCCGCCCTGCCGCGCGCAGGTCCGCCGACATCGCGCGGTGGGAGTTCGTGACGTCGCGCAGGATTCGCTCGGCGTGCGTCGTCAGCAGGTGGGCGAGTTGCGTCAGGCCGGTCGACACCGCCTTCGCCTGATCGAGCACCTCGTCCGCGGCGACCTGCGCGTCCCTGATCCGCGCCGAGGCCTCCTTGCGCGCCGCCTCCACATCCGCCTGGGCGGACTCGCTTTGCGAGCGCCCGGATGGACTCGGCCTCCTGCCGCGCGGACTCCACCTCCTCGCTTCGCGGTGCGAGTCAGCTTCGCGGCGCTCTCCGGCCGCCACCGAAACGATCGATTCGACCTGCTCCGCCGCCAGTTCCGCGGCGCGTGAGACCGGCCTAGCTGCCGGTTCCTCGCCTGGTTCCGAGCTCATCGCTCCCCTGATGCTGACAGGAGGTCCAGGCAGAAATACCGAATCGCCTGATTCAGCACGTCCGCCTGCTCCCACTGGAGGAAATGCCCGGCGCCCTCGACGACGAACGGGCCCACCCGTTCCATGCAGGCGACCGCCATCCGATGCGGGAAATCGCGCGGGATCACGTGGTCCTCGGGCCCGTAAAGCAGGAGCGTCGGCACGGCCGACTTCTCGAAGATCTGCGGCATCTCGCTGACCTGCCGCGGACCGCCCGCGTACTCGTAGTTGGCGATCGACGCGCGGAACGAATCCGCGTCCCCGAACGGCTCCGCGTGGAACGCCACGTCGTCGCCCGTGAACGACGCCCGGCGCCGCCCAGAAGCGCGGCCCGTACATCTGCGACACGTACCGCCGCCGCTTCTCGGGCGTGTCGAGCTCGGCCGCCAGCCCGTCGGCGTCGCGCGCCTGGCGCATGAAGTAGTCCGCCGCCTGCCGCACCTCGCGCGGGATCTCGCGCGCGATGCCCGCGGCCTCGTACTCCTCGGGCAGGATCGGCGGCACCGTGTTGAACAGCACCTGCCGCGCCGACGAACCCCTCGAACCGCAGCGACAGGTCGTAGAGCACGAGCCCGCCCAGGTCGCCGCCGGCCGTCACGCACCGTTCGTGGCCGAGCACGTCCGACACGAGCGCGTGCATGTCGCGTGCGTGCGCCGCGACGTCGTAGTGGTCGTCGTCGGCGAGCCCCGAGTCGCCGAACCCCGCGAGGTCCGGCACGATCACCTCGAACCCCGCCGCGACCAGCGGCTCGACGTTCCGCCACCAGATCCGCTTCGTCTCCGGCCACCCGTGCAGCAGCAGCAGCGGGAAGCCGCCCGCGCCCTCGCGCACGTACGCCATCTCGACCCGGTCGCGTACGCGCGCGTGCTGAACCTGGAAGTCCACAGGCCGAATGTAACCTGCGCCCGTGGCTTCGTACGACCCGAAAACGATCGAGCGCAAGTGGCAGCAGGTATGGGCCGACGAGCGCACCTGGCACGTCTCGAACGACGCGCTCGACGAGGACGCGCCCACGTCGTACGTCCTCGAGATGCTCCCGTACCCCTCGGGCGAGCCGCACATCGGCCACCTGAAGAACTACTCGATCGGCGACGCGATCGCGCACTTCCACCGCCGCAACGGCGCGCAGGGTGCTGCACCCGATGGGCTACGACGCCTTCGGCCTGCCCGCCGAGAACCACGCGATCAAGACCGGCCAGCACCCGCGCGACTCGACCGAGGCCGTCGATCGCCGAGTTCCGCCGCCAGTTCAAGGAGTGGGGCATCTCGATCGACTGGGACCGCGAGTTCGGCACCCACGAGCCGCGCTACTACCGCTGGACGCAGTGGATCTTCCTGCGCCTGTTCGAGAAGGGGCTCGCCTACCGCAAGGAGGCCGCGGTCAACTGGTGCCCGCAGGACGCGACCGTTCTCGCGAACGAGCAGGTTCTCTCAGACGGGACCTGCGAGCGCTGCGGGACGCAGGTGGAGGTCCGCCAGCTCGAGCAGTGGTTCTTCCGCATCACCGACTACGCCGACCGCCTGCTCGACGACCTGGAGACGATCGACTGGCCGCAGAAGGTCGTCACGCAGCAGGAGCACTGGATCGGCCGCTCGGAGGGCGCCGAGGTCGTCTTCCGCTGCGAGGAGCTCGGGCATCGACTACCCGGTCTTCACGACGCGGCCCGACACGCTGTTCGGCGCGACGTTCTTCGTCATGGCGCCCGAGCACCCCGACGTCCTCAAGCTGAACGACTCGCAGGAGGTGCGCGACTACATCGCGCACGCGGCCCGCGAGTCGGCCGCGGAGCGCGGAGCGGAGGACAAGGAGAAGACGGGCGTCCCGCTCGGGCACACCGTCACCAACCCCGTGAACGGCGAGCAGATCCCGATGTTCGTCGCCGACTACGTGCTGATGGAGTACGGCACCGGCGCGATCATGGCCGTGCCCGCGCACGACGCGCGCGACTTCGAGTTCGCGCAGAAGTTCGGGCTCGAGATCAGGCGCGTCGATCGAGTGCGGCGACCTGCCGTGCACGGACGACGGCCCGACTGGTCAACTCCGGCCAGTTCGACGGCATGCACAACCGCGAGGCCTTCCGCGAGATCGTCGATTGGCTCGAGGCGGAGGGCAAGGGCAAGCCCGCGATCAACTACCAGCCTGCGCGACTGGCTCCTCTCGCGCCAGCGCTATTGGGGTTGCCCGATCCCCGTCGTCCACTGCGACTCGTGCGGCATCGTCGCCGGTGCCGGACGACCAGCTCCCGATCGAGCTGCCGGACGTCGAGGACTACGCGCCCAAGGGCAAGTCGCCGCTCGCTGCGGCCGAGGAGTGGGTGAGCACGACCTGTCCGAAGTGCGGAGCGGACGCGCGCCGCGAGACCGACACGATGGACACCTTCGTCGACTCGTCCTGGTACTTCCTGCGCTACTGCGACCCGGACAACGAGGACGCCGCCTGGGACCGCGCGATCGTGGACGGCTGGATGCCGGTGGACCAGTACATCGGCGGCATCGAGCACGCGATCCTGCACCTGATGTACGCGCGCTTCTTCGTGAAGGCGCTCGCGGACCTCGGCTACCTCGGCTTCCAGGAGCCGTTCGCGCGCCTCTTCACGCAGGGGATGGTCACGCGCGACGGCGCGAAGATGTCGAAGTCGCTCGGGAACACCGTCAGCCCGGGCGACTACGTCGAGCGCTATGGCGCGGATGTCGCGCGCACGTACATGCTCTTCATCGGCCATCCAGTCGACGACGCGGACTGGTCCGACCAGGGGATCACCGGAGTCGTCGAATTTCCTGAAGCGGCTTCACCGGGCGGCGACCGAGGCGCCCGCCGCGGACGCCGGCGGCGAGCCGACCCCGCTCCTGCGCAAGACGCACTGGGCGATCGACAAGGTCACGCGCGACCTGGGCGAGCGTTTCGCCACCCACACCGCGATCGCCGCCGTGATGGAGCTCGTGAACGAGATCTACAAGAATCGCGACGATCCTCATGCAAGGTTCGCCATTTCGACCGCGGCCTCGCTAGTCTTTCCGTTTGCCCCCCACCTGGGCGCGGAGGTCTATGACCTCATGACCGGGGAACGAGTGTGGGAGGTGCAATGGCCCGAGCCAAACCGCGATCTTCTCGTCGCGGACACGTTCGAGCTCGTCGTCCAGGTGAACGGAAAGTTGCGCGACCGCATCGAGGTGCCTGCGGACGCCTCCGAGGAGGAGCAGGAGCGGCTCGCGCGCGAATCGCCGAAGGTCGAGGACCATCTGAACGGCGGCGAGCTTGCAAAGACGGTCGTCGTCCCCGGCAAGCTCGTCAACTTCGTCGTTCGATAGTTCGCGAAAAGTTGCGCATCCGGTCATTCCGGCTCCTCGTCGCCGGAGTGCTCGCACAAGCTACGCGGGTGCTCGAACGGAGAGCCAGTGGCCCCGCTGACTGAGCAAGAGCTGAACGCTGCGATCGTCGACGCGGTAGCCGACCCGATCGTGACCGTCGACCACCGCCACTGCATCATCGCCATGAATGCCGCGGCGGAGGCCGCCTTCGGATGGGATCGGGCCGAGGCTGAGGGCCGCGGGCTCGTCGATCTCCTCATACCGGCCGACGTGCGCGCCAGGCAACGCCGGACGCTCGAGGTCCTCCTCGAGGAGGCCGACGAGGCGAGCAGCGCGCGCACAACGCGTGTGATCGCCGCGCGGCGCGACGGCCGCCGCCTCCCGCTCGAGGTCGCCGTCACGCGGCTCGGCCCGCAGTGGCCCGCCCGCTTCGCCTGCTTCATGCGCGAGACGATGCTGCCGGCGAGCGGCCTCGCCGCGGAGCGCGACCCCCTGACCGGGCTGGCTACGCGCGGCGCGCTCGAGCACCAGCTCGAGGCGGCGTTCGCGCGCGCACGCCGGCGCGGTGTCGCCGTCGCTCTCATCCACATCGACCTCGAGGGCTTCCGCCTCGTCAACCGAAGCCTCGGCTACGACGCCGCGAACGAGCTGCTTCGCTGCGTCGCCGAGCGGCTGATACGCGTCGCCCGCACGAGCGACGTGGTGGCGCGCCACAGCGCGGACGAGTTCCTGGTCCTGCTGCCTGACCTCGACGTCGGGGATCCGCAGACGGCGGAGGGCACCGGACGGCTGGCCACCGCGGCCGAGACGGTCGCGCAGCGTGTGCACGCGGCCCTCGCGCGCCCGTTCACGATCCACGGCACCGAGCTCTTCGTACGCGCGCGCGCGGGCATCAGCATCTTCCCGTTCGACGCGAACGAGCCGCGGCTGCTCCTGCAGCACGCCGACGCCGCGCACTACCAGGCGAAGGAGCCGGGCTCGGCGCCCACCCGCGTCTTCGCGGCCGGCGCCGAGGCGGTCGAGCGGCGGCTCGAGATGATCACCCGCCTGCGGAAGGCGGTCGACCGGCACGAGTTCATCCTGCACTACCAGCCCGTCATCGACCTGACTCGCGCGCACGCAGCCCTTCACTCCGGCAAGGACAGCGTTCCGATGGTGGGCGTCGAGGCGCTGGTCCGCTGGGAGGACCCTGACCGCGGACTCGTCCCGCCTCTCGACTTCATCCCACTCGCCGAGGAAACCGGCCTGATCGAGCCGATCGGCGAGTGGGTGGTCGAGGAGTCGTGCCGCCAGGCGGCGGCGTGGGCCGCCGACGGCCTCGAGCTCGACGTGGCGTTCAACGTCTCGCTGCGCCAGCTGTGGCAGCCCGACTTCGTCGACAAGACACTGCGCGCGGCGCGCGTCGCGGGGGTGGACCCGGGCCGCATGATCGTCGAGATCACCGAGTCGACGGTCATGGCTGACCCCGCCCGCACGCAGGCCGTCCTCGAGGCGCTCAACGAACACGGGTTCCGGATGGCGATCGACGACTTCGGCACCGGCCACTCCTCGCTCGCCCGCCTATGGCGGATGCCGGTGGATCTGCTGAAGATCGACCGTTCGTTCGTCGCCGAGATGCCGGATGACGAAGCCGCCTCGACGATGGCCTCGACGATCATCCATCTCGCCAGCAGCCTCGGGATCGACCACGTGGCGGAGGGCATCGAGCGTACGGACCAGCTCGAGTACCTGGTCGACCAGGGGGCCGGGCTGGGACAGGGATATCTCTTCGGCCGGCCGGTCCCGGCGAACGAGATCGCGGCGCTCGCGGCCTAGAGTGCGCGCATGCGAGTGTTCGTCGCCGGCGCTACCGGCGTGATCGGCCGCGCGCTTGTGCCGCGGCTGTTGGAAGCGGGACACGAGGTGACCGGCATGACGCGGTCCGAGGAGCGCGCCGCCGAGATCGCGCGAGCTCGGGGCGGAGCCGGTCGTCTGCGACGCGTTCGACGCGGAAGGAGTGGCGCAGGCCGCGGCCGCCGCGCGCCCGGAGGTCGTGATCAACCAGCTCACCGACATCCCGAGGGCGATCAACCCGCGCAAGATGGGCGAGCAGTTCGAGACCAATGACCGGCTGCGGCGGGACGGCACACGCAACCTCGTAAGGGCCGCGGAGGCGGCTGGGGCCCGCCGGCTTATCTCGCAGAGCATCGCGTTCGCGTACGCACCTTCCGACACGCTGCGCTCGGAGGACGACCCGCTCTTCGACGGCGCACCGGAGCCGTGGGCACGCAACGTGGCGGCGGTGCACGCGCTCGAGGAGGCGACGCTCGGCAGCGCCAGCGTCGAGGGCGTGGTGCTTCGGTACGGGTACTTCTACGGTCCGGGCAGCGCGTATGCCGGCGATGGGTCCACCGCGGCGATGGTGCGAAAGCGCGCGTTCCCGCTGGTGGGGAGCGGCGCCGCCGTCTACTCGTTCATCCACGTCGACGATGCCGCCTCAGCGACGGTGGCTGCCGTCGATCGCGGCGCGCCCGGCATCTACAACGTCGTCGACGACGATCCCGCGCCGCTCAGGGAGTGGCTGCCCGAGTACGCGGCTGCGCTCGAGGCGCGCCCGCCGCGAAAGGTGCCGCGCTTCCTGGCCCGGATCGGGGGCGGTAGGTTGGCCGTCTACATGACGACCGGGCTACAGGGAGCGACCAACGCGAAGGCCAAGCGCGAGCTGGGTTGGGAGCCGCGCTGGAAGAGCTGGCGCCAGGGCTTCAGGGAGGCGCTCGGTTGAGCCGCCGGCTGGACGCGGGCGCGGTGGTCGCCGCGGTGGGTGCGGTGCTGCTGCTCGTCAGCCTCTTCCTCGACTGGTACGGCGACCGCGACGAGGGCTACACGGCATGGACCGTGTTCGAGGTGATCGACCTTCTGCTCGCCGGGATCGCGCTGGTCACGATCTCGACGTTCCTCAGCCGCGCCGAGATCGAGCCCCGGCTGCCGCGGGCGCCGCTCCTCCTGCTGGGCTCCGCCGCGCTGGTGCTGACCGCCTCGCAGCTGATCGACGCGCCGCCGGCCGTCGCCCTCTCGGACTTCGATCTTCAGACGGGCGCGTGGCTCGCGCTCGCCGGGTCGGCGCTCCTGCTCGCCGGTGCGTTCATGTCGGTCGGCGCGCGTGTCGTTCAGCGTGGAGCACCGGGAACCGCGCGCCGGCTCGCCGCCGCCCGAGACCGAGACCGGTCAAGCTCGGCCGCCGACGAACCTGCCTGAGCAGCCGTACATCGCGGTCGTCGGCGCGGGCGACGCGGACGCCGGGCAGAGAGGGCTGGCGGAGGAGGTCGGGCGGCTGCTCGCCGAGGCGGGCGCCGTCGTCGTGACCGGTGGTCTCGGTGGCGTGATGGAGGCCGCGTCGAAGGGGGCTCGCGAGGGCGGCGGGACGACGCTCGGGCTGCTTCCCGGGACCGACCGGAGCGACGGGAATGCCTGGCTCACCGCCGCCGTCCCGACCGGCATGGGCGAGGCGCGCAACGCGCTCATCGTCCGCGCAGCGGACGGCGTGATCGCGATCGGCGGCGAGTGGGGAACGCTGTCGGAGATCGCGTTCGCGCGCAAGACCGGCAAGCCGGTGGTGGGCCTCGGGAGCTGGGACCTCGACGGAGTGGACGGATTCGAGACACCCGCCGAGGCGGTCGCGGCGCTGCTTCATAGACTCGCCTGATCCAGTCCGAAGCGCCCTACCTCGACGCGCTGCGCGCCTACGCGGCCCGCCGGCCCGGGCGCTTCCACGTGCCGGGGCACAAGGGCGGCCCGGGCGCGGACCCTGAGCTGCGCGAGGCGCTCGGCGACAGCGCGCTGGAGCTCGACATCCCGGCGCTGATCGAGGGGATCGACCTCGGGCCCGAGCCGACGCCGTGGCAGCAGGCCCAGCAGCTCGCCGCGGAGGCCTGGGGTGCGCGCCGGGCGTGGTTCCTCCTGAACGGCGCGTCGCAGGGCAACCACGTTGCGTGCCTCGCGCTCGTCCACCTCGGAGACGAGATCGTGGTGCAGCGCACAGCTCACTCGAGCACGGTCGACGGCCTGATCATGTCCGGCCTGCGCCCGCGATTCGTGCAGCCGGAGCTCGACCCGGAGCTTGAGATCGCGCACTGCGTCACCCCCGATGCGCTCGACGAGGCGCTCTCCGCCACCCCCGGCGCGGTCGGCGCGCACGTCACCTCGCCGACCTACTTCGGCGCGGTCGCCGACGTGAAGGGCCTCGTCGAGGTCGCGCACTCGCACGGCGTGCCGCTGGTCGTGGACGAAGCGTGGGGCGCGCACCTCGCGTTCCATCCCGACCTCCCCGTCCACGCCCTCGCCGCGGGGGCGGACCTCGTCGTGTCGAGCACCCACAAGATCGTCGGCAGCCTGACGCAGTCGGCGATCGTCCACGTCGCCGGCGACCTGATCGAGGACCACCTCGTCGACCGCGCTGTCACTCTGACCGAGTCCACCAGCCCGAACTCGCTGCTCTGCGCGTCGCTGGACGCCGCGCGGCGGCTGGCCGTCACGCGCGGGCGGGAGCTGCTCGATGAGACGATCGAGGCGCTGGAGGCGGCGCGCGCCGCGATCCGCGAGCTGCCCGGGCTCGACGTGCTCGACGAGAGCATCGCGGGCCGGCCGGGCGTGCACGGCTATGACCCGCTGCGGCTCGCGATCGACGTGCGCGGGACGGGAGCGACGGGCTACGAGCTCGCGGCCGTGGTCGCCGAGGACGACATCATCTTCGAGCTGTTCGGCGAGAACGTCGTCGTCGCGGTCTTCGGCATGGCGGAGGACGTCGGCCCCCAGGTCGAGCGGCTCGTCGCCGCGCTGGCGCACGCGGTCGACCGTCTCGACGTCCCGGGCGGCCGGGAGCACGAGCCGTTCGCCCCGCCGCCGCCGTGGGGCGAGCTGGCGATGACGCCGCGCGAGGCCTTCCTCGGCCCCCAGGAGGCGGTCCCCTTCGCGAAGGCCGCCGGCCGGATCGCGGCGGAGTCGCTCGCGGCGTATCCGCCGGGCGTCCCGAACGTGCTGCCGGGCGAGCGGCTCACCGAGCCGACGATCGAGTACGTCCAGCGGACGCTGGAGCATGGCGGCATGCTCCGCGGCGCCGCCGACCGGAAGCTGCGCACGATCAGGGTCGTGATCGAAGCGTGAGCGTGCCCCGCTACACGGGCGTGCGCACGTTCGCGCGGCTGCCTCACACGCAGGAGCTCGACGGCGTGGACGTCGCGGTCGTCGGGATCCCGTTCGACACCGGCACGTCCTATCGGCCGGGCGCGCGCTTCGGACCGGAGGCGATCCGCGCGGGCTCGACGTTGCTGCGGCCGTACCACCCCGCTGTGCAGGTCGACGTGTTCGGCTCTCTCAACATCGTCGATTACGGGGATGTGGTCATCACGCCCGGCAACGCCGAGCGCACTGCTTCGCAGATCGCCGACGCGCTAGCTCCCGTTCTGGCCGCCGGGACGGTGCCGCTTGTGCTGGGTGGGGATCACTCCGTGGTGTTGGGTGAGCTCCGCGCGCACGCCGCGGCGGCCGGAGAGCCGCTGGGGGTGGTGCTGTTGGACGCGCACGCCGACACGTGGGACGAGTACTACGGCGAGAAGTACTTCCACGGCACGCCGTTCCGGCGCGCGGTCGAGGAGGGCGTGATCGCGCCCGAGCGGTCGCTGTTCGCGGGCATGCGCGGGCCGCTGTACGCGGAGAGCGACCTCGGCGACGCGCGCGAGATGGGCTTCGAGCTGATCGGCGGCGACGAGCTGCGCTCGATCGGCCCGGGCGACTACAGCCAGCGCGTGCGCGAGCGGCTGGGCGACGGGCCCGCCTACCTGTCGTTCGACATCGACGTGATCGACCCGGCGTTCGCGCCGGGGACGGGGACGCCGGAGGTCGCGGGGCTCCTGCCGCACGAGGCGCTCGTGCTGCTGCGGTCGCTCGCGGGAATCGACTTCCGCGGCTACGACGTCGTCGAGGTGGCGCCCGCCTACGACGGCCCCGGCCAGATCACGGCGATGCTCGCCGCGAACATCGCCTACGAGTTGCTCGCGCTGACCGCGGTCGCACGCGGATGAGAAAGCGCGTCGTCGCGCACGGGCGCGTGCAGGGCGTCTTCTTCCGCGACTCGACGCGGCAGCGAGCCGAGGCAGCCGGCGTCGCAGGCTGGGTGGCGAACCGGCCCGACGGCACGGTCGAGGCGGTGTTCGAGGGCGACGCCGACGCCGTGGAGTCGCTCGTGCGCGATGGATGACGGGCCCGAGCGGACCTCGAGCGGACGAAGCGCCCGAAGGCTGCGCTCGACGTCGCTGACCGCCGACTCGCTGTCCGAACGGTGGCAGTGAAATTGAGCCTAGAGGCGCATCTGACCGCGGCTTCGGACGTCCGCTCATTGACTTCGTAACGCCCGTAGCCCACCTGTAACGCCCGCGCCCTTAGCGTCGAGGCGTGTTCGACGACCGCACGCGCCTCTTCCCCTGGGTCGCGGCCGCGCTGCTCGTGCTCGCTGTCGGCTACCGCGTCATGGCGAGCCGCCAGCCCGACCCGCCGCCCGTGTCGGTCGAGCGGGCCGGCGGCGGCGCAGCCGTCGCCTCGGCGCTCGGGGCCGCGCGTCTACGTCCACGTCGCCGGCGCGGTCAGGCGGCCTGGGCTCTACCGGCTTGCGCGACGGCGCGCGCGTCGCCGCTGCGCTAAGCTCGCCGGCGGCCCGACCGGGAAGGCGGAGCTCACCGGCACCAACCTCGCGGCGCGGGTGCAGGACGGCCAGCAGATCATCGTGCCCGTGCGCGGCGGCGCGCCGGTCGCCGCCGCGCCGTCCGCCACGCCGGGCGTTGCCGCCGGCCCGGTCAGCCTCGCGAGCCGCCACCCAGGCGCAGCTCGAGGAGCTCGACGGGATCGGGCCGACGCTCGCGGCGCGGATCATCGAGTACCGCGACGCGAACGGCGGCTTCCGCTCGGTCGAGGAGCTCGGCGAGGTGGACGGGATCGGGGAGGTGAGGCTCGAGGCACTGCGCGAAGCAGTGCAGCCGTAGTGGGCAGGGATATGATCGGCGTGCGGTGAACGACGAGCGCCGCGCTGTCCTCCGAGCGGTCTGCGACACGGTCTATCCGCGCATCGAGCGCGACGACGACCCTGACGGCTTCTTCGCGCGCTCGGCCACCGACATGGGGCTTCCCGAGGCCGTCGAGGACCTGATCGAGCAGATCCCGGACGAGACGATCCGCGGCGGGCTGGAGCAGCTCCTCGACGTGCTCGGGCAGCAGGGCTTCCTGCGCATGCCGTCGCAGGACTCGCGCGAGCAGCTCCTGCGGAACCTCGCGCTGGCGTCGCCCGACGCAGCGGCGGGCGTGTCCGCGCTCGCGGGGATGACGCTCTTCCTCGCCTACGGCGCTCCCGACCCCAACACGGGCCTGAACCCGAACTGGAAGACGTTCGGCTATCCCGGCCCGTCCGGCGTTCCGCCGCAGGTGCCGAAGCTGCTCGACGTGAAGACGCCGGCCGACGGCGACACGATCGACGCCGACGTCTGCATCGTCGGCTCCGGGTCGGGCGGCGGCGTGATCGCCGGCACGCTCGCGAAGCAGGGGCATGAAGGTGGTCGTCCTCGAGGCGTCCGGCTACTTCAACGAGTCCGACTTCGCGCAGCTCGAGCTGCAGGCGTACCAGGAGATGTTCTGGCGCGGCGGGCCGACGCCGAGCGCGGACGGCAACATCAGCATGCAGGCGGGGACGACCCTCGGCGGCGGCACCACGATCAACTGGACGAACTGCCTGCGGACCACCGACTGGGTCCGGAGCGACTGGGCCGAACGAGCACGGCCTCGAGGGACTCGACGGGTCCGACTACGACCGCCACCTCGACACGGTGCTCGAGCGGATCGGCGCGACCGACCGCTGCAGCGACCTGAACGGCCCGCAGCAGCGGATGAAGGAGGCGGCCGACGAGCTCGGGTGGAGCTTCAAGACGATCGTCCGCAACGCGGATCCGGACAAGTACTCGCCGGACAGCGCCGGCCACCTCGGCTTCGGCGACCAGTCCGGCGCGAAGAACTCCGGCGACCGCACCTGGCTGCGCGACGCGCACGAGAACGGCGCCGAGCTGTACGTGCGCAGCCGGGCGCAGCGCGTGCTCACCGAGAACGGCCGCGCCGCGGGCGTCGAGGCGCGTGCACGTCGACGCGGAGGGCAACGTGCACGGCAGCTTCACGGTCCGGGCTCCGACCGTCGTCGTGGCGTGCGGCTCGCTCGAGTCGCCCGCGCTCCTCCTGCGCAGCGGCATCGGCGGCCCGGCAGTCGGCAACTACCTGCGGCTGCATCCGTGCGTCGCGATCATCGGCTCGTACGCCGAGGACCAGCGCGCGTGGTGGGGCGCGCCGCAGGCCGGGCTGGTCGACGAGTTCGCCAACGTCGAGAACGGCTACGGCTTCCTGATCGAGAGCGTCCAGTACGCGCCGGGCCTGATCGGCTCGGCGATCCCGTGGGTCTCCGCCGCCGCGCACAAGGACCTCGTCTCGCGCGCGAAGTACAACGCGACGTTCGTGCCGCTGCCGCGCGACCGCGGCCACGGCCGGGTCGAGGTCGACGCGAGCGGCGAGGCGGTCGTCTGGTACTCGGTCGAGGACGAGCAGGACCGGCGCACGATCCACCTGGGCATCGACAAGCTCGCCGAGGCCCACCGCGCCGCGCGGCGCGGTCGAGATCGCCGCGCTCGCCGCCGGGCTGCCGAGCTGGCGCCGCGGCGACGACCTGCGCGCGGTTCACGGAGCGGGTGAAGCAGATCCCGCTCGGCGGCGGCGGCTGGCGCCTGTTCACGGCTCACCAGATGGGCACCTGCCGCATGGGCAGCGACCCGCAGACGAGCGTCGCCAACCCGTGGGGCGAGCTTCACGACACGAAGGGCGTCTGGATCGGCGACGCGAGCGCGTTCCCGACCGCGTCCGGCACCAACCCGATGGTCACTGTGATGGCGCTCGCGCACCGCACCGCGGAGGCGATCGCCGGGAGGACGGAGGAGACCCATGGCAGTCGAGACACAGCAGGCACCCCAGCTCACGCATGACGTAGAGCCGGTCCACCGCGACCGGCTGTTCATCGGAGGCGAGTGGGTCGAGCCGTCCGGCGATGGCCGAATCGACGTGATCGACTCGACGACCGAGCAGGTGATGGGCAGCGTGCCGGAGGGCACGCCTGCGGACGTCGACCGCGCCGTCGCGGCCGCGCACGAGGCGTTCGACGCCTGGTCGCAGACACCCGTGGGCGAGCGGTCCCAGCTCCTGCGCGCGGTATCGGCGTCGCTCGCGGCGCGCGGCGAGGAGATCGCCGCGCTGATCAGCCGCGAGGTCGGGATGCCCTACGGCCTCTCGCAGATGATCCAGGCCGGGCTTCCGGCGATGACGTTCGGCTCGATGGCCGACCTCATCCTCGACGCCGAGCTCGAGGAGCAGGTCGGGGAACTCGCTTGTCGTGCGCGAGCCGGTCGGCGTCGTCGGCTGCATCACGCCGTGGAACTACCCGCTGCACCAGATCTGCGCGAAGGTCGCGCCCGCGCTCGCCGCCGGGTGCACCGTGGTCGTCAAGCCGAGCGAGGTCACGCCGCTGAACGCGTTCGTCCTCGCCGAGATCCTCGAGGAGGCCGGCCTGCCCGCCGGCTGCTTCAACCTCGTGACGGGATTCGGCCCGGTCGTCGGCGAGGCGATCGCCGCGCACGACGCGGTCGACATGGTCTCGTTCACCGGCTCGACCGCGGCGGGCAAGCGCGTGAGCGAGGTGGCCTCGCAGTCGGTCAAGCGCGTCGCGCTCGAGCTCGGCGGCAAGTCGCCGAACGTGATCCTGGACGACGCGGACCTCGCGGCCGCGGTCGTGGACGGGATGGGCAAGTGCTACCTGAACTCCGGCCAGACGTGCAGCGCGCTCACGCGCATGCTCGTCCCGCGCGAGCGACTGGCCGAGGCGGAGCAGATCGCGGCCACGGTCGCCGGCCAGCTCAAGGTGGCGGACCCGTTCGAGCCCGACGCCAACCTCGGGCCGCTCGTGTCCGAGACCCAGCGCGAGCGCGTGCGCGGCTACATCCGCAAGGGCGTGGAGGAGGGCGCGAAGCTCGTGGCCGGAGGCGAGGACTCCCCGCCGGGCCAGGACCGCGGCTACTTCGTCCAGCCCACCGTCTTCTCCGAGGTCACCCCGGAGATGACGATCGCGCAGGAGGAGATCTTCGGCCCGGTGCTGGCGATCATGCCGTACGAGCTCCGAGGACGAGGCCGTCGAGATCGCCAACGACACGGTCTACGGACTGGCCGGCGGCGTCTGGTCCGGCGACCCCGAGCACGCCAAGCAAGTGGCGCGCCGGCTCCGGACGGGCCAGGTCGAGATCAACGGCGCCGCCTTCAACCCGCGTCGCGCCGTTCGGGGGCTTCAAGCAGTCCGGCCACGGGCGCGAGCTCGGCAAGTACGGGCTCGAGGAGTTCCTCGAGGTGAAGTCGATCCAGCTGTGATCGCATAGGATTCCGCGCGGAACCGGTGCGCATGCGCGCTGCGCGCATCGGGGCTACCCCGTCGAGCCGGACCTTTGCCTGGGAGACCACGCAGGTCGCGGGACAGCCGGCGTTCGTCGAAGCCAGGCCGAAGGGATTCATCGATGGAGAAATGCGAAGTGCGGTCGTGGGACGACGCGGGGGTGCATGTCGTCCAGGTGAGCGGCGAGTTCGACATCGCCGTGTGCAAGCGCTTCAGGACCGCCAGCGACCGCGACGACGCCGAGTTGACCGTCGTGGACCTGCGCCGGACGTCCTTTCTGGACTCGTCCGCCCTGGGGGAGTTGATCTCGCTCCAGAGGCGAGTCGCCCAGCGCGGAGCGCGGCTCGGGATCCTGCGCCCCGAGGGACATGCCGACCGCCTGTTCAAGCTCACGGGGATCGAGACCCACCTGCCGCTCTACGACGATCGCGTGCCCCTGCTGGCCGAGTTCAACTACGGGTAGATAAACCTGTAGTACATGAGCGAATCCAGCGAGCCGTTTCAGACATTCGACGAGGTCGAGACCGGTGAGGCGTTCACGTTGCAGAACAAGCGCCTCCTCAAGGTGGAGCTTTCGGAGGGGGCAGTCCTCGCGAAGAACGGATCGATGGTCGCCTACCAGGGCGATGTCCATTTCGAGCACAAGGGCGGCGGCCTCAGCCGGTTCCTGAAGAAGGCGGCCACGGGCGAAAACCTACGTCTGATGCAGGCTTCTGGGAGCGGGGAGGTGTTCCTCGCCCATCAGGCGATGCTCGTGCACACGCTGACCCTGCGAGAGGAGTCGATCACCGTGAACGGGAGCAACATCCTCGCGTTCGACGAGCGAATCGAGTGGGATGTCACCCGGGTGAAGGGCGGGACCGCCGGCATGCTCGCGGGCGGCCTGTTCAACATCCACCTCCGGGGGAGCGGCGATGTCGCGCTGGTATCCGACGGGGAGCCGGTCCGGCTCGCGGTGGCAGAAGCGCCGACTTTCGCCGATCCCCAGGCCGCAATCGCGTGGTCCGGCGGCGTGACGACGAACCTGAAGACCGACCTGCAGGCGAAGGCCCTGGTCGGCCTCGGATCCGGCGAAAGCATTCAGCTCGGTTTCAGCGGCGACGGGTGGGTGCTGGTACAGCCCTCCGAGGGCCGGCCGGTCGCGACCGCCAGATAGCCCGCGTCAGGCGCGCACGACGGCCGACGCCGCCGCGACGCAGCTCGCGACGAGCCGGTCGGCATCGATTCGGAAGAGATCGGGGACTCCTGGCGCGAGCTCCTGCAGGCCGACGCGCGACCGGGCCAAGTGCATTGTCCCGAGCGTCTGAGTCCAGAGGATGTTCGATGTGTACTTGGGATCGTCGACGCCGAGTGCCGTGAGAATGCGCGTCAGGGGCTCGATGCAGCTCGCCATTCCCTGCCCGAGCCGCAGCCAGACCGATTCGGACACGTCCTCCTTCAGCTCCATCGCGGGCCGCCTCATCAGCGATAGCGAACAGTCGAGGAAGGCGGGGTAGCGGAGGCAGAAGCGCGCGTAGGCTTCGGTCACCAGCTCGAGCTGCTTGCCGGGCTCCTCGCTGCCGGTCATGGCCGTGCGGATCAGCTCGGCCAGGTCGGCCAGGTAGTCCGTCACGGTCAGGACGAACAGCTCGTCCTTGGAGGAGAACTGGCGGTAGATCAGCCCGCGGGCGATGCCGACCTCCCGAGCGATCTCCTCGATCGGCGCGTCCTGCATTCCGCGCTCGTCGAATAGCCGCCGCGTGGCCGCCACCAGATCCCGCTCCCGGACCTGTCGCAGTGACTGTGAACGGACGTTTGACATTCGTTCTCAGCGGTATTACCCCGAGCGTGGCCGAAGTAGGCGCTCCTCCGAAGGTGTCGGGTCCGCGGCGTCGCGCGCTCAAGGCGGTCCGGTCGCTTTTCTCCCCGCTCTTGCCGGACGACTACCTCGAGTTGATCAATCCCGCTCTGGTCCACGCGCGAGTTGCGGGGACGGATCGAGCGGGTCGAGCCTGAGACCGCGAACGCGGTGACGATCGTCATCAAGCCGGGCTTCGAATGGGAGGGACACGAGCCGGGGCAGTACCTGCGCGTCGGCGTCATCGTCGACGGGGTGCACCACTGGCGCGCGTACTCGCTGACCTCCGACCCGGACCGCTCCGACGGCTGCATCTGCATCACGCCGAAGCTCGTCGAGGAGGGCACGGTCACGCCGTTCCTCGTGCGCCAGGCGAAGCCCGGCGCGCTCGTGCGCCTCGGCGGGGTCGAGGGCGGGTTCGTCCTGCCCGACCCGCTGCCCGAGAAGCTGCTCTTCATCAGCGCGGGCAGCGGCGTCACGCCGATCATGAGCATGCTGCGCGACCTCGACCACCGCGACGAGACTCGGCGACGCCGTGCACGTCCACTCGGCGCGCGACCGAGGACGACGTGATCTTCGGCGACCGGCTGCAGCGCCTCGACTCGGCGCCGCGACGGCTACGTCCTGAAGCTGCGGCTCACCGGAGAGGAGGGCCGGCTGACAGCCCGCCGACCTCGACGACGTGTGCCCGACTGGCGCGAGCGCGAGACGTTCCTCTCGGGCCCCGAGGAGATGATCGACGCGATGCTCGAGCACTGGGAGCGCAGGCGGACCCCGACCGGCTCCACCTCGAGCGCTTCCAGCCCAAGATCACGCGGCGGCGAGCAGGGCGAGGGCGGCGAGATCAAGTTCCTGAAGAGCGAGGCGACCGCGGAGTCGGACGGCAGCAAGCCGATCCTCGTCGCCGGCGAGGAGGCGGGACTCGAGCTGCCGTTCGGCTGCCGCGAGGGGATCTGCCACACGTGCATCGGAAAGCTGTGCTCCGGACAGCGTGCGCGACATGCGAAATGGGAAGGTGTACGGCACCGACGGCGAGATGATCCGCACCTGCATCTCGGCACCCGAAGGCGCAATCGAGATCGAGCTATGAGCGAGGAGACATCTGTGATCGAAAGCCCGCTGGCCCGTCTGACCGACGAGCAGATCGAAGCGCTCGGCAAGGAGTTCGACGCGATCCACGACGAGGTCTACTCGGACCTCGGCGACCGCGACCGCCGCTACATCGTGAGCATGATCGAGATGCACCGCCGGCTCGCGGTGCTCGGCCGCGTGCTCCTCCTGTTCTCGCGCCACCGGCCCACCTGGATCGCCGGGACCACGGCGAACTCGCTGGCGAAGATCCTCGAGAACATGGAGATCGGCCACAACGTCATGCACGGCCAGTGGGACTGGATGAACGACCCCTACATCCACTCCTCGAGCTGGGACTGGGACACGGCGTCGACGCGGAGGCGTGGAAGCACTCCCACAACTACGTCCACCACACGTACACGAACATCCGCGGCAAGGACAAGGACCTCGGCTACGAGATCATGCGGATCGACCCGCATCAGAAGTGGCATCCGGTCTACCTCGCGCAGCCCGTCTACAACGTCCTGCTGATGCTGTTCTTCGAGTGGGGCGTCGCGTTCCACGACCTCGACTTCGACGCCATCCGCACCGGCGAGAAGTCGCAGAAGCAGGTGCTCAAGGAGCTGAAGGGCATCGCCGGGAAGGCGCGCAGCCAGATCGTCAAGGACTACGTCGCCTGGCCGCTGATCTCCGCGCTCGCGATGGCGGCGCTCGACATCGCGCGCGAGGCGCCGGAGCTCGGCAAGAAGCGCGCGCCTGCGCAAGCGCGACCCGCGCCGGATCGCCGCCGCGGCGGGTGCGATCGCGCTGAAGAGCGGCGGCCGGGCGTACCGAAAGACGCTGACGGCCAACGTCGCGGCGAACATGGTCCGCAACGTCTGGGCCTACGCGATCATCTTCTGCGGCCACTTCCCCGACCAGACGTACACCTTCAGCCAGGAGGAGGCCGAGGACGAGTCGCGCGGCGGCTGGTACGTGCGCCAGCTCGTGGGGGCCGCGAACATCGAGGGCAGCCCGCTGTTCCACGTGGCGAGCGGCAACCTCGGCTACCAGGTCGAGCACCACCTCTTCCCGGACATGCCGAGCACGCGCTACGCCGAGATCGCGCCGCGGATCAAGGAGATCTGCGAGCGCTACGAGCTGCCGTACAACACCGGGCCGTTCGGCAAGCAGCTCGGCATGGTGCAGCGGACCATCCTGCGCCTGGCGTTCCCAGGCGGGAAGCCGCGCCCGAAGCCGGGGCCGTTCAAGGCGAGCGACCCGGACGAGGTCGAGTCAGTGCGGGCCGTGCGCTCGGAGCGGCCGACCGGGCCGAACGGGTCGGGTCCGGAGCAGGCGGACGAGGGCGTCCGCTTCTCCATGCCTGACCGCTAGACCTTGTAACGCTCGTGACACAGGGGGCAGGCGGCGGCGCGTAGCGTCGCCCGCATGCGGGCGCGAGCGGGGGAGTGGGCGGATCGCCTGCGCTATCACCTCGGCGCCGGCGCGATAACGGCCGGCCTCGCAGTCGCGCCTGCCACCGTCGATGTCGCAGCCGTCGTGGCGGGCGCCGGGGCTGCAGCCCTCACGGCCGCGGGCCGCGCCAGCCTGGGTGTGCTCTGCGCCGTCCTCGTTCGTCGCGGCCACGGGCGCAGGCGAGCTCCGCCTGCGCGCGATCGACGCGCCAGGTGAGCGCATCGAGCCGTTCGAGCAGATCGACGCCCGCGCCGTGCTGCTCGAGCGGCCCCGCGCGGCGGGCTCTCGAATGAGCGCGACCGTTCGGCTCGAGTCCGGCGCGGAGCGCGGCGCCAAGCTGCTCGCGGTCACGGACGGCGGCATGGCGCGGCCCTGACGAGCCGGGCACGATCGTGCGCGTACGCGGAGTGGCGAAGCCCCCGCTGCGTGGCGAGGCCTCCCGCTTCGACTGGCCGGCGCACCTACGCAGGCGCGGCATCGCCCAGGAGCTTCACATTTCCGGCCTCGAGCGCGACCGGGCAGCGACGGGGCGGGATCGCCGGCGCCGTCGACTCTGCGCGCAGGCGCGCAGAGCACGCGATCGAGCGCGGGCTGCCACCGGGAAAGGCGGCGCTCATGCGCGGCATGGTCCTTGGCCAGGACGAGGCGATCGACCCGCTCACCCGCGACGACTGGCGTGACGCTGGGCTCGCGCACCTTCTCGCCGTCAGCGGGCAGAACGTGATGCTCCTGTGCGCGCTCGCGTTTCCCCTGCTGGCTCTCGCGGGCGTGACGCCGGCCACGCGCGTCGTGATCCTGCTTGCGCTGATAGCCCTGTATGTGCCGCTGGCCGGCGCCGGCCCGTCGCTCCAGCGTGCCGCGGTGATGGGGGCGGCGGGGCTCGTCGCGCTCGCCGTGTCGCGGCCCGCGTCGGCCTCCTACGCCCTCCTCCTCGCGGCGGCCGTGACGCTCGCCGCGAACCCGAGGGTGGCGGGCGACGCCGGCTGGCAGCTGTCGTTCGCCGCGGTCGCCGGCATCGTGGCCGCTCGTCCGTTCGCTCCGCGCGGCCCGATCGCGGGCGCGATGTGGCTCACCGCCGTCGCGACCGTCGCCACCACGCCGCTGCTGGCGCTCCACTTCGAGGCGGTTCCGCTCGCTTCGATCCCCGCCAACCTGGCGGCGCTGCCCGCGGTCGCGCCGGTCATGTGGGCCGGGATGCTGCAGACCGCGACCGGGCAGCTGGCGGCGCTCGGGGCGCCCGGCGAGGCCGTCGCGGCGGCCGCCGCCTCCATGATCGCGTTCCTGGCGGAGCCGCTGCTCGGGTGGCTGGAGCTCGTGGCTGCCCGCTTCGCCGAGCTGCCCCATGCAGTCGCGGCGGTCAGCCTGCCCGGCCCGCTCGCGGCCGCCGCGGCCTACGGCGTGCTCGCCGGCCTCGGTCTCGCGGCCGCTCGGCTCGGGCGGCGCGCCGCGCCGTATGTCGACGAGGCCCGCGGGCGGGCTCGGGTCGCCTCGCGGCGGACGCTTACGGCGGCCGGGCTCGCGCTGCTTGCCGCGATCGTGCTTGCGGCCGGCCCCGTCGCCAGCCCCGCGCCGCCCGGTCGCCTGACGGTGTCGTTCCTCGACGTGGGGCAGGGGGACGCGACCCTCATCCAGCACCCGGACGGCAGCGCCGTGCTTTTCGACGGCGGCCCGGCCGAGGCGCGCGTGGCGCGGCTGCTCCGGCAGGCTGGAGTCGACCGGCTCAGCGCCGTGGTCGCGACCCACGCATCCGCCGACCACCACGGCGGGCTCGCCGAGGTGCTGCGGCGGTTTCCGGTGGAGCTCCTCGTCGACGGAGGAGACGGGACCGCCGAGCCCGGCTTCCGGGAAGTGCTCGCCGACGGCTCGCGCGCGCGGGATCCCGATCCAGGCCGCTCGCGCGGGCCAGGAGCTGCGCGCCGGCGGCATCGAGATCAGCGTGCTGTCGCCCGCTCCGCGACCGCCCGGCCCGGCGCCCGAGGACCCGAACCCGCGTGCCGTGGTCGCGATCGTGAGCAGCGACAACTTCGAGCTGATGCTGTCCGCCGATGCCGAGAGCCCGACACTCGCCGCGCTCGACCTGCCCGACGTCGACGCGATCAAGGTGCCGCACCACGGCAGCGCCGACGCCGGCTTGGGCGACGTGCTGCGAACGCTCCGGCCGGAGGTCGCCGTGGTCGAGGTGGGCGAGAACTCCTACGGGCACCCGCATCCCGACACGCTCCGCGTCCTCGAGCGGATGGTGCCGCACGTCCGGCGCACGGACCGCGACGGGACGGTGCGGCTGGCCGTCTCGGGCGGGCGGATGGAGCTCGAGTGACGCCGGGCGCGCGACGTACACTCGCGGGGTGGCCGACCTGAAGCCCGCCTACCTGATCTCCGGCGACGACGACGCGAAGATCGACGCATGGCGCGGCCCGCGTCCGCGCGCGTGCCGAGCGCGAGCTCGGGCCCGGCGGCCTCGAGGCGTTCGACGGCAAGGCAGACGGCGCCGAGGCCGTGGCGGCGGCGCTCGCCGCCATGACCTTCGCCGGCGGCACCCGCTACCTGCTGGCCGAGCCGGTCGAGGGCTGGAAGGCCGACGAGATCGCCGCGCTCGAGCCGTCGCTCGCCGCCATGCCGCCCGACACGGTGCTCGTGCTGATCGCGCGCGGGAAGCCGCCGGCCAAGTTGGCCAAGGCGGTCGAGCAGGCGGGCGGCGAGGCGCGCGACTACGGGGCGCCCAAGCCGTGGGAGCTCCCGAAGTGGGTCATCGACCGCGCGCGCGAGGAGGGGCTCGCGATGGACCCGGAGGCGGCGAAGTACCTGATCCAGACCGTCGGCTCGCGACAGCAGCAACTTCAGCGCGAGGTCGAGAAGCTCCGGATAGGGCTCCATCCCGCCGCGCACGTGACGGTCGCCGACATCGACACCCTGGCCGCCGGGGACGCAGCTGCCCAGGCCTACGACCTGGCCGACGCCATCGTCGCCGCCGACCTTCCGGCGGCGCTCGCGCTCGCCGAGCAGCTGCGGGCGGCGGACGAGCGCCCCGGGAAGCTGACCTACCGGATCGTGTCGAGGCTGCGCGATGTGCACCGCGCGGCGGTCCTGCTCGACGCCGGCGTCCCGGAGCAGAAGCTGGGCGCTGCTCTCGGCGGTGCCGCCGTGGGCGGTCAAGCGAACCGTCGCCGCGGCGCGCAAGGCCGACCGCGAGGTGCTCGAGCGCGCGCTCGAGGCGCTCGCCGAGTTCGAGCTCGAGTCACGCGGTGGCGGCGACAGGGACCTCGACGAGGACACCGCCTTCACGATGACGCTGGCGAGCGCCGCGAGGCGCTAAGCCGCGGAGCACGCAGCGCCTGGCGCACCGAGTCCGGCTTGCGGAACAACTCGTGCGGCTTGCCGTCGCCCGTCTCGATCCCGAACCGGAGCGCCAGCTCCTCGAGATCGGCGAGGTCGGACTCGTGCGCGGTCGCGCTCTCCGAGTCGAGGACGTCGCCGCCGCCGAACGCGCACGGCTTCGACACGATGTGCTCGGGCTCCGGCAGGTCGGGCGGCTCGAAGTCCGGCTTCTTCCAGTTGAAGCTCTCGCCGACGTTGTTCGCGTTGTCCACGCGCATCGGGGCGGCATCCGCGCGGGTGCGGTCGAAGTCGAGCCCGAAGCGGTACATGATCAGCTTCAGGATCGATTCGGTGCCGTACTGGCCGTGGCCGACCCGAACGGGGTCCTTGGAGCGGTTGCGCGTGTACGGCGAGATGGCCACGGCCGGGATCCGGAACCCCATCTGGCCGAAGTCCTCGTCGAGGTTCGCGCTCTGGCGGTCGTCCGGCACGCTCGGCGGCTTGACGTGGTCGAAGAAGCCGCCCCACTCGTCGTAGATGACGAAGAGCGCGCCGCGCTCGTAGTTCGGCGACTCGACGAACGCCTTCACGACGTCGGCCATCCACGCCTGGCCCGAGGCGCACGTCGCCGTGCGGGTGCTCGTCGGCAGAGTTGCCGTCGAAGCCGCCGCCGTCACGGAACGGCGGGTCGACGAAGGTGATGTTCGGCAGCAGGCCGAGCGCTGCGTCGGCGTAGTACTCGGCGAGCGGGCGCGTCCAGGACGCGCCGCGCTGCCCGAACGTCGCCGAGAACGGCAGGTCCGAGTTGTAGTAGCGCGCCGTGACGTCGCTCCGAAGCGCGACGTCGAAGATCGTCTCCCACTGGTTGCCGAGCGTGTCGGCGGGCGACCGAGTTGTTGTTCTTGCCGCCGGACTGCCCCGACCACTTGTAGTAGCGGTTCGGCCATGTCGGCCCGAGCTGCGAGCAGAACCAGCGGTCGTAGACCGTGTAGGCGTTCGCGGCGCCGTGGATGAAGCCGAGCTCGCCCTCGTCGTAGTAGGTCAGCGCGAACTCGTCGTTGCCGCTTCCGTCCGCCATGAAGCCGCCGTTCAGCTGTGCCCGCCCCGAGCCCCAGCCGTGGCCTGGGTCGGGATGGCCGCAGCCCTGCCATTCGGCGGCGCCCATCGACGACGCGTGCCGCGTCTCGACCGGGTTGCCCTGTGGATCGAGGTAGCTGGCCTGCTGCAGGCCGTCCACCAGCCCCGTCTCGCCCAGCCAGCCGAAGTAATGGTCGAACGACCGGTTCTCCATCATCACGACGACGAAGTGGTCGATCGGCATCTGGCTCGCCGCCGGAAGCTTGGCGCTCTTCGCCGCGGCCTGCTGGAGCAGCAGGTCGGCGGGGAGGATGCTGGCGGCGCCGGCGAGGCCGGCCGTGTATGCGGCGCGCTCGAGGAGCTCGCGGCGGCTGAGTTCGGTCATGCCTCACACAACGTGCGAGAGGCGAAACCCTTGCGGTCGTTAACTAGGTGGCTACAACTTGGAGCGGAGCTTCGCCGCGCGGCTCTTCTTGCGCGCGCCGGTGTTGCGATGCAGGGCGCCGCGCTTGACGGCGCGGTCGATCTGCGAGATCAGCTCCTTGTGCTCCGTATCGGCCGTGCCGGCGTCGCCGGCGTCGACCGCGGCCTCGAGCCTGCGGAAGTACGTCTTGATCGTGGACGTGTAGCGGCGGTTCTCGAGCCGCTCGCGCTCCGCCCGGTGAATCCGCTTTTCTTGTGAGGCGATGTTGGCCATGAACGGCGGCGGATATTAGCGACGGGGCGGAGCGGCCCCGGCGCCGTCTCGCGCTCAGCGCCGCCTTCTTCTCGTTCGCGACGGGGCTGTCGCGCGTGGCGGGGCTGGTGCGCGAGGTCGTCGCGGCGAGCTACTTCGGCGTCAGCGGCGCGATGTCGGCGTTCACGATCGCGTTCCAGTTCCCGAACCTGATCCGGGCGCTGTTCGCCGACGCGGCGCTCCAGGGCGCCTTCGTCCCCGTCTTCACCGAGCTGCTCGAGAAGGGGAAGCGCAAGGAGGCGTTCCATGTCGCTTCGAGCCTCTTCTTCCTGATCTTCCTCGTGCTCGGCGCCGTGACGGCGCTGTTCACGCTGCTCGCGCCGGTGATCATGCCGCTGCTCGCGCCGGGCTTCGACGACCAGCCGCAGCTCGAGGACCTGACGATCGGCCTCTCGCGCGTGATGTTCCCGATCGTCCTCCTGATGGCGCTGTCCGGCGTCGTCGTAGGGATGCTGAACTCGTTCGGGCACTTCAGCGTCCCGGCGCTCGCGCCGCTCGCGTGGAACGTCGTGATCATCGTCGCGCTCGTCGTGCTCGTCCCGGGACTCCCGGAGGAGGACGAGATCTACGCCTACGCGATCGGCGTCCTCCTCGGCACGATCGTGCAGCTCGTCCTGCCCGATGCCGTGGCTGCGCGGGCGGGGCGGCAGGTTCGCTCCCTCGCTCGACTGGCGCAACCCGCACGTCCTCCGCGTCCTCAAGCTGATGCTGCCCGTGACGATCACGCTCGGGCTGATCAACTTCAGCCTGCTGATCAACTCGTTCTTCGGCACGCTCGTCTCGGACGAGGCGCCTGCGGCGATCGACAAGGCGTTCCGGATCTACATGCTGCCGCAGGGGCTCTTCTCGGTCGCGATCGCGACGATCCTGTTCCCGACGCTGGCGCGCTACGCGACTCGCGCCGACTTCGACTCGCTCCGCCGCACGATGGCGAACGGCGTGCGCCAGATCGCGATGCTGCTGATCCCGAGCGCGGTGATCATGGCGGTGCTCGCCGAGCCGATCACGCGGCTCGTCTACGAGCGGGGCGAGTTCGACGCGGCCGCGACCGACCTCGTTTCCGAAGCGATGCTGTGGTGGGCGGTCTCGCTCCCGTTCCAGGGGATCAGCCTGCTGTTCTCGCGCACGTACTTCTCGTTGCAGAAGCCGTGGATGACCACGGCGCTCGCGGGGCTGAGCCTGGTCGTGAACGTCGTGGCCGCGGCTGCCCTGTACAAGCCGTTCGGCGTGGCCGGAATCGTTATCGGGACGGTCATCGCGACCGTGGGGATGACGATCGCGCAGGGACTCGTGCTGCGTCCCGACCTTGGCGGTATCGAGGGCCGGGAGACGCTCAGCTCGGCGGGCTACATGCTCGTCGCCGGCGCCTTCCAGGGCATCGTGAGCTGGGCGATTTGGGCGGCGCTCGACGACGCCCTCGGGCGCGCCTTCCTCGCGCAGGCGGTCTCGGTCGGCGTCGCGATAGCCGTCGGGCTCGCGGCCTATGCCGCCCTTGTGCGGGCGATGGAGCTCGACGAGGCGCGCCAGATCCAGCGCCTGTTCGCGGGCAGGTTCAGGCGCTCAGGAAGCGCTTGATGACCGCCTCGGTCTCCGCCGGCCGCTCGATCTGAGGAACGTGGCCGCAGTCGAGCTCGGCGTGCAACGCCTGAGGCAGCGACTCGCGGACGTGGCGAGCGAAGGAAGTGGGCACGATGCCGTCCTGGCGGCCCCATACGAACAGCGCCTCTCGCTCGAGCGTGCCCAGCCGCTCCCAGAACTGCTCCGACTGCTCGAGCAGGATGTGCCGTGCGGCCGCGTAGAACGCCGCTCGGCCTCGCGGCGTGCAGTAGGAGCGCACGAACTCGTCGATCCCCGCAGCCGCCCAGCCGGCGCCGTTCGGGATCGAGCCCCGCACGATTCTCTCGACGACCGGCCGCGGGGCGGGCTGGATCAGTCCGAGCTCGGGGCGCGCCAGCGACAGGTAGCGCGCCCACGCCGGTCGCCGCTTCCACGCGAGCGAGCAAGCGAGCAGCGCGAGCTTGCGGGTGCGCTCGGGGTGGGCGAGTCCCAGCTCGAGCGCCACGCGGCCGCCCAGGCTGTTGCCGACGATATGCGCCGACTCGATGCCGCGCGCGTCGAGAAAGGATGTTGCGCCGCGCGCCATGAAGGCCGGGTCGTAGGCGGCGAACAGCGGCTTGTGCGAGTCGCCGAACCCGGGCTGGTCGATCGCGATCGCGTGATAGCCGGCGCGCGCGAGCGCCACCACGGTCGGGAGGAAGGACGCCTTCGTGCCGCCGAGGCCGTGGATCATCAGGACCGGCTCGCCCTCGCCGGCCTCCATGTACGCGAGGCCGGCTGCGCGCCCGAACCGCAGCCGCCGCTCCGCGGGCGCACCGCTCGTCGCCGATAGAAATCCGACCCCGACGTGCAGGTTGCCGCGCATGCGGAGCTTGCCGGTGCCGAACGCCTCGAGTCCCGCTCCGGCGTCATCGGCGAGCTGCCGCCAGACGCGTTCGTCGGCGTCGATCAGCGTGTCGGCGCGGCCGTCACGCGGCGGGCGGACCCGCACGCTGTCGCCACGGATCGACACGTCGCGCGCGTCGCCGTTCCAGCGAATGCGCACGCGCGCGGACCCGTTGGGTGCGTCGAACCCATCCGGGTCAAACCGCTCGACGAGCGTCTCCAGGAACTGCGGCGTCATGGATCCCAGGCTAATTAAGCTCGCTCCATGCCGACATTCGAGCCGGTCGTAATCGCCGCTGTGCAAGCAACGCCCGTGATCCTCGATGCCGATGCGACGGTCGACAAGACCGTGCGGCTGATCGGCGAGGCGGCCGCCGAGGGCGCGCAGCTCGTCGTGTTGCCGGAGACATTCATCTCGCTCTACCCGTCGAACGCCTGGGCACACCAGGCAGCGCGCTTCGGCGGGTCGGACGAGCTGTGGGAGCGGATGTGGGACAGCTCGGTCGAGATTCCGGGTCCGCGCGTGGACCGGCTGGCCGCCGCGTGCTCCGAGCACGGTGTCCACTGCGCCATCGGTGTGAACGAGCGGGAGCTCGAGCGGCCGGGGACGCTCTACAACACCCTGTTGCTGCTCGGCCCGGAGGGAGTGATCTGGAAGCACCGCAAGCTCATGCCCACGCACCAGGAGCGGGTATTCCATGGGCTCGGCGCGGGGGACGACCTGACGGTGGCGGAGACTCCGCTCGGGCGAGTGGGCGGACTGATCTGCTGGGAGAACCGGATGCCGCTCGCGCGCTGGGCCGTCTACCAGGGCGGCCCGCAGATCTGGATTGCCCCGACCGCGGATGACAGCGACGGCTGGCTCGCCAGCATGCGGCACATCGCGATCGAGTCGGGGGCGTTCGTGGTCTCGGCTCCGCAGTACATTCCCCGCGCGGCGTTTCCGGATGACTTCCCGCTCCCGCTGCCGGAACAGGAGGCGTTCGGAAACGGCGGCGCGGTGATCGTCGATCCGGAGTGGGGCGAAGTGATCGCCGGTCCGCTGTACGGCGAGGAGGGAATGGTCATCGCACGCTGCGATCTCAGGCGAGGGCTGCACGCCAAGCGGTGGTTCGATGCGGTCGGCCACTACAGCCGGTCCGACGTGCTGGCGGTGCCCGCTGAGCAGGACGCGCTGCCGGAGGTCAAGCCCGCCGCTCCATAATGGCCCGGCTTGGCTGCTCCTGCCCGCAACATCCGCAACTTCTCGATCATCGCCCACATCGACCACGGGAAGTCGACGCTGGCCGATCGCATCCTCGAGCTCACGGGCGCGGTCGATGCGCGCACACACAAGCCGCAGATGCTCGACTCGATGGAGCTCGAGCGCGAGCGCGGGATCACGATCAAGGCCCAGGCGGTGCGGGTCGAGTACACGGCGCGCGACGGTGAGACCTACCGCCTCCACCTGATCGACACCCCCGGTCACGTCGACTTCTCGTACGAGGTCTCGCGCTCGCTAGCGGCGTGCGACGGCGCGCTGCTGGTGGTGGACGCGTCGCAGGGGGTTGAGGCGCAGACGATGGCGAACACCTACCTCGCAGTCGAGGGTGGCCTCGAGCTGATCCCGGTGCTCAACAAGATCGACCTGCCGGGCGCCGAGCCGGAGCGGGTGGCCGGCGAGATCGGCGAGCTGCTCGGCGAGGGCGACGACGTGCTGCGGATCTCCGCAAAGACGGGGGAGGGGGTCGAGGACATGCTCGAGGCGATCGTCGAGCGCGTCCCGCCGCCGAAGGGCGATGCGACCGCGCCCCCGCGCGCGCTCATCTTCGACTCCGAGTTCGATCAGTACCGGGGCGTGGTCGCCTACGTGCGAGTGGTGGACGGGGTGCTCCGCAAGAGCGACCCGATCGTCGCGATGCAGAACCGGACCGAGGCCGACATCGACGACATCGGCTTCTTCGCGCCGGACATGAAGCCGGTGGCGGAGTTGCACGCCGGCGAGGTCGGCTACGTCATCACGGGGATCAAGGAGGTATCGCGACTGCGCGTGGGCGACACGCTGACCCACCGCGAGAACCAGGCGCGCGAGGCACTGCCCGGCTACAAGGAGGTCAAGCCGATGGTCTTCTGCGGGCTATTCCCCGTGGAGACCGACGACTTCGAGGACCTGCGCGACGCGCTCGAGAAGCTGGCGCTGAACGACGCGGCGCTCTCGTACGAGCCGGAGACCTCACAGGCGCTCGGCTTCGGCTTCCGCTGCGGCTTCCTCGGCCTCTTGCACATGGACATCGTGCGCGAGCGGCTCGAGCGCGAGTACGACCTGTCCCTGCTCGCGACCACGCCGAACGTCGAGTACGACGTGATCCTCACCGACGGCGCCGAGGTGCGCGTCCACTCGCCCGCCGACATGCCCGACCCGGCGCGCATCGATGAGGTCCGCGAGCCCTACATCAAGGCGACGATCCTCTGCCGCAAGGAGGACGTCGGGCCGGTGATGGAGCTGTGCCAGGAGCGGCGCGGCACGCACGCCGGGATGACCTACATGTCGGAGGCGCGCGTCCAGCTTCAGTACGACCTGCCGCTGGCGGAGATCGTGCTCGACTTCTTCGACCAGCTGAAGTCGCGGACGAAGGGCTACGCCTCGCTCGACTACGAGATCGTCGGCGAGCGCCCGTCGGACCTCGTGAAGATGGACATCATGCTCGCGGGCGACATCGTCGACGCGCTCTCGATGGTCGTCCACAAGGACAAGGCGTACGAGCACGGCCGCGCGCTCACCGAGAAGCTGCGCAAGCAGATCCCGCGCCAGCAGTTCGAGGTCGCGATCCAGGCTTCGATCGGCTCGAAGATCATCGCGCGCGAATCCGTGAAGGCCGTGCGAAAGGACGTGATCGCCAAGTGCTACGGCGGTGACATCACGCGCAAGCGCAAGCTGCTCGAGAAGCAGAAGGAGGGCAAGAAGCGGATGAAGCAGGTCGGCCGGATCGAGGTCCCGCAGGAGGCGTTCCTGGCCGTCCTCTCACTCGGCGACTCAGACGGGAAGAAGTAGCGCGCTTCCCGTCCCGTGGGCGAGCAGCTTGCCGCCGTCCTCGGCCCAGACACGCCCCTCCATCGTGGCGGTCTTGCTGCCGCGGTGGACGACCACGCCCTCGCACAGGATTCGCCCCGTGTCCGCGGTGATCGGGCGCACGAAGCGCGCGCTCAGGTCGAGCGTGCCGTAGCTCCAGCCGGGCTCGAGCGTGGTGTGCACGGCACACCCCATCGCGGAGTCGAGCAGCGTCGCGGCCAGCCCGCCGTGCACGACCCCGATCGGGTTGTAGTGCTGCTCGCCGGGCTCTGCCGAGAAGACCGCCCGGCCCTCGTCGACCTCGATCACGCCGAAGCCCAGCAACTTCGCGATCGGCGGCTGTTCGACCTCGCCGCTCGCGATCGCGCGCATCTGGTCGAGGCCGTTCATGCAGCCTTCGGTTGATCGGCGACGCGGGGTGGAGGGGAATCGACGTTGTCCTCCTCCATCTCCGCGAGCGCATCGATCAAATCCTGCAGTTGCTGCTCCGGGATCTTGAAGCCGGCGATGCTCTCGGGTGTCATGACGGGCCTTTCGTTGCTTGACGAAACTCACTGGAGAAGCTACAGTTGCATCATGCAACTCAGTGTGAGGCGCGTCACGCAATGCTGAAGAACACCTACGAGGGCCAGGCGTGCGAGATCGCCCGATCGCTCGAACTGATCGGAGAGCGCTGGACGCTGCTGATCGTGCGCGACATCTTTCGTGGGCTGCGCCGCTTCGACGACATCCAGAAGAGCCTGGGCATCGCGCGGAACGTCTTGGCAAACAGGCTCGACGGGCTGGTCGAGGAGGGGATCCTCGAGAAGCGCCGCTACCAGGAGCGCCCCCCGCGGCACGAGTACTTCCTTACCGAGAAGGGGATCGACCTCTGGCCCGTCCTCGTGTCGATGATCAAATGGGGCGACAAGCACGAGCCGCTCCGCTTCGACGGGCTGCCTCCCGTGATCATCCGGCACAAGGACTGCGCCGGCGAGATCGACGACCACTTCACCTGCACGGCGTGCGGCGCGCGCGTCTGGGCGCGCGACTGCTACGTCGAGCGCCGCGTGCCGCTTCGAGCTGCCGCGTAGATACGCTCTCGCGCCATGGCTCTCGACACCGCCCTGCAGGGCAAGACCTACGACGCCGTCACCTTCGAGGTGGAGGCGGACCGGATCCGCCAGTACGCGGAGGCGGTCCACGAGGACAACCCCGTCCACCACGATGCCGACGCGGCGCGCGACGGCCGGCTTCCGCGACGTGGTCGCGCCGCCGATGTTCGCGGTCGTCTACTCCGCTCCGGCCATGGGACCACCGATCTTCGAGGCGATCGGCGAGGCCCTGCCGCGAATGGTGCATGGCGGCCAGGAGTTCGTCTGGGGCGAGCCCGTCTGCGCCGGCGACACGATCTCGACCGAGACCACGGTCAAGGAGATCTACGAGAAGGACGGCAAGGGCTTCTACGTGTTCGAGTCCGTGTCGAAGAACCAGGACGGCGACGAGGTGGTCCGCGGGACCTGGACAAACATCGTCCGAGGAGTCTGAGATGAACCAAGGCGATTCGATCCCCGAGATGAAGGTGACGCCCGACGCCGGGCTCACGAAGCGCTACGCCGCCGCGTCCGGCGACCCGAACCCGATCCACACCGACGAGGAGTTCGCACGCAACGTCGGGCTGCCGGGCTGCATCCTGCACGGCCTCTACTCGATGGCGCAGGTGGCGCGTGCCAACACGGCCGCCGCCGGCGGGGACCCGCGCAACCTGAAGCGCCTCTCGGTCCAGTTCCGCGGCATGGGCTTCCCCGAGCAGGAGATCACCGTGACCGGAACCGTCAAGGAAGAGCGCGACGGCCGCGTCGTCGTCGACACCGTCGCCGAGCAGAGCGGCAACGCCATCATCCGCAACGCGGAGGCCGAGCTCGCGGTCTGAGCTGCTCGACTCGCCACAATTAGTCGCGTGGAGCTGACCACGCGACAGGAGACCATTCTGCGTGCCGTCATCGAGGGGCACGTGGAGGTCGGCCAGCCCGTCGGG
Source organism: uncultured Thermoleophilaceae bacterium (assembly GCA_963846865.1). GTDB lineage: Bacteria > Actinomycetota > Thermoleophilia > Solirubrobacterales > Thermoleophilaceae > DASPHG01. Next base: position 402,720 of record CAWJXU010000008.1, on the reverse strand, counting down.
TCCAAGTGGCTCGCGGAGGAGAAGGACATGCCGTGGAAGCCGTCCACGATCCGCGCCGAGCTCGCGCGGCTCGAGGAGCTCGGCCTACTCCAGCATCCCCACACGTCCGCGGGCAGAGTCCCGACCGACCAGGGCTATCGCCACTACGTGGACGAGCTGCTCGAGGGCGGCGCGCTCCCGGTGCCTCGCCAGGTGGTCCAGCTCGGCGACATGCGCCGGGAGATCGACGAGGCGATGCGAGCCACGACCGAGCAGCTGTCCCAGATGACGAGCCTGCTCGCGGTCGTGTCGGCGCCGCCGATAGCTACGACCACGATCAGGCACGTCGAGGTGCTGCTGCTCCAGCCGCAGGTCGCGATGGTCGTCGTGATCACCTCGACGGGCGGCGTGACGAAGCGGGTCGTGTCCTACGACGAGCCCGTCGACCCGGGTCTCGTGGACTGGGCCGGCAGCTATCTCTCGGAGACGCTCGACGGCATGAGGATCGGCACGCGGACGATCCATGCGCGGCTCGACCGACCGGCAGCTCGGCGATGCCGAGCGAGCGTTCCTCGAAACGCTCGCGCCGGCGTTCACCGAGCTCGAGGAGACGGCGGAGACGTCGCTCTACTTCGGCGGGGCGGCCCGGCTGCTTGCAGGAGGAGCGCTTCCAGGAGCTGTCGCAGATCAACGAGCTGATGCAGCTGCTCGAGCGGCGCAAGGCGCTGCTCGCGCTGATGCGGCACGCGCTCGACGCCCCGAACGTCTGGTTGTCGATCGGCGGAGAGAACGAGCGGCCCGAGCTGCAGTCGCTGAGCGTCGTGGCTTCCCACTACGGCCTCGCGCATCGCCGGCTCGGCGCGGTCAGCGTCATGGGGCCCGTGCGGATGGACTACGCGCAGGCGATCACCTCGGTGCGTCAGGCGGCGGCCGAGCTGTCCCGGTTCGTCGAGGACATCTACGAGGAATGAAGCGCGACCCCTACGAGGTCCTCGGCGTCTCGCGCCAGGCCTCGGACGGCGAGATCAAGAAGACGTTCCGCAAGCTCGCGCGCGAGCTTCACCCGGACGTGAACAGGCACGACCCCGAGGCCGAGGAGAAGTTCAAGGAGGCCGCCGAGGCGTACGAGATCCTGTCCGATGCGGAGCGGCGCTCCGTCTACGACCGCTACGGGCACGACGGGCTCAGCTCGAGCGGCTTCCACTCGACGTTCCAGGGCTTCGGCTCGTTCGGCGACATCTTCGACGCGTTCTTCGGCGGCGGCGATCCGTTCGGCTCGGGCCGCGCGCGCCAGGGCGCCGTCCAGGGCGGCGACGTCGCGGTACAGGCCGAGGTCAGCCTGCACGACGCGGCGCGCGGCACGACCGTGCAGGTCGAGTACGAGCAGGTCGGCCCGTGCGAGCGCTGCAACGGCAACGGGGCGAAGCCGGGCACGCCGATCGACAAATGCGGGCGCTGCGACGGGACCGGCGAGCTGCGCACGGTCGCGCGCACCGCGTTCGGGCAGATCGTGCGCAGCCAGGTGTGCGACGCCTGCATGGGCGAGGGGAAGACCGCGCAGGAGCCGTGCGAGGAGTGCCACGGCCGCGGTCGCAAGGCCATGCGAACCCAGCTCGAGGTCAACATCCCGGCAGGGATCGCCGACGAGCAGCGGATCCGCCTGACGGGCCACGGCCACTCCGGCGAGCGCGGCGGCCCGCCCGGCGACCTCTACGTGCTCGTGCGCGTGCGGCCGGACGAGCGGTTCCTGCGCGAGGGCGACGACCTCATCACTGTCGTCGACGTCCCGGCGCCCGCCGCCGCACTCGGAACGACGGTCACGGTTCCGACCCTCGAGGGCGACGAGGAGATCGAGATCGCGCCGGGCACGCAACCGGGCGAGGTCATCACGATGAAGGGCCGCGGGATGCCCGCGCTGCGGCGCGGGCGCGGCGGCGACCAGATCGTCGTCGTCAACGTGGTGATCCCGCGCAACCTCTCCGACGAGCAGCGTGACCTGCTCGAGCAGCTGTCCGTCGACGCTCGATGCGCGCAACCTGGAGGCGGCGAGCGCAGAGGGGCTGTTCGCGAAGGTCAAGCGGGCGTTCCGCTGATCCGGCTCGCCGTGAGGGCGGCGGCGGACGACGCGGAGGCCGTCCTCGCGGCGCTGCTCGAGCTGGCGCCGTCGGGGCTCGAGCAGGTGGACGGCGACGGGTGGGTCGAGTACGCGCTCTACGGCGCCCCCGGCGAGCTGCCGTCCCTGCCCGGAGGGCGAGGCCGACGTCGGCGGACGCCGCGTCACGGTGCGCGGCGAGGAGGTGCCCGACGACTGGGAGGAGCGATGGAAGCGCTTCCACGTCCCGGTCCTCGTGGGCGGCCGCGTCTACGTGCGCCCGCCGTGGGAGCAGCCGGCGGTGCGGCCCGGCGTGACGGAGATCGTGATCGACCCGGGGCGCGCGTTCGGGACCGGGCTCGCATCCGACGACCCGCCTGTGCCTCGAGCTGATGCTCGAGCTCGAGCCCAGGGGATCGTTCGCCGACCTGGGCTGCGGCTCGGGCGTGCTGGCGATCGCGGCGGCGAAGCTCGGCTTCGCGCCCGGTCGCCGCGTTCGACTCGGACGCCGGCGCGATCGAGGCGACGCGCGTGAACGCGCGCGACAACGCCGCCGTGCTCGACCGCGTCGAGCGCTGGGACCTGCGCCGCGACGCGCCGCCGCCCGCGCGGACGGTCGCCGCGAACCTGATGCGCCCGCTGCTGCTCCAGCTCGCGCCGCGGCTCGAGCGCCCGGACGCGCTGATCCTCTCCGGCCTGCTCGACCACGAGGCGGACGAGGTCGCCGCGGCGTTCGCGCCGCTGCGCGAGCGGCGCCGCCTCAGCGACAAGGGCTGGACCGCGCTACTGCTCGGCTAGCTCCGCCAGGCCCCACAGATCCCGCCACTCGTGGTCGGGGACGGTGTCCGGGTCCGGCAGCGGCTCCTGGTGGCGGTTGACCCAAGCCGAGCCCATCCCGAGCTGCTTCGCCGGCCCGATGTCGTACTTGAAGCCGAAGGCGACGTGCACGATGTCGCTCGGGTCCTCGCCGAGCCGCTCGAGCAGGTGCTCGAAGCCCGCGAGCGAGGGCTTGTACGCGCCGACGTCCTCCGCGGTGATCGACGTCGTCGAACGGCACGCCGATCTGCTTGAGCGTGTGGCTGATGATGTCGCGGTCGGTGTTCGACAGGATCACGAGCCGCACGCCGGCCTCGCGTGCCCGCGTCGAGTGCCGGGCGCGTGTCGGGGAACGGCTGCCATGCGCGCATCGAGTCCACGAGCGCCTCCGCGTACACGTCGCGGTCCGGCACGCCGTACTCGCGGCACCAGGCGAGCACCGACTCGCCCAGAACCTCCTTGTAGGGCTTGTAGCCGCCCTGGATCACCTCGAACTGGATCGCCTCCCAGCGCTCGCGCAGCTCGCGCCCGGGCGGCGGGTCCGCGACGCCCTCGCGCAGCATGAGCGTGTACAGGAACGCGCCGAGGCCGCCCTCCCAGTCGACGAGGGTGCCGTAGCAGTCGAATGTCGCCACCTTGGGAGCCACCGTGGGCGAGCCTACACTTGGGGCCATGTCAGTCCTGGAAAAGGTGCGCGAGGACACGACCGCCGCGATGAAGGCCGGCGAGAAGGAGCGCGTCGGCGCGCTCCGGATGATCGTGAACGAGCTTCAGAAGGCGGAGAAGGAGGGAGGCGGCGACGAGCTCGCCGTGCTCCAGCGCGAGCGCAAGCGCAGGCTCGAGTCCGCCGAGGCCTACCGCGAGGCCGGCCGCACCGACCTCGCCGAGAGCGAGGAGCGCGAGGCCGAGCTGATCGCGGGCTACCTGCCCGAGCAGCTCTCCGACGAGGAGCTGCGCGCGATCGTCGGCGACGTCGTCGCCGAGACGGGGGCGTCGTCGCCGAAGGAGATGGGCCAGGTGATGAGCCAGGTCATGCCCAAGGTGGAGGGGCGCGCCGATGGGAAGCGCGTGTCGGGGCTCGTCAAGGAGCTGCTCACCCCCTAGTGGCGCGGGCGCAGATCGAGCTCTCGAACGACGTCGCCGCCGAGCTCGCGGGCCCGGGCGACGCGATCATGAAGACGCTCGAGGTCGCGCTCGACGCGGACGTCTTCCTCCGCGGGAACGTCCTGACGCTCGACGGCGCCGACCAGGAGGTCGAGATGGGCCGGACCGTCGTGTCGGAGATCACCGACCTCGTCCGTCAGGGGCACGACATCGCCCCCGGCACGATCGAGGCGATCACCGGCGCGCTCGAGCAGCACGAGAGCCCGAGCCGGATCCTCGAGGACGTCGTCTGGCGCCACCGCAACCTGAAGGTCGCGCCGAAGACCGTCAACCAGAAGCGCTACGTGGACGCGATCCGCGAGAACACCGTCACGGTCGGGATCGGCCCGGCCGGCACCGGCAAGTCGTTCCTCGCGGTCGCGATGGCCGTGGCTGCGCTGTCGCGGCGCGAGGTCAACCGGATCGTGCTGACACGCCCCGCTGTCGAGGCCGGCGAGCGGCTGGGCTTCCTGCCGGGCGACCTGATGGCGAAGGTGGACCCGTACCTGCGGCCTTTGTTCGATGCCCTCTACGACATGCTCGAGCCGGAGAAGGTGAACCAGCACCTCGAGCGCGGCGTGATCGAGATCGCGCCGCTGGCGTTCATGCGCGGCCGAACGCTGAACGACGCGTTCATCATCCTCGACGAGGCGCAGAACACGAGCCCGGAGCAGATGAAGATGTTCCTCACGCGGCTCGGGTTCAACTCGAAGATGGTCGTCACCGGCGACGTCACCCAGATCGACCTGCCGACGGACCAGCGCTCGGGCCTCAAGATCATCGGCGACATCCTCGAGGGCATCGAGGACATCGAGTTCGTGCGCTTCGGCGGCGAGGACGTGGTCCGCCACAAGCTCGTGCAGCGGATCGTCGATGCCTACGACGCCTACCAGCAGCGCAAGCCCTGACTCTCATCGGGCTCTCATGAGCCGCGAGAAGATGTAGCCATGCGCGTGCTCGTTGTTGAGGACGAGCCCAAGATGGCGGGCCTCGTCAAGCGCGGGCTCGAGGAAGAGGGCATAGCCGTGGACGTCGCGGACCGCGGCGAGGACGCGGTCTGGATGGCCGGCTCGACCGAGTACGACGTCGTCGTGCTCGACGTGATGCTGCCGGGCCTCGACGGGTTCGAGGTCTGCCGCCGCCTGCGCGCTGACGACGTGTGGACGCCGGTCCTGATGCTCACCGCGCGCGACGCCGTCGAGGACCGCGTCGCCGGCCTCGACGGCGGCGCCGACGACTACCTCGTGAAGCCGTTCTCGTTCGAGGAGCTGCTCGCGCGCCTGCGCGCGCTCGCGCGGCGCGGCGCCGCCGAGCGCCCCGCCGTGCTCGAGGCCGGCGACCTGCGCCTCGACCCCGCCACCCGCCGGGTCGACCCGCGGCGACGCCGAGATCGCGCTGTCGCAGAAGGAGTACGCGCTGCTCGAGACGCTCATGCTGCGGCCCGGGCGTCGCGCTGTCGCGGCTCCAGCTGCTCGAGCACGCATGGGACGACACGTACGAGAACCGCTCGAACGTCGTCGACGTGTACATCCGCTACCTGCGCGAGAAGATCGACCGCCCGTTCGGGACCGACACGATCGAGACGGTCCGCGGCGTCGGCTACCGGCTGCGCGCATGAGCCGCATCCCGATCCGGATCAGGCTGACGCTGGCGTTCGTGCTCGCGCTCGGCGTCGTGCTCGCCGGGCCTCGGCTTGGTCGTCTACACGCGCTTCGAGGACAGCCTGAACGACAACACCGACCAGGCGCTCCGCTCGCGCGCCACCGACATCGCGGCGCGTGATCGAGCGGTCCGGCCCGCGGATCCCGGGCGCCGGGCGACCGGTTCGTCGAGAGCGAGGACAGCTTCACCCAGATCCTCGATGCCGAGGGCAGGGTCGTCGACGGCAGCAGCCTGGCGGACTCGCGCGCTGCTGAGCCCCGAGGAAATCGAGCCGCGGCGCGCGAGGGGTCGCTGACAGTCGAGCGCGAGGACGCCGTCGAGGAGGGAGATCCCGCGCGGCTCTTCGCCGTGCCGGTGGACGAGCTTCACGCTCGTCGTCGGCCAGGCGACCGACGACAACGAGGAGTCGCTCGCCACGCTGCGGCTGCTGCTCGGCGTCGGCCTGCCGATCGCGCTGATCCTCGCCTCGCTCGCCGGATACGCGGTCGCCGCCGCCGCGCTGCGGCCGGTCGAGGCGATGCGCAGGAAGGCCGCCGACGTCAGCGAGGACCGCCCCGGCGAACAGCTGCCGCTACCGCCGGCGGATGACGAGATCCGGCGGCTCGGCGAGACGCTCAACGCGATGCTCGCGCGGCTCGAGGCGGCGCTCGAGCGCGAGCGGGGGTTCGTCGCCGACGCGAGCCACGAGCTGCGCACGCCGCTGGCCAGCCTGAAGACCGAGCTCGAGCTCGCCCTGCGGCGAGACCGGACGCGCGGACGAGCTGCGCGGCGCGCTTCGATCCGCATCGGAGGAGACCGACCGCCTCAGCCGCCTGGCCGACGACCTGCTCGTGCTCGCGCGCTCGGACCGCGGCACGCTGCCGCTCAGGATCGAGCCGGTCCAGGCGAGGGAGCTGCTCGACGGCGTGGCCGCGCAGTTCCGCACCGCCGGGCACGACGTGCAGGTGGACGTGCCCGACGGGCTCGAGCTCCAGGGCGACCGCCTCCGGCTGGAGCAGGCTGTCGGGAACCTCGTGGCCAATGCGGCCACGCACGGAGACGGCGCCGTGAGGGTCTCCGCTCGCCAGCGCGACGGCGCGGTCGAGCTGCACGTCGAGGACGAGGGCGAGGGCCTGCCGCCGGGGTTCGCCGAGCGCGCGTTCGAGCGCTTCACGCGCGCCGACGAGGCGCGCGGGGGCGGCGGTGCGGGACTCGGCCTTGCGATCGTGGCGGCGATCGCCCGCGCCCACGGCGGGCCGTGCGGGCTTCTCGCCGCGCGACACGGGCACGGACGCGTGGATCGCGCTCCCGGCTCTCATCGAAAACTCATCCGGCGCGGGTACAACCGGCCCATGACCCGAACCGTCCTTGCTCTGACAGTGCTCGCCGGCCTCGCCGTCGGCCTGACCATCGGCCAAGCCGTGGGCCCCGACCAGTCCAAAGCTGAGTTCGGCGACCCCACGGACATCGACAACCGCTACTACCCGCTGACCGAGTTCGAGCGCTGCGTGCTGCGCGGCAAGGAGGACGGCGCGCGCGTGCGCGTCGTCAGGAAGCCGCTCGAGCGGACGAAGAGGTTCATGCACAACGGCGAGCCGGTGCGCGCGGCCGTGATCCGGGACAGCGAGTTCGAGGACGGCGAGCTCGTCGAGCGGACGTTCGACTACTTCGCGCAGGACGACCGCGGCACGGTCTGGTACCTGGGCGAGGACGTCAACGACTACGAGGACGGCAAGCTCGTCGGCCACGGCGGCGCGTGGCTCTACGGCAAGGACACGGACAAGATGGGCGTCGGCATGCCGGCGCACCCGCAGGTCGGGTCGCGCTGGCGCCACGAGGACGTCCCGGGCGGGCCGATCGAGAAAGACAAGGTCGTCGCGATCCTCGACAAGGCGACCGTGCGCGGGAAGACCTATCACGACGTGCTGAAGGTGCGCGAGCAGAACCCGCCGGATCCCGAGTTCGAGTTCAAGCTCTACGCGCCGGGCGTCGGAAACATCCAGGAACGGCCACCCGACGGGCGCCTTGGGCTCGTCGGCTGCGAGTAAAGGAGACACGATGAGCTCGAGAACGAAGAAGGGACTGATCGCGGCTGGAGTGGTGGCCGTGCTCGGCGTGGGCGGTGCGGCAGTTGCCGTCGGGACCGACGAGGCGGGCGACGACGACGCCACGCAGAAGTCGATCACCGGCAGCGCGCTCCAGAAGGCGAGCGACGCCGCGCTCGAGCACACGGGCGGCGGCGAGGTCACGGAGACCGAGGTCGGCGACGAGGAGAGCTACTACGAGGTCGAGGTCACGACCGACGAGGGCCAGCAGGACGTCCAGCTCGACAACAACTTCAACGTCGTGAGCAGCGAGGGCGACTCCGACGAGGGAGAGGACGAGGACTAGGCGTAAGAATCGGGGGCGTGATCGAGGTCGACGCCCCGAGCGCAGAGCTTCGTCAGGCGGCCGACGCTGCGGTGTCGGCCGCCGGCCTTGATGGGCACCTCGCGATCGAGCTGGTCGACGAGGACCGCATCCGCGAGCTCAACCGCGACTATCGCGGCAAGGACGAGCCCACCGACGTCCTCTCGTTCCCGGTTGACGAGGCGCGGCCCGTCGGCGGGCCCGCGCGAGCTCGGCGACGTGGTCATCTGCCCGGAGCACACGGCCGACGTGGTCGAGGCGACGGTGCACGGCGTGCTCCACCTGTGCGGATACGACCACGAGACCGACGCCGGCGAGATGCTCGAGCTGCAGCAGCGGGTGCTGCACTCGCTTCGATGAGCCGCAGCGGCTTCGTCGCGCTTGCGGGCCGGCCGAACGCCGGCAAGTCGACGCTGCTCAACCGGATCGTCGGCGGGAAGGTGGCGATCGTCTCGGACAAGCCGCAGACGACGCGCCGCGCGATCCGCGGGATCGCGACCGGCCCGACTGGCAGCTCGTGATCGTCGACCTGCCGGGGATGCAGAAGCCGCGCGACCTGCTCACCGAGCGGATGCAGACGCAGGTCGAGCGCGAGCTGAAGGAGGCCGACGCCGTGCTGTTCATGCTGAACGGCGAGCAGGAGATCGGCGCGGGCGACCGCTTCATCGCCGAGGCGATCAAGGCGCGCCGGCGTCCCCGCGGTCACCGTCCTGAACAAGGTGGACCGGCTCAAGCCGCACGAGATCGCGGAGGGGCTCGCACAGGTCGGCGAGCTCGGCGTGCCGGGCGAGGTGTTCCCCGCCAGCGCCGCCGACAGGCCTGCACGTGCCCGAGATCGTGGACGAGCTCGTCCGGCTGGTGCCCGAGGGCCCGCCGATGTATCCGGCCGAGCAGCGGACCGACCTGCCCGAGAACGTGCGCCTCGCGGAGCTGATCCGCGAGCAGGCGCTCCTGCGGACCCGCCAGGAGGTGCCGCACGCCGTTGAGGTCGAGATCGACGAGGTCGAGCCGAAGGAGGACGGCTCGGTCGTCGTGCGCGCGCTCCTGTGGACGGAGACCGAGTCCCAGAAGGGCATCCTGATCGGCTCCGGCGGGCGGATGGTGAAGGCGATCGGCACCGCGGCACGCGCCCAGCTCGAGGCCGAGATGGGCCGCGAGGTCCACCTCGACCTGTCGGTCCGCGTGCGCCGCGGCTGGCGCGGCGACGAGGCGCTTCTCGACCGCCTGGGCATCGAATAGGACAATGTGGCTGTGGAGATCCGCTTCGACGACAGCGGCCTGGTCCCGTGCATCGCGCAGGACTGGCGCACCGGCGAGGTGCTCACGCTCGCCTACATGAACGAGGAGGCGCTCGCGCGCACGCGCGAGACCGGGCGACGTCTGGTTCTTCAGCCGCTCGCGCAACGAGCTGTGGCACAAGGGCGAGACCTCGGGCAACTTCCTGCGCGTGAAGTCGCTGCGCTACGACTGCGACCTCGACGCCGTGCTCGCGCTCGTCGAGCCGGAGGGCCCGGCCTGCCACACCGGCGAGCGGACGTGCTTCCACAACGGCGACACCGAAGCCGTGGCGCCGCACGAGGCGCTGCCGACGCTCGAGCGGACCGTCGAGGCGCGGCGCACGGCCTCGCCCGAGGCGAGCTACACCGCCGAGCTCCTCGCCGACCCGCCGCGGATCGGCGCGAAGGTCCAGGAGGAGGCCGAGGAGGTGGCGCGCGCCGCGGCCGAGGAGAGCGACGACCGCGTCGCCGAGGAGGCTGCCGACGTGCTCTACCACCTGGCCGTGCTGCTCGCCTCGCGCGGGCTCACGTTCAGCGACGCGTTCGAGGCGCTCAATGGCCGTCGCCGCTGACACGTCCGAACCTCGAGATCTCGCCGAGCCTCGAGGAGGTGCGCGAGCTCGCGCGCGACCACACGCTCGTCCCGCTTCGCCACACCTTCATCGACGACTGCGAGACGCCGGTCTCGGCGTACCTGAAGCTGCGCGGCGCGGGCCCGAGCTTCCTGCTCGAGTCCGCCGAGCAGGGCCAGCGCTTCGGGCGCTGGTCGTTCCTCGGCGTGCAGCCGCGAAGCGTGATCCGGCTCGCGGACGGCGTGATGACCGTCGACGGCGAGCCGCGCGAGTTCGACGACCCGTACCGCGCGGTCACCGAGGAGCTCGCGCGCTACAAGCTCGCCGAGCTGCCGGACCTGCCGCCGTTCGCCGGCGGCGCCGTCGGGCTGTTCGGCTACGACCTCGTCCGCTGGTTCGAGCCGTCGGTGGGCGAGCCGAACCCCGACGACGTCGGCATCCCGGACCTCGCGCTGATGGTCTCGGACGTCCTGCGTCGCGTTCGACCACTTCACGCACGAGGTCACCGTGCTCGCGAACGTGTTCGCCGATGGCGGCGACCTCGACGCGCGCTACGCCGAGGCGGTCGCGGCGATCGTGGACGTGCGCGAGCGCCTGTCGGCGCCGGTCCCGCGCACCCGCGCCGGGCGGCGCGAGCCGCCGGCGTTCGAGTCGAACCTCGGCGCCGGGGGTTACGCCGACGCCGTCGAGCGCTGCAAGGAGTACATCCGCGCGGGCGACGCGTACCAGATCGTCCCGAGCCAGCGCTGGAGCGCCGACCTGCCCGTCGAGGCGTTCTCGATCTACCGTGGCCTGCGCGCGGTCAACCCGAGCCCGTACATGTACTTCCTCGACTTCGAGGACTTCGAGATCGCCGGCGCCTCGCCGGAGGCGCTCGTCACGGTGCGCGGGCGCGAGGCGAGGCAGCGCCCGATCGCGGGCACGCGCCCGCGCGCCGCGACGGCGGAGGAGGACCTGCAGCGTCGCCGAGGACCTGCTGGCCGACGAGAAGGAGCGCGCCGAGCACGTGATGCTCGTGGACCTGGGCCGCAACGACCTCGGGCGCGTGTGCGAGTACGGCAGCGTCGTCGTCGACGAGCTGATGGTCGTCGAGACGTACTCGCACGTGATGCACATCGTCTCGTCGGTCACCGGCACGCTGCGCGAGGGCGTGAGCGCGATGGACGCGCTGCGCGCGTCGCTGCCCGCGGGAACGCTGTCGGGCGCGCCGAAGATCCGCGCGATGCAGATCATCGACGAGCTCGAGCCCGTCAAGCGCGGCCCGTACGGCGGCGCGATCGGCTACCTCTCCTACACCGGGCGACCTCGACACCTGCATCTACATCCGCTCGGCCGCGGTCAAGGACGGCCGCGTGCACGTGCAGGCCGGGGCGGGATCGTCGCCGACTCCGAGCCCGGGCTACGAGGAGCGCGAGACCGAGGCGAAGGCGGGCGCGGTGTGGCGCGCTATCGAGCTCGCGTGCGCGCAGACCGACTGGGCCGTGAACCGTTTCTCGTAGGGGACGGCGCCGTCCTCGCGGACGAGCTGAGATCGAGCGTCGTCCCTGCGCACCTCGAGCAGCGTGAAGTGGCTCTCGTCGCCGGCGTAGGCGACGCCGGGCTGCCCGCGCAGCTCGTCGGCCGCGAGCGGGTCGATGAGCGTGATGTCGTTCGGCTTCGGGATGCCCGACCGGCGCCGCGCGCGCCTCGAACCGGCCGTCGGCGTCGTAGACCCCGGTCAGGTGGGTGTCGCCGGTCAGGAAGATCGTCGTGCCCGCGACGCGGCGGTCGATGTGGTCGAGGAGCAGCTCGCGCTCGGCCTCGAAGCCCGTGCCCAGTTGCCGTCGCGCGCGTTGGCGCCCATGAACACGCGTGCACGGCGAGCAGATGAGCTTGAACCGGGCGCCGCGAGCGCGCGAGCGTGTCGCAGCAGCCAGCGGCGCTGGCGCGCGCCGAGCAGGGTCTTGTCGGGGCCGTCCGGCGCTCTCCGGGTCGCTCTTGATGCAGCCGCTGGTCGAGCACCCAGAACTCGGCCGCCCCGGCGGGGAAGCGGTAGTACGTCGCGGCCGCTCATCAGCGCGTCCCACGGCGCGAGCGCCCACGGGAAGCGCTCGATCGTCGTCGGCGTTCGCGTCCTGGACGCCGTAGTCGTGGTCGTCGCGCTGCGGCGCGAACGCGGCGTCTCGCGCAGGATCGGCTCGAGCAGCGGGTTCGCGAGGAAGTCGCGCCAGATCCCGGCGTAGCCGCTCGTCGTCTGCGCGAGCGGGCCGTGCGTGTCCGGGTAGTTCAGGTCGCCCTGCCAGACGAAGACGTCCGGCCGCTGCTCCGCGAGGTGCTCGAAGATCGGCCCGAACTGCGCGCCGCAGGCGGCGACCGCGATCCGCGCAGCGGCGCCGCCCGGCGCGCGGCGGCACGCGGAAGCTGCGCACGGGCCCGACCGTGCGTCCGGCCGCGGCGTCGCAGGCGCGGCGCGCCAGTAGACGCGCCGGCCGGGCTCGAGGCCGCGGACCGTCTTGGTGGCCGCGTGGAACTGTCCGGTGCGGCCCAGCCGGCGACGCGTCCGGAACTTCCGGAAGCGCGGCGAGTAGGAGAGCTCGATCGACGCGCGCGCCGGCAGGTCGGACGGCGACGTGCAGCTCGCGCGCCGCCGCGAACGGGGCGCCCGTCGTGGCCGCCAGCGACGACCGACGGCGCGCGTCGCGCGGCCGCGCCCGCGGAGCGGACACGACGATCTCGCGAAGCGCGGCGGTCGAGCGCCGGCGGATCTCGTCGACGACCGCCTGCCCCGGCGGCGTCGCCATGAACGCCTGGCCCTCCTGGACGGCCCACGGCAGCAGGTGGAGGTTGCCGAGCGCGGGCAGCACCGGGTTCGGGTCGCTCGGGAACAGCGTCTCGGCCGTGGCCAGCACGCCCGGGTCGCCCGGCCGCTGCAGCCGCGCGAGTCGCGTCGCTCGCCGTCGCCGTGAACGCGACGCCGCGCGCAGTCCGTCGAGCTCGCCGCGCAGCTCGGTCGGGCTGCGCGCCCGCCGGCCGACAGCGTGAGCGTGATCGGCGCCTGCGCCGCGGGGACCGGAGCGCTCGCCAGCTCGTCGAGCTCGACGCCGCTGCGGCGCAGGAGCCGCAGCGCGCCGCGCCCCGTGTCGTAGACCGCGGCGTAGTAGGAGCGCGGCGACGTCCGGCGCAGCACGACGCCCGGCGCCGAGCCCGACCCGCGTGATCGTCGCCGTGATCTCTGCGTCGCGCACGCGGCAGTCGGCCGCGAAGCACGACCGGCCGCGGGTCGTTGGGGAACACGTCCGAGCCGGCCTCGAGCATGCCCTCGCCGCCGGCGCGGCGCAGGTTCGCCACGCCGACCGTGCGCCAGCCGCGCGCCCCAGCCCTCGCCGTCGGGCTGCCCGGCGAAGTCGATGCTCGGCGACGATCGGGCGCTCGGCCTGCGCGGCTGCGCGCGAGCGTGCCGCGCTCGATGCGCGAGCGCCGCGCCGGCAGCCGCGCCCGCGGCGATGACCTCTCGCCGGCTGAGCTCCCTCACGCCCGTCAGAATGACGCAGACATGAGCGGCACCACGCTGATCATCGACAACTACGACTCGTTTACCTACAACCTCGTCCAGTACCTGGGCGAGCTCGGCGCGGAGATCGACGTCGTGCGCAACGACGCCGAGTCGGTGGACGAGCTGCTCGCGCGCAACCCGGCGCGCGTGATCGTGTCGCCCGGCCCGTGCACGCCGGCGGAGGCCGGCGTGTCGGTTGAAGCGATCCGCCGCTTCACCGAGGCCGGCACACCCGTACTGGGCGTGTGCATGGGGCAGCAGTGCCTCGCCGTCGCCTTCGGCGGCACGGTCGTCCGCGGCGACCCGGTGCACGGCAAGACCGCGCAGGTCGAGCACGACGGGCGCACGATCTTCTCCGGTCTCGACAGCCCGTTCGAGGCCGGCCGCTATCACTCGCTGATCGTCGATCCGGAACTGCCCGACTGCCTGGAGCGTTCGGCCTGGTCCGGGGACACCGTGATGGGAATCCGCCACCGCGAGCTGCCGGCCGAGGGCGTGCAGTTCCATCCCGAGTCGGTGCTCACCGGCGAGGGGAAGCGGATGCTGCGCAACTTCCTGGAGGCCTGATGGACCAGAGGTTGAGCCTGGTCACGCTGGGCGTCTCCGACCTGCCGCGCGCACGCGCCTTCTACGAGGCGCTCGGATGGCAGACGAACGCCGGGGCCGACGACGACGTCGTCTTCTTCCAGGCGAACCGGATGGTGATCGCGCTGTGGAGCCGGGAGCGGCTCGCGGAGGACTCGGGAGTCGAGGACAACGGCGGCTGGGGCGGGATCACGCTCGCCTACAACACGCGCTCGCCGGCCGAGGTGGACGCGGTGATCGAGGAGGCGCGCCGGGCGGGCGGCGCCATCGCGCGCGAGCCCGGTGAGACGTTCTGGGGCGGGTACTCGGCGATGTTCTGCGACCCCGACGGCCATCCGTGGGAGGTCGCGCACAACCCGCACTGGGAGATCGGCGACGACGGCGGCGTCACCATCTAGCGATGCCCAACGAGATCCTGAGCGACGCGATCAACGCGGTCTGCCGCGGCGAGGAGCTCGCCGAGGAGGCCGCGGCCGCCGTCCTGCGCGAGGTGATGGAGGGACGCGCCTCCCCGGAGGAGACGGCGGGGCTGTTGATCGCGCTGCGCACGCGCGGCGAGACCGCCGACGAGATCGCCGGGCTCGCGCGGACCATGCGCGAGCTCGCGACCAAGGTGGAGGTGGAGACCGACGGCCTTGTCGACACAGCGGGCACCGGGGGCGGCACGCCCACGTTCAACGTGTCCACCACGGCGGCGTTCGTCGCCGCCGGGGCCGGCTGTCCCGTGGCGAAGCACGGCAACCGCTCGGCAACCTCGCAGTGCGGGTCGGCGGACGTGCTCGAGGCCCTGGGCGCGCGCATCGACCTCGAGCCGCAGCAGGTCGCGGACTGCATCGACAGCGTCGGCTTCGGGTTCATGTTCGCCCCGCAGCATCACGCCGCCATGAAGCACGTCGTACCGGTCCGGAAGGCGCTCGGCGTGCGCACGATCTTCAATCTGCTCGGCCCCCTGACGAACCCGGCTGGCGCGCCCCACCAGGTGATCGGCGTCTCCGACGGGCCCTTCCTCGAGCACATGGCGATGGCCCTGGCTAGGCTTGGCGGCAAGTCAGCGCTCGTCGTATCGAGCGAGGACGGGCTCGACGAGATATCGATCGCCGCACCAACGCGGGTCGTCGAGTTGAGGGACGGAAAGGTGGAGACGTACACGGTGACTCCCGAGGACCTCGGCGTCGAGCGCACGTCGATCGACGCGATCGATTTCGGCGCGCCCGAGGAGAACGCGCGCGTCACGCGCGCCGTGCTGTCGGGCGCCGACACCGGCGCGGCGCGCTCGCTCACGCTCGTGAACGCCGGCGCCGCGGTGTACGCGGCGGGGAGGGCCGACACGCTCCGGGCCGGCGTCGCCGCGGCCGCGAGCGCGATCGACTCAGGAGCCGCGAACGAAGTGCTCGACCGGTTCGTCAGCCGCACGCAGGAGCTGGCAGCGGCTTGAACCGCCTCGACCCGATCGTCCAGGCGACCCGCGACGAGGTCGAGCGGCGCAAGCGCGAGCGGCCGCTCGCGGAGCTCGAGCGCGAGGCCGAGCACCGGCCCGAGGGCAGGCCGTTCCACGAGGCCCTCGCCCGTCCCGGCACGTCGCTGATCGCCGAGCACAAGCGCCGCTCGCCCTCCGCCGGCGAGATCCGCGCCGGCGCGAGCGTCACGGACCTCGTGCGCGCGTACGAACGAGGCGGGGCGGCCGCACTCTCGATCCTCACCGAGGAGCACCACTTCGGCGGCTCGCTGGACGACCTCACCGAAGCGCGGGCGGCGAGCGACCTCCCGATCCTGCGCAAGGACTTCACGGTCGACCCGTACCAGCTCGTCGAGGCGCGCGCCGTCGGTGCCGACGCCGTTCTGCTGGTCGTGGGATCGCTCGACCGCGACGAGCTCGGCAGCCTCTACCAGGAGGCGCGATCACTCGACCTCGACGCCCTCGTCGAGGTTCACGACGACCGGGAGCTCGAGGTCGCGCTCGCGATCGACGCCGACCTGATTGGCATCAACAACCGCGACCTCCAGGACTTCAGCGTCGACATCGCGAGGACCTTCGAGTTGCTTGCGGACGTCCCGGCCGGCAAGACGGTGGTGTCGGAGTCGGGGATCGTGTACCGGGAGCAGATCGAGGAACTGGAGCGCGTGGGCGTGGATGCCGTGCTCGTGGGCGAGACGCTCATGCGGGCGGCGGACCCCGAAGCGGCGTGCCGCGAGCTAACGCGCGGGGAAGAGCCCACCCAGGCGTAAGATCGGCAGTGCATGGCTGCCGTGCCGGAGCTCGACCCGACCGCCGTCGCCTCGCTTGGCGAACGGCTCGCGGCGAACGTCAGGCGCGCCGTCAAGGTCGAGGACACGGTCCTGCGCGAGGTGCTGGTCGCGCTGCTCGCGGAGGGACACGTGCTGATCGAGGACTACCCGGGCGTCGGGAAGACCGCGCTCGCGCGGTCGCTCGCGCGTTCGGTCGACGCCGAGTACGCGCGGATCCAGAGCACCGCCGACCTGCTGCCCGCCGACGTCGTCGGCACCAACGTCTTCAACCAGCGCGAGGGCCGCTTCGAGTTTCGCCCGGGACCGGTGTTCGCGAACGTCGTCCTGGTGGACGAGATCAACCGCGCGTCCCCGAAGACGCAGTCGGGACTGCTCGAGTGCATGCAGGAGCGCCGGGTCACCGTTGACGTGCACTCGCACGAGCTCGCGCGCCCGTTCGTCGTGCTCGCGACGCAGAACCCGGTCGAGTACGAGGGCACGTACCCGTTGCCGGAGGCGCAGCTCGACCGCTTCATGGTGCGCGTCTCACTCGGTTACCCGAGCGCGGACGAGGAGGCAGCGATGCTCGGCGAGCACGCGGTCAGCGATCGCGTGCTCGACCTCGAGCCCGTGTCGGACGTGGCCGAGGTCGTCGCTGCCCAGGACGCCTGTCACCGCATTCACGCGAGCGACGTGCTGCGGCGCTACGTGGTCTCGGTGCTCGACGCGACCCGCACGGACCACCGCACCGAACTGGGCGGCAGCCCGCGGGCTGGGCTCATGCTCCTGAAGGCGGCGAAGGCGAACGCCGCGCTCGACGGCCGCGACCACGCGCTGCCGGACGACGTCCAGGGCCTGGCGGAAGCCGTACTCGCGCACCGCCTGCTACTCGCGCCGGAGGCGGTCGGCTCGCCCCGCGAGGCGATCGTGCGCGACGCGCTCGACCGCGTCCCGGCGCTCTAGAGGCTCATGCTGCGGGTCGCCGGCACGCTCGCCCTCGGCGCGGCGATGATCGCGGCCGCGGCCGTGTTCGGCTCGCCGTCGCTGTACGTCCCCGGCATCGCACTCGTCCTGCTGGCCGCGGGCGCTGCCGTCTGGGTACTTGCGGCCGCCGCCGGCGCGTCGGTCGAACGGCGCGTCGGCCCAGCCACGGTCGAGGAGGAGCGCGAGTGGCCGCTCGAGCTGACCGCGGCGACGGGATCCGTGCCCGCGCCCGGCGGGCATCTGACCGAGCCGCTTGTGCACGGCGTCCTCCCGATGGTCGGGCGCACGAGCCGGCGAATGCGCGTCGCCGTCACGTTCGAGCGCCGCGGCCGGCGCCGGCTCGAGCCTGCACGGCTCGTGATTGCCGACCCGCTCGGCCTGCTCGAGCGGCGGGTCGAGGCAGGGGCCGGCCAGGAGGTGCTCGTGCTGCCGCGGGTCGAGCCGGTCATGGCGGCGGGCGGCGGCGGCGGAACGGCGGGTGACGCCGCCGCCGGCGCGCGGCCCGCGGAGGTGGCTGCCGAGGTCGAGATGGAATCGCTGCGCCCCTATCGCGAGGGAGCGCCCGCGTCGCGCATCCACTGGCCGACGGTCGCGCGCGTCGGCACGCTGATGGAGCGCCGCCTGCTCGCCGACTCGGACTCGCAGCCGCTCGTCGTCCTTGACCCCACGCAGCCCGCTGACGAGGCAGCGCTCGACAAGGCCGTTCGCGCAGCGGCTTCGCTGTGCGTCCATCTCGCGCGGGCGGGCGGCTGCTCCCTGCTCCTGCCCGGCGACCGCAGGGCGATGGACATCGAGCGGAGATCTCGGCAGCTGGCCGGCCATGCACGCGCGGCTGGCGCGTCGTCGAGGCAGCCGCGGGACCGCCGCGCGCGCGGCTCGAGGGCCGCCGCGGGGCGATCTTCTGGGTCACGGCGTCACCGGGGCGGCCGCGCGGGCTCGAGCGCTTGAACGCCGACCGCTACCTGGTCAGCCCCGGTGGCACGCATGCCGGCGCGCTGTTCACCGTGGCGGGTTGCGTCGGAGTCGGCGCTCGGGCGTGGGGCTCGGAGGGCGGCGTGAGGGCGCCCGCGCCGGCTCGCGATCGAGCTCGCGGTGTTCGCGGTGCTGGGCTGGTACGCCGCGGTGCACTGGGTCGAGGGGCTCGTCGCGGACGCTCCCGGCGGGCGCGTCCTCGCCTGCGTCGCGATCGCGACCCTGGTGGGCGTCGCGCTGTCCCTGACAACGGCGACTGCGCGACGTTGCCGGGCGTGCTGCTGCGCGTTGCGTGCGTCGTGGCGGGCCTCGGCGCGGGCTTCGTCGCGGCGGGGCTCGACCGCCGGTCTGCTCGCCCCCGGGCGGTGGGACGAGTTGGGCGAGGCGCTCGATCGCGGGTTCGCCGGCCTCGCGTCGGTCGAGTGGCCCTACGACGGCTCCGAGCCGTGGACGTGCGCTCGTGCTGTTGCTCGCGGTCCCGCTCGTCCTGACGATCGCCGCCGCGCTTGCGTTCTGGCCGGGCAGGGCGCTGCGTCCCTTCGCCCTCGTCCTTCTGCTCGCGCTCTACGGCGTGGCCGTGACCGAGCACGAGGTCGATGCCGAGCTCGGGCAGGGGAATCGCCCTGCTGGTCCTGACGGCGGCGTGGCTGTGGCTGCCGCGCATGCCGGAGCGCGGCTGGCGCGCCGCCGGCGCCGCAGGCATCGCCGTGCTCGCCGCGTGCGTCGTCGCGCTGCCGGCTGCGGCCCGCTACAGCGAGACCGAAGCCGTTGGTCGACTACGAGTCGTGGAATCCGTTCGGCGCGCAGGCCGCGACCCGCTTCGACTGGTCGCACAGGTACGGCCCGATCGACTGGCCGCGGAAGGGAACGACGCTGATGTACGTCCGCTCCGACGAGCGCCACTACTGGAAGGTCGAGACGCTCGACAGCTTCGACGGCGTGCGCTGGACGCGGTCGGTCGCAGGACGTGGTCAACGACGCCACCACTGCCGAGCCCTACAACGTCGACTGGGAGTCGCGATTCAGAGGTGACGATCCGCGACCTCGACACGAACCTGTTCCCGATCGCCGGCACCGCGCTGCAGATCACGGTGCCGATCCGGTGATCGTCCCGAGCGAGGACGGGACGGTGGAGGCGCTGGGGAGTCGCTCGACGAGGGCGACAGCTACGACGTCGAGGCGTACGTGCCCGAGCCGTCGCCCGCGCGAGATGCGCGCCGACCCGAGCACGCGATGTGCCGTTCGGGCTCGCGCCGTACACGGACCCGTTCGGGCCGGCTCCCGGACGAGTAGATCCGCGCGCTCCGTCGGCCGCGTCCTGACGCTTGCGCGCCGGCTGGCGCGCGGGCAGCCCACGACCTACGACGTCGTGCGCGCGGTCCAGAGCCACCTCCGGAGCGAGTACACGTACGGCGAGCGCCCGCCGAGCGGAGGTTCCCGCTGCCGGCCTTCCTGTTCAGGGACCGGATCGGCTACTGCCAGCACTTCTCGGGCGCGATGGCGCTGATGCTGCGCATGCTCGGCATACCCGCGCGTGTCGCGGCGGGCTTCACGCCGGGTCGTACAACGCCGACACGAAGGAGTACCGCGTGCGCGACCTGGACGCGCACTCGTGGGTCGAGGTGTGGTGGACGGACATCGGCTGGGTGCCGTTCGACCCCACGCCGTCGGTCGCGCCGGCCGAGCCCCAGTCGAGCGTCGACGCTGCATCCGCGTCCGGCGGTCGACGAACGCGCGGCGAGATCCAGGACGTGCGCCCGAGGCAGCCGAGCGCGGCGCCGCGAGGCCGGCGGCGGCTCGGAGAACGAGCGATCCGGGCAATCGCCGATCTCGACGCTGGATGGTCGCTCGCCGCGATCATCGCTGCTCGGCGCCGGCCGTGCTCGCGTTTCTGCGCGTCCGCGCGCTCTTCACCGGCGGCGCCGGATGCCGAGGAGGAGCGCGACCTCGCCGCGCTGAGGCGGGTGCTCGCGCGGACCGGCGAGCCGCATGTCCACCGCGCCTGACGCTGCAGGCAGCTCGAGCGGCGGCTCGAGCGGCACGGCCGGGCCGGCCGCGGCCCGCTACGTGCGGATGCTGCGCGAGCGGCGTTCGGCGCCTACGGGCGGGCCTGCGCCCGACGCGGCCGCGCGCCGCGACCTGCGGCGCGCGCTGGCACATCGGGCGGGGCTGCGGACGCGGCTCGTCGGCGCTCGCAGCGATGCCGCCGGTGCCGTTTAGACGTGATTGAGGCTCCGCCCCTATAACCCCTGCTCGTGGACGGCACCTCGCGCATGCCGAACCTCCTGTCGGGCGTACTCGGCGGCCTCGTCGTGCTCGTCCTCGGCGCGATCCTGATCGCGACGGACGTGATCGACACCGGCGACACGACGCGCGAGGTCGTCCCCCAGGCGCCGCTCACGCGCCCGGCCTCCGACTCCATGCCCGGTGACGAGGGCCTGACGGTCCAGGAGATCTACGACCGCGACGGCCCGGGCGTCGTCTTCATCCAGGCCGACGTGCGGTCGCAGGTCCGCGTCGCCGTTCGGCCTGCCCGACGAGGCAGCGGGATCGCCACCGGCTCCGGCTTCGTGCTCGACAAGGACGGCTACATCCTCACGAACGCGCACGTCGTCGAGGGCGCGCGCGAGGTCGGCGTCCGCTTCACCGAGGAGAGCTCTCTCGTCGAGGCCAAGGTCGTCGGCACCGACCTCTCCACCGACCTGGCCGTCCTGAAGGTCGATCCCGACGACGCGCCGAAGCTGACGCCCGCTGAAGCTCGGCGACTCGACGCAAGCTGCGTGTCGGCGATCCCGGTGATCGCGATCGGCAACCCGTTCGGCTACGACCGGACGGTGACGACGGGGATCGTCTCCGCGCTCCAGCGCCAGATCAGCGGCGCCCAACAACTTCCAGATCGACAACGTCATCCAGACGGACGCGTCGATCAACCCCGGCAACTCCGGCGGGCCGCTGATCGACGCGCGCGGAGAGGTCGTCGGGATCAACTCGCAGATCGCGACGGGCGGCTCGAGCGGCTCGGTCGGGATCGGCTTCGCGGTCCCGGTCAACACCGCCAAGCAGATCGTGCCGCAGCTCAAGGAGGACGGCGAGGTCGAGCGCGCCTACCTCGGCGTCACCACCGCCACGGTCACCGAGCAGCTCGCCGAGGAGCTCAACCTGCCCGGTCGACGAGGGCGCACTGATCCAGGAGGTCGTCGACGGCGCCCCGGCCGACGAGGCCGGCCTGCGCGGCGGGCCGCACCGAGACCGCCGAGGGCTCCGCGTGGGCGGCGACATCATCGTGAGGTGGACGGCCAGGACATCGCGCGGAACTCGGACGTGGCCGACGCGATCCTCGACAACGAGCCCGGTGACGAGGTCGAGATCGAGTACTTCCGCGGCGACGACCGCAAGACGGTCACCGTCGAGCTGGGCGAGCGGCCCGCAGTCGCTCGAGTCCGGCTCGCTGCCGCAGGGCGGCGAGGAGCCGCCGGACGAGGGCCTGCCTTTCCCGCTGCCGTAGCGTGGCATCTGCGACCATTGACGCATGACCCGCGTCAAGGTCTGCGGCATCACGAACATCGATGACGCCCAGCGCGCCGTCGACCTCGGCGCGTGGGCGATCGGGCTGATCTTCCACGAGCCGAGCCCGCGCGCGTGCGCGCTGCCCGACGCCGAGGAGATCGGCGCGCCGGCTCAAGCGCGGCGAGCCCGGAGGTCACCGGCGTGTTCGTGAACCGGCCGCTCGACGAGGTCGCCGCGATCGCGGACGCGTGCTCGCTCTCGATGCTCCAGCTGCACGGCGACGAGGGCCCGGCCTACTGCGACGAGGCGGCGCGGCGCACCGGCTGCCGCGTGATGAAGGCGGCGCAGGTGCACGACCGGTCGTCGCTCACGGCGCTGCGCGCCTACCACGTCGACTACCACCTGCTCGACGCGCACCATCCCGAGCTGCGCGGCGGCACCGGCAACGACGTTCGACTGGGAGCCTGATCCGGCGCCGCCATCGCACGTCCCGATCGTCCTTTCCGGCGGCCTCACGCCCGACAACGTCGGCGAGGGGATCGCCGCGACGCGCCCGTTCGCGGTCGACAGCGCGAGCGGCACCGAGGCCGAGCCCGGGAGGAAGGACCCGGCGAAGCTCGAGGCGTTCTTCCGCGCCGTCGCGCAGGCCGACGAGCTGCGCGGCCGCGTGAGCGCGCCCGCCGAGTGGAGAGGCGGTTCGGCCCGTACGGCGGCCGCTACGTGCCCGAGACGCTCGTGCCCGCGCTCGACGAGCTCGAGGCGGCGTGGCTCGACGCGCGCGACGACCCGGCGTTCGAGCAGGCGCTCGGCGACCTCCTGCGCGACTACGTCGGCCGGCCGAGCCCGCTCTACCTCGCGAAGGGGATCTCGGAGCGCGTCGGCCGCGACGTGTGGCTGAAGCGCGAGGACCTGAACCACACCGGCGCGCACAAGATCAACAACGCGATCGGCCAGGCGCTGCTCGCGAAGCGGATGGGCAAGCCGCGCGTCATCGCGGAGACCGGCGCCGGCCAGCACGGCGTCGCCGCCGCGACGGCCTGCGCCCTGCTCGACCTCGAGTGCGTCGTCTACATGGGCACCGAGGACATGCGCCGCCAGCGGCCGAACGTCGAGCGGATGCGGCTGCTCGGCGCGCAGGTGGTCGGCGTCGAGGCCGGCGCGCGGACGCTGAAGGAGGCGGTCAGCGAGGCGATCCGCGACTGGGTCGACGAACTCCGCGACGACGCACTACATCATCGGCTCGGCGGTCGGGCCGTCGCCGTACCCGTCGCTCGTGCGCGACCTGCAGCGCGTGATCGGCGACGAGGCGCGCGCGCAGGCGCTCGAGGTGACCGGGCGCGCTGCCCGCGCGCGTGACGGCATGCGTCGGAGGCGGCTCGAACGCGATCGGCACGTTCACGGCCTTCGTCGACGACGAGGACGTCGAGCTGGTCGGCGTCGAGGCCGCCGGGGACGGGCTCGACACGAACCGGCACGGCGCGTCGCTCACGGCCGGCGCGAGCGGCGTCCTGCACGGGGCGATGTCCGCCGTGCTCCAGGACGAGGAGGGCCAGATCGCTCGAGGCCCACTCGATCTCCGCCGGGCTCGACTATCCGGGCTCCGGGCCCGAGCTCGCCCACCTGCGCGACATCGGGCGCGTGCGCTTCGTGGCGGTCACCGACGAGCAGGCGGTGCGCGCGTTCCGCGAGACGTGCCGCCTCGAGGGGATCATCCCGGCGCTCGAGTGCGCGCACGCGATCGCGTGGCTGATGGAGGAGGGCGCGGGCGACGGCGTCGGGCTACGACCTGCTCACGCTCTCCGGCCGCGGCGACAAGGACCTCGCCGAGGTGCTCGGGCTCGACGAGTGACGGCCGGCGTCGAGAGAATCGCCGCCGCGTTCAGCGGCCACGGCCGTGCGGCCGCGCTGATGCCGTACCTGATGGGCGGCTACCCGGATGTCCGCGGCCTCGATCGAGTGCGGCCTGGCCGCGGCCGAGGCGGGCGCGGACCTGATCGAGCTCGGCGTGCCGTTCTCCGACCCGCTGGCCGACGGGCCCGGTGATCCACGCGGCCGGCACCGAGGCGCTGCGAGAACGGCGTCCACCTCCACGACGTGCTCGGCGTCGCGCGCGAGGTCTCGAGCGAGATCCCCGTCGTGCTGATGGTCTACGCGAACGTGGTGCTGACGCGCGGCGCCGAGCGCTTCGCGGACGAGGCCGCCGCGCGCAGGCGCGGCGGGCCTGATCGTGCCCGACCTGCCGCTACGACGAGGCGGACGAGGTGCGCGAGGCATGCGACGCGCCGGGCTCGCGCTCGTGCCGCTCGTCGCGCCGACGACGACCGCCGAGCGGGTCGCGGAGATCGGCGCGGGCGCGCGCGGCTTCGTCTACACCGTCTCGCTGACCGGGACGACGGGCGAGCGCGACGAGCTGCCGCCCGAGCTGGGGGAGACGGTCGCGCGCGTGCGCGAGGCCGCCGACGTGCCGGTGGCGGTCGGCTTCGGCATCTCGACCGCCGAGCACGCACGCCAGGTCGCGGCGCTCGCCGACGGCGTGATCGTCGGCAGCCGGATCGTGCGCGCGGCGGGCGAGGGCGGCGCCGAGGCGGTCGGCGCCGTCGTGCGCGAGCTCGGCGCGGGGCTGGAGTAGGCTGCGGCCATGGCCACCGAAGCAGAAGGTCCGCACCCCGAAGAGACGTGTCCGCTCCTACTTCGACGCCGTCATCGCGCGCGACCCCGACGCGATGGCCGAGCACTGGGCCGACGACGGGATCGAGGAGATCCTCCCGGTCGGGATCTTCCGCGGGCCCGAGGAGGTGAAGGCCTGGTTCACCGAGCTGTTCACGGCGGTTCCCGACTCGGAGATGACGCTCGACCGCGTGCTCGCCCAGGACGACAACGTGCTCGTCCAGTGGCGCGCGAGCGGCACGTTCAGCGGCGGGCCGCTGATGGGCGTCGATCCGACGGACAAGCGGATCGAGCTGCGCGGCCTCGACTGGCTCGAGGTCGAGGGCGAGAAGGTCGTCCGCAACACGGCGTTCGCCGACGGCGCCGCCCTCGCCCGCGGCATGGGGCTGCTCCCGCCGCAGGGCTCGGCCGCGGAGAAGGCCATGTTCAGCGCCTTCAACGCCTTCACGAAGGCGCGCGGCGCCGTCTCTGACGTACTGTCCCGCTAGATGGTCATCCTCGTCGCGCTCACAGTCGGGCTCGTGTGGTGGGTCTCCGCCTGGGCCCTCGGCGTCAAGTCGTTCGACGCGTTCATGGTCACGGCGCTGATCGTGGTGCTCGCCGCCGCCTGGTACGTCGTGCGGCCGTACCTCGAGGCCTACCTGCGGCGCGGGCACGGCGCCGAGCCGAGCTAGCCGAAGAACGCCTCCGCCACCTCGAAGTCCTCGGGCGGCACCGTCTTGAGGGACGAGACCGCGTCCTTCAACGGGACGAGCTCGATCTTCATGCCGCGCAGCGCCGTCATCGTGCCCCACCTGCCGGCCGTCGCGGCGTCGATCGCGGCGATCCCGCAGCGGGTCGCCAGCACGCGGTCGAACGCGGTCGGCGTGCCGCCGCGCTGCACGTGGCCGAGCACCGTCGCGCGCGTCTCGAAGCCGGTGCGCGCCTCGACCTCGCGCTCGAGCACCTGCCCGATGCCGCCGAGGCGCTCGTGGCCGAACTCGTCCTTGTCGCCGCCGAGCGTCGCGAGCGTGCCCTCGACGCGGCGTCGCGCCCTCCGCGGCCACCACGATCGAGAAGAAGCGCCCGCGCTCGTGGCGGCGCTTCAGGTGCGTGCAGACGACGTCGATGTCGAACGGGCGCTCCGGGATGAGGATCACGTCCGCGCCGCCCGCGATGCCGGAGTGCAGCGCGATCCAGCCGGCGTGCCGGCCCATCACCTCGACGACCAGCACGCGGTTGTGGCTCTCCGCGGTCGTGTGCAGCCGGTCGATCGCCTCCGTCGCCACGTGCACGGCGGTGTCGAACCCGAACGTCACGTCGGTGCCGTTGAGGTCGTTGTCGATCGTCTTCGGCAGGCCGAGCACGGGCACGCCCGCCTCGTGCAGCTTCTGCGCGGCGCCGAGCGTGTCCTCGCCGCCGATCGCGATCAGGCCGTCCAGCGAGAGCTTCTCCATGTTCTCGCGGATCCGCTCGATCCCGTCCTCGTGCTTCAGCGGGTTCGTCCGCGACGAGCAGAGGATCGTCCCGCCGCGCGGCAGGATGCCGCGCACCGAGTCGATCGTCAGGTCGATCCAGTCGCCCTCGATCGGCCCTCGCCAGCCGTGCCGGAACCCGACGAGCTCGTGGCCGTGGCCGTCCACGCCCTTGCGCACGATCGCCCGGATGGCGGCGTTCAGCCCGGGGCAGTCGCCGCCGCCTGTCAGCACGCCGAAACGCACGCGCCGACGTTAGCCGCCGCGGCGCCCGCCCGCCTACAATCGCGCGCCTTGCTGCGCCCGCTGACAGCCGTGCTCTCGCTGGCGCTGCTCGCGGGGTGCGGAGGGGACGGCTCCGATGAGCGCTCCGAGCCGCGCGACGCGGACACGCTCGTCGTCTACTCGAGCCTGCCGCACACGGGCGGCGTCGGCCGTGCAGAGGCGACGCGGTGGCGGCCGGGCAGCGGCTCGCCCTGGCCGACGCCGGAGGCCGTGTCGGCCGGCTACCGGGTGAAGCTCGTCGAGCTCGACAGCGCGGAGCCCGACGAGCGCGACTGGGATCCCGATCGGGTGGCCGAGAACGCGGGGCGCGCGGCCGACGACCCGGCCGCGATCGCGTACCTCGGCGAGCTCGAGCTCGGCGCGTCGGCGGTCTCCCTGCCGGTCACGAACGAGGAGTCGATCCTCCAGGTCTCGCCGACCGACGGGCTGACGAGCCTGACCGTGCCGCAGATCGGGCCCCGGCGCCGGGCCCCGAGCGCTTCTACACCGAGGACGCGCGCAACTTCCTCCGGCTCGTGCCGCCGGACTCGGCACAGGCGGGGCCGCTCGTCGCCGGCGCGCGCCGAGCGCGGGGCGGCCCGGCTGGCGCTGGCGCACGACGGCGGGATCTTCGGCAGGCAGCTCGCCGGCGCCGTCGAGCAGGCGGCGGTCGACCAGGGCCTCGAGGTGACCACCGTCGAGCGCGTCCAGCCGGACCTCGACGAGGCCCCGGCCCTGGCGCAGGACCTCGCCGAGGACGACCCCCAGGCGGTGATCTACCTCGGGATCGGCGGCGACCCCGCCGAGACCGTGATCGCGGCGATGGCGGACCCGGCGCTGGCCGGGCGCCCGCTGAGCGCGGCCAGCTCCGCTGGCCAACCCCGGCGCGCTGGCCTCCGACGAGCCGGCGCAGCCGGCTGAGCGTCGTCTCGCCGATGCTCCCGGCGCGCCAGTACCCGCCCGCGGGCAGGCGGATACTGCGCCGGCTCGACCGCGAGCGAGGGCGCCGCGCAGCCGGTCGAGGCGCTCTACGGGTACGAGTCGATGCGGGTCGTGCTCGCAGGCGCTGCGCGCCGCCGGCGCGCGTGCGACCGACCGCGTGGCGGTGATCGAGGCGGCGCGCGAGCGCGGGCCGCGCGGGTCGGTGATCGGCCGCTACCGGTTCGACGACCGCGGCGACACGTCGCTGCGCCGGCTGGCGCTCTACGAGCTCGAGCGCGGACAGCTCGACTACCGCGGCCCGGCGCCAGGCTCGGGCCGCTAGCCGTGGCGCTTCCGGAGCGCGAGCGCCATCCGGCGCGCGGCTATGCGCTGGCGGCCGCGGCGGCCGCCATGTGGGCGCTGAACGGGAGCATGGCGCGATACCTGCTGGACGACGGGATCGGGCCGTTCGAGCTCTCCGAGCTGCGCTCGCTCGGGTCGTGGCTGATCCTGCTCGTCGCGCTCGGGATCACGCGCCCGGACCTGCTCAGGGTCGAGCGCGACGAGCTGCCGTCGCTCGCCGTCCTCGGCGTGGCCGGCCTCGCCGCGGTGCACGCGAGCTACTTCGCCGCGATCGAGCGGCTGGAGATCGGGCCGGCGGTGACGATCCAGTACCTGGCGCCGCTGCTTGCTGCTCGTCTGGCTGCGCGTCGTTCACCACCGCCGGATCGCTCGCGGCCTCTGGGGCGCCGTCGCTCCTCTCCGCCGCCGGCTGCTTCCTGGTCGTGCGCGGCTACGACGCCGGCGACCTCGACGGGATCGGCGTGCTGGCCGCGTTCGGCGCCGCCGTCTCGTTCGCGATCTACATGGTCGGATCGGAGCGCGCCGGGCACCGCCACGAGCCCGTGACCACGCTGTTCTGGGCGTTCGGCTTCGCCAGCCTCTTCTGGGCGCTCGCCGCGCCGTGGTGGAACTTCCCGTTCGGCGAGCTCGGCTCGCTCCGGAACCTGCTGCTGGCGGCCGGGGTCGTCGTGGTGGGCACGCTGCTGCCCTTCATCTGCATGGTGGCGGCCCTCAGACACGTCCCGGCGCCCCGGGCGGGGGTCGTCGCGACGCTCGAGCCGGTGCTCGCGGCGGTCTTCGCCTGGGTCATCCACGACGAGGCGCTCGCGGCCGTCCAGGTGGCGGGCGGGATGGCCGTTGTGGCCGCCGTGGCGTGGGTCCAGTCGCGCCGCCCTGACCTCGAAGCGGAGCTGGCGCCGGTGCGAGGCTGAGATTGAGCGCGGATGGTGCTTAAGTTGCGCTCGTTGCCGCGCTGCCGGGAATGCGGTTAGGATGCGGCGCGGTTGGAGTCGACTCACTTTCTTTAGGAGGGACATTTTGCGAGTACGGTGGATTCTCGTCTGCCTTCTCGGAGCGCTTGCGCTTGGCGTAGCCGCTTGCGGGGACGATGACGATGACGATGACGGAGGCGGTGGCGGGACCACCGCGAGCACGGACGTAGTGATCTATTCGAGCCTCCCGCTGCAGGGCGCGACTCGAGACAACTCCCTCGACGTCCAGAAGGGCGTGGAGCTCGCGCTCGAGCAGCGCGACGCCAAGGCGGGCGCATGCACCGTCGAGTACAAGAAGCTCGACGACTCCACGGCGCAGGCCGGCACGTGGGATCCGGGCGCGACCTCGGCGAACGCGCGCAAGGTCGTCGAACGACGACAACGCGATCGCGCTGATCGGCGAGTTCAACTCGGGCGCCTCGGCGATCTCGATTCCGATCACCAACGAGGCGGGCCTCCTGCAGGTCAGCCCGTCGAACACCGCGCTCGAGCTGACGAAGGACGCCGGCCCGGACGACAAGGGCGCGCCGGAGAAGTACTACCCGACGGGCAACCGCACCTACGGGCGCGTCGTGCCCGCCGACCACATCCAGGGATCGGCGCAGGCCGAGTGGATGGCCGAGGAGGGCGTCAAGAAGCTGTACATCCTCGACGACAAGCAGGTGTACGGCGCGGGTGTCGCCAAGACGACGGCCGACGCGGCCGAGCTGAACGGCATCGAGGTCGTCGGCACGGACTCGATCGACCCGAAGGCGCCGAACTACCGGTCGCTTGCGGCGAAGATCGCTGACTCCGGCGCGGACGCCGTGTTCTTCGGCGGCATCACCGCCAACAACGCGCGTCCAGCTGTTCAAGGACCTCGGCGCGGCGCTGCCGGACGCCACGCTGTGGGGCCCGGACGGCGTGGCCGAGTCGGCGTTCACGAACGACATCCCCGCGGATGTCGCGGAGCGGACGCACATCACGGTCGCCACGATCAACCCGAAGGACTACGGCGCCCGAGGGCCAGAAGTTCTTCGACGACTTCCAGGCGAAGTACGACCAGGAAGTGATCCAGCCGTACGCCATCTACGGGTTCGAGGCGATGGACGTGATCCTCGACGCGATGGAGCGCGCCGGTGACTCCTGCAACGACAGGCAGGCCGTCATCGACGAGTTCTTCAGCACCGAGGCCAAGGAGGGCGTGACCGGCACGTACGACATCGACGAAGACGGCGATGTCAACCTGAGCCAGTTCGGCCGCCACTCGGTCGTGGACGGCGAGCTGTCGCCGATCAAGACCGTTCAGGTCAGCGCAGGACAGCAACGGTAACCCGCTGGGCATAGTCAGATTCGTGAGCAGGGGCCCGGGGGAGCTATCTCCCGGGCCCCGCTTGCGTCTGACGACGCCCGGGTAGGAAGGCAGCACGATGGAGGCCGCCACCACCGCAGCCGAGCGCACGCCGCTCCAGCGTCGTGTGATCGAGCGGGCACAGCTCTGGATCGACCGCTACGGGCTGATCGTGGTCCTGCTGATCCTCCCGGTCGTCTACGGGGTCCAGGATCTCCAGGACGACGGGCAACCTCTCGCAGGCTCGCCAGCAACCTCAAGGACGGGCTCTCCAACGGCGCGATCTGGGCGCTGATCGCGCTCGGGTACACGCTGGTCTACGGGATCATCCAGCTGATCAACTTCGCCCACGGCGAGGTGTTCATGATCGGCTCGTTCACCGCCGTCGGCCTCTACGGGACGCGTGGGCCTGGCCACCGAGCAACCCCGCGATCGGGCTCGCCGCTGGCCTGCTCGTGGTGCTCGTGCGTCTCGATGCTCATCTGCGGGGTCGCTCAACGCGATGATCGAGCGCGTCGGCTACCGGCCGTTACGCCACGCGCCGAAGCTCGCTCCGCTGATCACGGCGGTCGGGTTCTCGTTCATCCTCCAGAACGTCGGCATCCTCTGGCTCGGGCCCGCGCAGCAGGCGGCGCCCGACCTGATCCAGTCGCAGAAGGAGCTCTTCGAGATCGCGGGCGTCACCGATCACCCAGGGGGACGTGCTCGCGGTCGCGGCCACCGTCCCGCTGCTGCTCCTGCTGGGCGCGTTCGTCACACGCAGCCGCATGGGCAAGGCCATGCGCGCCACCGCCCAGGACCCGGAGGCCGCGCGGCTGATGGGCATCAACGTCGACACCACCATCTCGTTCACGTTCCTCCTCGGCGGGATGATGGCGGGCGCCGCCGGCCTGATCTACGCGCTCTACCAGACGACGATCTGGTTCTTCCAGGGCTTCACGGCCGGCCTGATCGCGTTCACCGCCGCCGTCATGGGAGGCATCGGAAGCCTCCAGGGCGCCGTGCTCGGCGGCGTGATCATCGGCTGCATCCAGCAGATCTCCGACAACCGGATCGGCGGCGAGTGGACCCCCGCGGTGGTGTTCGCCTACCTCGTGCTGATCATGGTCTTCAAGCCCCAGGGGCTGCTCGGGGAGCAGACGCGGGAGGCGGGATGAGCCAGGCCGGCCGTCGTCAGCCGCCACCGCGATCTCGCGATCGCGGTCGTCCTCCTTGGCGGCGCCGCGATGCTGCCGTTCTTCTTCGACGCAGGCGTCTCCGTTCATGGACGACGCCGTGACCGCGCTCGCGTACGTCGTGATGGCGCTCGGGCTCAACATCGTGGTGGGCTTCGCCGGCCTGCTCGACCTCGGCTACGTGGCGTTCTTCGCGATCGGCGCGTACACGATCGGCTGGCTCGCCTCGGGCTTCGCCGACAAGGTCAACGACGGCAAGGGCATCCACGTCGGCGTCAGCGAGTTCGTCTCGAGACCCTGCCCGGGATCCACCTCAACTTCGTGCTCGTGGCGATCGCGGCGGTGATCACCACGGCGATCGCCGGCGCCGTGATCGGCCTGCCCACGCTCCGGCTGCGGGGCGACTACATCGCGATCGTCACGCTCGCGTTCGGCGAGATCATCCGCGTGTTCGCGCTGAACGGCAACGAGATCAGCTTCAGCGGACTACACAGCTCACCGAACGGCGCGCAGGGGATCACGCCGGTGGACAAGATCGACCTGCCGTTCACGGAGCAGTTCACGTCGCTGAACCTGAGACCCTGGTTCTGGACCGCGCTCGGCATGGTCGCGCTCGTCCTGTTCGTGAACTTCCGCCTGCGCGACTCGCGCCTCGGCCGCGCCTGGATCGCCGTCCGGGAGGACGAGATAGCGGCCGCGAGCATGGGCGTCCCGCTCGTGCGGACGAAGCTGCTTGCCTATGCGACCGGCGCGGCGTTCGGCGGGATCTCCGGCGCGTTCCTCGGCTCGTACCTGAACACGGTGAACGCCGACCAGTTCCAGTTCGCGTTCTCGATCTTCGTGCTCGCGATGATCATCCTCGGCGGGATGGGCAACATCTGGGGCGTCGTGCTCGGCGCGGTCGTCCTCTCGTTCGCGAACACCTACCTGATCCCCGACGTCCTCAACGAGATGCCCGTCGAAGGTCGGGCTCGACTTCGACCTCACCGAGCTGAGCTTCGGGATCTTCGGCTTCCTGCTCGTGATCATGATGGTGCTGCGCCCCGAGGGCCTGCTTCCGGAGCGAAGACGCAAGCTCGAGCTCGGAGGCATCGGCGCCGGCGACACCGCCGGCGTCGGCGAGGAGCCCGAGGCGTTCTACGAGGTGCGGGCGTGACGCCGCGACGACCAGGCCGCGAGAGCACGAACGGCGCCGTCCTCGAGGCGCTGTCGGTGACGAAGGCGTTCGGCGGCCTGACGGCGTGCGACGACGTGAACTTCGTCATCCCGGAGAAGTCGATCGTCTCGATCATCGGGCCCAACGGCGCGGGCAAGACCACGTTCTTCAACATGCTCACGGGCCTCTACCGGCCGACGTCGGGGCGCATCTTCTTCCAGGGCCGCGACATCACCTACACGCGGCCGGACCGGATCCTCGCGCGCGGGATGGCGCGGACGTTCCAGAACATCCGCCTCTTCGCGACGATGTCCGCGCTCGAGAACGTGCTCGTCGGCCAGCACGCGCGGCTGCGCGCGGGCCTCTTCCGCTCGATCGCGCGCACGCCCGGCGTGCGCAGGGAGGAGCGCGAGGCGCGCGAGAAGGCGCGCGAGGTCCTCGAGTACGTCGGGCTGCGCCCGGACAACATCGACCAGATGTCCGTGAACCTGTCGTATGGCGACCAGCGCCGCGTCGAGATCGCCCGCGCGCTCGCCTCCGACCCGGCCCTGCTGCTGCTCGACGAGCCCACGGCCGGCATGAATCCCGAGGAGTCGAAGCGCCTGACGGAGTTCATG
The DNA here is from genome assembly GCA_963846865.1 of uncultured Thermoleophilaceae bacterium. Taxonomy (GTDB): domain Bacteria; phylum Actinomycetota; class Thermoleophilia; order Solirubrobacterales; family Thermoleophilaceae; genus DASPHG01. The sequence continues at coordinate 370,067 of CAWJXU010000008.1, read as the reverse complement.
CGCAAGCTGCAGGGACGAGCGCGGCCTGACGATCCTGCTGATCGAGCACGACATGAAGGTCGTGATGGGCGTCTCCGAGCGGATCACGGTGCTCGACCACGGCGAGAAGATCGCCGAGGGCCCGCCGGAGGAGGTCCGCAAGAACCCGCAGGTGATCGAGGCCTACCTCGGGAAGCAGGGCTAGCCGTGGCGCTCCTCGAGATCAACGACATCCACACCTTCTACGGGACGATCGAGGCCCTGAAGGGCATCTCGCTCGAGGTGAACGAGGGCGAGATCGTCACCCTGATCGGCTCGAACGGCGCGGGCAAGTCCACGACGCTGCGCTCGATCTCCGGGCTCACGCCCGCCGCGCGAGGGGTCGATCCGCTTCGACGGCGAGGAGATCGGCGAGACGCCGCCGCAGGAGATCGTGCAGCGCGGGATCTCCCAGGCGCCGGAGGGCCGCAAGATCTTCGACCGCATGACTGTGCGAGAGAACCTCGAGCTGGGCGCCTACCTGCGCCGCGACAGCGACGAGATCGACGAGCGACATGGACCGCGTGTTCGAGCTGTTCCCGCGGCTGAAGGAGCGCGAGAAGCAGAAGGCGGGGACGATGTCAGGCGGCGAGCAGCAGATGCTCGCGATCGGACGCGCGATGATGGCCAACCCGAAGCTTCTGCTGCTCGACGAGCCGTCGATGGGCCTCGCGCCGGTGCTCGTCGAGCGGATCTACGAGACGATCGCCGAGATCAACAAGCAGGGCACGACGATCCTGCTCGTCGAGCAGAACGCGAACTTCGCGCTCGAGGTCTCGAAGCGCGGCTACGTGCTCGAGACCGGCACGGTCGCGCTGTCCGACGAGGCGTCCGCACTGCGCGAGAACCCCGAAGTGCAGAAGGCGTACCTGGGCGCATGACCTTCGTCCTCGCGGTCGATCGGCGCGACGGCGCTGTACCTCACGTTCGCGTGGCTCGGCGTCGGCGATCGTCGCCTCGTGGCTGTCCGAGCGCAAGGGCTACGGCGAGAAGCCGGGCCTCGCCGCAGGCCTCCTGCTCAGCGTCGTCGGCGTGCTGGTCTGGCTCGTCTGGCCGGCCCGTGCCGACTCGCGCTGGAAGGTGCAGGGACCGCTCGGGCGCGGCAAGAAGACCGTCGCCGAGGCGCGGGCCGAGCAGCACGCGGGCGACGCCGACGGCTCCTGACCGACGGCAGCCTCCCAGGCTCGGCGTCCTCGAGCGGATCGGGGCATGGCTGCGGATCTGGACGCCGCCGCGCGACGCCGTCGTGCCGCCGCCGCCGTGGCGCAAGATCGCGTTCGGCGCGGTCGTCGTCCTCGCGGTCGTCGGGCGGGGCCGCCGCGCTGATCGTGCCGGAGATCGAGGAGGGCAAGGACGAGCGCGCGGAGGAGGAGCGGCGCAGCGACGCCGCGTTCGAGGCGGCGAAGCGCAGGCGGCTCGCGCGAGGAGGGCAGGCCGCGGCACCGGCCGCGGCGAGCGCCCGCCGGGAGATCTCTCGCCGGCCGCCGAGCGGCGCGCGCGGCGCGGCTCGTGCGCGACCTCGAGCGCGCGATCACGCGCGACGCGCGTGCGCGCGTGCGCGCCGGGAAGCTCGACGGCCCGGTGCTCGCGACGCGAGTGCGAGATCAACCCGCCATCGCAGCGCCCGCTCGAGCGCGACCTGAGCGTGCGCCGGATGGACTACGAATGCCTCGCCATCACGTCGCGCGACCCCGAGGGCCGCTTCATCGTCGGCCACACCGTTCGACGCACGGTCGACTACAGGCGCTTCCGGTTCACGTGGGCCAAGGTCTGCCGGCCACCGGGCGAAGGCGCTGCGCGGCTGACCTGCTGAGTCGTCCGCCGCGTCCGTTAATGTGCCCGCTCCTATGAATAAGCGCCTGCTTCTCCTCTGGATCTCCGCCCTGTTCCTGCTCGCCGGCACCGCGCTCGCGGCGTGCGGCGACGACGATGACGACGACGGGGGAGGCGGCGGCACCGACACGACCGCGGCTGCGGAGTTCGACACGCTCAAGCCCGGCACGCTCCTCGTCGGCGTGGACGTTCCGTACCCGCCGTTCGAGCAGGGCCGCCCGCCCGACTACGAGGGCTTCGAGATCGACATGATGAACGAGATCGCCAGCCGGCTCGGGCTGGAGATCGGAGTACAAGGACACGCCGTTCGACACGATCTTCCGCGACCTCGCGCAGGACAAGTTCGACTGCCGCGATCGGTGGAGCGACGATCACCGACGAGCGCGAACAGGCGGTCGACTTCGCTGACCCGTGGTTCCTGACCGAGCAGTCGCTCCTGGTGCAAGAAGGACAGCGACATCCGGACGATCGACGATCTCGACGGCAAGACGGTCGGCGTCCAGAAGGGCACCACCGGCGAGGCCTACGTCCAGGACAACGCCAACCCGGGACCTGCGCAGCTATCCCGAATCGACGACGCTTTCAACGCGCTCGTCGCGGGCCAGGTCGACGGTGATGATGTTCGACCTCTCCGGAACGAGGAGGCCGCCGAAACCCTGGATGGCCTCGAGGTCCGGGAGATCCTACAACACCGGCGAGTACCTCGCAGTCTCCTTCAACGAGGACAACGATGCGCTCCGCGAGGCCGCCAACGAGATCATCCAAGAGATGAAGACCGGACGGGACGTCGACGAGGCCTACCAGAAGTACTTCGACATCGAGCCGCCCAAGGCAGTCCTCGAGAAGACGAACACGCCCAAGTAGTCCGCCGCTCACCGCACCGCATAGGCTCCTCGGCAGCCAGCCAACCGAGGAGGGGTAGATGGACGTCGTCTTCGAGCAGTACTTCGACTTCGGGATCATGGGGGACGAGTTCGGCTTCGTCCTCGACGGCGTTCTGGGAGACGCTCCAGCTCGTCGCTCGTCAGCGGCATGCTTGCGCTGGTCTTGGGGCCTCGTGCTCGCCCTGATGCGGCAGCTGCCGGGCCGGCGGCTTGCGCCCGTGCGGGGGCTCGCCATCGCCTACATCGACGTGTTCCGAGGCATTCCACTGCTCCTCGTGGTGCTCATGATCTCCGGCAGCTCTCCGTTCGTCGCGGAGCTTCCTGCCGCGAGTCGGTCGGGATCCCGCAGTGGTTCGGGAAGTCGGACCCGTTCTGGTACGGCGCGCTGGCGATCTCGCTGACCTACGGCGCCTACATGGCCGAGGTCTACCGCGCCGGCATCGAGGGGGTGCCGCGCGGGCAGATGGAGGCGGCGCGGGCACTGGGGATGAGCCACGGGCGCGCGATGCGCCACGTGATCGTGCCGCAGGCGGTCCGGCAGCGTCATCCCGCCGCTGCTGAACGACTACATCGCGCTGATGAAGGACACCTCGCTCGTCCAGGTCATCGCGCTGCTCGAGGTCGTGGAGGCCGGCCGCACGGTCCAGGCTGAGACGCTGAACAGCTCCGCACTGACGCTCGGCGGCGCTGATGTTCCTGCGTCGTGACGATCCCGCTCGCGCGGATCGTCGACCGCTACATCGCCCGCGAGCAGGGACGCTTCCAGCGGGGGTCCTGACCCGACGACATGACCGGGCGATCCGATGCTCCGAGCTGCGAGGCGTGCACAAGCGCTTCGGCGACCTGCACGTCCTGCGCGGGGATCGACCTCACGGTCGCCCAGGGCTCGGTCGTCTGCGTGCTCGGGCCGAGCGGCTCGGGGAAGAGCACGCTGCTGCGCTGCATCAACCTGCTCGAGCCGCCCGACGAGGGCCGGATCGTCCTCGAGGGCAAGGAGATCACGGAGCCACGCGCGAAGGAGCTCGACTACGTCCGCCGGCGCGTGGGGATGGTGTTCCAGCAGTTCAACCTGTTCCCGCACAAGTCGCGCGCTCGAGAACGTCTCGCTCGCGCAGGAGAAGGTGCTCGGCGCTCCGCGAGGAGGCGGGGAGCGGAGCGAGCGATGCTCGCCCGGGTCGGCCTCTCCGACAAGGCCGACGAGTACCCCGAGCGCCTGTCGGGCGGGCAGCAGCAGCGGGTCGCGATCGCCCGCGCGCTCGCGATGGACCCGCACGTGATGCTGTTCGACGAGGTCACGAGCGCGCTCGACCCGGAGCTCATCAAGGAGGTGCTCGACGTCCTGCGCGAGCTCGCCGCGGAGGGGATGACGATGATCGTCGTCACCCACGAGATCGGCTTCGCGCGCGACGTGGCGAACGACGTCGTCTTCATGGACGAGGGCGTGATCGTCGAAGAGGGCCCGGTCAGGCGCGTGATCGACTCGCCGCGCGAGCCGCGGACTAGGCAGTTTCTGGGGCTGGTGCGCGAGCACTGACCGGCCGGCTGGCCGCCGTCAGCAGCCCGACCAGCACGAACGCCGCGCCCAGCGATCTGCAGCCCCGTCGGGTCCTCGCCGAGCAGGATGATCCCCAGCACGAGCGAGGTGAGCGGCTGGAGGGTCAGGAGCACCGACGTGACCGCGGCGGGCAGCTGCGGCAGCGAGCTCGTGATCAGGAGCCAGCCGAGCACCTGCGAGCTCAGCGCGAGCAGCACGAGCCAGCCGTGCTCCGGCCACGACGGCACGAAGTCGATGTCGCCGATGACGATGCCGGCCGCGGCGCATCCGACGGCGGCGACCCAGGTCGCCTCGAACAGCGGCGCGGCGGGCGCGGAGCCCGTGCCCGACTGGCGGATCAGCAGGATGAAGCCCGTGTAGCTGATCGCCGTGATCACGCCGTAGATGACGCCCTTGGCCGGGTCGCTGCCGTAGGCGCCGGCCTCGAACGCGCCCGAGATCAGCACGATCCCGATCAGCGCGGGCGGCACCGCGATCACCGCGCGCGCCTCGGGCCGCTCGGACAGGACGACCCACGCCGTCAGGCCGACCAGCACCACCTGCAGGTTGCCGAGCACCGTGGCCAGCCCGGCGCCGATGTACTCGATCGAGTAATGCCACGCGACGAGGTCGACGGCGAACAGGACGCCCGCCGCGTACGCGAGCCTCCGCTGGCGGCGGCGTCGCTGCTCACCGCGGGCGAGCAGCCACAGGACCGGCACCGCGTAGAAGCAGCGGAAGAACGCCGACGTCGGCGGCGCGACCTCGGACGCCTTGACGAGGATCGCCGAGAAGGCGATCGTCAGCGCGCCGAGGAGAGCTGCGACGCGCGGGGTCAGCCGACCGCCGCGCGAAGCGCGTCGTCGAGGTCCGGCCGCTTGAAGGAGTAGCCCTCCTCGAGCAGCCGCTTCGGCACCGCGCGCACGCCCGTCGTGACGATCCACGCCATCTCGCCGTACAGCGCCCGACCGCGAGCGCCGGCACCGGCGCGACCGCCGGGCGCCGAAGGACGCGGCCGAGCGCCTTCGAGAGCTCCTTGTTCGTCACGGGCTCGGGCGCCGTCAGGTTGTAGGCCCCGCTGCCTCCGTCGAGAAGGAAGAGCAGCGCTTCGACGACGTCGTCGAGGTGCACCCACGGCACGTACTGCCGGCCGCCCGCGACGGGGCCGCCGACGCCCAGCTTGAACGGCGGCAGCATCTTGTCGAGCGCGCCGCCGCCCTCGGCGCAGCACGACGCCGGTGCGCGGGATCGCCACGCGGATGCCGAGCGCCTCGGCCTTCCGGGCCTCCGCCTCCCAGACCTTGACCGACCTCGGCGAGGAAGTCGTCGCCCGCGGGCCCCGATCTCGTCCACGCGCTCGTCTCCCCGAGCGCCGTAGAAGCCGATCGCCGACATCGACACGAGCGCCGCCGGCCGCTCGTCCTCCGACAGCCGCGAGAGGCCCTCGACGAGATTCCTCGTGCCGAGCTCGCGCGACTCGCGTATGCGCCGCTTGGCCTTGTCCGTCCAGCGCTGCGCGACGTTCTCGCCGAGCAGGTGCACCACGCCGTCGCGCCCCGCGAGCGCCTCGGCGGCGGCGGGCTCCGCCAGCGGGTCTGCCCAGCGGACGGTCCCCGGCGTCCCGCCGCGCGAGAGGACGGTGACCTCGTCGCCGCGCGCCCGCAGTGCGTCGACCACCCGCCGGCCGATGAAGCCGGTCCCGCCCGTGACGGTGACCCGCTTCACTTGGCGGGGACCGGGGCCGCCTCCGCCGAGGCCTTCTCGGCCACGGCGCTCGCGACGGCCGCGCTCACGTCACGGTTGAAGACGCTCGGGACGATGTAGTCCTCGGCGAGCTCGTCGTCGGAGACGACCTCGGCGATGCCGCGCGCGGCCGCGAGCTTCATCTCCTCCGTGATCTTCGGCGCGCGCGCGTCGAGCGCGCCGCGGAAGATGCCCGGGAACGCGAGGACGTTGTTGATCTGGTTCGGGTAGTCGGAGCGGCCGGTCGCCATCAGCTTCACGAACGGCGCGCACTCCTCCGGCAGAACCTCCGGCACCGGGTTCGCCATCGCGAAGACGAACGGGTCGGGGTTCATCGTCTTCACGTCGTCGACCGAGATCACGCCCGGGCCCGACAGCCCGATGAAGACGTCCGTTCCCTCGAGCGCGCCGCCCGAGCGTGGTCTCGCGGCGGTCGGGATTCGTGTTCTCGGCGAGCCATGTCTTCGGCGCGTTCATCTCGCCGGACTCGTAGTCGGCGCGGCCCGCGTGGATCGATCCGTACCGGTCGCAGGCGACGATCGACGCGACACCCGCATCCATCAGGAGCGCGCGCGACCGCGACCCCCGCGGCGCCGGCGCCCGCCATCGACACGCTGAGGTCGCCGAGCCGGCGGCGCGTGAGGCGGCACGCGTTGAAGAGCGCGGCGAGCACGACGATCGCGGTGCCGTGCTGGTCGTCGTGGAAGACCGGGATGTCGAGCTCCTCGACGAGCTGGTTCTCGATGTCGAAGCAGCGCGGCGACGAGATGTCCTCGAGGTTGATCCCGCCGAACGTCGGCGCGATCAGCTTGACCGTCTGGACGATCTCGTCGGGGTCCTTCGTGTCGAGGCAGATCGGGAAGGCGTCGACGTCGGCGAACTCCTTGAACAGCATCGCCTTGCCCTCCATGACGGGCATGGCCGCCTCCGGGCCGATGTCGCCCAGCCCCAGCACGGCCGTGCCGTCGGAGACGACGGCGACCGTGTTCTTCTTGATCGTGTACTGGAACGCCTTGTCGGGATCGGCGGCGATCTCGTTGCACACGCGCGCGACGCCGGGCGTGTAGGCCATCGAGAGGTCGTCCCGGGTCTTCAGCGGGACCTTCAGGCCGGTGTAGATCTTCCCGCCGCGGTGGAGCTCGAAGGTGCGGTCGGTGACCTCGATCAGCTTGACGTCCTCGAGCGCCTCGACGACCCGGACCACGCTCGTCCCAGTGCTCCCGGTCGGAGCAGTCGACCGTGATCTCGCGCAGGGTCGTGCCCTCGCCGCTGGACGAGGATGTCGATCGCGCCGATCTGGCCGCCCGCCTCGCCGATCGCCGAGGTCAGCCTGCCCGAGCGATCCCGGCCGCGTGGAGCTCCAGCCGGAGGATGATCGAGAACTGCGCACTCGGGGCGATGGCCATACGAGAAGCCTTCGTCGAGCATAGTCCGCAGCTATATTTTTTTTTTTTTTTTTTTTTTTTTTTTTTTTTTTTTTTTTTTTTTTTTTTTTTTTTTTTTTTTTTTTTTTTTTTTTTTTTTTTTTTTTTTTTTTTTTTTTTTTTTTTTTTTTTTTTTTTTTTTTTTTTTTTTTTTTTAAGCCCACCGATTTTTTTTTTGCCGGGTTGGCTGCCTGAGCCGCGCTGATGATATTCGCCGCGAGCAATCCTCCTCCTGCCTTTTTTTTTTTTTTTTTTTTTTTTTTTTTTTTTTTTTTTTTTTTTTTTTTTTTTTTTTTTTTTTTTTTTTTTTTTTTTTTTTTTTTTTTTTTTTTTTTTTTTTTTTTTTTTTTTTTTTTTTTTTTTTTCCATGCCACTCGACGACTTTTTTTTTTTTTTTTTTTTTTTTTTTTTTTTTTTTTTTTTTTTTTTTTTTTTTTTTTTTTTTTTTTTTTTTTTTTTTTTTTTTTTTTTTTTTTTTTTTTTTTTTTTTTTTTTTTTTTTTTTTTTTTTTTTTTTTTTTTTTTTTTTTTTTTTTTTTTTTTTTTTTTTTTTTTTTTTTTTTTTTTTTTTTTTTTTTTTTTTTTTTTTTTTTTTTTTTTTTTTTTTTTTTTTTTTTTTTTTTTTTTTTTTTTTTTTTTTTTTTTTTTTTTTTTTTTTTTTTTTTTTTTTTTTTTTTTTTTTTTTTTTTTTTTTTTTTTTTTTTTTTTTTTTTTTTTTTTTTTTTTTTTTTTTTTTTTTTTTTTTTTTTTTTTTTTTTTTTTTTTTTTTTTTTTTTTTTTTTTTTTTTTTTTTTTTTTTTTTTTTTTTTTTTTTTTTTTTTTTTTTTTTTTTTTTTTTTTTTTTTTTTTTTTTTTTTTTTTTTTTTTTTTTTTTTTTTTTTTTTTTTTTTTTTTTTTTTTTTTTTTTTTTTTTTTTTTTTTTTTTTTTTTTTTTTTTTTTTTTTTTTTTTTTTTTTTTTTTTTTTTTTTTTTTTTTTTTTTTTTTTTTTTTTTTTTTTTTTTTTTTTTTTTTTTTTTTTTTTTTTTTTTTTTTTTTTTTTTTTTTTTTTTTTTTTTTTTTTTTTTTTTTTTTTTTTTTTTTTTTTTTTTTTTTTTTTTTTTTTTTTTTTTTTTTTTTTTTTTTTTTTTTTTTTTTTTTTTTTTTTTTTTTTTTTTTTTTTTTTTTTTTTTTTTTTTTTTTTTTTTTTTTTTTTTTTTTTTTTTTTTTTTTTTTTTTTTTTTTTTTTTTTTTTTTTTTTTTTTTTTTTTTTTTTTTTTTTTTTTTTTTTTTTTTTTTTTTTTTTTTTTTTTTTTTTTTTTTTTTTTTTTTTTTTTTTTTTTTTTTTTTTTTTTTTTTTTTCCCATCTAGACGGCCAACCTGTTTTTTTTTTTTTTTTTTTTTTTTTTTTTTTTTTTTTTTTTTTTTTTTTTTTTTTTTTTTTTTTTTTTTTTTTTTTTTTTTTTTTTTTTTTTTTTTTTTTTTTTTTTTTTTTTTTTTTTTTTTTTTTTTTTTTTTTTTTTTTTTTTTTTTTTTTTTTTTTTTTTTTTTTTTTTTTTTTTTTTTTTTTTTTTTTTTTTTTTTTTTTTTTTTTTTTTTTTTTTTTTTTTTTTTTTTTTTTTTTTTTTTTTTTTTTTTTTTTTTTTTTTTTTTTTTTTTTTTTTTTTTTTTTTTTTTTTTTTTTTTTTTTTTTTTTTTTTTTTTTTTTTTTTTTTTTTTTTTTTTTTTTTTTTTTTTTTTTTTTTTTTTTTTTTTTTTTTTTTTTTTTTTTTTTTTTTTTTTTTTTTTCATCCATAAGATCACGTCGCGTGGCTGTCCGATGACAACCGCGAGCTCTTCCTGATCGACGGGAACAGCCTCGTCTACCGCGCGTTCTTCGCGCTGCCCGAGACGATCGCGACCTCGACCGGGCAGCCGACGAACGCGATCTTCGGCTTCGCGTCGATGCTCGTGAAGATCCTGACCGAGTACGGGTCGCAGCCGACGCTCGTGGTTTGGGACGCCGGCATGTCGGGCCGCGAGGAGGTCTCGACCGAGTACAAGGCGGGCCGCACGCAGCGGCCCGACCTGCTGGCGGAGCAGTGGCCGCACATGCACCCGCTGGTCGAGGCGTTCGGCTACCGCAACGTGAAGGTCGACGGCTACGAGGCCGACGACGTGATCGCCACGCTCGCCGAGCAGGCGCGCGAGAAGGGGCATCGAGGTGATGGTGGTCACCGGCGACCGCGACATGTTCCAGCTCGTCGGCGACGGCGTGCGGGTGATGGCCACGAGCCGCGGCATCACCGAGACGAAGGTCTACGACCGCGAGGCCGTGATCGACCGCTACGGCATCCCGCCGGAGCTGATCCCCGACTTCTACGGGCTGAAGGGCGACACCTCGGACAACATCCCGGGCGTCCCCGGCATCGGCGACAAGACCGCCTCGCACCTCCTCCAGGCGTACGGCGACCTCGAGACGGTGCTCGGCTCGATCGACGAGATCTCGGGCGCGAAGCGCAAGGAGAACCTGACCGAACCACGCCGACGACGCGCGCATGTCGAAGGAGCTGGCGACGATCCAGGCGCGACGTGCCGGTCGAGATCGACCTCGAGGAGATCTGCGCGGCCGAGCCCGACCGCTCGCGCGATGCGCGAGACCTTCCGCGAGTTCGAGCTGCGCGACCCGCTGCGCCGGCTCGAGGAGGCGCTCGGCGAGGACGAGGCGGCGCCCGCCAGCGCGGCCGCGACGACGGTCGACGTGCGCGGCGTGCGCGTGGCCGCGCCGGGACCTCGCCGCAGCTCGAGGGCGAGCTGGCGACGCTGGCGGCCGAGCGGCCCGAGCCGGACGAGCCGGCGCAGGGCGAGCTGCTCCCGCCGAGCCGCACGCCGAGCCGCTGCGCTTCGCCGCGTACGCGGGCGGCGACGAGGTGCTCGTCGGCGAGGCCGAGACGCTCGCGGCGGTCGCGATGGGCTGGGGCGACCGGCCGCTGGTGACGCACGACTGGAAGTCGATCGCCGCGCCGGAGGAGCCGTGCGCGACGCCGCCGCTCGAGCACGACACGCTCGTCGCCGCCTACCTGATCGACCCGGCGCGGCCGCGCGCTACCCGCTCGAGGAGCTGCTCGAGCGACGAGGGCATCGGCGGCGACCGTGAAGAGCGCGGACGGGCTGGCGCGAGCGCGCGGTGGTCACGCGTGTGCTGGCCGAGCGCCAGCGCGAGCGGCTCGAGGAGCGCGGGCCTCACGAGCCTCCTGCGCGAGGTCGAGCTGCCGCTCGTGCGACGTGCTGATCGACATGGAGCGCACCGGCGTCAAGCTCGACGTCGACGCGCGTGGCCGAGATCTCCGGCCGGGTCGCGGACGCGGATCGCGCGCGCTCGAGCGCGAGATCTGGGAGCTGGCGGGGGAGGAGTTCACGATCGGCTCGCCGCAGCAGCTGTCGGAGATCCTCTTCAACAAGCTCGGCCTGTCGAAGAAGCGCCGCGGCAAGACGGGCTTCTCCACCGACGCGCGCGTGCTCCAGGCGATCCGCGGCGAGCACCCGATCGTCGCGAAGATCGAGGACTGGCGCGAGCTCTCGAAGCTCAAGTCGACCTACCTCGACGCGCTGCCGGAGCTGATCGACGCGAGCACCGGGCGCCTCCACACGACGTTCAACCAGACCGCGACCACGACCGGCCGCCTGTCGAGCACGAACCCGAACCTCCAGAACGTGCCGATCCGCACGGAGCTCGGCCGCGAGATCCGCGTCGTGCTTCGTGGCCGAGGAGGGGCACAAGCTGATCTCGGCCGACTACTCGCAGGTCGAGCTGCGCGTGCTCGCGCACATCGCCGGCGAGGACGTGCTCAAGGAGATCTTCCGCCGCGGCGAGGACGTGCACACGGCCACCGCCGGAACGATCCTCGGCACGGCGCCCGAGGACGTCGACCCGGGCACGCGCTCGAAGGCGAAGATGGTCAACTACGGGATCGTCTACGGCCTCTCCGCCTACGGCCTCGCCGACCGGCTGCAGATCCCGCAGGACGAGGCGCAGGAGTTCATCGACCGCTACCTCGACGGCTTCCCGAAGGTGAAGGAGTTCATCGACGACGACGATCGAGCACGCCACGCGAGGAGGGCCACGTGTCCACGCTGTTCGGGCGCATCCGGCGGATCCCCGAGCTGCGCGCGCGCCAGTGGACGACGCGCTCGCTCGGCGAGCGGCTCGCCGTGAACACGGTCGATCCAGGGCACGGCCGCCGACATCCTCAAGGTGGCGATGCTGCGCTGCCACGACGCGCTGGCCGACATGGACGCGAAGCTCGTGCTCCCGTGCACGACGAGCTGCTGTTCGAGGCGCCGGACGACGAGGCCGAGGCAGGCGAAGGAGATCGTCGTGCGCGAGATGGCGGCGGCGTTCGAGCTCGACCCGCCGCTCGAGGTCGACGTGGGGGTGGGCGACAACTGGACTGGACGCGAAGTAGTGGCGAAGGAGCCCGCGCTCCTCCTGACCGTCGTCGCCGGCGGGTTGATCGCGATGCAGGCGCCGATCAACTCGATGCTGGGCAAGTCGGTCGGGACGTTCGCGGCGGCGAGCGTCTCGTTCGTCGTCGGGACGATCGCCCTGGTGCTGATCACCGTCCTCGTCGGCGGCGGCTTCGGCGACGTGGGCGAGGCGCGCCACCTGCCCTGGTACTACCTCACGGGCGGGTCGCTCGGCGCCGTCGTACGTGACGACCGCGCTGGTCGCCGTGCGCTCGCTCGGAGCCGGCGGAGTGACCGCGGCGACGATCGCCGGCCAGCTCACGCTGTCGCTGGTGATCGACCAGCTCGGCATCCTCGGCGTGGACAAGCAGGCGATCACCTGGGAGCGCGTGCTGGGCGTCGTCTTGCTCGCCCTCGGCACCCTCTTGATCGTTCGCGAGTAGAGGCGTAAATTCGAGGCATGACTGACCATGTCCGACACGCTTTCTGGGTCATGTGCGGGTCGCTCGTCCTGCTCGGGATCTTCCTCGCCGCGCTCGGCGCCTTCGATCCCACCGAGGCCGTCGGGCTCACCGTCGCACTGCTCGTGCTTGCTGCGCTCTGGCTCGCGCACGAGTGGGGCGGTATGTGGCACGACGAGCATCACGCGCGGTAGGGTCCGCGCCGTGCAAGAGCAGCCGACCGCCGCACCGCGTCCGACCGAGCCCGAGCGCAGCGTCGGGCGACCGCCGTTCCACGCGCAGCCTGGGCGGCAGCCGTCAGGCGCCGCGCCGCGCCGAGGACAGGGCGAAGCTCCTGCGCGACATGGCGGCGCTCGTGTTCTCGCCTCTGCGGTGGGCTCGCGCGTCGTCTACCTCTTCTTCGCGGCGTTCGGCGCGATCGACGTCGGCGAGGCCGTGACCGCGTCGGCTCATCGCGCTGGGACTCGGCCTTGATCTGGATGATCGGCTTCGGCTACCGGCTCGCACCCAGGCGTCTCGCTCACAGCGCCGACCGCGAGCGGCGCGGGTTCTAGGCGCCGGCGCGGCCGGCCGGCGACGCGGCGGGCGCTAGTCGTGACGACGGCGGGGCGATCTTCAGGTAGTGGTCGAACGCCCAGTTCGACAGCGTGGCCGGCCCATGGCGCGCGACCACGCCCCGCAGGAGGCGCGGCGGGATGCGCGGGACCGTCCGCTGCGCGCGCAGCATCCAGTCGAACTTCCATGCGTGGCGCTGGCTGAACGCGCCGTAGCCGGCGAGCGCCTGCTCGCGGGACGCGCGCCCTCGACGACCTCCTGCAGCTCGCGTCCGCACGCCATGCCGAAGTGCCACGCGGTGCGGATCCCCTCGGCCGTGAGCGGCAGGCAGTGGCCGGCCGAGTCGCCCGCGAAGAAGATGCCGTCCTCGGCGGCCGGGCGGATCTTGTGCGGGATCCAGTTGCCTTGGTAGCGCACGGCGTCCTCGCCGAGGTCCTCGGCGAGCCTCACCGTCGGCTCCTTCACGTGGTAGCGCGGGTCGAACGAGCCGATGCCGATCCGCAGCTCGTCCTTCGCGGGGAAGCTCCACCCGTACCCCGCCGGGACGTAAGACCTGTCGATCCACAGCTCGAGGTCGTTGCCCGAGCCGTGCGGGTGCACCTCCAGGCCGCGCGACAGCGGTGCATCGGGCGGCTGGTAGCCGTCCTCGCCGAGCACCCGCCGCCAGCCGAGCGCGTCAACGATGAGTGGGGCGGTCAGGTCGCCGCGATCCGTGTGGACGGTGAACCCGGTGCGCCCATTCACCTTCGCCGTCTCGAACTCGGCGTCGTTCTGGTCGTCGAGCAGCTCGCAGAGGCGCGGGTAGTCGAACGTCGAGAACGTGAAGGGCAGCGGCCAGGTCGAGGTGCCGTGCGGCGTATGGACCACCAAGCGGTCGAAGGTCTGCTTCATCGAGCCCTCGAGGCCGAGCGCCCGGATCCACTCGGTGGGCGCCGCGCATGCGGACGTCTGCCGCTCGCCGATCTCATACCGGTCCACGATCAGGACGCGCGCGCCGCGCAACTCGCGCGCGACCGCGAGGCCCGCGAAGCTGGCTCCGCAGATCAGGACGTCGTAGTCGCCGCCCAGGGGTGTCCGCTCTGCACCGCGCTTTGTGCGCCGCTTGGGCATGGCGACCGAGGGTACATGCCGCTACCCTGTCCCGTCCGTGGCTGAAGCCGACACGATTACCCCTGCGCCCGCGCAAGAGAACGGCCTCTTCATCGAGGTGGACGGGCAGATGGTCCCCAACTACGACGCGACGCTGGTCCTCTTCGAGGAGGGCGACGTCGTCTCGGGCGAGGTCGTGCGCATCGACAAGGACGAGGTGCTTGTCGACATCGGCTACAAGTCCGAGGGCGTCATCCCGGCCAACGAGCTGTCGATCCGCAAGTCGATCGACCCGTCGGACGAGGTCTCCCTCGGTGAGGAGGTCGACGCGCTCGTCCTCACGAAGGAGGACCAGGACGGCCGCCTGATCCTGTCCAAGAAGCGCGCCCGGTTCGAGAAGGCGTGGCGCCGCATCGAGGCTGCCGCCGAGTCGGGCGAGCCGGTCGAGGGCACCGTGATCGAGGTGGTCAAGGGCGGGCTGATCATCGACCTCGGCGTACGCGGGTTCCTGCCCGCGTCGCTCGTGGACATCCGCCGCGTCCAGAACCTCGACGAGTTCATGGGCCAGGCGATCGAGTGCCGCGTGATCGAGCTGAACCGGTCCCGTAACAACGTCGTGCTGTCGCGCCGCGCCGTCCTGGAGGAGGAGCGCAAGGAGCAGCGCCAGCAGATCCTCGACCGGCTGCAGCCCGGCCAGGTCGTCGAGGGGGCGATCTCGAACATCGTCGACTTCGGCGCGTTCGTGGACCTCGACGGGATCGACGGCCTCATCCACATCTCCGAGCTCTCGTGGAGCCACGTGAACCACCCGTCCGAGATCCTCTCGATCGGCGACGTCGTGCCGGTGAAGGTGCTCGACATCGACCGGGACCGCCAGCGCATCTCGCTCGGCCTCAAGCAGACGCAGGAGGATCCGTGGCAGCGCGTCGTTGACACCTACAACCTCGGTGACGAGCTCGAGGGCGCCGTGACCAAGGTCGTCACCTTCGGCGCCTTCGTCGAGATCCTCGACGGTGTCGAGGGGCTCGTGCACATCTCGGAGCTCGCTCACCATCACGTCGAGAACCCGCGCGAGGTCGTCAACCAGGGCGACAAGGTGCGCGTGAAGATCCTCGAGATCGACTCCGAGCGCCGCCGGCTGTCGCTCAGCCTGCAAGCGCGTCGAGGACCAGATCCTGCCGTTGCGCGAGGGCGCGCCGCCGCCGGATGACGCTCCCGCCGGCGAGGAGGAGCTCGGCGACGTGCCCGACCTCGGATTGTCGGAGGACGTGTTCGCGGGCTCGAGCCAGGAGGCCGAGGAGGCGCCGCCACTGGCGGACGCCGCGCCCGCAGAGGAGGCTGCGCCAGCGGAGGAGCCGGCGCCGGCCGACGAGGCCCCGCCGGCCGAGGAGGCCGCGCCGGCCGAGGAGGCTTCGCCTGCAGAGGAGGCGCCGGCCGAAGAGGCTGCGCCCGACCAGGAGGATCAGCCGGCCTGAGCATCCCGTTCGTCGGCCTCACCGGGGGGATCGGCGCGGGGAAGTCCGAGGCCCTGGCTGCCTTCGAGCGGCTGGGGGCGGCGACGCTCTCGACGGATGCGGTCGTCCACGAGCTGCTGACCGGTCCCGAGCTGCGCGACCAGCTCGTCGAGCGCTGGGGTGAGGAAGTCGCGCCCGACGGCATGGTCGATCGTCCGGCGATCGCCCGGATCGTGTTCGACCGGACCGAGGAGCGCGAGTGGCTCCAGAGCGTGCTGTGGCCGCGCGTCGGCGCCCACATGGCCGAGTGGCGCGCTGAGCTCGACTCGCGGGCGACGCCACCCCGCGCGGCCGTGGTTGAGGTCCCGCTGCTGTTCGAGTCGGGGATGGAGGCCGTGTTCGACCGGACGGTCGCCGTCGTGGCGGACGAGGACGTGAGGGCGGAGCGCGCCGGCGGCCGCGGCCACGAGCTGGTCGAGGGGCGAACTTCAGCGCAGCTTTCGCAGGATGAAAAGTCGCAACGTGCGGACTTCACTGTCCGCAACGACGGGACCTTGGCAGAGTTGGAGGAGAAGCTTTCGAAGCTCCTCGATTCGCTATGACGACCGCGACCTACCGCGCACGACGAACGACCCGGCGCACAGGGGTGCGCCGCCGGCGACGGCTCGCCGGGCTCGTGATGCTGCTCGGCGCCGGTGCAGTCGCGGTCGCCGTCGCCGGTCTCGCGGGGGTTGGCCCGCTAGCCGACCCGGTGCGCGAGATCACGCTCCCGCTGCGCCACGAGGACATCATCCGCCAGCAGGCCGCGGACAAGGACGTCGACGCCGCGCTGATCGCGGCCGTGATCTACGAGGAGTCGAAGTTCCGCGACGCCGACATCGCACGCAGGCGCGCGCGGCCTGATGCAGATCACGCCCGGGCACGGCCGACTACATCGCCGCCAAGTCGGGCGGCACCGAGTTCGAGCAGGGCGACCTCGCCAGCCCGCAGATCAACATCTCCTACGGGGCGTGGTACCTGGACTACCTCAAGGAGAAGTACGACGGGCACGACATCGCCGCCGTAGCCGCCTACAACGCGGGCGAGGGAACGGTCGACGAGTGGATCAGCACCGCAGGCGGCCTCGAGACGTTCGACGAGGGCGACATCCAGTTCCCGGAGACGCGCGAGTACGTCGACGGCGTGCTGGACCACCGCAGGGCGTACCGCAAGCACTACGACGACGAACTCGGGTATTGATCTTGCGGGCATCCCTGCCCGCGCTCTGATGGGGACGAGGCCTCCGGCCTCGGTTGACCGCTCGGCTTCGCCTCGCTCTTAGGCGACCGCGTTCAGTAGCCGCTCCAGGTCGGTCTCGTCGTTCCAGGCGCCTACCGACGCGCGCAGCAGGTCGTGGCCGGGCAGGCTCCGGATCAGGACGCCCGCCTCCCGTGCCCGCTCGTTGGCCGCGACCGGGTCGCCCGACTCCCAGGAGACGAGCGTGGTGTCACCGCGCGGGCGCACGGTGTGGCCGGACTCCGCGAGCGTGGCGGCCAGGCGTGCGGCCAGCTCGACGCCGCGCGTGTGGACGAGGTCCCAGCCGGCCTCGGCCAAGAGCTCGAGCGACGTGAGCGCGTAGCGCGAGGTCTCACCCGCCAGGGTGGAGGCATCCCACGCGCGTGCGTCCTGCCACAGCTCCGCGTCCAGCCCGGCATCGGGCTCGGACAGGGCGGAGTAGCCGGGAACGAGCGTCGACACGCGTTCGCGGAATTCGGGCGCGACGTAGAGCATCCCGCTGCCGTCGGGGCCGCAAAGCCACTTCTGGCCCGAGCCCGCGTAGGCGGCGCATCCCATCACCTTCACGTCCACCGGGATCGCTCCCACACCCTGGGCGCCGTCGTAGATCACTGGCGCGCCGACCGACGCCAGCTCCGCCGGCGCGATGCATCCCGACACCCAGCTGACGTGCGAGCAGAAGACAGCCGTGGTCGAGACATCGACGGCGTCCGCGAGCTGCTCGAACGGCGCCACGACGATTTCGGCGCCGCGCCGGCGTGCCTGGCCGAGCGCGCCGTAGACGCCGGGATGCTCCTCGTCGGAGGTGAGGAGCGTGTCGCCGCGGCCGAAGCCCGCCGCGACGGCTGCGATCCCATCCGTCGTGCACGTGGTCAGCGCCAGCTCCTCCGGCGGACAGCCAAGGAGCGCCGCGTACCCCGCCCGCTGGCGTTCGACCAGCGACGAGCGACGAGCGAAGTACTGCGCATGGCGGCCCTCGGCGGCCTGGAGCTCGATCTCGTCCCGGACCGCCTCCACCGCGCGGCGCGGCGTCGGCCCGTCGCTGCCCGCGTTCAGGAACGCGGCCCGCTCGAAGACCGGGAACTCGGCGCGCAGGCTCACGCGGCGCCGACTCTCGCGGGCAGCGGTGCCGCGGGTGTGCGAGCGACCAGCGCGGCGGCCACGATGAGCTGGACGCCCGGCGTTACGACTCCGTCTTGGTGTGGGTGGTCCTCCGCGTAGCGCTCGAAGCGATCGAGCAATGCGACGTACCGACGTGGCCAGCGGCGCCTGCGGCGCACCGTCGCCGACCTCGCAGGCCAGTCGCGCCAGCCCGACGTACTCGTCGCCCCGCTGGCCGGTGAACATGCGCGCGACGGCGATCACGAGGTACGAGTGGATCCGGTCGAGCAGCAGGTCGAACGGCTGTGGGGATGGACCGGGTGCCGGCCCAGCGTCGATCAGGTCGTCGCCCGCAACGAGGCGCTCGGTCTGCCGCGCCGCTACGCACTCGAGCTGTGTGCTGTCGAGCCCGGCCTGGAGCGCCGAGCGGATGCCGAGAATCACCGCGAGCGCTGGCGTGCCGTACGGGGCGTCGCTGCCGAGGAGGATCCGCCCGGGTGGCACGAGCGAGAACAGCGCGAGGAAGTCGGCCGGAGTCCACCACGAGGTGTCGTAGAGCAGGTTCGGCCGCTCGTCCGCGTGACGCCAGAGCCAGGCCAGGTCCGAGATCCCGGCGTGGGCCAGGATCAGCCGGGCATTCGGGTGGCTGCCGGTCAGCTCGAAGGCGTGTCGCCCGAGCGCCGGGATGCCGCGCCCGGCGTGCACGAGAACGGGCAGCCGCCGTTCGTCGGCAAGCGCGAACAGCCGCTCGACCGCCGGGTGGTCGAGCGTGAATCGGTCGGACCGGGGATGCAGCTTGATCCCGCGCGCGCCGCGGGCGAGACAGCGCTCCGCCTCGGCGAGCGGGATCCGCGTTCGGGTCGATCCGGCAGAACGGGACGAGCTTCCCATCCGCGGCCTCCGCCTCGGCGATGACGCGGTCGTTCGCGTCGGAATAGCCCCCGGGCTCGTGCGTCGTGAACACGACCGCGCGCGCTCCGACGATCGCGAGCGCATCGAGCAGCTCCTCAGCAGTGGCGCGGTAACCGTCCGGGTCGTTCGAGCCGGTGTGCGTGTGAACGTCGAAGAAATCGACGTCGGGGAGCGACTCGACCCACGGCAACAACAGATGGTCCGCGTACACGGCGCTCTACCCTAGGTGCCCGATGCCGAAGTTCGAGCTGAACTCCGCCTACACGGCGGTCGCCGACCAGCCGAAGGCCCGTGACGACCTGTCGGCGGGGATCGACGCAGGCGACCGCTTCCAGACGCTTCTGGGAGTGACCGGCTCGGGCAAGACGGCCACGATGGCGTTCACGATCGAGCAGGTGCAGCGGCCCGCGCTCGTGATCGCCCACAACAAGACGCTCGCCGCCCAGCTCTGCAACGAGTTCCGCGAGTTCTTCCCGAAGAACGCCGTCGAGTACTTCGTCTCCTACTACGACTACTACCAGCCCGAGGCCTACGTCCCGGCGCAGGACCTCTACATCGAGAAGGACTCGTCGATCAACGAGGAGATCGACCGCCTGCGCCACGCCGCCACGAGCTCGCTGTTCGCCCGGCGTGACGTGATCGTCGTGGCGTCCGTCTCGTGCATCTACGGCATGGGCTCGCCGGACAAGTACAACGCGCAGGTCCAGATCCTGAAGAAGGGCGACTTCATCGACCGCGACGAGGTCCTTCGCAAGCTGGTGGACATGCAGTACAACCGCAACGACCAGGTGCTCGCGCGCGGGACCTTCCGGGTCCGCGGCGAGACGCTCGAGGTCTTCCCGGCGTACGCCGAGTCCGCCTACCGCGCGGTCCTCTTCGGCGACGAGATCGAGCGGGTCCAGCACTTCGACCCGCTCACGGGCGAGATCTACGACGAGCTCGAGCACGCTGCGATCTGGCCGGCAACCCATTACGCAACCGACCGCGAGACGATCGAGCGCACCGTGGGCGAGATCCGGGACGAGCTCGAAGTGCGCACCAAGGAGCTCGAGGCCGAGGGCAAGCTGCTCGAGTCGCACCGCCTGCGCCAGCGCACCCAGTTCGACATGGAGATGCTGCGCGAGCTCGGCTTCTGCAACGGGATCGAGAACTACTCGCGCATCCTCGACGGCAGGAAGCCCGGCGAGCGGCCGTTCTGCCTCCTGGACTTCTTCCCGGACGACTTCGTCTGCTTCATCGACGAGTCGCACCAGACCGTCCCGCAGATCGGCGGCATGTTCGAGGGCGACCGCTCCCGCAAGCAGACGCTCGTCGATTTCGGCTTCCGGCTCCCGTCCGCACTCGACAACCGCCCCCAGACCTTCGACGAGTTCCTCAAGAACACCCCGCAGATCGTCTTCGTGTCTGCGACGCCCGGCGAGTTCGAGCGCAACCACTCGTCGAAGGTCGTCGAGCAGATCGTCCGGCCGACGGGCATTGTCGACCCGGAGGTGGAGGTCCGCGAGACCAAGAACCAGATCGACGACCTGATGAACGAGGTGCGGGCGCGCGCGGAGGCCGACGAGCGCGTGCTCGTGACCACGCTCACGAAGAAGATGGCCGAGGACCTGACCGACTACCTGCTCGAGTACGGGTTCAGGGTCCGGTACCTGCACTCGGAGATCGACACCCTGGAGCGGATCCAGATCATCCGCGACCTGCGCCTGGGGGAGTTCGACGTTCTCGTCGGGGTGAACCTGCTGCGCGAGGGCCTCGACCTGCCGGAGGTCACGCTCGTCGCGATCATCGACGCGGACAAGGAGGGCTTCCTCCGCGGCGAGACCTCGCTGATCCAGACGATCGGGCGCGCCGCGCGCAACATCAAGGGCAAGGTCCTGATGTACGCCGACAAGGAGTCGGCGGCAATGCGGGCAGCGATCGGAGAGACCGACCGTCGCCGGGCGATTCAGGAGGCCTACAACGAGGAGCACGGCATCACGGCCGCGTCGATCGTCAAGGGCGTTTCCGACATCAGCGACTTCCTGTCGCGCGACTCGAAGGTTCCACAGGGGCGCGGGCGGCGCAAGCGGCCGGAGACGGAGGGCATGTCACCCACCGAGATCGAGAAGACGATGGTCGAGCTCGAGGAGGAAATGCTGCTCGCGGCCGACGAGCTGCGCTTCGAATACGCGGCCAAGCTCCGGGACGAGATCAAGGGACTTCGGCGCGAGCTCGACGAGCTGGAGGCAGCGCGCTGAGATAGAGTTGGCGCGTGCGGCGGGGGGCGGCGTGCGCGGTGATCCTGGGGCTTTTTGTCCTCCCCCCATCCGCGTCCGCACACCTGGAGGACGTCGAGAGTCACCTCGCCTCCGCTGACCTGCCGGGCCCCGCCTGGGAGAGCTTCGGCAAGCTTCCGCTCCCGAACCTGCCCGCCGCCGCCCGCCAGCAGGTGGAGCTACCCGCGCCGGCGGCGCCCAGCCCCGGGTCCTTCGAGCTCGTCGGCCACGACCCTCTGCTCAGCCGGGGCATGAACGCCGCGCTCGCGGTGCATGGCGACTACGCGTACGTCGGCTCGCGCACCGACGGCACGCACGTGAGCTCAGGCGTCCTCGTCATCGACATCAGCGACCCTGCGAGCCCTGCCGTGGTCGGTGAGATCGGGCCGCCCAACGAGGGCAACGTCGGCGAAAGCTCGCGTGAGCTGCGGATCCTCCCGGAGCAGAATCTGCTGCTCGTGCTGAACCACGCATGCAGCGAGTTGATCCACCGCTGCGCCAACCCGTCCCAGACCGGGCCTCAGCCTCATGCCGTCGACGATCCGCTTCTACGACATCGGCGGCGAGAACGCCGCCAGCCCGAAGCTCGTGTCCACCTATCTCCCGTCGCGGTCCGCGCCCCAGCAGCCGCACGAGATCTTCCTCTGGACCGACCCCGAGCGACCCCGGACGCGTGCTGCTGTTCGAGTCCACGCCGAGCAGCGACTGCGAGCGAGGAACCCGGCCTGGTCGTCACCGACATCTCGCGTGCGCGCGAGGGCGAGTTCGAGGAGATCGGCACCTGGAAGGGCGTCATCGGCAATCGCCAACGCGACAACCGGCTCCACTCGCTCACGGTCTCGAACGACGGCCGGCGCGCCTACTTCGCGTACCTGGGCGGCGGGTTCCTCGTGGCCGACACGAGCGACTTCGCCGAGGGCGTCCCCGAGCCGGAGGTGCGACTCGTGACGCCGGTCGAGAATCGCGTCTTCTGGACCGATCCGGGCGCGCACAGCGCGATCAAGCTGTGGGACAAGCCGTACGCGCTCGTGACCGACGAGGTCTACGGGAAGCTCGGCGGCGTCCTGCCCGCCCACGGCTGTCCATGGGGCTGGGTGCGGATCATCGACATCCGCGACGAGAGCGCTCCGGCCGTCGCGGCCGAGTACCGGCTGCCGTCGAACGAGCCGGAGATCTGCGCCTCCCAGCCCCCTGACCGCGACCACATCGGCAGCTTCTCGGCTCACAACCCGACGCTGACCCCGAATCTCGCCTTCATCAGCTGGCATGGGGCGGGGCTCCAGGCGGTCGCGATCGCCGACCCGACACAGCCGCGCTCGGCTGCGCAATTCCTCCCGGAGCCGCTTCCGGTGGTCCAGACGGAGGATCCAGCTCTGAGCCAGGGGCGGGACAAGGTCGTGATGTGGAGCTTCCCGATCATCAAGGACGGCCTGATCTACGTCGTGGACATCCGCAACGGGCTTTACATCCTGCGCTACCACGGGCCGTTCGAGCGGGAGGTAGGGCGGGTCGGGTTCCTCGACGGCAACTCGAACTCCGGGGACGCCGCCCGCTTCGAGTGATCATGCGTCCGATTGGGCTGTAGGCTTCGCGCCCGTGGAGCTCGAACGCCGTTTCATCACCCGCAAGGACTTCCCCGCCGCCCGCCGTGGCTATGACCCGGACGAGGTAGATCAGCACCTCCGCGAGGTAGCGGACACCATCGAGGACATCCGCCGTGAGGCGGAGCAGCGGCCGCCCGAGGCGACGAGCGTCGCCGGCGCCGCGGCCGAGCAGGTTCGTGTGATCGTGGAGGCCGCCGAGCGCAGCGCCGGCGAGATCGAGCAGCGCGCTCAGCTCGAGGCGAACAGCCTGCGTGACCAGGCGGAAAACGACGCTCGCGGCACCCGCTCGCGCGCCGATGCCGAGGCGGCCGCGCACATCAGCCGGGTCGAGGAGGCCACGCGAGCGATGCTCGAGCGCGCCGACGCGATCGACGCGCAGATCGGCCAGCTTCTCGACGGCCTGCGCGCCAGCGCGGACGCGATGGTGGCCGACATCCGCGGCGGCGCCGACCAGCTGGGCCGCGAGCTCGCGGACATCCGCCGCGGCCTTGGCGAAGCGCGCACCGCCCGTCCCGAGCCGACTGAGACCGTCTACGAAGAGCCGCCACCAGCCGCCGCCGCCCACGCCGGAGCCGGCCTACTCCGAGCCCGAGCCCGCTTACTCGGAGCCGGAGCCGGCCTACTCGGAGCCCGAGCCCACATACAGCGAGCCGGAGCCCGAGCCGGAGTACCAGCCGCCCGCGCCCGAGCCGGCGTATCTGGCTCCCCAGCCGGAGGACGAGTCCCTCAAGATCCAGGGCGATGAGCTCCAGGAGACACAGGAACACGTCCCGCCGGCGCCGGAGCGCGAGCCGTTCCAGCCCGAAGCGGAGCCCGAGCCGGCCGCGCAGCCCGAGCCGGCGGCGGCCGGGGGAGGCGGAGGCGCAGGCTCCGAGGGAGCCCGCCTGATCGCGCTCAACATGGCGCTGAACGGCACCCCGCGGGACGAGACCGCCGCCTATCTCTCGGACAACTTCGACCTCCCGGATCAGGACGCCCTGCTCGACGAGGTCTACTCCCGCGCCGGCGGCTAGCCGGTACCGGACCCGCCCAGGGCCGTCTCTAGACTCGGCGGGATGCCGCCGCAGGACGTAATCAGGGTCTCGGGCGCTCGCGAGCACAACCTCAAGGACCTCCACCTAGAGCTGCCGCGAAACGCGCTCGTAGTGATCACCGGGCTCTCGGGCTCCGGCAAGTCGAGCCTTGCCTTCGACACGATCTACGCCGAGGGCCAGCGCCGCTACGTCGAGTCGCTGAGCGCGTACGCGCGGCAGTTCCTGGGGCAGATGGACAAGCCGGATGTCGACTCGATCGAGGGCCTCAGCCCGGCGATCTCGATCGACCAGAAGACGACGTCGCGGAACCCGCGCTCGACGGTCGGGACGGTCACGGAGATCTACGACTACCTGCGTCTGCTGTGGGCGCGGATCGGCCATCCGCACTGTTACAACTGCGGCCGGCCGATCGCCGCGCAGTCCGCCGAGCAGATCATCGACCAGGTGATGATGCTTCCGGAGGACACGCGCTTCATGGTGCTCGCGCCGGTCGTGCGCGGGCCGCAAAGGCGAATACGGGAAGCTCTTCGAGGAGCTCCGCGGCGAGGGATTCACGCGCGTGAAGGTCGACGGCGAGCTGCGCCGGCTCGAGGAGGACATCGAGCTCGACAAGAAGTACAAGCACGACATCGCCGTCGTCGTCGACCGCTTGGTGATGCGGTCCGACCTGCGCAAGCGGCTCGCCGATTCGATCGAGACCGCTGTCGGGCTGGCCGAGGGCATCATCGAGATCGAGGACGCGGACAGCGGGGAGGTAAAGACGTTCTCGGAGCGCTTCGCGTGCCTGCACTGCGGCACCTCGATGCCCGAGCTCGAGCCGCGGATGTTCTCGTTCAACTCGCCTCACGGCGCCTGCTCGCGCTGCACCGGGCTGGGGTCGCAGATGGAGATCGACCCCGAGCTCGTGGTCCCGGACCCGAGCCTCTCCCTCGCCGAGGGGGCGATCCTGCCGTGGTCGACCAGCGCGTCGAACTACTACGACCAGATGACGCAGGCGATCGCCGAGCGGTACGAGATCGACCTCGACGCGCCGTGGGAGGACCTCGAGGACGACGCCCAGGACTGCTTCCTGTTCGGCACGAACGGCGACCGGATCTATGTCTCCTACCGCAACCGCTACGGCCGCCGGCGCTCGTACACCACCTCCTTCGAGGGGATCGTCCCCAACCTCGAGCGCCGCTACAAGGAGACCGACTCCGAGTACGTCCGCGAGAAGATCGAGGAGTACATGTCGGTCGTGCCGTGCCCGGATTGCGAGGGTGCGCGCCTGCGGCCGGAGTCGCTCGCCGTCAAGGTCGGCGGCCTGGGCGTCCATGAGGTCACGCGGATGTCCGCGCGCCGTGCGATCGGATGGTTCGAGGAACTCGAGCTGTCCGACACCGAGCGCCAGATCGCGCGCCTGATCCTGCGCGAGATCGACGAGCGCCTGCGCTTCCTCGACAACGTCGGCGTCGGCTACCTGTCGCTCGAGAGGGCGGCGGCCACGCTATCCGGGGGCGAGGCGCAGCGGATCAGGCTCGCCACGCAGATCGGGTCGAGCCTCGTCGGCGTCCTCTACATCCTCGACGAGCCTTCGATCGGGCTCCACCAGCGCGACAACACGCGGCTGATCCACACGCTCGAGCGGTTGCGCGACCTCGGCAACACGGTGATCGTGGTCGAGCACGACGAAGGCACGATGCGCGCAGCCGACCACCTGATCGACCTCGGCCCGGGAGCGGGCGAGCACGGCGGGCACCTGGTGGCCGCGGGCAAGCCCGACGCCGTGATGAAGAACCGCGACTCGCTGACCGGCCAGTACCTGGCGGGGAAGCGGGAGATCCCGATTCCCGCGAAGCGCCGGCGGCCGAGCGGCTACATCCAGATCGAGAAGGCGGCGCAGCACAACCTCAAGAAGGTGGACGTCAAGTTCCCGCTCGGGGTCTTCTGCGCGGTCACCGGAGTCTCGGGCTCCGGGAAGAGCACGCTCGTCAACGAGATCCTGCACAAGGCGGTCGCCAACAAGCTGCACCGGGCGAAGCAGCGGCCGGGCGCTCACCGGCGCGTCACCGGGCTCGACCAGATCGACAAGATCATCAACATCGACCAGTCGCCGATCGGCCGGACGCCGCGCTCCAACCCGGCCACATACATCGGGCTGTTCGACTCGATCCGCGAGCTGTACTCGAAGACGCAGGAGGCGCGGGCACGCGGGTACAAGCCCGGCCGCTTCTCCTTCAACGTCAAGGGCGGCCGGTGCGAGGTCTGCCGCGGCGACGGCCAGATCAAGATCGAGATGCACTTCCTGCCCGACGTCTACGTGCCGTGCGACCAGTGCCACGGCAAGCGCTACAACCGCGAGACGCTCGAGGTCCGCTTCAAGGGCAAGACGATCTCGGACGTGCTCGAGATGCCGGTCGAGGAGGCGCTCGATTTCTTCAAGCACATCCCGAAGATCAAGCGCCGGCTGCAGGCGCTGCACGACGTCGGCCTCGACTACATCCGGCTCGGCCAGCCGGCCACGACGCTGTCTGGCGGCGAGGCCCAGCGCGTGAAGCTCGCCAGCGAGCTGGCCAAGATCGCCACGGGCCGCACGCTCTACATCCTCGACGAGCCCACGACCGGCCTCCACTTCGCGGACGTCCAGCGCCTGCTCGAGATGCTCGACCGCCTGGTCGACGCCGGCAACACGGTCGTCGTGATCGAGCACAACCTCGACGTGATCAAGACGGCCGACCACATCATCGACCTCGGTCCCGAGGGCGGCGAGGAGGGCGGCCGGCTGGTCGCGGAGGGGACGCCCGAGAAGGTCGCCGCCAAGTCAGGGTCCTACACGGGCCAGTTCCTCCAGGACGTGCTGCCGCCGCCGAAGCTAGGCCGCGCGCGGCAAGGCAGCAAGCGGGGGAAGAAGCGAGAGCTCCTCGAGAGCCGCTCGTAGGGCGGCCACCTTCTTCTTCCCGATTCGCTCGCCCCATTCCGCTTCGATCTCGGCGAAGATCGCGAGCGCGGCGTCCTGGGCCTCCTGCCCGCGCGGGGTGAGCCGCACCAGCTTCGCCCGCTTGTCCTCGGGATCGGGAATTCGCTCGACGTAGCCCAGCTGCTCGAGGTTCGTGACGATCTCGCCCACGGACTGCTTGGTGATACGGGCGCGGTCCGCTATGTCGGTGAGGCGCACGCCGTGCGGGCGCATGTTCCCGAACACGCACCCGTGAGCGGGGCGGATCTCCGCGTACCCGAGCTTGCCCAGCCGCTCGTGAAGCTCGTCCGCCATCTGGCGCTGGACGTCCTGGAGGAGGGCGATGAGGGGGTATTCCGTGCGCTGTGTCACTTTGGTCAGGGCTCCTGATAAGGTAGCCTGATCGTCAGGTTCCCTTACAAGGTTGCCTGACCATTGTAGACGACCCACAGGAGGACGACGACATGGCTCGCAAATGGATAACTCTCGGAGTGGTCAACGTGGCGGTCTTCATGCTGCTGCTCGACATCACGGTGGTGAACACCGCGCTGCCGAGCATCAGAGAGGACCTCGACGCCAGCTTCACCGACCTCCAGTGGGTGGTCGACGCCTACACGCTGACGCTTGCCGCCTTCGTCCTCGTGGCAGGCTCGTTGGCGGACCGGCTGGGCCGGAGGCGCGTCTTCGCATGGGGCCTCGGGATCTTCACGGCGGCTCCGGCAGTGGCGGCGCTGGCGCCGGACGCGACCTGGCTCAACCTCGCACGCGCGGTGCAGGGTGTGGGCGCGGCGGTGATGTTCGCGGTCTCGCTCGCGCTGATCGCGCAGGAGTTCAAGGGCAAAGAGCTGGGAATGGCGATGGGGCTGTATGGCGCGACGATCGGCGGCGCGGTTGCGATCGGACCGCTGGTCGGCGGCGCCCTCACCGACTCGATCGGGTGGGAGTCCGTCTTCGCCCTCAACGTCCCGATCGGTATCGCCGCGATAGTGCTGACGTACACGCACATCGCGGAGTCGCGTGACCCGGCCGCACGCGGCATCGACTGGGCTGGGGTGGCGACCTTCAGCGTGTCGCTCTTCATGCTCGTGCTCGCGCTCTTGCGGGGCAACGAAGAGGGCTGGGGGAGCGCCCTGATCGTCGGGCTGCTCGGCGGATCGGCCGTCCTGTTCGCGGCGTTCGTGCTGGTCGAGCTGCGTCAGAAGCATCCGATGCTTCCGTTGCGGCTGTTCCGGATCCCTGCCTTCACCGGCGTGCAGCTCGCCTCGTTCGCGATCTCAGGATCGATGTTCGCGCTGTTCCTGTACCTGACGCTCTACATGCAGAACATCCTCGGGCTCTCCCCGCTCGAGGCCGGCATCCGCTACCTGCCGCTCACGATCGTGTCGTTCATCGTCGCGCCGATCGCCGGCGTGCTGATGGCGAAGCTGCCTGCGCGCGGAATGCTGGCGGCCGGCCTCCTCATGGTCGGATCCGGCCTGATCCTGATCGCGGGTGTCGAGCAGGGCGACGAGTGGACGGGCCTTCTCGGCGGCTTCCTCATCTCGGGAGCGGGCATCGGCCTGATCAACCCCGTGATCGCGAATGTCGCCGTGAGCGTCGTGCCGCCCGAGCAGAGCGGGATGGCGTCCGGGATCAACGACACGTTCCGCCAGGTGGGCATCGCGGTCGGGATCGCGGCCTACGGTGCGCTGTTCCTGGCACGGACCGAGTCGGAGATCGCGGAGGTCGCGCCGGGTGGGGACGCGCACGGCTTGGCGGAGGCGGTGTCGTCGGGCAACCTGCCCGCGGACACGCCGGCCCCGGTGGTCGACGCCGCGCAGGAGGGATTCCTGGCCGGCTTCAACCAGATCA
Organism: uncultured Thermoleophilaceae bacterium; assembly: GCA_963846865.1. GTDB lineage: Bacteria > Actinomycetota > Thermoleophilia > Solirubrobacterales > Thermoleophilaceae > DASPHG01. The sequence goes on along the minus strand of CAWJXU010000008.1, from coordinate 341,683 downwards.
CCTTGATCGGCGCCGCGCTTGCGATCGCGGGCGCGGTCGCGTCACTCGCGCTCGTTCGCTCGCGTGACATTCGGGACGCGCCGGAGTTCGGCGACGCGGAGCCGATGCCCGCGACGGCGGCCGCCTAGCTAGCCTGCCGCGCAGGATGGCGCGGAAATGGTGGACGCTGCTGGTCGTCTGCGTGGCGACGTTCATGCTCCTCCTGGACATCACGGTGGTGAACACGGCGCTGCCGGATATCCAGGAGGACCTGGACGCGAGCTTCACGGACCTCCAGTGGGTGATCGACGCCTACACGCTCACGCTCGCCGCATTCACGCTGAGCGCCGGGTCGCTCGCCGACCGCCTCGGGCGCCGGCGAGTGTTCGCCTGGGGTCTCGCGATCTTCACGCTGTCGTCGCTCGCGTGCGCCCTCGCTCCGACGGCGACGGCGCTGAACATCGCGCGCGCGTTCCAAGGCGTCGGCGGCGCGGTCATGTTCTCGGTCTCGCTGGCGCTGATCGCGCAGGAGTTCCATGGGCGCGAGCTCGGCACGGCGACCGGCATCTACGGCGCCACGATCGGCGGCGCGGTCGCGATCGGCCCGCTGGTCGGCGGCGTGCTCACGGAGGGGCTCGGGTGGGAGTCGATCTTCTACCTGAACGTCCCGATCGGGATCGCGGCGGTCTACCTGACGATGCGGCAGGTTCGGGAGTCACGCGACCCGGATGCGCGCGGCGTCGACTGGCTCGGCACGTTCCTCTTCAGCGCGGCTCTGCTGGTGCTGGTCCTCGCGCTGCTGCGCGGGAACACCGATGGCTGGGGAAGCACCAAGATCATCGTCCTCCTGGTCGACTCCGCCGTGCTGCTCGGGCTCTTCGTTGCTTCCCAGAGGCGCGTGCGCGAGCCGATGCTCCCGCTCTCGCTCTTCCGGATCCCGTCCTTTACCGGCGTGCAGATCGGCGCGTTTGCGATCGCCGGGTCGCAGTTCGCGCTGTTCCTGTACATCACGCTCTACCTGCAGAACATCCTCGGCTATTCCCCGCTCGAAGCGGGCCTGCGCTACCTGCCGATCACGCTGGCGTCGTTCTTCGTCGCGCCCCTGTCCGGACAGCTGATGAACCGGATCCAACCCCGTTTCCTGATCGGCGGCGGCCTCTTGCTCGCCGGGATCGGCCTGATCCTGATGTCGGGCGTGGAGGAGGGCGATACGTGGACGACGCTGCTCGGGGGCTTCCTCGTGGGCGGAGTCGGGATCGGTCTGCTCAACCCGCCGATTGCGGCGGTCTCCGTGTCGGTCGTCGAGCGGGCGCAGAGCGGGATGGCCGCCGGCATCAACAACACGTTCCGCCAGGTCGGCATCGCGGTCGGCATCGCGGCGTACGGCGCGCTCTTCCTCGAACCGGGCCGAGAGCGAGATCGCCGAGCGCGTCGCCGGGCGGTGACGCGCACGGGTTGGCCGAGGCCGTCTCGTCCGGCAACCTGCCGCGCGGCGGTCCCGAGCAGGTGGTCGCGGTCGCGCGCGAGGGTTTCTTCGCCGGCTTCAACGAGATCCTCCTGATCGGCGGGGGGCTCGCGCTTGGCCGGTGCGGTGGCCGCGCTGATCCTGGTGCGGCCCCAGGACATGCGCTCGGAGGCGGTTCCGGCGGCGGCCGCGGCGTGATCAAGCTCTACCTGCAGAAGTGGCGCTGGTACGAGCGGAACTCGCTTCCGTGGAACCGGCTCGCGATCCACCGCGAGTTCATGAAGCGCGGGGCGTTCGTGCGCTGGCCGGTGCAGGGAAACGTGCTCGAGGCCCTTCGTGAGGGACGGCTCGAGGTGGGCGAGGGGACGCTGTTCGAGCCGAACGTCTGGATCACGTGTCCCGGCGACGCGCGGATCCGCATCGGGCAGGGAACGTTCGTGAACATGAACGTGATGGTCGCGGCTCACGAGCTGGTCGAGATCGGCGACCACTGCATGTTCGCCAACGGCTGCTTCGTCACCGACGCCAACCACCGCTTCGACGATCCCGAAAAGCCGATCACCTGGCAGGGGTTCACGTCCAAGGGCCCGACGCGCGTCGGCGACAACGTCTGGTGCGGCGCGCACGTCGTGATCACGAGCGGCGTCACGATCGGCGAGCGCTGCGTCATCGGCGCGAACTCGGTCGTCACCGAAGACATCCCGCCGTTCTCGATCGCCGCGGGCGCGCCCGCGAAGGTCCTCAAGCGGGTCGACTACGACAAGACCTGAACCACGACCGTCCGGTTCCGCGGGCGGTCGTCGAAGTCGATCAGGACGACCTGTTGCCAGGTGCCCGTCGCCAGCCGGCCGTCGGCGAGCGGGATCGTCTCGGACGGGCCTACGATGGCCGCCTTCATGTGGGCGTGCGAGTTCGTGTCGTGGTTGAGGCGGTTGTGCTCATAGTCGCCCTGCTTCGGCACGAGCTCGTCAAGCTTCGCGCGCAGGTCGTGTACGCCGCCCGGTTCGTATTCCATGGTCGTGACCGCAGCGGTAGACCCCACCGCGAACACGACGATGCTCCCCTCATTGACGCCGGACGACCGCACGACCTCGAGGATGCCGTCGCTGAGGTCGACGACGTCCCCGTCGCCCTGCGTCGAGAACTGAAGCCTGCCGCTGTGGACCGCTACGAGAGCAGCTCCTCGAGCCGCGCGGCCTCGTCCGGCGCCATCGTGTACCCGTGCTCCGGCTCCGGGTAGCGGCGCTGGCGCACGTCCTCGGCGAACGCCTCGACGCCCGCGACCATCTGCTCGCGCACGTTCGAGTAGCGCTTTACGAACCGGGCGGCGTGGCCGTCGTAGATGCCGAGCAGGTCGTGGAACACGAGCACCTGGCCGTCGGTGGCCGGTCCGGCGCCGATGCCGATCACGGGCACCTCGAGCTTGGGCATGATCAGCTCCGTTACGTCGCTCGGGATCGCCTCGAACACGATCGCGAAGCAGCCTGCCTCCTGAAGCGCGAGCGCGTCCTGGCATACCTCGAGCGCGCGCTCGGCCGTGCGGCCCTGCGAGCGGTAGCCGCCCAGGGAGACCGCCGTCTGCGGCGTCAGGCCGACGTGCCCCATGACCGGGATCCCTGCGTCGATGATCGCGCGGGCGCGCTGACGGACGATCCGCCGCGCTCCAACTTGACGGCATCGCAGCCCAGCCTCCTTCACGAACCGCTGCGCGGTGCGGACGGCGACCTCATCCGACTCCTCGTACGAGCCGAACGGAAGATCGCCCACCAGGAACGGCGTGGTGAGCCCGCGCCGGACGGCCGATGCGAGCATCAGCATCTCCTCGGTCGACACGGGGACGGTCGACGGGTAGCCGAGCACGGTCATGGCGCCCGAGTCGCCGACGAGGACGAGGTCGACGCCGGCGTCCTCGGCGACCTTCGCGGACGGGTAGTCGTAGGCGGTGACCATGACGATCGGCTCGCCGAGCGCCTTCTTCTCGCCGAGCGTCGAGAGCGTGACCGCCTTGCGCTTGCGTGCGGGAGCGGGCGTGACCCGCGGCCCGGCGCTCATGACAGCAGCTCCGCGACGGCGTCGTCCACCGTGACGATCCGGTTCTCCTTGTCCACGTGCACGACGACCGGCTCGTAGGTCTCGAGCTCCTCGCGCTCGTAGTCGGCGTAGGAGACGACGATGACCGTGTCGCCGGTGTGCACGAGCCGTGCGGCGGCGCCGTTGATCTTGATCTCGCCGGAACCGCGCTGGCCCGCGATCGTGTACGTCTCGAAGCGCGCGCCGTTGTCGACGTCGAGCACGTGAACGAGCTCGTGCTCGAGGATGTCGGCGGCGTCGAGCAGGTCCGCGTCCACGGTGATCGAGCCGACGTAATGGAGGTCGGATCCCGTCACCGTCGCGCGGTGGATCTTCGACTTGAGCATCTTCCTTCTCATTGGTCCCCCGTGAGGATCGTGTTGTCGATCAAACGTGCGCGGCCCACCTGCGCCGCCACGGCCAGTAGCGTCGAGCCGTTCACGCGCTCGACCGGTGCGAGGTCCTTCGCCGACCTGAGCTCGAGGTACTCGGGCTCCACGCCGGCCTGCTGCAGTTGTTCGCGAGCGGCGGCCAGAACGTCATCCGCGTCGATCCGCCCCGCCCGAACGGCGTCTTCGGCTGCGCGCAGCGCCCGGTTCAAGCCGAGCGCACGCTCGCGCTCCTCCGCCGAGAGGTACGCGTTACGCGAGCTCATCGCGAGCCCGTCGGGCTCGCGGACGGTCGGGCAGATCTCGATCCGGACCGGCATGTCGAGGTCGCGCGACGAGCTTGCGGATGACGAGCGCCTGCTGAGCGTCCTTCTGGCCGAAGTAGGCGACGTCCGGGCCGACCATGTTGAGCAGCTTCGCGACCACGGTGGTCACGCCCGCGAAGTGGCCTGGGCGGGCGGCGCCGCAGAGGGCGTCGGTGAGGCCGGCGACCTCGACCGTGGTCGAGAAGCCATCGGGGTAGACCTCCTCGCTCGCGGGCGCGAACAGGATGTCGGCGCCGGCTTCCTCCGCGAGCGCGGCGTCCCGGGCCTCGTCGCGCGGATAGGCGTCCAGGTCCTCGCCCTCCCCGAACTGCTTCGGGTTGACGAACAGCGAGACCACGACGACGTCGCAGTCGGCACGGGCGCGGCGGATGAGCGAGAGATGGCCCTCGTGGAGGAAGCCCATCGTCGGGACGAGGCCGATCGCTGCGTCCGGCCGGCAAGCTCGGCGCGAGAGCTCCGGCGACTGTCCGCACCGTCTTCATGCCGCGATCGCCCTTGTGCGCTCGACCAGCGCGTCGAAGAGGGGGAGAAGCTGGGGCGACGCGGCCGAAACGGCCTGCCGCTGCGCGGTCACGGTCCCTTCGTCGCCGCGCGCGACCGGTCCCGTGAGCGCCGCCTCGGGGCCGAGCGCCACCCAGTTGTCCACCGTCGTTGCGCACGAGCGGCGCGAGCAGCCGGCGCGCCTGCGCGGGCTCCAGGCCGGCGTCGCGCGCGACCTCCTCGGCCATCGCCTGCAGCGTGACGAGGAAGTTCGATGCCACCGACGCGGCGGCGTGGTAGGCGGCGCGCTTGTGGTCCGGCAGCTCGAACGGGACCATTCCGAGTCCCTCCGCGAGCGTGCGCGCCGTCTCGAGCGCCTCCGGCGTCGAGCCGGCGATCGCGCACCCGACGCCGCGCAGCTCGGGCGCCGACTCGCCGGTGAACGTCTGCAAGGGGTGGAGGCCGAACACGTGCGCGCCCCCGCGCGCAGCAGGGCGGAGCGCCGCGAGCGACGTGGCGCCGCTCGTGTGCCCGACAAGGCGGGCGCTGCCCGCGACCGTCTCGGCGGCGGCGGTTATCTCCGCGTCGGGGACGCAGAGCAGGATCACGTCCCCGGCGGGCACCTCGCCGCGCCCTGCCGGGCCCGTCGACGTCATGGCCGGCCTCGCGCAGCGCGCCTGAGAGCGCCATGCCGAGACGGCCCTTTCCGACAATTCCGAGTTTCATGGTGGTGAGGTCCGTTCTCCGGCGGCGGAGTAACGGCCTTCAGGAAGGATAGCCCTCCCCGCGGGATGGCGAACCCCAGTGCCGACGAGCGCCGCGCGGAGCTGGTCGACCTCTTCCACCACCTCCGGGACCATCACGACTGCCCGCTGAAGGCCGGGCGCAGGAAGCTCGTGTTCGGGGCCGGGCACGCCGACGCGGACCTCATGTTCGTGGGGGAGGCCCCGGGCGCCCGTGAGGACGAGCTCGGCCTGCCCTTCGTAGGGCCGGCCGGGCAGCTGCTCGAGCAGCTGCTCGGGCGAGATCGGCCTCGAGCGCAAGGACGTGTTCATCAACAACGTCCTCATGTGCCGCCCTCCCGGAAACCGCGATCCCTCCCCGGAGGAGGTCGAGGAGTGCAAGCCGTTCCTGAAGAAGCGGATCGAGCTGATCGAGCCGAAGGTGATCTGCACGCTCGGCAACTACGCAACGAAGCTGCTGACCGGCAGCCAGCGCGGCATCACGAAGGTCCACGGGGAGCCTCAGCAGCGCGAGATCGCCGGCCGGACGGTCACGCTCTACCCGCTGTTCCACCCGGCGGCTGCTCTGCGCTCCACATCCGTGCTCGACCTGCTTCGAGCCGATGTCCACCGGCTCCCAGAGCTGATCGCGGAGCACGTCCCCGAGCCCGACGTCCCCGAGCCCGCTGCGGATGAAGAGCAGCTCGGCCTCTTCGGCTGAGACCGAGCGCCTGGGCGCCGAGCTCGCCAAGACGCTCCGCCGCGGCGACATCGTCCTCGTGAGCGGCGAGCTCGGCAGCGGGAAGACCACGTTCGTGCGCGGCGCCTGCCGCGCGCTGGGCGTGGCAGGTCCCGTGACGAGCCCCACATTCACGATCGGCCACCTGTACGACGGTCGCCGTCGAGATCGCCCACCTCGACCTCTACCGCCTGAGCGAGATCGATCCCGCGATCCTCGAGGACTACGTGACGCCCGACCGGATCACGTTCGTCGAGTGGCCCGCGGCGCTAGAGGACGCGACGCATCGCGTGACCTTGGAGCACGCCGGCGGCGACAACCGGAAGGTCGAGGTCGCGTGACCATCCTGGGCTTCGACACTTCGACCGCGGCTTCGTCCGCGGCCGTGCTGCTCCGAGACGGCAAGCTGGTCGAGAGCACGCCCGCCGCCTGCGCGGCTCGCGGAGCGGCCTGCGCATGCGACGGAGCTGCTGCCGGCAATCAACGAGGTGATGGAGCGGGCGGACGTCGCCTTCGCCGATCTCGACGCGATCGCGGTCGGGCTCGGGCCCGGGACGTTCACGGGGCTGCGCATCGGCGTCGCGACCGCCCGCGCGCTGGCAAAGGCGAACGACGTGCCGCTCCGCGGCGTGTCGTCCCTGGCGGCGCTCGCAGCGGGCATGCCCGACGGCCTGCGGCTGCCGCTGATCGACGCGAAGCGAGGCGAGGTCTACGCGGCTCTCTTCGAGGGCGACAGCGAGCGGTGGCGGCCGTCTGCGCTCGGCATCGACGCGCTGATCGAGCGGCTGCGAGAAGGGGAGTTGACCCCGCTGGCGGCCGGTGACGGCTCGCTACGATTTCGCGACGAGCTTGAAGCCGCCGGCGTGGCGGTGGCGCCCGCGGACTCTCCGCTGCACGTCGTGAGCGCGGGGCACCTCTGCAGGCGCGCACTACACGCGCCGGATGCGGCCCCGGAGCAGGTCGTACCGGACTACCTGCGTGAACCGGACGCAGTACCGAGATGAGCCAAGACCTCGAGATCCGCCGACTGACCTACTCCGACCTTCCGCACGTCATCGCGATCGAGCGGCGCGCGTTCCCCACCCCGTGGTCGCTCTCGATGTTCGTGCTGGAGCTCTCCAAGCCGTCCGGAATCTGCCTCGCCGCGCTCCAGAACGGGCGGCTCGTCGGGTACCTCGTGTGCTCGCGGTACGACACCGTGTGGCACCTGATGAACGTGGCTGTTGATCCGGCACGCCGCCGCGAGGGCATCGCGAGCAAGTTGATGACTCATCTGTTCGACAAGGCCGACCGGCCGCACGAGCAGTACACGCTCGAGGTGAGACAGTCGAACGAGGTCGCCATCGCGCTGTACGAGCGCTTCGGCTTCCGCGGCGCCGGGCACCGGCGCGCCTACTACCACGACAACCGCGAGGACGCCCTGATCATGTGGCGGACCGCCCCCGCGGAGCGCGTGGCGACGGCTTGATCCTCGGAATCGAGACGAGCTGCGACGACACCTGCGCCGCGCTCGTCACGCGCGACGGCGCGATCCTGGCGAACGTGATCGCGTCGCAGGGGCTGCTGCACGAGCGCTACGGCGGCGTCGTGCCCGAGATCGCCTCGCGCCAGCACCTCGAGGTCATGGACTCGGTGGTGGACGACGCGCTCGAACGCGGCGGGGCGAAGCTCGCGGACGTTGAGGAGATCGCCGTGACCCGCGGCCCGGGCCTGATCGGGGCGCTGCTCGTCGGCGTATCGGCCGCCAAGGCGCTCGCCGCCTCACGGCGCCTGCCGCTAGCGCCGGTGGACCACCTCCACGGGCACGTGACCGCCTCGATGCTGGGCGACGACCCGATCGAGCCGCCCTACCTGGCGCTCGTGGCAAGTGGCGGCCATACGTTCCTGGCGCGCGTGGACGACCCGAGCGAGTACCGCGTCCTCGGCGAGACGCTCGACGACGCGGCCGGCGAGGCCTTCGACAAGGGAGCGCGCCTCCTCGGGCTCGGCTACCCGGGCGGCCCGGAGATCGACCGGCTCGCCCGCGACGGCGACCCGACCGCGTACGACTTCCCGCGCTCCCAGCCGGGTGACGGCCTCGACTTCTCCTTCAGCGGGCTGAAGACATCTCTGCTGTACAAGCTGCGCGACGAGCCGGAGGCCGGACCGGGCAGACCTCGCCGCCTCGTACCAGCGCGCGATCGTCGACGCTCTGCGTCGCGCGGCTCGAGCAGGCGCTCGAGCACGAGGGGCTCGAGCGGGTCGCGCTCGGCGGCGGGGTGGCCGCCAACAGCGAGCTGCGCGAGCGGGCAGCGGGCCTCGGCGCGCGCGTCTGGGTGCCGCCGATCGAGCTGTGCACGGACAACGCGGCGATGATCGCGGGGGCCGCGCGGTTCGGCCACGCGCTGCCGTACCCGGACTACCTCGACCTCGACGCGGCGGCGCGGCTGTGACCCGAGTCGTGCTCTACGGCAAGCCGGGCTGCTGCCTGTGCGACGAGGCACGCGAGGCCGTCGCCGCCGTGCGGGCGAGCCACCCGTTCGAGCTCGACGAGGTGGACGTCTCGACGGACCCGGAGCTTCACAACCGCTACGGCGAGCGGATACCGGTCGTCGTGGTGGATGGGGAGGAGTTGCTCGAGGGCCACGTGGAGGCTGGCGAGCTCGCGCGACGGCTACAGTCCGGACGGTGAGCTTCCAGAGCTTCCAGGAGCTCTCCGAACGCGGGAGCGAGCGCCTCTCTCTCGGCGTCGCGGCGCGTCTCTCGCGGTACCTCCAGGTCCTGACCCAGGCCAAGAAGATGGGCAAGGAGACGATCTCCTCCCAGGAGCTCGCCGACTACACGCACGTCAACTCGACGCAGATCAGGCGCGACCTCTCCGGGTTCGGGAAGTTCGGCAAGCGCGGCGTTGGCTACAACGTCGATTCGCTGGTGTCGCAGATCCGCAAGATCCTGCGCACCGCCGGGCAGCACAACATCGCGCTGTTCGGGGCCGGCCACCTGGGCCGCGCGATCGCGAGCTCGGACATCTTCGCCGACCACGGCTTCCGGGTCGTCGCGATATTCGACGCGGACGCGGACAAGGTGGGCGACCGGATCACCGACCAGCTCGTCGTGCGGTCCTACGACGACATGAAGCAGGTGGTCGCCGACGAGGAGATCGTGGTCGGCGTGCTCGCGGTCCCGTCCGAAGCGGCGCAGCAGGTCGCGGACGACCTCGTCGGCGCGGGGGTGAAGATCATCTTCAACTACTCCGAGGCGCTGCTCCAGGTGCCGCCCGAGGTGACGGTTCACACCTCGAGCCCCGCGGTCGACCTGCTCTACGCCCTCTACTTCTACCTGACCTGATGCTCGACATGAAGCGCGTGCGCGAGGTCTTCGATGCTTCCGAGGACTTCACTGTCGGGATCGAGGAGGAGTTCCACATCCTCGACCCCGAGACGCTCAACCTGGTCAACCGGTTCGAGGAGCTCTGGGCCGCCGCCCAGGCCGATCCTCCGCTCGCGGAGTCGATAACGGGCGAGCTGATCGCATCCGAGATCGAGATCCGGTCCGGCAAGGGCGCGACCTTTGCCGAGGCGATCGCGCAGCAGCGCGACATGCGCCAGCGCCTGTTCCGGCTCGCCGCCGCCCAGGGTGCCCTTCTCGCCGCCACCGGAACGCACCCGTGGGCCCCATGGCAGGAACAGCGCATCATCGACACGCCGCACTACCGCCGCCGGGAGGAGGGGCTCAAGTACGTCGCCTGGCGTAACAACACGTTCTCGCTCCACGTGCACGTGGGCGTGCGTGGGGCGGACCGCGCCGTGGCCGTCTGCGACCACCTGCGCGCGCTACTGCCGGACCTGCTCGCCCTGTCCGCCAACTCGCCGTTCCTCGACGGCCGCGACTCGGGGCTGCATTCCGCCCGGACGCAGATCTTCACGAAGAGCTTCCCCCGCTGCGGAGTGCACGAGCCCTTCGGCGACTGGCGCGGCTACTCGGACTTCGTCGACTTCCTGGTGGCGACGAACTCGATCGTGGAGCACACCCAGCTGTGGTGGAGCGTCCGGCCGCACCATGACTTCGGCACTGTCGAGTTCCGCATCTGCGACGCACAGACGCGCGCGGAGGACTCAACCGCGCTCGCCGGCCTGATCGTGGCCTGCATCGCCCAGGCGGCGCTCGACCATGACGAAGGCTTGCTGCCCGAGCCCGTGCGCGGGCGATACATCGAGGAGAACATGTGGCGTGCGATCCGCTTCGGCATGGACGGGCGCATGATCGACTTCGAGCGCCGCCAGGAGTTCGACGCGCGGGCTATCCCCGACAGGCTGCTCGCGTGGACCGCGCCTGCCCGCGCGCAGCTCGGAATCGACCCGGTGATCGCGGCTGAGAACGGCGCCCAGCGCCAGCGCCGCGCCGGGGACATGCGCAAGGCGTTCGCGACCGAGGTGGAGCTGACGCAACAGACGTACGCACGCGAGGAGGTTGCTACGTGAACGAAGACGAGATCCGCGAGGCGCTGAAGAAGATCCGGGTCGAGGACGTGCTGCTCCAGACGGCCGCCACGCTGATCGACCTGGCCGCGCGCCGGATGGGGCTGACGGAGGAGGACGGGCCGAAGCAGCTCGACCAGGCAAAGCTCGCGATCGATGCGATCCGCGCGTTGCAGCCGCTGATGACAGACGAGCAGCAGGCCGCGATCCGGGAGCCGCTGTCGCAGCTCCAGATGACGTACGCGCGCGAGGCGCAGAGCCCCGCCGAAGGCCCCGAGACGGCCTCTGAGCCCGCTCCTGAAGCCGGATCGGAGCCCGACGACGACCCGGAGCGGGCGAAGGCGCGCGCGAAGATCTGGACCCCGCCTGGTGCCTAGCGGGCCGCGTTAGGAGGCCCAACCTGGGTAGACTGCCCGCGCTCTTGGTCCGCCCGGCGCCGAACGCGCCGTCACCAGCGGCGCAGTTTCCAACCAGCTTCCGGAGGATCATCCTTGACTGACTTCCTTACCGACTACGGCATTGTCCTAGCGCTCGGCTGCGCTGGTGCCGCCGTCCTCTACGGCCTCGTCACCAGCCGCTGGCTGCTCGCCAAGTCGCCCGGCAACCAGGAGATGCAGGACATCTCCGCCGCCGTCCAGGAGGGCGCCCAGGCGTACCTGCGCCGCCAGTACACGATCATCGGCGCGGTTGCCTTCGTGCTCGCGATTGTGCTCGCGATCGCGCTGGACATCGAGACGGCGATCGGCTTCGTCATCGGCGGGACCTTCTCCGCGGCGGCGGGCTTCATCGGCATGAACGTGTCGGTGCGCGCGAACGCGCGCGTCGCGGAGTCCGCTCGCAGCGGCGTGGCGGCTGCGCTCCAGGTCGCGTTCCGCGGCGGCGCTGTCACGGGCATGCTCGTGGCCGGCCTCGCGCTGCTCGGGGTCGCCGGCTACTACGGGATCCTCCTGCTGGCGGACGTCGAGGAGAAGGACGCGATCGACGCACTCGTCGGCCTCGGCTTCGGCGGCTCGCTGATCTCGGTCTTCGCCCGACTCGGCGGCGGCATCTTCACGAAGGCGGCCGACGTCGGCGCCGACCTCGTGGGCAAGGTAGAAGCCGGCATCCCCGAGGACGATCCGCGCAACCCGGCCGTGATCGCCGACAACGTGGGCGACAACGTGGGCGACTGCGCCGGCATGGCGGCAGACCTGTTCGAGACCTACGCCGTCACCGCCGTCGCCGTGATGCTCCTGGGAGTCCTCACGTTCAACGAGCTTGGCGAGGTCGCGGTCTATCCGCTGGTCGTGGGCGGCGTATCGCTGATCGCGTCGATCATCGGCACCTACGCGGTACGCGGCGTGAACGTCGAGCGCGCCCTGTACCAGGGCCTGGTCGTGTCGGGCGTGATCGCCGCGGCGGCCTTCCTCCCGATCAGCCTCTGGCTGATGGACGACGTCACCACCAAGAGCGAGCTACCGGCGATCCTGGCCGGCGTCGGCGATGCCGGCGGCATGGAGTTCTGGCTCTGCACGCTGATCGGCATCGGCGTGACGGCGGGGCTCTTCGTGATCACCGACTACTACACCTCGACGCGCTTCCGCCCGGTCCGGATGACCGCGCGCGCGTCGCAGACGGGCCATGCGACCAACATCATCCAGGGCCTCTCCTCGGGTTTCCAGGCGACCGCGGCTCCTGCCCTCCTGATCTGCCTGGGCATCCTCGGGGCCAACGAGCTTGCCGGCATCTACGGCATCGGCGTGGCGGTGATGGCGCAGCTGTCGCTGACCGGCCTGATCGTCGCGCTGGACGCGTTCGGGCCGATAACCGACAACGCGGGCGGCATCGCCGAGATGGCGGACCTGCCGGAGGACGTCCGGGGGGTCACCGATCCGCTCGACGCCGTCGGCAACACCACCAAGGCCGTCACGAAGGGGTATGCGATCGGCTCGGCCGTGCTCGCGGCGCTCGTGCTGTTCGCCGCGTTCATCGTCGAGCTGACCGAGGAGGCCAACAAGGAGGGCGAGGCCATCAAGAGCTTCGACATCTCCCAGCCGGAGGTCCTGATCGGCCTGTTGATCGGCGGCATGATGGTCTACCTGTTCGCGGCGCTCGCGATCGAGTCCGTCGGTCGGGCTGGCGGCGGGGTCGTGGAGGAGGTCCGCAGGCAGTTCCGCGAGAAGCCGGGGATCATGGACCGGACGGAGAAGCCGGACTACGCCCAGTGCGTGTCGATCGTGACCGCCGCGGCGCAGCGGGAGATGATCCTGCCGTCGCTGATCCCGATCGTGGTCACCGTGGTCGTCGGCCTCCTGAGCTACCAGGCGCTCGGCGGCCTCCTGATCGGCGTGATCGTGGTCGGCTTCTTCGCCGCCATCTCGATGACCGCCGGCGGCGGCGCGTGGGACAACGCGAAGAAGCTGATCGAGGACGGCGAGTTCGGTGGCAAGGGGTCGGAGGCCCACGCGGCCTCCGTCACCGGCGACACGGTCGGCGATCCCTACAAGGACACGGCCGGTCCGGCGATCAACCCGATGATCAAGGTCGCGAACATCGTCGCGCTCCTGATCATTCCGTTCCTCGTCTAGGGCGGCAGTCCGGGTCCCAAGCGGAGTAGCGTTCCGCCGGTTTGGCTGAGCGCAGACCGAAGAATGCAGGTCTGGAGAGGGTCCTCGGCACGGGGGCCCTCTTCTCGACCGCCTACGGCAACGTAGGCAGTTCGATCTACTACGCGCTCGGCCTCGTGGCCGGCTACGCGCTCGGCATGACGCCGGTCGTCTTCGTGATCGCCGGGCTGATCTTCGCCGCGACGGCGGCCACCTATGTCGAGGCGACCGTCATGTTCCCCGAGGCCGGCGGCTCATCCTCGTTCGCGCGGCACGCCTTCAACGAGTTCTGGTCCTTCTTCGCCGCGTGGGGCCAGATGCTCACCTACATCATCACGGTCTCGATCTCGGCGTTCTTCGTGCCGCACTACCTGGGCGTCTTCTGGGAGCCGCTCGGGGAGTCGCCGGGCGACGTCGTCTTCGGCATCGGCGTCGTAGTGCTGCTCGGCGCGCTCAACATCTTCGGCGTCCGCGAGGCGGCCGGGCTGAACATCTTCCTTGCGCTGGCCGACTTCTTCACGCAGCTCCTGCTGGTCGTGGTCGGAGTGACGCTCGTGTTCTCACCCGAGACGCTGGTCGACAACGTCGACTTCGGCACCTATCCGACGGTGAGTGACTTCCTCGTCGCGATCCCGGTCGCGATGGTGGCCTACACCGGGATCGAGACGATCTCGAACATGGCTGAGGAGGCGCGCGACTACGGCACGACGATCCCGCGCGCGGTGGGCGCCGTCGTGTTCGCCGTCGCCGTCATCTATGCATTCCTGCCGGCGGTCGCGCTGTCGGCGATGCCGGTCGTGAACGGCGAGACGGTGCTCGCAACCGAGTTCGCGGGCGATCCCGTCCTCGGCGTCGTGCAGAACATGGAACTGGGCGCGCTCCAGGGGGCCGCCGAGATATATGTCGGAATACTCGCCGCGACGATCCTCTTCATCGCGACGAACGCCGGGCTCATCGGCGTCTCGCGGCTGACGTACTCGATGGGCCAGTACCGCCAGCTCCCCGAGGCGCTGCGCCAGCTCCACCCGAAGTACCGCACGCCGTACGTGGCGATCATCGTGTTCGGCGCGGTCGCGTGCGTGACGATCATCCCGGGCCAGGCCGACTTCCTCGGAGTCATCTACGCGTTCGGCGCGATGCTGTCGTTCACGGTCGCCCATCTGGCTGTGATCAAGCTGCGCTTCAGCGAGCCAGAGCGGGAGCGGGCGTGGCGGGGGCCGATCAACATCACGATCGCGGGGCGCGATGTGCCGGTCTTCGCGGTGGTCGGTGGGCTGGGAACCGCGCTCGCGTGGATCGTCGTCACCGCGCTGGACGAGCGGGTGCTGATCTCCGGCCTGGTCTGGATCGCCATCGGCATCGCCACCTACGTCGGCTACAGGCGGCGGCTCGGCCTGTCCCTTACCGACACGACCAAGGTCGTGGTGCCCGAGCCCATCGTCGAGCACGAGGTCGAATACAGGTCCGTCCTGGTGGCGTTCGAGGACTCGCATTACTCCGCCTCCGCGGTGCGTACCGCCGTCAAGGTTGCGGCCCGCCGCCGCCGAGGCATCCACGTGCTGGTGACGATCACCGTTCCGACGAGCTCGCCGATCGATGCCCCGCTGCCCGATCAGGAGGCGCTGGCTCAGCAGATGATCGACTCGGCACGTGTGCTCGGCGGGCGCCGCGTCACCGGACACTGGGAGAAGGTGCGGGCAGGACAGGCCGGGCGGCGCGTCATCGACGAAGCACGTGAGATCGAGGCTCGCGCGATCGTCATGCCACGGCCGCGCAAGCGCGCCGGGACCTCTCTCTTCGGGCGAACGCTCGAGACGGTGCTGGAGGAACGGCCATGCCGGGTGATCATCGAATCCGAGCCGGTCACAAACGGCCGTTAGACCGCATAATCGAGGCGTGCATCGCGCCTACCGGCAATCGACCCGTATGTTCGCCGTCGTGATCTTCGGCCTCGGGGTCGCGATGGTCGTGACGACCATCGCGCGGGGAGGAGGGGCGCTCGCACTAGGCCTGATCGTTGGTCTTGCGTTCATGGGAATCGGGGCGGGCCGGCTCTATCTGGCCGGCGATCGATGAGGCGCCGCGCCACCGCCTGGCTCGAGCCACTCACGACGCTGGTCCGGCCGGTCTTCGTGTCGATCGAGGGGCGGCTCGCGGGTGTCGTCGGCACGCCGGCCATCTACGCGATCGCGGTCAGCGCGATCGGGGCGTCGATCTACATCACGCTCGGCATCGTCGCCGACGACGCGCTCGGGCTGACGCCGCTCGCATACGTCGCTGCAGGGATCTTCTTCGTGGTGACGATGCTGACCTACGTGGAGGCGAACTCGCTCCACCCGGAACGGGGCGGCGCGTCGACCTTTGCCCGCTACGCGTTCGACGAGCTCTGGAGCTTCATCGCCGGTTGGGGGATCGTCCTCGACTACCTGATCGTGATGGCGCTGTGCGCGTTCGCGATACCGGATTACCTCTCCGCGTTCTGGGGGCACGCCGGCGACTCGGGAGTCGAGCACGCGGTCGCGGCCAGCGTGATCGCATGGGCGGTGATCGTGAACCTGCGTGGGCTGCGGGCCGACCGGCTCGGGCTCGTGCTCCGCTTCGGGGCGCTGAACGTCCTGGTGCTGCTGGCGGTCATCGGCATCGGCGTGGCGAGCGTGTGGGACTGGTCGCTCGTCACGGAGGAGGTCGAGCTCGGCGTGAGCCCGGAGTGGGACGACTTCGCGTTCGCTGCCGTCATCGCCGGGCTGGCGCTCACCGGGCTCGAGGCGGCCTCGGGCGTGGCGGGCGAGATCCGGCCGAACCGCAAGCAGATGTCGCGGGTGATCGGGGTCAGCTCGGCTACGGCCTTCCTCGTGCTCATCGGCGTTTCGCTCGTGGGGCTAATGGCGCTTCCGGTCATGGGCGGGGAGACCGCTCTCGGCGAGCAGTTCCGGGAGGCGCCGGTGCTGGGCGTCGTTTCGGGCTTCGACTGGTTCGACGACACCCTGCGGTACGTCGTCGGCGCGGTCGCCGCGGTCGTGCTCGTCCAGGCCACCACCGCGAACATGATGGGCGTCTCGCGGCTGTCGTACTCACTCGCCACGAACAGGCAGATCCCGAGCGCGATCGGCCGGCTGCACCCGCGCCGGTCGACTCCTTGGGTCGCGATCACGGTGTGCGGCCTGATCGCGTTCGGGCTCGTGCTGACCTCCGACCTCGACTTCCTCGCCGGCACGTTCGCCTTCGGTGCGACGCTCGCCTTCGCGATCGCGCATGCGTCGGTCATCAGGCTGCGCTTCCGCGAGGCGACCGCCCGCCGCCCGTACCGCATGCCGTTCTCGATCAAGGTCGCGGGCGGCTCGCTGCCGGTCCCCGCCGTGCTCGGTTTCGTGATGGCCGTGGCCGCCTGGGTGAGCGTCGTGATCCTCCACGAGGGCGCGCGCTACGCCGGCGGAACCTGGCTTCTCGGCGGCCTGGTGCTGTACGTGATCTACCGGCGCGGCCAGGACAAGCCGCTGCGCAAGCGCTTCACGATCCCCGCGACGGCCCTTCAGGAGCGCGGCGCTGAGATCGAGTACGGCTCGATGCTCGTGCCCGTCTTCGGCAGCTCGCTTGACGACGACATCGTCGGAACGGCCGGTCGGCTTGCCGCCGAAGAGGCGGCCGAGGGGGAGGGGGGCACGGTGATCGAGGCGATCTACGTGCTCGAGATCCCGATGTCGCTGCCGATCGACGCGCGCGTCCCGGACGAGCAGATCGACGCCGCGAAGCGAGCGCTGCGGCGTGCGAAGGAGGTGGGTGAGGAGTACGAGGGCGTAGAGGTGGCGCCGGCGACTGCGCGGGCCCGCTCGATCGGTGCGGGCATAGTGGAGGAGGCGCGGCGGCGAGGGGTCGAGGCGATCGTGCTCGCCGCCGAGGAGCCGACCCGCATGCGCGGTGGCGCGCTGCTGGGCGGGCGAGGCGGCCCGCGCGACCGCTACGTCGGCGAGATGACTCGCTACGTCGTCGAGAAGGCGCCCTGCCGCGTGATCCTCACCGCGCCGCCCGCGGGTGAGGAGCAGACGCGCGCGGGCGTCCAGCCGTAGCGAGCCCCGATAGAGTCCCGTCACGTGTTCGTCTTGATTGTTGGATGCGGGCGCGTGGGCTCGACGGTCGCGAAAGCCATGCTGGCCGACGGCCACGACGTTTCGATCCTCGACGAGGATCCGGAGGCGATCGCGCTGCTCGAAAGAGGCTCCCAACAGTCCTGGGAGGAGAGCGGCGGCATGTTCACCGTCGGCACGGCGATCGAGATGGACGCGCTGGTCGAGGCTGGGATCGAGCGCGCGGACGCGTTCGTGGCGTCGACCGACGGCGACAACACCAACCTGGTGGTCGCCCAGATCGCGCAGCGCCGCTTCAACATCCCGAAGGTCGTCGTGCGCGTCCTCGACCCGGCGCGGGCCAAGTGGTACGGGGAGCAGGGGCTCCAGACGATCTGCCCGACGGCGGTCGCGATCGACATGCTCACCGAGGCCGTTCGGGAGAGCGCCGCCTGATGTACGTATTGATCGTCGGAGCGGGCAAGGTGGGCTGGAACCTCACGCGCGAGCTGATCGGCAAGGGCCACGAGCTGACGGTCATCGAAGCGGACCCGGGGCGCTATGCGACGGTCGAGGACGAGCTCGAACACGCCGTGCAGTACGGCGACGGCTCCGAGCTCTGGGTGCTCGAGCGCGGCGGCATCGAGCGCGCCGACATGGTGATCGCCGTTACTGGCGACGACGAGGACAACATCCTCATCTGCCAGGTCGCGCGCGAGAAGTACGGCGTGGAGCGCGTGATCGCGCGCTGCAACAACCCGCGCAACCTGCAGCACTTCGAGCTTCTCGGCATCAAGCCCGCGGTGTCGGCTACCGACCTGATCCTCCGCCTGATCGAGCACGAGGTGCCGCAGTACGGGCCACTGCACCTGCTGGACCTGCCGCAGGAGCGGCTAGAGATCATCGAGCTCGAGGTGGCGGCCGATTCGCCCGCGGCCGGGAAGATCGTGAAGGACCTCGGCCTGCCGGACGGCTCGCTCGTGATCGCGATCATGCGCGAGGGGACGGGCTTCGTGCCGCTGGCCGACTCGCTGATCGAGGCCGGCGACGAGGTGCTGCTCGTGCTCGACACCGGGCTCGAGGATCGCGTCGCGGAACGCTTCCAGTCGCCGGTGGCGGGCGAGGCCGCGTAGCGCTTCCGTGTCCGAGAGCGCGGTCGACTATCTGATCATCGGCGGTGGGCTGGCGGGCGCGAACTGCGCGCGCTGGATTCGCGAGGAAGGCGGTGTGGACGCCGGATCGGTCCTGCTCGTCGGGCGCGAGAAGGATCCGCCATACAACCGGCCGCCACTGTCGAAGAAGTACCTCGGCGGCGAGGAGTCGCACGACGACATCCTGTTCCGGCCCGACGAGTGGTGGAAGGAGCAGAAGGTCGACCTGCTCACGCGCACGAGCGTGATGAAGCTCGACACCGAGGCGCGGCGGGCGAAGCTCTCGAACGGCGACGAGGTGACGTTCGACAAGGCGCTGCTGGCGACTGGCGCCAACGTACGCAGGATCCACGCCGAGCACGGCGACCTGGACGGGATCCACTACCTCCGGACGATTCCGACTTCGGACGCGATCGCCGCCGACGCCGCCCAGGCGGAGCACGTCGTGTGTATCGGCGGGTCGTTCATCAGCTCCGAGGTGGCTGCGACGCTGACGGCACGCGGCAACAAGTGCTCGATGGTGATGCTCGAGGACGTGACGTTCGAGCGCGTCTACGGCAAGGAGGTCGGCGGCTTCTTCCAGCGCGTGCTCGAGGAGCACGGCGTCGAGGTCCATCCGGCGGACTCGCTCGCCGGCTTCAAGGGCGACGACGGACGCGTCACGCACGTGCTCACCGAGGGCGGCCTCGAACTCGAGGCGGGCTGCGTCGTGATCGGCGCCGGGGTGATCCCGGACGTCATGCTGGCCAAGGCGGCGGGACTCGATCTGGGGGAGGCCGGCGGCGTGAAGTGCTCCTCACGGCTTGAGACGTCGGTACCCGGGATCTACGCCGCCGGCGACATCTGTGAGTACGACTCGGTCGTGCACGGGCGCTCGCTTCGGATCGAGCATTGGGACGTCGCGTTCAACCAGGGCAAGACCGCCGGCCTGAACATGCTCGGACGCGATGTCGCGCACGAGGAGATCCCGTACTTCTTCTCCGACCTCGCCGACTGGGCGTCGAGCGAGTACGTCGGCCCCGGCACGGGGGACGTGGTCATCCGCGGCTCGATGGACGACGGCGAGTTCACGGCGTTCTACGTCGATCCGGACTCCGGCGCCGTGACGGCGGCTTTGACGGTCGGCCGCTCGGACGACCTCGAGCACGCCCGCCGCTTCATCAAGGAGAAGACGGCGCCGCCCGGGAGCGGCTGGCCGACACGGACGCGATCTCGGCGACCTATGAGGCCTTGCGGCAATTTCGGCCAGCGAAGTTCTCCGTCTGGCTGTGGCAGTTCGGGCACAGGAGCCGGAGATTTGCAGCGTGTTGTCGTTCCGTCTGCCGTTGACGTGATGCAACGCCATGGCCAGCGGCTTGCCGCCGTCCAGGCGATGAGCCCGCAGTCCTCGCATCGGTTCTCCTTCAGCCCCGCCGGAGAAGCCGGCGATCCTCACGTGGCTCCGGCTTCGCTGCCGCCCGGCGACTAGCAGCTCGGCGATCGGCATGGCCTGTGGGCGCGATCGGACGGCCAGCCGCGCCGTCTTGCGGCGTTCCACGTCTCGCGAGGCGAATCCAAACCGCAGCTGGCATTCGGAGATCGAGTGTCCCTCGTCGTAGTAGCGCTGCACCTCGGCCCAGTCATAACGCCGGGTGGCCTTCTCATGCATGGGCTCGCCCTAAGCGACGGGCGTGGTAGCTGACCGTGGACTTCGAGATGCCCAGTAACCGCGCTATTTCGAGTCGTCCGAGCCCGATCTTCAGCAGAAGCGCCACCCGCTCGCGGGTGTTGTTGTGCGCGACGTCTGGGCTATCCTCGTCCGCGGCCATTGCGGGGTCGTCTAATGGCAAGACGCCGGTCTCTGGAATCGGTAATCGGGGTTCGAGTCCCTGCCCCGCAGCTTCTTCACGAACGCAGCATATGGCGGGCGCTGGACAGAAAAGCCCTGCAAACGAGGGCTTTCTGCGAACAACGCGCTACCGAACGTTACGTTCGAGCTACGCGGCCGCCTGCTCGGCCCAGTCGCGGTAGAGCCGTGCGTAGTGGCCGTTCAGCGCGAGCAGCTCCTCGTGCGTGCCCTGCTCGGCGATCTCGGCCTTGTCGAGCACCACGATCCGCCCTGCCTGGCGGATCGTCGAGAGCCGGTGCGCGATCACGATCGCGGTGCGGCCGGCGAGTAGCCGGCGCAGGCCCTGCTCGATCCGCGATTCGGTCCTGACGTCCACGTTCGACGTGGCCTCGTCGAGGATCAGGATGCGCGGGTCGGCGATCGCCGCGCGCGCGAACGCGATCAGCTGGCGTTCGCCGGCCGACAGATGGCCGCCGCGCTCGCCGACCTCCGTGTCGTAGCCGTCCGGCATCCGCTCGATCAGCTCGTGCGCGCCGACCGCCCGAGCGGCCTCGGCAACGTCCTCGTCTGTCGCGTCCGCGCGCCCGAACGCGATGTTGTCGCGGATCGTGCCGGAGAACAGGAAGCCCTCCTGCGGCACGATGCCGAGCTGCGACCGCAGCGACTTCTCGGTCACGGTTCGCAGGTCGTGACCGTCCACGAGCACGCGTCCCGACAGCGGGTCGTAGAAGCGCGCGATCAGCTTCGCGAACGTTGACTTCCCGGCTCCCGTGGCCCCGACCAGCGCGACCGTCTGGCCCGGCGGGATCTCGAGGTCGAGGTTGCAAATGGCCAGCTCGTCGCTGCCGTAGGAGAAGCAGACGTCCTCGAAGCGGATCTCGCCGCGCACGTGCGGCAGCTCCTTCGCATCCGGCGCGTCGCCGAGGTCCGGCTCCTCGTCCAGCAGCTCGAACACCTTGTCGAGCGCCGCCATGCCCGCCTGATACGTCGTGTACAGCTGGGAGAGCTGCTGAATCGGGTCGAAGAAGCTCTGGAGGTAGAACACGAACGAGGCGAGGACGCCGATCGTCACGCCGTCCCCGTCGACCACTTGGTTCCCGCCGTACAGGAGGATCGCGGCCGTCGCGACGGCCGACAGCAGCTCGACCGACGGGAAGTAGGCCGCGTTCAGGTAGACGGTCTTCATGTTCGCGTCGCGGTTCTCGTCGTTGAGCGTCGGAGAAGTCCTCGAGGTGGCGCGGCTCCTGGCCGAACGCGCGCACGATCCGGATGCCGGACAGCGTCTCCTGCAGGTACGCGGTGACTTGCGCGATCTTCTCGCGCGTCAGGCGGTACGCGCCCGCCGAGGCGAGCCGGAACGCGACGCTCCCTACGGCGAGCACCGGGAAGGTCAGGAATGTGATGAGCGCGAGCTCCGGGTCTAGGACGAGCAGGATCGCCGCGGTGCCGAGCAGCGTGAGCGTGGCGGAGAACAACGTGACGACGCCGTCCGTCACGAGCTGGTCGAGCGCCTGGACGTCGTTCGTCAGCCGCGAGATCAGAACGCCCGTCTTGTTGCGCGAGTAGAAGCCGATCGAGAGTCGCTGGAGGTGGGCGAAGATCCGCCTACGCAGGTCTTGCAGCGCCCGCTGGCCGACCCAGTTGACGAGGTAGGTCTGCACGTAAGTCGCGCCCCAGTTGATCAGCGCGGCCGCGATGAACGCGATCAGGACGACCGTGAGGAAGTCGGCATCGCCCTCGCGGATGCCGTCGTCGATCGCGCGGCCGGCGAGGTAGGGCGGCACGAGCGCTGCGGCCGTCGCCGTCACCAGCGCGACGAACATGAGGGCGACCTTGCCCCTGTACGGGCGCAGGAGCTGGAGCAAGCCGCGCAGCTTGCGCGCGCGCTGGTCCTCGCCGCGCAGCAGCCGCCAGAACGAGCGGATCCGTGTGCTCACAGCCCTGCCACCTCGCGCTCGAGCGGGTTCTCGGTCAGGAAGACGGCGTCGGGCAGGCCCTTCTCGGCGATCTCCCGGTACAGCGGCGACGACTCCAGCAGCTCGGCGTGCGTCCCGCGCGCCGCCACGTGTCCCCCCTCGAGCACGACGATCTCGTCGGCCAGCGAGATGGTCGAGAGGCGGTGTGCGATCACGAAGGTCGTCCGTCCCCTCATCACCTCGCGGAGCGCCTCCTTGATCCGCGACTCCGTCGTGGCATCGACGCTCGAGGTGGCGTCGTCGAGGATCAGGATGCGCGGGTTCGCCACCAGAGCGCGCGCGATGGCGACGCGCTGCCGCTGGCCGCCGGAGAGCGTCAGCCCTCGCTCGCCGACGCGCGTCTCGTAGCCGTCGGGCAGTGACTCGATGAACTCGGCCAGACCGGCGCGCGCGGCGGCGCGCTGGACCTCCTCGTCCGTCGCGTCGGGCCGCGCGTACGCGATGTTCTCGCGCAGCGTCGCCGAGAACAGGAACGCGTCGTCGGACACGAGCGCGATCTCGCGGCGGAGGGACTCGAGGTCGACCTCCGACACGTCTACCCCGTCGATCAGCACGCGGCCCTCGACGGGGTCGTACAGGCGCGGCACCAGCGAAGCGAGCGTCGTCTTCCCTGATCCGGTCGCGCCGACGAGGGCGACGGTCTCGCCGGCCTCGACCTCGAGGCTGACCTCGCGCAGGACCGGCTCGGCATCCTCGTAGGCAAATGTGACGTGGTCGAAGCGCACCGCGCCGCGGCCGTCCGGAAGCGGCGCCGCCCCGGCCGGAGCGGTCATCCGCGGCGCGCGGTCGAGGATCTCGAACACCCGGGCGCCGGACGCGACGGCACGCTGCGCCATGCCGAGCGCGATGCCGAGCATGCGCATCGGTGACGTCAGCATCACTACGTAGCCGTAGAAGGCGACGAACTCGCCGATCGTGATCGACCCGTTGATCGCCTGACGGCCGCCGACCAGGAGGATCGCTGCGAGCCCGAGCTGCGGCAGGAACCCGATGAACGGGTTGTAGAAAGCGCGCAGCCGCGTCGAGACCATCGACTGGTCGAACACACGCTGCACGGCGGTGCGGAAGCGCGCCATCTGGCGCGACTCCTGCGCGAAGGCCTTGACCACCCGGACACCGGAGATGTTTTCCTCCGCCTCGGCCGTGAGCTCGGCGATCCGCTGCTGGACCTCCTGGCTCGCCGGCCGGTTCAGCCGGCCGTAGCGAGCGGCGATGACCACCACGAACGGGACCGGCGCCAGCGCGACGACGGCGAGGCTGGGGTTCACCGCGAGCATGACGCCGGCGGCGATCAGGATCGTCAGCGCCGACTGCAGGATGAACACGAGGCCGTAGCCGAGGAAGAAGCGGACCGCCTGCAGGTCGACCGTCGACCGCGACATGAGTTGCCCGGTTTGCTGCGAGTCGAAGAAACCGAGCTCGAGCGATTGCAGATGCGCGTACATGCGGTTGCGCAGGTCGAACTCGACCCCGAGGGAGACGCGGCCGGCAACCAGGCGCCGCGCGACGCTGAAGAGCAGCCGCAAGAGGCCGGCTGCGACGATCGCGGCGGCGAGCGGCCACAGGTTCGTCTCGCCCTGGCGTATCTCATCGACCGTGCGCCCGACTAGGTAGGGGATGAGCACGCCCGCCGCCATCGCCACGGCTGCCAGCGCGAAGGAGACGATCACGCCCTTCCGGTAGGGGCGCAGGAAGCCGAGGAGTCGCCAGAACGTCTTCAAGGGGTCTGACCCCCTACTTTACAAAATGAAGTGACCCGCCTGGTTCACCTCAGGTCGTTCCGGGGTAGGGCGCTGTCGTCAAACGAACTCGGGGGTGGGGAAGTGCAAGCTAGTCGTCGCGCTGCCGCTATCACGGCGGCGGTACTCGGAGTCCTTGTCCTGTGCGCGGTGCCGGTGGTGTCAGCACAGGAGGAAGGCACGGGCGAGTCGCAGGAGCAAGCTCAGCAGAAGGAGAGGCAGAGACCGGCCAAACTCCAGGTCGGCCTGAGGCTGAAGGCCTTCCAGGCGCAGAGGGGACGTTCGATAGCCAGGGGCGTCGCCGAGGCCTCGCTTCGCGACAGCGAGGGCCGGGTCACGACGGTCAAGCAGAAGGTCAAGCTGCGCGTCTCGCAAGCCGGGGGCTGCAGGATCCTGTTCCTGAACCTCGAGAAGCTCGACCTGTCGCTTCTCGGGCTGAACATCCATCTCGACAAGGTCAACCTTCGAATCACCGGCCGCAACCAGGGCGGTGTGCTGGGCCGGCTGTTCTGCAAGCTCTCGCGGGCGGACGTCAGGGTCTCGCAGCGACGGGAGGCAGCACGCGCTCTCACGGCGAGGGCGCGCAAGAGCCGCGGCAGGATCATGGGCTTCAGCACCCGGGTCTACCCGAAGGCGACGGCGACCCAGGAGCAGTCGACGTGCCAGGTGCTCCAGCTCACGCTCGGGCCGCTCGACCTCGACCTGCTGGGCCTCGTGGTGAACCTGAATCAGGTGAAGCTGAACATCACGGCCACCCGCGGCGCGGGCGTGCTCGGCGATCTGTTCTGTCAGCTCGCCGACAACAACGACGCGGGCGGAGAAGAGCCGCCACCAGAGCAGCAGCCCGCCGGTTGATCCCTTCGCGGCAGGGTCCGCGTCGATTTGGCGCGGACCCTGTTAGCGTCCATAGTTAGGGTTCCCTAACACGAGGAGCGGGATGGCGAAGAAAAGCGGGATTGCGATGGTCGTGACGAGCCTGGTCCTCGGCGCGGGGGCCGGCGCCGCTGCCGGCGGCTGCGGCGACGACGACCGCGGCAGCGTCGACGTCGAGGGCGGCACGACGGGCACGACGGGCACCGTGGGGACGACCACGACGCCCGAGACCACGACGACGCCCGAGACGACCACCACCGACACGAGCGAGTCGAGCGGGTCCGGCTACTAGGTCGAGGGCAGCTTCTGCTGGAGCGTGAGCACCGGCGCGAACAGGTCGCCGTCGCGCTCGACGCGCTCGACCGCGTCATTCCACTCGAATACGAGTCCGGCCGGACCGTCGAGCTCCTCCCATTCGACCGGCATCGAGACCGTCGGCCGCTCCTTGCCGCGCAGCGAGTAGGCGCACACGGTCGACTTGCTCCGGTCGTTCTGGTTCCAGTCGACCAGCACCTTGCCCTCGCGCAGCGCCTTCGCCTGGCGTGAGACGACCAACTCGGGCATGCCCTGCTCCATCGTCTCGGCTACGGCCTTGGCGAACGGCTTCGTCTCGTCGAAGGTCACCTCAGTGTTCAGCGGCGCGTACACCTGCAGCCCCTTGCCGCCGGACGTCTTGACGAACGTCTCGAGTCCCAGCTGGGACAGCATGCCGCGCAAGGCGAGCGCGACCTGGCAGCACGCCCCGATGTCCGCGGGCGGGCCCGGGTCGAGGTCGAACACGAGCGTCGTGGGCCGCTCCGGCGCGCCGACCGCAGCCAGGTGCGGATGCAGCTCGATCGCCGCCTTGTTGGCGAACTCGAGCAGCGTCGGGAGGTCGTCGATCCGATGGTCGCGCTCCCACCACTTCTTGCCTTCGACGCCGTTGGGATATCGCTTCACGCTGACCTGCCGGCCGTGGAGGTGGGGGAGGATCACCTCGCCCATCCGCTCGTAGTACGAGATCAGCTCGCCCTTGGTGAAACCGGTCTTCGGGAACAGGGTCTTGTCGAGGTTCGTGAACCTGACCATGCGCCCCTCGGCCTCGACCGCGTCGGCGGGCTTGTCGTCACGTAGCCCCTTGTACGAGGGGTGGCGGAGCATGCGGTCCTTCGTCCACTCGGTGAACTCGATCTCGGCGACGAGCTTTGGCTCGGCGAAGCGCGCGGCTTTCTGCGGTTGCTTGCCGGTGAACGGCGACGTGTCGCGCTCGAGCGGCGCGAGCTTCTCGGCGAGCATCCGAAGCTCCTTTTCGCCGAAGCCAGTGCCGACCTTGCCCGCGAAGCGGAACTCGCCGCCCTCGTGGTAGCCGAGGAGCAGCGCGCCGAGCTCGCCGCTGCGCCGACCCTCTCCCGGCAGCCAGCCGCCGATCACGAGCTCCTGCCGCCGCTTCGTCTTGACCTTGATCCAGTGGCTCGCGCGCTTGCCCGGCTCGTACGGGCAGTCGAGCCGCTTGGCCATGATCCCCTCGAGGCCCTGCTTGGCCGTCGCATCGAGCAGCCGCTTGCCTCCGCCCACGTTGTGCGACGGCGTCTGCCATGCCGGCCCATCGAGCCCGAGTGCTTCCAGCCGCTCGCGCCGCTCGGTGTAGGGCAGGCCCATCAGCGAATGGCCGTCGAGGTGGAGCAGGTCGAAGACGACGTAGACGACCGGGTAGTCCTCCGCACGCCTGCGGACCTGCGCTTCCCCGGTCAGGTGCATCCGCTGCTGCAACCGCTCGAAGCTCGGCCGGCCGTCAGCGTCGAACGCGACGAGCTCGCCGTCGAGCACGGCCGTGTGCGAGCTGAGAGCCCTGTTGAGTGGCCGCACCTCCGGGTACTGCGCCGTGATGTCGTTGAGGTTGCGGCTCTCGAGCCGCAGGCGTCCGGGCTCGGAGTACGCGATCGCGCGCACGCCGTCCCATTTGATCTCGTACGCCCAGCCGCTGTCCTTCGCCGGCAGATCGCCGAGTCGCGCGAGCATCGGCACCACGTGCTCCGGCATCGGCTCGCGCGCCGAGTCGACCGGCGGGTCCATGCGATGTATCAGCCAGTCCTTCTCGCTCTTGCCGGCCTGGAACAGGGCGTAGCGGCCCTGCAGCCGCTCGCCGTGGAAGCTCAGGACGACCTTGCGCGGTTCCCACTTGTGGAGCTCGTAGGTCCCGTGGTCCCAGATCGACATCTTCCCGGCGCCGTAATTGCCCTCGGGGATGTCCCCTTCGAATGTCAGGTACTCGAGCGGGTGGTCCTCGGTGTGGACAGCCTTGCGGTTCTCATCGGGGTCCTCGGGGATGCCGTTCGGGACGGCCCAGGACGCGAGCACGCCGTCGTGTTCGAGCCGCAGGTCCCAGTGCAGCCGCGTGGCGTGATGCTCCTGCACGACGAACCGCGGCAGGTCGCCCGGCTCCCCGACATCGGCGCCCGGCTCGGGCGTGCGGCCGAAATCTCGCTTGCGCTGGTACTCGTCGAGCTTCTTCACTGCGGAACGAAGGATCTCCGCGATCCGCGCAGCCTGAACGCGCACGTCGTGTGCTTCGGCGGCTGCGCGTGCGGCCGGGTTGGGCGTCGGCAGCCGCGTCAGCTCGCGCAGCCCGCGCTCGATCGCGCCGTCCTCGGTGGGGTCGATCAGGACGCCGGCCTCGGGCGGGACGAACTCCGGCGGGCCCCCGAGCGTGGTGGCCAGCACCGATCGCTCGCATGCCATCGCCTCGAGAATCGCCTGCCCGAACGCCTCGCCCTCCGTGGGCTGGCAGACGTAGTCGGCCGCCGACATCCACTCCGCGATCTGCGCGTGAGGGACAGGGCCGCAGAGCTTCACGCGCGGCCGGTCGCGCAGCTCTTCGCGCAGCGGCCCGGCGCCGACGATCGCCAGGCTGCCCTCGCCGACCCGGGTGAAGGCATGCACGAGCGGGAGCACGTTCTTGCGCTCATCGAGCGTCCCGACGAACAGGAAGTACGGCGGCTCGCGCGTCCCAGCCGAGCCGCACGCGGCACTCCTCGCCGTCGCGCGGCCGGAACACCTTCATGTCGACGCCGCAGTCGATCACCTCGGTCTTGCCGGCGAGCTCCGGCAGCTCCGCCACCAGGCGCATGCGCAGCCAGTCCGACACCGCGATCACCCGGCTCGCGCGTGCGGTCGCCCGGCGCGTGAGCCACCTTGCGAACCGGCTGCGCTCGACGTTCCCCACGTCCGTGCCGTGCGCGGTGAGGACGAGCGGCACGCCGGCAGCCCGCGCTGCGCGTGCGCCCGCGGGCCCGGCGAACGTGAGGAAGTGCGCGTAGACGACGTCAGGCTGGAAGCGCTTCGCGGCCCGCTTGGCGTCGCGTGCAAGCCGCAGGTACTTCGCCCGTCCCTGCCCGCGCCGGTCGATCGCGACGACCTCGAGCTCGTGCCCCTGCGCCTCGAGCTCGCGGCAGACCTGGGCGACGAACGCCCCGAAGTCGGGGTCCGCCTCGCTCGGCCACATCTGGCTTACGACGAGGATCTTCACCGCCTGCGGACGCTAGCGCCCGTTCCCGCGGACGAGCTCTCAGAGTGCTGCGTGGTAAAGCGCGCTTCGCGCGGCGCGCCTGTCGCGGTAGGTCGCAATCGGGTCGGCGTCCGCCTCGAGGGCTTCGGCGCACGGGCCAGACGGATCGGCTACCACGGCGCACGCCCAGGCCTGCTCCTCGAGCAGGTGAGTGACGTCCTGGATTGCTGCGATTCCTTCGGGGTCGCATCGCCGTACGTCCCAGAGCTCAAGAATGACGGGCCTCGTGCCTTGGATCTCGAGCACGCACTCTCTTGAGCTCCTCGCTGTTCGTCGCGTTGAGCTCGCCACGCACCGCTATGACGATGAAGTATCCCCACTCCTGTGCGCGGACCGTTCGGCGAAATCTCCCCATATACGAGTAACGCAGCATCGGGGCCATAGTTGACGCTCGCTCGAGCACGGCCGTCGCGGGAATAGCTGGGGGGAGACTCGAACTCCCGACCTCACGATTATGAGTCGTGCGCTCTGACCAGCTGAGCTACCCAGCCTCTGTGCGGCAAGCTTAGACCGTGCTTCTGGCGGTCCCGAACGTGAGCGAGGGGAGTGATCGGGCCACGATCGAGCGGCTCGCCGGCGCCTTCGGCGCCCTCAGGTTGCTCGATGTCCACTCCGATCCCGACCATGGGCGCTCGGTGCTGACCCTCGCCGGCGAGCAGGCCGACGTGGCCGAGGGGCTACTCGCGGGCGCGCGCGAGGCAGTGGCCGCGATCGACCTGCGCGAGCACGCCGGCCTTCACCCGCACGTGGGCGCGATCGACGTGGCGCCGGTGGTCCACCTCGACTCGGCATCGCGCGGCGCGGCGATCTCCGCCGCCCTGACGGCGGGCGCCCTCATCGGCGACGAGCTAGGCATGCCGGTGTTCCTCTACGGGGCTCTCGCGCACGGGCGCGAGCGGGCCGAAGTCCGCGCCGGCGGCATTGAAGGGCTGTCGGTGCGGATGCTCTCCGGCGAGGTCGCTCCCGACTACGGGCCGACCGAGCCACACCCCACGGCGGGCGCGGTGCTGGTCACGGCGCGGCCGCCGCTGGTCGCCTTCAACCTCGACCTCGAGACCGACGACGTCGAGCTGGCGAAGGAGATCGCCGCCGGGCTGCGCGAGGCGGGCGGCGGCCCCGCGGGCGTGCGCGCAATCGGGCTCTACCTCCCAGCGCGCGGACGCGCCCAGGTCTCGCTCAACGTGCACGACCCGCAGTCGGTGCCGCTCGCGGAGATCGTCGCGCACGTGCGGGAGCGGGCGCCGGTCGCGGAGGCGGAGCTGGTCGGCCTGGCGCCGCGCGCCGCGTTCGAAGGCTTCCCGGACGACGTGCCGCTGCGCGGCTTCGACCCTGAGCTGCATCTGCTCGAGGACGCTTTAGCCTCCCTGGGCTGATGGCCCAGACGAAGCGAAAGAGAAAGCACCGCGGCACCGCTGCCGGCACGGTCGAGGCGCGCGGGCGCACCGGACGGGCGCCGAAGCCGTCAGAGATCAAGCAGACCGCGGCGCAGCGCCGTCAGGAGCGGCTCGACCGCCCCCCGACCTGGCGCGGCGCGGCGAACCGCGCTGCGATCGCCGCGGTCGTCTTCTTCGCGATCGCCATGCTCGTCCTCGGCCAGGCGCCGGCCGGAGCGGCTGCGCTGGCGATGTTCGCCTTCCTGATCTACATCCCGTCGGGCTACTACATCGACAAGTTCATCTACGAGCGGCGCCAGAGGCAGAAGCGGGCGCCCAAGCAGCGGTAGCCTCCGATCGCTATGGACGTGCGCATGTTCACCGTCGGGCCCGTGATGGAGAACTGCTTCATCTTCAGGCGCGACGGCTCCGAGAAGGCGCTGATCGTCGATCCCGGCGAGGAAGCGCCCAAGCTGCTGAACGCGATCGACGAGCTCGGTGTCGACCTCGAGGGGATCCTGCTCACGCACACCCACTTCGATCACGTCGGCGCCGTGGCGCCCGTCGCGAAGGCCACCGGCGCGGAGGTCTGGGTGCCGCAGATCGAGAAGCCGGTCCTCGCCGACATCATGAGCTTCGTGCCGTGGGCCGGCTTCGGGCCGTACGAGTCCTACGACGCCGAGCACACGCTCGCGGGCGGCGAACGGCTCGAGCTCGCCGGCTTCGAGATCGACGTCATCTTCACCCCCGGCCACAGCCCCGGCCATGTCACGTTCTCGATTCCCGACGAGCAGGTCGTCTTCTCGGGCGACGTCCTGTTCCAGGGCTCCGTCGGGCGCACCGACCTGCCCGGCGGCGACTGGCCCACGCTGCTCGAGTCGATTCGCGGACTGGTGGACTCGCTCCCCGCCGAGACGACCGTGTACCCCGGGCACATGGGAATCACGACGCTCGGCGCGGAGCAGGCGACGAACCCGTTCCTGGCGGAGCTGGCCCGCTGAGCCTCCAGGCGCCGAAGGGCACCTTCGACGTTCTGCCGGAGGAC
Source organism: uncultured Thermoleophilaceae bacterium (assembly GCA_963846865.1). Lineage (GTDB taxonomy): Bacteria > Actinomycetota > Thermoleophilia > Solirubrobacterales > Thermoleophilaceae > DASPHG01. The sequence continues at coordinate 310,881 of CAWJXU010000008.1, read as the reverse complement.
TCGCCGGCTCGGCTGGACCTCTTCAACCGGTCGGCCGCGTCACTGGAGCGCGCGGGCTACTCGTACGTGGACACGCCTGTCTTCGAGGACACGGAGCTGTTCGCGCGCGGCGTCGGTGAGTCCACCGACATCGTCCAGAAGGAGATGTTCAGCTTCGAGGACATGGGCGGCCGCTCGTTGACGCTGCGGCCGGAGGGCACGGCGCCGATCTGCCGCGCGTATGTCGAGCACGGCATGCACAAGCGCCCGCAGCCGGTGCGGCTCTGGTACTGGGGACCGTTCTTTCGCCACGAGGCGCCCCAGGCCGGCCGTTTCCGCCAGTTCACGCAGATCGGGGCGGAGGTGCTTGGCTCGGACGACCCCGCTGTCGACGCCGAGGTGATCGCGCTTCTCGCGGAAATCCTGGAGGAAGCGGGGAGCCGCGACCTGCGCCTGCGCCTGTCGAGCCTCGGCACGGCAGACACGCGCCGCGAGTACTCCGAGGAGCTGAAGGCGTTCCTGCACGGGCGCGCGGACGAGCTCGCCCCGGACGTGCAGGCGCGCATCGACTCGAACCCGCTGCGTGCATTCGACTCGTCGGACGCGGGCACTCAGGCGGTGATGGCGGAGGCGCCGACGCTGCTCGAGCGGCTGGCCGCGGAGGACGCGGAGCACTTCGCGGAGGTGCGGGGCCTGCTCGATGACGCCGGCATCGGCTACGAGGTCGATCCAGCGCTCGTGCGTGGCCTCGACTACTACACGCGCACGGTGTTCGAGTTCACGAGCGATGCGCTCGGCGCGCAGTCCGGGCGTCGGCGGCGGTGGCCGCTACGACGGGTTGGTCGAGCAGCTCGGCGGGCCGCCGACGCCGGGGATCGGCTGGGCAGCGGGGATCGAGCGGATCCTCCTCGCGGCGGGCGATCGGGAGAGCGAGCCCGCGCAGGCCGAGGTCTTCGTCGCGGTCCCGAAGGACGAGCGCCGGAGGGCCGGGTTCCTTGTGCTGCGGCGGCTGCAGGGGGAGCGGTCGGCCGTCATGGGCGAGCCCGGCCGCTCGATGAAGGGGCAGATGAAGCACGCCGATCGCGTTGGTGCGCGGTGGACGGTCATCGTCGAGGAGAAGGGCTTCGAGCTGAAGGACATGGAGAGCGGCGACCAGCGCCCCGTCGCGACGGCCGACGAGCTCCTGGAGGCGCTCGGGTGAAGCCCCCGCGCGCGAACGCCTACCGCGACCGCTGGGCCGGCCAGGTCCGCAAGGACGACGTCGGCAGCGAGCTGCGCGTTGCCGGCTGGGTCCACCGCCGTCGCGACCACGGCGGGCTGATCTTCATCGACCTGCGCGACCGGACCGGCCTGCTGCAGGTCGTCTTCCGGCCAGAGGAGGCGCCCGATGCGCACAAGCGGGCCGGCGACCTCCGCTCCGAGGACGTCATCTCGGTGCCGGGCGAGCTAGTCGCGCGCGAGGAGAGCGCCGTCAACCCCGACCTGCCGACCGGGGAGGTCGAGCTGGTCGCGCGCGAGATCGATTTGCTCGCGGACGCGGACACGCCGCCGTTCGAGGTCGAGGAGGGCGGCCAGGAGCCGAACGAGGAGCTGCGGCTCAAGTACCGCTACCTCGACCTCCGCCGCGAGCACATGCGCCGGAACTTCGAGCTTCGCCACGACGTGATCACCGGCATACGCGACTACCTGAACGAGCAGGGCTTCCTCGAGGTCGAGACGCCGGTGATGACCCGCTCGACGCCCGAGGGCGCACGCGACTTCCTCGTGCCGAGCCGATTCCAGCGCGGCTCGTGGTACGCGCTGCCGCAGTCGCCGCAGCTCTTCAAGCAGATCCTGATGATCGGCGGCTTCGAGCGCTACTACCAGATCGCGCGCTGCTTCCGGGACGAGGACCTGCGCGCGGACCGCCAGCCCGAGTTCACCCAGCTCGACATGGAGCTCTCGTTCGTCGAGGAGGAGGACGTGATCACGCTCGTCGACGGCATGATCGCCGCGGTCTTCGCCGCGGCGGGAGTCGAGGTGAAGACGCCGCTCGAGCGGCTCGAGTACGACGACGTGATGCTGCGCTACGGCACCGACAAGCCGGACCGCCGGATCGGCATGGAGATCGCCGACCTCGCGCACGCGTTCGAGGGCTCCGAGTTCAAGGTGTTCAGCGGCGCGCTCGAGTCCGGCGGGGTCGTGCGCGGCTTCAAGGCGAGCGGCGACTTCCCGCGCAAGCGCTTCGACGACCTGACCGAGCAGGCCAAGGGCGCTGGGGGCGAAGGGGCTCGTCTGGGCCGTCGTCGAGGCGGACGGCTGGCGCTCGCCGATCGCCAAGTTCCTGAAGCCCGAGGAGATGCAGGCGGCCGCCGCCGCGCTCGGCGCGCGCGAGGGCGACACGCTCTTCATCGTCGCCGACGACGCGAAGGTCGCCGCGCGCGTGCTCGGCGAGCTGCGGCTTGCGATCGGCGGCAAGGGCGAGGGGCACGACCTCTTCTGGGTCACGGACTTCCCGATGTTCGACTGGAACGAGGACGAGCGCCGCTGGGACGCGATGCACCATCCCGTTCAGCGCGCCGACGGGAGACCTCGACGCGGATCCCGGCACGTGGCGCAGCCGCAACTACGACCTCGTCATGGACGGCACCGAGATCGCCGGCGGGTCGATCCGTATCAACACCCCGGAGGTGCAGCGGAAGGTCTTCGACGCGATCGGCCTCCCGGAGGACGAGGCGAACGCGCGCTTCGGGTTCCTGCTCGAGGCGCTTCGCTACGGCGCGCCGCCGCACGGCGGGATCGCGTTCGGGCTCGACCGGATCGTCGCGCTGCTCGCGGGACGGGAGTCGATCCGCGACGTGATCGCGTTCCCGAAGACCTCGACCGGCGGCGACCCGCTCACCGGCGCGCCGGCACCCGTCGACGCGCGCCAGCTGCGCGAGCTCGGCCTGCGGACCGAGGGCTGAGCCGCGGCGGTCCCGGCGCGCCTGCCGCGGCAGACGCGCCGGGGTTCCGCGGAGGGCTCCCCCTACGCGAGCTCAGGCCGGGGGTGGGCCCCGGCCATCACGCGCTCTGTGGAGCGACTCGTCAAAGGAGGTAGGGCCGGAAGCCCCAGGGCGCGTACCCGGATGGCTTCCGCCAGGTCGCGGTCCTTAGCGTCGTCCGAGCGACGCGCGGCCGAGAAGACGGCCAGAACCACGATCCACGATGTGCTCCACAGGCCGGCGACAAGCGCCGTCCATAGCAGCGAATCCATACCCATGTACTCCTCTTTGACTTCGGCCAGTATGCGGTCGGAGCAGGGGATTCGGAACCGGACATCCGTCCAGAAACGGGGTGCCGGATCCCTTGCTAGCGTTGACTTCGGCTCGAGGTTGTTCGCCAGCCGGTTAGCACGTTGAGCCAACACAACTGGGACGGGAGTCCCACTCGGGTCGGGCCGTGGTCCGCCCCGGAGGACACCCACTTGCGAAAGCAGGTTCAGCTCCCAGCCGGCAGCGGCAAGCTGGGGCCGTCAAAAGGGGTCTGACCCGTCAAAGGTCAGACCCCTAGTCTTCGACGGGTGGGACCCTTCGAGGACCACCTCACCTCGCCGCGCGGGCGCGGCCGTCTGGACTCGCCCGCCGGTACCGGCGCCGCGGGCGGCGCGCCGTGCGGTGATCTCGTTCGGATCGATCTCGAGGTCGACGGCGCTGACATCGGGCGCGCCGCGTTCGACGCCGAGGGCTGCGGTGCGGCGTCGGCCGCGGGAAGCGCGGTCGTCGAGCTGGTCGCCGGACGTGCCGTTCCTCGACGCAGCGCGCGTCGGCGCGCGCGAGATCGCGGCTGCCCTCGGCGGGCTCAGCCCGGGCAAGTTCCATGCGGCCACGCTGGCCGCGGACGCGCTCCACCGCGCGCTGGGGCACGCGTCCGCAGCGGCCCAGGCCGCACCGGCGCACCGGCGCACGCTCGTCGCGCTGAGCGGCGGCGTCGATAGCGCGGTCGCGGCGCACCTCGCGGCCGAGCGCGGCGACGAGGTCGTGGCCGTCACGCTCGAGCTGTGGGCCGACCCAGCGGTCGACACGACGCGGAGCTGCTGCTCGAGCCAGGCCGTCGCCACCGCGCGGGCACTCGCCCACGGCATGGGGATCCCGCACGTGACTCTCGATCTGCGCGAGCCGTTCGGGGATCGTGTCGTCGCCGACTTCGTCGCCGAGCACCGCGCGGGGCGCACTCCCAATCCGTGCGTGCGCTGCAACGGGATGCTCCGCTTCGACGCGATGCTCGATCTCGCGGACCGATTCGGCGCCGCGCGGCTCGCGACCGGCCACTACGCGCGCGTCGAGCACGACCGCGACGGCGCCGTGCTCGCGCTGGCCCGCGACAAGAGGAAGGACCAGACCTACATGCTCGCGGCGCTGCCGACGGCGCGCCTCGACCGCGTCTGGTTCCCACTCGGCGATCTGACGAAGCCCGAGGTCAGGCAGCTCGCGCGCGACGCAGCCCTGCCGGTGGCCGACAAGCCCGAGAGCCAGGACCTGTGCTTCCTCGCCGGGGCCGGCGGGCGCGAGGCATTCCTTCGCCGCCACGCACCCGACCTCGTCGCGGACGACCGCGGGGGCGAGATCGTCGATGCGGACGGCCGCGTCGTCGGCCGTCACACGGGGCATCGTCACTTCACGGTCGGCCAGCGGCGCGGCCTCGGCATCGCCGGCCCGGAGCCGCTCTACGTGCTGGACAAGGACGCCGCGGAGCGGGCGCGTGCGCGTGGGTCCGCGCCGGGCGCTGCGCGCGACTCGGGTCACTGTGCGCGGCGCCGCTCTTCACCGCCCCGCAGCCGCGGTGGACCGCGTCAAGCTGCGCTACCGCTCCGAGCCACTCGCGGGCTGCGTCGCGGAGCATTTGGCGCCGGGACGCCACCCGCGCCTGACCCTCGAGCTGGACGAGCCTGCAGAGGGCGTCGCTCCCGGTCAGACTGCTTGTCTCATGCAAGGCGATCACGTCGTGGGATGGGGAGTAATCGGTGCCGGCCGGAGTGCGCATGCAGGCTGAGGCCATCGACCTGACGCTGCCCGCGGGGCGGGAGTGGCACGCGGTCGCGCGCCTCGTGCTCGGGGGAGTCGCCGACCGCATGAACCTGTCGTTCGAGGATCTCGACGACCTGCAGCTCGCGGTCGAGCGGCTGCTGGTCGAGGCTGCGTCTCAGGAGACGGTCCAGTTGCGCATCGACATCGTCGATCACGGCGTTCAGGGTCGGCGTCGGCCCGCTGGTCGAGCGCACGATCGCCGACGCGCTTGCAAGGGCCCGACGCCGCGCCCGGCGAGCTGACGCTGCGGAGGATCCTCCAGACGGTCGTCGACTCGTTCGGCTGTCGAGGAACACGCGGAAGGCGGGATCGTCGTGCGGCTGCAGAAGGCCGTGCGAGGGCGCTGAGCCCGTTGGAACGGACGCGCGCCGACGTCGACCGCGACTTGCTCCGTCGCTACCACGAGAAGGGCGACGTGGCTGCGCGGGAGGAGTTGGTCCAGCGCCACCTTCCGCTCGTCCGCTCGCTCGCGCGCCGCTTCGCCGGCCGCGGCGAGTCGCTCGAGGATCTCGAGCAGGTCGGCGCGATCGGGCTGATCAAGGCGATCGATCGCTTCGAGATGTCGCGCGAGGTCGCGCTCACGAGCTACGCGACGCCGAACGTGGTGGGGGAGATCAAGCGCCACTTCCGCGATCGCGGATCGGCGATCCGGATTCCGCGGAACCTGAAGGAGCTCAGCGCGAAGCTCGGCAAGGCGATGGAGCGGCTGACGGCGCTGCAGGGCCGCTCGCCGACGATCGCCGAGCTCGCCGAGGAGCTCGACACGACGCCGGAGCAGGTGCTCGAGGCGCTCGAGGCCGGGCTCGGCCCGCTCGACCGTGTCGCTTTCGTCCGGGACCGACGCCGACGACCTCGACCCGATGGAGATCGTCGGCGAGGAGGACGAGGGCTACGACCGGGTCGACGACCGCGCGTCACTCGAGCCCGCGATGGGCACGCTCCCGCACCGCGAGCGCGAGATCCTGCGGATGCGCTTCGAGGAGGGGATGACCCAGAGCCAGATCGCCGAGCGCGTCGGCGTCTCGCAGATGCACGTGTCGCGGCTGATCAGGAAGTCGATCGACCAGCTGCAGAGACGAACTGCTCTAGCGCCGAAACGGCACGCTAGAAGTCCTCGGGGAGGATTGCGTCGGCTGCGAGGGCGCGCGCCGAAGGCCGCGACCTCGTCGTCGATCCGCTCGCTTCTGGATCCGGGCGAGGTCGTCCCAGAGCTTGTCGTCCACCTCGTCGAGGTGGTCCTCGTAGCCGCGCAGCGCGGCATGCGGGAAGACGCCCTCGTGCTCCCAGCCGCAGTTCGGGCACGCGCGGGAGATCAGCCAGCGGTCGCCCCAGAGCGGCTCGTAGCTGGCCGGCTGCACCATGTCCCGATTGCAGTCGGGGCAGTAGCTCCAGACGGGTGGTCCAGTGAGCCGACATCGGTTCCGTGGCTTTGCGGCGAGTCCAGCATCGCCCATAGAACGGGCGAGGCGGCGTGAACTGACGCGAGGAAGGGGAATGCTGAAAGAACGGAGTAGATTCCCGCACGACCTGACTCGAGGGGGGACCTTGCCGAAGTTCATGAAGCTGTTTCTCGCCGTCTGCTCGTGCTGGTCGCGGCGCTGGGTGTCGCCGCGTGCGGTGGCGATGACGATGACGACGGCGGCGGCGACGCGGCGAAGGGCGGCGGCGAGATCAAGATCGGCACTCGGTCGGGCCCGACAGCGCCGACCCGGTCATGATCCAGACCCTCCAGGCGTACGAGGCGTTCCAGCTCGCCTACACCGGCCTGCTCACCTACGCCCACGAGGAGGGCGACGCGGGCGCCGAGGTCGTCCCGGGCCTCGCGGAGGAGGTTCCCGAGCCCACGAACGGCGGGAAGACCTACACGTTCCAGCTGCGCGAGGGCCTCAAGTACAGCGACGGCACGCCGGTCAAGGCGAGCGACTTCGAGAACACGATCAAGCGCCTGCTCGCTGCTCGGCAGCATCTGGTCGTCGCTTCTACAGCCCGATCATCGAGGGCACCGAGGAGTTCACCGAGCAGGGCGAGCATGGCAGGCGACATCTCGGGCATCGAGGCGAACGACAAGACCGGCGAGATCACGATCAACCTGACCGAGCCGGACACGAAGTTCCTGTTCGCGCTCGCGAGGCCTACGCGGCGCCGACGCCGGCGGCCAAGTCGCCCGCCAAGCAGCTCAAGCAGCCGCCGCCCGGCATCGGGCCCTACGCCCTCGAGATCCCGGACCTGAGCAGCGAGTTCGTGCTGACGAGGAACCCGAACTGGCCGGGCATCGAGGGGATCCCCGACGGGAACTTCGACACGATCACGCGGGGTCGTCACCGACAACATCACGCGGATGACCCAGGACGTCATCGACGGCGAAGCTCGACTTCATGACCGACGACCCGACGGGCGACCTGCTCCCCGAGGTCCGGGAGAAGTATCCGGACCGCTTCAGCCAGGAGACCAACCCGCCGAACGTCTATTACAACTTCCTCAACGTCACGATCCCGCCCTTCGACAAGCAGGAGGCGCGCGAGGCGTTCAACTACGCGGTCGACAGCCGGGCGCTGATCCGGATCTTCGGCGGCCGCCTGCAGCCCGGGTGCAACTTCCTGCCGCCGGGCGTGATCGGCCACGAGGAGCTCGATTGCAAGTACGGCGACCCGAACGGCCCGCCCGACATCGAGAAGGCGAAGGAGCTCGTCAAGCAGTCGGGCTACGAGGGCGAGCCGGTCACGTTCTGGACGCAACAACAAGGACCCGCGCCCGGCGATCGGCAACTACTTCGTCGACGTGCTGAACGAGATCGGCTTCGACGCCGAGCTCGAGACGCTCAACCAGCAGGTCTACTTTGGGGAGGTCGCCCTGGAGCGCACGAAGGCCCAGGCCGGGTTCACCAACTGGCAGCAGGACTACCCGCACCCGGGCGACTTCATCGAGGTGCTGCTGAGCACGCGCTCGCTCCAGTCCGAGGCCACGTCCAACTTCGGCCGCGTGAGCGACCCGAAGTCTCGACGAGGAGCTCGACGAGCTTCGTGGCGAGGATCCCGAGGACGTGGCCGACGAATGGGCCGAGCTCGACGAGTACGTCGTCAACGAGAAGGCCTGGGTGGTGCCGTACGGCAGCGAGGAGGGCACGGCGTTCTTCTCGGAGCGGATGGACGCCGAGAACTGCAGGCGGCACGCATCCGGTCTACAAGAACGACTGGCTGCAGTTCTGCCTGAAGGACTGATCACGGGAAGCGCCGTGAACGCGGTCGCCGGACGCGGCCCCCGGCGCCGGCCTCGCGGGGGTCAGTCCGTGGCGGCTGTCGCTGCGGCGGCTGAAGGCCAACCGGACGGCGCATGGTGTTCGGCGCGCTGTTCATCGTGCTCGTGGCGATCTGCCTGGCGGCCCCGCTGTACGCCGACCATGTCGCTCACACGACCCCCTACAAGAACCACCTGACCGACCAGATCGTCGTCGACGGCGAGAAGACGGACGTCGTGTCGCTCGACGGGATACCGATCGGCCCGACCTGGCAGGGCGAGTTCTTCCTCGGCGCGGACACGAACGGGCGTGACACCGCCGTCCGGCTGCTGTACGGCGGTCGCAACTCGCTGCTTGATCGGCGTCGCGGCCGCCCTGATCACGACGCTCCTCGTCGTGATCGTTCGGCGTGCTCGCCGGCTACTTCCGCGGCTTCACGGACACCGTCATCTCGCGCACGCTGGACGTGATCTGGGCGTTCCCGGTGATCCTGCTCGGAGTCGCGATCGGCACGGCGCTGACGGTGAATCGTGGCCTGCACATCGGGCCGATCGACATCAGCGCCGAGTCGAAGCTGATCCCGATCCTGATCATCGCGGTCGTCTACGTCCCGTACATGGCACGGCCGATCCGCGGCCAGGTGCTCTCGCTGCGCGAGAAGGAGTTCGTCGAGGCCGCGCGCGCGCAGGGCGCCGGCCATCTCCGGATCATGGCCTCGGAGATCCTGCCCGAACCTCGTCGTCGACCGCTGATCGTGTTCTTCCCGCTGATGGTGGCGAACGCGATCCTGCTCGAGGCGGCGCTTGGGATTCCTGGGCGTCGGGCGTGAAGCAGCCGGAGCCGTCGTGGGGCACGATGATCGGCGAGGGCGTGGATCGGATCCTGTCCGGGCCGCACCTCGCGATCGTGCCCGGGCGTGATGCTCGTGCTCACCGTTCTCGCGCTGAACGTGTTCGGCGACGGCGTGCGCGACGCCTTCGACCCGCGGGCCAAGGTCCGCGTGGAGCAGTAGATGGCTCGCTTCGCGGTCAGACGGCTCGTCCAGATGCTGCTCGTGCTGTTCGCCGTGTCGGTGCTCGACGTTCCTGGTGTTCAACGTGATCCCGGGCGGCGACCCGGCCGTGCGCCTGGCGGGACGGCAACCCGACCCCGGCCAGCTCGAGCGGATCCGCGAGGAGTGGGGGTTCGACGAGCCCCTGTACGTCCAGTACGTGAAGACGATGGGTCAGGTCTTCAGGCGGCGACCTCGTCTCCTACACGACAGGACAGGACGTGATGGACGAGATCTGGAAGCGCGCCCCGCGCACGTTCGCTCTCGCGATCGGCGCGGCAGTGATGTGGATGGTGTTCTCCGTCGGCGCTCGGCCTGTTCACGGCCGTCAGGGCGGGCAGGTTCTCCGACCGGTTCCTCACGGTTCTCGCGCTGATCGGGATCTCGATGCCGGTCTTCTGGATCGGCGCGCTGATGAACTACTACCTGGGGTTCAAGTGGGGGCTGTTCCCGAACGGCGGCTACGTGCCGTTCGCGGAGGACCCGTGGGAATGGTTCTACCACCTGATCATGCCGTGGACCGCGCTCTCGATCCTGTTCATCGGCGTCTACTCGCGCGTGCTGCGCTCGGACGTGCTCGACACGATGAACGACGACTACGTGCGGACAGCGCGCGCCAAGGGCGCTGCCCGAGCGCCAGGTGCTGCTACGGCACGTGCTGCGCAACTCGCTGATACCGATCGTGACGCTGTGGGGGCTCGACTTCGGCGCCGTCCTCGGCGGCGGCGCGATCCTCACCGAGACCGTCTTCGACCTTCAGGGCGTCGGCCAGTACGCCGCCGAGTCGGTGGAGCAGCTCGACGTCCCGCCGGTGCTCGCGATCACGATGTTCGGCGCGTTCTTCATCGTGATGCTCAGCGCGGTCGTCGACATCATGTACGCGGCACTCGACCCGCGCGTGAGGCTGAACTGATGCCCCTGCTCGAGGTAGAGCGACCTCGCCGTGTCGTTCGCGACCGACGAGGGACTGGTCCACGCCGTCGACGGGGTCTCGCTCTCGCTCGAGCCGGGTGAGGTGCTCGCGATCGTGGGCGAGTCCGGCAGCGGCAAGTCGGTGACCGCGCTCACGATCATGGGGCTCACGCGCGGGCCGAACGTGCGCATCTCGGGCGCGATCGAGCTACGAGGGCACGGATCTCGTCAGCGCGTCCGACGACGAGCTGCGTCGGGTCCGCGGCGCACAGATCGCCATGATCTTCCAGGACCCGATGACGTCGCTGAACCCGGTGATGCGGATCGGCGACCAGATCGCCGAGCAGATGCTCGCGCACGAGGAGCTGCCCGAAGGAGGAGGCGCGCGAGCGCGCGATCGAGATGCTCGAGCGGGTCGGGATCCCGCGCGCACGCGACCGCGTCGGACAACTACCCGCACGAGTTCTCCGGCGGCATGCGCCAGCGCGTGATGATCGCGATGGCGCTCTCCTGCGATCCCGGCATCCTCATCGCGGACGAGCCGACGCACCGCGCTCGACGTGACGATCCAGGCGCAGATCCTCGAGCGGATCCGCGAGCTCCGCGAGAGCACGAACGCGGGCATCATCCTCGTGACCCACGACCTCGGCGTCGTGGCCGACATCGCCGACCGGGTGCTCGTGATGTACGCCGGCCGCATCGTCGAGCAGGGCACGCTCGACGAGATCTTCTACGACCCCCAGCACCCGTACACGTGGGGACTGCTCGGCTCGATCACGCGGCTGGACGTGCCGAGGCCGGACCGGCTTCCCGCGATCAGCGGGATGCCGCCGTCGCTCGCGTTCGCGCCCGGAGGGCTGCCACTTCCGCCCGCGCTGCCCGCACGAGTTCGACAAGTGCACCGACGACCCGCTGCTCGAGGCGCGCGTGGCGCGGAACGGCGGCCATTGCGACCGCTGCTGGCTGTCGCCTGAGGAGAAGCGCGCGAAGCGCCAGGTGACCGAGGACCAGATCGGGCTCGAGGCGAAGGGTGTGATCGCGTGACGGAGACGTCGCGAAGCAACGGCAAGCCCCTCATCGACGTCGAGCACGTCAAGCAGTACTTCCCGATCAAGAGCGGCCTCGCTCGTCGACCGCACCGTCGGGCATTCGTCCACGCCGTCGACGACGTCACGTTCCAGCTGCGCGGAGGGGGAGACGCTCGGCCTGGTCGGCGAGTCGGGTTGTGGCAAGACCACGCTGGCGCGGACGATCACTGCGCCTGCTCGACCCGACCGAGGGGACGATCCGCTTCCGCGGCGACGACATCTCGTCGATCGGCCAGCGGGCGCTGCGGCCGCTCCGGCGCGAGATGCAGCTCGTCTTCCAGGACCCGTACGCGTCACTGAACCCGCGCAAGCGGGTCGGGCAGATCATCGGCGCGCCGCTCAAGCTGCACGGCCATGACGACCCGGGCCCGCGCGTGCGCGAGCTGCTGGAGACGGTCGGGCTGGCCCCGGAGCACGCCAACCGCTACCCGCACGAGTTCTCCGGCGGCCAGCGCCAGCGCATCGGCGTGGCGCGCGCGCTCGCGCTCGAGCCGCGGCTGATCCTGCTCGACGAGCCGGTCTCGGCGCTCGACGTCTCGGTTCAGGCGCAGATCATCAACCTGCTCGACGACCTCCAGGACGAGTTCGGCCTCACGTACCTGTTCGTCGCGCACGACCTGAGCGTCGTGCGCCACGTCTCCGACCGGATCGCCGTGATGTACCTGGGCAAGATCGTCGAGCTCGCGCCGGCCGAGGAGCTCTACACGAAGCCGATCATGCCGTACACGGACGCGCTGCTCGCGGCGATCCCGATCCCCGACCCGAAGCGCAACCGCGAGCGCGAGCGGATCGTGCTCGAGGGCGAGCCGCCGAACCCGATCGACCCTCCGTCGGGGTGCCGCTTCCATCCGCGCTGCCCGCGCGCGACCGAGATCTGCCAGCGGGTCGAGCCGCCTCTCACCGAGTACGCGAACGGCCACCTGGCGGCCTGTCACCACCCGCTGAACGTCACCGGGGAGGAGATCGCGGCGGCGAAGAAGTCGCCCGGCCAGCCCGCTCAGCGCGGGCGACGAATTGCCGCAGGCGCGCTAGCACTCTGCCCTGCAGCGGGGGTTACCCGCGTTATCCGGCGAGCTAGAGCCTTTTGCAAGTTTTGTGGACGAATGTCCTAGAAGGAAACGCTTGCGTGCGCCGATTTCTGGCCTGAAGCTGTGCAAAGCAGCTGTACCAGCAGTTCACTAACGGAAGGGACCCTCCATGCCCCAGCGTAGGTGAGACTAGGTAGGGGGGTCGCGCGTAGAGCGCGGCCCCCCAAGCCTCACTTAGGGCAGGGAAGCACGGACGCGAGGACAGCAAGGGACACGGAATGGGGCTTAGGCCACTCAGAGATCTGCTGCGGTACGAGCCGCAGTCGCGGCTGTTCTTCGCGGCGCACGCGCAATCGTCGCTCGGCACGGGAGCGGGCTACGTGGCGCTTCTCATCCTCGCGTACGAACGCCTCGAGTCGCCGTGGGCGATCAGCCTCGTGCTGCTCGCCGAATTCCTGCCGGCGATGTTTCTGGGGCCGGTCTTCGGCGCCGCCGCCGATCGCTGGTCGCGGCGGTGGTGCGCCGCGACTGCCGACCTCGCGCGGGCGCTGGCATTCATCTCGCTCTTCTTCTTCGACAGTTTCCCGGCGACGGTGGCGCTGGCTCTGCTGGCCGGCGTGGGCACAGGCCTGTTCCGCCCCGCCGTGATGGCCGGCCTGCCGAGCCTCGTGTCGCCGGCTCGCCTGCCCGCGGCCACCTCGCTGTACGGCGCGCTGGCGGATGTCGGCTTCACCCTCGGGCCGGCGATTGCCGGGGTGGGCCTGCTGTTGGCCAGCCCTGAGACGGTGATGCTCGTCAACGGCCTCAGCTTCGCCGTGTCCGCCGTCGCGCTTACGCGCGTCCCGCTCGGCGGGGGCGACCGCCGCGAGGAGTCACGCTCTCTGATGCGCGAGGCACGAGCGGGCGTGCGCGCGGTCGCGCAGATGCCCGGTCTGCGTGCGGTGATCGCGGGGTCGTCGGCGGTCGTCCTGTTCGCGGGCCTGTTCAACGTCGGCGAGCTGTTGCTCGCCGAGGAGGAGCTCGGCGCGGGCGGCGCCGGCTTCGCGCTGCTGGCGGCGGTGTTCGGGCTCGGCGTTCTGGCGGGGTCGCTCGCGGGCGCTGGTACGGCGGAGCCACTGCTCCTGAAGCGCCGCTACCTGATCGGGCTTGGTTTCAACGGCGCCGGCTTCCTGATTGCCGCGGTCGCGCCGGGCATCGCCCTCGCGGCATTCGGATTCGCCGTTGCCGGCCTCGGCAACGGGCTCAGTCTCGTGCACGAGCGCCTTCTCGTTCAGGTGACGGTTTCCGACCGCCTCCTTGGCCGCACTTTCGGCCTGCGCGACACGCTCGATGCGTGGGCGTGGACGATCGCCTTCGGGTCAGCCGGGCTCTTGTTCGCCACGCTCGGCATCGCGTCCCGTGCTCGCGCTGGCAGGGGGTGGCGTCCTCGCCATCGCGGCAGCTTCGGCGTGGGTCCTCAGGGATGCCTGGGCCGAGCCCGTCGCGCTACCGGGCCGAGCCGCTGCCACAGCTCGTCGAACGGCTCGACGTCGAACAGCCGGTCGCAGCCGGCGCGCCGACCTCTAGCTCGCCGCGGCGGCTGCGCGCTCGTCCTGCGTGGGCAGCGGGACCGGCGCTCCGATCGCCGCGGCCACGGCATGCGTTGCTGCTACGCCCTCGACGAGGCGCGGGTAGCGGTCGTCGTTGAGGACGACCTGCTCGAGGGCCGCTGCCACCTTCGCGTCGAACTGCGAGCCGGCGTTGTCGCGGATCTCGGCCAGGGCGTCGTCGCGGCGCATCGCCTTGCGGTAGGGGCGGTCCGTGGTCATCGCGTTGTACGCGTCGCAGCAGAAGACGATCCGGGCCGCGAGCGGGATTTCCTCCCCGGCCAGGCCGTCCGGGTAGCCCTTGCCGTCCCAGCGCTCGTGGCACGAGCGAACGATCTTGCCGACGCGGCCCATGAGGCCGCCGACCCGGTCGAGCAGCTGCTGGCCCTCGATCGTGTGCGTCTTGATCAGCTCGAACTCCTCGTCGGTGAGCTTGGACGGCTTGTTCGAGGATCTCCTTCGGGATCGCGATCTTGCCGACGTCGTGCAGCAGCGCCGCGAACTCGAGCTCCTGGCGGTCGGCCTTCGGAATGTTCATCTCCTCCGCCACCTCGGCAACGAGCTCGACGACCGAGCGGCAGTGGAACGCCGTGTAGTCATCCTCGGCCTCGACGACGTCGGACAGCAGCATCACCGTGCCGCGGTAGGCATTGTGAAGCTCGAGCGTTGCGGTGTATCGCTCCGTGCGCTCCTGCGAGAAGACGTGGAGGAGCCATGTGAGCGGGACGACGGCGATCAGCGTGCTGGGCTCCTCTACGGCCTGGAGCGCGAGCACGAGCCCGACGGGAGCGAGGACGGCGTCCACGCGGTAGGCCCAGACCGCGGCCCGCACCTGTTGCGGATCCCTGGCGAGGTAGTCGTGCACCATCAAGGCGGCTGTGCCGACCAGGACCTGGGCGGCGAATGCGACCCCGTAGATCCAGGCAGACTCAACGGCCGGCGGCTCGCCGGCGGCGAGCACCGCCAGGGCCCAGACCGGGCCGAGCGCGAACCATGTGCCCGCGAGGTCGGACAGCGCGTGCCCACGCTTGTCGCGGGCAACCCTCGTCTGGAGGCGGCCCAGGAGGAAGCCCGTCGCGACAAGCACCGGGACGAGCGGCGAGGGGAACCAGGAACAGCATGGGCACGAAGACGAGCTGCTCAGGCGTCCCGTAGCCGTTGCCGTTCTCGAACTCGATCCGCGAAACGACCGCGTAGAGGCCGACGAGGAACGCGATCAGACTGGATCGGCCTCTCGCTGCCATGGGACCAGCACCAGCGTCAGCGCGGCGGCGACGACGAAGCGCTGCGGCGATCACGGCGCTGGCGAACTGCTCACGCGACGACAGCCGCTTCGCGTGCCGTTCTCGGGCAGCCCCTACCAATGCGATCGACGAGTCCACGGTCGCGCATTCGGCGCGCGCGTGTAGATGTCCCAGCAAAGAGCCGCTTTTTGCGTACATTCGTCCACCCGAACCTCCACGCCGGGGTGCAGGCTTTGCTCCGTAGACTGAGCGCGTGACGGCCGACCAGATCAGGGAGACCTTTCTCGCCTTCTTCGAGGAGCGCGATCACCGCCGCGTGCCGTCGGCGTCGCTCGTCCCGTCGAGTTATGACCCCTCGGTGCTGCTCACCACCGCGGGGATGCAGCCGTTCAAGCCCTATTTCCGCGGTGAGGAGACGCCGCCGCACGTCCGCCTGACGTCGTGCCAGAAGGTGTTTCGCACCACGGACATCGAGAACGTCGGCCTCACGGCGCGCCACCTGACGTTCTTCGAGATGCTCGGCAACTTCTCGTTCGGCGACTACTTCAAGGAGGGCGCGGCCGAGTTCGCCTGGGAGCTCTCGACGAGCGGTTTCGGCTTCGACCCGGAGCAGATCTGGATCACGGTCTTCGGCGGCGACGAGGAGCTCGGCCTGGGCCCGGACGACGAGGCGATCGCGTGCTGGCACGCGATCGGCGTGCCCGACGAGCGGATCGTCCGGCTGGGCCGCGAGGACAACTTCTGGCAGTCGGGCCCGACGGGACCGTGCGGGCCGTGCTCCGAGCTCTACCTCGACCGCGGCCTCGACTTCGGCCGCGAGGAGGACCGGCCCGGCGACGACACGGAGCGCTTCCTCGAGTTCTGGAACCTCGTCTTCATGCAGTACGAGCTAAAGCCCGACGGGTCGCTGCCGCGCGCTGCCCGCCCAGAACATCGACACCGGGCTGGGACTCGACCGGATGGCGGCGATCCTCCAGGACGTGCCCGTCGGTCTACGAGACCGAGCACTTCCTTCCCTACATCCGCTTCGGCGAGGAGCTCTCCGGCCGCAGCTACGGCCGCGACGACGATCCGGCGGCCACCCGCGCGCTCCGGATCCTCGCCGACCACGGCCGCGGCATGGCGTTCCTGATGGCCGACGGCGTCGTGCCATCGAACGAGGACCGCGGCTACATCCTGCGCCGGATCATGCGGCGGGCGATCCACCAGGGCCGCGTGCTCGGGATCGACCGGCCCTTCCTCGTGCGGCCTCTGCGACGTCGTCCGCGAGGTGATGGGCGGCGCGTACCCGCAGCTCGCCGAGGAGCGCGACACGATCGCGAAATGGGCCGCGGCCGAGGAGGAGGGGTTCCGGCGCACGCTCACTCAAGGAGAGAAGCTGCTCGGAGAGATAGTGACCCGGACGAAAAACGAGGACACCTCCTGGGTGTCCGCGGAGGAGGCGTTCAAGCTCCACGACACCTACGGCTTCCCCTACGAGCTCACAAAGGAGCTGCTGGCCGAGGAGGGCCTCGCGGTCGACGACCAGGGCTTCGAGGAGCTGATGGACGAGGCGCGTCAGCGTCGCGCGCGCCGGCCATCGCGTCAGCCGGCGGCGGCGACCACGACCGCGTGACCGCGTTCGCCCGCAGCGACCGGCGTCGAGACGCGCTTCGTCGGCTACGAGGCGACGGAGTGGGAGACGGTGATCAGCGCGCTCGAGCAAGAGAACGGGCAGCTGCTCGCGAAGCTCGAGGAGAGCCCGTTCTACCCGGAGGGCGGCGGACAGGTGTCCGACTCCGGCGTGGTGGAGACCGAGTCGGGCCGCGGCGTCGTGGTGGACGTGTACCGCCTCGGCGACGACCAGGCGGTGGCGCTCCGAGACGTCGAGGGCGAGCTCGGCCAGGGCCAGCGGGCGCGGGCTGTCGTCGACCGTGCCACCCGGTTCGCGACGATGTCGAACCACACGGCGACGCACCTCCTGCATGCCGCGCTGCGGGAGCGGCTCGGCACGCACGTCCGCCAGGCCGGCTCCTACGTCGGCCCGGACAAGCTCCGCTTCGACTTCACCCACGGCGAGCGCCTCTCCAAGCAGGAGCTCGCTGACGTCGAGGACGCGGTGAACGCGTGGATCGTCGAGAACCATCCGGTGCGCGCCGTCCACACGAGCCGCGAGGAGGCGGAGCGCCTGGGGGCGATGGCGCTGTTCGGCGAGAAGTACGGCGACTGGGTGCGGATGGTGGACGTCGAGGGCGTCTCGCGCGAGCTCTGCGGCGGCACGCACGTCGGCTCCACCGCCGAGGTCGGCCTCTTCCACGTCACCCACGAGACCTCGAGCGCGTCGAACGTGCGCCGGATCGAGGCGCTCACGGCCGAGGGCGGGATCAAGGAGTTCCGGCGCCGCACGGAGGAGATGCGCGCTCTCGCCGAGATGCTGCGCGTGCCCGAGCACGAGGTCGTGAACGCCGTGCGCAGGATGCAGGCGTCGCTGAAGGAGGCGCAGCAAGGCGCCGAAGCGCGCCGCTCCCGATCCGGCGAGCAGGCGGAGCAGCTCGCCGGACGGGCCGAGGAGATCGGCGGCGTGCGCGTCCTGACGGAGGTGGCCGAGGCGCCCGAGCCGAAGGCGCTGCTCGCGCTGTCGGACCAGCTGCGTCAGAAGCTGGGCGACAGCGCGGTCGTGCTCGGAGCCGGCGGCCGACGGGCGCGTGCACCTGGTCGCGAACTTCGCGCCGGCGGTCGTCGAGCGCGGGCTGAACGCCGGCGATGTCGATTCGCGTCGCCGCCGAGATCGCCGGAGGTGGCGGCGGCGGACGCCCGACGCTCGCGCAGGCCGGCGGCAAGGACCCGGACAAGCTGCCGGACGCGCTCGCCGCGGCGCGCGTGGAGATCGAGAAGCAGCTCTCCTGATGCGAATCCTCGCGCTGGACGCGGGCGAAGCCCGCTGCGGCTGCGCGGTCTGCGATCCCACCGAGACGGTCGTCACGCCGCTCGAGGCGGTCTCGCAGCCGGACACCAGGCGCGGACTCGATACCCTCGCCCGCCTCGTGAGAGATCGCGCAGATCGACCAGGTCGTGGTCGGCCTGCCGCTCACGATGCGCGGGGAGGAGGGCGAGTCAGGCCCGCTGGACCCGCCGCTTCGCCGAGCGGCTTGCCGAGCGCGTCGACGTGCCCGTTGCCATGCACGACGAGCGTCTGACCACGCGCCAGGCCGAGCGCTCAGGCGGGGCTTCGCAGGCCGACTCGCGCGCCGCGGCCCACCTGCTCGAGGCGTTCCTGATGAGCCGCACTCCATGAGCCGGCAGGACGACAGGCAACGCAGCGCCGAGGAGCGCGAGCGCGCGCGCCTGGAACGCGAGGCGCGCCGCGCCGCACAGCGGGGCGAACCGCCGCCCCCGATCCCGCCGCCCTCGCCAGACGCCGAAGCCGCCGCCTCCGCAGCGAACGGCCGTCGCCGAACCGCCGCCCCCGCCGGTGCACGAAAGCGCTCCGTCCCCGGATCGTGCAACAGAACGAGCCGAACGGTCAACGGCCAACGGTCAACGGCGAACGCTGCTCCGCATCGCGCTCGGCAGCCGCCGCTGTCTGTGCCCTCTTCGCGATCTGGTTCCTCTTCTCGCTCTTCCAGCCCTTCAAGGGCGACGGCGAGGGTCTCGTGCGGGTCGCGATCCCGACCGGGGCGAGCGTCACGCAGATCGGCGACATCCTCGAGGAGAACGACGTCGTCTCGAGCGCGTTCTTCTTCCGCGCTCGCGTCACGCTCGGCGGCGACCGTGGCGACCTCAAGCCGGGCAACTACCGGCTCAAGCGCGACATGAGCTACGGCGCCGCGATCGACGCGCTGTCGGAGGGGCCGCCCAAGGACATCGTGACGGTCACGATCCCCGAGGGGCGCTCGCGTGCGCGAGGTCGCGCCGATCGTCGAGGGTGCGGGCCTGGAGGGAAGCTACGAGCGCGCAAGCGCAAGCGCTCCCGGCTTCAACCTGCGCAGGTACAAGGCCGCCGGTGCGGAGAACCTCGAGGGCTTCCTGTTCCCGGCCACGTACGAGCTGAAGCGGGGCGCGAGCGCGGACGAGCTGGTCGCCAAGCAGCTCGACGCCTTCGAGGAGCAGTTCGCGACCGTGGATCTGCGCAAGGCGGCGCGCAAGAACCTGACCCCCTACGACGTCCTGATCATCGCCTCGATGGTCGAGCGCGAGGCCGAGCGTCGCGCGAGGACAGGCCGCTGATCGCGTCGGTGATCTACAACCGGCTGAAGGCTGGGATGCCGCTTGGGATCGACGCGACGATCCGGTACGCGACCGGCAACTGGACCGAGCCGCTCAAGGTGTCCGAGCTCGAGCCATCGACTCGCCGTACAACACGCGCACGAACGCGAGCCTGCCGCCCGGGCCCGATCGGCAATCCCGGGCTCGAGTCGATCAAGGCGGCGGCGAACCCCGCGAACACGGACTACCTGTTCTTCGTCGTCAAGCCGTGCGGCGAGGGCGAGCACGTCTTCTCGGAGACCGACGCCGAGTTCCAGGCCGACGTGGACCGCTACGACGCGGAGCGCGCGGCGCAGGGCGGACAGTCGCCGACCGAGTGCTGACGCTCGCCGGCGTCCTGGGCGACCCCGTCGGGCACAGCCGCTCGCCCGCCATGCACAACGCGGCGTTCGAGGCCTCGGGCTCGACTGGCGCTACGTGAAGCTGCCGGTCGCGGCGGAGCTGTTCGAGCGAGACGGTGCGCGCGCTGCCCGGCTCGGGCTACCGCGGGGCGAACGTGACGATCCCGCACAAGGAGGCGGCGCTCGCGGTCGCCGACGACGCGGACGACGCCGCGCGCGCGATCGGGGCCGCGAACACGCTCACTTTCGAGGACGGCTCGATCCACGGCCGCCAACACCGACGCGCCCGGCCTGCTCGCCGCTTTCGCGCGCGACCCGCGGGGCATGACGGCGCTCGTGCTGGGCGCGGGCGGCGCCGGGCGGGCGGCGGCATGGGCGCTCC
This sequence comes from uncultured Thermoleophilaceae bacterium, assembly GCA_963846865.1. GTDB lineage: Bacteria > Actinomycetota > Thermoleophilia > Solirubrobacterales > Thermoleophilaceae > DASPHG01. The sequence continues at coordinate 290,745 of CAWJXU010000008.1, read as the reverse complement.
GCGAGGCCGGAGCGGAGGTGAGCGTCTGGAACAGGACGCCCGAGCGCGCCGACGCGCTCGCGGCGGAACTCGACGTCGCGAGCGTGGAGGCGCCGGTGGCCGCCGACCTGGTCGTGAACGCCACCTCGGTCGGGCTCAGCCAGAGCGACGCGATCGAGGAGCTGCCGCTTGCCTGGATCGATCCTCCGCAGCTCGCGGTCGAGCTCGTCTACGGCGACCACGAGACCCCGTTCGCGGCCTGGGCCGAGGCGCGGCGGAGCCGAGCTCGTCGACGGTCTCGAGGTGCTCGTCAGGCAGGGCGCGCTCTCGTTCGAGCGCTGGACCGGACAGGAGGCGCCGCTCGATGCGATGCGCAAGGCGGCCAGAGCGTCCAGCCGCACCTAAACAAATGGAGTAGGCCGCCCGATAGCCACGGGGATGGCGCTGCCACGCCCCACCCTCCTTGCGATCGCGGGAGCCATGCTCTCGCTCATCAGCTTCACGGCGATGCGCACGATCGGCACTCAGTCGGTCGGCGATCTGCCCGTGCCGGACATCGCTGCCCAGAGCGCGGTCGGCGGCTCCTCCACGAACGCGAGCGACACGGGCGCGAAGCCCGCGCCGCCGCCCAAGCCGCGCGTCGAGGACGTCCCGCCGGCCGTCGCAGACGCCCTGGCCGCCGGCAAGGTGGTCGTCGTGCTCTTCGCCGAGAAGGCGCGCGGCCGACGACCAGGCGACCGGCAGGCACTTCTCCTCTCTCTCGCAGCTCGGTAGCGGCGTCGCAGACCTTCCGCGCCGGCATCGACGAGGTCGGCCGCTACGCCGGGATCGTCGCCCAGCTCGGCGTCACGCAGGCGCCGTCGATCGTGATCGTGCGGCCGGACCTGCGGGCCGTGCCCCCGATCGAGGGCTACGTCGAGTCGCAGTACCTGCTGCAGCGCGTCAAGGACCAGCTCCGATGAGCGAAGACGACGCACCTCGGCCGGTTCCCGCCCGGCGCCGCCAATGAGGCGTCGCCCAGGAGGCGTCCCGACGAGGCGCACACCGGCCTGATCCCGCCGACGAGGCGCGGCGGCGGGAGCCCGCTTCATCTCCGATGTGATCACCGAGCTCGGCTTCGTCCCCGCCGAGCGCGTGCAGGCCGCAGTGGAGGAGGCGAAGTCCGCCGGGCGGACGCCGGAGGAGATCCTCGTCGACGCCGGCGACCTGACGTCCGAGCAGCTCGCCCGCGCGATCGCCGAGCGCTTCGGCCTCGACTTCGTCGACCTGTCGATCTACAAGACCGACCCGGGCGCGCTCAACCTCGTGAGCGCGCAGGCGGCCAAGCGCTACAACGCCGCTCCGATCGGCTTCGACGATTCCGGCAAGCGGCTGCTCGTCGCGATGGTCGACCCGTCGAACGTGCTCGCGCTCGACGACCTCAAGCTGATGACCGGCCACCCGATCACGCGCGTGGTCGCGGCGCCGGACGACCTCGCCAGCCGTGATCGCGCGGATGAGCCGCCTCGACGACGCGGTCGCCGAGGCGATCGACGAGCTCGAGGACGAGGACGAGCTCGCTGCTCTGACGGAGATCCGCGAGTCCGCCGACGACGCGCCGGTCATCAAGCTCGTCAACTCGCTGATCGCGCAGGCGGTCGAGGAGGGGGCGTCCGACGTGCACTTCGAGCCGATGGAGTCGCGCGACATGCGCGTGCGCTACCGCATCGACGGCGTCCTCAGGGAGACGACGCAGATCCCGAAGCGGATGAACGCGGGCGTCGTCTCGCGAATCAAGATCATGGCCGACCTCGACATCGCCGAGCGCCGGCTTCCGCAGGACGGCCGCGTCTCGCTGCGGGTCGACGGACACGCCGATCGACATCCGCGTCGTCACCATCCCGGGCGTCTGGGGCGAGGGCATCGTCATGCGCATGCTCGACAAGGAGCAGGTGCTGCTGTCGATGGACACGCTCGGGATCGCGGGCGACTCGCAGACCCGCTTCAACTCGGCGATCCGCCAGTCGTACGGCGCGATCCTCGTGACCGGGCCGACGGGCTCGGGCAAGTCGACGACGCTCTACGCGGCGCTCAACGCGATCAACTCGCCGGAGAAGAACATCCTCACGATCGAGGACCCGGTCGAGTACCAGCTCGAGGGCATCAACCAGATCCAGGTCAACCTGAAGGCGGGCCTCGGCTTCGCCCAGGGCCTCCGGTCGATGCTTCGCGCCGACCCCGACATCATCATGGTCGGCGAGATCCGCGACGCCGAGACGGCGCGGATCGCGGTCGAGTCGGCGCTCACGGGCCACCTCGTCCTCTCGACGCTTCACACGAACGACGCGCCGTCGGCGATCACCCGCCTCACCGAGATGGGCATCGAGCCGTTCCTCACGGCGTCGGCGGTGGACTGCATCGTCGCCCAGCGGCTCGCGCGCAAGCTGTGCAGCGCACTGCAAGAAGCGCATCGTCCTGAGCCAGGCGTCGCTCGCGGCCGCCGGTTTCCCCGCTGACCTCGACGTCGAGGCGTACGAGCCCGCCGGCTGCCCGCGCTGCAACGGCTCCGGCTACAAGGGCCGGATCGGCGTCTACGAGGTCATGACGCTCTCCGAGGAGATCCGCGCCATGACGATCGAGCGCACGTCCGCGGACGTCGTCCGCGACATCGCGATCTCGCAGGGGATGAAGCCGCTGCGGATCGACGGCCTCGACAAGGTCAAGCAGGGCCTCACGTCGATCGCGGAGATCGCCCGCGTCGCCTAGGACGCTACCGTCCAGAACCGACCGTTCCGAGCTAAGCCACAAACCCCCCAAAGCCGAGAAGCCCCTTATGAACTTCGACTTCGCTGATGTCCTGATCGAGGTGATGGAGCGCGGCGCGTCCGACCTCCACATCACGGCAGGCGTCCCACCCATGGTCCGCGAGCGCGGGCACCTGTCCCCGCTCGACTTCCCGGCCCTCAGCCCGCAGGACACCCGCGAGATCGTCTACTCGATCCTCACGAACGACCAGCGGAAGAAGCTCGAGAACGAGTGGCAGATCGACCTCTCGTACTCGATCCCCGGCCGCGCCCGCTTCCGCGTCAACGCGTACTTCCAGCGTGCCGCGCTCGGCGCCGCGTTCCGCCTGATCCCGAGCGAGATGCCGCAGCTCGAGCAGCTCGGCCTCCCGCCGATCCTCGAGGACTTCACGACCAAGCCGCGCGGCTTCGTGCTCGTCACGGGCCCGACCGGCTCGGGCAAGTCCACGACGCTCGCGGCGATGATGGACCGGATCAACCGGACCCGTCACGAGCACATCATGACGGTCGAGGATCCGATCGAGTTCCTCCATCCGCACCGCTCGTGCATCGTCAACCAGCGTGAGATCGGCGGCGACGCGACCAGCTTCGCGATGGCGCTGAAGGCAGCGCTTCGCCAGGACCCCGACGTGATCCTCGTCGGCGAGATGCGCGACCTCGAGACGATCGAGACGGCGCTGACGGCCGCCGAGACCGGCCACCTCGTCTTCGCCACCCTGCACACGCAGGACACGGCGCAGACGGTCGACCGGATCGTGGACGTCTTCCCGCCCGCGCAGCAGCACCAGGTCCGGATGCAGCTCTCGATCGCCCTCCAGGGGATCATCACCCAGCAGCTGCTCCCGACCGCGGACGGCCGCGGGCGCGTCTGCGCCGCCGAGATCCTCGTGCCGACGCCGGCGATCAGGAACCTGATCCGCGAGGGCAAGACGCACCAGATCTACTCCGCGCTCCAGACCGGCAGCGCGCACGGCATGCAGACGATGGACACGGCGCTGGCCGACCTCGTCCGCCGCGGCAAGATCAGCCGCGAGCTCGCCGAGCAGCGGTCCTCGACCCCGGAAGAGCTTCGCCGGCTCATCGGGCACGTGCAGGCGGCGTGACCTAGGACAGACCGATGGCGACATTCGCCTACAAGGCGCTCGACCTCCAGGGCGCCCCCACCAAGGGTGAGATCGATGGTGACGACAAGCAGGCCGTCGCCTCGAGCCTGCGCGCCAAGGGCCTGATCGTCCTCGACATCGAGGAGCAGATCCCGAAGAGCGCGGGCGACATCCTCGCGCGCTTCAAGAAGGTCAAGGCCGCAGGAGCTGACTGCGTCATGACGCGGCAGCTCTCGACGATGGTCTCGTCGGGCATGTCGCTCCTGCGCGCGCTGTACGTGCTGGAGGACCAGGCCGAGTCGGACAAGCTGAAGGAGACGCTCGTCGCGGTCCGCAAGGACGTCGAGGCCGGCATCTCGCTCTCCGACGCGCTCGGCGAAGCACCCGGAGACCTTCAACGACCTCTACGTGGCGATGGTGGCCGCCGGCGAGACGGGCGGCATCCTGGAGAGCACCCTCCGGCGCGTCGCCGACCAGCTCGAGAAGGACGAGGAGCTCCGCCGCCAGGTCAAGTCGGCGATGGTCTACCCGTCGCTGATCGGCGGCTTCGCGCTGATCGTGCTCGTCGCGCTCGTCGCGTTCCTCGTGCCGGTCTTCGCCGGCGTGTTCGAGGACTTCGGCGGCGAGCTCCCGGCGATCACCGCAGTTCACTGTCGGGCTCTCAGACTTCATCACGAGCAAGTGGTACATGGCCATCGCGATCGTCTGGGCCGCCGTCTTCGCCTTCCGCAAGTGGAAGCGGACGGAGACCGGCCGGATGCAGTGGGACACCTTCAAGCTGAAGGTCCCCTGGAAGATCGGCGACATCGTGCAGAAGGTCTGCATCGCGCGCTTCTCGCGCACGTTCTCGGCGCTGGTCGCGGCCGGCGTGCCGATGCTCGAGGCGATCGACATCGTCGGCAAGACCTCCGGCAACAAGGTGATCGAGAAGGCGATGCACGACGTGCGCGCCTCGGTCACCAAGGGCGGGACCATCTCGACGCCGATGCGCGCCGCGCCGGTGTTCCCGACGATGGTCACGCAGATGATCGGCGTGGGCGAGGAGACGGGCGCCCTCGACGCGATGATGAGCAAGATCGCAGACTTCTACGAGTCGGAGGTCGAGGCGTCCGTGAAGGCGCTGACCTCGATCCTCGAGCCGGTCATGATCGTCGTGGTCGGCGGAATCGTCGGCTTCATCATCATCGCGATGTACATGCCGATGTTCTCGATCTACGACCAGATCCAGTAGCTAGACCGCCGCTTTCGGCTGTACGCTGGACGCGCACATGGGCTGTTTCCTCGCACTCCTCGCCCTCATCTCGCCGCGGCTGGTCCTGTTCCTGCTGTGGATCTTCGACGACGTCATCGGCCGGGCAATCGACAGCTCGGTGGTGTCCGTGCTGGGCTTCTTCCTCCTGCCGTGGACCACGCTCAGCTACGTGGCCTTCTGGGACTGGGGCTCCGGGCGCCATGTCACCGGCTTCGAGTGGTTCTTCGTGATCCTCGCGTTCTTGATCGACCTGGGCGCCTATTTCAACGGCAACCGCGTCCGCGACGCTTAGTAACGGGCTTCACAGACCACATCGGCCCGACCGATTAGTTTGGGGAGTGGACCTCGTCCTACTCCCATGACCGCTCAAACCGACCGAAACCGCTGGCTGGCCCTCTACGTGCTCTGCACGGGCATGCTGATGATCGTTCTCGACATGACCGTCGTGAACGTCGCGCTGCCCTACATCCAGGACGACCTCGGCTTCTCGAACTCGAGCCTCGCCTGGACCGTCAACGCCTACCTGATCGCGTTCGGCGGCCTGCTGCTGCTGGCCGGGCGGTTCGGCGACCTGATCGGGCGCCGCAACGTCTTCCTCGCCGGCCTGGCGCTGTTCACGGTCGCGTCGCTGCTCTGCGGCCTGGCGCAGAGCCAGGAGGTGCTCGTGGGCGCCCGCTTCATCCAGGGCGTCGGCGGCGCCATGACGTCGGCGGTGATCCTCGGGATGATCGTCACGATGTTCCCGGAGCCGCGGGAGCAGGCGAAGGCGATCGGCGTCTACGCGTTCGTCGCGTCGGGCGGCGGCTCGGTCGGCCTGCTCGCCGGCGGCATCCTGACCCAGTCGATCAACTGGCACTGGATCTTCTTCATCAACGTGCCGATCGCGATCGTCACAGCGGTGCTCGCCATGCGGCTGATCGAGCGCGACGAGGGAATCGGCGTCGGCGGCGGCACCGACGTTCCGGGCGCGGTCCTGATCACGAGCTCGCTGATGCTCGGCGTCTACACGATCGTCAAGCCCGCGGCCGAGAACGGCTGGGGCGACCCGCAGACCCTGCTCCTCAGCGGCATCTCGGGCGCCCTGCTCGCCGCGTTCATCGCGCGCGAGGCGACCGCGCAAGAACCCGCTGATCCCGCTGGGCATCTTCCGCTCGCGCAACATCACGGGCGCGAACCTGATCCAGGCGCTCAGCATCTCGGGGATGTTCGCGATGTTCTTCCTGGGCACGCTGTACCTGCAGCGGATCCTCGGCTACGACGCGCTGGAGATCGGCTTCGCGTTCCTTCCGGCCACGATCGCGATGGGCCTCATGTCCGCGCGCTACTCCGACCGCCTGGTCACGCGCTTCGGCGCCCGCCGCACGCTCATCCCGGGCCTCGTCCTGATCCTGGGCGCGCTCGCGCTCTTCACGCGCGCCCCGGTTGACGGCAGCTGGGTCGAGCACGTGCTGCCGGTCATGCTCCTGCTCGGCTTCGGGGCCGGGATGGCGTTCCCCGCCCTGATGAGCCTGGCGATGTCGGGCGTCGAGCGCGACCAGGCCGGCCTGGCGTCCGGCCTCGTCAACACGACCGCCCAGGTGGGCGCGGCGCTCGGACTGGCGGTGCTCGCCACGGTCTCTGCGTCGCACAGCGACGGCAAGATCGCGGACGGCGTCGCCAGCGCCCAGGCGCTCACCGACGGCTACCACCTGTCCTTCTGGATCGGCGCGGCGCTCGTGCTGGCCGCGATCGTGGCCGCGATCACCGTGCTGACGCCGGACGAGCGCGCCGAAGAGGTCGAGCGTCCACCCGGCCGAAGCCCGCGTACTCCGAAGCCGCATAATCGGGCCTATGGATTCCGCGATCCGGCTGCGCGGGGTGGTCAAGCGGTTCGGCGCCATCACCGCCGTTGACGGCCTCGACCTCGACGTGCCCGTCGGCAAGTGCGTCGGCCTGCTCGGCCCGAACGGAGCGGGCAAGTCGACGACGATGAAGGCGCTCACCGCCCAGGTCATCTGCGACGAGGGCGAGCTCGAGGTGCTCGGCCACCGCCTGCCGGACGACTCCAAGCAGGCGCGCGCCGTGATGGGCGTCGTGCCCCAGCTCGACAACCTCGACGTGTCGCTGACCGTCGAGCAGAACCTGGTCGTCTTCTCGTACCTGTACCGCGTGCCGTCGTCGGAGCGCAGCGCCGCGATCGAGCGCGCGCTTGCGATGGCCAACCTGACCGGGCGCCGTCGACGCGAAGGTGGACGAGCTGAGCGGTGGGATGCGGCGGCGCCTCTTGATCACGCGCGCGCTCCTGCACGAGCCGAAGCTCGCCCTGCTCGACGAGCCGACCGTCGGGCTCGACCCGCAGGTGCGCCAGGAGCTCTGGGCCCTGATCGACCGCCTCCGCTCGGAGGGCGTGTCGATCCTGATGAGCACGCACTACATCGAGGAGGCCGAGCGGCTCTGCGACGAGGTCACGATCATGTCGCACGGGAAGGCGGTCGCGGTCGGGCCGCCGAGCGAGCTGATCGCCGAGCACGCCGGCCCCGAGGCGATCGAGGTCTACGGACCGCCCGCGCGCCTCACCGAGGTCGAGGGGATCGCACGCTCGCGCGGCTGGCGTACGCGCCGCACGGGGACGTCGGTTTCGATCCTGCACGCGAACGGGGGCGACCCGTCGCTCGAGGGAGAGCGCCGCGTGACGAACCTCGAGGACGTCTTCGTCCTCCTGACCGGCGAGGAGATCACCTGATGGCTCTCACGAGCCGCGCAGCCTCGCCTCGGCCGGCTCGAGCCGGCCGCGCTCCAAGGCGTGATCGTCCGCGAGGTCGTCAACTACTCGTCGTTCTGGCGCTCGTCGACGTTCTCCTCGATCGTCGACCCGACGATCTACATGCTCGCGTTCGGCTTCGGCTTCGGAGCGCTCGTCAGCACGGTCGCCGGCTACGACTACATCGAGTTCGTCGGCACCGGCATCGTCGCCACGACGGTGCTCTTCTCGGGCGCGTTCCCGGCGATGTACTCGACGTTCGTCAAGTACGAGTTCCAGCACACCTACGACGCGATCCTCGCGGCGCCGGTCGATACCGAGGAGCTCGTCACCGCCGAGGGCCTCTGGATCGCGGCGCGGACCGGCACCTACGGCTGCGTGCCGATGCTTGTGGCGGTCGCCTTCGGGCTCGACCCGAGCTGGGGGATGCTGCTCGTGCCGTTCATCGCCGCGCTCGCCGGCATCGGATGGGCGTTCTTCGGCATCTTCATCGCGGCGAAGTCGAAGGCGATCGAGAGCTTCTCCTACTGGCAGAGCGGCCTGCTTGACGCCGATGTTCCTCGTTGCCGGCACGTTCTTCCCGCTCGACGAGCTGCCGACGTGGGCCCAGATCGCCGGGCACCTCAACCCGCTGTACCACTGCGTCGAGCTCGTCCGCCACGCGGTATTCGGGCTCGAGGGCTGGGCGGACATCGGGCACGTCGCCTTCCTCCTGGGGTTCGCGCTCGTTTCCTGGCGGCTCGCGATCAAGTTCATGGAGCGGAAGCTGATCCTGTGACGACGAATCGCCGCTGGCTGCTGTTGGAGCGTCCCAGCGGGATCGTGAGCCGCGAGCACTTCGAATGGGTCGAGGAGCCGGTGCCGGAGATCGGCGATGGCGAGTTCCTCGTGCGCAACCTCTGGATCTCGTGCGACCCGGCTCAGCGAGCGTGGATGGAGATCGACACCTACATGCCGAAGCTCCCGCTCGGTGAGGTGATGGCAGCCGGCACCGCCGGCGAGGTGGTCGAGTCGAAGCAACCCCGACTTCGCCGCTGGAGACCTGGTGTCGGGCGTCTACGGCTGGCAGGACTACGCGGTCGGCACGAGCGAGGGCTTCGGCGGCGGCCTGTTCCCGCCGCTCAAGATCCCGCCGGGGATCGACCTGACGCTCGCCCTGTCCCTGTTCGGCATCACCGGCCTCACGGCGTACTTCGGCCTGCTCGACGTCGGCGAGCTGAAGGAGAGCGACACCGTGATGGTGTCGGGCGCCGCGGGAGCGGTCGGCTCGATCGCCTGCCAGATCGCGAAGGCGAAGGGGTGCCGCGTGCTGGGCCTGGCCGGTGGCGAGCGGAAGTGCGACTGGCTGCGCGGCGAGCTCGGCGTCGACGAGCGATCGACTACAAGTCGGAGGACGTGGGCGCGCGCCTGCGCGAGCTCTGCCCGAACGGCGTCGACGTTTACTTCGACAACGTGGGCGGCGAGATCCTCGACGCGGTGCTGGCGAACATGGCCATGCACGCACGTGTCGTCATCTGCGGGGCCGTCTCCGGCTACAGCGGGTTCGAGGAGCGGTACGGGCTGCGCAACCACCACATGCTCATCATGCGCCGGGGGACGATGCGCGGGTTCCTCGTGTTCGACTTCATGGACCGCGCGATGGACGCGATCGGGGAGCTCGCCGGCTGGGCGGGGGAGGGCAAGATCAAGAACCAGGTCGACGTCGTCGAGGGGCTCGAGAACGCCCCGGACGCGCTCGCTCGGCTCTTCACCGGCGAGAACCTGGGCAAGCAGCTGATCAAGGTCGCCGACCCGGCTTGAACCAGAGCACGTTCCTCTGGGTGCTGGTCCTCTTCTTCGGCGGCACCGTCCTCTTCGGCGGCCTGCGCCGCCTGACCGAGGACGAGTCGACGGGCGTGGTCGTGGCCGTCCAGCTCGGAGCACTGGCCCTGGTGATCGGCGTGATCGTGCTCGTGGTGCGCCGCCTGCGCTAGGGGCGCAGGTGCGCGACGCCACGTCGTGCTCCTCGGCCACCCGTGCGGCGATCAGCGAGCGGTGGCAGGCCTCCGGGTCGCGCTCCACGCAGAAGAGGGCGGCGCGACCCGTGCGCGGGAAGCGCGTCTATGACCGCCTCGACTCCGACAGGGTCGAGGACCTCGGCGGTGTAGCGCGCCACGTACTCCGGAGCGAGCTCGACGCGCGAGCGCTTGCCGACGCCCGCGCGGGCGTCCTCGGCGTACTGGAGCTCACGCAGCTCCGTGGTCGGCGCGAGCTCCTTCACGTGCCGGTAGTCGATCCCGGCATCGTCGAGCGCGGCCTGTAGCCGGCCGCATTCGCCCACGCGTACTCGCTCCGCGCACGCCCCGGCGCTGGCGACGTCGAGCAGCACCCGGACGTCCGCCGCGCGCAACGAGCGCGTCGTCAGGAAGCTGATCGGCGTCGATAGGCCAGTACACACCGATCGGTGCACGAAGCCCGGGCTCACGGTGCGATCCGTGGACCCACTAGGGTCTCCGGCATGCGGCCTGATCCCGCGCTCGGTCACATCACCTCTGAACGGGCTCCTCGGCATTCCCGAGGTGCTCGGCGCGCTGCGGTCGCTGCCGGAGATCGCCGCGAACACCGCGGCGATGGCCGAGGCCACCCGCACGCTGCCCGAGATCAACGAGCGGCTCGCCGAGGTCGCGGCCGGCGCGTCGAGCTTCCGGACATCGAGCGCCGCATGCAGACGATCGAAGCGGCGATGCCGATGCTCGTCGAGGTGCAGCAGCACCTGCGCGAGCTGCCCGAGACGATGGCGGAGCTGCAGGCCGCGCTCGTTCCGCTGATCGAGGCTGCGGACACGCTGAGCCGCGTAGCGCGAGCGGCTCCCAGGCGGTCGCCGCGCGGGCGGAGCCGAAACGGCCTAAAGGCCGGCTTTTTCCTGCCGATAGAGGGCGTGAGACAACAGACCACGGGTCGCTTCTCCCGATAAAGGCACCCCCGTCGCGAGGCGGGTCCGCAAAGCCACGGAACTCCGGTCACGGAGTCCGCCGGGTTACCGAAGGAGATGAGCAGCGGGTGAAGCGTCCGGCCGAACGAAGGGACCCACCTCCCATGAGCCGTCGCCCGCCGCAAGTCGTCAGCACAATCGATCTCCCCTCCGGAAAAGTCCTCGAGGTCGTCCAGCCCGAGAGCGGACAGCCGTACACACGCGTGCGGCCGGCCGACGGCGACGACCGCGATCTCTGCGTGTGCGAGAGCTGCGCGTCGGAGCTCGTCGAGCCGGTCGAGTGGTCCTCTGCCGGCCCTGAGCGGTGGCGCGTCGCGCATTGCGCTGCCCGAACTGCGAGTACTGGACCGAGGGCGTCTTCTCGCAGGACTGCGTCGACCGCTTCGACGAGCGGCTCGACGACGGCACGACCGTCCTCGTGCAAGATCTGAAGCGCCTCGAGCACGCAAACATGCGCGAAGACGTCGACCGCTTCATCGCCGCGCTGAACTCGGGTGCAATCTTGCCCGAGGACTTCTAGCCGCCCGACTCGGGCAAACCTGTTTTCGTGAGCAACTACCGCCACAGGCTTCCGGCTGCGATTGAGCGCCTGGACGCGATGCCGGCTTTGGCCGAGTCGCGCAACCGCGTGCTGCGCGTGCTGCTCGACCCGGATTCGCGTGAGGAGGAGCTCATCACCGCGATCGAGTCGGACGTCGCGCTTGTCGTCGCCGTGATGCGCCTGGCGAACGCCGATGAGGGGAGGCGCAATCGCATAGCGACGGTGCCCGAAGCTGTGCGCGCGCTCGCGCCCGAGGGAGTCGAGACGCTCGCGCGCAGGATCGGCGTCTACGGGTTCTTCGAGCGAATCCCGGGCTGGCAGGTGCCCCCGGAGCGCTTCCGTCTTCACGCGGTTGCGGTTGCCGGGACCGCCGACATGATCGCCCGCGAGATCGACCATCCGCGCCCGGACGAGCTGCTGGTAGCCGCGCTGCTCCACGACCTCGGCAAGGTCGTGATGGCGGACGCGTACCCCGACTACCTCGGGCGCATGGCGGACACCGACGCTGTCGCCGAGCGAGCGGGCGCAGGCCGAGCGGCGCGAGTACGGCGTCGACCATGCGGTCATCGGCGGCGTCCTCCTTCGGCGCTGGCGGCTCCCGCAGGTAATCGCGCGGGCGGTCGAGCGCCACCATGCGCCGGATGCCGACGGCGAGGCCGCGATCCTTAGCCTGGCCGACGGGCTGACTCGATACGAGCTGGGGGAGACCGTTCGCCCCGCGGAGCTCCAGTCGTCGGCTGCCCGGATCGGCCTCGACGTCGCCGCACTCGAGTCGCTGATGTACCGGCTGCCCGACCGCGGCGAGCGCCGCCGCCGGGCGGTGGCGAAGTCACCCCTGTCGAACCAGGAGCGCGAGGTGCTGAAGGGCCTCGCCGCGTCGAAGGTCTACAAGGAGATCGCGCACGACCTCGGCATCGCGGCCAGCACGGTGCGCAGCCACCTGCACAACGTCTACGCGAAGCTCGGCGCCGCCGATCGCGCGCAGGCCGTCCTCATCGCCAGCCGCGAAGGCTGGATCTAGGCCTCGGCCGGGATCACCCACCCGGCCATAGCGACGAAGTGGAGCAGGGCCGCCGCGATCACGAGCGCGTGGAAGAGCTCGTGGAAGCCGAAGATCCGCGGCCACGGGTCGGGCCGCTTGCGCGCGTAGACGACCGCTCCGCCCGAATAGAGCAGGCCGCCGGCGAGGAACAGCGCGGTGGGCGCCGCGCCGACGTCGTCGAGGATCTCGGGCAACGCGATCACGATCACCCAGCCGACCCCGATGTAGGCGAGGGCGACCGCCAGGCGCGGCGCATCGATCCACGCGATGCTGAAGACGACGCCGAGGAGCGCGCCCGCCCAGACGCTGACGAGCACGATCGTGCTGCTCGGGGGCTCGAGCACGAGGGCGGCGACCGGCGTGTAGCTCGCCGCGATGAACACGAAGATCACGCAGTGGTCCACCCGTCGCAGGACGGGCTTCCAGGGCGATGCCGGCGGCCAGCGGTGGTACGCGGCGCTCGTGATGAACAGGGCGTTCAGGCCGACCCCGTAGATCGCGGCGGTTATGCGGGCGGTGCCCGACGGCGCGAATGCCACGAGCAGCGCGGCCGCGGCGAGCGAGAACCAGATCGTGTGCTGGTGAAGGCGTCCGCGCAGCGCCGGGAGCTCGTCGCTCATGGGCGCCGACAACGGGAATAACGAGGGCGCCTTTCGGCGCCCCGTCTCAAGGTCCCATGCTGTGTGCCCCCCGGACACGAGGCTCGACCCTCGTGTCGAAAAGCTTGTGCACATGATGATGCCCGACGCGGGCCACCAGTGGTATGGGGTCAAGACCCCATTCGGCGATGCCTGTCCCAGCGCCCCAGAACGAAGACGGGGCGCCTTTCGGCGCCCCGTCAAGGTCTCCCCATGCTGCAAAGTCGTTGCACTCGTATTTTCGGTCGCGGCGGGATCTGCCGATATGGGGTCTTGACCCCATTTCTTCACGCCGGGGCGTGCGTCAAACTTGCGAAAGACCATGAAAAAGCGGGAATCCCTCAGCGGGCAGATCGTCGCGGCGAACCTGCTGCTCGTCGTGGCGGCGCTCTTCGCCGCGAGCGCGGCGTCGAGCCTGGACCTGAGGATCACCGACGAGCGGTTCGAGTTCGCGCTGCTCGCGATGACGGTGATCCTCGCGCTGCTCCTGAACATCCTGATGCTGCAGCGGCGCTTCAGCCCGCTGGACGAGCTGATCCGCGAGATCGAGGCGATCGACCCGAGCAACCCGTCGGCATTCGAGGCCCCCGAGGAGCCGGTGGAGGAGGTCGAGCGGCTCGCGCACGCCTTCGCCAACCTGCTCGAGCGCATCGAGGCCGAGCGCCGGCGAGCGGGCCGGCTTCAGCTGCGCGCCCAGGAGGAGGAGCGCAAGCGCGTCGCGCGCGACCTCCACGACGAGGTCAACCAGGCGCTCACCGCCATCCTGCTGCGCCTCGAGGCGCTCACGCACATCGCTCCTCCGCGGCTGCGCGAGGAGCTGGCGGAGACGAAGGCGCTGGCGAACCAGGCGATGGGCGAGCTGCTCCAGCTCGCCCGCCAGCTGCGACCGACCGCCCTCGACGACCACGGCTTCGTGCCGGCGATCGAGGACCAGCTGCGCCGCTTCAAGGCCCAGTATGGGATCGATACGAGCCTGTCGACCGAGCGGCGAGCTCGACGACCTCGGGAACGACCAGCAGCTCGTCCTCTACCGCGTGACGCAGGAGGCGCTCAACAACGTCGTGCGCCACGCGCGGGCGCAGCAGCGTCTCGGTGGAAATCGAGCGCATGGACGGCAGCGTCGCGCTCGAGGTCGCGGACGACGGCACCGGGTTCGTGCTGGACGGCGGGGACCGCGGGCTCGGGCTCGAGGGCATGGCGGAGCGTGCACGCCTCGTCGACGGGGAGTTCGACATCGATGTCGACACCTGGGCGTGGCACGACTCTCAAGCTGCGGGTGCCCGCCTGATGATCCACGCGCTGGTCGCCGACGACCACGGGATCGTGCGGTCCGGCGTGCGCATGCTGCTGGACCAGCAGGAGGGCATCACCGTCGTCGCGGAGGCCGAGGATGGGGTGGAGGCGGTCGAGGCGGCCATCAAGCACAAGCCCGACGTCGCGGTCCTCGACGTGTCGATGCCGCGCATGACCGGGCATCCAGGCCACCCACGAGATCAAGCAGCACCTCCCGGACACGGCCGTCGTCCTGCTCTCGATGCACGACGACCAGCGGTACTTCTACGACGCGCTGAAGGCGGGCGCCGCCGGCTACGTGCTCAAGCGCTCGGCCGACACGCAGCTCGTGGACGCCATCCGCGCCGCGCTCCGGGGCGAGCCATTCATGTCACCGGTCGCCGAGGAGGAGCTTCTCCGGAACTGGCTCGAGGAGCGGCGACCAGGCGGGCTCCGAGCTGACCCCACGCGAGCTCGAGGTGGTCAAGCTGATCGCCGAGGCGCACACGAACAAGCAGATCGCCCAGATCCTGAACCTGTCCGAGAAGACGGTCGAGTCCCACCGCGGCAACGTGCTCGCGAAGCTCGGGATGCGGGACCGCGTCGAGCTGGTCCGCTACGCGATCCGGCGCGGCCTGATCGAGCCTTAAAGCCAAGAGCGAGGCGAAGCCGAGCGGTCAACCGAGGCCGGAGGCCTCGTCCTCATCAGAGCGCGGGCATGGATGCCCGCGGAGGTTCAACCCCAGCGCTCGTCCGAGGCGTTCGTCTCGAGCGCCTCGGAGGCGAGCTCGCCCTCGATCACGTCGATCGAGCGCTCGAGCGCTTCGACGCAGGCGGGGTCGAACTGGGTGCCTGAGCAGCGATGGAGCTCGGCCATCGCGTCCTCGCGCGACATGGCCGCGCGGTACGGACGGTTTGTCGTCATCGCGTCGAAGGCGTCCGCCACGGCGATGATCCGCGAGGCAAGCGGGATCGCGTCCCCGCGCAGGCCCTCGGGATAGCCGGAGCCGTCGATGTGCTCGTGCGCGTGGTAGATCCACGGGACGATCGCCCCGAGGCCCTCGACCCTGCCGACGAGCTC
This sequence comes from uncultured Thermoleophilaceae bacterium, assembly GCA_963846865.1. Lineage (GTDB taxonomy): Bacteria > Actinomycetota > Thermoleophilia > Solirubrobacterales > Thermoleophilaceae > DASPHG01. Next base: position 275,343 of record CAWJXU010000008.1, on the reverse strand, counting down.
GGCGCCCGTGACCGGGGCGAGCCGCATCTGGTCGAACTCCTCCTCGGTCAGCGGCCCTGCCTTGCGCAGGATCGAGTCGGGGATGCCGACCTTGCCGACGTCGTGGAGCATCGCGGCCATCCGCAGTAGTGCGAGGTCGGTGCCCTGCCAGTCCATCTCCTCGGCGATCGCGGCCGCGTAGCGAGCGACCGCGGTCGAGTGCTCGTCCGGTACGGCGATCCGCGTGTCGACCGCCTGGGCGAGCGCGGTCGCCCAGCTGAGCTCCCGGCGGCTCGGCGCGTGATCGGCGCGGCGGCCCTCCTTCGCGGCGTACAGCTCGTCGTCGGCGTGGCGCTGCAGCTCCTCGCTGTCGGTGCCGTCGGTCGGGAAGCAGGCGATGCCCAGCGAGCTGGGCGCGCGATCGGCGAGCACGCGGTTGATGCGGCCGACGAGCGTCAGGGCCTCGGGCCGCGCGGCGCCCGGGATCAGCAGCGCGAACTCGTCGCCGCCCAGGCGACCCACGGAGTCCATCGGGCGCAGGTTCTCCTGGAGCTGGTCGACGGTCCAGCGAAGCAGCTCGTCGCCCGCGGCGTGCCCCTTGCTGTCGTTGACGGCCTTGAAGCTGTCGAGGTCGAGCGCGATCAGGGAGAACGCGCGCCCGGTGCGGCCGGCCTCGTCGACCTCGGCCTCGAGGCGCTCGAGGAAGCCGCGGCGGTTCAGGCTGCCGGTCAGGGGGTCGGCGCGGGAGATCCGGTTGAGCTCGTCGCGCTGGGCGTCGCGGATCCGCGTTTGGTACGCGCAGACGAGCGCGACGATGCCGAGGCTGACGGCGAAGAGCGAAAGCGACAGGTCGTCGCGGCCGCCGACGTTGATCGCGATCATCAGGTAGGCGAGCAGCTCGAGCGTGCCGACGGCGAGCACGAGCATCGGCGGGTACGTCAGCGCGACGACCACGAGCGGGATGAAGAGCAGCGCCGCGAGCGGGCTGCCGGAGCCGCCGTCGATCGCCATCGCGCCGGCGATTACGCCGACCTCGGCGACGCTCCACGCGAGGAAGAAGACGTCGCGGTAGCGGCTGTGGACGATCTTCTCGAGCGGGAGGAGGCGCACCAGCATCCCCCAGGCGAGGTAGCCGGCAGCGAGTGCGACGAGCGCGATGCCGCTCGGTGCCGTCCCACGTGCCGAGCGCGTAGGCACCGAACACGAGCGCGATCAGGTATGTCAACCAGATCCGGGCGCTCGCGATACGCAGACGGAACTTCACCTCGGAGAAGTCGATGATCTGGAAGCCCAGGTCGCGCACGATCCGTCTATCGGCGCGGCGGCATCCTGCGTTTAGCCGGTGTCCGCAAAGTCCACGTTTTTCCGCGCTTTGCGTCCAGCACGGGCTGGACGGCGGACCCAGATAGTCCATCTGTCCGTCGTTCGGGGTCGGGCACAAGTACGCGCGCGAGACGCCCGACAGCGATCCCATGGCGAAAGTTGCCAAGCTCTTGCGTACCTGCATGGCGAGGCTTCGCTGGCAGAGCCCCACACGGGGTCATCGGCGGCGTCTCGGACCCGGCGACGATGGCGCGGTCGGGCGCCTACCTGTTCGGCTCCGGGGCGACGCTCGCGCTGATCTGGCTCTTCCTGCCGGTCTCGGGCCAGGTCGACACCGGGGCGATGCTGGCGATGGTCGGCGCCTCGTACGCGATGGTCGCGCTCCTGATCGCCGGCTACGACCGGATCCCGGAGTGGGGCTTCAAGGCGTTCCTCTTCGGCTTCACGCTGATCGTCAGCGGGATGATCTTCTACAGCGGGAAGAGCGCCAGCCCGTACTCGTTCTTCTACGTCTGGGCCGCGCTCTACGCGCTCCACTTCTTCAGCACGCCCGACGCCGCGCGGCACGTGCTGTTCATGGGCTTCTGTTACGCGGCCGTGCTGGTCGCCCACCACTGGATCGGGCAACACGATCGGCGAGTTCGCCGTCGCGGTCGAGGACTCCGCGGCGCAGTGGACGATCGCCTTCGGCACGCTCGTCGTCGCGACCGGCGCTCTTCGGCCTGCTCAAGGAGCGGCTCGACGGCCTGATCGAGCGGCTCACGGACGCCGTGAAGACCGATCCGCTGACGGGCCTGCTCAACCGGCGCGGGTTCGAGGAGGCGTTCGAGCTCGAGGTCGAGCGCGCGCGCCGGCTCGAGTCGCCGCTGACGCTGCTCGTCGGCGACCTCGACCACTTCAAGATGCTCAACGACCGCCTCGGCCACCCGGCGGGCGACCGCGCCCTCGAGCTGATGGGAGAGGCGCTCACGGCCGGGCGTGCGGCGGATCGACCGCGTCGGCCGCATGGGCGGCGAGGAGTTCGCCCTGATCCTGCCGGAGACCGACGAGCATGAGGGCGTACGTCCTGGCCGAGCGCCTGCGCGGCAAGATCCGCGAGAACTTCGCCGCTGACCTCTTCCCGCTGACGATCTCGTTCGGGGTCGCGTCGTATCCGACCCACGGCGCCGACCACGGCGTCGCTGCTCAAGGCGGCGGACCAGGCGCTCTACACGGCGAAGGAGTTCGGCCGTGACTGCTCGGTCATCTACAGCGCCGAGACCGCCGAGATCCTGCGCGGCGACAGCCACCGCAAGGAGAGCACGGCCGAGCGGCGCGTCGCGAGCCTGATCGGCCTTGCGAGCTCGATGGACACCGCCGAGCATTCGCAGATGGTCGGGCGCTACACGAAGCTGATCGCGGTCGAGCTCGGCCTCTCGAAGGAGCTCATCGAGCGCGTACAGCTCGCGGGGTCCTGCACGACATCGGCAAGATCGGCGTCGCGGACGCGATCGTGAACAAGCCGGGCCCGCTGACCCCCGCGGAGTGGGAGGAGATGCAGAAGCATCCCGGAGTTCGGCGCGAGGATGCTGGAGCGCGCCGAGCTGTGGGACATCGCCGACTGGGTCCTCGCGCACCACGAGCGTCCGGACGGGAAGGGCTATCCGCTCGGCCTGCAGCGGCGACGCAGATCCCGCTCGAGGCGCGGATCGTCGCCGTCGCCGACGCCTACGAGGCGATGACCACCGACCGCGTCTACCGGCCGAGCATCGGGCACACCGCGGCACGCGCCGAGCTGCGCCGCGGCGTCGGGCACGCCAGTTCGACGCGCGGGTCGTGGCCGCGTTCCTGAAGGCGCACGAGCCGAGTCAGGACGGCACGCTGGCGGATCGTCAGCGGTCGGGCCGTGGCGGCGTGACGGTCGCCGGCTCGCACGAACGCGAGCTCGCCCGACGACCCGCCTCTCGCCGTCCGACCGGCACGAAGCTCGACCGCATGGCGCCCGCGCGGCTTCGCGAGGAGGCGCGAAGCGAGCGGGCGTGAGCGGATCGGCGGTCTGGCGCAGGCCGAGCCCGTCGAGCACGACGTCGCCGGGAGCGCGGCACCGAGACCTCGAGCGACGAAGCTCGACCCCACCCTCACCCGGCGGGTCGCGGCGCTGCGCGCGCTGCGGGCCGCACGGTCAGCGACACGCGCGTCGGCTCCCCCGCGGCCGCCGCCGGCGCCGGCCGGGCGCCCCGTACGCGCGGTCTCCTCGCGCGCCTCGTCACTGGTCCTCAGGCGGCGGCGCGATGGACGCCACGAGCGCCGAGAGCCCCAGCACGAGGGCGAAAAGCAGCAGGACGCGTCGGATTTGCACAACTTGAATCTTGCCTACCGATTCATGGACACACGTCCGATCAAGCTAAAGGCGTCCCGGAAATGACCGATAACTCCCGCAGCCAGAAGTCCACGGTGAAAGGGCAAACCCGTCGCGAGGCGGGGACGCAAAGTCACGGTGCTCCTCCCCCACCAGGAGTAGGCCGGGCTACCACCAGGAACTCGACTTCCATTCGGCGGCTTGGACCCGCGGCGGACTGGCTTCAAGGTCAATCCAGTTACTCCTAAAGGAGGAGTTCACATGCTGCGGAACCTCCGCGAGCGTATGGAGAGCGAGAAGGGCTTCACCCTTATCGAGCTCCTCGTTGTCATTCTGATCATCGGCATCCTCGCCGCGATCGCGCTGCCGGCCTTCCTTGGCCAGCAGGCGAAGGGCCAGGACGCCGAGGCCAAGTCGAACGCGCGCAACATGGTGTCGGCGGTGCAGTCGTGCTACGCCGAGACGCAGTCGTACGCGGGTTGTGACTCGACGGCCGAGCTGGCCGCCAACGGCGCCAAGTCGGGCGTCACGGTCGGCACGGCTGCCGGCCAGGTCTCGATCAACTCGGCGGCCCCGGCCGGCGGTTACACCGTCACCGGTGTGTCGCACAGCGGCACGTCGTTCGCCATCCTACGGCTGCCGACGGCACGTCGACCCGTACCTGCACGAGCGGCGGGAACGGCGGCTGCAAGACCGGCGGCGTCTGGTAATCCAGTAGCTGCTTTGCAGTTCGAAAGGGCGGGCCTTCGGGCCCGCCCTTTTTCGTCCAGATTTGCCCCGACGTTCTCAGCCTAGGCGCGGGCACCGCCGATACCGCCCGAGCCAGTTCGGCGGCTCGACCCGCAGCGGACTGGCTTCAAGGTCAATCCAGTTACTCCTAAAGGAGGAGTTCACATGCTGCGGAACCTCCGCGAGCGTATGGAGAGCGAGAAGGGCTTCACCCTTATCGAGCTCCTCGTTGTCATTCTGATCATCGGCATCCTCGCCGCGATCGCGCTGCCGGCCTTCCTTGGCCAGCAGGCGAAGGGGCAGGACGCTGAGGCGAAGTCGAACGCGCGCAACATGGTGTCGGCGGTGCAGTCGTGCTACGCCGAGACGCAGTCGTACGGCGCTTGTGACTCGACGGCCGAGCTGGCCGCGAACGGCGCCAAGTCGGGCGTCACCGTCGGCACGGCTGCCGGCCAGGTCTCGATCGACTCGGCGGCTCCGGCCGGTGGCTACACCGTCACCGGTGTGTCGCACAGCGGCACGTCGTTCAGCATCCTCACGGCTGGCCGACGGCACGTCGACCCGTACCTGCACGAACGGCGGGAACGGCGGCTGCAAGACCGGCGGCGTCTGGTAATCCAGGCTGCTTTGCAGTGCTCAAAGGGCGGGCCCCAGGGCCCGCCCTTTTTGCGTCCAGATTCGCTTGGACATTCTTCATCCTCAGCGCCGCGATCCGCCGATCGGATGGAGCGTGCGATGGAACTGGCGCCTCACTCTTGCGCGCCTGCGCTCCGAGAGGGGCATGACGCTGGCGGAGCTGCTCGTCGGGATGCTGACCCTCAGCTTCGTCGTGCTCGCGCTCCTCAGCCTGCTCGACTCGGCCGTCAGGACGGCGCCGCGCGACGAGGAGCGGGCAAGCGCGATCCGGGAGGGGCAGAGCGGGCTGCACGTCATGACCCGTGAGCTGCGGCAGGCCAACAAGGTCTGGACGCCCGGCAAGACCCAGATCTACGTGAACATCGGCGACGACAAGCACGTGCTCTACGACTGCGACGTCGTGCACCCCGACGACGCGACCCAGCGCCAGTGCCTGCGCTGGGAGGCCGCGGTCGGCTCAGGAGCTCCCGCTGAGCAGCCCGGTCAGGTCGTCGTCGAGCGCCGGCTGCCGGGCGACGTCTTCACCTACGAGCCGAACTTGATCAACCCGACCTACGTGAAGGTCCACATCCAGGTGCCGCAGGCGGGCGAGCGCGCGGACGGCTACCACGCCAACCTCGTGCTCGACGACGGCTTCTACCTGAGGAACACCGATGTCGGCTAGGGCGCGCTCCAGGCCGGCTTCACCACGATCGAGCTGCTCCTCGCGGTGCTGATCGGCAGCGTCGGCGTGATCTCGCTGATCGGGACCTTCGACGTCTCGCGCCGGGTCACGAGCTACTCGGAGATGAAGGAGGCCGCCTCGCACGTCGCGGAGCAGAAAGACGAGGAGCTGCGGGCGCTCGACTACGGCGAGCTCGCCCTGAACGGGAACGCCGTGCCCGTCGAGCTCGAGCGACCCCGACGAACCCCGCGCACTACCTGCAGGGTGGCGGGAGCCAGCTACCGCTGGGACCAGAAAGAGAACGCGCCGGCATCGCACACCGCGAGCCGCTCGTGATCGACGCGACCGACGGCGAGGTCGAGTGCGACCGCCGAGGCGTGGAGCGACGGGCGCCTCAGCGGCAAGGTCCACCGCTACGTGACCTGCGCGTCCGCCGCGGCCGACGACTGCGACCAGGGCGCCGGACACGAGCGCCTACAAGCGGATCATCGTCGCCGTCACGGTCGAGAATGCGCTCGGGCCGCAGAAGCCGATCATCGTCTCGACGCTGGTCAGCAATCCGGACCTCGCCAACGGCGAGGGCTCCAACCCGACGGAGTCCCCGGACACTTTTTGCACGGATCCAGACACCGGGCTGGAGGTGGAGTGCACCGAGACGGCCACCGGGACGGTGAGCACGTGGTACCTCTACGACACGCCGGCGACCAACTCCGCGCGCCAGGAGATCGCCGGCAGCCACGCGACCCACCCGACGGTCGCGGCGAGCGGCACGTGCACGGCCGTGAACACGAGCGGCTGCCCGGTCCCCGACCTGATGGGGATCGACCCGCCGCCCGCACCACAGGTCACGCCGCCCGTCTACAACTACTCGAACGAGATCACCGGCGGGACGTCGCCGGGCGGCGCGGTCGTTCGCCGTGACACCACGTGCACGGGTGGGACGCCGACCACTACCGACAACACGAAGGGCCACATGTGGGTCACGCCGCCGCTCGCGCAGTCGATGTCGATCTCCGATGCCGCGCTGAGGCTTTCGACTCAGACGTTCAACGGGGCCACGGCCGACGCCATGGTCTGCGTCGCCTTCTACGACGTGCCGGGCAGCATCACGAATCTCGTGGCGAGCCCGCCGACGCTGCTGGTCTCGAAGGGCGGGCCGATCACGGGCCTGACGGACTGGCCCACGAGCGCGTCGGAGGTGTCATTCGTGCTCGAGCTGTTCGAGTCGGGCAGCGCGACGATCGCCGCCGGGCACAGGCTCGGACTTCGCATCTGGGCGTCGTCCTCGTCCGGGGCCGACCTGGTCGTGCTCTATGACCACCCGCTCCACGTCAGCTACCTGCAGGTGAGCGGATGAGGCGCCTCCTCCGAGATCAGAGCGGAATCGCGCTTCCGGCCGCGCTCGGCGTGCTGGTCGTCGTCGGGACGCTATCGACGGCAACCTTCGCCGTCAGCTCGCGTCTGAACGACTCGTCGACGGCCAGCCGTGACGCGAAGCGCGCGCTCTGCGGCCGCGGACGCCGGGCTCGAGGCGGCCATGTTCCGCATGAACGAGATCGGGCTGCAGAGCGACGTCCAAGTGCTTCACGACGGCGGCCATCGATCCCGGCCACCGGGACCGACCCCGAGACGGGCAGCACGCCCGCAGCGGGCGAGTGCGCCGGTGTCGAGGACGATCTCGGCAACGGCTCGAGCTACACGTACTACGTGACGCCCGCGCTCGGGGACGGCGATGTGTGCGCCGGCCTGGACGTGCACCTCAACGATCCGAACGGCGAGGTGACCGTCACACAGCGCTGCGTCACCTCGATCGGCGAGGCGAACGGCGAGCGCCGCAGGATCCAGGCGCGCGTCGCCTCGTACATCGGCGACTCAGCTCTTCCCTGTCGGCGGGATCCTCGCGATCAACGGGATCAAGGTGAAGAACACCGCGATCGTGAGCGGTGTGCTCGGCTCGAACGGCCAGATCGAGCTCGGCAACAACAGCGTCGTGAACGGCGGCATCCAGCTCGGCACTCAGTCGACCCCACCGCCCATTCTCGGACAGGGCAGCACGGTCGGCGGGAACCCACCCGTCACGTACCGCTCCGAGGCGGAGGGCGCGTTCGTGCTCGCACCGGTCGACATGGGCAACACCGCCACGGTGAACGACAACAACCGGATCGCCACCGGCCAGGACACCGGCAGCAACGTCACCTACACCAACACCGCCGAACGCCCCGCGGGCGCTGTCGATCGGCAACAACGGCTCGCTCACGCTGGGCGGAGGTACCTACAACTTCTGCAAGGTCACGCTCGGCAACAACGCCTACATCACCATCGCTGCCGGCGCGAAGATCCGCTTCTTCCTCGACTCGCCGGACCGCCTGACAGCAGGCACGGCCGGCGACTGCATCCCGGATAACTACACGGGTACTGCGAGCCAGAAGGCGGCCACGGCGCGCTCGAACGGATACGGCGGCATGTCCTTGGGCCAGGGTTCGAACTTCAACAACCCGGGTCACGCGATCAACTTCCAGATCTACATGTACGGCTACGCGAACGGCACCCACACGGTCGAGTTCAACAACAGCCAGGCCGTGAACGCGGCGATCTACGCGCCCTCGAGCAATCTGATTTGGAACAACACGGCGGGCATCAGCGGCGCGGTCGCCGCGAGTAAGGTCGAGTTCAAGAACTCAGCCTCGTTCTCCTGGGCGGGCGGTGCAGGCCAGTTCGACCTACAGGAGCTGCGGACCGACACGGTCTCGGTCTACTACCGCATGGCCTGGACCGAGTGTCGCCGCGTCCGGGCGACGACTTCCGACCCCGAGTCGGGCTGCTGACCTCCGGACGCTCGCGTAGGTTTCTCGCCCGTGGACGTGCTGCTGATCGGTGTCCTCGGCCTGCTCGTGGGCAGCTTCCTGAACGTCGTCATCTACCGGCTGCCGCGGGGAGAGTCGCTCGTCAGGCCGGCCTCGCGCTGTCCGGAGTGCGAGACGCCGATCAAGCCCTACGACAACATCCCGGTGGTCTCGTGGCTCTTCCTGCGCGGCCGGTGCCGCAACTGCGGCGCGACGATAAGCGCCCGCTACCCGCTGGTGGAGGGGCTCACCGGCCGCGATATTCGTCGGCGCTGCTCTCACGCGCGGCGTCGATGACGACCTCGCGTTGTGGCTGCCGTTCGCGGCCATGCTGATCGCGGTGGCGGGGATCGACCTCGACCACCGCATCATCCCGAACAAGATCTTGCTGCCCGCCGCGGTCTGGGGCCTGGTCGGAACCATCGTCTTCCGGCCCGACAACATCGACGACTCGCTGATCGCCGGCGGCATTGCGTTCTCCGCGCTGCTCCTGGCCGCGCTGATCTATCCGGCGGGCATGGGCATGGGTGACGTCAAGCTCGCCGGCGTGATGGGCATCTACCTCGGCTCCGGGGTCGCCCCGGCGATGCTCGCGGCGTTCCTGGCGGGCTCCGTCGTGGGCCTCGCGATCATCGCGCGCGAGGGCAAGGACGCGCGCAAGAAAGGCGTTCCGTTCGGGCCGTTTCTGGCATTCGGCGGGATCATCGGCCTGTACTGGGGGCCGGAGCTCGTCGACGCTTATGTAGACCGCTTTCTCTAGCCCCGACAGGCGCGTCCAGGCCTGTCCAGTCGTGGGCGGGGGTTTTCAAGCGCTCTGGACGGATGACCGATGCGTGGAGAGATCTCCATGGCTAAATCACGGTCCAATTCAGGCCCGCAGGGGAGCGTCGGGCTCGACCTCGACGGCGACTTCCTGTCCGCCGTCACGGTGGCGGACGGCCGCATCCAGTCGGCCGTCAGCACCGACCTCCCTGAGGGCGTCATGCACGACGGCGAGGTCGTCGACTCGGACGCGCTCGGTCACGTCCTCAAGGAAATCTTCCGCACGGCGCTCTGCCGCGCGACGTGCGCCTCGGAGTTGCCAACCAGCAGATCGTCGTCCGCCAGCTCGAGCTGCCGCGTATCGAGGAGGCGCAAGGACCTCGAGGCCGCGGTTCGGTTCCAGGCCGCGGAGGCGATCGCCATGCCGCTCAACGAGGTCGTCCTCGACTACCACCGGGTCGGCGACGGCATCGACGCCGACGGCAACCCGCGCACGAACGTCGTCGTCGTCGCCGCGCGCGAGTCGATGATCGAGCGCCTTGTCGAGGCCGTGCGCGTCCGCCGGCCTCCGGCCGGTCGGCATCGACCTGAACGCCTTCGCGCTCGTGCGCGCCCTGGCCTCCGGCGCTCGAACGACGACTCGGCCCGCGTCTACTGCCACCTCGGCGCGATCACGAACCTTGCCATCGCGGTTGGCCCGAACTGCCTCTTCACGCGCCCGCTCGCAACTCGCGCCGGACGACGACCGGCGTCGTCGACGGCTTCGCCCTCGCCGAGGAGATCCGCCTTTCGATCGACTTCTATCTCGCGCAGCCGGAGACCAGGCCCGTACGCGAGGTCGTGCTGTCCGGGCCGCGCGCATCGGCCGACGGGCTCGCCGAGCAGCTTGCTTCCGCGACCGGCCTCGAGATCGTCGTCGCCGAGCCGCTCGGCCCCTACGACCGCGCCTCGCTGCCGGCCGGCGAGGATCCTCGCCGCCACACAGTGGCGCTCGGGCTCTCCCTCGGCGCGGTGGCGGCATGAGGCCCGTCAACCTTCTTCCCGCGCGGTACCGCCCGCGCACCGGCGGGTCGGGCGACTCGAAGACCGCGTACATCGCGCTCGGCGCCCTCGCGCGCTCGTGCTCGCGGTCTTCGTGTACGTCTCCGCGGCGAACAAGGTGAGCGCGCACAATCGGACATCGCCGAGGCTCGTCAGCAGATCGAGCGCCGCCCAGTCCCAGTCGGTGACGCTCCAGGGCTTCGGCGACTTCGCCGGGATCAAGGAGGCCCGCCTGTCCGCGGTGAAGACGCTCGCGACCGCGCGCATCGACTGGGAGCGGCTCTTCCGCGAGCTCGCCCACGTGCTTCCGGCCGCGTGTCTGGCTGACTGGCTTCAACTCGCAGGCCGGCGGAGGCGGACGGCGGCGGCGAGGTCGGTCCCGACGGCTCACGCTGAAGGGGTGCGCCGACAGCCACGAGCGGATCGCCGACGCGATGGTCCGCCTGCGCGAGCTGCACGTGGCCGAGGACGTCGAGCTCACACAGACGCTGGCCAGCGAGGAAGAGAAGGAGCAGCCCACCGGGTTCGGCGCACCGGCCGCGGCCCAGCAGTCCGAGGACAGCGGCTGCGGCAGCTTCTACTCGTTCGAGATCGTCGGTCACGATGTCGCCGCCGAGCGTCGCCGGCCCCGCGGCCGCAGCGCCGGTGCCGGCGCGGCTTGGAGGTGGAGGATGAACATCAGCGCGCGCGACAAGAAGATCGTGATGATCATCGTCCCGCTGGCTCTCGTGCTCGGCGTACTGGTTCCTTCTGCTCACGCCCGAAGCGCGAGGCCGCCGACCGAGTGCCGCCAAGACGCTCGAGACGGAGCAGGCGCGCTCTTGCGGACGCCCAGGCGCATGCGAGCACCGTTCGCAGCGCGCCAAGGACGAGCTTCGCGCGCGACTACGCCGCCGTCGTCGCGCTCGGCAAGGCGATCCCGACGTCCGTCGACATGCCGAGCCTGCTCGTCCAGCTCGAGCAGGCCGCGCACGGCACCGGGATCGAGCTCGACGGCATCACGATGGGCGAGCGCGCCCCGGTCGCCGAGCCCGCGCCCGCACCGGCGCCCGTCCCGCGGCGCCGCACGGCGCCGAGCGGCGAGCCGCCGCAGAGCGCTCCTGGGCGCCGCTGCCGCCGGACGCGCAGGCCGACGGCCGATACCGCGAGGCACCCCGCCCACCGACGACCGACGGCGCCGCGACGGCGCCGACCGATCCGGCTGCAGCCGCGCGGCCCGGCCGGCGCGGCTCCCGCTGCCGGTGCGTCTCGAGTCCGTCTCGATGGAGTTCAAGCTTCAGGGCGACTTCTTCGAGCTTGCCGACTTCTTCCACCGGCTGAAGCGCTTCGTCTACGTGGACGGCGACAAGGTGCGGGTGCGCGGTCGCCTGATGACGATCGACAGCGTCGAGTACACCGCCGAGCCCGACACCTTCCCGGCCCTCGTGGCCACGGTCAAGGCGACCGTCTACCTCACGCCGAAGTCCGAGGGCGTCACCGCCGGCGCGACGCCCGCCGGCCCTGCGACGCCCGCAGCGGCGCCGCCGACTTCTACCGCCAGCACCGACGCTTCCGACCCCGACCCCGACCGCAACCACCACGCCATGAAGCAACCTGAACGCCGACTTCCTGCTGGACATCTGGGCCGACCTGAAGGCGAAGAAGCTCGCGCCTATCGCCGTGGGCCTCGGCGCTGCGCTTGTCGCGATGCCCGCGCTCATGCTCAAGGGCGAGGAGAAGCCGACAGCGGGGCCGCTGCCGATCGTCCCGGTGGCGTCGTCCGACGACGGCGCCGAGGTCGAGCTCGCCGACGGAGCTCGGCGACGGCGACTCGAAGCTTGACTCCTACAAGGCGCGCGACCCGTTCGACGGCCTCGTGAAGCCGCAGAAGGACAGCGCTGCGCAGCGGCGCCGCGATCGCCCCGGGTGACGCGGCTGCCGACGATGCCGCCGACGAGCTCTCGAAGGTGCTCGGCGGTGGCGGCGGGTCGTCCCGCGTCCGACAGCGGGGGCAGCACCCCGCTCCCGGGCGGCGGGCTGACCGCGCGGCGGAAACGACAACCCGGTGGTCGTCAGGAAGCCCGGCTCGAAGTACACGTACCAGCTCGACGTCAAGTTCGGGCGCCCCGGTCGCGAGAAGCGCTACCCGGAGCTCTCCCGGATGAGCTTCCTGCCGAGCCCGGACGCGCCCGCCCTTCTCTTCATGGGCGTACCGGAGAACGCGAACAGCGCGCTGTTCTTCGTCCACCCGGGCCTGAGCCACCAGGGCCAGGGCATCTGCACGCCGAGCAAGGCCGAGCTGCAACTTCCTCGAGCTCGGGATCGGCCGCGAGCACTACCTGTCGGTCAACGACTACGAGTTCCGGATCCACCTGCTCGATGTCAAGCGCGTCAAGCTGAGCGAAGAGCGGAAGCAGCGCGAGCAGGCCGCGCAAGACGGCGCGGCTGCGGTCGGACCGCCGCGACGGCCCGCTCGCCAATGACGCCCTGGGCGACGGCTACGACTGGCCGCTGCTCGTCGACGGCATCGGCTAGGGCCTCGCGACAGCAGTCGGGCCCAGGCGCTTGGATAGCCTGGAAAGCCTGATGCCGATCCGCTTCACGACGAGCGGGGAGTCCCACGGGCCCGGCCTGACCGCGATCGTGGAGGGGCTCCCGGCCGGACTACCGCTAAGCCGCGAGGACCTCGACCGGGACCTCGCGCGGCGCCAGCTCGGGCACGGCCGCGGCGGCCGGATGAAGATCGAGAGCGACACGCGCCGACGTCGTGTCGGGCATGCGCCACGGGAAGACGCTCGGCAGCCCGGTCACGATCCGGATCCAGAACCGCGACTACGCGAACTGGGAGGAGCGGATGAACCCGTGGCCGGTCGACGGCGAGGTCGCGGAGGTGCACCTGCCGCGACCAGGGCCACGCCGACCTGGCCGGGATCCAGAAGTTCGGCTTCAGCGATGTCCGAAACGTCCTCGAGCGCGCGAGCGCGCGCGAGACGGCGGCGCGTGTGGCGTGCGGGGCGTGGCGAAGGGGTTCCTCGCCGACTTCGGCGTCCAGGTGTTCTCGCACGTCGTGCAGATCGGCTCCGTTCGCGCCGAGACGGGCGACGACCTCGGCCCGGCCGACTTCGCGTCCGTGGACGAGTCGCCGGTTCGCTGCCTCGACGATGCGGCGAGCGACGCGATGGTCGAGGAGATCAACACCTCACGCAAGGCGAACGAATCGCTCGGCGGCGTCTTCGAGGTCCGCGCGTACGGGCTCGTCCCGGGCATCGGGTCGTACGTGTCCTGGGAGGGCCGGATGGACGGCCGCCTCGGCGCAGGCGATCATGTCGATCCAGGCGATGAAGGGCGTGAGCGTCGGCGACGCGTTCGACGTCGCCGGGCGGGTCGGATCGGAGGCGCATGACGAGATCTTCTGGTCCGAGGAGCACGGCTTCCACCGCGAGACGAACCGCGTCGGGCGGCCTCGAGGGCGGCATGACGACGGGCGAGACGCTCGTCGTCCGCGGCGCGATGAAGCCGCTGCCCACGCTCACGAAGCCGCTGCGCTCGGTCGACACCGAGACGAAGGAGCCCGCTCAGGCACTGCGCGAGCGGACCGACTCCTGCACGGTTCCCGCGGCCGGCGTCGTCGGCGAGGCGATGGTCGCGCTCGTCCTCGCGGACGCCTACCGGGAGAAGTTCGGCGGCGACCACATCGACGACGTCCGCGCCGCGTTCGCCGCGTACCGCGAGCGGATCGGGTGGAAGCGCTGACCGCGCCGGGGGCGACGCCCGCCGGCTCCCGCGCTTTCGTCTTCGTCGGCTTCATGGGCGCCGGCAAGTCGACGGCCGCGCGCGCGGCCGCCGCGGAGCTGGGTGTCGAGCCGCGGGACTCCGACCGCGAGCTCGAGCGGCTCCTGGGCGAGGCGATCGAGAGCTACTTCGACCGCGAGGGCGAGGACGCCTTTCGCGCGCGCGAGGAAGAGGTGGTGCTCGACCTGCTCGCGCGTCCCGACACGCGCGTCGTCGCGCTCGGCGGCGGCGCGCTCGGCTCCGAGCGCGTGCGCGACGCGCTGCGCGGACCACACGGTCGTCCATCTCCAGATCGGCGTCGGAGGAGGCGTGGCGGCGAGCCTCCGGCAAGGGCCGGCCGCTCGCGCGCGACCGCGACCAGTTCGAGCAGCTCAAGCACGATCGGGAGGCGGTGTACGAGGCGCTTGCCTCCGTCGTCGCTGCCGCCGATGCCCCGCGACGGCATGCGCCGCGCGATGCGCGTGCTCGACGGCGCTCGAGAGCGCCCCGGAGGGGACGCGGCTCGCTCTGGCGGCGTCGGCCTCCGGCGAGTACCCGGTCTTCTTCGGCCGCGGGCTTGTCGGCGCGGGTTTCTTCCACCCGGCCGACGGGCGCCGGTTCGTCGTGACGGACGAGAACGTCATGCAGGTGCTCGCGCTCGGAGAGCCATGCGAACTACGCCCTCCCGCCAGGAGAGCAGGAGAAGACGCTCGAGCGCGCCGAGGACGTGTTGCGCTTCCTCGCGGCGGAAGGCGCCACGCGCGACGACATCGTCGTGGCGCTGGGTGGCGGTGTGGTCGGCGACCTGGCCGGCTTCTGCGCATCGGTCTACCAGCGCGGCATGCGCTGGGTCGGGATCCCCACGACCGTCGTCTCGCAGGTCGACTCGGCGTACGGCGGGAAGACCGGCGTCGATCTCCCGGAGGCGAAGAACTACGTCGGCTCGTACCACCAGCCGGCCGCCGTGCTCGTGGACCCGTCGCTGCTCGAGACGCTGCCTCAGGAGGAGGCGGCGGCCGGGTACGCCGAGGTGGTGAAGACCGCGCTGATCGCGGGCGGCCCGCTGTGGGCGCGCGTGCGCGAGGGCGGGCCGGTGGACGACGAGACGATCTGGCGCTGCCTGCGCACCAAGCTCGCGGTCGTCGCCGAGGACGAGCGCGACAGCGGCCGGCGCCAGGTCCTGAACCTCGGCCACACGGTCGGGCACGCGATCGAGGCCGCCACGGGCTACGGCCGCTACCGGCACGGCGAGGCGATCGCGATCGGCTTGCTCGCCGCGCTGCGGCTGTCCGGGCCGCGACGCGCTGCGCGACGAGGTGGCGGGCCTGCTTCGCCTCGCGCGGCCTGCCGGCGTCAGTTCGAGGGCGCGGCGGTGGACGACGTCCTCCAGTACCTCGCGCGCGACAAGAAGCGTGCCGGTGGCATCGTGCCGTTCGTGCTCGTCGAGGCGCCCGGCGAGGTGACGCCCGGGCACGAGGTCGGCGCCGACGAGCTCCGCGCGGCGGTCGAGGAGGTCGCGGCGTGAACACGCGCATCGCGGTCATGCACGGCGTCAACCTCGACCAGCTCGGCCGGCGCGACCCCGCAGCACTATCCGGCCGATCACGCTCACGGAGCTCGAGGTCCAGGTGAAGCGGTGGGCGGTGGAGCTCGGGCTTCGAGCCGTCGTTCTTCCAGACGAACCACGAGGGCGAGTTCTGCGAGGAGCTGCACCAGGTCGGCGAGACGCAGGACGGCATCCTGCTGAACCCGGGCGCGTGGACGCATTACTCGTGGGCGATCCGCGACGCGCTCGAGATCGCCGCCCTGCCGGCCGTCGAGGTCCACCTGTCGGCCGTCGACGAGCGCGAGGAGTGGCGGCGCGTGTCGGTGGTGCGCGACCTCTGCGTCGGCACCGTCCAGGGGAAGGGCGTCGACGGCTACCGCGACGCGCTCGAGCTGCTCAAGGGCGCGCTGACGCGGTGAGCAGCGCGCGCGCCGACCGCGTCCAGGAGCGCCTGAGCGAGCAGGGACTCGACGCGCTCGTCGTCACCCACCTCGTCAACGTCAGGTGGCTGACCGGGTTCACCGGGACGAACGCCGTCGCCGTGGTCGGCGCCGACGGACGGCGCACGTTCCTGACCGACTTCCGCTACGTCGAGCGCGCGGAGGCCGAGGTGAGCGGCTTCGAGCGGCGCCGCGGAGGCCGAGACCTGCTGGCCGACGCGGCGAAGGAGCTCGACGGTCGCGTCGGGTTCGAGGACCATCACCTTCCCGTCCGCACCTGGGAGCGGTTCACCGAGGCCGTGGGCGACGGCGTGGAGCTGGTCGGCAGCGGGGCGGCTGCTCGAGGAGCTGCGCGCCGTGAAGGACGAGGGCGAGCTCGATGCGGTACGCGCGGCGGCACGGCTCGCCGACGAGGTCGCGCGCGCCGTCGTGCTGGAAGGCGGCCTCGCCGGCCGCACCGAGCGCGACGTGGCGCGCGCGATCGAGCGCGAGCTGCGCGAGGGCGGCGCCGAGCCGTCGTTCCCGCCGATCGTCGCCGCGGCCGAGAACGGGGCTCTCCCGCACGCGGAGCCGCGCGATGTCGAGATCCCCGCGGACACGCTCGTCGTCGTCGACTGGGGCGCGCAGGTCGACGGCTACTGCTCCGACTGCACCCGCACCTTCGCCACCGGGACGGTCGACGGGCGCGCCCGCGAGATCTACGAGCTGGTCGAGCGCGCGCAGGCCGAGGCGCTCGAGGCGGTGGCGCCGGGGGCCGCCTGCAAGGAGGTCGACGCGGTCGCGCGGACGTTGATCGCGGAGGCGGGGCACGGCGAGCACTTCGGCCACGGGCTCGGCCACGGCGTCGGCCTCGAGGTGCACGAGGAGCCGCGCCTCGCCGCCAACGCCGACGGCGAGCTCGCCGCCGGGAACGTCGTCACGGTCGAGCCGGGCGTCTACCTGTCCGGCGACGTCGGGGTGAGGATCGAGGACCTCGTGGTCGTGACCGCGGACGGCCACGAGATCCTGTCCGGGCTGCCCAAGTCGCTCACCCAGGTTTAGAGACAGCCGGTTTTGGCGAGATGAGAGCCATTAAACCGACGGGTGGGGGGTTCCTAGATGTCTCGAAAGCGTCAGTTCATGCTGCTCTCGTTCGCCGCGCTGTGCGCGGCGGCCGTGCTCGCCGCACCGGCCTCGGCCGACGCGAGCTTCCTGCGCAAGTCCAAGCCGGCCTGGTACACGGCCGCGCTCGACAAGAAGGTCCAGGCGCGCGGGCGCTGACGGGGTACAGATCGCCGGCCGAGCAGCTCAACACGGCGTGCCCGGGCTTCCAGAGCCGCCGGCGTCTCGCGCCGCGGGCTGCATCGTCGCACCCGCACGGCTGCACCGCGAACTTCATCTTCACCGACGGCGCGTCGTACTACGTCGGCACCGCGGGCCACTGCTCGAACTCGGTCGGGCGACTCCGTGACCATGCAGGTGGACACCACGACGATCGCGGATGTCGGAACCGTGACCAGGCGGACGCCGCATCCCGCGGGCGACGGCATTCCCGGCTCCGACTTCACGCCTGATCCGGATCGACCCGGCGGTCGCAGCAGCGCTGGGGCGTGAGCCCGGCGATCCCGGTGGTCGGCGGCCCGAACGGCGTCTACTCCGGCTGCGGGCCCGAGACCGTGCGCCACTACGGCCACGGCTACGTCGCGGCGGTCGCGCAGGGCAAGC
The DNA here is from genome assembly GCA_963846865.1 of uncultured Thermoleophilaceae bacterium. Taxonomy (GTDB): domain Bacteria; phylum Actinomycetota; class Thermoleophilia; order Solirubrobacterales; family Thermoleophilaceae; genus DASPHG01. The sequence goes on along the minus strand of CAWJXU010000008.1, from coordinate 257,588 downwards.
CCTCGGCGGGCCTCGCGACGAACTGGTCCGACAACGCCTACGGGTGGACGGGCTTCGGCCTGCCTGGCGACTCGGGCAGCCCGGTGGTCACGACCAGCGGTCAGGCTGCGGGCAACTTCACGCACCTGATCGTGCACACCGGCTTCCCCGGCAGCAACCTGGCGGGCATGCGCATGCCGTCGATCCTCAGGTTCGCGGGCGTGTCGCTAGTGAACGCCGACGGCAGCACGACGTCCGGCCCGACGTCGGCGAGCTGCGGCCCGGACCCGGAGTTCTAGACGCGTAGGATCGGGGCGGTGAGCTTCGCGCCGCCGCCCCGACTCCTTCTCGGGCTCGGGACCGAGCATCGTGCCCGCAGCGCGTCCTCGACGCGCTCGCGCAGCCGACCGTCGGGCACCTCGACCCGTCGTTCGTCGAGTTGATGGAAGAGACCGCGGATCTCCTGCGCGCGACCTTCCGCACGGAGAACGCGGCGACGCTGCCGGTATCCGCGACCGGCTCCGGCGGGATGGACGCGCTGCTGGCGAACTTCGTCGAGCCGGGCGATCGCGTCGTCGTCGGCGTCAACGGGCTGTTCGGCGAGCGGCTGACGGACGCGCTCGGACGTGCAGGTGCGGAGGCCGTACGGGTGGAGGCCGAGTGGGGCCGTGCGCTCGATCCCGCCGACCTGGTCGCCGCGATCGACGACGGGACGGACGCCGTCTGCGTCGTGCACGGCGAGACGTCCACGGGCGTGTGCCAGCCGCTCGACGGGCTGGGCGAGCGCTGCCGAGAAGCCGGAGCGCTCCTCCTCGTCGACTGCGTCACGACCCTCAGCGGGCAGCCGGTCCTGCTCGACGAGTGGGGCGTGGACGCGGCGTTCAGCGGCTCGCAGAAGTGCCTGAACGCGCCGCCCGGGCTGGCTCCGTTCACGGCCGGCGAGCGCGCGCTCGCGAAGCTGCGCGGGCGCGGCGACGCCGCCGCGGTCGTGGTTCTTCGACCTGTCGCTCGTGCTCGGCTACTGGGAGGGCGACGGTGGGCGCGTGTACCACCACACCGCGCCGATCAACATGGTCTACGCGCTCGCCGAGGCACTGAGGATCGTCGCCGAGGAGGGGCTCGAGGCGCGCTGGGAGCGCCACCGGCGCGCGCACGAGGCGCTCCGCGGCGCGCTCGCCGCAACTCGGGCTCGAGCGGCTCGCACGGGACGGGGAGGAGCTTTGGCCGCTGCTCGCGGTGAAGCTGCCGGACGGCGTGGACGACGCGGGCATCCGCGGCGCGCTTCTGTCCGAGCATGGCATCGAGATCGTCGGCGCGCTCGGCCCGCTCGCGGGACGCGTGTGGCGGATAGGCGTGATGGGGGAGGGCGCGCGGCCCGAGCCGCAGGAGCGGCTCGTGCGCGCGCTCGCGCCGCTCATGGGTCGCGACGCCGGCGCCCGCGGTCGAGGCGCTGGAGGCGGGATGGGCCGCCGCGCCTGCCTGATACTCCTGCCGCTGGCGCTCGCAAGCCCGGCGGCAGCCACCGTGCCGAAGGAGCCGCTTGGCCACCACGGCCGCTGGATCACCGATGCGAAGGGGCGCGTCGTGATGTTCCACGGAGCTGCCGTCACCCCCGACGGTTTCGGCGACAAGGCGCTCGAGACCGTGGAGGAGGCCGGGTTCAAGAAGGCCGACGCGAGGTCTCCTGTCGCGCCGCGGGTTCAACCTCGTACGGCTCGCAGCCTTCCACGGTGCCTACGAGCGCGAGCCGGGCCAGTTCACGGAGAGCTACATCGAAGAGCTTCGAGCGCACGCAGCGGCTGCTCGCCCGCCACGGGATCTTCACGCTCTTCGATTTCCACCAGGACATGCTCAACGCCCGCTACCAGGGCCGCGGCTTCGCCGGACTGGTTCATCCAGGACGACGGGTTCCCGAACTCGCCGCAGGCCGGCTTCCCCGGCAACTACTTCCTCAACTCCGCGCTCAACCGCGCCTACGACAACCTCTGGGCGAACGTGGCCGCGCCCGACGGCGTCGGCGTCCAGGACCACTTCGCCGAGGGGTGGCGGCGGGTGGCGGCGCGCTTTGCGCGGCGCTCGCACATCGCCGGCTACGACATCCTCAACGAGCCGTGGCCCGGCAGCGCGCTGGCCCACGTGCGCGAACACCGAGGGATGCCCGCCCGGCGGCTTCGACTCGACCGCGCTGACCGAGTTCCACAACCGCGTCATCGCGGCGATCCGCAAGGCGGACCCGCACGCACACCGTCTACTACGAGCCGAACCTCCAATTCGACGTCGGCGCGAAGACGGCGCACGGGAAGGTCGACGACCCGAACGTCGGGTTCAGCTTCCACAACTACTGCCTCGGCGCGGCGCCGGGCCTACCCCACGCGCCCGACCCGGCCGAGATCTGCAAGGACCAGGGCGAGCGGCGCGTGTTCGACAACGCCGAGGCCCACGTGGAGGAGACCGGCGCGACGCTCCTGATGACGGAGTTCGGCGACGTCCAGGACGCGACGATCCACCGCCGCGTGACGGAGCTCGCGGACGAGTACATGGTCGGCTGGACGGTCTGGGGCTGGTTCCGCGCCGCCGGCCAGATCAAGCAGGACCCGGCGAAGCCGCCGACGCCGGACAACCTGAACCAGGAGGTCCTCGCGGCGGTGGTGCGCCCGTACCCGCGGCTGGTGGCCGGCACGCCGACGAGCTACGCGTTCGATCCCGAGACGAAGCGCTTCGAGGCGAGCTTCTCGACCCGGCTGCCGGATGGCCGCCGCGCCCGGCGCAGGCTCAGCGAGATCTACGTGCCGCGGCTGCACTACGGCCGCGACTACAAGGTCGAGGTGAAGGGAGCGAGGATCACGGGCGGGCTCGGCACCCAGCGGCTCGAGCTACGCGCCCGCCGGCGCGCGAAGTCCGTGACGGTCACCGTGACCGACCGCTAGAGCCAGGTCTGCGTGACTTCCGAGGCTGGGGTGGACGCTGACGATCCGCAGCGGCTCGTCGCTCGCGCACTCGAAACCGTGCGGCGTCTCGGCGGGGACGACCACGAAGTGGCCGCCTTCGACCGTCACCTTCTCGTCGCCGACGGTGAAGAGCGCCGTGCCGGACTGGACGACGAACGCCTCGGGGTAGGGGTGGAAGTGGAGCGCGGCGCCCTTCCCGCGCGGATGCTCGGTGACGAAGATCGAGACCGGGACCTCATCGCCGCCTTCGAATAGCGATGCGGTTGGCGTCTTCTGCAAGTCCGCGATCGGGATGATCGTGGCCACGAGCCCACCCTAACCCGGGGCTGAAAAGTGGCGCCCACGGCGGCCGTTCATCGTGTGCGAACATATGTTCGTATGATCGTCTGCGTCCTCTATCCCCGCTTCGAGCTTCTTGCCGCGGTCGGGGACAGGAGGGCGATGCTCGCCGAGCCGGTCGCGCTCGCGCCCGAGGCGGGGCGCGAGCAGGTGGTCGGCGAGGTCTCCGCGGCGGCCGAGGCGTTCGGCGTCTCGCCCGGGATGCGGGTTGGGGAGGCGCTCGCGCGCTGTCCCGAGCTGCGGCTCGCGCCGCCCGACCCTGAGGGCGTTCGCGCGCTCTGGCGCGAGGTCCTCGACCGGCTCGAGGCGATCGGCGCCGCGGTCGAGTCGGACCGGCCGGGCTGTGCGTTCTTCGAGGCGGATGGGCTGCACGGGATCCACGGCGGGCATCTCGAGGGCGTCCTCGCGGCGACCCGGAGAGCGCTCGGGCCGCGGCATCCGCCTGGGGGCGGGGCCCGAGCCGCTTCTCCGCGTACGCGGCGGCGCGGCGAGCGCGGCCGCGCCGGGCCGAGGTGGTCGCGGAGGGCGGTGTCCGGGCGTGGCTCGCGCCGCTGCCGGTCTCCTTCCTGCGCGCACGGCCGGAGCTCGGCGTCGTGGCGGACACGCTCGAGCGGCTCGGCATCCGCACCCTCGGCGAGCTGTCGGGGCTGCCGGCGCCGGCCATCGCCGAGCGCTTCGGCCATCCCGGCCTGCTCGCGCTCGACCTCGCGCGCGGCCGCGACACGCCGCTCGAGCCACGGCGCCCCGCCGAGCCCGTGCTCGAGCGGCTCGAGCTCCCCGAGGCGGCGCTCGGCCAGCAGCTCGAGCGCGCGCTCGAGCTGCTCGTGGCACGGGTGCTCGCGCGCCCCGAGCGCCGCGGCCGCTCGCTGCGCTCGGTCGCCCTGTCCGCGCGCTTCGTCGCGGGCGGCACCTGGCGCACGCGCGTGACCCTGCGCCAGGCGAGCGCCGACGCCGCACGGCTTCAGACCGCGCTCTCCCCGAAGCTGGCCGAGCTGCCGGCACCCGCCGACTCGATCGCGCTCGAGGTCGAGGCGTTCGGCCCGCCCGCTCACGACCAGGGCCGCCTGCTCGAGGAGCGCGACTCTACCCGGCGCGTGCGGCTGAACGAGGCTGTCAGGCAGGCTCGCCAGTCGGTCGGCGACGACGCTGCGATGCGCGTGCTCGAGGTCGACCCCGACTCGCGCCTGCCGGAGCGGCGCGCGCTGCTGGCTCCGTGGACGGATGCCTAGCCGCGCCGTCGCCGGCCTCGGCGCGCCGCGCCCGGCGCGGGTGCGCTCGGGAGCGCGGGGCGTGCCCGCCGCCGTCGACGCGCTCCGGGTCGAGCACGTCCTCGAGGAATGGGTGGTCGAGGACCGCTGGTGGACGGGGCGGCCGCTCCGCCGGCGCTACTTCGAGTGCGTGCTCGAGAACGGTCGCAACGCCGTCGTCTTCCGGGACCTCGTGCGCAGGCGCGGTGGTTCGAGCAGCGGGCCTGAGCAGCGGCTGAACAGCGCGAGCGCCTGCTCGGCCACGATCGCGGGCTGCTCGTCGGGGAGGAAGTGGCCGCCGTCGACCTCCTCGATGCGCATGTCGTCGGCGTGCTCCTCCCAGCCGCGCAGGCGCTCGCCGCGTGATCACGGGGTCGCGGTCGCCGTACATGAGGAGCGTGGGCACGCGTCAGCCGCTGGTCGCGGTAGCGGCCGCCGAGGATCGCGCCGATCTCCCGCAGTGAGGAAGGTGCGGTAGATCGCCGAGGTGGCGGCGGCGCGCTTCGGATCGCGCCAGCGTCTCCACGTACGCGTCCACGCGCCCGCTGCGGGATGCGGATGACCGGCCCCGCGGCTGAGGATGATCGTTCGATGAACGGCGTGCGTTGGACGACCTGGCGCCCGACGACCGGGCTGCCGATCACGAACTGGTAGCTCGCCCCGAGCAGCTGCTTGAGCAAGGAGGCCGGGCCGCCGTCACGCTGTATCCACGGATGGATGATCGACAGCGCGAGCAGCTTCTCCATCCGCTCGGGCGCGCGCAGTGCCATCAGGAACCCGGCGAACGCGCCCCAGTCGTGGCCGACCATCTTGAAGCGCTCGACGCCGAGCTCGTCGAGCGCGGCGAGAACGTCGCTGGCGAACTGCTCCTTCTCGTAGCCGTCCGGCGGCGCATCGGTCCAGCCGTGCCCGCGCAGGTCGGGGCAGATGCAGCGGTAGCCCGCGTCGACGAGGCGCGGGATCACGTCTCGCCAGATCCACCAGTGCTGCGGCCACCCGTGCTGGAGCACGACCGGGTCGCCGCCCTCGGGACCGGCGAGCGCCACGTGCATGCGCAGGCCGCGAGCGTCGACGTAGCGGTGCTCGACCTCGACGCCCTCGACGGGCAGGTCCTCCGGACGCACTAGAGCGTCGGCTCGGCGACCAGGTAATAGAAGGCAGAGCGCGATGCGCGGCGGTGGCGGCGCCCCAGAGCAGCGCCCAGCCGACGCGCTCGAGCGGCTTCATCTGCGGCCGCGCGAGGCCGAAGATCACCACCAGCTCGAAGACGACGCACGCCGCCGACGAAGATCCCCGGCGACCACAGGTCGCGTGAGCGCCATGACGATGTAGAGCGGCACCTGGGTGCCCGGCCGCGGCGCCGCCCGCCGACAGGATCAGGACGAAGTACTCGTTGTAGCGTGTCGCGGTAGATCGGCACTCGCGGGTCGAGTGCGTCGATCAGCTTGTTGGCCATGGCCGCGACTTATATCCAAGCGTGACGGCTAGCGCCGGCGCAGCACTTCCTCGGTGATCGCGCTGACGCGCCTCAGCGATCGCCGCTGGAGCCGAGTCCACGTGTCGCAGGCGCTGTGCCAGCAGGGCTCGAGCCCGTGCCAATAGGTGGATCACGAGCCCGGGGAGCCCGGCGAGCTCGAACTCGCGGTGGTCCGAGTTGCCCGTTCCGGAGTCGGGATCCCACCGCAACGTCACGTCCCTCCGGCGGCCCGCCGCGAGCACCTGGCCCTCGACCCGCGGCCGCGGGCCGCGCTGTGCGGCGAGCTCACCTGGAAGCGGCCGCCGCGGCCGACCATGTCGAGCGAGAGCGCGTAGCGCAGCCGCCGCGCGCTCCGCTCGAGGCGCACGTGCTTGACGAGCCGCCGCGCGCCGAGGTGGTCGGCCTGGCCGGTGTAGGGGCGCTCCTCGGCGCCGGTCGCGACGAGCCACACGTCGCAGAACGGCCTGATCTCACTCAGCCGCGAGGCCAGCGCGACGACCACGCCCACGCCCGACGCGTTGTCGACGGCGCCCGGCCCGGCCGGGACGCTGTCGGTGTGCGCCATCACGATCTTCAGGCACCGGTGCGGGCCGTCGTAGGCGCCGACGACGTTCTGCGACCGGCCGCGCCCGCGGTTCGGAACCAGGAAGCGCGTGTACCTCGTGTCGAGCCCGGCCCGCCTGAACCGCCGCGCGACGTAGCGGTGCGCGCGCAGCTCGGCGCGGCTCGCGGCCGGGCGCGAGCCGATGTCGCGCGCCAGGTGGACGGCGGCGCGGTAGGCCGTGTCGCGCTGCGCGGCCGGCTCCGCCGCCGGCCCCGGCGCGGCGAGAGCGACCGCGGCGGCGAGGACGGCGGCGCGCGGCTCCATGTGGCGCGACGTTAGCGCGGCAGCGTGGCGCTGGCGGCAGCGCGCTCGCGGGCGCGCCGCGCTTGGTTGCGTGCCCACTCGGCCTGGCGGCGCTCGTCGCGGGCCTCGTCGGGCCGGCCGGACTTCTCCTCCCGGGCGGCGTGCGCGTCGGCGAGCTTGGCACTCTGCTCGAGCACCTCGGCCGTTTGCTCGAAGACCGCGGCGGCGCGTTGCATAACCTTCTTATACCCGTCCCGAAGCGCGTGACGACCGGAAACGAGGAAAGCCTTCTCACACACCCTGGTGGACTCGTGATCCGGCCCCTGCGTGCCGAGGACGTGGAACGGCTCTTCGACCCCCGCGAGCACGCACTCGCGGCGGAGTGGCTGGCGAAGCAGGAACGTGGTGAGCTCTACGTCGCGGTCGCCGAGGTCGATGGCGTCCCGATCGGCCGCAGGTGTCTCGATTTCACGCTATCTCGACGACGAAGGAATGCGCGTGGAAGGGATCGGCTATGGCTTTGCCGCATCGGTGCTGGACGAGTGGCGCTCGCGCGGCATCGGTTCGATGATCGACCGCCATCTCGAACAGGTCGCGCGCGCACGCGGCTTGCACGCCCTGCGTTCCGTCGCGGAAAAGAGCAATGAGCGCGCGGTGCGTTGGCACGAACGGCAGGGCGACCGCCGCACGGGGGAGAGCGTCAAGCGCTGGACCGATCTGGATGGTCGCGAGGTAGAAGTCGAGTGCTGGACGTTCGAACGGCCGCTTTAGTCTCGAGCAGGGTTATGCGAACATATGTTCGATGCCCTACATCGAGCTCCACTGCCATTCGGCCTTCTCGTTCCTCGACGGGGCGTCGCATCCGGTCGAGCTCGCCAACACGGCCGCCGAGCAGGGTCACGAGGCGCTCGCGCTCACCGACCACGATGGGCTGCACGGCGCGATGGAGATGGCGCAGGCGCTCACCGCTCTCGGGATCCGGCCGATCACGGGCGCCGAGATCACGCTCGACGACGGCCACCACCTGACTCTTCTCTGCGAGGACGCGCGCGGCTACCGAAACCTCTGCCGGCTCCTCACGAAGGCATACGAGAAGGACCGTCTCCTGCCCAGCCTTCCGTGGGGCGCGATCGCGAACCACACGGAAGGCCTCGTCTGCCTGACCGGCTGCGCACGCGACGGGATGCTCGCGAAGCCGATCGAAGCGGAGCAGGTACGCCGAGGCCGCGGAGTCGGGCGCAGCGCCTCGCTGAGACGCTTCGGCCGCGACAACCTGCGTGTCGAGCTGCAGCGCCCCTACGGCCGCCGCGACCGCCGCCGCAACCGCCTGCTCGCCCAGCTCGCCGACCGGCTCGGCGTCCCCACCGTCGCCACCGGCAACGTCCATGTACACGCGCGCGAGCGCGCGGCACTCCAGGACGTGTTCGTCGCGGTCAGGCTCGGCACGACGCTCGACGAGTCCGAGCCGCGCCGGCGCGGCAACCACTCGCACTTCCTCGCGCCGCCGGATGCGATGGCGGAGCGCTTTCGCGACATGCCGGAGGCGGTGCACGAGTCGGGCCGGCTGGCGGACCGGCTTCGCTTCGACCTCACCCAGGACCTCGGCTACCGCTACCCGGGCTCGGAGGACCCGGATGCCGATCGCAAGCTCGCGCAGCTGTGCGACGCGCTGATCGACGAGCGCTACGCGGGCCGCGCCAGCCACGCCGAGGCGCGCGCCCGGCTCGAGCGAGGAGCTTCGCGTGATCCGCTCGCTCGGCCTGTCGGGGTTCTTCCTGCTCCACCGCGACATGCTCGAGCTGGCGCGCGAGGTGGCCGCCGAGGTGCGCGGCGCGGACGCCGCGCGCGCGGTGCTGCCGCCGGGCCGGGGGAGGGGGTCGAGTGTCGCGTCGGTCGTCTGCTTCCTCACCGGCCTCTCGCACGTCGACCCGGTCGAGAAGAAGCTGTCGCTCGGGCGCTTCCTGAACGAGGACCTGAAGGCGCTTCCCGACATCGACCTCGACTTCCCGCGCGACATCCGCGAGGTGCTGATCCCGCGCGTCCACGAGCGCTACGGCCACGACCGCTCGGCGCTCGTCGCCTCGTTCTCCACCTACCGCAACCGCTCGGCGATCCGCGACTTCGGCAAGGCGCTCGGGCTTCCCGCCGGCGAGATCGAGCGCGCGGCGCGCGCCGCCGACCCGTGGAACGGCGGCGACATCGGCGAGGACTTCGCGCAGGCGCTCGGGCGCGCGCGTGTGAACACGCCGCGCTGGCAGGCGCTCGTGCGGCTGGTGCAGGACGCGAACAACCTCCCGCGGCACGTCTCGCAGCACCCGGGCGGCATGGTCATCTCGACGCGCCCGCTCGTCGACATCTGCCCGATCCAGCCGGCGGCGATGGAGGGCCGGCAGATGGTCCACTGGGACAAGGAGTCGTGCGCGGACGCCGGCTTCCTGAAGATCGACCTGCTCGGCCTGGGGATGCTGTCGGCCGTCGAGCGCTGCGTGTCGGAGATCGCGCGCACGCGCGACGAGGTGATCGACCTGTCGCGGATCGACTTCGAGGACGAGGCGCGTCTATCGCCTCGATCCAGCGGGCCGACACGACCGGCACGTTCCAGATCGAGAGCCGCGCGCAGATGCAGATGCTCGTCCGGACGAAGCCGGAGTCGCTCGACGACCTGACCGTCCAGGTCGCGCTCGTCCGGCCCGGGCCGATCATCGGCGGCGCGGTCCATCCCTACATCGAGCGGCGCAAGGCGCTGCGCGCGGACCCGGACTACCGGGTGCCCTACGACCACCCGTCGCTCGAGCCGGCGCTCAGCGACACGCTCGGCGCGATCGTCTTCCAGGACCAGGTGATCGAGGTGGCGATGGCCTTCGCGGGCTTCACCGCCGGCGAGGCGGAGGGCCTGCGGCGCGCGATGAGCCGTGCGCGCTCCGAGGCGGCGATGCGCGCGTACGAGCAGAAGTTCATCGCCGGCGGGATGGCGAACGGCGCCTCGCGCGAGGTCGCCGAGCGCGTGTACGACCAGATCGTCGGCTTCTCGGGTTTCGGCTTCCCGAAGTCGCACTCCGCCGCCTTCGCGCTGCTCGCCTACCAGTCCGCATGGCTGCGCGAGCACTACGGCCCGGAGTTCCTGTGCGGCCTCCTGAACGAGCAGCCGATGGGCTTCTACCCGCCGGACGCGCTCGTGCACGAGGCGCAGCGGCGGGACATCACGGTGCTGCCGCCTGACGCCGCCGACAGCCTCGCCGAGTGCCGCGTCGAGGACGGCGCGGTGCGGATCGGGCTCGGATACGTGAACGGCGTGCGCAAGCAGGACGTGAAGGCGATCGTCGCCGAGCGCGAGCGCGGCGGGCCCTTCCGCTCGCTCGCCGACCTCGCGGCGCGCTGCGGCGCATGCCGCGAGACGCTCGAGCGGCTCGCGTGGGCGGGTGCGTGCGACTCGCTCGTCGACGGCCCGCACGCGATCCGCCGCCGCACGGCGCTCTGGCAGCTCGGGAGTCACCGCCGCGGCTCTCCCGCTCGAGTCGCGAAGCGAGGACGGCCCCGTGCAGCTCGCGCTACCGCTCGAGCCGGCCGAGGCGCCGCGCCTGCGCGAGATGACGCCGTGGGAGCTCCTGATCGCCGACTACGGCTCGACGAAGATCTCGATCGACAAGCACCCGCTCGAGCTGATGCGGCCCGACCTCGCGGCGGACGTCCTGACGAGCCGGGAGCTCGCCGCCGCGCGCCATGCGAAGCGCGTCAAGGTCGCCGGCCTCGTGGTCGCCCGCCAGCGCCCCGCCACCGCGAAGGGAGTCACTTTCATGCTCCTCGAGGACGAGCATGGGACGATCAACCTGATCATCCCGCCTCCCGTCCACGACAAGTTCCGCCTGGCGGTCCGCGCCGAGTCGCTCGTGCTCGCCGAGGGCAAGCTCGAGCACCGCGAGGGCACGACGAACGTGGTGGTCGACCGCATCCGCCGCCTCGAGCGTCCCGACCTGCCGGTCGCCGAGGTGCGCCACATCGAGCCGCCGCGCACCTGGTCGAGCGAAGCAGGAGCAGAACTCCGAGCGGTCGCCCCTGCGGCACACTCATTCGGTAGAAGAGGCTGATGGGAACGCATCCTTGTGGGCACCTCGAGCTGGGCCGACCCCGGCTTCATCGAGGACTGGTACCCGCGCGGGCTGCCTGCGCGCGACCGGCTCGCCTGGTACGCGGAGCGGTTCGAGGCCGTCGAGGTGAACTCGAGCTTCTACGCGATCCCCGAGGAGCGGACCGTCCGCCGCTGGGTCGAGCAGACGCCCGCCGGCTTCGTCTTCGACTACAAGCTCCACCGCCTGCTCTCGCGCCACGCGGCGCAGCTCGATTCGCTGCCGCCCGTCGTTGCGCGACGGCGCGCGGACGACGAGCCGCGGCCGCGTCGTGCTGCGACCCGAGCTCGAGCAGGCGATGGTCGAGGAGACCCTCGCCGCGATCGCACCGCTCGAGGAGGCCGGGAAGTTCGGCGCCTTCCTGCTGCAGCTCACGCCGGCGTTCGCGCCGAAGGACCACAAGCTCGACGAGCTGAGCGGACTGCTGAAAGCGCTCGCGCCGCGGCTCGTCGCGGTCGAGCTTCGCCACCGCGGCTGGGTCCACGGCGAGCGCGCGCACGAGACGTTCGACTTCCTCGCGGAGCACGGCGCGGCGTTCGTAGGCGTCGACGCGCCCCCGGGCGACCACCTGACGATCATGCCGCCCGTCGACGCCGTGACGAACCCGAAGCTCGCCTACCTGCGCGCCCACGGGCGCAACACCGAGGGCTACCTGACCGGGCGCAGCGTGGCCGAGCGGTTCGGATGGGAGTACACGGGCGAGGAGCTCGAGGAGATCGCCGGCCGCGCACGCAGCCTCGCCGAGCAGGCCGACGTGGTGCACGTGCAGTTCAACAACAACCGGTCGGCGAACGCGCCGACCTCGGCGGGCGAGTTCAGGCGGAAGCTCGGGCAGGACCCGGGACCGTCCGCCGGAGCCGGTGCCAGGAGCAGCTTCGGCTCGCATGACGGCCTCGCTCAAATGCGCCTCGGGCATCTCGACGAGCGACGCGGGCGCGGACTCGTTCGCGGAGGCCGCCTCGCGCGCCGCGCTCGGGCTGGGAGGCGCGTCGGCCGACGTGGCGGTCGTGTTCGCGGGCGGCGCCGAACCTCGCTCACGCCGCCGACGGGATGGCCGCCGTCGCCGACAGGCTGCATCCCGGCGCGATCGTCGGCTGCGGCGCGCAGGGCGTGGTCGGCGAGGCGCGCGAGGTCGAGCTCGGCGGGGTCGCGGTGTGGGCGGCCTCGCTCGGGCGCGGGCGTGGCCGAGCCGTTCGCGCTCGAGGCGACCCCGGGCGAGGGCGGTCGCTCGAGATCAGCGGCGTCCCCGACCTCGACCGCGCCGATGCGCTCGTGCTTCTCGTGGACCCGTACTCGTTCCCGGTCGAGCCGCTTCTCGCCACGCTCGCGCACGGACACCCCGGTCTGCCGGTCGTGGGAGGCCTGGCGAGCGCGCGCGACGACAGCGGGCTCGCTGCTCGACGGCGACGGGCCGGTCGGGGCGGGCGCGGTCGGGCTCGCGCTGTCCGGAGTCCGGGTCGCGGCGTGCGTGTCGCAGGGCGCGCGCCCGGTCGGGCCCCGAGATGGCGATCACCGCGGGCGAGGCGAACGTGATCCACGAGCTCGCCGGGAAGCCGGCGGTCGCGCGCCTTCAGGAGGCGGTGACGAGCCTGTCGCCGGACGAGCGCGAGCTTGGCCGTGCAGGGGCTGCTTCTCGGCCTCGTCGTCGATCCGAACAAGCCCGACTACGAGCGCGGCGACTTCCTCGTGCGCGGGATCCTCTCGGCCGACTCCGAGTCCGGCGCGATCACGGTCGGCGAGCGGATTCGCGTCGGCCAGGCCGTGCGCCTGCAGGTGCGCGACGCGAGCTCCGCGGACGAGGATCTCGAGGCCGCGGTCGAGCGCGGCATGGCGGAGCTGGGCACGCCGCCCGCCGGGGCACTACTCTTCACCTGCAACGGCCGGGGCTCGCACATGTTCTCCACTCCGGACCACGACGCGCAGGTACTCGACGGCGCCACTGGCGCGCCCGCCGCCGGCTTCTTCTGCGCGGGCGAGATCGGTCCCGTAGGCGACCGCAACTTCGTGCACGGCTTCACCGCGACGATGGCGCTGCTCGCGCCCGCCATGGAATGATGCCCGCCGCATGAGCCGCCTGACCTGGGAAGCGCACCGCGACGACGGGATGGTCCGCCTCGCCCTGACGGGCGAGTTCGACCTGTCGAACGCGACCCAGGTCGAGGACGCGATCAAGGAGGTCGAGCGCGACCGGCCGTCGCTGATCGTGCTCGACCTGCGCGAGCTGACGTTCATGGACTCGACCGGCCTGCGCGTGATGGTCTCCGCCGATGCGCGCGCCCGCGACGACTCGCGCCGGCTCGCCGTGGTGCAGGGACCGGAGTCGGTTCACCGCGTGTTCCGCATCACCGGGCCTCGACGACCACCTCGAGATGGTCGAGACGCCCGAGGCCGCGCTGCGCGACGGCAAGTAGCCCTAGCGCGCCAGCTCGAACCAGACGCAGGTCGCGTCGTCGACCTGCACGCCCCAAGAGCTGGCGACGCGGTCGACGAGCTGAAGGCCCCAGCCGCCGGTGCCGTCGTCGCGCGGCATCGGCGCCGCAGGCGGGCTGAAGCCGCGGCCGCAGTCGGAGACCTCGACGCGCACCTCCTTCTTCGCCGACGCGCACCGAGACGGTGACCGGGCCGCGCTCGGAGCCGTGCCGGACGCCGTTCGTGACGAGCTCGGTCACGAGCAGGCGCAGGTCCTCCCAGACGGGGCGCTCGAGCAGGCCGTCGAGCCCGTCGATGGCCTTGCGCGCGGCCGGAATCGCCTCCGGGCCCGGGGTTCAGGCGCAGGCTGAGCTCGGTCGGTGTAGGCGGGAGGGTGGTGCTTGGCATGGTTTTTCGCTCCATCAGCGGATCCTCACCACGAGAATCGCGATGTCGTCACGGGGGTTCCCTTCCTGTATTTCCAGGGCAGCGGATTCAATGCGCGCCGCAACGGAATTCGCATCAAGCCCGGCGCAGGAGGCAAGAACCGCCGCGAGCTCGCTCGGCCCCGAGCATGCCGTCCGGGCCCGCGCGCCTCGGTCACGCCGTCGGTGTAGAGCACGAGCAGGTCGCCGTGGCCGAGCTGGATCGCGGTGTCGCTCAGGCGCACGTCCGGGAGCACCCCGAGCAGGGTGCCCGGCTCGCCTACCGCCTCGACCGTGCCGTCCGCGCGGAGCACGTATGGAAGCGGATGGCCGCCTGTCGCCAGGCAGACCTCGGCCGAGCCGTTCCCGTTCACGTGCAGCGACGCGTACGCGACCGTGCAGAAGCGGCGGTCGGTGCGCTGGCGCAGCAGGGCGTCGTTCAGCTTCCGGAGCACCTCGGCCGGCGAGGTCTCCTGCACGCCGAGCGTCCTCAGCGTGTAGCGCGCGAGCGCGGTGACCGCGGCGGCGTCCGCGCCCTTGCCGCACACGTCGCCCATGACGACGCTCCAGCCGTGCGAGGTGTCGAACACGTCGTAGAAGTCGCCGCCGACCTCGATCGCCTCGCCGGCGGGATGGAACCTCGCTGCCACCTCGGCGCCCGCGACCTCGGGGAGCTCGGGCGGAAGCAGGCTCTCCTGGAGCGTGCGCGCGATGTAGCTCCGCTCGCGGTAGAGGCGCGCGTTGTCGATCGCCACGGCGGCGCGCCTGGCGAGCTCCTCCGCGACCGACAGGTCGGCGCGGTCGTAACGCCGGGCCGATTCGGCGAGCGCGAACGCGATCGTGCCGAGCCGGCGGCCGCCGGTGCTCATCGGCACGATCATCAGCGAGCGGACGTCGAGCGCCTCGAGCATCTCGAGCTGCCGGTCCTCGGGCGCTCCCTCGCGCAGCATGTCGGGATCGAGGTCGGCATAGAGCTCGGAGTCGCCGGTGCGGAAGACGTGGCCGACGCCCCTGGTCGCGCGCGGCTCCGCCGGGTACTCCTCGCGCAGCTCGCGCATCAGCGCGACCTTCTCGCGATCGCGATGCGCCATCGCGACCGGGCAGGAGGTGGCCGTCGGCGTCGGCGAGCTCGACGATGCAGCCGTCCGCGAACGCCGGGATGGCGAGCTCGGCGACCTGCTGGAGCGTCGTCTCGTAGTCGAGCGAGCCCGCGAGCACCGCGGCCGCATCGGCCAGGAAGCGCGCGCGCAGCTCGCTCTCCTTGTGCTCGGTGATGTCCTCGAAGACGTTGATCGCCATCAGCACGGTGCCGTCGGCGCCGAGGATCGACGTTGCCTTCACGACCGACCAGCGCTCCTCGCCGGTCGCGAGGACGCGGAAGCGCAATACCGCGTCCTCGGGCTTGGCGCCGGTGAGCGCGATCCGGCCCGGGCAGGTCCTCCGGCGGGAACGGGCGCGCCGTCCTCGTCGAAGATCTCGAACCGGCTCATGATCTCGGTCGGCGGCGCGGCGAGCAGCTCTTCGACGCTGCCGTAGCCGAGCGTCTCGACCGCCGCGTCGTTCGCGTAGATGAGGCTGCCGTCGGGCGCCTGCGCGGTCACGCCGTCGGCGACGCCCGCGAGGATGAAGTCGAGCTCGTCGCGGGACCGCTGCAGCTCCTCGGCGATCCGCAGCCGCTTCGGTGAAGAGGCGCGAGTTGTCGAGTGCGAGCGCGGCCCGGCGCGCGAGGTCCTCCGCGTACGTCGAGGTCCTCGGGCCCGAACGTCCGGGCCGTGTCGTCGCCGAGCGCGAGCCCGATCGCGCCGAGGATCCGTCCGCGCGCCCGAAGCGGCACGACGATCGCCGACCGGAAGCCGAGCTCGCGCAGGAGGCGGCGCGTGCTCCTCGTCCTGGGCGATCTGCCCGACCTCGAGCATCTCGTCGGTCACGGCCTGGATCAGCTGCGACTCGCCGGTGCGGATCGTGAACGGCAGTCCCTGCTCCGCGTCGGGGTCGGCCGGGTAGCTGTCGCGGAGCGCCTGGATCAGCTCATGGCGGTCGCGGGTCCGCGTGCGCCGCCGCGTAGCGCGCGATCGAGCCGTCCTCCTCGAGCACGTCGATCACACACCAGTCGCCGAGCCGCGGCACGGCGATGCGCGCGAGCTCCTCGAGCGCCCGCTCGTAGTCGAGCGCGGTGTCGAGCACCGTGCCCACCTCGGCGATGAACTCCGTCTGCTGCTGGGCGGCCTCGGCGCCGCGCCGGGAGTCGCGCTCGCGGACGAGGAGCGACGCGCGCTCGCGCTCGATCTCCTTGCGGGCGGTGATGTCGCGCACGAACCCCGTGAAGAGCGCGGTGGTGGCCGCGCGGCTCGACGGCGGCGATCGACAGCTCGATCGGGAACTCGCTTCCGTCCGCGCGCGGCGCGCGGTCAGCTCGAGCCGCTGTCCCAGGAGCCGCGGCTCGGCGCCCTCGACGATGCGCCGCAGCGCGTTTCGGTGGGCGTCGCGCAGCCTCTCGGGGATGATCAGCGCGGCCATCTCCTTCCCGAGGACGTCCTCGCGCCGGTAGCCGAAGAGGCGCTCGGCGGAGGGGTTGAACTCCACGACGTCGCCGTCTCGCGTCGATCGAGATGACGGCGTCGAGGGCGGTCTCGAAGATCGAGGTCTTGACCGCCTCGCTCTCGCGCGCGGCCTCCTCGGCCTGCTTGAGCTCGATGTACTGGCCGAGCTGGCTGCCGAACCCGCGCAGGAGCTGCAGCGAGCTCCGGATGCGGCGTTCGAATCTCGCGCGCGTAGAACTCGACCGCTCCGACGACGCCGTCCTCGCCGAGCACCGGGAATGCGAGCGCGCCCGACAGACCGGCGTCGCGCGCGACCTCCGCGCGGATGTAGTTCGCGTCATGCGACGACGTCCTCGACCCAGACCGGCTCGTTCCGCTCCCACGCCTGCCCGGGCAGTCCCTCGCCGCGGCGCGAACGTCGTCCGCCGGCTCAGCCCGACGAAGCCGGCCGCCTTCAGGCCGGGCTCCTGCCAGACGTCGACGACGCGCAGGACGCCTGTCCGACTCGTCGACCGGCCCAGAGCGTGCCGAGCTGCCACCCGAGCGTGCGGCCGATCGACTCGAGCGCCTTCGGCGTCGCGTCGGCGAGCGACCCCGACTCGACGAGCGTGACCGCGAGCGCGTTCTGGGCGAGCAGGTGGTCGTTCGTGCGCTCGCCTCTGCACGCGCAGCGCGGCGATCCAGACCGCAACGGCTCGCGCCGATCGCGAGCGCGAGCAGGCGGGTGAAGTGCTCGCCCTCGAGGAAGATGTCGTTCCAAGTGCCGCCCACGAATCCGAGCGCGACGCGCGTAGCGGCCAGCGCCGCCGTTTCGCGCGGACCGGAGCGCGCTGCGGCGAGCAGCGGGCCCAGCACGAGGATCCCGGTCAGGATCGCGCCGGAGAGCGCGGCGTCGACGCCGCGAGCAGCGTCGTGAGCGCGGCGGCTCCGAGCGCCCAGCGTCGAGCCGCGGCCGCGTGTCCAAGCCGATGGGCCATGCCCTTAGTGTCTCGCGTTTCCCGTGGAAAAGGTGAAAGAACCTCTGCCCGGCGTCAAGCTCGTCGTCGCGCCCGAACCCGTCGCCGCTGACCCTCGACGGGACCAACACCTGGGTCGTCGGCGGCTGGGTCGTCGACCCCGGCCCGGCCGACCCCGGCGCACCTGCGCCGTCCGGGATGCCGCCGGCTCGATCGAGGGCGTCGTCCTCACGCACTCGCACCTGGACCACTCCGAGGGCGCGGGCGAGCTCGGCGTCGAGCCCGGTGGCTCCAGGCGACGGCGAGCAGGTCGGCCCGTTCCGGGCGATCGCGACGCCCGGCCACTCGGCCGACAGCGTCTGCCTGCTCCACGAGCGCGTCCTCTTCACGGGCGACACGGTGCTCGGCGAGGGGAGCGTCTTCATCGCGCCGGGCGAGGGCTCGCTGTCCGCCTACCTCGCGTCGCTCGAGCACCTGCTCGAGCTCGACCTCGACGCGATCTGCCCGGGCCACGGCCCGGTCGTGCACGACCCCGCCGCGAAGCTCCGCGAGTACCGCGACCACCGGCTCGAGCGCGAGGCGAAGCGTGCTCGCCGCGCTCGACGCGGGCGCGCGCACGCAGGACGACCTGCTCGCCCAGGCCTGGAGCGACGTCGACCTCTCGGCCGCCGCCGCTGCTGCGAGTCGCCGCCGCGGCGACGCTCGCGGCGCACCTCGAGAAGCTGGCGGACGAGGGGCGCCTGCCCGACGACGTCGAGCCGGCGGCGGTCAGTGGCCCGGGCTTCGCGGAAAGCTAGCCTTCAGCGCCGGTGATCTCCACCAACCAGTTCAAGAACGGAACGCACATCGAGGTCGACGGCAAGGTCTTCAAGGTCGTCGAGTTCCAGCACGTGAAGCCCGGCAAGGGCGGCGCGTTCGTGCGCACGAAGCTGAAGCGCGTCGAGGACGGCGCCGTGATCGACAAGACGTTCCGCGCCGGCGAGAAGTTCCGCCCCGTGCGCACCGAGACGCGCAGGATGCAGTTCCTCTACTCGGACGGCTCCGAGGCCCACTTCATGGACACCTCGAACTACGAGCAGATCGCGATCCCCGAGGACTCCGTCAAGGACCCGCTCCGCTGGGTGCCGCCGAGCAAGGAGGTCGAGCTCCTCTACGTCGACGAGAAGCCCGCCGACGTCCAGGTGCCGGCGTCGGTCGAGCTCGCGGTCACGCAGACGGAGCCGGGCGTGCGGGGCGACACCGCGTCCGGCGGCGGCGACAAGCCCGCGACGCTCGAGACCGGGGTCACCGTGAAGGTCCCGCTCTTCGTCAACGAGGGCGACCGGATCAAGGTCGACACCCGCTCGGGCGAATACATGTCGCGGGCGTAGGCATGAGCCGCTCCGACCAGCGCCGGGCGGCCGTGGTGGCCCTGTACCAGCGGGACGTGACGGGCAGGCCGCTCGAGGAGCTCATCCCGCGCGACGCGAGCGCCTTCACCAAGGAGCTGATCGAGGGCACCGAGCGCGAGCGCGAGGCGCTCGACGCGATCATCGAGCGCCACGCGGTCGGCTGGACGCTCGACCGGATCGCGCCGCTCGAGCGGAGCATCCTGCGCGTGGCGCTGCACGAGATGCAGAGCCGCGCCGACGTGCCGGCCGAGGTGGCGATCGACGAGGCGATCGAGGCCGCGAAGGAGCTCTGCTCCGCGGACGCGCCGAAGTTCGTCAACGGGATACTCGGAGCGGCCCAACGTGAGAGGGTTGGCACAGGATGAGCGAGGTCGGACCCGAGCCGCTGGAGGTTCTCGCCGGCGAGCTGGAGGCTGCGGCCGAGCAGCTGCGCTCGGGCGAGCTCGACGCCGGAGCAGGCCGCCGAGCTCGTCGAGCGCTGCGCGGAGCTCGCCGCGCGCCTGGGCAGCGACGTCGAGCGGCTCGCGCGCGAGGCGCGGTCCGACACGCCGCCCGGGCAGGAGAGCCTGCTCTGAGTGTGACCGTCGCGTACCCGGCGCATCTGCAGCAGGAGGTCGAGGACTACCTCGCACGGCTGCGGTTCGCGAAGGAGCCGGCCACGGGCGGCCTCGACGAGGCGATGCGCTACTCGCTGCTCGCGGGCGGAAAGCGGATCCGGCCGGTGCTCGCGCTGGCCACCGCGGAGGCGCTCGGCCGCGAGCGCGACGAGGTGCTGCCGTTCGCCGCGGCGATCGAGCTGATCCACACCTACTCGCTGATCCACGACGACCTGCCGGCGATGGACGACGACGCGCTCCGGCGCGGGCAGCCCACCTGCCACGTCAAGTACGGCGAGGCGGTCGCGATCCTCGCGGGCGACGGCCTGTTCGCGGAGGCGATCCGGCTCGTGACCGAGCAGCAGCGGGGCGCCCCCGCGGACGTCCTCGCCGCGCTGCAGCGGCTCGTCGCGGCCGCCGGCGTCGACGGCATGGTCGGCGGCCAGTACATGGACATCCAGGGCGAGTCGGAGGACATCCGCCGCCTCCACGAGCTCAAGACCGGCAGGCTGATCGCCGCGTCGATCGACTGCGTACCCATTCTGTGTGGGGTCGACCGGACCTGCCACAATCGCCCTCGGCCGGTTCGCTGCGGAGCTGGGCGTCCTTTTCCAGATCGTCGACGACATCCTCGACGTGACCGGTGAGGAGGAGGCGCTCGGCAAGCCGCAGGGCTCGGATGAGCGCCATGGCAAGCTCACCTACGTGAGCGTCTACGGCCTCGACCGGGCGCGAGAGCTGGCCGCCGAATCGCATCGAAACGCGCGCGCCGCCCTGACCGAGAGCGGCTTCGAGACCGACACGCTCGACCGGATAACCGACTACATCCTCACTCGCACGTCATGACGCTCCTCTCGAAGATCGACGGCCCTGAAGACCTCAAGGAGCTGTCCAACAAGGAGCTGCAGCAGGTCGCGCAGGAGATCCGCGAGCTGATCATCGACACGATCGGCGAGATCGGCGGCCACTTCGGCGCGAACCTCGGAACGTGCGAGCTCGCGGTAGCGCTCCACAGCCTGCTCGAATCGCCGCGCGACAAGATCATCTGGGACGTCGGCCACCAGGCCTATCCGCACAAGGTCCTGACCGGCCGCCGCGACCAGCTCTCGACGATCCGCAAGTACAACGGGCTCGCGCCGTTCTGCTCGATCTTCGAGTCGGAGCACGACATCATGGGCGCGGGCCACGCGTCCACGTCGGTCTCCTACGCCGTCGGGCTCAAGGAGGCCATGCGCCGCGGGGTCGGCGAGGACGGCAAGGTCGTGGCCGTCATCGGCGACGGCGCGCTCACCGGCGGCGTCGCCTTCGAGGCGCTCCACAACGCCGGCGGCATGGACGTGCCGATCGTGATCGTGCTGAACGACAACGGCATGTCGATCGCCCCGAACGTCGGCGCGCTGTCGCGCTACTTCAACCGGATCCGGCTGAACCCCAAGCTCTACCACGCGCGCGAGGACGTCGAGGAGACGCTGACCAAGCTGCCGATCGGGATGGGCAAGCGGTTCGAGCGCTTCGGCCCGATCCTGAAGGAGTCGCTGAAGGCCTACTGGGCGCCGGGGCTCCTGTTCGAGGAGCTCGACCTCGCCTACGTCGGCGTGGTGGACGGCCACGACGTCGGCGCCGTCCGCAAGGCGGTCACCGAT
This sequence comes from uncultured Thermoleophilaceae bacterium, assembly GCA_963846865.1. Lineage (GTDB taxonomy): Bacteria > Actinomycetota > Thermoleophilia > Solirubrobacterales > Thermoleophilaceae > DASPHG01. The sequence continues at coordinate 236,667 of CAWJXU010000008.1, read as the reverse complement.
GCGCTCGACGCCGACCGGCCCGGTCGTCGTGCACGTCTCCACGGTCAAGGGCAAGGGCTTCGAGCCGGCCGAGGAGGGCGGGCTCGCCGGCATGGAGAAGTGGCACGCGGCGAAGCCGAACTCGATCGTCGGCCGCCGTGTCGCGCAGCCGCCCGAGCCGACCCCGAAGAAGAAGGCTGCGCCGCCGCAGTACACGACGCGTTTTCGGCAAGGCGCTCGTCGAGGAGTGCCGCCGTGACGAGCGCATCGTCGGGATCACCGCCGCGATGAACTCGGGCACCGGCCTGAACATCCTCCAGGACGAGCTACCCGACCGCTACTACGACGTCGGCATTGCCGAGCAGCACGCCGATCCTGTTCGCGGCCGGGCTCGCCCTCGAGGGCGTCAAGCCCGTCGCGGCGATCTACTCGACCTTCCTCCAGCGCGCGTTCGACCAGATCGTCCACGACGTCTGCCTGCAGAACCTGAACGTCGTGTTCGCGATGGACCGCGCCGGCCTCGTCGGCGACGACGGGCCGACGCACCACGGCGCGTTCGACATCGCCTACCTGCGCTGCCTCCCGAACATGGTGCTGATGGCGCCGCGCGACGAGGCGATGCTCGTGCACATGCTGCGCACGGCGGTCACCTACGACCACGGCCCGATCGCGCTGCGCTACCCGCGCGGGAACGCCGTGGGTGTGGAGATGCCAGGCGAGCCGGAGGCGATCGAGATCGGGACCGGCGAGATCCTGCGCGAGGGCGAGCGCGTCGCGCTCGTCGGCTACGGCAGCGGCGTGGGCAAGGCGCTCGAGGCAGCCGACCTGCTGGCGGAGGACGGCCACGACGTGACCGTCGCCGACGCCCGCTTCGCCAAGCCGATCGACACCGGCCTGATGGCACAGCTCGCGGCCGAGCACGACCTGCTCGTCACGGTCGAGGAGGGCGTCCTCGCCGGCGGCTTCGGCACCGCGGTCTGGGAGGCCCTATCGGACGGCGGCGCCGCGCCGCGGATCCTCCGCGTCGGCCTGCCCGACCGCTACGTCACGCACGGGACGCCGAGCCTCCTGCACGAGGAGGTCGGCTACACCGGCGAGCGGATCGCGGAGCGGATCCTGTCCGCCATCCGCGATCCGGCTTCCGTCGCCTAGCGGGCCCTCGCCCGGATCCGGCGTACCTTGCGGTTGTAGGTGCGCTTGCAGGCCCGCTTTGCGGCCTTGCGCTTCTTCGCGCGCTCTAGCTTCTTCGCCTTCTTGATGCAGGTGGCCCGCGCCTTCTTGGCCTTCTTGATCTTGGCCGCGGTGGCCCGCTTCTTGGCGCCGGTCGGCTTCTTGCCGGCGGTCGGCTGCGACCCGCCGCAGGCGAGGTCCAGGCTGACGCGCTCGCCGCGGTCCACGAACACCTGCCGCGTCTCGTAGACCGTCTTCCGTCAGCCGACTCGCACGTCAGCGTCCAGTTCTCCTTGCCTGACCTCCTCGTAGTGAGCCGGCGTGCCGCCGTCGAAGGTCTCAACGGCCGCCGTCCAGGTCGTGCCCTCGGCGGCAAAATTGACAATGCGCATCACGTAGTCGCCCGGGGCGTTCTCGGTCACGTCGATCTGCTCGCCGGAGGGCGGAGCGTTCGCGGACTGACCCTCGTCCGCCGCTCGGGCCCGACGCCCGCCGGCTGCAGGCTGCCGTCGGCCGCCTTGCGCCACAGGTAGAGGTCGTAGTCCTCGACCGGGAGTCGCGGCCTCGAGCGTCACGACGCGCCCTTGCGGCGTCGGGGCCCACTGTGAACTCGCGCTCGACGTAGTTCTCCGGCCCGGCCTCGCCCGCCGGCGCGGGGCTCGGAGCCTCGCCCTCCTTGGGCGTGAACTCCTGCTTGCCGAGCGAGTTCGCCCCGCCCGGCAGGCACGTAGCGGTAGCGCTTGAACGGCCGGGTCGACGGGTTCGACGTGGTACTCGAACCTGCCGGACTCCGGCACGACCATCGTCGTGTCGAGGTGGTCGTCGATCGAGATCCGATCGCCCGGGGCGACGCACTTGCTCGTGGTCACGTCGTACAGCGGGCCGCCCGTGAAGTACACGGGGAAGCTGACCACACCGCGGCACACGGAGTCGGTCTGCGTCTGGAACTCCTTGCGCAGGCGCAGGACGCGGCCGGCGGGCGCGCGGCCCTCGATCACCGAGTGGTCTGCGGGGTTGACCGCCGCTTCGCCGGCGATCAGCATCGCCTCGCGCAGGCCCTGGCCCTCGTTCGGGCCCCAGCCCTCCCATTCGCGGACGACGCCGCGCTCGTACGGCATGTGGAACGAGGCGTCGGGGTCGACGTTCTCAGGCGTCTCGGTCGGGTCGCTGCCCGGGCCGACCTCGATCGTGTAGCCGTACGCGCCCTGCGCGGCGTAGTTCCAGTCCTCGGTCGTTCCAGAGGTGTCGTAGAGCTGCCAGCCGTACTGCGACCGGTAGCCGGTGGCGTCCGCCATCGCGTCGCCGATCTCCTTCATCCGCTCCTCGTCCGGCGCGAGGCCGTCGGCCTTGCGTCCGGGCGGGCGCAGCATCAGGGCGGCCACGTTGTGGATCGTGATGATGTTCGTGACCTGGCGGCTTCTGTGAGAACTCGTGCACCGCCTGGGTCTCGGGCTCGGACCAGGGACCAGTCCCGCGGTATGTGAGGTCGTGCGGCGAGGAGCTCGCCCCGATGCCGCCCCAGCCCTCGGCGTAGTTGCGGTTGGGTCGGTGCCGTACTGGATCTCGCACGGACTGCCGGCGGGGAACGCGCCGCTGCAGGTCTTGCGACGGTAGGCCTGCGCGCCGACGGCCTGCTCGCCGGTGTAGAAGACCGAGCCGACGTCCTGGCCGGGGAACTGCGGCGTGCCCTCCGGCAGCGGCTGGTCGGCGATCGGCTGGGCCGGCGTGCCGCCGTACCAGAAGGTGTCGGCCGGGCTGAACGCCTCCTGCGTGAAGACGAACGAGTCGACGTTGATGATCGGCACGATCACGATGCGCGCGTTGTCCACGAGCTTCGTGACGCGCGGGTTCTTGCCGTACTCCTCCGCAAGCATGATCGCCGTCTCCATCGCGATCTCGCCTGACGGCCACTCGCGCGCGTGGTGCATCGCGACGACGAACCACGTCGGCCGGCCGTCCTCCGCGCGGTTGACGTCGGAGGCGATCTCGATGCCCTCGATCGGGCGGCCCTGAGTCGTCTTCTGCGGCAGCGTGACCGGCCTGATCCGGTTCGGGTAGCTGTCCACGAGCGCCTTCATGTCGGACTGGTACGCGACCAGGTTGCGGTAGGTCGTGCGGCCGCTAGGAAGCGCCGAGTTCGCGCCGACGCGGCGCGTGAACGCGAGGTCGGCCTCGCGGCTCTCGGAGAAGTGCTCGTTCATGTCGGCGATGACCGTCTTGAAGCTGGAAGCCCGCCTTGTCGAGCCGGTTCAGCTGCTTCGGGCCGTAGACGATCACGTCGGCGTGACCGTCGTGGACCTGGTGCGTGACATCGAGGCCGAGGCCTTCGAGCCGCTGGACATCGGCGCCGTTCTTCACGTCGACGCGCAGTAGCTGCGGCGTGCCCGTGCTCTTCGGCCGCGCGATGTCGACCAGCTGAACCGAGAGGTTCGCCGCGCGCGCTCTTCCGCTGCGACGGCACCCCTGGATGGCGAGCCGCTGGCCGCTCGTGACCCACGTCTGCGCCAGCTCGTTCGACGAGAACCCTTGCGAGGAGGCAAGCGCCCGCTTCGTCCTTGCGTCGAATACCGCGAGGTCCCAGTCGCCGCGCCGCGCTCCGCTGAGCCGGACGTTGACGAACCCGCTCATCGGAGCCGTATACGTCGTGCGGTCTATCCCACGCTTGCGCGCGCTCGAAAGCTGGGCGACGCAGGTGCGCTCCTTGGCCGTGGCAGCCGTCAGCTGCTTCTCGACCGGCGGCAGGAACCGCGGGGCGGCGTCGGCCGTGGCGGGCAGCGCCAGCACGGGCAGGGCCAGAAGGGCGGTGGGGAAACGCAAGTCAAACCTCCGTCGAAAGGTCGTGTCACCTGTCCAAACGTGGTACGCGCGCGAAACTTTCACCGCGAGGTAGGCTTGCTCCAGATGGCCCGCGGCTCGCAGTCGGTTCAGGGAAAGACCGTGCTGATCACGGGCGCGGCGCGCGGCATCGGCGCCGAGACGGCCCGCCGCCTCGCCGCTCGCGGAGCGCAAGCTCTCGCTCGTCGGGCTCGAGCCCGAGCTGCTCGAGAGCGTCGCCGCGGAATGCGGCGACGCGGCGTGGTTCGAAGCCGACGTGACGCACCGCGACGCGCTCGAGTCGGCCGTCGAGGGAACGCTCGAGCGCTTCGGCGGCATCGACGTGGTGATGGCGAACGCCGGCATCGCGGCCGTCGGCACCGTGCGCGCGATGGACCCGGCCGGCTGGGAGCGGATCATCGAGGTGAACCTGCTCGGCGTCTACCGCACGATCAACGTGTGCCTGCCGCACGTCATCGAGCGGCGCGGCTACGTGCTGCCGGTCGCATCCATCGCGGCTGCGATCCACGCACCCGGAATGTCTGCGTACTCGGCCACGAAGGCCGGGGTCGAGGCGCTCGGCGACTCGCTGCGCGGCGAGGTCAAGCACCTCGGCGTCGACGTCGGCGTGGCCTACTACTCGTGGATCGACACCGAGATGGTGCGCGGCGCCGACACGCATCCCGCGTCGCAGTTCATGCGCTCGAAGCTGCGCGGGCCGGCCGCCAAGACCTACACCGTCGAGCAGGCGGGCGAGATCACCGCCGCGGGCATCGAGGCGCGCGCGCGCCGGATCGTCGTGCCCAAGGGCTTCCGCGGCCTGCTCATCGGGCGGATGCCGATGGCGCGCCTGACCGAGCTGCAGGCCGACCGCTACGCGAAGGACTTCATCCCGCTGATCGAGTCGGACAGCAGCGCCGAGGGCTCAGCGGCCGTCGGCGCCGGCGGCGCCGCCGACAACCAGGCGCACGCACCACCGCCTGAAAGAAGAGCGGCCCCGGGGGGAAGACCCGGAGCCGCTCGAGGGAGGAGTGATGCGTTCGTTGGAGGAAGTCTCTAGGCGCGCGACGGGGCGTAGCGCGTGAACCCGTTCAGCGTGAGCTGAGCGATCCCCGCTGACAGCAGGAGCACGAGCGCCGGGATCTCACCGGCCACTCCGAACACGACCGCCGCGCCGACGAGCACGAGCGCGACCGCGGCGTCGTAGGTCGCGTGCGCCGAGATCGGCAGCGTGCCGCGGCCGTCCGAGTCGGTTGCTGACACGGCCAGCCCGAACAGGACCATGCCGATCACGCCGGCCGTGATCGTGGCGTCGAGCGACAGCCCGATCGCGAACGGGACGGCGAGCAGCGCGACCGCCGTGATCAATTCGAGCGCTGCGTGGAGCGCGAAAGGAACCCTGCCTCGGAACATGCTTACCCAAGGTACGTAGCGAAATCGAAAAGCTGTGTGAGCGGGGTCACGCTTGGTCAATCTCTGGATAAGTGGCTTTGCGCCAAGTAAACTTCCAGGTAGGCGGGCGTACCGCGTCGGAATCCTCCGTTTTCTAGTCGCGGACGACCACGCTCAGCGCGGCTTGGACTTCCCGGCGGCCAAGTCCGGTTCCCCAGCGTCGTCGTGACGGACGGGCCGCGCGCCTAGGGGGGTGCCTAGGTTGGTCGTCATCGGCTTGGGGCGGGTACGCTCCGACCATGTCACGCAAGCGGCTAGACGCCGTTCTGGCCGAGCGGGGCCTGTTCGAGACGCGTTCGCGCGCTGCGGCCGCCGTGCTGGCCGGCGACGTCCGCCTGGGAGGCGAGCGCCGCCGGGCCGAGAAGCCCGGCCAGATGGTCGCCGAGGACGTGCCCGGTCGAGGTCGCCGAGCGCTCGCGGTTCGTCTCGCGCGGCGGCCGGAAGCTCGAGAACGCGCTCGCCGCAGTTCGGCCTCGACCCGGCCGGCCGCATGTGCCTGGACGCCGGGGCCTCGACGGGCGGGTTCACCGACTGCCTGCTCCAGCGCGGCGCTGCGCACGTCGTCGCGCTCGACGTCGCCTATGGCGAGCTCGACTGGCGGCTCCGGAACGACCCGCGGGTGACTGTCATCGAGCGCCGGAACGCGCGCGAGCTGAGCCCGGATGAGCTGCCCTACCGGCCCGACCTGATCGTCGCCGACCTCTCGTTCATCTCGCTGACGAAGGTGCTGCCCGCGCTGATCGGGGCGGCCGCCGACAAGTGGGACTGCCTTGCGCTTGTCAAGCCGCAGTTCGAGGTCGGGCGCGAGAAGGTGGGGAAGGGCGGCGTCGTGCGCTCACGCCGACGACCGCCGCGCGGCGCTCGTTGCGGTCGGTGAGTGGGCTGCTGCGGAAGGGCACTCCGTGCTCGGCGTACGCATCCTCCGGGCTCCCGGGCCCCGCGGGGAACGAGGAGAGCTTCATCTGGCTCGCCGAGCGCGGGCGCCCGGCGGCCGTCGATTCGGTCGAGGACGCGGCGCGGCGGGTGGAGCCGTGAAGAAGCCCGAGCGCGTCACGCTCTTCACGCACCAGTACCCCGAGCAGACGGGCGATTGCGTGGGCCGGCTCGTGGCGCTCGCGCGCGAGCGGGAGATCGAGGTGCTCGTGCCGGCGGCGGAGGCCGAGAAGCACGGGATCGAGGAAGAGGACGGCGTGCGCGTCGGCGCGGAGGTCGACGCTGCCGACCGACCTCGCGCTCGTGCTCGGCGGCGACGGCAGCATCCTCACCGCGCTGCGCGCGTACGCGGGTCGCGGCGTGCCCGTCTTCGGCGCTCAACTTCGGCGCGATCGGCTTCCTCGCCACGCGTCGAGCCGCACTCCATCGACGAGGCGCTCGCCTGCGCCTTCGACGGCCGCTTCGAGCTGCTCGAGCTTCCTGGGATCGCGGCGGTCATCGACGGTGACGAGCAATGGGGCGTGAACGACGTCTCCGTCCACCGCGTTCACGCCCAGCGCGTCGCGGAGCTCGGCTACTCGATCAAGGACGACACGCTCGGCGCGGTGCGCTGCGACGGGCTCGTCGCGTCGACGCCGGTCGGCTCCACCGGCTACAACCTCGCGAACGGCGGCCCGATCCTGGCTTGGGGCGTGGAGGGCTACGTCGTGTCGTTCATCGCGCCGCACACGCTGACCGCGCGGACGCTGGTCGTCGCCCCGCACGACGTGCTGACGATCGAGAACCTGTCGCGGCGCGAGGAGGTCGACGTGACTACGGACGGACGGCCGGCGTGCACCCTGCCGCCGGGCGGCCGGATGACGGTCCGCTTCGCACACGACCGCTTCCTGCTCGCCCAGATTCCGGGCGCGTCCTTCTACCACCGTTTCAGGGAGAAGTTCGGCCGCCTCGCCTATTAGCTTGGAGCACGATGCTCACCGAGCTGCGCGTCCAGAACCTGCTCCTGATCGAGAGCGCCGAGCTGCGGCTCGGCCCCGGCCTGAACGTCATCACCGGCGAGACCGGCGCGGGCAAGACGGTCCTCGCGCACGCGCTCGACCTACTGCTCGGCGGCAAGCCGCGCCCGGGGATCGTGCGCCCGGGTGCCGAGGAGGCCTACGTCGAGGGCGCGTTCGAGACCGAGGACGGCGAGGAGATCGTGCTCGGGCGGCGCGTCTCCGCGTCGGGGCGCTCGCGCGCGTTCCTCGATGGAAGGACCGCGACGATTGACGACCTGCGCGAGCTGGGCAGGCCGCTTCGTCGCCTTCTACGGCCAGCACGAGCACCGCAAGCTGACGGTGTCGTCCGCCCAGCTCGAGGTGCTCGACGCGTTCTGCGGGCGAAGCGCAGCTCGCGAAGCGGGCGGAGTTCGCGGCCGCGCACGCGCGCGTGCGCGAGCTGCGCGCCGAGCTCGCCGAGCTTCGCGGCGCGCGCGGGCAACCGCGAGCGCGACCTCGACCTGCTCGTCTTCGAGATCGGCGAGATCGAGGCGCTGCAGCCGGACGAGTCGGAGAAGGCGGAGCTCGCTCGCAGAGCGCGACCGCCTCCGCCACCTCGAGGGGTTGCGCGCGGCCAGCGCGGGCGGGGCCGAGGCGATCGCGCCGGAGACGGACGCGCCCGGGTGCGGCCACGCTGCTTGGCCGAGGCGGAGCGGCTCGCGGCCGCGGTGGCCGGCGTGGACGCCGAGCTCGACGCGCTTGCGGGCGCGGCTGACGCGCGCTGCGGATCGAGGCCGAGGACCTGGCGGGCGAGCTGCGCCGCTACGAGCTCGGCCTCGCCGCCGAGCCCGGGCGGCTCGAGCAGGTCGAGGAGCGGCTCGACGCCTACGACCGGCTCGAGCGAAAGCACGGCGGCAGCGTGGCCGCGGTGCTCGAGCACCTCGAGCGCTGCCGCGCCGAGCGCGACCGGCTCGAGAACGCCGAGGTCTCGATCGAGGGCGCGGAGCGCGCGCTGGCGGAGGCCGAGAAGGAGGAGGCCGCGCTCGCCGCGGCGCTCTCGAAGGCGCGCGCGAAGGCCGCGCCCGGCGCTCGCCGAGCGCGTCCGCGCCGAGCTGGCCGAGCTGGCGATGGAGGACGCGTCGTTCGAGGTCGCAGCTGCACGAGCGCGAGGAGCTCGCGGCGACCGGCGCCGAGCAGGTCGAGTTCCTGATCGCGCCCAACCCCGGCGTGCCCGCCGCGCCGGTGCGCGACACGGCGTCGGGCGGCGAGCTCTCGCGCGTGATGCTCGCGCTGATGTCGGTGGCCAGCACCGGCGGCCCGGCGACGCTCGTCTTCGACGAGGTGGACGCCGGCGTCGGCGGCCAGACGGCGCGGGCGGTGGGCGACAGGCTGCGCGCCCTCGCGAGCGGCCGCCAGGTGCTCTGCATCACCCACCTGCCGCAGATCGCGTCGCTCGCGGACCGCCACTTCCGGATCGAGAAGGCGGCGGCGGGCGAGCTGGCCCGCACGACGGTCGAGCGGCTCGAGGACGACCTCGTGCTCGACGAGCTCTGCCGCATGCTGGGCGCCGACGCGAAGGACGCCGGCGCCCGCAAGCATGCGGAGGAACTGCTGGCCGCCGCCTAGCGTCGCGAGTAGCCTGCTCGCGTACATGGCGGTGTCTCGGCTGACGGGCCGATCGAAGCGCGCACGCGCGCGCGCGAGAACGGGTCCGCCGGGCCGAAGGAGTTCGACGGGCTGCCGCGCGGCTCGGCAAGCGGACGAAGCGGCTGGTGAAGACGCCTGCGGCGCGGGCGACATCGCGGTGATCGACCACGAGGACATCGACCGCGTCTCGGGCGAGGACCTGGTGGCGTCCGGCGTCCGCTGCGTGCTGAACGCCGCGCGCTCGTCGACCGGGCGATACCCGAACGTCGGGCCGCTGGTGCTGGCCGAGGGGGCGTCCACCTGGTGGACCTGCCCGGCCAGCCGCATCTTCGACGAGCTGAGCGACGGCGAGCGGATCACGGTCCGCGCCGGCGCGGTGCTGCGCGACGGGCAGCCGCTGTTCGAGGGCGAGGTGCAGGAGCTCGACGCGATCCGCCACGCGCACGACCGCCAGCGGCTGAAGCTCGGCGAGGCGCTCGAGGCGTTCGCCGAGAACACGATGAGCCACATCCGCGAGGAACGCGAGCTGCTCGGCGGGCGGCTCGACCTGCCGGAGTTCACGACGACGTTCCGCGACCGCCCGTGTCTGATCGTCGTGCGCGGCGTCGGCCACCAGAAGGACCTGCGGATGCTGCGGCCCTACGTGCGCGACCAGCGGCCGGTGATCGTGGCGGTCGACGGCGGTGCGGACGCGATCCTCGAGCAGGGGCTCGAGCCGGACATGATCGTCGGCGACATGGACTCGGCCTCCGATGCCGCGCTGCGCTCCGGCGCGGAGCTCGTGGTGCACGCGTACCCGGACGGACGCGCGCCCGGCCGCGAGCGGCTCGACCGGCTCGGCCTGCCGTACAAGGTCGTGCCCGCGCCGGCGACCAGCGAGGACGTCGCGATGCTCGTGGCGGCCGAGAAGGGCGCCGAGCTGATCGTGATGGTCGGCTCGCACTTCAACCTGATGGAGTTCCTCGACAAGAACCGCAAGGGCATGTCGTCGACGTTCCTCACCCGGCTGCGCGTAGGCGAGATCCTCGTCGACGCGAAGGGCGTGAGCCGCCTCTACCGGCCGTCCGCGGGCGGCGGCCCGATCGCCTTCGTCGCGCTCGCCGCGCTCGCGACGCTGATCGTGATCGTGGCTTCGTCGGACAACCTCGGCGACTTCCTCGACCTCGTCTGGCTGAAGATCCAGATCCTGCTCGGCCTCGAGTAGCGCGTGGTCGACTTCCGCTACCACGCGCTGTCGCTGGTCGCCGTCTTCCTGGCGCTGGGGATCGGCATCGTCCTCGGCGTCACGGTCGGCGACTCGCTGGTGTCGCGAGGCGGACCAGAACCTGCGCGACTCCCTGCGCGACGACGTCACCGAGGCGCGTGAGGACGTGCGCAGCGAGCAGGAGCTGGGCTCGAGCGCGGGACGACGTGATCGAGGAGACGGCGCCGGCGGTGGCCGAGGGCCGGCTCGCGGGCTACCGGGTCGCGCTGGTCGCGTTCGGCGAGCTTCCAGCCGAGGTGGCCGACGCCGTGGAGGAGGCCGTCGAGATGGGCGGCGGCGCACTCGTGCGGACCGTACGAGCTGACTCCGCCCGACGCGCTGGTCGGCCGGGCCCGGCGGCGCTCGCGGCGGCGCGGTGCGCGGACCGTGCGAGACGGCGCCTGAGCGGATTCGACCGCGTCGTCGTGTACCGCGAGCCTCCGCCGCCCGAGGACGAGGCGGACGCGGAGCGTCGAGCGCGCGAGGCGTTCGCCGAGGGGGCCCTTCGCCGGCTGCGCGGCACGGTCGGCGTCGAGGCGATCGAGCACCGACCCGTCGCAGGTCGGCTGGTACGAGGACGAGGAGATCGCAAGCGTGGACAACGCGGACACATCCGCCGGCCGGCTCGGCGCTCGAGGGTGCTGCTTCACCGGAGGCCGGCCCGAGGGCAGCTTACGGGTACAAGGACATCGGCTGAAAGCGCGCTGCCCGATCTGTCGGACTAGCGCGGTACCGTCGATTGGTGCAGTCACTCCCGCTGGTCGTCTCGATCATCGTCGCGCTTGCGGCGGTGCCGGCGGCCCTCCGGGAGCTCGAGCGCAGGGGCCTCGTGAAGGAGAACTACCGCGGCGCGCAGCGTCGCCTTCCCCGCCGGCCTCGCGGCGGTGGCCGCCAGCATGATCGCGCTCGGGCCGGTGGCGATCGCCGACCACGCCTCGGACGGCGACGTGTGGCCGGCGATCGGCGCGCCCGTCGGGATCGTCGGCATGGTCCTGTACGTGATCGGCGTCGCGGTGCTCGGCCTGATCGACGACGTGCTCGGCGCGGGTGACGAGCGCGGCTGGCGCGGACACGCCCGCGCGACCGCGGCGGGCGGCTTCTCGCCGGGGCTGCTTGAAGGCGGCGGGGGCGGCCGGGCTCGCGCTGTTCGTGCTCGCCGGCAGCGCGCTCGACACGGGCGACTACCTGCTCGCCGCCGCGGTGCTCGTGCTCGCCACCAACTTCTTCAACCTGCTCGACCTCCGGCCGGGGCGGTCGCTCAAGACGCTCGCCCTGCTCGGAGCGGCGCTCACGATCGGCTCGATGGACCTCGACCCGCTGTGGGCGCTCGGGCTATTCGTAGGGCCGCTGCTCGTGCTGCTCCCGTTCGACCTGCGGGAGCGCGCGATGCTGGGGGACACGGGATCGAACGTGGCCGGCGCGGTCGCCGGGCTGTGGCTGGTCCTGACCCTCGACACCACCGGGCAGCTGATCGCGCTCGGCGTGATCGGAACAGCCACCATCTACGGGGAATTCCGTTCGATCTCCCGCCTGATCGACCGGACTCCCGGACTTCGACATCTAGACTCGCTCGGGAGGAGCCATGCCTGACTCGCAGCCAACCCGCTTCATCTTCGTCACGGGGGGCGTCGTCTCGGCGCTCGGCAAGGGAATCGCCTCCGCGTCCATCGGCCGCCTGCTGGTCTCGCGCGGGAAGACCGTGACGCTCCAGAAGTTCGACCCGTACATCAACGTCGATCCGGGCACGATGAGCCCGTTCCAGCACGGCGAGGTGTTCGTCACCGAGGACGGCGCGGAGACCGACCTCGACCTGGGCCACTACGAGCGCTTCACGGACTCGAACACGACGCGCGGCTCGAACGTCACGCAGGGCGCGATCTACAACGCGGTGATCCGGCGCGAGCGCCGCGGCGACTACCTGGGCGGGACGGTCCAGGTGATCCCGCACGTCACCGACGAGATCAAGGACCGGATCCGGCTCGTCGCCGAGTCGCAGGCGGTCGACTTCGTGATCACCGAGATCGGCGGCACGGTGGGCGACATCGAGTCGCTGCCGTTCCTCGAGGCGCTGCGCCAGTTCCAGACCGAGCACGGCGCGCGAGCGGTGCATGTTCATCCACCTCACGCTCGTGCCGTTCCTCGGCCACGCGGGCGAGCTGAAGACGAAGCCCACCCAGCACTCGGTCCAGGAGCTGCGCCGGATCGGTATCCAGCCGGACATGGTCGTGTGCCGCTCCGAGGAGGCGCTCGACCGCGACATCCGCTCGAAGATCGCGCTGTTCGCGAACCTGCCCGTCGACCGCGTCGTCTCCGCGCGCGACGTGGACTCGATCTACAAGGTGCCGCTCTACTTCCGCGCCGAGGGCGTGGACGACCAGATCCTCTCCCACTTCGGGCTCGAGACCGATCCGCCGGACCTGTCCGACTGGGAGGCGCTCGTCAAGCGCTACGACGCCGCCGACACGCCGGTTCGGATCGGCATGGTCGGCAAGTACACGCAGCTGAACGACGCGTACCTGTCCGTGATCGAGGCGCTGCACCACGGTGGCGCCCACCACGGCGGCAAGATCGAGATCAAGTGGGTCGACTCCGAGCGGCTCGAGCCGGCCTCGATGGCCGACGAGCTCGAGGGCCTCGACGGGATCCTCGTGCCCGGCGGCTTCGGCGTGCGCGGGGTGGAGGGGAAGATCCTCGCCGCGCGCTACGCGCGCGAGCGCGGCGTGCCGTACTTCGGCATCTGCCTCGGAATGCAGGTGGCGGTCGCGGAGTTCGCGCGCCACGTCGCCGGCATGGACGGGGCGAACTCGACCGAGTTCGACCCCGAGACGCCCGTTCCCGGTGATCGACCTCCTGCCGGAGCAGAAGGAGGTGCGCGACATGGGCGGCACGATGCGCCTGGGCGCCGACCCGGTGAAGCTCCACGACGACACGCGTGCGCGCGAGATCTACGGCGAGGCCGTCATCTACGAGCGGCACCGCCACCGCTATGAGGTGAACAACCACCTGCGCCGCCGGCTCGAGCAGGAGGGCCTCGTGTGCTCCGGCACCTCGCCCGACGACCGGCTCGTCGAGATCATCGAGCTGCCGGACCACCCGTTCTTCGTGGCGTCGCAGTTCCACCCGGAGTTCAAGTCGCGGCCGCTGCGGCCGCAGCCGCTCTTCCGCGAGTTCGTCGGCGCCGCTACAGCGCGGGCGCGCGAGAACGCTCCGGAAGTGGAGCCGTCGGTCACGCCGAGTCGGAGCCGCTGCCCCGGATTCGCACGCAGTAGTTGCGGGCGAGCCAGGCCGAGCGCGAGCGGCTGCGGGCGGACTTCGTCCGGCTCTGTGAGATACCCAGCCCGTCGCGCCGCGAGCGCGCGGCGGCCGACTACGTCCGCGACGAGATCGGGCTCGAGCTGACCGAGGACGCGAGCGCGTCGGAGACGGGCGCCGACGCGGGCAACCTGTACGGGCGGATCCCCGGCCCCGAGGGCGCGCCGACGGTCCTCTTCTGCGCGCACCTCGACACCGTCCCGCTGACCGGGCCGATCGAGGTGCAGGAGGTCGAGGGCCGCTACACGAACCGCTTCGAGGCGATCCTCGGCGCCGACAACAAGGCGGCCGTCGCCGCGTTCATGGGCGTTGCGCGGCGGTTCGCCGACGACCCGCCGGTCGGGCTCGAGTTCCTCTTCACCACGTGCGAGGAGGTCGCGCTCCAGGGCGCGAAGGCCTTCGACCGCGGCACGCTGCGGGCCGACTTCGGCTTCGTCTTCGACCACGCGTCGCCGATCGGCGAGCTGATCGTCGCCGCGCCGAGCTACTTCCGGATCGAGGCCGAGTTCCACGGCCGCGCCGCGCACGCCGGCATCCGGCCCGAGGACGGCCGCAGCGCGATCGTCGCGGCGGCGAACGCGCTCCAGCGGATGGAGCTCGGGCGGATCGACGACGAGACCACCGCGAACGTCGGCCGGATCGACGGCGGCACGGCCGCGAACGTGGTCGCGGAGAGGTGCAGGCTCGAGCTCGAGGCGCGCAGCGTCGACCCGGAGAAGGCGACGCGCACCGTCGAGCGGATGGTCGACGCGCTGACGGACGCCGGCAGCGACGCCGAGTGCGACGTCGAGACGCACATCGAGGAGCAGTTCCGCGCCTACCGGATCCCGCGGACCGCGCCGCCCGTTGTCAACGCCGCGGCCGCGGCGCTCGAGCAGCTCGGGATCGAGCCGCAGTACGTGACCACCGGCGGGGGCAGCGACGCGAACGTGTTCAACGCCGAGGGCCTGCCGTGCCTCAACGTGGCCAACGGCACCGCGCACAACCACGAGCCGGACGAGTTCGTCACGGTCGAGGCGCTCGAGAGCGCGTTCGACCTGGCGCTCACGCTGGTCGAATGCAGCGGCTCGCGCTGAGGCGCGGCAAGGTCGTCGCCGTCGACGGCGCGCAGCTCACCGTCGAGGTGGACGGCGAGGAGCGGCCCGGCGGTCGCCTACGAGGAGCTCACCGGCCCCAACGAGGTGGGCGACGAGGTCGTGGTCAACGTGGCTGCGCGCGATCTCGGGCTCGGCAGCGGCGGCTTCGACATCGTGCACGTGAACCTGACGCGCGGGCTCGAGCGGGACGGGCATCGAGGGCGCGCACGTGATGAAGCTGAACTACACGCCGCTCCAGCACGCGGTCGAACCGGTGGAGGCCGCGACGCTCGACCTGCCGGTCGAGAAGCCGGTGGCGGTCTGCTTCCTGCACGCGCAGCTTCCGTGCGTCGCGTGGGCGGCGCGCGGCCGCGGGCGGGTGGGATACGTGCAGACGGCGGGCGGCGCGCTGCCCGGTTCGCATTCGCGGGTCGTTGCCGAGCTGCTCGAGCGCGGGCTGCTCGCCGGGCACGTCTGCGCCGGCCCGGCGTTCGGCGGAGAGCACGACGCGATCACCACGATCGGCGGCCTGCACGCGGGCCTCACCGAGCTGGGATGGGACGCGGCGATCGCGGCGCCGGGGCCGGGCATCCTCGGCTCCGCCACGGCGCTCGGGCACGGCGGCATGGCGGCGCTCGACAGCGCGCACGCCGCGCTCGCGCTCGGCTGCCGGACGATCATCGTGCCGCGGATGTCGTCCGGCGACGCTCGCGCACGCCACTGGGGCGTCTCGCATCACACGCGGACGGTGCTCGACCTCGTGCTGAAGCCGGTCGAGGTCGCGAGGCCGGCGGACGAGGACCTCGACGGCTACCTGGCGAGCGGGCTGCCGGCCACGACGATGGGGCGGACCGCCGAGGAGGACCCCACGTTCTTCATGGCGGCGCTGGCGGGCGGCCGGGTGCTGGCGGAGGCGATCGGGTAGGAATCCCCGCCGTGGGGTTCGAGCGGATCGCGAGCGAGGTCGTCTACCGCGGCAAGATCGCGACCGTCTACAAGGACACGGTCCGCTACGACGACGACGGCGAGGAGGCGGAGCGCGAGTACGTCGGCCACCCCGGCTCGGTGGCGATGGTCGCGCACGACGGCGAGCTCGTCTACCTCGTCAACCAGCCGCGCGAGGCGGTGAACGAGCAGCAGGTGCTCGAGCTGCCGGCCGGGAAGCTCGACGTGGAGGGCGAGGACCCGCTTGAGTGCGCCAAGCGCGAGCTCGCCGAGGAGATCGGCAAGTCGGCCGGGGACTGGGAGCTCCTGAAGGGGCCCTACTACGCGTCGGTCGGCTTCACGAACGAGAAGATCTGGATCTACCTCGCGACAAGGCTCGAGGACGCCGAGGCGGAGGCCGACGAGAACGAGCGGATCGAGGTCGAGGCCGTCCCGCTCGCGGACCTGGACGACCTGATCGAGAGGGTCGTGGACGCCAAGACGCTGATCGGCCTGATGCTCCTGAGAACCCGCTTGCAGGGCAAGGGATGACCCCGGGCCGGGCGAATCCGGCTCTGTGGCGACAGTCGTCCCGACAGAGCGAGGCCAGGCCATTCGAGCACCTCGTGCTCGACTTCCTCGGCTATCTCGAGTTCGAGCGCGGCCTTTCGCGCAACACGCTCGAGGCGTATCGCACCGACCTGCTCCAGTTCGGCCGCTGGCTCGCCGAGCACGACCTGAGCGCGGACACGGTCACGGGCGCCCAGGTGTCCGACTTCGTCGCGGCCCTCGCCGCGGGTAACGGCAAGCCGCCCGCCTCGCCCGCGACGATCCATCGCAAGGCCGCCTGCCTGCGCTCGTTCTACCGCCACCTTCGCCGCGAGGGGGTGCGCGACTCCGATCCGACCGCGGCGATCAGCTCGCCGCGGCGCGGCCGCAAGCTGCCGCGCGTCCTGTCGCGTGACGAGGTGAACAAGCTGCTCGCCGCGCCGCGCGGGACCGAGCCCGCCTCGCTGCGCGACCGCGCGCTGCTCGAGCTGATGTACGCGTGCGGGCTGAGGGCATCCGAGGCGATCGGGCTCGAGCTGGCCGACCTCGACATGGAGGAGCAGGTCCTGCGAGCGCGCGGAAAGGGCTCGAAGGAGCGCGTCGTGCCGGTCGGGCCGCGCCGCGGTCGAGGCGCTGCGCATCTACCTGGAGCGCGGCCGGCCGGCGCTCGTCCGCGGGCGCCGCCGAGCCGCACCTGTTCGTCAACTTCCGCGGCGGGCCGCTGACGCGCCAGGGGCTCTACAAGATCGTGCGCCGGCATGCCGCCGCGGTCGGCCTGGCCGACCAGCATGAGCCCGCACACGCTGCGCCATACCTTCGCCACCCACCTGCTGGCGGGCGGCTGCGACCTGCGCTCGGTGCAGGAGATGCTCGGCCACGCGGACGTGGCCACGACCCAGCTCTACACGCACCTTTCGAGCGACCAGCTCAAGGACGTCTACTTCAAGGCGCATCCGCGGGCGCGGGTCTAAAGGGGACGGGGCCCCTTTCTTTCACGGCGCGGCTGATAGAACGCGGCGGGTGCTCCGGGCCGCGCTCCTCCTGCTTGCCTGCGTTCCGCTGCTCGCCGCCTGCGGCGAGGAGCCCGACGACCCGCCGCCCGTCTTCGAGGTGAAGGCGCCGCGCGGCCAGAAGCAGGCCGACTTCCCGCGTGCCGGCGATGGCGTTCGAGCATCCCGCGAACTGGAAGCTCCGCCGCCGGGACGCGCCCGGCGTCTTCGAGCTCGTGTCCGGCCAGGCGATCGTGGCCGGATGGGCGTACCCGCGCGAGGAGCCGCTGCCTGAGACCGACGCCGAGCTCGAGGCGGCGAAGGACCGCCTGCGTCGAAGCGGTCAAGGTGCGCGACCCCGACTACCGAGTCCGAAGCGCCGCCGTCACCGAGGTCGCCGGCGCGCCCGCGATCGAGGTCGACGGCGAGCAGGTGCTCTCGCGGCGCGACCTCCGGACCCGCAGCGTGCACGTCTTCGACGGCGGCGTCGGAGTACGTGATCGAGGCGATCGCGCCGCCGGAGGACTACGACGCTCGTCGACGAGCCGCGTGATGGACCCGCTCCTGGACTCGCTCGAGCTCGAGGGCGAGGTAACCGAGGACACGGGGTGATCGCCGGCAGGCGCGCCTTCGTGATCGTGCTCGACGCCTGCGGCGTGGGCGCGCTGCCCGACGCGGCCGAGTACGGCGACGCCGGCACGAACACGCTCCGGCACGTCGCCGAGGCGGAGGGCGGCCTCGACCTGCCGACGCTCGCCGCGGCTCGGCCTCGGGCAACGTCACCGAGATCCCGGGCGTCGCGCCGGCCGCAGGCGCCGGTCGTGCACGGGCGGCTGGCGCCGCTCGGGCACGGCAAGGACACGACGACCGGGCACTGGGAGCTGATGGGCGTCGAGGCGCCGCGCGCGCCCGTCTATCCGGACGGCTTCCCGGCCGAGGTGATCGACGGCGTTCACGCGCGCGACCGGCCGCGACGTGCTGTGCAACGCGCCGCGCGAGGGGCTGCGCGCGATCGAGGAGTTCGGCGAGGAGCATCTCGAGACGGGCGCGCTGATCGTCTACACGTCGCAGGACTCGGTCTTCCAGGTCGCGGCGCATGTGGACGTCGTCAGTGAGGAGGAGCTCTACGGGCACTGCGCGACCGCGCGCGAGCTGCTGCGGGGCGAGCACGCCGTCGGCCGTGTGATCGCGCGGCCGTTCCGCGGCGAGCCGGGCGCGTTCGAGCGGACGCCGGGCCGGCGCGACTACGCGCTCGACCCGCCCGGGCGCACGTACCTGGACGAGCTGGCCGAGCGGGGATGCGAGGTCCACGCCGTCGGCAAGGTCGGGCAGGTCTTCGACGGCCGCGGCGTCGCGGCCGACCACTCCGCGCCGGACAACGCGGCGGGGATCGAGGCGACCGAGCGCCTGCTCGGCGAGCTGGACGAGGGGCTCGTGTTCACGAACCTCGTGGACACCGACCAGGTCTTCGGCCACCGCAAGGACACCGCCGGGCTTCCACGCGGCGCTGCGCGAGATCGACGCGGCCGTCGCGCGCTGGCTCGAGGCGATGCGGCCCGGCGACATGCTGGTGCTGACAGCCGACCACGGCTGCGACCCCGCCCACCCGGGAAGCGACCACACGCGCGAATTCGCCCCCCTGCTCGCCACCTTCGACGGCCACGACGGCCGGCGGGCGGACGGCCTGCTGGCGGACGTGGGGGCGAGCGTGCTGCTGTGGCTGACCGGGGAGCGGGCGGACCTTCCGGGCGAGCCGTTTGAAGGCGGTGGGTGCGTGAGCCCCGTGGGTCTAGACGAAGCCCTACCCCGGCCTCTAGCCTCGGCCATGCCCGAGCTGCCCGAGGTCGAGACGATTCGCCGCCAGCTCGCGCCCGCCGTCGAGGGCCGGCGCATCAGCGAGATCGAGGTCCTCGACCCGCGCTGGTGCGCGCCGGCGCCGCCGTGGGAGATCGCGAATGCCGTGAACGGCCGCCGGATCGAGCGGCTCGACCGGCGCGGCAAGTACCTCGTGTGGGAGCTGTCCGGCGACGTGCACCTGGTGATGCACCTGCGCATGACCGGCAACCTGCTCTACACCGACGACGCGCGTTTCGCGCGAGTGCGGATGCGGCTCGACGACGGCGGCGCGGTCGTGTTCGCCGACCAGCGCCGCTTCGGCACCGGCGTCGTGCTGCTCGGCAGCGACGCGCGTCACGACTACTTCGCCTCGCGGCTCGGGGTCGAGCCGCTCAGCGCCGACTTCACGACCGACCACCTGCGTGCGCTCGCGCGCGACCGCCGCGCGCCGGCGAAGGCGTTCCTCCTGAACCAGGAGCGGATCGCCGGCGTGGGGAACATCTACGCGGACGAGGCGCTCTTCCATCGCGCGCATCCACCCGCTGCGGCCGGTCGGCACGCTGCAGGAGGCCGCAGCTCGAGGCGCTGCGGGAAGCGGTCGTCAAGGTCCTGAACGACGGCATCGACGCCCGCGGCGCGACCATCGACGACTTCCGCCACGCCGACGGCGCCGAGGGCTCGTTCCAGGACCGCTTCCTCGTGCACCTGCGCGCCGGCGAGCCGTGCGTGCGCTGCGGCGCGAAGATCGTGAAGATCCGCGCCGCGGGACGCGGGACCTACGTCTGCCCGCGCTGCCAGCGCGCGCCGCGGGCGCACCTAGGCGGCCAGCAGGTCTTCGAGGACGCCGTCGCGGTCGGCCTCGAGCAGCTCGCGGAAGCCGCCGATCGAGCGCTCCCCGACGAGGATCTGCGGGAACGTCATCTGGCCCGTGAGCGCGACGAGCGCGGCGCGCCCGTCGGGGTCCTTCGCGAGGTTGATCTCCTCGTAGGAGACCCCGCGGCTCTCGAGCAGCGCCTTGGCCGAGCGGCAGAAGCCGCACGGGTCGGTCGTGTAGAGCGTGATGTTCGCGTCTCCCGCCATCTGTAGAAACAGTCTAGGAATCGGATTCGTCATGCCCGGCTCTTTCAAGACCGAAGCCATCGTCCTGCGCTCCATCCGCTACGGAGAGGCCGACCGCATCCTGCACCTCTACTCGCGCGAGCGCGGGCGGATCGGGGCGGTGGCGAAGGGCGTGCGGCGGCCGAAGTCGCGCTTCGGCGGCCGGCTCGAGCCGCTCTTCCGCGTCGGCCTCGTGCTGCACGAGGGGCGCGGCGAGCTGCTACACGGTCACGTCGGTCGAGACCGTCCACCCGCACTCCGCGCTGAGGGAGAACCGCGAGGCGCTCGCGCGCGCCGACTGAGGCGTGCGAGGCGGTCCTGCGGCTGTTCGACAGCGCCGAGCCGAACGCTCCCCGCCTACAACCTGCTGTGCCACGAGCTGGCGCTGCTCGACGCCAGCCCGGCCGCCGCCGGCAGGGCGCAGGCGCTCGCCTTCCGCCTGAAGCTGCTGCTCGCGGCCGGGTTCGTGCCGGAGCTCGGCTCGTGCGCGTCGTGCGGGGAGCGGGAGCACCTCGGCGCGTTCTCCGCCACGGCCGGCGGCGTCGTGTGCGCGGCGTGCGAGGCGGGCTCGTTCCCGCTCGACCCGCAGGCGCACGAGTTCCTCGTGTCCGCGCTGGGACGGCCGCTCGCGGAGGCGCCGGAGGCGCCCGAGAGGGCGCTGGCGCAGGCGGACCGCGCGATCGCCGAGACGCTCGAGCACCACGCCCACGTGCGTCTCGGGCGCGTCGCGGCCTGAGTTAACCTCCGACGCCGCCTTGGCGCGTCGCCACCGATACGAAGCTCGTCTACGACTTCACCGAGGGCTCGAGGGAGATGCGCGAGCTGCTCGGCGGCAAGGGCGCGAACGTCGCCGAGATGACGAGCATCCTGGGCGCCGAGCGGGTTCCCGCCGGGTTCACGATCACGACCGAGGCGTGCGTGGCCTACATGGAGGCCGACCGGACGGAGCCGGCCGGGCTCGAGGAGCAGGTCGCCGACGCGCTCGCACGGCTCGAGGAGCAGGCCGGGAAGCGGCTCGGGGCGCCGGACGACCCGCTGCTCGTCTCCGTGCGCTCGGGAGCGCGCGAGTCGATGCCGGGCATGATGGACACGGTCCTCAACCTCGGCCTGACCGACGAGTCCGTCGTGGGCCTGGCCGAGCGCACCGGCAACGAGTGGTTCGCCTGGGACTCCTACCGCCGCTTCGTGCAGATGTTCGGGAACGTCTGCCACGGCGTGCCGGGAGAGCAGATCGAGGACGCGATCCGCGAGCAGAAGGAGAAGGCCGGCGTGAAGCTCGACAGCGAGCTCTCGACGGACGACCTCAAGCAGCTCGTCGACCGCTTCAAGGACCTCTACCGCGACAAGGTCGGCGAGGACTTCCCGCAGGACCCGCAGGTCGCAGCTCCGCCAGGCGATCCGCGCCGTCTTCGACTCGTGGATGGGCGCCCGCGCCGTCGAGTACCGCCGGATCAACCGCATCCCGGACGACTGGGGCACCGCGGTGAACGTGCAGCAGATGGTGTTCGGCAACAAGGGCGAGAGCTCGTGCTCGGGCGTTGCGTTCTCACGCGACGAGATCACCGGCGCGCCCGAGCCGTCCGGCGACTTCCTCGTGAACGCCCAGGGAGAGGACGTCGTGTCGGGGGTACGCACGCCTCGCTCGCTCGAGGAGATGGGCGAGGTGATGCCGGAGGCGCACGCGGAGCTGCTCGAGATCCTGCGCACGCTCGAGGCGCCACTACCGCGACATGCAGGACACCGAGTTCACGGTCGAGGAGGGGCGCCTCTACATGCTCCAGACGCGCAACGCGAAGCGCCCGGCGCAGGCTGCGGTGCGCTTCGCCGTCGACGCCGTCGAGGAAGGGCTGCTCGAGCGCGACGAGGCGCTCGCGACGATCGACGCGGCCGCGCTCGACGCGCTGCTCCACCCGACCTTCGACCCCGACGCGAAGTTCGACGTGCTCGCGCGCGGGCGTCAACGCCTCGCCCGGCGCGGCGAAGGGCGAGATCGTGTTCACGGCGGACGACGCCGTCGCGGCCGGGGAGGAGGGCCGCGACGTCGTGCTCGTCCGGCCGTTCACCGAGGCCGACGACGTCGCGGGCTTCTTCGCGGCCAAGGGCATCCTCACGAGCGAGGGCGGCAAGGCGAGCCACGCGGCGCTGGTGGCGCGCGGGATGGGCCGGCCCGCCGTGTGCGGGGCGTCGGAGCTCGAGATCGACCTCTCCGCGCGCGAGGTGCGCGTGAACGGAACCGTCCTCGAAGGAGGGCGACCGGATCGCGATCGACGGCACGGCCGGCATCGTCACCACCGACGACGTCCCGCTCGTCTCGCCGCGAGGTCGACGAGAACTTCGACCGCGTGCTCGGCTGGGCCGACGAGGTGAGGAAGCTCGGCGTGCGGACGAACGCGGACACGCCCGAGGATGCGCGCAAGGCGCGCGAGTTCGGCGCCGAGGGGATCGGCCTCTGCCGCACCGAGCACATGTTCATGGCGCCTGAGCGCCAGGAGAAGATGCGCGCGATGATCATGGCCGAGGAGGAGGACGAGCGCCGCGCCGCGCTCGACGAGCTGCTCCCGCTCCAGCAGGAGGACTTCGAGGGGCTCTTCGAGGAGATGGCGGGGCTTCCGGTCACGATCCGGCTGCTCGATCCGCCGCTGCACGAGTTCCTCCCGCACGAGGCCGAGGTCGCGCAGGAGGTCGAGCGCGCGCGGATCGAGGTGCAGCGACGACCTCGAGGAGCTCGAGAAGACGCTCGAGACGATCCACCACCTCGCCGAGACGAACCCGATGCTCGGCACGCGCGGATGCCGGCTGGCGATCATCCATCCGGAGATCTACGAGATGCAGGTGCGCGCGATCGTGCGGGCCGCGCTCGCCGTCAAGGAGGCGACCGGCGACGCGCCGCAGCTCGAGATCATGATCCCGCTGGTCGCCTACGAGAAGGAGCTCGAGATCATGCGCGACGCTCGTGGAGCGCATGGTCGAGGACGAGGGCGGGGCGGACCTCGACCTGACCGTCGGCACGATGATCGAGCTGCCGCGGGCGTGCTTCACGGCCGACCGGATCGCCGCCGTTGCGGACTTCTTCTCGTTCGGCACGAACGACCTGACGCAGACGGCGCTCGGGTTCTCGCGCGACGACGTCGAGGGCAAGTTCCTGGCGAAGTACCTCGAGGAGAAGATCGTCGACCGCAGCCCGTTCGAGACGATCGACAAGCCCGGCGTCGGCTGGCTCGTGCGGCTCGCCGCCTGGGTCGGCGCGCGAGCACAAGCCGGACCTGAAGCTCGGCATCTGCGGCGAGCACGGCGGCGATCCGGACTCGATCGACTTCTTCCACATGGCGGGGCTCGACTACGTGAGCTGCTCGCCATACCGCGTGCCGATCGCACGGGTGGCCGCCGCCCAGGCGGCCATAACCCACAAGTCTAAGCGCGACTTTTTTCGGGTAAGGCCGGTTTCACCGGGCATGCGAGCTCTCTCCTCCCTCACAGCTGTCCTGTTCCTGCTCATCGCCGCCCCTGCCGGCGCCGCCCTCTCCACCAACCACTCGGGCTGGCTCTGGGGCGCGCCCGAGCCGCAGGGCAACAACCTGTTCGCGCTCGAGCTGCAGGACGCGACGGGCTACGCGGCGGGCGAGTTCGGCACGCTCGTGCGCACGAACGACGGTGGCGGCACGTGGGGCGACCGTTCGCACCGGACCAGACCCTCGACTTCAACCGGCTCGAGATGATCGACTCCGACTCGATCGTGGTCGCCTCGCGATTGCGCGGCGCGGCGTACTGATGACGCCGGCGACACGTTCCGCCGGCTGCCGTTCACCGGCGAGCGAGGCGCGCTGCAACGCGCCGCCTGCGCGGCCTCTCGTTCCCGACCGCCGACATCGGCTATCTGCTGCTCGACGACGGCGCGCGTCCTGAGGACCGACCGACGGCGGCCGGAGCTTCTCACCGCAGCCGATCGTCTCCGACGACCCGGCGGCCCTGCCCACGGCGCTCATGTTCAGCGAACGCCGAACGACGGGATCGCCGTGACGGCGGCGGGCGAGATCTTCCGCACGATCGACGGCGGCGACGACTGGACGCGCGAGTTCGATGGCACCGCCGAGCTGAACGGCGTCCTCTTCACCGACGACCACGCGATCGCCGTCGGCAACGGCGGGATGTTCTTCGTCTCCGACGACGACGGGGACACGTGGACGCGGCCGGCCGCGCAGCCGGGCGTGCCGGCGCCTCCGGCGGTCGACTTCGTGGACGTCCGGTGCGGATCGGCTACGACCTGCCTGATCACGACGCGCTCCAACGAGATCTTCCGGACGCCCGACAACGGGCGGACCTTCGCGGCGACGGGCGCGCGCGGGAACGCGGTCGACTACGCGTCGGCGACGCGTGCGGTGGCGGTCGGCGGCGCGGGCCGCACCCTGACCTCCGACGACGGCGGCAGCAGCTTCACGCCGCTCGGCGTGCGGCTCGACGAGGTTCCCACGTTCACGCGTGTGCGCGCGACGTCGGCGAGCGTCGCGCACGTGACCGGGTGGGTCGGCGGCCTCGCCCGCACGGTCGACGGCGGCGAGACCTGGGAGAACGTCGGTGTCGCGACCAGCGACGACGTGCGCGACGTGTCGTTCCCGAACGCCTCCGTCGGATACGCGCTCGACCTCGCGGGCGGGCTGTTCCGCACGGACAACGGTGGGACGAGCTGGAGCATCCTCGAGACGACCGCGGAGGACTTGCCGAGCGCCATCTACGCGCCCAACGAGACAGACGTGTTCCTGATCGGGCCGCGCGGCGTCCTTCGCTCGGGCGATTCGGGCGAGACCTTCGAGCGCCATAGGGACCGGGTCATCCGCAGGACCGCACGCTCGCCGAGGTGGACAAGGCCGGCTCGGCGGTCGTCTTCTTCGGACCGCGCGTGATCGCGGTCTCGACTGACGACGGCGACACCTGGCGCCGAATCCCGCGGCCGACGCGCCGGTCGGAGGTCACGAGCGCGTCGACTTCGTCTCGGCGCGGGTCGGCTACGTGCTCGAGACCGACGGCCGCCTCTACTTCACGCGCAACCGCGGGCAGGCGCTGGAAGGAGCTCGTCGGCACGGGACGCCATCCGCGCCGAGATGCTGGCGTTCGGTGACCGTCGCCACGGCTGGATCTCGCTCACCGGCTTCCCAGGGTCGGTGCTCCGCACCGCAGACGGAGGCAGGAGCTGGAAGCCGCAGATCCTCGGCCCGGGCGCCGGTGGTCGAGCATCGCTTCGGAGGGCGAGCGGCACCGGCTTCGCGGTCACCGGGGGGATCGACTCGAGCGAGCTCCTCTTCACCCAGGACGGCGGCGACGCCGGCCGCGCGACCGCGCTCACGCTCTCGACGGCGCGCCGCACGGCTCCCGAGCGCGCAGCGGATCGAGGTCCGAGGCCGGCTGCAGCCCGCGCGCGGGGGCGAGCAGGTCGTCGTCTGGGTCCGGCGGCTCGATGGCACGCGCTGGCGGGCGATCGAGGAGACGGTCTACCGCGAACGGCCGCTTCTCGATCGAGCGGCGCATGCGGCGGTCCGACGGTCTTCGTCGCCCAGTGGGCGGGCGATGCCGGTGAGCGACGGTGACGGCACGCGTCCGCTGATCGTGCGCGTCGGGGGCTGACGCTCGCGACCTAGACAAACGTTCGGTCGCTTCTGCCGCGGCCGCTTGGCACAATCGGCGGCCATGTCCGTCGAGCTAGCCACAGGCCTAGGCAGCGCCCTCGCCGACCAGGCGGCGCCGTCGTACCCCGCTCTGCGGGCGGTTCCGGAGGACGATTCGCCCGTGCGGACGCCCTTCCAGCGCGACCGCGACCGGATCGTGCACTCGAAGGCGTTCCGCCGCCTGAAGCACAAGACGCAGGTCTTCATCTCGCCGGAGGGCGACCACTACCGCACTCGGCTGACCCACACGCTCGAGACCTGCATGATCGCGCGCACCGTCGCGCGCGCGCTCGGGCTGAACGAGGACCTGACCGAGGCGGTCGCGCTCGGCCACGACCTCGGGCATCCGCCGTTCGGGCACATCGGCGAGAACGTCCTCGACGCATGCATGCGCGAGCGCTGGGGAACGGGCTTTCGCCACAACGAGCACTCGCTGCGGGTGGTCGAGCGGCTCGAGCGCGACGGCCAGGGGCTCAACCTGACGGAGCAAGTTCGCGACGGGATCCTTCACCACACAGGGCCGGGGAAGCCGGCCACGCTCGAGGGCCGGATCGTCCGGCTGGTGGACAGGATCGCGTACATCAACCACGACATCGACGACAGCGTTCGCGCCGGGGTGCTCGACCCCGCCGAGCTGCCGCAGGCCGAGATCGCGGTGCTCGGACCGACGGGCTCGAAGCGGATCGACACGCTCGTGCAGGACCTCGTCGAGCGCTCCTCGGCGGCGGGCGACATCGCGCAGTCCGAGGAGGTCGGCGGCGCGATGCTCAGGCTGCGCAAGTTCATGTTCCAGCGCGTCTACCTCGCGCCCGACGCGCAGCGCGAGCTGCCGCGCGTCGAGCGGATGCTGCGCGCGCTTTTCGCCCACTACGCGGAGAATCCGCCCGCCGTCGCAGGTGCCGGACGCGACGGACGAGCAGCGCGTCGTCGACTATCTGGCCGGTATGACCGATCGCTTCGCCGTCAGGGCGTTCAGCGCGCTGTCGGTGCCGCAGGGGTTCTAGTTGGGCTTCACGAAGGACTCGATCGAGCGCGTCAAGGACGCCGTGGACATGGTCGAGCTGGTGGGGGCTCGCACCGAGCTGCGCCGTGCCGGCGGCCGGATGGTCGGCCTGTGCCCGTTCCACGACGAGCGGACGCCGTCCTTCTCGGTCAACGTCGAGCAGAAGCTCTACCACTGCTTCGGCTGCGGCGAGGGCGGCGACGCGATCGGCTTCGTCCAGCAGACCGAGGCGCTCGACTTCCCGGGGGCCGTGGAGTTCCTCGCGACCCGCTACGGCGTCGAGCTGAAGCGCGAGGAGGAGGACCCGCAGGCCGAGGAGCGGCGACAGCGGCGCGAGCGGCTGCTCAAGCTGCTCGAGCGCGCGACGACGTTCTACGAGCGCTATCTCTGGGAGGCCGCCGAGGCCGAGCCGGCCAGGCGGTACCTGGCCGGGCGCGGGCTGGGGGACGACATCCTGCGCGACTTCCGGATCGGTTACGCGCCGAAGGCCTGGGACCGGGTCATGACTCGCCGCCCAGCGCGACGGCTTCACCGAGCAGGAGCTCGCCGGGGCGGGGCTGGGCCGCCGCGGCCGCCAGGGCGGCTTCGGCGACCTCTTCCGCGGCCGGATCATCTTCCCGCTCGCGGACGCGCGCGGGCGCGTGCTGGGCTTCGGCGCGCGCGCGATGCGCGACGACCAGCAGCCCGAAGTACATGAACACCCCGGAGGGCGAGCTGTACCACAAGCGCCGCCAGCTCTTCGGGATCGACCGCGCCCGCGCGGCGGCCGCGAAGACGCGGCGGGTGATCGTCGTCGAGGGCTACACGGACGTGCTCGCGCTGCACGCCGGGGGCGTGGCCAATCGGTCGCGATCATGGGCACCGCGCTCACGCCCGAGCAGTTCGCGGAGCTCGCGCGCGCGGCCGGCCAGGACGGCACGGTCGTGCTCGCGCTCGACGCGGACCGCGCCGGTCTTGACGCGATGCTGCGCGCCGCGCGCGCGGCCGAGGAGAAGCGGGTCGACCTGATGGTCGTCGAGCTGCCTGAGGGCAAGGACCCGGCCGACCTGGTCGCCGACGGCGGGATCGGAGGCGTTCACGCGGCTGCTCGATCGCGCAATTTCGGTGCCCGAGTTCCAGACCCGGCGCGTGCTGGCCGATGCGGACCTGAGCACCCCGCACGGGCGGGACCGCGCGCTGCAGACCCTGCGCCCGATCTCTCAGCAGC
The DNA here is from genome assembly GCA_963846865.1 of uncultured Thermoleophilaceae bacterium. Classification (GTDB taxonomy): domain Bacteria; phylum Actinomycetota; class Thermoleophilia; order Solirubrobacterales; family Thermoleophilaceae; genus DASPHG01. Next base: position 208,801 of record CAWJXU010000008.1, on the reverse strand, counting down.
GTGCGCCGGCCCGCAACAAAGAACGAGCTCGTGAGCTATGTGTCGGACAAGCTCGACGTACCCGCCAGCAACGTCGTGACGGAACTCGCACAGTCGACTGGCCCGGTCGCGGTCCAGCAGGCGGCAGAGCCGGCTCCGGCGTTCACCGCCCTCGATGCGGTCGCTCGCGGGCGAGCGCTCGTTCCTCGCGATGTGTGTCAGCCGCGGCGAACTCGGGCACCGCTACCTGTTGCGGATGACCGACGACCATTTGACGTCCGCGCCGTTGCGGGAGGCGCGAGATTGGCTCAAGGCGCACTTCGACGCCCCGCTCGCGGGGCTGGAGAGCCAGGAGCCGACTCTCGCCGCGCTCGTGACCGACGTGGTGGCGCTCGCGGACGAAGAGCCTTCCACTGACGCGGTCCTACGCTTAAGCTTCTTCCAGCTCGAACTGAGGCGCATCGAGCGCGCATTGCGTCATGCGGAGCGTGCGGGCGACTTCGAGCGACAGCGGGAGCTGTGGGAGGAGCGCGAAGGGGTGCGAGGCGGAATCTCGGACGTGATGGGGGAGACGGCGTGACCGACGAGGGCGCGCGCGACGAGTACGACGTCGAGGCCGATCCCTACGAGCAGTACGACGAGGGCGGCGTCGCCCGCGCCGACGTCCCCGCCGCCGATCCGCGAGGGCGGCCACGAGGACGCCGTTCGCACGTACCTGAAGTCGATCGGCCGCGTGCGCCTCCTGACGAAGGAGGACGAGGTCCGGCTCGCCAAGCGCGTCGAGCAGAACGACATGGCGGCGAAGAACGCGCTGATCGAGGCGAACCTGCGCCTCGTGGTGTCGATCGCCAAGCGCTACTCCGGCCGCGGCCTGACGCTGCTCGACCTGATCCAGGAGGGCAACCTCGGCCTCATCCGCGCGGTCGAGAAGTTCGACTGGCGGCGCGGCTTCAAGTTCTCCACGTACGCGACCTGGTGGATCCGCCAGGCGATCACGCGCGCGCTGGCCGACCAGTCGCGCACGATCCGGATTCCCGTGCACATGGTCGAGCGGATGAACAAGGTCGCTCGCGCCGCGGCGCGCGCTGCTGCAGGAGACCGGGCGCGAGCCGTCCCCGGCCGAGATCGCCGCGAAGCTCGAGGGGCTGGAGGAGAAGCAGGTCGAGGACATCCTCAAGCTCGGCCAGGAGCCCGTCTCGCTCGAGACGCCGGTCGGCGGCGAGGAGGGCGACGCCGCGCTCGGCGACTTCATCGAGGACACGCTCTGGCAGCGCCCCCACGAGACTGTCGCGGCGCAGCTCCGCGACCACGACCTCGCGAAGGCGCTCGAGAGCCTCCCGTGGCGCGAGCGGCGCGTCCTCGAGCTGCGCTACGGCCTCGCCGGCGACGGCCCGATGACGCTCGAGGACATCGGCACCGAGGTGGGCGTGACCCGCGAGCGCGTCCGCCAGATCGAGTCGAAGACGCTCGCCAAGCTGAAGTACTCCGAGGGCGGCGAGAAGCTCAAGGGGACGACGGACAACACGTAGTTGGCGAACGCACGTACGTTGTTCGTCCGAATTCGTCGGATCCTTCGCGTATGGGGCACCATGCGGATGCATGGAGCGGGAGGTTCTTGGCCACAGCTGGTCGGCGAAGGGCTGACGATCCGCGAGATCGCGAAACGCGCGGACTGAAGCGCAGTCCGACATGGTGCGCCATTGGCTTCGAGCAGTCACGGGCTCGAGCACGCGAGCGCACGTGGCGCCGCGAGAGTCGGGCCGCGACGCCAGAGAGCTCGATCGCGAGTGCCGTACAGCACGGCAGACACGGTTCGTCCTCGGAGGCGCGTGGCTACTTACCGCTGCACTGCGCTGCCGGGCGGAACAGGTCGCAGCTCGGCGGCGGCGGGTGAAGGAGACGCTGGTGGCGTGAAGCGGGTGGCTGCTGCAGTGTCTGCGGCTATGGCAGCGTACGTCGGCGCGCTCCAGTTTCATCACGTCGATCCAGACTCAGAAGAAGTTCGGCGCTCAGCAGGCACGGGTGTGACGCGCTCGCTCAGCGCCGCGCGACGGGAGGCGCGGAAGTGCATCCTGCTGTGCGCGAACTGCCACGCCGAGGTCGAGGGCGGTCTGATCTACGGCTACGCTTGACTCGGCTGCGGAAGAGCGCTGACGAGCCGCTCGATCCGAAGTAAATCGCGGTCCGGGGTAGCTCAATGGCAGAGCGATCGACTGTTAATCGAAGGGTTGTGGGTTCGAGTCCCACCCCCGGAGCTTTTCCTCCAGGACTCGGGCGGCGTGCTCCGCGCCGTCGTTGCGAGCTCGCCCAGTCCGCCAGTTCCCGCGCCCGGGTCGCGTAGCTCGGGTCGCGCAGCAGCCGCCGCACCGCCAGCCTGATCCCGCGCTCGGTCACGAGGCGGCGCGGTAGCGAGACGCCGGCGCCCGCCCACGCCACGCGCGCCGCGTTCTCGGCCATGTCGCCCGCGGCCGGGCAGGCCACCAGCGGCACGCCGCTCGCCAGCGCGCGCACGACGGTGCCGTGGCCCGCGTGGCAGACGACCGCCGCGCAGTGCGGCATCGTGCGCGTGTAGGAGAGCCAGTCGACGACGCGCGCGTTCGGAGGGATCGGCAGCCCGCCCACAGGCTCGCCGCGGCGGTTCGTCGCCGCGAGCACGCGCACCGGCTCGTCCGCGAGCCCGGCCAGCGCCGCGCGCAGCATCCGCTGGTCGCGGTCCTGCGAGGTGCTGGGCGCGATCAAGGACGAGCGGCTCGTCGCCGGGCGGCAGCTCGACGTCGTCCGCCGGGCGCTCGTACATCAGCGGCCCGGTCACGCGCATCCACGGCCACGACGAGCGTGCGCGGGTACTCGAGCTGCGGGAACGTCGCGACGAGCGCGAGCTGCGCGCGAGATCCCGCCGTGCACGTGGTCGAGCGGCGCCAGCCCGAGCCGCCGGCGCGTCTCGTTCAGCTCGTCGCGGCCGCGCTCGGTGCCGGTCCGCACGATCGGGTCGAGCGCGTGCCACAGACGCGGCGCCGACCGGCGTCCGCGGCAGCCGCGCGCCGATCGAGTACGGCGGGAAGCCGCGGCTCCGAGACCGGCAGCACGTGCGGGACGAGCGTCGCCCACGGGCCGCCCCTCCATCTCCGCCGCCAGCCCCGCGGCGATCGTGAGGATGTCCGCCACGACCGACGTCCGGATCGACGTCGCGGATCAGCGGCTGCGTCTCCCGCGCCGCGCGCACCGCCGCCTCGTACGGCTTCAGCGGCCGCTCGCGAGTGGGGAAGACCTGGTACTCGGGCGCCGGCTCGAAGCGCATGCCGAGCGCCTCGACGTCGCTCGCGCCACTTCGCCCACGTCTGCAGGCAGACCGAGTGCCCGCGCCGCACGAGCCCGGCGCCCGAGCGCGATCGCGGGGAACGCGTGCCCGGGGTCGCCGAACGCGGCGAGGAGGAAGCGCCGCCCGCTCAGGCCGCCATCTCGGCCAGCTCGCGCATCATGCGCGAGCGGTCCTCAGCCGTGAACGCGAGCGGCGTCGACACGAGCGTCCCGACGCCGGCCTCGCGGTACGCCTCGAGCCGGTCGCGCACGCGGTCCTTCGGACCGACGAGCGAGACCGTGTCGATCAGCTCCGGTCGAGAGCGCCGCGGCCGCCTCGTCCTTCTTGCCGTCGAGGTACAGGTCCTGCACCTCCTTGGCGTTCTCCTCGAAGCCGTACCGCTGCACGAGCTGGTTGTAGAAGTTCTTGTCGCGCGAGCCCATCCCGCCGACGTACAGCGCGAGGATCGGCCGCACCTTCTCGCGCGCGCGCCTCGAGGTCGTCCTCGATGCAGAGGTTCACGTTCGGCGCGATGTCGAACGACTCGTCGATCGCCTTGCCGTTCGACGCGCGCGCCGCGCCCTCCTCGAGCAGCTTGCGCGACTCGCCGACGTGCTCGGGCGAGAAGAACGTGGGCAGCCAGCCGTCGGCGATCTCGCCGCAGAGCTGCGTGTTCTTCGGCCCGATCGCCGCGATGTAGATCGGGATCTGCTCCTGCACCGGGCCGATCATCAGCTTCAGCGCCTTGCCCGGCCCGTCCGGCAGCGGCAGCTCGTAGTAGTCGCCGTCGAACTCGAGCCGCTCGCGCGCGAGCGCCTTGCGCAGGATCGCGACGTACTCGCGCGTGCGCAGGAGCTGCTTGCCGAAGCGCTGGCCGTGCCAGCCCTCCGCCACCTGCGGGCCCGACGAGCCGATGCCCAGGATCACGCGGCCGTTCGAGAGCTGGTCGAGCGTCGCGGCCGTCATCGCCGTCATCGCGGGGGAGCGGCCGGGCATCTGGAAGATCGCCGACCCGATCCGGATCTTCTCCGTCTGGCCGGCGAGCCAGGCGAGCACCGTCGCCGCGTCGCTCCCGTAGGCCTCCGCCGTCCAGACCGAGTCGTAGCCCGAGCGATTCGGCCTCGCGCACGACCTCCAGTTGCTGCTCGGCCGTGAAGCCGAGTCCCCAGTAGCCGACGTGCAGCCCGAGTCGCATGCAAACTTCCTTTCAGTCAGGAGGAGCGCCCTTGCAGGCGCCGACGGTGACGATTAGTTTGCAGGGCGGCGGGCATGCTATTCCCACGCGAGGTGAAGTGATTTGAGACGGCGGCGCCGGCCGGCGCAGGAACTGCAGGGTAGCCATCGAGTGGCTCCCGATCGACACGAAGCGGGCGATGCTCGACGCGATCGAGCACAACCGCATCATCGTCGGCGCCTACACGGACCGCGACGGCGGCGTCTGCCCGATGCTCGCCGCGCACCGCAACGGTGGCCGCACCAGCTTCGCCAGCTTCGCCCGCGCCTGGGACCGCTACACGAAGGCTCCGGCCCGCTCGCGGCCCGCGACCGAGCGCGAGCTCACCACGCTCAGGACGATGCTCGAGGCGAGCCTCGCCTCGGACGCGCCCGACGGGACCACGCTCGGCACGCGCGATCGCCGAGCACCGCGAGCTCACAGGGCCGTGCGCCGCGCCCGAAGGCCGACACCGGCGAGCGCAACCGCACGCCCGAGCTGCGCAAGCGCGCACGGCTGGGCGTGGACGCGCCTCTTCCGCCGCTACGAGGACTACGAGGCGGCGATGGAGCAGATCGAGGGCAGGTCAGGGAGCGGCGTGGACGTCGCCCGGCCGGATGAACTGGATCTCCGGGACCACGCAGTTCGCTGACGTCCGCAGCAGGAAGCGCACCGCCTCGGCGATGTCCTCCGGCTGAATCATCTCGTCCTTCGGCACCTCGCCCTCGACCCAGTCGGTCATCGGCGTGGCGACGAAGCCCGGGCAGAACGCCGTGACCTGCACGCCGTCCTTGCCGAGCTCGCCGTGCATCGCCTGGCTCAGGCCGACGACGCCGGCCTTCGTGGCCGAGTAGGCGGCGAGCCACGGCTGGCCCGCCTTGCCGGCGATCGAGGCGGTGTTGACCACGAGCGCCTTGCCGTGCTCGGCGCCCGCCTCCTTCAGCATCGGGATGCAGTCGCGCGTCGTCAGGTAGACCGAGCGCAGGTTGACGTCGAGCTGCATGTCGAGCTTCTTCGTCTCGTAGCCCTCGATCTGGCCGCCGATCCCGACGCCGGCGTTGTTCACGAGCACGTCGAGCCGCCCGAAGCGCTCCTTGTGCTTGCGCGACGAGGTTCGCGATGTCCTCCTCCTTCGCCATGTTCGCGGGAACGGACAGGACTCCAGGCCGTCGGCCTCGAGCGCCTTCGCGGCCTCCTCGAGCTTCTCGGGCCGGCGTGCGGAGACGGTGAGCCCGTATCCGTCCTGGCCGAGCGCGCGCGCGATGGCGAGCCCGATTCCGCTCGAGGCTCCGGTGATCAGGGCGGCACGTTGTTCTGGCATGAAGGCGCGGACGATACAGCGCGACCGCCGCTGGCTTTCTCCTAGGCTGCAAGCCCGTGAGCGCGCATCACTGCGCTCTGGCCGCTCTCCTGCTTGTGCTCGTCGGCGTTCGTCGCCGCCGGCTGCGGCGACTCCGACGACGACGAGGCGGCGAGGCCGCGCCGCCGCCCGCCAAGGCGGAGGACTTCCCCGATCCCGCCGGGCAAGACGATCGCCGAGCTGCGCGAGGGGCTCGGCGCCGGGCCCGGTGCTCGTCGCCGTCGGTGGCCGATGCTCGAGCCGGGCGAGAACCGGTTCGGCTTCGGCCTCTTCGACCGCGCGCGCAAGCAGATCGTGGACGCGCCGGCGGCGCTCTACGTGGCTCCGCTCGAGGGCGGCGCGGTCCGCGGCCCGTTCCCCGCGAGGTACGAGTCGCTCGAGGTCAAGCCCCAGTTCCAGAGCGAGGGCGTGAAGGCCGATCCGGACAGCGCGACCTCCGTCTACGTCTCGCGACGTCGCGCTTCGCGAAGCCGGGCGACTACGAGGTGCTCGGGCGTCGTGCAGCTCGACGACAACCTCGTCGCCGCGGAGCGCGTGGCCGTGCGCGTGGTGAAGGACGGGCCGGTGCCCGGAGCCGGGCGAGCCGGCGATCGAGGTCTCGACACGCCGACGAAGGCGGACGTCGGCGGCGACGTCGAGCAGATCGACACGCGCGTGCCGCCGAGCACGATGCACGACGCCGACCTCGCCGACGTGCTCGGCGAGAAGCCGGTCGATGCTCATCTTCGCCACGCCGGCGCTGTGCCAGAGCCGCGTGTGCGGCCCCGTCGTGGACATCGCCGAGCAGGTCAAGGCGAGCTACGACGGCGACGCCGAGTTCATCCACATGGAGATCTACAACGACAACGAGCTCGACAAGGGCTTCCGCGAGCAGGTGCTCGACTGGAAGCTGCCGACCGAGCCGTGGGTGTTCACGATCGACCGCGAGGGGAAGGTCGCCGCGCGGCTCGAGGGCGCCTTCAGCGCGCGCGAGCTCGAGGCCGCGCTCGCCAAGGCCGAGTAGCGGCCCGCTGCCAGGCGCTAGCTTTGGCGCGCGGGGCCCGTAGCTCAGCTGGTTAGAGCAGCGGACTCATAATCCGTAGGTCCCAGGTTCGAGTCCTGGCGGGCCCACTCTCGATGAACTCTCGGATGCGCGGTTGCGTCGCGCGTTCGACCCCGGTTAGGGTCGCAATGCACGCGTTAAACGACCCTAGGAAGGCACGATGAGGAAAGCACTGCTCGGCGCCGTGGTTGCCGGACTAGTAGTCGCGGGAGGGGCGACCGCCCAGTCGCTCATTACGTCCGGGGACATCAGGAACAACACCATCAAGTCAGGGGACATCAAGAACCGCACGATCAAGACGAAGGACTTGAGTCGTGCGAACCGTTAACAGCCTCGCGGGACAGACCGGTCCTCAGGGACCGCCAAGGTGAGCCGGGGCCGCCCGGGAGGCACCGGTACCGGCGGCGGCTCGACGTTCCGGGTCCTGATGCAGTCGACGGGCGACACGCCGGTCGCCGACCTGCTGGCCGTCAACGGGCACAGGATCCAGGGCGGCTGCACGGGCGGCAACGTCGTACTGCGCTCGCAGACGTCGGTCGACAACTCGATCGTCAAGGGCCTCGGTGACGGGGCGGGCAACAAGTTCTACAGCGAGGACAACAATTTCGACGTTGGTGACACGGTCAGCTCCATACGGATGCCCAGACGCAGACGAACAGCATTTTCAACCTGACCTACGCAACGCTTGCCGGTGACGTGGTGACGGCGGTGTTGGGTGTCGAGTCGGCTCCGGTTGGCTTCGACTGCGAGATCTTCGGCACAGCCTTCTCGGCGGCTGCTCCCTAGGTCAAGCGCGTCAGAGTGAGTTGGAGGCATTCGGCCCGGGCGGGTTTTCGACCCGCCCGGGCCGGCGTGTGTGTTGTCGCCGTGGCTTTGGTGGCGGGCTGCGGCGGCGACGACGATCGCGACGGCCGCGACGACTGCCGAGCCCGAGCCGAGCGCGATTTCCCTCAGAGCAGCTCTCCCAGGTGCCGCTCGGCACTCGTCGCCCGCGGGTGGAGCGTGTCTCTCGGTCCGCCGTACCGCGTCGTCGATCAGTGCTACCGGTATCGCGGCATCGCCGCCGGCGGCGAGGTGGACCCCGCCAACGAGTACCGCCTCTGTTACGACCGCAAGGACCGCCTCAGCGTGAAGTCGACAGCGCCGATCCGGTAACCCGGCGTCTTAGAGGTGTGCGACGACCTCCCGCACCTCGACGCTGTCCATCGACACCGCTTCGGAGCTCGCAGCCTGGCCGCCCTGGATCTCCTCCGCGACGGCGCGCGCCGCCTCTTCCGACTCGAACACGATCATCGAGCCGCCTCGTCCTTCCTCCGAGCGCGCCCAGTAGGCGTGGACCAGCCCCGGCGCCTCTTTGACGCGCGGCACGATGTGCTCGCGCAGCATCGTCTCCGCCGCTTCGGGGTCGTTGATGGTGACGTTCACAACCACTGCATGCATCTAGGGCCTCCAAACCGTGGTAGAGAGCGACCCTATCCGGGCAGAAGGGGCCGTTGCCACCCATAACGGAAGGAACCGCGCGGCCGCGGGCGAATCCCATGCACCGTGAGCCGCAACGGCACCTCCGCGCTGACCCTGTCCGACGAGATCCGCTCCCGCTTCGAGGAGTTCTCCCGCTCGCAGAAGGACGTGGGCCAGTACATCGTCGACCACCTCGACGAGGCCGCCTTCCACACGGCGGAGGAGCTCGCCCGCCGCGCCAACACGTCCAGCTCGACCGTCGTCCGCTTCGCGCAGGCGCTGGGCTTCGAGGGCTTCCCCGAGCTCCAGCAGTGCGCGCGCGACGAATACCGCCGCCAGCGCGAGAACGGCACGCTCGCGGAGACGGTGCCCGCGACGCCGCTCTTCCCGATCGATCAGACCGAGTTCGAGTCGGCGCTCGCCGCGGACCACACGAACGTCGAGGAGACCGCTCGCAAGATCGACCGCGACGAGATCGCGGCCGCGGTCGAGGCGATCTCGCGCGCCGAGCGGATCGTCCTCTGCGGCACCGACCAGATGGCCTTCTTCGCGAGCTACCTGCGTCACCTGCTGATGCTGCTCGACCTCCGCTGCGAGGTCGTGGCGTCGCCGTCGCAGGAGGGCCTGGCGCGGCTCGGCCGCATCGACGAGAACACCCTGCTGATCGGCTTCTCCGCCGGCCGCCCGCATCCGCTCGTCGTGCGCGCGATGAAGCTGGCCAAGCACCGCAACGCGGCGACCGTCGCGATCTCCGACGCGACCCTGTCCGAGGTCACGAAGCTCGGCGACCAGCGCCTCTACTACTCGTCGAACAGCCCGGCCTACGTGCGCTCGCACACCGCGCTGCTCGGCCTGGTCCAGGCACTCGCGTACGGCGTGTACGCGCTGGACGAGTCCGCCTACGCGGACCGCATCAAGGCCTTCAAGCTGAAGTAGCCTCGCGGGCATCCGTGCCCGCGTTTTGATGGCAAGCTCGCTTCCGGCTCGCGTGACCCCCTCCCTATAGTTGGGGGCGTGAAGCAGGAAGGCACTTTCCGCGTCAAGGCCGGGCTTGCCGAGATGCTCAAGGGCGGCGTGATCATGGACGTCGTCACGGCCGAGCAGGCGAAGATCGCGGAGTCCGCGGGCGCCTGTGCGGTGATGGCGCTCGAGCGTGTTCCCGGCCGACATTCGCGCGGCCGGCGGCGTCGCGCGGATGGCCGACCCGACCAAGATCGCGGAGATCCAGGAGGCGGTCACGATCCCCGTCATGGCGAAGGCCCGCATCGGGCACTTCGTCGAGGCGCGCGTGCTCGAGGCGCTCGAGGTGGACTACATCGACGAGTCCGAGGTGCTGACGCCCGCCGACGAGGCGAACCACATCGACAAGTGGGCGTTCAAGGTTCCGTTCGTCTGCGGCGCCACCAACCTCGGCGAGGCGCTCCGCCGCATCGGCGAGGGCGCGGCGATGATCCGCTCGAAGGGCGAGGCCGGCACCGGCAACGTCGTCGAGGCCGTTCGCCACATGCGGATGATCCGCGGCGAGATCAGGCGCCTCACCACGCTCGACCCGCACGAGCTCGCCACCGCGGCGAAGGAGCTGCAGGCGCCGCTCGACCTCGTCAAGGACGTCGCCGAGACGGGCAAGCTGCCCGTCGTCCTCTTCTGCGCGGGCGGCATCGCGACCCCCGCCGACGCCGCGCTGATGATGCAGCTGGGCGCGGAGGGCAACTTCGTCGGCTCCGGCATCTTCAAGTCCGAGGACCCGGAGCGCACCGCGAAGGCGATCGTCGAGGCGACCACGCACTTCGACGACCCGGAGCGGGTCGCCGAGGCCTCGCGCGGGCTCGGCGAGGCGATGAAGGGGCTCGAGATCTCGGCGCTCGGCGCCGAGAACGGCGGGCCGGGCCTGCTGCAGACGCGCGGCTGGTGACGGTCGGCGTCCTCGCCCTTCAGGGCGACTTCGAAGCGCACGCGAAGGTCCTCCGAGAGCTGGGTGCGACGCCGCGCGAGGTCCGCACGCCGCCGATCTGGAAGGCATCGAGGGAATTGTGATCCCGGGCGGCGAGTCGACGACGATGACCCTGGGCATCGAGCGGGAAAACCTGCGCGCCCCCCTCATTGACTTGATCAAGAGCGGCATTCCGACCCTCGGCACTTGCGCCGGGATGATCTTGCTGGGTAGGGAGCACCTGGGATTGCTCGATGTGACGTACCAAGCGCAACGCTTTCGGGCGTCAGACAAGATCGTTCGAGACGGAGTTGGAGATCGACGGGAGGCAGATGACCGGAGTCTTCATCCGTGCCCCCTGGGTCGAGGACGCAGGCGAGGACGTCGAGATCCTCGCCGAGGTCGAGGGCCACCCGATCGCGGTGCGGCAGGACAACATCATGGCCGTCGCGTTCCACCCCGAGCTGACCGACGACGCGCGCGTCCACGAGTGGGTGTTGCGCGCATGAGAGACCAGCGCGCCGACGCGCTCGCCCAGATCCTCGTCCGCTACTCGACGCGCGTGCAGCCCGACGACGTCTGCGTGATCCAGTCGACGACCGAGGCCGAGCCGCTCGTGCAGGCGATCTACGAGGAGGTCCTCCGCGCGGGCGGGCTGCCGATCATGCAGCTCTCCACCGAGGGCGCGGCGCCGGCCTTCTACGAGCTGGCGAACGAGAAGCAGCTCGAGTGGATCCCGCCGACCGCCACCTGGGCCGCCGAGAACGCCGACGTCCGCATCGCCGTGATGGCGGACGCGAACTCGCGCGCGCTGTCGCAAGTCGACCCGAAGCGCCAGGCGATCACCCAGAAGGCGCGCAAGCCGCTGATGGAGACGAGCATGAAGCGCGCCGCCGAGGGGAGCTACCGCTGGTCGCTCACCCTGTTCCCGACGCACGCCTACGCGTCCGAGGCCGGGCATGTCGCTCGCCGCCTACGAGGACTTCTATTACACGCGCCTGCCTCGCGACCGACGACGAGCCCCTCACCGCGTGGCAGCGCCAGTCCGACCAGGTCAAGCGGCTCGCCGCGTGGATGGAGGGCAAGGAGGAGGTCCACATCACGGGGCCGGACACCGACATCACGCTCGGCGTCGCCGGGCGCAAGTTCATCCCGTGCGTGGGCGAGCACAACATGCCCGACGGCGAGTTCTTCACCGGCCCGATCGAGGACTCGGTCAACGGCGAGATCGCGTTCTCGTTCCCGGCCACCTACGGCGGGCGCGAGGTCGCGGGCGTGCGCTTCCGGTTCGAGGACGGCAAGGTGGTGGACGCCTCGGCCGAGCGCGGCGAGGACTTCCTCATCGAGATGCTCGACACCGACGACGGGCGCGCGCCGCCTGGGCGAGCTCGGCATCGGCACCAACTACGGCATCTCGACCGGCACCAAGGAGATCCTGCTCGACGAGAAGATCGGCGGCACCGTCCACATGGCGATCGGGATGAGCTACCCGGAGACCGGCGGCGTGAACGACTCGGCCGTCCACTGGGACATGGTCTGCGACCTGCGCCAGGGCGGCGCGATCACCGTGGACGGCACCGAGATCCAGCGCGACGGGAAGTTCGTGGTCTAGGGAGCACCGATGGCAGGCCATTCCAAGTGGGCATCGATCAAGCACAAGAAGAAGGCGACCGACGCCAAGCGCGGCGCGCTCTTCACGAAGCTGACGCGCGCGATCCAGGTGGCCGCGCGCGAGGGCGGGGGAGACCCGACCGGAAACCCGGCGCTGGCGCTCGCGGTCCAGAAGGCGAAGGACGCGTCGATGCCCAAGGACAACATCGAGCGCGCGATCGCGAAGGGCACGGGCGCCGACGCGGACGCCGAGTCGTTCGAGAGCGTCCTCTACGAGGGCTACGGGCCGGCCGGCGTCGCCGTGCTGGTCGAGTCGCTCACCGACAACCGCAACCGCACCGGCTCGGAGGTGCGCCACACCTTCACGAAGTCGGGCGGCAACCTGGGCGAGCCCGGCTCGGTCGCATGGGTGTTCGACAAGAAGGGCGTGATCGTCGTGGACGCCGACCGCTACTCCGAGGACGACCTCTTCGTCGCGATCGACGCCGGCGCCGAGGACGTCTCGATCGACGAGAACGTGTACGAGGTCGTCACCGCCCCGGAGGACCTCGCACGACGTGCGCCAGGCGCTAGTAGACGCCGGGCGTCGAGCTCGAGTCGGCCGAGATCGCGATGCAGCCCAAGAGCACCGTCGACGTGCCCGAGGACCAGGTGGCGCAGCTCATGCGCCTGATGGACGCGCTCGAGGAGCACGACGACGTCAGCGCCGTGCACGCGAACTTCAACGTCGACGCCGACGTGCTCGAGCGGGTGGCGGGCTGACCGTGGAGATCGATCCCGCCGCCGTCGATCCGGCCGCGTTCGTCAAGGCGATCAAGGAGACGCCCGACGATCAGCTCGCCGCGGGGATGGCGGACGCGCAGGTTCGCGAGATGGTGCTCGACGGCATCTTCAGCCAGTGGGCCGAGCACTTCGACGGGCAGAAGGCCGGCGACACCGAGGCCGTGCTCGAGTGGAAGATCTTCGACAAGCCCGGCGGCGGCTACGACCGCTACCAGGTCGTGATCAGCGGACGGCACGTGCGCGGTCGAGAAGGACGGCGAGCACTCGCCGCGCGTCACGTTCAAGCTGAAGCCGGTCGACTTCCTGAAGCTCGTCAGCGGGAACGCGGCCGGGCCGATGATGTTCATGACCGGCAAGCTGAAGATCGACGGCGACCTGATGTTCGCCGCCGGCGTGCAGTCGCTGTTCCGGATCCCGGACGCCGCTAGGACGCCACGGCGAGACGCGTCTCGCCGAGGTCGTAGCGCCTGCGCGGCGTCGCACGAGCACGTCGATCATCGCCTGCGTGGCCGGCGAGCGCCGGCCGCACGGCAGCGTGACCGCGTAGATGTCGCGCTTCGGCTTCGCGCCGACGATCGGCCGGATCGCGACGTCCGGGCGGTAGGCGGCGAGCCCGAGCGACGGGATCATCGCGACGCCCGACGCCCGCGGCGACGAGGCCCTGCACCGTCAGGTAGTCGTCCGACTCGAACGCGACGCGCGGCTCGAAGCCGGCGGCGCGGCAGTGGTCGGCCACGATCAGCGCCGCACGGGCAGTTCGCCGTGGTCTGCACCCACGCCTCGCCCTCGAGGTCCTTCAGCCTGATCTTCGCCTTCGAGGCGAGCGGGTGGTCCTCGGGGAGCACGACCGACATCGGGTCCTCGAGCAGGTGGACCTTCTCCATGTCGGTCAGGTCGCCCGCGCCGTGCGGCTCGAACAGGATCGCGATGTCGAGCTGGCCGGCCTTGAGCAGCGGGACGCTCTCCTCCGGGTCGGCCTCCTTCAGCGAGATCTCGACAGCGGGGTGCTGCTCGTGGAAGGTCGCGATCGCGTGGGGCACGAACGTCGAGCCCGCAGTCGCGAACGACGCGAGCCGCACGCGGCCGCCGCGCAGGCCGGCGATCGCCTCGAGCTCGGCCTCCGCGTCAATGATCCGCGTGAGGATCGCGTCGGCGTGTCGGACGAGCGCCTCGCCGGCGTCGGTCAGGCGGATGCCGCGCGCGCCGCGGTCGACCAGGGTGGTCCCGGTCTCGCGCTCGAGCGCCGCGATCTGCTGGGAGATGGCCGACTGCGTGTAGGAGAGCGCGTCGGCCGCAGCCGAGAAGGAGCCCTGTCGCGCGACCTCGTGAAGGACCCTCAAGCGCTTGACATCGAGCATAAGAGCACCTTATCACGGATACAACGAACTGTCATTTGCGCTGATACCTCAACAGTGGGATTGTGTTAGCCATGTCAACGCAGAGCCGAGGAGGCCACCATGGCACCCGAGATCACAATCCGGCAGGCGACTTCGGCCGACGCGTTCGCCCTCCGCCGCCTCGCGGCGCTGGACGATCGCCCGGCTCTGCGCGGCGAGGTCCTCCTGGCCGAGCAGGCCGGCGAGATCCGCGCCGCGCTCAGCATCGACAACGGCCGCACCGTCGCGAACCCGTTCGCGGCGACCGCGGACCTCGTCGAGATGCTGCACATGCACCGCAGCTACGCGGAGACGGTCGCCGCCTAGCGATGAACCCCCAGCTCACCGTGTACGCAGCAGCTAGTCATCTGGACGAGCTCTGCGCGCGCGCCAGAGCGGCACGGCTCCAATCCCCTTCAGCCGCTTCTCGCCCGCAGCCGAGAACCGGTAGCCGTGGCCTTCGCAGGCTTCGGCTACCGGCTCGGTGACCAGCACGCTCCCCGGCCGCGCGCGCGAGCAGACGCGGCTCGCCAGGTTCACCGGCCGCCCGTACCAGTCGCCCCAGCGGCCCGATCGCCAGACCCGACGCGAGCCCGGCGCGCAGCTGCGGAAACTCGGCGTCCGCCTCCGCGGCGTCCACCAGGTCGAGCGCCAGGTCGAGCAGCGGCCCTTCCTCCGGCGACACGAACATCGCCGCGTCGCCGATCATCTTCACCACGCGCGCGGGCGGGCGAAGCAGGTCGGTGGCCAGCGACTCCCAGCCGGTCGGCCACGGTGCCGATCTCGGCCCTCCTCGGCCTCCTCCGACAGCTCGGTCCAGCCGACGATGTCGGCGAAGCAGACCGTGACCTCGGCGCTGTCCCGCGGCGAGGTCCGTGTCTGTCGGCGACCTCGTGGCGGAGCTGGTCCACGAGCTGAAGACCGAAGACGTAAGCGAGCGTCTCCTCCATCAGGTCGGCGAGCGGACGGGCGAGCCGCGCCTGCTGGGCGACGTCGTACTCAGTCGACTCGGGGCCCAGGAAGGACTGGCCGATCAGGAACCGCGACGCCTCGGCGACGCGCGAGAGCGACTGGCCGAGCACGCGCGCCATGTCGATCACGCCCTCGGCGGCGACGCCGGCGTCGAGGAACTGCTTGATCCGCTTCGCGGCCTCGAGGTCGCGCTCGCCGTAGGCGACGTCGTCTGGGTCGATGACCGCGAGGCCGAGCGCCTGCCACTGCCGCGTGAGGAGGTCGAGGTCCAGGCCGCTCTTCTCGGCGACCTGGCGCGCGCTGTAGCGCGGCTCCTCGCGCAGTGCGCGCTCGACCGGGAGGAACATCAGCCGGCCCTCCTCGCACGGCCCTGCGCAGCTCCTCGAGCGGGACGCCGTCGGAGTGCAGCTCGCGCAGGATCGCGACCCGCGCCTCGCGGTCCTTGTCCTCCAGCCCCTCGAGCAGGCCCTCGGCTTCCCAGTCCGGCTCGCTCACCGCGCGAAGGCTAGGGAGGCGTCCGCCTCCCCGCGCAGAATCAGAGGGGTGGTGGTCGTCCTCGGCATCGATCCCGGCACCGCCCATACCGGCTTCGGGGTGGTCCTCTCGCGCGGGCAGCAGCTCGCGGCGCTCGACGGCGGCGTGATCGGGACCGGGCCCGGACGAGACGCTCGAGCGCCGGCTCGCGCGCATCCACGCGCGCGTCTGCGACCTGATCGCCCGCTACGAGCCCGCCGCCCTCGCGGTCGAGGACCTCTTCTTCGGCCAGAACGCCCGCACGGCGTTCGCCGTCGGCCAGGCCAGGGGCGCCGTCCTCCTGTCGGCGGGCATGGCCGGCATCCCGTGCTTCTCGTACACGCCCCAGGCGGTCAAGCAGGCGGTGTGCGGCTCCGGCGCGGCGGACAAGGCGCCAGGTGCAGCGCATGGTCGGCGCGCTGCTCTCGCTGCCCGAGCCGCCGAAGGACGACCACGCGGCGGACGCGCTCGCCGTGGCCATCTGCCACGCGAACGGGGCCGGCCTGAAGGCGGCGCTCGCGTGATCGCCTCGGTCCGCGGGCACGGTGACCGCGCGCAAGCCCGACCACGTCGTGGTCGAGTGCGCCGGCGTCGGCTACCGGGTGGCGGTCTCGTCCGAGACGCTTCGGGCGGTGCCCGGCGCGGGCAAGGAGGTCGTGCTGCACACGCACCTCGTGATGCGCGACGACGCCATGCACCTCTACGGCTTCTCCTCCGAGGAGGAGCGCGAGCTCTTCCTGATGCTGATCGGCGTCCAGGGCGTCGGGCCGAAGGTGGCGCTGGCGGTCCTCTCCGGCGGCAAGCCGCGCGAGCTCCTGAACGCGATCGCGACCGGCGACTCCGCGCGGTTCCAGGCGGTGCCCGGGATCGGCAAGCGAACGGCCGACCGCGTCATCGTCGAGCTGCGCGAGAAGGTCGCCGGGCCGCGTCAGCGACGAGATCGTCATCACGAAGTCCGACGACCCGCGCATCCTCGCCCGCCAGGGGCTCGAGAGCCTCGGCTTCAGCGCGCAGGAGGCGGACGAGCTGCTCGACGGCGCCGACGGCGAGTCGCCCGAGGAGCTGATCGCCGCCGCGCTGAAGGCGGCGCGATGACCGAGGGCGGCATCCGTACTCCGGGAGTCGAGCGGCTGCAGAGCAGCCGCGGCGGCCGGGCCCGAGGAGGAGCTCGACCGCACGCTGCGCCCGCGCGCGCTCGAGGACTTCGTCGGCCAGCGGGCGGTCAAGGACCAGCTCGCGGTCTTCATCGAGGCGGCGCGGGGGAGGGGCGAGGCGCTCGACCACGTCCTGCTCGCCGGGCCGCCCGGGCTCGGCAAGACGTCGCTCGCGCAGATCGTCGCGAACGAGCTCGACGTGCCGTTCGTGCAGACCGCCGGGCCCGGCGCTCGAGCGCAAGGGCGACGTCGCCGCGTTCCTCACGGCGCTCGAGCCGCGGGCGGTCTTCTTCGTCGACGAGATCCACCGCCTGCCGCGCGCGGTCGAGGAGACCTTCTACCCGGCGATGGAGGACCGCAAGCTGCCGATCACGGTCGGCCAGGGCGCGGGCGCCCGCGTCGTCACGCTCGACCTGCCGCAGTTCACGCTGATCGGCGCGACCACGCGCGCCGGGCTGCTCACCACGCCGCTGCGCGACCGCTTCGGCGTCACGCACCGGCTCGACCTCTACGACGCTTCCGAGGACCTGGCTGCCATCGTCTCTCGGTCGGCCGGGATTCTCGGAACGGAAGTCGATGAGGGGGGCGCCCGGGCGATCGCGTCGCGCTCGCGCGGCACGCCGCGCGTGGCGAACCGGCTCTTGAAGCGCGTGCGCGACTACGCCGAGGTGCGCGGCGCCGGGCCATGTCGACGAGGCGGTTGCCGGCCGAGGCGCTCGACCTGCTCGAGGTGGACGCGGCCGGGCTCGACCGGCTCGACCGCGAGATCCTGAGGGCGATCTGCGAGAAGTTCGGCGGCGGCCCGGTCGGCCTCTCGACGCTCGCGGTCGCCGTCTCGGAGGAGCAGGACACGCTCGAGGACGTCTACGAGCCGTACCTGCTCCAGCAGGGCCTGATCAAGCGGACCCCGCGCGGCCGGGTGGCCACCGCGGCCGCATTCGAGCACCTGGGCCTAGAGCCGCCCCGCCTCGATTCGCAGGCGGGTCTCTTCTAGGACGCGCCTCACGTAGCCCGGCTCGCGGGCGATCTGGTGGTGGGTGAAGCGGAGCGGCAGCGTGCCGGCGATCGCATGGGCGTGCTCGTGGCGCCGGTCTGCTGTCTGCTGGGTCGGGGTGCGGTGAAAGGTGCCGCCGTCGGTTTCGACGACCAGGTGGAGATCATCGAAATAGAAGTCGGCCCGGTGGCCGTTGATGTGGTGTTGCGTCTTCGGCTTGCTCAGGCCCGCGGCTCTTGCGATCGGGAGGAAGCGCTGCTCGAGTTCGGTGTCCGTGAGGGCGAATGTGCGCAGGCTCGAGAAGCCGCCGGATCGCGCGTCTTCCGCGCGTCCGCGGGGGCATCGCCTCGACTGCTCGGTGCAGCTCCTCGATCGTGATCACGTCGGTCTTGTCCGCGTCATTGATCGCGCGTTCGATCGTGGCGTGGCTGTAGCTGCGCGGCGAGATCAGTGAGCGTACGGGCGGGGCTCGTGACGGGGATCCCTGCGTAGGTGCCGATGTCCTCGGCGCGGAGCTTGGTGCGATGGACGGCGATCCCTTCGTGCGAGCCGCCTCGACGGGACGTCGTCACGTGGATGCGACTGCCGCGGGCTTTCCAGATCCCGTACAGCTCTGCAGCACTCTCGTGGCTGAGGACCGCGCCGCTCGCCAGCAGGCGAGCACACGCGGCCATCCACAGCCCCTTCTTCGTCACCTCGCCTACGCCCGACTGCATACACGCCGCGGAAGAGCGGGTGAAGCCGGCCGGTCCGGACCCGATGCCGGATCGCCTCGGCGGTGTACCCGAGGGCGAGCGAGCTGGCGGTGGGAGATGACTCCGAACTGCGCCCGGACGAGCGCCCAGACCGATTCGTGACGAGTTAGGGGTGCGATAGCCCTGCTAAGTCGTCACGAAACGGACTCAGCCCCGGGGCGGTCGCGCGGTCGTCCGGCGAGCGTCGCTGTTCTAGCCTACGGCCGATGCCGAACTTCATCTGCCCCAACTGCGGGGCGCGCAGCGAGTCGCGCGACCGCACCGCCGGGTTCAGCACCCGGCCGAAGGGGTGCGAGAAGTGCGGGTTCGGCTTCCTGTTCGAGCTGCTCGACGACTACTACCCGGCGCCGAACGCCGCGTTCTTCATCCTCGACCAGGAGGCGCGCGTGATCGGCGCCGGGCGCGGCACGCGCGAGCTGACCGGGCTCGGCAACGAGGACGTGATCGGCCGCGACGTGAACGACGTGCTCGGGCTCGAGTTCGAGGAGGACAAGGACCACATCGGGACCGCGCTGGAGTGGGGAGTGCGCGTCCTCGACAAGCCGGTGGTCGTGCACGCGGAAGGTGACAGGCCGGAACCGGCGAAGGCGGACATCTTCCCCGCCTATGACGACGACGGCGGACTGCTCGTCGTCCTCACGCCTAAGTGACAAGTAGACGAAGAAACTTCGCGATCCTCGCGCTCGTCCTCGGGCTGCTCGTCCTCGCGGTGCTCCTGATCATCCCGGGCAGCCCGATCGAGAAGAAGACGCGCCTCGGGCTCGACCTGAAGGGCGGCGTCGAGCTGATCTACGAGGGCCGGCCGACGCCGCAGGTGCCGGAGGTCACGCCGCAGGCGATCGACGACGCGATCGAGACGATCCGCAAGCGCACGGACGCCCTCGGCGTCTCCGAGCCGGAGATCCAGCGCGCGGGCCAGAACCAGATCTCGATCGGCCTGCCGGACGTGCAGAACGCCGACCGCGCCGAGGAGCAGGTCGGCACCACGGCGCAGCTCCAGTTCTACGACTGGGAGCCGAACGTCATCGGCCCGAGCGGCGAGCCGGGCAGCGGCGACCCGAACCCGTCAGGGCCGCATCAACGGCCTGTACGCGGCGGCGAAGCGCGCGGCCAAGGGCCAGCCGCAAGGCCGAGGAGACCGACATCCCGCCGGGCGCGGACGAGAGCGTGACCGCCGGAGCAGGCCGACCGCGAGAACGACACCGCGCAGCGACCGCTACTACCTGTTCGGCCCGGCCGCGCGACCTGCTAGCGCCGGGCCGGACACGACCTGCAAGGAGCTGCTGCAGGACTTCGAGGAGGAGCTGCCGCTGTCGGGCAAGCCGCCCGCGGAGCGCGAGCCCAAGAAGGGGACCGAGTGCGCGGACGAGCTGAGGGCGCTCGGCAGCGTCGGGCCGCCGGAGGGGTCCGAGGTGATCAAGGTCCCGCAGGGCATCGTCATCGTCGAGGACGAGGAGAGCACGCAGCCGACCGGCCCGGAGTCGCCGGAGTTCTACTACGTGCTCGAGGACGACTCGGAGCTGTCGGGGTCCGACATCAAGAACCCCGAGCAGAACACCGACCCGAACACGCAGGAGCCGATCGTCACGATGGACTTCACGGACGACGGCCGGCGCCGGTTCGCGAACGTCACGAAGCGGATCGCGGAGCGGGGCTCCGAGCAGATCAAGCCGACCGGCGCCGACCCGGCGGAGACCTTCCAGCGGTTCGCGATCACGCTCGACAACCAGATCGTCTCGCTGGCGACGATCGACTACCTCGAGAACCCCGAGGGCATCGACGGCCGGACCGGCGCGCAGATCAACGGGATCGGCAGCCTCGAGGACACCCAGGACCTCGCGGAGAGCCTGCGCATCGGCGCGCTGCCGATCAACCTGAAGCTGATCTCGAAGACGCAGGTCTCGGCGACGCTCGGCAAGCAGGCGCTGAACGAGGGCCTGCTGGCCGGCGCGCGTCGGCCTCGCGCTGACGCTGCTCTTCCTGCTCCTCTTCTACCGGGTGCTCGGCGGGCTGGCGTGTATCGCGCTGCTCGTCTACGCGGTGCTGCTGTTCGCCCTGGTCAAGCTGATCCCGATCACGCTGACGCTGCCGGGCATCGCGGGACTGATCCTCACGCTCGGCGTCGCGGCCGACGCGAACATCGTCGTCTTCGAACGAATAAAGGAAGAGGTGCGCGCCGGGCGGTCGATCCCGGCCGTCGATCTCCGCCGGCTACACGAAGGCGCTGCGCACGATCATCGACGCGAACGTCGTGATCATCGGCGTCGCGTTCATCCTCTTCATGCTCGCGACCGCCGGCATCAAGGGCTTCGCGTTCACGCTCGGCGTCGGCACGCTCACGTCGATGTTCACCGCCGTGCTGTTCACGTCCGCGCTGATGGGCTCGCTCGGCCGGACGCGCCTCCTGAACTCGCGCTTCGCCCTCGGCGCGCAGGGCGAGGGGCGCCCGTGGACGTTCGACTTCATGGGCAAGTCGAAGTGGTTCTTCTCGATGTCCGGCGTGATCCTGCTGATCGGCGCGCTTCGCGATCGCCGGCAAGGGGATCAACTTCGGCATCGACTTCGAGTCCGGCACGCGGATCAAGACCCCGATCGAGCAGGCGGCGAACACCGAGGACGTGCGCGACGCGCTGCCGAGCGACCTGCAGGACGCCGAGGTCCAGGAGGTCGAGGAGCCCGAGCTCGGCGAGAACGTCTTCCAGATCTCGACCGAGACGCTCGAGCCGGAGGAGGTCGCGCGCGTCCGCACCGCGCTCGACGAGGAGTTCGGCGTGCAGCCAGGCCGACTTCTCCGCCAACTCGATCGGGCCGACGTTCGGCGAGCAGATCGCGCGCACGGCGATCATCGCGATCATCGCCTCGCTCATCCTGATCTCGATCTACATCGGGCTCAGGTTCGAGTTCAAGTACTCGGTGCCCGGTGCTGATCGCGCTGTTCCACGACATCCTGATCACCGCGGGCGTGTACGCCCTGGCCGACCGGGAGGTGACGACGTCGACGGTCGCGGCGCTGCTTACCATCTTGGGCTACTCGCTCTACGACACGATCATCGTGTTCGACCGAATACGCGAGAACGTCCCGCGGATGCCGCGGGCTGCGTTCACGCAGATCGTGAACCGCTCGATGGCCGAGGTCCTGACGCGATCGCTCGCCACGAGCCTCTGCACGCTGCTGCCGGTCACCGCGCTGATGCTGTTCGGCGGCGAGACGCTGCGCGACTTCGCGTTCGCGCTGCTCGTCGGGATCGCCTCCGGCGCCTACTCGTCGATCTTCATCGCATCGCCGGTGCTCGCCGAGTGGAAGGAGCGCGAGCCCGTCTACCGCCGCCGCCGCAGGATGGTCATGGAGGAGCACGGCGGCGTCGTGCCCGGCGTTCGCAACCGGCGCGATCGCCGACCAGGAGCCCGAGGCCGCCGCGCCGGCCGCGCCCACGCGCAGGCGGGCGCCGCGACGGCGCCGCGCCGCTCGCGCGCGCGGCGGCGGCGACCGCGACCGCGACGGCGCCGCCGAAGCCGCCCGAGGTCGCCGAGCCGGAGCCGCCCGAGGTCGCCGAGCCGGAGCCGCCGCGCCGCCGCCGAGCCTCCGAGCCGCCCGAGGCCCAGGCGCCGGACGCCGCCGACAACCGACGGCCGCGACGGCGACGGCGACCGGCCGCCGCCGCGCCCGAAGCCCAAGCGCCAGCGCCAGCGAAAGAAGCACGGGAGGCGATAGCGGATGAGCATGCTCGTCTGGGTGA
The DNA here is from genome assembly GCA_963846865.1 of uncultured Thermoleophilaceae bacterium. Lineage (GTDB taxonomy): Bacteria > Actinomycetota > Thermoleophilia > Solirubrobacterales > Thermoleophilaceae > DASPHG01. The sequence goes on along the minus strand of CAWJXU010000008.1, from coordinate 186,623 downwards.
TGATGGGAATCGCGATCTGGCACTTCACGGTGTTCGTGCCCGACCGCTTCTGGGGCGGCATCGTGGGCGCCTTCCTCGTCGCGATGCTCGGCGCCGTCATCTTCGGCTTCGTCGTCGCCGGGCTTCACGGTCCCGGGCCAGAGCGACACCGACATCGAGCAGGCGCTGATAGCCGTGCCCGGCGCCCTGCTCGCGCTCGGCGCTCTCGTGGCTGTACGGGTCGCGCCTCGAAGCGCGAGCGCCACGCTAGCGCTAGGCGTCAGCCTGCGTTCCATCCGAGTGCGGGACGAACATCGGATGGATGCCCGACTCCCCCGCTCGCTGGAGCTGTGACCCGTACTCGGTTGCCGCTGCGCATTCTCTAGCGGGGGAGCTCGGGCTTCATCCCGTCACCGCGTCGATCCTCGTCAGGCGCGGCTACGACACGCCAGAGGCGGCGCGCCGCTTCCTCGAGGCGGCCGACCGGCACGACCCGCGGTCGATGCCCGGCCTGCCCGCGGCCGTCGAGGTGCTCATGCGGCACGTCGCGCGGGGCTCGCGGATCGTGATCCACGGCGACTACGACGTGGACGGCGTCTGCTCGACGGCGGTGCTCGCGCGGGCGCTGCGGCGACTCGGGGCCGAACCGGTGTGCGAGCTTCCCAGCCGCTTCGACGAGGGCTACGGCCTGTCGGCCGCCGGCGTCGAGCGCCAGGCGTCCGCGGGAACGGACCTCCTCGTCACCGTCGACTGCGGGATCACAGCGGTCGACGAGGTCGCGCACGCACGCGCGCTCGGCATGGAGGTCGTCGTGACCGACCACCACCGCCCGGGAGAGCGCCTTCCGGACTGCACCGTCGTACACCCCGCGCTCGGCGGCTACCCGTTCGCTGACCTGTGCGCCGCGGGCGTCGCCTACAAGCTCGCCGAGGCGCTCGCGGACGCGGCGGGCATGGACCCCGCGCAGGTGGAGGAGGACCTCGACCTGGTCGCGCTCGCAACGGTCTGCGACGTGGTCCCGCTGGTCGGCGAGAACCGCCGCATCGTCCGCGACGGCCTCGTGGCGATCGCGCGCACGCGCAAGCCGGGGCTGCGCGCGCTGATGCAAGTCGACCTCCTGCGACCCAGGCGCGCTCGACGCGGGCGCGCTCGGCTTCCGGCTCGGGCCGCGCATCAACGCGGCGGGGCGGATGCGCCGGCCCGACGCCGCGCTCGAGCTGCTGCTCACCGAGGACGAGGGCCGTGCGGGCGAGATCGCCGGCGAGCTCGACCTCCTCAACCGCGAGCGGCAGGACACCGAGATGCGCATCACGTTCGCCGCCGAGGCGGAGCTCGCCCAGCACGGCCACCAGCCCGCGTACGTCCTCGCGGGCGAGGGTTGGCACCCGGGCGTCATCGGGATCGTGGCGTCGCGGATGGTCGAGCGCCACTGCCGGCCGTGCGTGTTGATCGCGCTCGACGATGCCGGAGAGGGCCGCGGGTCCGGCCGCAGCATCTCGGCGTTCGACCTGCACGCCGCGCTGGACGCCTGTGCGGCGCACCTCGGCCGTTTCGGCGGCCACCGGATGGCGGCCGGATTCGACATCGCGGCCGATGCCGTGCCGGAGTTTCGGCGCGCGTTCGTCCGGCACGCGGCGGGAGTGCTGACCCCGCACGACCTGCAGCCGGTGGAGCGGGTCGATGCGCTCGTCCCGGGGGCGGCGCTCGGGCTCGACCTCGCCGAGGAGCTCGAGCGGCTCGCGCCGTTCGGACACCGCAACCCGTGCCCGACGCTGCTCGTGCCGGCGGCGCGGGTCGAGGACCCCCGGCCGATGGGCGACGAGAGACAGCACGCGCGCTTCACGGTGGCGAGCGGCGGCGGCCGGGCGCGCGCCGTCGCGTTCAGGACGAGCGCCGGGTCGCTGAAGGCATGTGCCGGCGAGCCGCGGGACATCGCGGTGCGGCTCGAGCGCAACGAGTGGAACGGGACGGTCGAGCCGCGGCTCGTCCTCAGGGCGCTTTGCGAACCGCGCGAGGGCGCGTTCGAGGTGCTCGACGACGCGCTCGGTCTGTGGGAGCACCTCGAGCTGCAGCTCGCACAGCCCGCCGGCGGCGTCCGCGGCCGCCGGCCGGCCGCGAGACGTGCGACCGGCGCGGGGAGGGCGTCGCCGGGGTGCTGGGCGACCTGCTCGCGAGCGGGGAGGACGTGCTGGTCGCCTGCGGCGAGCCGCAGCGGTGGCGGCGCGGGCTCGACTCGACGCTCGCCGGCCTCGCTCGCGGGCGCGCGGCGATCGCGTCGTGGGACCTGCTCGCGCTGCTCCCGTCGCTCGCGGAGCCATACCCGCACGTGTTCGCGCTCGACCCACCGCCGGTCGAAGACGGCCCGTCGCGTTCGTCGGCGCGCTCCCGGGTGCCGGTCTCTCGCGCACTGCGGTGGGGCGCCGGCGGAGGAGGCGATCGCGCGCGAAACGATCGCCGTCTCGCGCGGACGTGCGCGCGACTGTCGCCGGCCGTCTACCGCGCGCTTCGCGACGCCGGCCCGGTGGCCCGCGAAGCGAGCTCGAACCCGTCCTCGACGCGGTCGCTCGCGCGCGGGGACTGCGCGTTCGCGCTGTCAGCGTGCTGCTCGAGCTCTCGCTCGTGACGATCGAGGAGGGCACGGTGCGGGCTGGCCGATGCGGCAGCCGACCGCAGCTCGAGCGCTCCGGGCACCTACCGCGCAGCCGTGTCGAGCCGCTCCGAGCGCAGCGGCGGCGGCGCTCGAGGAGCCAACCGGCCGCCCAAGTCCGCCTCGCGGCCTAGTCGCTTCTTCCCGTCGTCGAGCTCGCGCTCGGCCTTCTTGCCTGCTTCTTCGAGCTCGTCCTCGGCCTTGCCGCCCGCCTCGTCGATTGCGCTGCCGACGTCCTCTGCCGGGCCCTTCCTTGTCGTCGCCGCATGCGCCGAGGCCCGCGCCGCCGAGGCGAGACGCACCGCTGCGAGCACTGCGGTCATCCGCCTCATCTCACGACTCCTTTCGTGTCCTTCCCTCGATCTCAACGCCCGCCCGCCACGCGATGCCGATGTCCTCGTACTCGACGCCCGGCTCCACGCGCTCCGGGAGGTTCTCGCGCACCGCCTGGGACTCGGCGTGGTCCTCGGGGCTCGCCTCGAAGCGGACGTTCGTCTGCGGTTCGCGCCGGAACTTCACGCGCTTCGCCCTGGCCGCAGCGCCGATCTCGATGTCAGGTCCCACTGCTCGCTCGCTTCACGTCCCGGACGGTGATGCGGCCCTCGGCGCCGGTACCTTCGACGTCCTCGAGGTCGACGTCGAGGTCGTCCGCCAGCTGCATTGCCGACTCGGTCGCCTCGTGCTTCTCGGCCCGTTTGCGGCGGCGGCTCTCGGCCAGCTCCTTAGCCTTCAGCGTCGCTGCCTGACCCAGCTCCTTGGCCTCGTCCGTCGCCGCGGCGCCCAGCTCCTTCGCCAGCAGCTTCGCCGTCTGCGCCGGGACCCCTGCTCCCTGGCCTAGCTGGCCGCCGCCTGGCCGAGCTGGCCCGCGCCCTGCCCAGGCCGCCGGCCGCCTGCCCGACTCCTGCCGAGCTGCCGACCCCTGCCCTAGCTGGCCGGCGAGCTGGTCGAGGTTTCCGGCCGCCTGACCCGCGCCCTGACCGACTCCTTCGACGGCCTGTCCTGCGCCCTGGCCGAGCTGCCCTGCCGCCTGCCCTGCGCCCTCGACCGAGCTCGCCTACTGCCTGCCCGGCGCCCTGGCCGACCTGCTCCACCGCTTCGCTCTGCGCCCTCTCCGACGTTCTCGACGGCCTCGCCTGACGCCGCCGAGTGTGCGGCTGGCTCCCTGGCCGACGTCCTCGACTGCGCGTCTCCGAGGCTCTTCGTGAGCTCCGGGTTGCGGTCGATCGTCGTCAGCGTGCGGTCGACGATCGCAGCGACGTGGTCGAGTCGCACCTTCACGAGCGCCTGCGCCTCGACGCCCTCGATCTCGATCTCCAGCTTGCCGAGGTGCACGTCGATGCCGACATCGAGCGTGACGAGGTCGAGCACCTTCGCGTTCAGGGCGACGTGCGCCTCGAGCTCCTCGACCTTCAGGTGGATCCTCTCGACCTTGACCACCGGGACGTCGAGCAGGACATCCGGGTCCTGGCCGACGTCGGCTGGCGTCGTCGCTCGTCGCGTACGAGCGGTACTCGCGCTCGGCGACGGTTTCCTGCCCGTCGACGTTCTGCGCGAACCGGTACTTCTCGGGCTTCTGCGAGGCGCTCCGGCCGTTCGAACGCGCCGATCCGCCTGAGCTCCGGCGCCTTCCGTTCTGCGACCGGCGGGAACCTACTGGACGACTTGCGGGATTTCGTCGTCTGCCGGCCATCGCTAGCTCCCCTTCTTTCCGAGCTGCTGGGCGCCCTGGCCGACACCCGCGAGACCCTGGCCTGCGCCCTGGCCGATCTGCCCGAGCGCCTGGTTCCCGCCCTGCCCGACAGCGCCCGAGTGCCTGGTTCGCACCCTGGCCGACCTGTGGCAGGGCCTTGCTCGACGCCCTCGCCGACGTCCTCGACCGCCTCGCCCGACCCGGCCAGCATGCTGTCTGCGTGCCGCCGCCCACCTCCTCGACCGCCTGCCCGACGCTCTCGAGCAGCTCCGGGTTGCGGTCGAGGCTCATGAGAACGCGGCCGACTATCGCGCCCACGCGGTCGAGCCGCGCCTTGAGCAGCGCCTGGGCCTCGACGCCCTCGATCTGGAGCTCGACCGTCCCGAGCCGAGCCTGCGCGCCTACGTTGAGCTTGACCAGCTCGCGCACCTCCGCCCGCACCGCGACCTGCGCGCGCAAGTCATCGACCTCGATCGTCGATCTTGTCCACCTTGACGACGGGGACGTCGACCAGCACATCCGGCCCGTCCGGGATGTCAGCCGGGTCGACCATGGCAGTAGTCGTCGTACTCCTGCTTCTGCGAGCGATCGGGACGCCGGGACTCGGGACCGGGACGGCGACCGCGGACCGGGACTCGGACTTGCGCTTCGCCATTCGTCCTCCTAGCCGTTCCTGAGCGCCTTCTCGATCTTCGCGACCTGGTCCGTCACGTCTGCCACCCGATGGCCCGCGTCGCCGAGGCCCTTCGCCTTCTCTCCGACCCAGGCGGCCGTCGATCCGCCGGTCTTCGGCAGGCTCATGCCCTTCGGGCGCGGCGGGATCCGCTTCAGATCGGGAGCGGAGACCTTGGGCCGCGGGATCCGCTGGGCCGCGCCGCTTCGCCGTTGCGCGCCGCGACCGCGCCGCCGGCGAGCCCGAGCAGCATCGCGCCGGCCGCCATGCGCAGGTGCCTTCGCCTTCTGGGCCAGCGAGCCATTGCCCGCGGCCTAGGGCTCGAGTTGGACGTGCGGCGCTTCTTCGCCGGAACTGGACGCTGTGCGCGAGCGAGCTGCGCGGCGGTCTTCGCGCGCGACCGGCTTCGCCGATCGGGCTTCGACCGGCTCGCGGATGTCTTCGCGCGCGACTTCGTGGCGCCGCCGTTCGAGCGGCTGCTCGACGCGCGCTTCTTGGTCTTGGTGCTGGGGCATTTCGTCCTCCTTGCTACTTGCGTTGCTCCATTACCTGCGCGCTCCCGACTTCGACGACTTTTTCGGCGCGGAGCCGTTCCTGCCGCGCGAGTTCGACCCGCGCGCAGACGACTTGCGCGCGCCGCGGTCCGTGCGGCGCTTGACATCTCCGTCCTCGATCGTTCCCCGCCAGCCTTCGTCGGCGTCCTCGTTCAGCTCGACGAACGCCTTGAAGCGATGCAGGTCCGCGCGCACCGCCCTCTTCGTGAACCGCATGCCGCGCCCGGCCTTCTCCAGCAGGCTCTCGGGCTCGACGTCGATGCTGACCTCGATCCGGGTGAGGCGGTCGGCAAGCTTGTGGAATGTCGCGACGCCCGTGTGCGACACGCCTTCCTTGACGTCCCACTCGATGCGCTCGTCGGGGCGCTGCTCGACGATCTGCGCTTCGAAGCGCTTCTTGAACCCCCAGATCTTCGTGGTGAACGCGACCGTTCGCGTCGTCCACCTGCTCGGCGCTCTCGATCCGGTGCATGAACCGCGGCCACTCTTCGAACTGCGTCCACTGGTTGTAGGCGACCTTGACGGGCACCGCGACGTCGACGGCCTGCTGGATCGGCATCCGCCGTCCCTCACCGTGGCCCGGTGCCGCGCGGCCGTCATCTTCATCGTCGCCGCCGACGAGCTTCGACATGCCCTTCAGCGGCATACGGGAGAGCCATGAGCGCCGCGCCCGCTCCGGCAAGCCCCTTCGGCTTCTGGAGCATCTCCTGGGGAGAAGACTTGACCACCTTCGTTGCTGCACGCGCTGCGTTTGCGAGATTTCCCATCTCTCCTCCTTCACGCAGCCCCTTCCTTGGCTCCTTTTTGGGTACCCGCAGGGCTCGAACGCAAACGGGCCCGCACCGGGAAGGGTCGAGGAGGTGCGAGGCTAACCTCTACTCGGATGGCTACGCCCACGCGCAAGCAAGGATCGAGGACCGCGTCGGTCGCCGAGAAGCAGCCTGACTTCGACCACAGGCCGGTCGACCAGGCCGACGGCCACAAGCCGGCCGGCTCGACCACGACGCTCAGCGACAAGGAACGGCAGCTCCTGGGCGACCTCTTCGCCGTCATCGAGGAGCACGCCGACCACGCCGCGCGCAACGTAGACCGGAAGCTGGTCGAGCGGGCGTTCCTGTTCTCGTGCGAGCGTCACGCCGACCAGCGCCGCCGCTCCGGAGAGGACTTCATCACCCACCCCGTCGGCGTCGCGAAGATCTGCGCGGGCATGCGGCTCGACACGGAGACGCTGTGCGCAGCGCTCCTGCACGACACGGTCGAGGACACGAGCGCATCGCTCGACGAGGTCAGGGACGAGTTCGGCGACGAGGTGTGCCGCCTGGTCGACGGCGTGACGAAGCTGACCGGCATCACGTTCCAGAGCCGCGACGACCGCCAGGCGGAGAACTACCGCAAGATGATGGTCGCGATGGCCCAGGACATCCGGGTCATCCTCATCAAGCTCGCCGACCGGCTGCACAACATGCGCACCATCGACGCGATGCCGAAGCAGAAGCAGCAGGAGAAGGCGAAGGAGACGCTCGAGATCTTCGCTCCGCTCGCCCACCGGCTCGGCATCCACGCGATCAAGTGGGAGCTCGAGGACCTCGCGTTCGCGACCCTGCACCCGCGCAAGTACAAGGAGATCAAGTCGCTGGTCGCGCAGCAGCGGCTCGAGCGCGAGGAGTACGTGGCGAAGGCCGGCCGCTACCTCCACAAGGAGCTGACGGACGTCGGGATCGACGCCGAGATCTCAGGCCGCGCGAAGCACTTCTACTCGATCTACACGAAGATGACGCGCAAGGGGCGCGAGTTCAACGAGATCTACGACCTGACCGCCATGCGCGTGCTCGTGGACTCGGTCAAGGACTGCTACGGGGCCGTCGGCGTCATCCATTCGCTGTGGAAGCCGCTGCCGGGCCGCTTCAAGGACTGGGTCGCGATGCCCAAGTTCAACATGTACCAGGCGCTCCACACGACCGTGATCGGCCCCGAGGGGCGGCCGCTCGAGATCCAGATCCGCACGAGCGAGATGCACGAGACGGCCGAGTTCGGCGTGGCGGCGCACTGGCTCTACAAGGAGGACGGCGGCAGCCAGAAGCCCGGCGTCGAGGACAAGGTGGAGTGGCTCAAGCACCTGCTCGACTGGCAGCAGGAGCTGGAGAGCCCGCAGGAGTTCGCCGAGACGCTCAAGGCCGACCTCTTCGAGGACGAGGTCTTCGTCTTCACCCCGAAGGGCGAGGTGCGCTCGCTGCCCGCCGGCGCGACGCCGCTCGACTTCGCCTACGAGGTCCACACCGACGTCGGCCACCGCTGCGTGGGGGCGAAGGTGAACGGCAAGATCGTCCCGCTCCACTACCAGCTCCAGCAGGGCGACATCGTCGAGGTGCTGACGTCGAAGCAGGAGCGCGGGCCGAGCCGCGACTGGCTGTCGCTGGTGAAGACGACGCGCGCCCAGTCGAAGATCCGCGCCTGGTTCAAGCGCGAGAAGCGCGAGGACTCGGAGCGCACCGGGCGCGAGATCCTGCAGGAGAACCTGCGCCGCGCCGGCCTGCCCGCGCAGAAGATGGCCGGCTCGCCGCTGCTCGCGGACGTCATCCGCGAGATGGGCTTCTCGAAGGGCGAGGACTTCTACATAGCGCTCGGCCAGGCGAAGATCTCGGCGAAGGTCGTCACGAACAAGCTGATGCAGCGGCTGCGCCAGGGCGAGGCCGCGGTCGAGGAGTCGAACGTCGCGGAGGACCTCGCCAAGCGCAAGGAGGTCGCCAAGCCGACCGGCACGAGCTCGACCTACGGCATCAAGGTCGAGGGGATCGACGACGTGATGCTGCGGATCGCGAAGTGCTGCCGGCCGGTGCCGGGCGACGAGATCGTCGGCTACATCTCGCTCGGCAAGGGCATCACGATCCACCACGCCGACTGCCCGAATGCGCAGGCGCTCATGAAGAACCCCGAGCGCTTCACGCCGGTGGCGTGGGAGGGCGACCCGGGGCAGTCCTTCCGCGCGGAGCTTCAGATCGACGCGTGGGACCGCACTCGCCTGCTCGAGGACCTCTCACGCACGTTCGCCGAGACGGGGATCAACATCCTCGAGGCGCGCTGCACGGTGGTGCACCCGATGGTCAAGAACCGGTTCGTGGTCGAGGTGGGGGACACCACCGCGCTGAAGAACTGCATCTCGAAGCTGCGCAACGTCGAGTCCGTCTTTGACGCGTATCGCGTCACACCTAGCGGATAGACGACTACACCCGAAGCCGGATTCGCCCTGCTTGCTAGCTGACGACGTACAAAGTCCGCGGCCCGACGCGGTACTCGACCTCGGTGAACTCGCCGATGTAGTCGCCGTCCACCTGGAGCGGGAAGGGGCGGTCGTCGAGCGACACCACGCGGGCGGCGTCGATCGCGTCGATGCCCTCGATCTGGCGGTGGCCCTGGACGGTCTCGGCGCGCGCGGAGAAGACGCGCGCGATCACGGTCGGGATCTCCCCCGGCGTCGACTTCTTGAGCACGGATAGGCCCAGCCGCCCGTCGTCGAGCTCGCGGCCGGCGCAGATCCGGATCGGCCGGTTGCGGAAGTACGTGAACGGATCGGCGTTCTGGACGATCACGGTGACGCCGTCGATGGTCTTGTCGTCGACCTCGACGCGCACGCGGACCGGCTTGACGAGGTACTTGCGGTTGAAGGTCGCCACCGCCGCGTAGGTGAAGTAGTACGGCCCGAGGCGGGCCTTCAGGCGCGGGTGGGCGTCGACCCGCTCCACAACGCTGGCATCGAGCCCGATGCCCGAGGCGAACACGAAGTGCCGGCCGTTGACGATGCCCGTGTCGATCGCGCCGCGGCTCGAACTCGTCGGCGATCCGCAGCAGGTGCTCGGTGGCGTCGACGACGTCGTTCGGGATGCCGAGCATGCGGCAGAAGACGTTCGTCGCGCCGCCCGGAAGGCAGGTCAGCGGCGTGTCCGAGCCGACGAGGCCGTTGGCGGCCTCGTTGACGGTGCCGTCGCCGCCGAAGGAGACGACCACGTCGTAGCCCTCGACCGCGGCCTCGCGGCAGAGGTCGATCGCGTGGCCGCTGCGACTGGGTGTCGATCGCCTCGACGGAGTAGCGGCCCTGGAGCGCGTAGACGACGAGGTTCTTCAGCCGGTCGGACACCGTGGTCGCGTACGGGTTCACGATCACGAGCATCCGCTTCTTGGGGCGGCGCTCGGGGAGTACTCGCTCGGCGAGCTCTTCCGCCCGCTCGAGCGCGGTGTCCGGGGCATGCGGCACTGCGGTGGAGGCTACCCGGGTCCGCCGCCCGGGTTACGGCCGTTCTAGCCGGCGGCCTCGAACGTCACCACGCCGTCCCGCTCCACCTCGCGTACGCGCCCCGCGTTGAGCAGCAGGTCGGTGTGCCCGAGCACCTCCGACAGCGTGAGGTACGCCTGCGTGACGGCGATGTTCCCCCAGAGCGCCTGCGCGATCTCGTAGGCGCTGCGGGGTCGCTCCGCGATCAGCCCGTGGATCTTCTCCGCGCGCCGGTCGTGCAGCTTGAAGCGCTCGTCGATCAGCGACCGGTGGTCGTCGATCGGCTCGCCGTGGCCCGGGAGCACGAGGTCGATGTCCATCGTCGCGCGTCTTGCGCGAGCGACTCGAGGTACATCACGAGCGACTGCGGCCGCTGCGCCGGGTCGCCCTCGTCGTCCGGGCCGCGCGTGATCAGCGGGTTCGACGAGATGTGCTTGATCAGGTGGTCGGCGGCGAGCAGCTGCTTCCGCTCGGAGTCGTAGAAGACCGTGTCCGACGGGCTGTGCCCGGGCCGGAAGTGCACCTCGAGCGTGCGGTCGCGCATCTCGATCGTGTCGCCCTCGTGCAGCTCGCGCGTGACGGTCACCTTCGCGCCCCACGCGCGGAAAGCGCTCGAGACCGACTGGAGCGCCTGCACCACGTCCGGCGAGATGCCGTGGCGGAGCATGATCTGGCCCGAGAACTCGTCGTCGGCCGCCGCCCGCTCCGAGTAGTTCGAGATGAACGGGACGGCCGCGTCGATCGCGGCGACCTCGGCGCCCGAGTGCGACGCGACGATCTCGACGAGCCCGATGTGGTCGATGTGCTGGTGCGTGACGATCACGAGCTCGAGGTCCTCGATCGCCTTGCCGTGCGCGGCGAGCGCGTGCTGGAGCTCGTCGAGCGCGCGGCCCGAGTTCGGCCCGGCGTCCACGAGCGTGAGCGGGTCGTCGTCGATCAGGTAGCAGTTGACGCGCCCGACCGCGAACGGCGTCGGGATCGCCAGGCGGTGGATGCCCGCCTCGGCCGCCGGGGCGAACGGGTCGTCGCTCACGCGCGGATCAGCGCGAGCACCTCGTCGCGCTTCTCGACCATGTGGTCGGGCGAGACGAGCGACTCGAGGTTGAGGCGCAGGAGCGGCTCGGTGTTCGACGGCCGGACGTTGAAGTGCCAGTCGTCGTAGTCCACCGAGACGCCGTCGAGCCAGCTCACCTCGCCCGACGAGTAGGTCGACGGCGAGCTCCTGCATCTTCGCGTCCTGGTCGGCGACCTCCGAGTTGATCTCGCCGGAGATGAAGTAGCGCTCGCGCAGCGGCGCGAGCAGCTCGCTCATCCGCTTCCCGCGCTTCGAGAGCAGCTCGAGGATCAGGAGCGCCGGGATCGTGCCCGGAGTCGGCGCAGTAGAAGTCGCGGAAGTAGTAGTGGCCCGAGACCTCGCCGCCGAACGCCGCGCCCTCGTCGCGCATGCGCGACTTGAAGAACGCGTGGCCCACGCGGTTGACGTGCGCGGTGCCGCCCGCGCGCGCGACGGTGTCGGGCACGGCGCGGCTTGCGCGCACGTCGTAGAGGATCGCCGCGCCCGGCTCCTTCTCGAGGATCGACTCGGCGAGCAGCGCGGTCAGGAAGTCGCCGTCCACGAACTGGCCGGTGTCGTCGATGAAGAAGCAGCGGTCGGCGTCGCCGTCCCAGGCGATGCCGAGCTCCGCTCCCTCGGAGAGCACCTTCTCGACGATGAAGCGGCGGTTCTCGGGCAGGAGCGGGTTCGGCTCGTGGTCGGGGAAGTTGCCGTCCGGGGTCCAGTAGGTCTGCACCTGCTCGATCGGCAGCCGGTCGAGCAGCGGCCCGACCATCGGGCCGGCCATGCCGTTGCCGCCGTCGAGGACCACCTTCATCGGCGCGAATCGCGTCCATGTCGACGAACGCCGCGGCGGCCGCCTGGAAGTCCTCGGCCACTCCTCGCGCTCGTAGCCGCCGCGCGGCTCGGCCGGCTCGCCGGGCTCGCCGCCCGTCACGATCTCCTTCAGCTCGCCGATCCCCGAGTCGCCCGACAGCGCGATCGCGCCGCTCTTCACGAGCTTGGCGCCGGTGTACGCCTTCGGGTTGTGCGACGCCGTGCACATCAGGCCGCCGTCGAGGCCGCGCGAGCCGACGGTGAAATAGAGCATCTCGGTGCCCACCTCGCCCACGTCGAGCACGTCCGCGCCCTCGTCGCGGATGCCGTCGGCGTACCGCTCCGAGAGGGCGGGCGCGGCCAGCCGCATGTCGCGTCCGAGGCCGACGCGCAGGTCGCCCGTGGGCTTCCCCTCGAGGTCGGCGAGCACGCGCGCGAAGCCGCGTCCGACGCGGTACGCGACGTCCTCGTCGATCTGCTCGCCGTAGATCCCGCGGACGTCGTAGGCCTTGAAGATCCCGGGGTCCACCACGCGGCGGAGCCTCAGAAGCGCTCGCGCAGGGCACGGTACGAGTCGGCCAGGCTCTGCGGCAGCACGCGCGTCGAGCCGATCACGGGCATGAAGTTCGTGTCGGCGCCCCAGCGCGGCACGACGTGCTGGTGGATGTGGTCCTCGACGCCGGCGCCGGCCACCTTGCCCTGGTTGATGCCGATGTTGAAGCCCTCCGGGCCAGTAGACCGTCCGCGAGCGCGCGGATCGCTCGCTGCGTGAGCTGCATCAGCTCGAGGACCGTCCCGTCGGCGAGGTCCTCGAGCGCGCCCGCGTGCTCGTACGGCGCGATCATCAGGTGGCCGTTGTTGTAGGGGAAGGCGTTCAGGATCACGAAGCACGTCTCGCCGCGGTGGACGACGTACGTGGCCTCGTCGTCGCCCTCCGCCGGCTTGTCGCAGAAGATGCAGCCGTCGGGCTTCGGGCCCTTGATGTACTCGAGCCGCCACGGCGCCCAGAGACGCTCATCGGCCATCGAGCGACACAGTAGCGGCGGGCCACGCGGCACCCGGTCTATTCTCAAAGGGTGCGTCTGCTTCCGCGCCGCGGGCCGAAAATCGAGCAGTTGAAGCAGACGGGGGACGTGGACGGCCTGCGCCAGGCGCTCGACCATCAGGGCGCCGCCGAGGGCGATGGAACGGCGTGGGCGCTCAACCCCGCCAGGCGCGCCGAGGCGGCCGCCGCACTCGCCACCTTCGACGGCGCGGTGGTCGAGGACGGGCTCGCGCTCGCGCTGACGGACCCCGACCCCAGGGTCAGGGGCACCGCGCTCGACCGCATCTCCCAGCGGACGAAGCCGGTGGCCGTCGACGCACTCGTCGACGGCGTGGTCAAGTGGCCGTACCCGGAGGGCTACGAAGCACTCGAGACCGCCGTCGCCACGCTGGTCGGCTGGGCGCCGCCCGGGATCGCGCAGCACTACACGCGCAAGCTGCTCGAGCCCGACGCGCCAGAGCTCGACGAGCGCCACCAGGACACCCTCGGCGCTCTCACCGCGGCCGATCCGGCCGGCGAGGCGGCCGAGACGGAGTTGGCCGACTACCTCGTCGCCCAGCTCGACGAGCCCGGCGGAACGGCGCGTGTCGCGCGCATTCAGCGCCTGCTCACGTGGCTCGGGCCGGCGGCGGTCGACAGCGTCATCCGAAAGATCGACAGCGGTGCCGGCAGCGCGCCGGTCATCCTCACAGCGGGCGCCCTGCGTGACGCCCGCGCGGTCGAGCCACTCGTCGCGATGATCGGCGCGCCCGAAGCCGCCAGGCGCGGCGCGGCTGCCACCGCCCTCGGCCAGCTGGGCGACACGCGAGCCGTGAACGCGATGATCGCGGCCACGCAGGATCCCGACCACGCGGTGCGGAACTCCGCGCTGCAGGCGCTGAACAACATGGGCGTGGCGGCCGTGATCGTCGGCGTGGCGAGCGTCGTGCGCGAGACGTTGACCGACCAGCTCCAGGCCGGCGCGAGCGCGGACGTCCCCGAGCAGCTTTCGCCCGCGATCGGGAACAGCCTGCCGCCGGCTGAGGTCGAGCCTCAGGTCGCCCAGACCTGGGCACAGGAGGCTCTCGGTCGCCTCCTCAAGCGCATGGGCGGGTGATCGCGGGCGTATTCGACGCCGCGGGCGAGCCGGCGGCGAACGTGGCCGGATCCGCCCCCGGACGCGGGTGTCATAGCGCCGTGGATAGCGCCCCACTGGCTGCAGGGGCACCGGACGATGATGCAGGGCGTCGAGCGGGTCGGTGCGGCCCGGCTTGTCGAGCTCGCCGAGAGGAAGTGGCGCCGTCGCCGCTACTGGCGGCCCAAGTGGCGCGAGACGATCACTCGGGGCAGCCGGTCAGGAGGACGCTCGACCCGCTGCGGTGGGACTCACGCTGCCTCATGCGGTCCCTCGTTCTGCTGCGCATGCTCCCCGGCGGGGGGTGGTGTGCCGGCTCGTCATCGGCGTTCGCCCCGGGCAGAAGTTCGAGGCACACGCCTGGATCGAGTACGACGGCCATCCCCTCCTGCCCACGCTGGGCTACGAGCGGCTCACCGTCCTCTGAAACAACCCCGCAATTCGCGCGAAAAAGTGCGCAGACGCCACTGGCCGGGAGCCTCCGGTGATGGGAACGTAGGCGCAGATGATGACCGCAGTGCTCATCGCGGTTGGCTGGCTCGCGACCAACGTCGCGGTTGTACTTCTCCTCGTCGCCTGTACGCGGCGGCGTCTACGCTTCAGCACCCTTGAAGCTCTTGCGTCGCCTATGGACGCGCGCCGTCGTCAGCCTCGGCTACTACCGCGGCATCTTCGTGATGTCCGCGCTGCGCAAGCGATGGGTCCTGCTCCGCAATCCACAGGCCGACATCCAGTTTCAAGGGCCCGTCTACCTTGGGCCTGGCTTCAGCCTGCACATGCCACAGGGCGGGACGTTCATCGTCGGGCCGGGTGTCGAGTTCCGGCGGAACTTTCGCGCCGAGATCGGACCCGAGGGGCGGGTGGTGATCGGTGCGGGCTCGTACCTGACGTACGACGTAATCATCACCTGTAACACGACGATCGAGATCGGCGAGCGCTGCGGGCTCGGGCAGAACACGTACGTGGCCGACGGAAGCCACCGCTATCGCGACCTTGACGTCCCCTTCCTCGCCCAAGGCTACGACTACCGGTCGATCCGGATCGAGGACGACGTTCAGATCCACTCGAAGTGCACGATCGTGAACAGCATTGGGACGCGATCGGTCATCGGTGCGAACGCCGTCGTCTCGCGAGCGATCCCTCCGTACTGCCTGGCGGGCGGCGTGCCGGCGCGCGTGATCGACTACTTCGGCCCGCCCGGCCAGGAGCCGGAGGGGCTTCACCGATAGGCCGGGGCCTGCAGCCCGAACAGCTCCGCGTAGCGCCCGCCCTGGGCGACGAGCTCGTCGTGGGATCCCTCCTCGACGATCTCGCCCTCGTGCAGGACGTAGATCCGGTCGGCGGACCTGACCGTCGAGAAGCGGTGCGAGATCAACAGCACCGACCGGCCGTGCGCCAGCGCCTGCACGTACTCGAACAGCTCGTGCTCGGAGCGCGCGTCGAGTGACGCCGTCGGCTCGTCCAGCACGAGCAGCTCGCCTCGCGGAAGAACGCGCGCGCGAGCGCGATCCGCTGCCACTGGCCCGAGCGACAGGTCGTAGCCGCCGGTGAACTCCTTCCCGAGGACGGTCTCGTAGCCCGTCGGGCAGCCGCTCGAGGAACGCGTCGGCGCCCGCCTGCCGCGCGGCGGCGGCGACCGCCGTCGGCGTCGTCGACCGCCTCGGCGCCGCCCGTAGCCGATGTTCTCGCGCGCGGTCAGCTGGTAGCGCACGAAGTCCTGGAAGATGATCCCGACCTGGCGCCGCACGCTCTTCGCGGTCGAGCGTCGCGGACGTCCACGCCGTCCCAGAGGACGCGGCCCCGCGTCGGCGTGAACAGCGTCCCGAGGAGCTTCGCCAGGGTGGTCTTGCCCGACCCGTTCTCGCCCACCAGCGCGACCACCTCGCCGGCGCCGATCCGCATCGACACGCCGCGAGCGCCTCGTCGTCGCTGTTCGGGATAGGCGAAGTGGACGTCCTCGACGACGAGCTCGCTGGAACGGCGCGCGCCTCGCGGCCGGCGCGGTGCGGACTCCGCGGCTCGCGCCGGCCGCGCGCCGAGGAAGCGATGGAAGTCCGTCGAGGAACAGGCTCGACTCGAAGAGGCCCGTGATGCCCTTGAAGACCTGCTCGATCCGCGTCCCGAGCAGCCGGATGCCGAGCACGGCGGCGCCCGCCTCGGCCAGCCCGATGCGGTCGTCGAGCACGAACGAGATCAGCAGCGCGAACGCGGCGCTGGTCACGACGACCGTCGCCAAGGTGCCTCCGAGCGCGAGCAGGAGCCGGCGGCGCACGTGCGCCCGCAGGTCGTCGCATGTACTCGCGTAGCTGTCGTCCCAGCGGCGTCGCAGGAGCGGGTCCCAGCCCGAACGCGCGCACCTCCTTCGCCTCCGGCCGGCCCGAGCAGCGTCTCCACGAGGTAGAAGCGCAGCCGGTGACCCGGCGTCTGGGCGAAGTTGAAGTCGAACTCGAGCCGGCCCGTGGCGCGCGAGACGAGCCACAGCGGCAGCGCCGAGACGAGCAGGATCGGCACGATCAGCGGCTCGATCAAGAGCAGCGCGACGGTCAGCCCGGCCGACGCCCAGCACGCCGCCGAACGTCGCGATCAGGCCCTGCGACATCGTCAGCGGCTGGATCGAGCGCGTTCGTCTGGACGCGCTGGAGGTCGTCGAAGAACTCGGGCGACTCGAACGTCTCGAGCTCGACGGCGCGTCGTCACGCTCCAGCGTGTCGTCGAGCGTCGTCTGCCTGCACGCTCTCGCCGAGCAGCCGCTGCGCTGAGCGTCTGGAACGTGCCCGGCGAAGCTGCCGAGCGCGCCGGCGGCGACCAGGCCGACGAGCGCGGGCAGCGCGTCGCTCACCGATCCGCCCGTCGCGTCCGCCTCGAGGATCGCCTCGAGCGCGAGCTTGCCGAGCAGCACCTGGACCGCCAGCAGGACGGCGATGAAGATCTGCGCGGCCGCCGAGAGGTAGAAGAGCCGCGGGCTCGCGTCGCGCGACAGCCGCATCGCCGAGCGCGCGAGCCCGGGCAGGCTGCGCATCGACCTCGGAGTCCGCTTCGCCGCGAGGTAGTACGCCTGGCGGTCGAACGGCTTGGGCTCGGCCGCAGCCTCCGAGCGGTCGTCTGCCATCGCACTCAGGATAAGCCCGGGTTCGGGCGCCGGCGCAGGCCGAACGCTCGCCGCGACGCGAGGCCCGAGCGCGCGAGCACGCGCGCCGGCGTGCCCCAGCCGCGCGGCGCCGATGCGCGTCCGCGACGCGTGCTCGAGGTGCGGCTGGCGCCGAACGAGTCCCCAGCGCGGGATCAGGAGCTGCCTGCGAGACGAACGGGCGCAGGCCGCGAGGCGGCGCGAGCAGCGCGTCCACGAGCATGATGTCGCGCCTCGATCTGCGCGCGCGAGCCGGCCGCGCCACGGGTTCTGCAGGCGCATGCGCGGCGCGCCGTCGCGCCGAGAGCTCGCCCGCCTTCGATGAGCGAGCCCTCCGGGATGCCCGGCGACGGCCTCGGCGTAGCGGCCGGCGGCCGTCAGTGCGGGCTCGAGCTCGGGGTGGGCCTGCGCGACCGCGCGCACGTCGCTGGGCGGGGTCGAGACGCCGCGCCCGAGCGCGCTCCACCAGGCGGCCACGTCGACCACCTGGCGGAGGCCGGCGAACCCGTCGCGCGCGAGGAACAGCAGCAGGAAGGCGAGCTCGTCCGCGGGCTGCGGGCCGCAGCCAGCCCTCGTCGGTCTGCTCGCGCGCGCCCGATCGCGGCATCCGCGAACGACTCCTCGTACCAGTGCACGCGCCAGTGGATCTCGAGCGGCGGCAGGGTGTCGTGGAAGAGCTCGCGGTGGAGCGTGGGCCGCCCGCCCGCACGCAGCAGCTCCGGCTCGCGCCAGCCCGTGCCGCTCGGCAACCTCGACGGCTCCGTCGCGGAGCTCCGACAGCGGCACGAGCAGGTCGATGTCGGATGCCTGGCGCGCGCCGATGTCGCCGTAGACGGCCTCGGCGAGCGCCGCGCCCTTCAGCGGGACGACCGGATGCCGCGGCGCACCGAGGTCGGCCGCGAGGCGCTGCGTGAGGCCGTGATCGAGCAGCCCGCGCTGGCGGGCGCGCATCCGCGTGGCCCGGATACGTCCCGTCGACGCGCTCGGGGAGGTCGAGCTCGGGGTCATCGAGCAGCAGCCCGCCCAGGGTCGAAACGAGGCGCCTGTGCGGCGAGCATGTCGAGCAGCGCGTCGAAGTCGACCTCGGCCGCCAGCCGCCGTACCGCGTCCGACACGCTCCGACGACGGGTCGGCCGTGAGGCGCACGAGTGCCATCGCCATGTCCCGCTCGACCACGCGGGCAGCCTAATCTCGACCCGATGATCTCGGTCGTGGTCCCCGCCTGGAACTCGGCAGCGGTGCTGCCTCGCCTGCTCGACGCGCTCGCGGCCCAGACCGCGGAGCACGAGCTCGTCGTCGTGGACGCGGGCTCGACCGACGGCACGGCGCAGCTCGCCGAGGAGGCGGGCGCCCGCGTGGTCACGGCGCCGCGCCGGAACCGCTCACTCGCGCGAAACCTCGGCGTTGCGGCGGCGACGGCGGACCTGATCGCGTTCACGGACACGGACTGCGCGCCGGCGCCGGGGTGGGCGGAGGCGCTCGCGGGCTGCCTCGCGAGCTCGGCGCTCGCTGCGGGCCCGATCCACATCGAGACCGGCACGGAGCCCGCGCACGGCCGAGCGGTTCGACTCGCTGTGGCGCTACCCCCAGGAGCGCTATGCGGCCAGCGGCGTCGCGGCCTCGGCCAACCTCGGCATCAGGCGCGGCGCGTTCGAGGCGATCGGCGGGTACGACGCTCGCTTTCACCACGGCGAGGACGTCGACCTCTGCCTGCGCGCGGGCGACGCCGGCTTCGAGCTCGGCTGGTGTCCGGCGGCGGAGGTGGCGCATCCGGCTGCCACCGGCTTGCGCGCGGTCGCGCGCCGCGGCTTCGAGCACGGCGCCTCGGCCAGCCGCCTTGCACGCGCCCATCCTGGGCGGGCGGGGCGCCGCTACTGGACCTCGCCGGGCGGGCTGGTGCGCCGCGGCGCCGCCCTGCGCGCCCTGTCGGTGGAGCCGGTCGACGACCACGGCGTCGAGCTCGCCGCGCGCGTGGACTACGGCGCGCGCATGGCGGGTTCGCTGTGGGCCGAGGTCGTGCGAAAGTCGCTCAGATGACCGCCCCGCAAGCAGAGCCGCAGGTCAGCGTCATCGTGCCCGCGCGGAACGCGGCGGCGCACCTCCCGCTCCTCTTCGCCGCGCTCGATCGAACCACGTTCTCGGGTCCGTGGGAGACGATCGTCGTCGATGACGCATCGACCGACGCGACTGCGGACATCGCGGCGGAGTGGGGGGCCCGTGTCGTTCGCCTCGAGTCGCAGTCCGGCCCGGCGGCGGCGCGGAACGCCGGGCTCCGTGTTGCGCGCGCGCCGCTGATCGCGTTCACCGACGCCGACTGTCAGCCCACCCCGGACTGGCTCGGCGCGATGGCCCGCGCTCTCGGTGAGGCGGACATCGCCACCGGGCCCATCCAGCCCGTGCCGGGCGCGGTGATCGGGCCGTTCGCGCGCACGCTCTCGATCGGCCGCGAATCACCGCTGTTCCAGACCGCGAACCTCGCGGCGAGACGAGACGTGATCGAGCGCGTCGGGGGCTTCGAGCCGTTCACCCCCGTGCCCGGGGCGCGCGCAGGTCTCCGGCCGACCGTCGACCAAGGACACTTCGGCGAAGACGCGGTGTTCGGGTGGCGTGCGCGCCGGACGGGAGCGCAGACCGCCTTCGTGACCGATGCGCTCGTGCATCACGCCGTGTTTCCACGGCCCGCGCGCGAGTACGTGGCCGAGCGCTGGAGGCTTCGGTTCTTCCCCGCCCTCGTGCGCGAGGTCCCGGAGCTGCGAGACCGCTTCGTCCTCGGCACGTTCCTCACCAAGGACACCGCTCTGTTCGACCTCGCGGTCGCGGGGGCGGCGGCCTGCGTGGTCTCGCGCCGCCGCGCGGCGCTCTTGGCGACCCTTCCCTACCTCGCCCGCCGGCGGGCGTGGCGCCCTTCCCGCGCTCGCGAGAACCTCGTAGGCGTCGCGGCGGACGCGCTGGGGCTGGCCGCGCTGCTTCGCGGGAGCGTGGCTGCGCGCAGACTGCTCCTCTGACGGGTCGCGTCAGAGCACGAGCGTGCGTTCCCGGGCGCTGCCCGCAGCAAGTGCGGCGAGCTCGGCGCCGTCCACCGCGACGTGCGCCGGCAGGTGCGCGACCGCACCGGGATACGAGCCGTGAAGGCGGCGGCAGAAGCGCAGGTACGGGAGCTGCGAGCGCGAGCGAGGCGCCGCGCGTCGGCCGCGCCAGCGCCGCGCCGGCGATCGCCGCCGCGAGCTGCGCGTGCTCGCGCTTCCAGAAGACGCCGCCGAGCATGTGGTGGCGCAGGCCCGGATGCCGGTTGACGAGCCGCGGCACGTCCAGGCGCCAGCGCGCGCGCCGCACCAGCTCGAGCCAGCCGACGTCGTGGACGGCGTGCCACACCAGCGCGCCGTCGGCGAAGCGCGGCGGAGCACCGGACTCGAGCGCGCGCCACGCCAGCTCCGTGTCCTCGGCCGCGGGGTTGGGGAACGACTCGTCGAAGCCACCAAGCCGCTCGAGCAGCGCCCGCGGGTACGCGATGTTGCAGGTGTGGAAGTCCCGGTTCAGGCCGGTGACGAGGTTGGATCGGGTGAACGCCGCTTGCCGCTCCGCCTCGTCCGGCTCGGGCTCGGTGCGGCCGACGACGATGACAGCGTCGGTGTCGCCGGCTACCTCGAGTAGGGCAGATACCCAGCCCGGGGCGACGCGGCAATCGTCGTCCGTGAAGCAGACCAGGCGACCCTTCGCCTCTCGCCAGCCCACGTTCCGGGCGGCGGCGGGGCCGCGTCCCTCGCCGCGGAGGGCGCGGACCGCGCAGGGGGTGGCTGGCCAGCAATTCAGCCGTTTCTGCGCCCGATCCGTTGTCCACGACGATGACCTCGAAGCCGGACGCGTCCTGGAGCAAGAGCGAGTCGAGCAGTGCGCGCAGCCGCTCGGGGCGGTCGCGCGTCGGGATGACGACGGAGGCCTTCAGAGCCAGCCGCGGCGGCGGAAGAAGAGGAGCATCCCGGCGAGCACGCCGACCATCGCCGAGACGATCACCCAGAACGCCGTCTCTCCGCCCTCGCCCGGCACGCCGACGTTCATGCCCCAGATGCTCGCGATGAGCGTGAGCGGCAGGATGATCACGCTGAACGCGGTGAGCACGCGCAGGATCCCGTTGACGCGGTGCGAGATGACCGACTCGTTCGTCTGCTCGAGCGCCTCGACGACCTCCTTGTAGTTCTCGAGCATGTCCCAGATCCGCTCCGAGGCGTCGACGATGTCGTCGAAGTAGATGTCCATGTCCTCCGCGAGGTAGCGCTGCTTGTTGCGCTCCAGGTCGCGCAGCACACTTCGCTGCGGCCGGATGATCTTGCGGAAGTTGATGATCTCCTGCTTCGCGTTCGAGATGTCGCGCACGACGTCCTCGGCGGCGCCCTCGAAGATCTCGTCCTCGATCCGGTCGAGCTTGTTCCCCATCTTGCGCAGCATCGGGAAGCAGTAGTCGAACGAGTCGTCGACGATCTTGTAGAGCAGGAGCCCGGGCCCCTTCGACATCAGCTGCTCGCGCGTCTCCTCGCTCGAGCGGCAGCGCTCGAACAGGTACTCGACCGGGTGCGAGCGGCGAGTTCGGGAGCGTTACGAGGAAGTCGGGCCCGATGAAGATGTCGAGCTCGCCCGCGTTGAGGCGGCCGACCGTCTTGTCGAAGATCGGGAAGTGGAGCACGATGAAGAGGTAGTCCTCGTACTCGTCGATCTTCGGCCGCTGGTTGCGCGAGCGGACGTCCTCGAGGTCGAGCGGGTGGAAGTCGAAGTGCTCTTCGAGCCAGGCCTGTTCGAGTGAGCCCGGCTGCTCGATGTTGATCCAGCGCAGGCCGTCGTGCTCGACGACCTCGATCCGCGGCTCAGAGCTGGTCTGGGCGTGGTCGACCGACGCCGTGCGGGCGGCGCGCCTGAGCCGGGGCTTGGGAATGCTCGGCATGGCACTCAGAGATTACGGGCACGACCGGCCCTTACAGGCTGCCGTACTCGTCGAGCCTCTCCGAGAGCGCCTGCTGCCGCTCCGGTGACAGCTCGGGCTCACGGTTCTCGAGCTCCCACGGATCGATGCCGTGGTCGTAGTACTCGCGGAAGATCAGGTCGAAGGTGTTGTGGCGGTAGTACTCGGCGTAGCGGTAGTTCTTCGCCAGCAGCGACCGGAACGCGGGCAGGCGCGGGGCGCGGTCCTCGCTGTACGAGCCGCGGCTCTCGACGAGGAGCGCCGAGCGCCGCCCGCGCTCGAGCAGCGATCTGCCGTCGGTCTCGCGCTCGACACCCGCCGCGTCGAGCAGGGTCGCGGCGACGTCGATGTTCGCCACCAGCTTCGCGTTCTCCCGCCCGGCGCGGAAGTGCCCGGGCCAGCGGACGAGCAGCGGGATCCTGGTCGACGCCGGATACGGGAGGTCCTTGCCCACGACACCGCCGTGCTCCCCGAGCATGAAGCCGTTGTCGGAGGTGAACACGACAAGGGTGTTGTCCACCTCGTCACGCTCCTTCAGCGCCTCCATCAGGCGGCGCGACCATCTCGTCGACGGCCTTGAGCGACCGGCGGCCGTCGTCGCGCGCTGCCTCGAGGCGGTCCTCCTGGCCGCGCGCCTTCTCGAGGAAGTCCGGCTTGTCGGACAGGTCGGTCTCGCCGCATCGCGGGCGTCAGCGGGAAGCCCGGCAGGGGCGCGCCGCTGTGGCGGGCGGCTGGAGTGCTCGGCAGGTGGGGAGCGTACGGCGTGACCCACGCCAGCCAGGGCTGTGCGTCGTCGCGCCGCTCCGCGTCGCGGATGAAGCGCGCCGCCTTGTCGGCGACGATGTCGGTGCTGTAGCGGTGCCTCGTGCCGACGCGGCCGTTCATGTTCCAGAACGTGTTCTCGAAGCCGCCGTTCGAGATCGCCCAGTCGTCGAAGAACGGCGGGTTGATCTCCACCGGCCAGGCGTTCAGGTACTTGCCGAAGATCGCGGTCCGGTAGCCCTGCCTCTGCAGCAGCCGCTGGACGGTGCGCGTCTGGGGCAGGTCCGCGCCCCTGCTGTTCGAGATCACGCCGTGGTTGTGCGCGTAGCAGCCCGGTGAAGAACGACGCGCGCGAGGGGCAGCACTTCGGGGTCGTGGCGTGCGCGTTCGTCGAAGGTCATGCCCTGGCGGCCGATCTTGCGGCGCGTCTGGGGCATCACGGCCATCGTGCCGTCGGCCCGCTGGTCGTCGGTCATCACGACGAGCAGGTTCGGGGGCGCGTCCTCCTGCGCGCTCGCGGGCGCGGCCAGCGTGAGCAGCGAGAAGGGCGGCGGCCAGGACGAGCCGAATCACGGGAAAGTGTCTAGCAGGCTTGTTATGCTGCGCGACCACATACCCGTTGCATCGAGAGGGGTGGAGGGACATGGCCCTGTGAAACCCCGGCAACCAGCTCTTGATTCGGTCGAGAGAAAAGGTGCCAAGTCCATCGAGATGTGCCGTGGAGCTTCGACTTGGGGCCCAGCGTGCACAGCACGGGGGCCCCGTTTCACATAGAGAGGAGTTTTTCCCTATGGCCGTCGAAGCTCTGAAGTGCAAGGAATGTTCCACCGAGTACCCGCTGGAAGCGCTCTACGTCTGCGACAAGTGCTTCGGCCCGCTCGAGGTCGCCTACGACTTCTCCGGGCTTGACGCCGCCGAGACCAGGCGCAAGATCCAGGCCGGCCCGCGCTCGATCTGGCGCTACGCCGATTTCCTCCCGTTCGAGACAGCGGCCGCAGACGGCTCTCGACGCCGGCACGACGCCGCTCGTCAGGGCCGACCGCCTGGCCGCGGAGCTCGGCATCGCCGAGGTGTGGGTCAAGAACGACGCCGCCAACCCGACGCACTCGTTCAAGGACCGGGTGGTCAACGTCGCGCTCGCCAAGGCGCGCGAGCTGGGTTACGAGGTGGTCGCCTGCGCCTCCACCGGCAACCTCGCGAACGCGGTCGCGGCGCATGCGGCGGCCGCGGGCCTCGAGTCCTACGTCTTCATTCCCGCCGACCTCGAGGAGCAGAAGGTCCTCGCGACGGGCGTGTACGGCGCGAACGTCGTGGCCGTGAACGGCAACTACGACGACGTGAACAAGCTCTGCACGGAGCTCTCGCACGACCGCCCGTGGGCGTTCGTCAACGTGAACGTCCGGCCGTACTACGCCGAGGGGTCGAAGACGCTCGGGTACGAGATCGCCGAGCAGCTCGGCTTCGAGCTACCCGACCGGGTGGTCGCGCCGGTCGCGTCCGGGTCGCTGTTCACGAAGATCGCGCGCGGATTCGAGGAGTGGCTCGAGATCGGCCTGCTCGACGGCGACGTGCCCACCTTCAACGGGGCACAGGCAGAGGGCTGCTCGCCGGTCGCTGCCGCCTTCGAGGCCGGCTGGGACATCTGCAAGCCGGTGAAGCCGGACACGATCGCCAAGTCGCTCGCGATCGGCAATCCGGCGGACGGCCCCTATGCGCTCGAGCTCGCGCGGCGCACCGGCGGCGGCGTGGACTGCGTCGACGACGACGAGATCCGCGAGGGCATCGCGCTGCTCGCCCGCACGACCGGCATCTTCACCGAGACCGCCGGCGGCGTGACCGACGGCGACGCTCCGCAAGCTCGCGGAGCGCGGTGACATCGGCGCGGACGAGCGCGTCGTGCTCGTGATCACGGGCGAGGGCCTCAAGACCCTCGACGCGGTCCGGGGCACGTTCGACGTGACGACGGTCGACCCGAGCGTCGAGTCGTTCGAGAGCCACGTGGCCCTCGCGACCTAGACTCCTCGGGCGTCGTGGCCATCACCGTGAAGATCCCGACCCAGCTTCGCGCCGTCACCGCCGGCGAGGCGGAGACGACGATCGACGACGCCGGCACGGTCGGCGAGGTGCTCGACGGGCTGTACGAGCGCTACGACGGCCTGCGCGAGCGGATCGCCGAGGACGGGGACCTCCGCCGCTTCGTCAACGTGTACGTCGGCGGCGAGGACATCCGCTTCCTCGACGGCCTCGAGACGGCCGTCGAGGACGGGGACGAGGTCACGATCCTGCCGGCCGTCGCCGGAGGGAGCTAGATAGCGCTAGCGCGCGCGGGCCGGTTGGCCGTCGTGCCCCGCCGCGACCTGCAGCTGCTCGTCGCGGCAATTGCGCTCGGGCTGCTCGTCCGCGTGGTCTACGTGCTCGTCACGTGGGACCACACGCTTGCGGGGGACGAGATCGAGTACCACCTGCAGGCCTCGTTCATCGCTGACGGGGACTGGTTCTGGTCCTCGACGCCGTACGGGATCCCGCATCCATCGGCCTGGAAGACCCCGGTCTACCCGCTGTTCGTCGGGCTTCTCTACGGCGTCGGGGGGAAGAACCCCGACGCGGTGATCCTGCTCCAGGTGCTCGTGCTCGGCCCGCTGACGATCACGCTGACCTGGCTTCTCGGCAGGCGGCTCTTCGGCGCCTGGGTGGGGACGGCCGCGGCATTCGTGGCGGCCGCGTACCCCTTCGTATGGCAGTTCGAGGCGCGCCTCTTCGCCGAGGCGCTCGCCACTCCGCTGACGCTCGGGATCCTGCTGCTCGTGCTCGACCGAAGACCGAGCACGCGTGCGATCGTCGCGGCCGGCGCGCTGTCCGGCGTGCTGATCCTGGTCAAGCCCTCGGCGCTTCACATACTCGCGGCCGTCGTCGCCGCGATCCTGATCGGCTGGGGATTGCGAGAGGGCATCGGCACGAACCGCGATCGCGCTCGGCATGTGCGTGCTCGTGATCGCGCCGTGGACGATCCGCAACTACGCCGAGTTCGATTCCTTCCTCCCGCTTTCGGTGCAGGACGCGGGCATCTACGGGGTCTTCAACGACGACGCGGCGCACGACGACGATTACCCGTGGGCATGGAGGCCGCTGACGACGCGTGACGCCGACCTCTTCGACCCGGGGAACCCATTGCCGGACGACGAGCTGCGGGCCGAGCTGCGCGAGCGGGCGCTCGAGTACATCGAGGACCACCCGAGCTCCGTGCCGAAGGCGCTGTTCTGGAACGGCCTGTCGCGGTTCTGGGACATCCGCACGCCCGACTCGGCGCTAAACGAGGTCAGGTTCCAGGGCCGCTCGCGCTTCCTGACGTGGGTGGGGCTCTTCATGTGGTGGGCCCTCCTGGCGCTCGCGATCGCCGGCCTCTGGTTCGCGCGGCAGCCGGCGCGGGCTGGTCGTGCCGCTGCTCGCGATGTTCGTCCTCGCTACCTTCGTCTACATCGGGAACTCGGGCACCCGCTACCGCGCGCCGTTCGAACCGGTGATCGCCGTGCTGGCTTGCTCAGCGATCGCGGCGCGGCGATCGGACATGCGCGGTTTCTGGGATCGCCGCGCGCGCGAGAACCCGTGGTTCTTCATCACGAACACGCTCGACTACTCGGATCCCGACCTCGAGCGGTTCTGGGCGTCCGGCGAGGAGGACCTCGAGATGCTGCTCGGCAAGCTCGACGCGAAGATCGGGCCTGCGGACCACGTCGTCGAGATCGGCTGCGGCGCCGGGCGGATGACGCGCGCGATCGCCGGCCGCGCCGAGAAGGTGACCGCGCTCGACGTCGCTCCGCGCATGCTGGAGATCGCGCGTGAGCAGAATCCCGGCCTCGGCAACGTCGACTGGGTCCTCGGCGACGGCACCAGCCTGACGGGGGTGCCCGACGCAAGCGCCGACGTGTGCCTCTCACACATCGTCCTCCAGCACATCCCCGACCCGGAGATCACGCTCGGCTATGTGCGTGAGATGGGGCGTGTGCTCCGTCCGGGCGGCCGCGCCCTGTTCCAGGTTTCGAACGCGCCCGACATGCACCAGCCGCGGTTTCACGGCCCACGGCGGCGCTGGGCCGTCGTGCGCGGGCGCTGGCCCGGAGGTCAGCGCTCCGCGGCATGGCTCGGCTCGGCGGTGGACCTCGACGACCTGCGAGCCGCGGCGGCGGAGGCAAGCCTCGCGGTCGAGCGCATCGAGGGCGAGGGAGAGCCCCTGTGCCTGGTGCGTCTCAGACGCGTCTAGCACGCGCCGAGTAGGCGACCTGCCACTTGCGCATCCGCTTGACCGAAGGCGGGCGGTGGAAGCCGAGCCGCTCGATCTGATCGAAGCGCGCCGCGGCCAGCCACCCTCGCAGCCCCGCCAGGTTCGGCAGCCACCAGTTGAAGTCGGTGGCAAGGGGCTGGAAGTCGGCCATCGGCCCCCGCGGCGACCGGATCGTCGCGCGCGGCGAGAACGGCTCCAGAAGCACCAGCTGCCCGCCGGGCTCGAGCACGCCGTGGATTCGCTCGAGCGCCCCGACGGGGTCGCGCAGGTGCAGCAGGATCGCACCGCTGAACACGAACTGCACGGGCCCGCCGATCCGGTCGGGGGAGAGCTGCTGCACGTGGCATTCGACGCGCTCGACCGATGACGCCAGCGCCTCGGCCGCCAGCCGGAAGCCGCGGCCGAGCTCGAGGCCCCAATCGCGCGCGGTCGCCTCTAGCCGCTCGCGGTTGATCGCCGGCCATTCGGCCGCCTCGAGCGTCGGGACGTCGATCGCCACCACGGCGGCTCCGCGACGCTCCATCTCGAACGCCCAGAAGCCGTCGAACGTTCCGACGTCGAGGGCGCGCTTGCCCGCGAGGTCGTCGGGCAGCACCTTCGCGGCCGTCTCCCGCAGGTCGATCTGGCCGGGGGTGACCACGCCGGGCGCGAGCTCGATCGTGTGGTACCAGCCCGGGTTCGCGGCGATCGCGTCGGCGGGGTTCAGAAGATCCACCTCCGGCGACGCCTGAAGTTGCGCTGCGCGAGCTCCGCGGCGACGAAGTCGGCGAGGTACGCGTCGAGCTCGTCCGCGTCCTCGATGAACCGCTCGCGGAACTCGAACGAGCCGTCCCACCAGAGGGTCTCCACGCGCTCGTCCGGCGTGAGCGTGTCGTGGAAGCCCGCCGGGAAGTGGTCGCTGTCGCGCCCGTGCATCACATGGTGCTTGAAGACGAACTCGATCCGGCGCGCGCCGGTCTCGACGAGCCAGTGGTGATGGCCCCAGCCGACCCATGGCCCCTGGAACCCATAGCTCTGCTCCTCGAGCCGCGACGGCGTCTCGATGTAGCCCGCCCTGCCCACCCGCATGATCTCGGCGCAGACGCGGACTGGGTCGCGCACGTCCTCGAGCGTCTGCGAGCAGACCACGAAGTCGAACTGGTCGTCGTCGAACGGGAGCGGCTCGGCGGCGCAGATGTCTTGCTGCACCCAGGTGTCGGCGCTGAAGCGCTCGTCGCCGCCCGGCTCGCGACCGTAGAGGCCGCGTGTGGCGTAGTCCTTCATGTCGACCACCCAGTCGGCGCGGGGAAACGGCTTGCCCCACCCGCCGATGTCGAGCACGAGGGCGTCCTCGGCGACCTCGCGCAGGATGCGTTCGCGGCTAGGGTCGAGCATGGGATGGGTTGGTACCACACCATCGAGCTTGCACCGGGGCGCGAGACCGAGGGGATGTTCGACCTGCGCCCGTTCGTGGACCGCTACGGGTTGCCGGAGTCGCTCGCCGGCCTGCGCTGCCTCGACGTGGGCACGTGGGACGGGTTCTGGGCGTTCGAGATGGAACGCCGCG
Organism: uncultured Thermoleophilaceae bacterium; assembly: GCA_963846865.1. Lineage (GTDB taxonomy): Bacteria > Actinomycetota > Thermoleophilia > Solirubrobacterales > Thermoleophilaceae > DASPHG01. The sequence continues at coordinate 158,119 of CAWJXU010000008.1, read as the reverse complement.
GCGGCGAGGTCGTGGGCATCGACCTGGATGACGAGCGGCTGCTCGACTGGCCGCCGCGCAGGCGCCCGGAGAAGTTCTCGGACGAGCCGCGCGGCGCGAACTTCGCCATCGCGAGGGAGGCGCTCGGCTCGAACGTAGAGCGGCGCGTGATCTCGATCTACGACGCCACCCCGGAGCTGCTGGGGACGTTCGACGTCGCCTTCTGCGGGTCGGTGATCATCCATCTGCGGGACCAGTTGCTCGCGCTCGAGCGGATCGCGGGACTCGTGCGAGAGGGCGGGCAGTTCGTGTCGGCCGAGCCTTATTACACGCGCGCGGGACGGCTCCCGATGGCGATCGCGCGCTACCGGGCGAACAGGCCCAAGGACGTCGTGTTCTGGGAGCCGAACCCGCGTGCGTGGCACCGCATGCTCTGGACCGCGGGCTTCGACGACGTCAGGGAGTACAGCCGCTTCAAGCTCCGGGCGCGCGCGGGCTGGAAGGTTCCGCACGTGGTCCATCACGCCCGCCGCTGAGCGCGCGCCTGTGCACGCGCGCCCACGCGCGGTCGCGGCGCACGAGCGCGCCGCGCCAGGTTGACGGCGGCGGTCACCTTCCGGCGCAGCGGGCCGCGGCGGCGCTCGATCCAGTCGTAGGTGGCGGCCATCCAGCGCTCGTAGGGCTGCTCGCCGAAGGCCTGTCGCGCGGCTGCTCCCGACGCGTGATGCACCCGGGCACGCGGCTCGTACAGGGTCCGCCACCCGGCGCGGCCCAGGCGCCAGCCCAGGTCCACGTCCTCGGCGTACATCCACTGCGCCGGGTCGAACCCGCCGGCCGCGTCGAAGGCCTCGCGGCGTAGCAGCAGGAACGCGCCCAGCGCCCACGGGACCGCCCGCGGCCGGTCCGGGTCCCAGTGGCCCTCGACCAGCATGCGGTCCCCGAGCCCCGGCACCAGCCGGTAGAGGCCGGTGTTGAACGCGACGCAGCGACGGCAGCCCGGCGAACCCGTAGACGGAGTGCTGCGTCGAGCCGTCGGGCAGGATCAGCCGCGGCGCGACCGCGCCCACGTCCGACTCCCGGCCGGTCTCGAGCAGCCGCTCGAGCGCGCCCGGCTCCAGCTCGACGTCCGCGTTGGATGCGGCGAGCCACGGCGTCTCGGTGCGCTCGGCCACGAGGTTGACGGCGCGCCCGTAGCCGAGGTTCTCGGCCGGCTCCTCGAGCGTCGCCCAGCCGAACGACTCGCGCACCAGCTCGCGCGATCCGTCGGTCGATCCGTTGTCCACCACCCAAACCTCGGCGAGCCCGGACCGAACGCTCTGGCTCGAGCGAGTGCAGGCAGCGCTCGAGCATGTCGCGGGTGTTCCACGAGACGACGGCGACGGTGACCTGGGCGCTCAGCGCGGCGGCTGCCTCGCGTGCGGCGTCCGCCACCGCGGCCGAGAACGCGGTGTCGGGATAGCGCCCGGCGGTCTCGAACCCGCCCGCGCGCAGGCGGCGGCGCAGCTCGCCGTCGCCGGCCAGGCGGACCACCGCATCCGCGAGCGGTCCGGGCCCCGCGTCGGGATCGGCCAGCAGGCAGTTGCGGCCATCGTCGAGGTACTCGGCCGACCCGCCGCGGCCGCTCGCCACGACGAGCAGCCCGACCGCCATCGCCTCGAGCGGGACGAGCCCCCATGGCTCCTCCCAGCGGACGGGGAACAGCAGCACGTCGTGGTCGGCGAACGCTTGCGGCAGGCTGTCGCGGTCCACGCGCTCGAAGCGCACTCGGTCGGCCACGCCCAGCTCGCGCGCTTGCCGGTCGAGCGCGTCCCGGTGCGCGGGGTCGCCGTCGCCGATCACCGAGAGCGTCGCCTCCGCGGGAAGCAGCGGCAGGCTTGCCACCGCGAGGTCGATTCCCTTGCGCGGGTCGATGCGCCCGCAGTAGAGGAGCCGCCAGCGCCACGGATGTTCCGGGGCCGCCTTGAAGAGCCGCTCGTCGACCCCGGCGTGCGCCACCTGGGCGCTCCGCAGCGGCCCGAGCGCAGTCTCGGTTCGCTCCATCTGATGCCGGCTGATGAAGACCCAACTCGTGCGCGCGCCGAGGTCGCGCAGGCTCGGTATGCCGGTGAGCCGCTCGACGAGCCGGCCGCGGCGCGGACGCCGGTACAGCGGCGCCTGCCAGCCGTCGACCTTCGGCCCGTAGATCGGCCAGTCGTCCATCACGACGGCCACCGACGGCAGTCCCGCGCGATGCACCTGTTCGATCATCGCCATCGACAGCCCGCCCATCGCCCACCACGCGACGAGATCCGGCGGCCACTCGTCCAGGTGGCGCTGGAGCACATCCCGGTTGTGGCGCTCGACCCCCAGCCGCGCCCGCGGCGACAGGCGCGGGAACTCGTGGTCGCGCCAGTACCAGCGGAGCTCGCGGTGGCAGTTCGGGTCCTCCGGGATCGCCGGATCGGGCGAGGGGTGGCGGTGATCGGTCGTGAGTATCCGGATCTCGTGCCCGGCGGCCCGCAGCTGCTCGACCGCTCCGCGCCAGATGAGCTCGTACCCGCCGAAATGGTGGGGCGGGTACAGGTTCCCGACGCTCAGGATCCGCACAGGCCCCGAGCATAATGCGGCCTACCGTGGCTCCTGGACCCAGACCGGACGTCGCCGTGGTCATCCCCACCGCGCGCCGCGAGACGCGCCTCGCCTTCGCGCTCGAGGCGCTCGCTGGGCCAGACGCTCGACCGCGAGCGGTTCGAGGTCGTGGTCGTCCGCGCCGAGGATCCCGCACCGAAGGCGACCGCTCCGGACGGACTCCCGGTCCGTTTTCTGACAGGCGCTCCCGACTCGAGTGCCGCCGCGAGCCGAAACCTCGGCTGGCGCGCGGCGGCGGCGCCGCTGGTCGCCTTCACCGATGACGACTGCAGGCCTGCGCCCGACTGGCTCGAGCGGCTGCTCGATGCGCGCGAGCGTGGGCGGCGACCGCGTGCTGCAGGGCCGGACCGAGCCGGACCCCGACGAGCTGGCGCGCCTCTACGGGCTGGCCACCACGCAGGCGATCGTGGGACCGAGTGCCTGGTACCAGAGCTGCAACATCGCGTACCCGCGCGCGCTGCTCGAGCGGCTCGGCGGGTTCGACGAGCGCTTCGACGGCGGCGAGGATGCGGACCTCGGGCTGCGAGCGCTCGAGGCGGGTGCCGAGGCCGCGTTCGTGGAGGAGGCGCTGCGTGTGGCACGCCGTGCATTCCCGGCACGTATGGGACGCCGTGCGCGACCATGCGCGGTGGCATTCGATCCCGCTCGTGGTCGCCGAGCACCCGGTGCAGCGGCGCGCGCTCGAGCTCGGCGTCTTCTGGCGCGCGGGCACCCGCGCGTCCTGCTGGCAGCCGCCGGCGTCCTCGCCCTCCGCCGCCGGGCGCCGGTCCTCGCGCTGGCCGCGACCGTGCCCTACCTCCGCCAGCATCTGAATTCGTATCGAGCGATCGCCACGCAGCCTCGTGCGGGCCGGGCTCGACCTGCCGGCGCAGGCGCTCGTCGACCTGACCGGTGTGGCGGCCACGGCGCGCGCGGCGGTCCGCCACCGGACCTTGGTCCTGTAGATGCGGGTCGCACTGCTGCATCCGACGTACTGGCCCGAGGTCCGCCGCGGGGCGGAGCGGCTCGTGCACGACCTGGCCGGCTGGCTGGCGGGTGCGGGACACGAAGTTGCGATCCTCACGACGCATCGCGCGAAGACCTCGCACCGCGGACGAGGACGGGGTGCGCGTGGTACGCATGTGGCGGCCGCCGGATCGGCTGTTCGAGCGGCGCTGCCTACGAGTACTACATGGGCACGGCGCCGGTCCAGGCGTGGGCGCTCGTACGTGGCGGGTTCGACGTCGCGCACGCGTTTCAGCCGGTCAGCGGGTGGGCGGCCCTCAAAGCGCGAAGCCGCGGCGGCCCGCCGCGTCGTGTACTCGAACATGGGCATCCCGACCCGGCGCTATCTCGTTTCACGCGCGCTACCGGCTGCCGATGCACGTCGAGCTCGCGCGCGAGGCGACTGCGTGCACGCGTCCTCAGCGAAGCGGCGGCCGAGCAGTTCCGCCGCTACCTGCTGCCGCGATCCCGAGGTCGTGCCCGCCGGGTATCGCCTGCGCCGACTTCGCGGTCGACGTCGGGGCGCGCCGAGCGGCCGACGATCGTCTTCGCCGGCAGCCCGGCGGAGCCGCGCAAGCGGCTGCCGCTTCTACTCGACGCGTTCGGCGTGCTTCGGCGAGCGCCATCCGGACGCGCGTCTTCAGCTCGCCGGGCAGGCGTGAGCCGGGGTTCGAGATCGCCCTTCCCGACGGGGTCGAGTGGGTGGACGCCGACCGCACCGCAGGACATGGCCAGGACGCTCGCCGCCGCGCACGTCGCGGTGCTCCCCTCGACCGGGGAGGCGTTCGGGCTCGTGCTCGCCGAGGCGCTGGCGGCCGGGACGCCCGTGGTCGGCACGAACGCCGGGGCGTTGCCGGAGATCGTCACGCCGGCGGTGGGCAGGCTGTTCGAGCCCGACGATCGCGATTCGCTCGTGGCCGCCCTCGACGAGGCGCTCGAGCTGAACGGCACGCGTCGAGGCGTGTCGCGCGCACGCGCGCCAGTGGGACTGGTCGGCGCCATCGGCCCTCGCTACGAGGCGTTGCTCGCGCGCGCGGCGGAGGGTCGCTGATCCCCTCCGACAGGCTCCCGCCGGGCGCTGCCGGCGGTATGCGGCGGATCGCCGCGCGCGGCACGCTCATCAACGCGGCCTTCACAGTCGGCCTCGACACGCTCAACCTGCTGCGGAGCTTCATCGTCGCGGCGCTGCTGCTGCCCGGCGACTACGGCGTGTGGACGATCCTCGTTGTCGCCATCGGCACGCTCGGCCTGCTGAAGGAGGGCGTCGATCGGCGACAAGTTCGTCCAGCAGGACGAGGCCGACCAGGAGCGCGCGTTCCAGCGCGCGTTCACGCTTCGAGGCGATCCTCAACGCGATCCTGCTCGTGGTCGTGGCGGTCGCGCTGCCGCTGGTCGCGCTTGCGTACGGCGAGTCGGAGATCCTGCTCCCCGGGCTTGGCGCTGCTGCTCGCCATCCCGGCGGCCACGCTCCAGTCGCCGCTGTGGGTCTTCTACCGGCAGATGCGGTTCTTCGAGCAGCGCCGCCTCCAGGCGGTCGACCCGGTCGTCGCGTTCGCGTGACGGTCGGCGCTTGCCGCGGCGCGGCGCCGACTACTGGAGCCTCGTCCTCGGCACGCTCGCAGGACGGATGGCGGGCGCGGCGGCGGTGATGCAGGCGTCGCCGTACCGGCTCGCGGTTCGTCTTCGAGCGCGGAGCGCGTTGCGCGAGTACGTCAGCTTCAGCACGCCGCTGTTCGTCGCGAGCGCGAGCCGGGTGTTGGGCGCGCAGGCCGTCCTGTTCGCGGGCGAGTCGGAGCTGGGCTCGCGGGGGCCGGGATGATCGGGCTGGCCAGCACGATTCGGGTGTATGGCGATCGCGTGGACGCGATCGTCACCCAGACGCTGTACCCGGCGATCTGCGCGGTGAAGGACCGCAAGGACCTGCTCTTCGAGGCGTTCGTCAAGTCGAATCGGCTCGGGCTGATGTGGGGGATGCCGTTCGGAGTCGCGCTCGCCCTGTTCGCCCCCGACCTCGTGGAGTTCGCGTACGGCGAGGAGTGGGAGCCGGCGGTGGGGCTGATCCAGGCATTCGGGCTGATCGCGGCCTTCAACCACATCGGCTACAACTGGACGGCGTTCTTCCGGGCGCGCGGCGAGACGAAGCCCATCGGCGTCCTGGGCGCGGTCGGGGCGGTGACGATGCTCGGGATCGCCGTGCCGCTCCTCCTCGTCGATGGGCTCGACGGCCTTGCGCTCGGGATGGCGCTCGTCGCGGCGATCGGCCTCATCGGACGCGTCTGGTACCTGTCGCGGCTCTTCCCGAGCTTCCAGATCCTCGTTCACTCGGCGCGCGCGATCGCGCCGAGCGTCCCCGCTGCGGCGGCGGTGCTGCTGCTTCGCGCGGCGGCCGACGTCGATCGCTCTCCGTCGCTCGCCCTCGGAGAGCTCGCGCTCTACGCGGCCATCACGGTTGCGGCCACGTGGGCGCTCGAGCGGCGGCTGCTGCGCGAGGTGACCGGCTACCTCCGCGCGGCGCCGGGCTCTGCATAACCTGTCGCGCTTGGACGTCGAGACCCAGATCGCCTCGAATCCGCTCTGGTACCACACGCTCGAGCTCGCCCCCGACGCGGTCACCCCCGGCTGGTTCGACCTGCGCCCGATCGTCGACCGGCTTCCCTGGCCCGACGTTGCGGGCAAGCGCTGCCTCGACGTCGGGACCTACGACGGCTTCCTCGCCTTCGAGCTCGAGCGCCGCGGCGCGGCCGAGGTGGTCGCGATCGACATCGAGGACCACTCGCGCTGGGATTGGCCGGCCCGCACCCGGGCGCTCGGGCCTGGCGCGGCTCGCGGAGCTGGCCGGCGAGCGCAAGGGCATCGGGTTCGACATCGCCAAGGAGGCGCTCGGGTCCTCCGTGACGAAGGTCGAGCGCGAGCGTGTACGAGCTCGATCCGGCTGAGCACGGCGGCTTCGACGTCGTCGTGTGCGGCAGCCTCCTGCTCCATCTGCGCGACCCCGTGCGCGCACTCGAGGCGATCCGAGGCGTGTGCGTCGGCTCGTTCCTGTCGGCCGACCAGGTCGACGACCGGCTGGCAAGGCTTGTGCGGAAGCGGCCGGCCGCCAGCTTCCGAGGCGGCGAGAGCGTGCAGTGGTGGGTGCCGAACGTCGCGGGCCACCGGCGCATGGTGGAGGCCGCCGGATTCCGAGTCACCGGCGGGCCGCACCGCTATCGAGTCCCGCTCGGCAGCGGCCATCCCGCCGGCGGGCCGCGCCGCGGCCTTGCGCACTCCGCGCTGCTCGCCGAGCCGAAGGCCTAGGGTCGGGCGATGGTCGCGCTCGCGGACGAGATCGCCGAGCTCGACTGGTACCACACGCTCGAGCTCGCACCGGGCGTCGTGACGCCGGGCTGGCTCGACCAGCGCGCCATCGTCGGCCAGATCCCGTTCCCGGCGTCGCTCGCCGGCAAGCGCTGCCTCGATGTCGGCACCTTCAACGGGTTCTGGGCGTTCGAGATGGAGCGGCGCGATGCCGCCGAGGTGGTGGCGATCGACGTGCTCGACCCGGCCGGCTGGGACTGGCCCGCGGGCAGCAGCGCCGGATGTTCACGAGGCGATCGCGCAGCGCCACGCAGGAGGGGCCGGCTTCGAGATCGCGAAGCGCGAGCTGGGCTCGTCGGTCGAGCGACTCGACCGCAGCGTGTACGACCTCGATCCTGCCGACGTGGGCGAGTTCGACCTGGTCTACCTGGGCAGCCTGCTCGTCCACCTGCGCGATCCGGTCGCGGCGCTCGAGCGGGTGCGCGGCGTGTGCCGCGGCGAGCTGATCGTGGTGGACGGGATCGACCTGCCCCTGTCCCTGCTCTGCCCGCGCCGCCCCGCCGCGACGCTCGAAGGGATCTCACGGCCGTGGTGGTGGCATCCCGAACGTCGCGGGGCTGGCCGCGATGATCGAGGCCGCGGGCTTCGACGTCGTCGAGCGCGCCGCGACGCATCTACGTGCCGCGCGGCCAGGGGTGGTGGCTGAGGCGCCTTGCGCCGCACAAGCTCATGTATCGCCAGGGCCGGTACGAGCTCGTCGTCGCCTGGAAGGGCGATCCGCACGCCGTCGTCGTAGCGCGCCCGGCGGAGAGACGGGGCGAGCCGGCTTGACCTCGGCCGCGAGGCCGCCGCGCCTGAGCGTGGTCCTCCCGACGCTCGGGTCACACGACACGCTGCGCCGTGTACTCGACGCCTACGCGACCCAGGACGCCCCGCGCGGCAGCTTCGAGGTGCTGGTCGTCGCGGACCGCGCCGAACCCGATCCCGGCGCTGTGGACGCGGCCGTCGCGGAGCGCCCATACCCGGTCCGGCGCCTGACCGGCCGGATCCCGGGGGCGTCGGCGAACCGCAATGCGGGCTGGCGCGCGGCCCGCGGCGACATCGTCCTCTTCACCGACAACGACACCATTCCCGTGTCTCGCCTCGTCTCCACCCACCTGCGGTGGCACGAGGCAAACCCGGACGTGAACGTTGGGATCCTGGGGCACGTCCGCTGGGCACCCGAGCTGCGCGTCACGCCGTTCATGCTGTGGCTCGACCGCGGGATCCAGTTCGACTACCACCGCATCGAGGGCAGCGACGCCGCGCCCGGGCCGCTTCTACACCGCGAACGCCTCCGTCAAGCGCAGCTTGTTGGAGAACGTCGGCGGATTCGACGAGGAGCGGCTTCCGTTCCTCTTCGAGGACATCGAGTGGGCATACAGGGCCACGCGCAGCCAGGGATTCCAGCTGCTCTACGCGCGTGAGGCCGTGGTCGACCACCTTCGTCCGATGACGCTCGACTTCTGGAAGAAGCGCGCACGCCGGCTCGCCGCGGCCGAGCGGCGCATGGTCGAGATGCACGCGGAAATCGAACCGCGCATGCGGTGGATGTTCGAGCGAGCGGCGGCGCAGCCGCGGGCAAGCGGCCGAGGCGTCAGGCTCTACCCGTACGTGTCAGCGCGGCTGCCGTGGATCGGGCCTCGCGTGCACACGAGCACCGACCTCTTCTTCAAGCAGGCGCTCGCGCCCCACTTCTTCGCGGGCTGGGAGGAAGCCGGTGAGGGCGGGCTCAGGGAGACGTCGTCCCGGTACGAGCAGCACGGCGACCGCGGATGAAGTCGTCCGGCCCGATGAGGTCGCGCGCGAGCGCAGCGGCGAGGGAGTGCAGCTCGCGCGCCATGTTGACGCGGACGGCGCGCTCGTAGGACGCGCGCAGGGCGGCGCGGCCGAGCGCGAGCTGCCGGTCGAGCTCGCGCACCCGCTCGGCGGAGAACGTCCCGCTCATCCACGCCGAGCAGTCGGGGCAGCGGAGGGTGAGCGACACCTTCCCGTCCGGCAGCGCCTTGCCGTCCGTCGGCTGAACGTACGGCGACGCGCAGTGCGGGCACTCGGAGAGGTCGAGTAGCCGGGGCCTGACGCTCCGCGGCACGGGGACTAGCCGTGCGAGCTGTCGTGCGGCCGATCGCATACGCGGATCGAGTCCACGGTAGGGGTGCCCGAGGACGGAAAAGGGGGCCATACTGCGCCGCATGACGCGATCGAGGCTCGAGCAGGTGCGTGCGCTGATGCCGCCGGAGGGGACGGACCTGATCGACATCTTCGGGCCGGACGCGGAGGAGATAGACACCGGCGGCCTGGTGCGTGAAGACGCCGCCGTGAACATGGTCGCCCGCAACGCGGAGCGGGGCACGGAGGGGCCCGAGGGCTTCCGCGAGATCTGGGCGGACTGGCTCGAGCCGTGGGAGAGCTACCGGATCTACTACGACGACGTCGTCGAGCGCGGTGACAAGGTGATCATGCTCGTGCGGCTGCGCGGCGTCACGAAGCGCGACGGCGTCGAGATGGAGCACGAGGCCGCGGGCGTGTTCCGGTTCGAGGGAGACCATGTGGTCGAGATGGAGTTCAACCTCGACCGCGAGGACGCGCTCGCGGACTAGGGCGCAGGTTTCGCCGGCCGGCCTCGGGCAATCCCCGGGGCATGGCGACCGTTAGAGAGGACACCGAAGGCGTACGCGAAGAGCATTCCGTCGGCGACGGGCGGCCCGACAAGCCCGCCGAGCTCGGAAAGGGCGGCTGGTGGAACGCGCTGAAGCGCACCGTCAGCGAGTTCAAGGAGGACAACCTCACCGACTGGGCCGCCGCGCTCACCTACTACGGCATCCTGTCGATCTTCCCCGCGATCCTCGCCCTGGTCTCGATCCTCGGCCTGATGGGCAGCGGGACGACTCAGTCCCTGATCGACAACCTCGGCCAGGTCGCCCCGGGACCGGCACAGGAGATCTTCACGTCGGCCGTCGAGAACCTCCAGAAGAGCCAGGGCGCGGCGGGGATCATGCTGATCGTCGGCCTTGCGCTCGCGATCTGGTCGGCGTCCGGCTACGTCGCCGCTTTCATGCGCGCGTCGAACGCGATCTATGACGTCGAGGAGGGCCGCCCGGTCTGGAAGAGCCTCCCGACCCGGGTCGTGACGACGCTCATCCTGCTCGTCCTGCTCGCGATTACGGCCGTCGGCGTGGTGCTGAGCGGCGGGCTCGCGGAGCAGGCCGGCAAGGTGATCGGTGTGGACAAGCAGGCTGTCGACATCTGGAACATCGCGAAGTGGCCGGTGCTGCTGGGCGTCGTCAGCGTGATGTTCGCGATCCTGTACTACGCCTCGCCGAACGTGAAGCACCCGAAGTTCGCCTGGGTCTCACCCGGCGGCGTCGTCGCCGTGGTCATCTGGATCATCGCGTCGGCCGCGTTCGCCTTCTACGTCGCCAGTTTCGGCTCCTACAACGAGACCTACGGCTCACTAGGCGGCGTGATCGTCTTCCTGATGTGGCTCTGGATCTCCAATATCGCCGTCCTGTTCGGGGCCGAGCTGAACGCCGAGCTGGAGCGAGGGCGGCAGATCGAAGGCGGTATGAGCCCCGAGGAGGAGCCTTTCCTCGAGCCGCGCGACACCCGAAAGATGGAGAGTCGCTCCTAGGAGGGTTTCGGCAGGCGCGCGCGCGGGAACCCGACGCGTGAGGCATGGATGCAGAAACCCGCTGAACTCTTAGCCGTGGACGACAGCGCGGCAGCGCTGGAGGCGATCGCGGCCACGGTCGAGCCGCTCAACGCGCACCTCACCACGGCGACGTCCGGGGAGGAGGCGCTCCGCTGCCTCCTGCACCAGCCCGACTTGGCGGCGATCCTCATGGACGTCGGCCTGCCGGGGATCGACGGCTTCGAGACGGCGGCGGTGATACGGCGGCGTCACAAGACGCGCTACGTGCCCATCATCTTCATCACGGGCGAGGACGCGCCCGAGCGCACCCTCGAGGCATATGCGGCCGGGGCGGTCGACTACATCGTCAAGCCGTTCGACCCGGCGGTGCTCAGGTCGAAGCTGTCCGTCTTCATCGACCTGCACCAGCTTCGCCGGCACACCGATGCGCTTACGCACCGCGCGCTCCACGACCGGCTCACCGGGCTTCCCAACCGCGAGCTGTTCGAGGACCGGCTCGAGCAGGCGCTGGCCCGTGCTCGCCGGCGCACCGTCCCGCTCGCTGTCCTGTTCGTGGACCTCGACGGCTTCAAGCAGGTCAACGACGTGCACGGGCACCAGGCCGGTGACGGCCTGCTGGTCGAGGCCGGCCGGCGGCTGCGCGCGCTCGTGCGGACGGGCGACACCGTCGCGCGCTACGGCGGCGACGAGTTCACGATCCTCGCCGAGGACGTCGGCGACGAGGAGGCCGCGCTCCACCTCGGCGAGCGCGTTGCGGACGAGCTGGGCCGGACCTATCCCGGTGGGCTCGACGTGTCGGCCAGCGTGGGCATCGCCTTCACGGCCAACCCGGCCGCGACTACGCCGGACGGCCTCATCCGGCGGGCCGATCACGCGATGTACCGCTCGAAGCGCCCCGGCGCCCGCCGCGCCGAGGTTTCGCGCGTCCGTCCCGGCCTGATCTCGCCGGCCGCGCGCTGACGCCGCGGTTCAGGCTGCGGCGAAGCGTCACGGCGGTGCCGCCGTCCTCGCTCGCGACGTCGATGTCGTCGACCAGCGACCGCATCATCGCGAAGCCGCGGCCGCGGTCCGGGTTGCCGGCTCCGCGCCAGCCGCCGGTGTCGCGGATCGTCAGCTCGACCTCTCCGTCAGACGCGCGCCCCTCGAGCTCGAAGGTGGCCTCACGGAAGCGGTATGCGTGCTCGATCACGTTCGCGCAGGCCTCGTGGCAGGCCATCTGCAGGTCGCGGACGGCTTGTTCGTCCGCGCCCGCGGCGGTCAGCCAGCGCCCCACGATCGACCGCGCCGCGACGAGCGTCTTCGGCTCAGCGGGCATCGTCAGCTTCAGGTGCTCGCCCTTGAGCGGGATCAGCCGGACCGCGATGAACGCGACGTCGTCGCGCGGCGGCTCGTCGCCGAGTAGGGCGGAGCGGACGTGCTCGCACAGCGCTTCGGGATCGGCCGGGCCTGCCTCGACCACCTTGCGGAGGTTCTCGAGCGAGTCGAGCAGGGGAGTGCCTCGCCGCTCGACCAGCCCGTCCGTGTAGAAGAAGAGCAGCGAGCCGGCGGGCAGCTCGTGCTCCGTCTCGTCGAAGGCGTCCTCGCCCCGCGCGGTCCCCAGTGGGCTGCCGCGGCCCTTGTCGAGGAAACGCGCCTCGCCCTCCGGTGAGACGACCACCGGTGCGGGGTGGCCTGCGTTGGCGACGGTCACGGTGTCGGCCTCCGGCTCCACGACCGCGTAGGCGAACGTCGCGAACCAGCCGGTCTCGAGCTGTCTCACGAGGCTGTCCAGCCGGCTGGTCGCGACCGACGGCGAGTAGCCCTCGAACGCGTACGCGCGGAGCGCGTTGCGCAGCTGGCCCATGAGAGCCGCGGCTCGGATGCCGTGGCCGGAGACATCCCCGATCGCGACCGCCACCCGGCCGCCTTCGAGGACGATGACGTCGTACCAGTCACCGCCGACGTGGGCATCGGCCTGCGCGGGCAGGTAGCGCGCGGCCATCGTGAGCCCGGGGACGAGCGGGAGGGAGGGTGGGAGGAGGCTGCGCTGGAGCGTCTCGACCACGCCGCGCTCGTGCTCGTAGAGGCGGGCGTGGCGGACGGCGAGAGCGGTGCGGTCGGCGAGCAGGCTGAGCAGCGACACCTCCTGGGCCGTGAAGTCCCGCGCCCGCACCGAGCCGACGTGGATGGCGCCGCTCATCCCCTGCTCAAAAGGAAGCGGGACCGCGGCGAGCGACTGAAGCCCGCTCTCGCGCAACAGCGGGTGCAGCACGTCCGTGTCCTCGATCGCCCGCATCGCGGACGCCGACTGGAGGCCGGCGAGCCGGCTCGCGTCCTGGGGCATCGGGATCCGGTCGCCGCGCTCGATCGCGCCGCCCGGGAGCAGGGCCGCGCCCGACGCCGTCGTCGCACCGGCCTCGGTGTCGAGCAGGATGATCCCGGCCGCGTCCGCCTCGAGGGTCTCGGCGAGCCGCGGAAGGAGTGCCGCGACGAGCTCGTCGAACCCGAGATGGGCGAGCGCGACGTCGGTGACCCCCTGGAGCTTGCCGAGGGTCGTGGCGACGGCCTCGGCCTCGCGGCGGGCGCCCTGCTCGAGCTGCCGGCGGTCGCGCTCGCGCTCGGCGGCGTGCCGCTCCGTCAGGTCGGTCACCTGGACGATCACGTGGAGCGGGGCGCCCTCTTCGTCCGGCACCACGGACGCGCCGACGAGGGTGGGCACGGGCTCGCCCTCCGGGCGCAGGAAGCGCATCTCCGCGCTGAACCCCGACAGCTCGCCGGATTCGATCCGATGGAGGTAGTCGCGCTGCACGGCGCGGTCGTCGGGGTGGACCAGCGCCGCCGGGGCGCTGCCGGAGCATCTCGCCATGAGAGCGGTTGAGCATCGCGAGAAGGGCGCGGTTGACGTCGACGAAGCGGCCGTCGAGGCTCATCAGCGCGATCCCGATCGGAGCGTGCTCGAAGGCCGTCCTGAAGCGCCGCTCGCTCTCGCGCAACGCCCGTTCCTTCTCGTACAGGTCGATGAACACCGCGACCTTCGAGCGGAGCACGAGCGGGTCGAACGGCTTCAGGACGTAGTCCACCGCACCGGCCGAGTAGCCCCGGAAGACATGGTGGAGCTCCTTGCTGATCGCGGTCAGGAAGATGATCGGGATGTGGCGCGTCTTCTCGCGCCGCTTGATGTAGGCGGCGGTCTCGAAGCCGTCGAGCTCCGGCATCTGGACGTCCATCAGGATCAAGGCGAACTCGTCGCGAAGCAGGTGGCCGAGTGCCTCATGCCCCGACGACGCGCGCACGAGCGTCTGGCCGAGCGGCTCGAGGACCGCCTCGAGCGCGACGAGGTTCTCGACCTGGTCGTCGACGAGCAGCACCTTCGCGGGCGTGGCCGAGCTCATTTGGTGCCCCCGCTCGCCTTCGCGGCGTCGAGACCGGCGAGGAACGGCCCGATCCGGTCGAGCTCGAGGACCTTCCGCGCGGCGCCGCGCTCGACCGCCGCTCGCGGCATCTCCGGCCGTTCCGCCGTCTCGGGGTCCTGGGCGATCGTGAAGCCGCCGGCCGCCGCGATGCGCGCGAGGCCCTCGGCGCCGTCATGGTTGACGCCGGTGAGCAGCACGCCGACGGCGCGTGCCCCGTACGCGTCCGCCGCCGACTCGAACAGCACGTCGATCGAGGGGCGCGCGAACTGGACGAAGTCGTCTGTGCTCAGCGCCAGGTGCCCTGCCTCGACGATCAGGTGGTAGTCGGGCGGGGCGACGTACACGGTGCCCGGCTGCGAGCGGCTCCTTGTCGTGCGCGGGGACGACAGGCAGCTTCGAGCTGCGGGTGAGGACGCGCTCGAGCATGTCGTCCCCGCTGTGCGGGCGGTGTTGCGCTACGACGACCGGGAGCCCGAAGCCGGCGGGGAGTGCCTCGAGGACGGACGCGAGCGCGCGCATGCCGCCCCACGACGCACCGAGCGCGATGACCTCGAATGCCATCAGTCGATCCTCCGGTAGAGCTTCTCACGGGCGTCGAGCGCCTCGTAGCGGTCCTCGACGTCGGTGAAGCGCAGCGTCTCCTTCTGGCCGAGCCCGAGCACGCCGAAGCGGGCGAGGCTGTCGTGGAAGAGCCGGTGCACCCGCCGCTGCAAGTCGCGCCCGAAGTAGATGAGCACGTTCCGGCAGAGCACGACGTTGAACTCGTTGAAGGAGCGGTCGGACGCCAGGTTGTGCTGCGCGAACACCACGTGCTCGGTGAGGCGGTCGTCGAGCTTCGCGAGCCCGCTCTCGACCGAGTAGTAGGTGGAGAAGTCGCGCGTCCCCCCGCCGCGCTGGTAGTTCTGCGTGTACTCCTGCATCCGCTCGAGCGGGAACTCGCCTCCCCGCGCGCGGCTCACGACCTCGGCGTTGAAGTCGGTCGCGTAGATCCGCGAGCGCTCGTACAGCCCCTCCTCCTCGAGCAGGATCGCGAACGAGTAGGTCTCCTCGCCGGTCGAGCAGCCGGCATTCCAGACGCGGATGAAGGGATAGGTGCGGAGGAGCGGCACGACGTGCTCTCGGAACGCGACGAAGAAACTCGGGTCGCGGAACATCGAGGTGACGTTCACCGATAGGCCGGCGAGCAGCCGTTCCATGCATGCCGGGTCGTGGAGCACCTTCTCCTGGAGCCCCGAGATCGACTGGACACCCTCCTCCGCCGCGGTCCGCCAGAGCCGCCGCCGCAGCGATCCGAGCGCGTAGCCGCGGAAGTCGAACCCGTAGTGGCGCTCGATCGCCTCCAGCAGCAGCTCGATCTCTATGCGCTCCAGCTCCCCGCCGGGCTGGGGCGCTACCGGTAGAGCCACACCTGCATGAGCGAGAGGAGCTGCTCGATGTCCACCGGCTTCGTGATGTAGTCGGAGGCGCCCGCATCGATCGACTTCTCGCGGTCGCCCTTCATGGCCTTGGCGGTGAGGCAGATGATCGGCAGGTCCTTGAACTCCGGACGTTCGCGCAGTGCCTGGGTGGCCTCGTACCCGTCCATCTCGGGCATCATCAGGTCCATCAGGACGAGGTCGACGTCCTGGTTCTCCTCGAGGCAGTCGAGGCCCTCGCGGCCATTCTCGGCGAAGAGCACCTCCATGCCACGCGCCTCGAGCGCGCTGGCGAGTGCGAACAGGTTGCGGACGTCGTCGTCCACGACCAGCACCTTCTTGCCGGCGAACACCGCGTCCGCGGTGTGGACCTGCTCGAGCAGGCGCCGCTGCTCGGTGCCGAGCGCCGCTTCAGGCCGGTGGAGGAAGAGCGACGTCTCGGCCACCAGCCGCTCAGGCGAGCGGGCGTCCTTGACGACGATCGTCTTGGCGTAGCGGCGCAGCTTCGTCTCCTGGCGCTTCGTCAGCTCCTTGCCGGTGTGGACGATCACGGGGACGTCCTTGAGCCGGTCGTCGCCGCCGATGTGTTCGAGCAGGTCGAACCCGCTCATCTTCGGCAGCTTGAGGTCGAGCACGATGCAGTCGAAGACGCGACTCTCGAGCGCCTCGAGCGCGGCCTCGCTCGACCCGACCGCGGTGATCGTCACGTCCTCGCCGCCGAGCAGCTCGGCGATGCTCTTCCGCGCCGTCTCCTCGTCGTCGACGATCAGCAGGCTCTTCTCGGGGCGCTCGATGAAGCTCGAGAGCTCCGAGAACGCGGCCGCGAGCTGCTCGTCCGCGGGCGGCCGCTCGATGTGACCGGCCGCTCCGGCCGCGAGCACCTCGTGACGGTCCTCGGCGGAGGACAGGACGTGGACCGGGATGTGGCGAGTCTCCGGGAGCTGCTTGAGCTGGAGGAGCGTGGGCAGCCCGGAGCCCACGACGATCGCATCAGGCGCCCAGTCACGGGCGACGGTGACGCCGGAGTCGTGGCGGAGCGACACGATGCACTTGAAGCCCCCCTCGCGCGCGGCCTCGAGCAGGGTGCGGGCGATCTGCGGGTCCTCCTCGATGATGAGGCAGACGACCTCGCCCGGGCTGATCGCATCCCGGTCGTCGCGGATTCCCGCGAGCGCGGCCTCGTTCGTCCGGGCGGCCGGCGCGGGGGCGGGCCTGGACTCGGGCTCGTGCGCGACCTCGCGCACGCCGGCGCTCGGCGGGCGCTCGGGAGCCCGGTACTCGCGCGGGAGGTAGAGCGTGAACGTGCTGCCCTCGCCGACTGCGCTCGTCGCCTGGATCTCGCCGCCGAGCAGGCGTGCGATCTCGCGGCTGATCGACAGGCCGAGGCCGGTGCCCCCGTAGCGGCGGCTGGTCGTGCCGTCGGCCTGCTGGAACGCCTCGAAGATCAGCCGGAGCTTGTCCGAGTCGATCCCGACCCCGGTGTCGGTGACGGCGAAAGCCACCGCGTCGGTGCCCGCCAGGTGATCGTTGGCGAAGACCACGTCGGAATCCGCAGCGCGCACATGAAGCTCGACGCGGCCCTGGTCGGTGAACTTGAACGCGTTCGAGAGCAGGTTGCGCAGCACCTGCTGGAGCCGCTGTTCGTCCGTGCTGATGGCGGGCGGCGCGCCGTCGTCCACGACCACCTCGAACTCGAGCCCCTTGTCCGAGGCCACGGGGTGGAAGGTCTGCTCGACGTAGTCGCATACGCCGGCGAGCTCGAGCTGCGAGGCGTGGACGTCCATCTTGCCCGCCTCGACCTTCGACAGGTCGAGGATGTCGTTGATCAGCTCGAGCAGGTCGGTGCCCGCCGTGTTGATCGTCTTCGCGAACTCGACCTGCTTCTCGTCGAGGTTCCCGACCGGGTTCTCGGCCAGCATGTTCGAGAGGATCAGGAGGCTGTTCAGCGGCGTCCTGAGCTCGTGCGACATGTTCGCCAGGAACTCGGACTTGTACTTCGAGCTCATGGCGAGCTGCTCCGCGCGCTCCTCGAGCCCCGCTCGGGCGAGCTCGATCTCGCGGTTCTTGATCTCGATGTCGCGGTTCTGCCGCTCGAGCAGCGCCGCCTTCTCCTGCAGCTCCTCGTTCGTCTGCTGGAGCTCCTCCTGCTGCTGCTGCAGCAGCTCCTCGGACGCCTTGAGCGACTGCGCCTGCTCCTCGAGCTCCGCGTTCGACTGCTTCAGCTCGTCCTGGCGCGACTGCAGCTCCTCGGACTGGCTCTGCAGCTCCTGCGTCAGCGACTGCGACTGCTGCAGCAGCTCCTCGGTGCGCATGTTGGCGATCAGGGTGTTCAGGACGACGCCGATCGTCTCCATCAGCTGCTCGAGGAACGTCAGGTGGATCTCGCTCAACGGCTCGAACGATGCGAGCTCGATCACGCCCAGGACCTGGTCCTCGAACAGGACCGGCAGGTCGATGATGTTCACGGGCACGCCTTCGCCGAGGCCCGACGTGATCTCGGACGTAGTCGTCCGGGGCGTTCTTGACAGTGATCGGGATCTTCTCCAGCGCCGCCTGGCCGACGAGGCCCTCGCCGAGCGCGAACTCGTTCGACAGGTTCTTGCGCTTCTTGTAGCCGTAGCTCGCGATCAGGCGGAGCATCGCCTCGCCGTCGCCGTTCGTCTCGGCCATGTAGAAGGCGCCGAGCTGGGCTGACACCGTCGGCGTCAGCTCGGACATGATCATGCGCGAGACCGTGCGAAGGTCGCGCTGGCCCTGCATCAGGCCCGAGATCCGCGCCAGGTTCGTCTTCAGCCAGTCCTGCTGCTCGTTCGCCTCGGTCGTCTCGCGCAGGTTGGAGATCATCTGGTTGATGTTGTCCTTCAGCTCCGCGACCTCGCCCTGGGCCTCGACGTCGACCGAGCGGGTCAGGTCGCCCTGGGTCACCGATGTGGAGACCTCGCCGATCGCGCGCACCTGAGTCGTCAGGTTCGACGCGAGCTGGTTCACGTTCTCGGTGAGCCCGCGCCATGTGCCGGAGACGCCCTCGACCTCGGCCTGGCCGCCGAGCTTGCCTTCCGTTCCCACCTCGCGGGCGACGCGCGTGACCTCGTCGGCGAAGGACGAGAGCTGGTCGACCATCGTGTTCAGCGTGTTCTTCAGCTGAAGGATCTCGCCGCGCGCGTCGACCGTGATCTTCTGGGACAGGTCGCCGTTCGCGACGGCGGTCGCGACCTGGGCGATGTTGCGGACCTGGTCGGTGAGGTTGCCGGCCATCAGGTTCACGTTCTCGGTGAGCCCGCGCCATGTGCCGGAGACGCCCTCGACCTCGGCCTGGCCGCCCAGGCTGCCCTCGGTGCCGACCTCGCGCGCGACGCGCGTGACCTCGTCCGCGAACGAGGAGAGCTGGTCGACCATCGTGTTGATCGTGTTCTTCAGCTCGAGGATCTCGCCGCGCGCGTCGACCGTGATCTTCTGAGACAGGTCGCCGTTCGCGACCGCCGTCGTGACGGTCGCGATGTTGCGCACCTGGTCGGTCAGGTTGTCGGCCATCAGGTTCACGTTCTCGGTGAGCCCGCGCCATGTGCCGGAGACGCCCTCGACCTCGGCCTGGCCGCCGAGCTTGCCTTCGGTGCCGACCTCGCGCGCGACGCGCGTGACCTCCGCGGCGAACGTCTGGAGCGTGTCGGTCATCGAGTTGATCGTGTCGGCGAGTGCTGCGACCTCGCCCTTGGCTTCGACGGTGATCTTCTGAGAGAGGTCGCCGTTCGCGATCGCTGTCGTGACCGCGGCGACGTTGCGCACCTGGTCGGTGAGGTTGTTCGCCATGAAGTTCACGTTCTCGGTGAGGTCGCGCCACGTTCCCGAGACGTCCTCGACCTCGGCCTGGCCGCCGAGCTTGCCCTCGGTGCCGACCTCGCGCGCGACGCGCGTCACCTCGGCCGCGAACGAGCGCAGCTGGTCGACCATCGTGTTGATCGTCTCGGCGAGTGCTGCGACCTCGCCCTTGGCCTCGACGGTGATCTTCTGTGAGAGGTCGCCGTTCGCGATCGCTGTCGTGACCACGGCGACGTTGCGCACCTGGTCGGTGAGGTTGTTCGCCATCAGGTTCACGTTGTCCGTCAGGTCGCGCCATGTGCCGGAGACGCCCTTGACCTCGGCCTGGCCGCCGAGCTTGCCCTCGGTGCCGACCTCGCGCGCGACGCGCGTGACCTCGTCGGCGAACGAGGAGAGCTGGTCGACCATCGTGTTGATCGTGTCGGCGAGTGCTGCGACCTCGCCCTTGGCCTCGACGGTGATCTCCTGGGTGAGGTCGCCGTTGGCGACTGCGGTGGTGACGGCGGCGATGTTGCGGACCTGGGTGGTGAGGTTGTTCGCCATCAGGTTCACGTTGTCGGTGAGGTCCTTCCAGGTGCCGGCGACGCCGGGAACGTCGGCCTGGCCGCCGAGCTTGCCTTCGGTGCCGACCTCGCGCGCGACGCGTGTCACCTGCTCCGCGAACGAGGAGAGCTGGTCGACCATCGTGTTGATCGTGTCGGCGAGTGCTGCGACCTCGCCCTTGGCCTCGACGGTGATCTCCTGGGTGAGGTCGCCGTTGGCGACCGCGGTGGTGACGGCGGCGATGTTGCGGACCTGGGTGGTGAGGTTGTTCGCCATCAGGTTCACGTTGTCGGTGAGGTCCTGCCAGGTGCCGGCGACGCCGGGAACGTCCGCCTGGCCGCCGAGCTTGCCTTCGGTGCCGACCTCGCGCGCGACGCTCGTGACCTGCTCCGCGAACTTCTGGAGGGTGTCGGTCATCGAGTTGATCGTGTCGGCGAGTGCTGCGACCTCGCCCTTGGCCTCCACGGTGATCCTCTGAGAGAGGTCGCCGTTGGCGATCGCTGTCGTGACCACGGCGACGTTGCGCACCTGGTCGGTGAGGTTGTTCGCCATCAGGTTCACGTTCTCGGTCAGGTCGCGCCATGTGCCGGAGACGCCCTTGACCTCGGCCTGGCCGCCGAGCTTGCCGTCGGTGCCGACCTCGCGCGCGACGCGCGTGACCTCGTCGGCGAACGAGGAGAGCTGGTCGACCATCGTGTTGATGGTGTTCTTGAGCTCGAGGATCTCGCCCTTCGCGTCGACGGTGATCTTCTGCGAGAGGTCGCCGTTCGCGACGGCCGTCGTGACGGTCGCGATGTTGCGCACCTGGTCGGTCAGGTTCGTCGCCATGAAGTTCACCGAGTCGGTGAGGTCGCGCCATGTGCCGGAGACGCCCTTGACCTCGGCCTGGCCGCCGAGCTTGCCTTCGGTGCCGACCTCGCGCGCGACGCGGGTGACCTCGTCCGCGAACGACGAGAGCTGGTCGACCATCTCGTTCACCGTCGTGCCGATGCGGAGGAACTCGCCCTTCACGGGCTGGCCGGCGATCTTCAGCTGCATCTTCTGGCTCAGGTCGCCGTCGGCGACCGCGTCCATGACGCGCGCGATCTCGGTGGTCGGGCGGACGAGGTCGTCGATCAGGTCGTTGACGGACTCGAGCGCGGCAGCCCACTCGCCGCTCGCCGCCGGAACCACGGCACGCTCGGTCATGCGGCCCTCGCGGCCGATGATCTTCGCGAGGCGCCCGAGCTCCTTCGTGACGCGCGCCTGCGCCTCGATCAGCTCGTTGTAGTTCATCGCGATGTCGCGCATCAGCCCCTTCTGGCGGATCGACATCCGCTGCGAGAAGTCGCCCTTCCGGGCTGCGATCAGCGCCTCGAGCAGGTCCTGGAGAGCGGCATCGCTCGGCGCCTGGCCGTTCGCGGCCGTCGGCTTGCCGTCACGCTTCGCACGCGCGCCGGCGGCGCCGTTTGCCCGACCCGTCCGCGTCGCAGGGGACGCCGCCTGTGAGGTGGCTTTTCGCGCCCCCGATTTCGCGGATGTACGGGTCTGCTTACGGCGCACTGGTGCGGTCGGCAAGGCCCCTCCTGGGCTTCGGGTGCAGGCGAGGGTAGATAGGTATGAACAGTCCCGCAAGGAATGACATGCAGATCGCGGTCGTCTCGGACACTCATTTGCCGCGCGGCTCCCGCGCTATCCCGGAGGAATGCCTCGAACTCATGCGATCGGCGGCCTCGTCCTGCACGCGGGCGACCTTTCCACGGCCGCCGTGCTGGAGGATCTGCGCGCTCTCGGACCGCCCCTTGCCGCGGTGCACGGGAACATCGACTCGGCCGAGCTTCGCCGGCTGCTGCCGGAGCGCCAGGTCGTCGAGGCCGCCGGCGTGCGGATCGGGCTGATCCACGACGCCGGGCCCGCCAAGGGCCGCCTCGGGCGCATGCGGATGGCCTTCCCCGAGTGCGACGCGGTGGTGTTCGGCCATTCGCACATCCCGCTCCACGAGGAGTCGGACGGCTTCCAGATCTTCAATCCCGGCAGCCCGACGGACCGCCGCCGCCAGCCGCGCCACAGCATGGGGCTCGCGCTGGTGACCGACGGGCGCGTGAGCTTTCAGCACGTCTGGCTCGAGTAGCGACAATACGCGCGTGGACCTCGACGTCATGTTCATCGGCACCGCCGGCTCGGCTCCGACCGCGCGGCGCGGCCTGCCGTCCACGCTGGTCCGGCGCGGCGGCGACCGGCTGCTGTTCGACTGCGGCGAGGGGACGCAGCGCCAGCTCCTGCGCTCGATCGGCCTGCTGGACCTCGAGGAGATCTTCCTGACCCATTTCCACGCTGACCACTTCCTCGGCCTGCCGGGCATGCTGAAGACGTTCGGGCTGCGCGGGCGCGAGGCGCCGCTCACGGTCTACGGCCCGCGCGGGCTCCGCGCGCTGTTCGAGCTGTTGCGGCCGGTCATCGGTGGGACGGCCTACCGGGTCAACCTCGTCGAGCTCGAGCCGAACGAGCCGCTCGAGCGCGACGGCTACATCGTCGCGCCGTTCCCCGTGCAGCACCGCGACACCGCCTATGGCTACGTGGTCGTCGAGCAGGACCGGCCCGGGCCGCTTCGACGAGGCGCGGGCGCGCGCGCTCGGTGTCGAGGAGGGCCCGGACTTCGGCCGCCTCCAGCACGGTGAGGCCGTCACGGTCGATGGTCGCGTCGTGGCGCCGGAGGAGGTCGTGGGGGAGCCCCGGCGCGGCCGCAAGCTCGTGCTCACCGGCGACACGGTCCCCACCGACTCGACGCGCGCGATGGCACACGGCGCCGACCTGCTGGTGCACGAGGCGACCTTCACGACGGAGGAGGCCGACCGGGCGGCCGAGACCGGCCACTCGACGGCCCGCGGCGCGGCTGAGCTGGCCGCCGCCGCCGAGGTGACGCTGCTCGCCCTCACGCACGTCTCGCCGCGCTATCCCCCGGACGAGCTCCGCGCCGAGGCCCGCGAGGTCTTCGAGGCGACGATCGTCCCGCGCGACTTCGACCGAGTCGAGATCCCCTTCCCGGAAAGCGGCGCCCCGGTGCACGTAAGGGCGGAGCGGGGGACCCAGAGCGCCGTGCCGCCGTAGGCGGGTGCTACGCTCGCCCGGACAGCCCCTTTAACCCGGTCCCGTGAGGCCAGGAAGGAGCGGAAGTGAGCGACAAGGTCGTCCTCGACGCCGAGGACATGCGGCGCACGCTCGTGCGCATCGCGCACGAGATCGTCGAGAAGACCGGCGGTAGCCGCCTCGCAGTCGTCGGGATCCATCGCCGCGGCGCTGTGATCGGCCAGCGGCTCCGGGATCTGGTCGCCGAGCTGGTCGGTGAGCCGTTCCCGCTCGGCGACATCGACATCTCCTTCTACCGCGACGACGTCGCCATCCGCAGCCAGCCGACGGTTCACGCCTCGCATATCGAGTTCTCCGTCGAGGGCATGACGGTCGTCCTCGTCGACGACGTGCTCTACACGGGCCGCACCGTCCGTGCCGGGATCGACGCCCTCTTCGACTACGGGCGACCGGCGTGCGTGCAGCTCGCCGTCGTCGCGGACCGCGGGCACCGCGAGCTCCCGATCAGGCCGGACTACGTGGGCAAGAACCTGCCGACCGCGGCCTCCGAGCGCGTCTTCGTGCGCGTCGAGGAGCTCGACGGCATCGACGAAGTGATCATCGGCGAAAGGGTGGCGGCATGAGGAAGAACCTGATCTCGATCGACGACGTCTCACGCGAGGACATCGATCGCATCCTCGAACGCGCCGCCAGCTTCGCCGAGGTCTCCGGGCGGGAGATCAAGAAGGTGCCGACGCTGCGGGGCCGCACGGTCATCAACCTCTTCTACGAGTCCTCGACGCGCACGAGCTCGTCGTTCGAGCTCGCGGCGAAGCGGCTGTCGGCGGACCTCGTGAGCATCAAGTCCGCCGGCTCGGCCGTGGACAAGGGCGAGTCGCTGAAGGACACGGTGCTCACGCTCTCGGCCTACGACCCGGCCGCGGTCGTGATCCGCTCCCCCTACGCGGGCGCCGCCGGGCTCGTCGCGCGCTGGACCGCCGCGTCGGTCATCAATGCGGGCGACGGCAAGCACGAGCATCCGACCCAGGCGCTGCTCGACGTCTACACGCTCTGGCGCCGGGTGGGATCGCTCGAGGGCCTCAAGATCTGGATCGTCGGCGACGTCCTGCACAGCAGGGTCGCGCGCTCGTGCGTCCTCGCCTTCGACCGGATGGGCGCCGAGGTCACGGTCTGCGGCCCGCCCACGCTGATCCCGCGCGACTTCGACCGGCTCGGCTGCCGGATCGCCTACTCGCTGGACGAGGTCTCCAGCGCCGACGTCATCTACGCGCTGCGGATGCAGAACGAGCGCATGACCGGCGCCTACGTCCCGTCGCTGCGCGAGTACGCCGCCAACTACCAGATCGACGGCCGCCGGCTGGGGGCGGGACAGCTGCTCATGCACCCGGGCCCGGTCAACCGCGGGGTCGAGCTCGCCTCCGAGGTGATCGACTCGCCTCAGGCTCTGATCACCCAGCAGGTCGAGTCCGGGGTCGTCGTGAGGATGGCCGTGCTCTACGAGCTCCTTGCCGGGTCCGGGGCGCCCACGCCGGTTGCGGTGGAGCCCGCCCCCGAGCCGATGGGAGCGGCCTGATGGCGCCGCGCTTCGACGCGCCGCCGCTCGACTCTGCGGCGCGCGAGGCCACCGACGTCGTGATCCGCGGCGCGCGCCTGCTCGACCCGCGCGCCGGGCTCGACGAGGTCAAGGACATCGTGCTGCGCGACGGCGAGGTCGCCGAGATAGGGGACTCGCCGCCCACGCCCGACGGCGCCGAGGTGATCGACGGCGACGGCCTCGTGGCGGTCCCCGCCTTCGTCGACCCGCACGTCCACCTGCGCACGCCGGGCCGCGAGGACGAGGAGGACATCGACTCCGGCACCCGCGCCGCCGCCGCGGGCGGCTTCTGCGCGATCCTCGCGCAGCCGAACACCGACCCCGTGGTCGACAACGGCTCGATCCTGTCCTCGCTGCGCGAGCGCGCGCGCCAGGAGGCGCGGATCCCGACGGGCTTCCTCGCGGCCGTGACGGTCGGCCAGGAGGGCGACGCGCTCACGGAGATGGCGGAGCTCGCCGCACTCGGCGCCGCGGGCTTCACCGACGACGGGCGCCCGGTCGCGCGCGCCGGGATCCTCCGGCAGGCGCTTCAATACCAGCGGCTGGCGGGCCGGCTGATCGCGCTGCACGAGGAGGACCCGAGCCTCTCAGGCGACGGGGTCATGCACGAGGGCGCCGTGTCGGCATTGCTCGGGATGGCCGGGATCCCGTCGATCTCGGAGTCGACGATGATCGCCCGGGACGCGCAGATCGCGCAGTTCGAGGACGCGGCGATCCACATCCAGCACCTGTCCGCGCGCGAGTCGGTGGCTGCGGTAGAGCAGGCGAAGGCCGCCGGGGTCGCCATCACGTGCGAGGCCAGCCCGCACCACCTGTGCCTCACCGACGAGGCCGTGCGCTCGCTCGATGCCGGCTTCAAGATGAACCCGCCGCTGCGCTCCGAGGATGACCGGCTGGCGCTGATCGACGGGCTGCGCTCGGGCGCGATCGACTGCGTCGCGACCGACCATGCGCCCCACGCGCGCGAGGAGAAGGAGCAGCCGTTCGAGGTCGCGCCGATGGGGGTCACGGGACTCGAGACGGCGTTCGCCTCACTCCACACCGACCTCGTCCAGCCCGGCATCATCGACCTGTCCCTCTTGGTCGAGCGGATGACGGCAGGCGGCGCGCCGTTCGGCCTGCCGGTGCCGACGCTGGCGACCGGATCGCCGGCGAACGTCACGCTGCTCGACCTCGCCGCCGAGTGGCAGGTGGGCGAGGCGGGCTACGAGAGCAGGTCGGCGAACTGCGCGTTCGCGGGGCGCAACCTCACCGGGCGTGTCCGGATGACCATCGCGGCCGGGGTCGTCGCCTATCGCGAGCGCTCGTTTGCGATCGGGGCCGTCCCGGCGTGAGAACACTCGACCGGGACCGGGCCGCGCTCGTCGTCGTGGACGTCCAGGAGGCGTTTCGCCCTGCGGTCGAGAGCTTCGACGAGGTCGTCGAGAACACCCGCCGGCTCATGGAGGGCGCCCAGATCCTGGGGCTGCCCGTGGTGGTCACCGAGCAGTACCCGAAGGGGCTCGGCTCGCACGGTCGAAGAGCTCGGCGACGTCAATCCGGTGGAGAAGACGTGCTTCTCGGCTGCGCGCGCGGAGGGCTTCGACCTGGACGGCCGCGACCAGGCGCTGGTGTGCGGCATCGAGACCCACGTCTGCGTTTCGCAGACCGCCCACGACCTGCTCGAACGGGGTGTGGAGGTCCACGTGGCGAGCGACGCCGTCACCTCGCGCACGCGCGAGAACCGTGAGGTCGGCCTGCACAAGATGGAGCAGTCCGGCGCGATCGTGACGAGCGTGGAAACCGCGCTCTTCGAGCTGCTGGGCGCAGCCGGCAGCGACGAGTTCAAGCAAGTGCAGGGGCTCGTCAAGTGAGCGCCTACATCCTGCTCGAGGACGGCACGCGCTTCGACGGCGACGCCGCCGGCGCACCGGGACAGATCACCGGCGAGGTCGTCTTCAACACCGCGATGTCCGGCTACCAGGAGTCGGTCACCGACCCGAGCTACCGCGGCCAGATCATCGTCTTCACCTATCCCCACGTCGGCAACTACGGCGTGTCTGCGGAACGCGATGGAGTCGGACGCGATCCACGCGCGTGGGGTGGTCATGCGCGAGGCGATCAACCGCGAGGACGCGCCGGCCGCCGAGGGCGGGTGGCTCACGTGGCTCACGGACTGCGGCATCCCGGCGATCACCGGTGTGGATACCCGCGCGCTCGTGCGCCACATCCGCGACAAGGGATCCATGCGCGGCGGCATCTTCCCGGCCGACGTCGCCGAGACGGACGCGCGCGGGGCGATCGATGCCGAGCCGCCGATGAGCGGCCGCGACCTCGCCTGCGAGGTGACCCCGGGCGAGCCGGTGGTCCTCGAGGGCGACGGGCCGCGAGTGATCGCGATCGACACCGGCATCAAGAGCTCGATCATCCGCAACTTCAGGGAGCGCGGCGCGCACGTCGAGCTTCACCCGTGCCGCACGAGTGCCGACGAGCTGCTCGCTCGCGACCCCGATCTCGTGTTCCTCGCGAACGGGCCGGGCGACCCGGCCGCGCTCGACTACGTCGTCGACAACGTCCGGCAGATCGTCGGGAAAGCGCCCGTGATCGGCATCTGTCTCGGCCACCAGCTGCTGTGCCGCGCCGTCGGGCTCGAGACGTTCAAGCTGCCGTTCGGCCACCGCGGCGCGAACCATCCGGTCAAGGACCTCGAGACCGGCAAGATCGACATCACCTCCCAGAACCACGGGTTCGCAGTTCTCGGCCCGAACGGCGAGCAGAAGCTCGAGACCGACGAGCCGCTGCGCTGGCAGACCGACTTCGGCGCGGCCGAGCTGTCGCACCTGAACCTCTACGACCGCACGGTCGAGGGCCTCGTGCTGCGCGACGTGCCGGCCCGCACGATCCAGTACCACCCGGAAGCCGGCCCCGGACCACACGACGCCGTCCATCTCTTCGACACCTTCATGGCCTATGCCGCGGCGTGACGACCTGAACAAGATCCTCGTACTCGGCTCCGGCCCGATCGTGATCGGGCAGGCCGCGGAGTTCGATTACTCGGGCGCGCAGGCGTGCAAGGTGCTGCTCGAGGAGGGCTACGACGTCGTCCTCATCAACTCGAACCCGGCCACGATCATGACCGACCCCGAGTTCGCCACCTCGACCTACATCGAGCCGCTCACACCGGGCAGCGTCGCGCGCGTAATAGAGAGGGAGCGGCCCGATGCGCTCCTGCCGACGCTCGGGGGCGGCACCGCGCTCAATCTCGCGCGCGCCCTGCACGAGAATCGCGTGCTCGAGCGGTTCGGCGTCGAGCTGATCGGCGCCGACTACCAGGCGATCCAGCGGGCGGAGGACCGCGACCTATTCCGCATCACGATGCAAGAGGCTGGCCTGCGGGTCGCACGCTCGAACATCGTCACGAGCGTCTCCGACGGTGAGAAGGCGCTCGCGGAGATAGGGCTGCCGGCGATCTTCCGTCCCGCGTTCACCATGGGCGGCGAGGGCGGCGGCATCGCATGGACGGAGGCGGAGTTCCGCCAGCGCGTCACCGAGGGGATCGCCGCCAGTCCGATCGGCCAGATCCTCGTCGAGGAGTCCGTGATCGGCTGGGGCGAGTTCGAGCTCGAGCTGATGCGCGACCGGAATGACAACGTCGTGATCGTCTGCTCGATCGAGAACATCGACCCGATGGGCGTCCACACGGGCGACTCGGTCACGGTCGCGCCGCAACAGACGCTGACCGACCGCCAGTACCAGCTGCTGCGCGACCAGGCGATCGCGTGCATCCGCGCGGTCGGCGTGGAGACCGGCGGGTCGAACATCCAGTTCGCAGTCAACCCGGAGACGGACGAGATCGTCGTGATCGAGATGAACCCGCGCGTCTCGCGCTCCTCGGCGCTCGCATCGAAGGCGACGGGCTTCCCGATCGCGAAGATCGCCGCGCGGCTCGCGGTCGGCTACGCGCTCGAGGAGATCGACAACGACATCACCCGCAAGACGCCGGCCAGCTTCGAGCCGACGATCGACTACGTGGTCGTCAAGTGGCCGCGGTTCGCGTTCGAGAAGTTCCCGGGCGCCGACGGCACGCTCTCGACCCACATGCAAAGCGTCGGGGAGGCGATGGCGATCGGGCGGACCTTCAAGCAGGCATGGGTGAAGGCGAGGCGCTCGCGCGAGCTCGACGTGTCGATCGTCGCGCCTGTGGACACCGAGGAGCTCCTCAAGCGGCTCGAGATGCCCTCAGACGACCGCTACGAGCTGATTGACGCGGCGATCGAGCGAGGGGTCTCCGAGGACGAGATCTGTGCGCGCACGCGCATCGACCCATGGTTCGTTGCAGAGATCGCGGCGGTGGCACGCGGTGACGATCCAGAGGAGGGGCTCGAGCGCTCGTTCAAGTCCGTGGACACCTGCGCCGCCGAGTTCGAGGCGGAGACGCCCTACTTCTACTCCGGCTGGGAGCGTGCGCAGGCGCACGAGATCGTCCGCGGGGAGCGCGCGTCCGTCGTGATCCTCGGGGCGGGGCCCAACCGGATCGGCCAGGGCATCGAGTTCGACTACTGCTGCGTCCACGCGGCGATGACCGTCCGCGAGTCGGGCCGCGACGCGGTGATGATCAACTGCAACCCCGAGACGGTCTCGACCGACTACGACACGTCCGACCGCCTCTACTTCGAGCCGCTGACGCTCGAGGACGTGCTCGGGGTGATCGAGGTGGAGCGGCCCGAGGGCGTGATCGTCCAGTTCGGGGGCCAGACGCCGCTGAAGCTCGCGCGCGCCCTCGACTCAGCCGGCGTGCCGCTGCTCGGGACGCCGGTCGATTCGATCGACCTGGCCGAGGACCGCGCCCGGTTCGGCGGCCTCATGGGCGAGCTTGGGCTGAAGAGCCCGCCATACGCCACGGCCACCTCGCCCGGCGAGGCGCTCGAGCGCGCGGGCGACGTCGGCTATCCGCTCCTCGTGCGGCCCTCGTACGTCCTCGGCGGCCGTGCGATGGAGATCTGTTACTCGCACGAGAAGCTCGCGGACTACCTCAAGCGCACCCGCGCGCATGCCGGTGCCGAGATCTATCTCGACCGCTTCCTCGAGAACTCGATCGAGATCGACGTCGACGCGCTGTGCGACGGCGAGGCGGTCCAGATCGGCGCGATCATGCAACACGTCGAAGAGGCCGGCGTCCACTCGGGCGACTCCGCCTGCGTGATCCCGGCGATGTCGCTCGGGGCGGAGATGCTCGACCAGGTCCAGGAGGCGACCGAGAAGCTCGCGCTTCACCTGGGCGTCGTCGGCCTGATCAACATCCAGTTCGCAGTCTCGAGCGACGAGGACCTGTTCGTGATCGAGGCCAACCCGCGCGCCTCGCGCACGGTGCCTTTCGTCTCGAAGGCGGTAGGCGTGCCGCTGGCGAAGGTCGCCTGCCGGCTGATGCTCGGCGAGCGGCTCGCGGACATGGACCTGCCGCTGTCGCGGCTCGGCGCCGGGAACCTCAAGCACGTGTCCGTGAAGGAGGCGGTGCTCCCGTTCGACCGCTTCCCGCGCGCCGACGCGCTGCTCGGCCCGGAGATGAAGTCGACCGGCGAGGTGATGGGGGTCGCCGACGATTTCCCGGCGGCGTTCGGCAAGGCGCAGGCGGCCGCCGGCGCAGCGCTCCCGGACGAGGGCGGCGTCTTCATCTCGGTGACGGACACGGACAAGCCGGCAGCGACTCAGCTTGCGGCCGCGCTTCACGACCTTGGCTTCCGCATCTATGCGACCGGCGGCACCGCGCGGGCCATCCGCGGCATGGGCGTGCCGGTCGAGCGGATCAAGAAGATCGGCGAGGGCTCGCCGAACGTCGTGGACCACATCGACTCCGGCGAAGTGGATCTCGTCATCAACACGCCGACCGGCACGGGCGCGCGCTCCGACGGGTGGGAGATCCGGCGCGCCGCCGTGGGACGGGGAATCCCGTGCATCACGACCGTCACGGCCGCCTCGGCCGCGCAGCGCGCGATCCTCGCCAGGCGCAAGGGCGAGGTAGAGGTTCGCTCCTTGCAGGAGCTTCACGGGCTGGCGCGGGTTACATAACCCGCTAGCCGAATGTCCTACGGGGTTGGCCCGCTCTTAATCCCCCGCGCGCCCGGGTGTCGATACGGCGAGCGTGGGAATCCGCACTACGACCCACCCGGTAGTGCTGTTCGTGGCCACCTTCGCCGCGCTGGTGGCGCTTGCGCTGCCGCAGGCCGCTCGCGCGCAGGAGTCGGCCGCGGTCGGCACCGTCTACGACAAGGGCGTCTACGAGAGCCTCGTGAGCGGCGGCATGAGCCGTGACCAGGCGCGTTGCGCGAGCGCGCTCCCGGGGGCGAAGGTCACCCTCGAGCACCGCGTCGGGGCCTACTTCCTTCCCGTGGACGCTCGACGACCCGGCGATCACCCCGAACGTGAACCCGCAGAAGACTGGCGAGGACGGCGGCTACGGCTGGACGGCGGACGAAGGTGACTACCGCGTCGCGTGACGAAGATCGGCTACTGGCGCCTGTTCAGCTCGACGGTCTCCGACACGGAAGCCGTGCTCGACCTTGAGCTTCCCCTGAAGCGGCGCCCCGGCACGCCGCCGCCGAAGCCGCGCGACTGCGCGCCGGTGGTGGAGGAGCCCGAGCCCCTCCCCGAGCCCGGAGCCCGAGCCCGTCGATCCGCCCGACCACGAGCCGAAGTCCGATGACGGCGATGCGGTGGCTCCCGCCACCTGCGAGTTCCGCCCGGTCAACGCCGGCGTGCGCGGCCGGATGGTGAGCCGGGTCGTCTTCAAGCTCGACGGTCGCATCGTCGAGCACGTCCGCAGGCCGGACGGCGACGGCCGCTTCGGTGTCACGGTCGAGCGGAGGTCGCTCTCTCGCGGCAAGCACGTCCTGCGCGCAAAGGTCGTCTTCGTGCGGCGCGCAAAGCGCAGCCCCGAGTTCCTGCGGCTCGCCTTCCGGCGCTGCCCGGAGCGCGCGGCGCCGAAGCTCGTCAAGGCAAGCCCAGCCCGCTGCAGCGCGCGGCCGTTCCTCGCGTGGGTGCGCGGCTACCGCATCAGCAAGGTCTCGTTCCGGCTCAACGGGCGCAGGCTCAAGACCGTCTCGGTGGCGGACTGGAGCGGGCGCTACGGGGTGACCGTACGCCCCGGCAAGCTGCGCAGCGGCCGCCACGTGGTCGCGGCGCGCATCGAGTTCGTCAAGGGCTCGAAGCTGAAGCAGCGCACCCTGCGCCTCCGTTTCAGCAAGTGCGCGTAACGCGCACGATTTTTCCCAAGCGCAGGGTTGAGGCCGGGGGCAGTGAACCCCGGCCTGATGCGTAGGCTCATCCTCTTCGCGATCCTCTGTCTCAGGCGTGATGTACGCGCCGCTGCCGCTGATCGCCCACAAGGGCGGAGGGCAGGCGCCGCTGATCCCCGTTGCCGATATGCCGAACGCCGGAGGAGGCGCCACGGCGCCTTCCGAGCCGCCGCTCGAGGTGGACCCGGATGAGGCGCCCGAGCTCGTGCCTCCGGAACAGGTCAACAGCGGCGGCGGAAGTCGCGCCTTCCGGCGAAGCCCGCCGTGCCGGCGGAGCCCACGCCGGTGGCGACGGCGGAACCCGCCCCGGCGCCCGAGGCGACGCCGCCCGCCGCGGCAGAGCTGGCCCAGGCGCCCGAGGAGACCCCGCAGCCGGAGCCGGAAGAGCCGACCCCTCCTCCTACGACGCCTGAAGACGACGAGCCGGACGAGGAGGAGTTCGAAGAGGAGTTCGACGAGGACTTCGACGAGGTTCCCGAGGCCGGCGACCCCGACGCCGCGCCGCAGGTGACTGCTCCGGGCGCGCAGCTGCCGCGCACCGGCGCCGACCTGCCCGCGGTCCTGCTCTCCGGCCTCGCCTTGACCGCCTCCGGTATGTCGCTTCGCGCGCTCTGTCGCGGGCGCGCCTGAGCCCCAGCCCCGACCTCCGCGCAAGCTACCCTCGGGCGCATGCGCACGCTTGCGCCCTTCGGCCGCCGCCTGGCACGGGTTGCCGCCGTCGAGCGCATCGGCGAGTACGCGCTCCTGTGGGCCGATGACGTCGGCGGGCCGGGTGATCCGCGCCCCGGCCAGTTCTACATGCTGGCCGCCGAGGCGCATTGGGGAGCGGGGGAGGACGAGCGCCCTTGGCTCCCGCGCGCGTTCTCGTACTGCCGCGTCGGAAGGCGGTCGCCTCGGCTTCATCCTCGAGGACGTCGGGCCGGGAACGCATCGGCTGGCGGAGCTGTCGCCCGGCGACGGCCTCTGGCTGACCGGCCCGCTGGGCGTTGGGTTCGCGCCTCCGCGCCGAGGGCCGGCCGCTTCTCGTCGGCGGCGGCATCGGCGTGGCGCCGATCCTGTGCTGGAGCGACGAGCTCGGCACCGACGCGCAGCGTGCTGCTCGGCTTCCGCTCCGCCGGTTACGCCGAGGCTGCGTCGCTCTTTCGAGGCGAGGTCGTCGCTCGCGACGGACGACGGCTCCGCGGGCCGCCGCGCATACGTCACCGAGCTGCTGCGCGAGCAGCTCGACGAAAACAGCGCGGCCAACGTCTACGCGTGCGGGCCGCCGCCGATGCTCGAGGCGGTGCGGGCGCTGTGCGCTGAGCGCGGTGTCGACGCCCAGCTCGCGATGGAGTCGGGGATGGCGTGCGGCTTCGGCGCATGCTTTGGCTGTGTCGTGCCCGACCCGCAACGGTTACGTGCGGCTGTGCGTCGACGGGCCCGTGGTGGCGCGGCGCCGATCTCGAGACGGCGCTCGTCGCGGGGAGCGGGCACTGACCGGCGAGCGCGGCATCGAGCTGTGCGGGGTCTCGCTCCGCGGGCCGGTCCTGAACGGGTCGGGCACCTTCGACGCGATTGCCGCGCAGGCGCACGTTCGGAGACGAGTTGCTCGAGCGGTTCCCGTTCGACGCGTTCGTGTCGAAGACGATCACGCTCGCGCCGCGGCAGGGGAACCCGCCGCCGCGTCTGTGGGAGACGCCCGCCGGGCTGATCAACTCGATCGGCCTTCCGAACAAGGGCCTCGACGGCTTCCTGGACTCGGACCTCCCCGAACTGGCCGAGTTGCCCGTGCCGCTCGTCGTCTCCGTCATGGGCTTCAGCCACGACGAGCTCGTAAAGCTCGTCGAGCGCGTCGGTGAGCGCGACGACGTCGCGATGATCGAGTTGAACGTGTCCTGCCCGAACGTCGAGACGGGGCTCGTGATGGGTGCCGACCCGGCTGAGACCGCACGCGCGGTCGAGCGCACGCGCCCGCTCACCGAGAAGCCGCTGATCGTGAAGCTGACGCCAAACGCGTCGGAGCCCCAGGCCGTGGCGGCCGCCGCAGAAGGCTCCGGAGCCGACGCCGTGTCGCTCATCAACACGCTGAAGGGCATGGCGCTCCACCCGCGGACGCGGTCGCCCTGGCTCGGGGGAGGGACCGGCGGCGTTTCGGGGCCGGCCGTGCGCGCGATCGCGCTCGAACAGGTCTACACCGTCGCTCGAGCGGTCGATATCCCGGTGATCGGGATGGGAGGGATCCAAACCGGCCGGCACGCCGCGGATTTCCTCGCCGCGGGCGCCGCGGCGCTCGCGGTCGGGACCGAGAGCTTCCGCGATCCGGCGGCCGGCGCGCGCGTTGCGGATGAGCTCGCCGTCATTTTGGCCTCTGAGCGGGGGATTTCCGGATCGGCGGAGACGCCGGCCGGGGCGCGCGGACGGGCCTGATCCAAAACCCCTGCAAAGCAAGACAAAACCGTCAAGTAGGCGGAACCCGCATCAACCTCGACTTGAGGTCAAGACGAATTCGAAAAAAAAGGGGGCGGAAAGCGTTGACGCGGTCCTGTGCGTGTGTAGTATGCCCGCCGCCGATGCCCTCCGCCGCCGCCGAAACTCCCCAGAAGAGCACCTCGGGAGCGGCACCGGAAAGGTCGTTCACGCAGCGCATGGACGCCCTGAAGCGCGCCAACGAGATCCGAACGCAGCGGGCTCGCCTGAAGCGCGATCTGAAGGCCGGCAGGGCTCAGATCCAGGCACTGTTGCTCGATCCGCCCGAGTATCTCCTGACCGCGAAGGTCTTCGATCTGCTGCTCGCCGTGCCGAAGTACGGCCGGGTGAAAGCGAACCGGATCCTCACCCAGTGCCGGATCTCGCCGAGCAAGACGATCGGCGGCCTCTCGGAGCGCCAGCGCAACGAGCTGGTCTCCTACCTGCGGCGATAACGGCAGCCGATCCCAAGGTTCTCGTCGTAACCGGCCCGTCTGGCGTAGGCAAGGGCACGCTCATCCGGACGCTGCGCGAGCGCGTGTCCGGGCTCGAGCTGTCGGTGTCCGCCACCACGCGCGCCCCGCGCCCCGGGCGAGGAGCACGGCGTCGATTACCACTTCCTCTCGGGGGAGGAGTTCGAGCGGCGGCTGCAGGCGGGGGAGTTCATCGAGCACGCGGAGTACGCCGGCAACCGCTACGGCACGCTGCGCTCCGAGATCGATCGTGCGCGCGCGGGCGGCGCGCGGGCGCTCGTGCTGGAGATCGAGGTCCAGGGCGCCCGGCAGGTGCGAGAGGCCCTGCCGGGGGCGGTCCAGGTCTTCATCGCCCCGCCGTCGGAGGAGGCGCTGCGCACCCGCCTCGTGGGCAGGGGCGCCGACGACCCCGATCAGATCGAGCGGCGCCTCGCGGTCGCGGGCGAGGAACTCGCGGCGCGCGACGAGTTCAAGCACGTGATCGTCAACGACAGGCTCGAGGACGCGGTGGAGGAGCTGGTACGAGCTCGTCGCTACGATGTGTGCCGAATGATCAAACCACGGCTGGACACACTGCTGGAACGGGTCGACTCGCACTACGCGTGCGTGCTCATCGCTGCGAAGCGCGCCCGTCAGATCAACGCCTACTACCACAACCTCGGCGAGGGGACGTTCGACGAGTACCCGCCGCCGATGGTGGAGACCGGCTCGAAGAACTACCTCAAGATCTCCCTCGAAGAAGTAGCTGCAGGGCAAGATCAACTACAGGTACCGCGTCTAGCCCCGGAGTGTCGGCGATGGCGCGGATCCTGCTCGGCGTCTCCGGTGGGATCGCCGCATACAAGGCTGTTGAGCTGGTGAGGCTCGCGACGCGCGCGGGCCATTCCGTGCGCGTCGTGCAGACGCCCGCCGCCCAGCGGTTCGTGGGCGCCGCGACGTTCGAGGGCATCACCGGTGCCCCCGTGCTGACGGATGAATTCGAGCGCGACCCCGCGCGCGGCGCCTATCCGGGCGAGCCGTTGCCCGACCACGACCCGATCTCCCACCTCGAGCTGGTGCGCCGCTGCGACGCATACGTGATCGCGCCGGCATCGGCGAACACGATCGCGAAGCTGGCCGCCGGGCTGGCGGACAACCTCCTCACGAGCGCGGCGCTTGCGTGCACGTCGCCGCTCGTCCTCGCGCCGGCGATGAACAACGCGATGTACGAGCACGCCGCGACGCGCGCGAACATCCAGACGCTGCGCGCGCGGGGGGTCGGCATCGTCGACCCGGGCACGGGCGAGCTCGCGTCGAAGGGCGAGTGGGGCGTCGGCCGCCTTGCGGAGCCGGCCGAGATCCTCGCCGCGGTCGAGGCCGTGCTCGAGCCGCGTGACGACTACGCGCCACGCTCGCTCGACGGCCTGCGCGTGCTCGTGACGGCCGGCGGGACGCGCGAGCCGATCGACAGCGTCCGCTACGTCGGCAACCGCTCGTCCGGCCGCATGGGCCTCGCCGTGGCCGAGGAGGCGGCCGCGCGCGGCGCCGACGTCACCGTGATCGCCGCCAACGTGTCGCTGCCGCGACCGGAGGGCGTCCGCTACGAGGACGTCGAGACGGCGGCGGACCTCGAGGAGGCTGCCCGGCGCCTCTTCCCGGACGCCGACGTCCTCGTTATGGCGGCGGCCGTCGCGGACTTCCGCCCGCCTCCGGCCGAGGACCGGAAGCTTTCGAAGAGCGGGCGTGACGCGCTCGAGCTGCGGCTCGAGCCGACCACGGACGTT
This sequence comes from uncultured Thermoleophilaceae bacterium, assembly GCA_963846865.1. GTDB lineage: Bacteria > Actinomycetota > Thermoleophilia > Solirubrobacterales > Thermoleophilaceae > DASPHG01. The sequence continues at coordinate 121,765 of CAWJXU010000008.1, read as the reverse complement.
CTGGCGGCGCTGTCCGCCGAGCGCCGCCCGGAGCAGACTGCTGGTCGGGCTTCGCAGCCGAGCACGGCGAGGGCGGCGTCGAGCGAGCGCGCGAAAAGCTGGAGCGCAAGGACCTGCACGCCGTCGTGGTGAATGACATCTCGCGCGACGACATCGGATTCGACGCGGGCGACAACGAGGTCACGATCGTCACCACCACGGGACAGCACGAGCTGGCGAAGGCGCCGAAGTCCGAGATCGCGCGAGCCATCCTCGACCTCGTGGAAGAGATGAGGCATGAGCGACGACCGGCCTGACGTCTACGACCTCTTTCGCCGCGGGAGCGAGCTGCTCGAGTCGGGCGACTACTCGGCGGCGGCGATCCCGCTCGAGAAGGCCAGCCGATTCGAGCCCGACAAGACCTCGATTCGCGAGGCGCTCGGGCGGGCCTACTTCCGCGCCGGCCGCTACGCGAAGGCGAGCGAGGAGTTCAAAGCCGTCGTCGAGCGCGCGCCCGTGAACGACTTCGCGCACTTCTGTCTCGGCCGCGCGCTCGAGAAGACCGGCCGGCACGACGAGGCGCGCCGTCACCTCGCACTCGCGTGCAACCTGCGGCCCGAGCGGACCGACTACCGCGTCTATCGCGACCGGTTGCGCGCGGCGTAGGCGCGCACGTTCAGGGCGCCCTCGACCACGAGGCCGAGCAGCCGGTCGAGCTGCTCCGCGGTCACGGCCTCCGCCGGCAGGTCGGCCTGCACCCAGATGTCGCCTGAGCGGGTGCAGGCGAAGCGGGCGATGCGCGTCTGGCGATTCCAGTGGAGGACCTGGCCGAAGTCGAGCCCCTCGCGGTACGGGAATGCGAACGCCTGAACGCGCAGCAGGCCGTCGGCGAGCCGCATCCCGAGGTCGAGCGGCCAGCCACCGCCGCGGTCCTCGTCGAGCGTCACTCCCCATTCGCCGTCCGCCACACGTCGCGTGTCGCCGGGGAGCGAGTCGACGTACTGCGTGATCACGTCCACCGCCGCCATCGCGACGCAGGGTACGGTGCGCGCGATGCGCGCCGTGGTCCAACGCGTCTCGTCGGCTTCGGTCTCCGTTGACGGAGAGCGAGTCGCCTCGATCGGGCACGGACTGCTCGTCCTGCTGGGCGTACGCGACGGCGACGGGACGCCGGAGGCGGACAAGGTCGCGGCGAAGCTCGACGCGCTGCGGGTCTTCGAGGACGCCGACGGGAAGATGAACCTCTCTGTGCGTGACGTGGGTGGCGAGGTACTCGTCGTCTCGAACTTCACGGTCTACGGCGATACGCGCAAGGGCAACCGGCCCAGCTTCGTCACCGCGGCACGACCGGAGCACGCCGAGCCGCTCGTCGAACGCGTGCGCGAGACGCTCGGCGCAGAGGGCGGCCGCTTCGGTGAGCACATGGCCGTCGAGTTGGTCAACGACGGCCCCGTGACGGTTCTGCTGGACATCTGAACCGCTCTATACTGCGCTCGCTAGAACTTCATCTGCGGCCCGGGAGGCCGCACCTGGGGTGGGCTTCGCAGCCCACCTTTTTTTCGTCCAAATGCAGACAACCAGCGAGATCCAAGAGCACATCGAGAGCCGTCTGGCCGGCACAGAGCCCGGCGTCGAGGTGCTGCTGGCGGAGCAGATCGGCTCCGAGCGCGTGCGGCTCTTCATCGACCATCCCGATGGTGTCGACCTCGCCCTGTGCGAGCGCGTGACGGGCCATCTGCGCGACCTGCTCCAGGACTACAGCCTCGAGGTCTCGTCCCCGGGCCCCGATCGTCCGCTCGCGAAGCCCGAGCACTTCCGCCGCTACGTCGGCCGCCACGTCCGGGTTCGCACGCGCGAGCCGATCGACGGCTCGAAGAGCTTCAGCGGCGAGCTGGTCGAGGCGGCCGATGATGCCGTCTCGGTCGCTGCCGACGCGGGGATCGTCCGGATCCCGTTGGCCGACATTCACAAGAGCAACCTGTTGGAGGGCTAACGAGAGATGTCCAAGGAGATCGTCGAAGCGGTACACCTGCTCGAGCGTGAGAAGGGCATCTCTGCGGAGCGGCTGATGCTCGCGCTGGAGGACGCCCTCCTCTCCGCCTACAAGAAGCAGCCAGGTGCGGCGAAGTACGCCCGCGTCGACATGGACCGCGACACCGCCGACTTCCGCGTCTTCGAGCTGCTCGTGCCCGAGGAGCTCGAGGAGACGCTGCTGGCCCAGGTGGAGCCGGCCGAGCCGGAGGTCGATCCGGAGACCGGTGAGATGCGCGAGCCGCCCGACCCCGAGCTCGACCCGGAGATGCTCGCCCAGTACCGCGACCAGATCGACGAACGCGACGTCACGCCCGACGACTTCGGCCGGATCGCCGCGCAGACCGCGAAGCAGGTGATCCTGCAGCGGATCCGCGAGGCCGAGCGGGACATGATGTTCGACGAGTACCAGGACCGCGTCGGCGAGCTGATCACCGGGATCGTGCAGCAGTCCGACTCGCGCTACACGCTCGTCCAGCTGCGCGAGCGGGTCGAGGCCTTGCTCCCTAAGTCGGAACAGGTGCCGCAGGAGCGCTACGACCACGGGGCGCGTGTGAAGGCGATCATCACCGACGTCTCGAACCAGGCGAAGGGCCCGTCCATCGTCGTGTCGCGGCGCTCGCCCGAACTGATCAGGAAGCTGTTCGAGCTCGAGGTGCCGGAGATCGCCGACGGCCTCGTCGAGATCCAGGCGGTCGCGCGCGAGCCCGGCTACCGCTCGAAGATCGCCGTCGTGTCGCACGCCAGCGGCGTCGATCCCGTGGGCGCGTGCGTCGGCCCGCGCGGCTCGCGCGTGCGCATGGTCGTGTCCGAGCTGCGCGGCGAGAAGATCGACATCATCCCGTTCAACGAGGAGCCCGCGCGATTCGTCGCCAAGGCGCTCTCCCCCGCGCGCGTGCGCGAGGTGCTCGTGGACGACGACGCGAAGCAGGCCACCGTCATCGTGCCCGACGACCAGCTGTCGCTCGCGATCGGCAAGGAGGGTCAGAACGCCCGCCTCGCCGCGAGGCTTACCGGCTGGCGCGTCGACATCCGCTCGGAGACCGACTTCGCGAAGGAGGAGGCCGAGATGGGCTACGACGAAGAGGAGACGGCGGGCCGCTGCGCCGCCGTCCTCAGCTCGGGCCGCCGCTGTCCCAATGCGGCGTTGCAGGGCTCGCGCTACTGCGGCCTGCCGGCCCATCAGGAGCTCGAGGGGCAGGACACCGACTACGTGGCGGGCGAGCCGCCTGCCTCGGAGCAGGTCCCGCCCGCCGAGGAGGAAGCCGAGGCACCCGCGCCCGAGGCGCCCGCAGAGCCGGCCGAGCCGGAGATGGTCGAGGAGGCCGCGGGCACGGAGCAGGCCGCTCCGACCGCGGACGAGTCCGCCGTCGATGACGGCACCGGCGACGTCGCGATCGAGGCGGAGCCCACCGAGGTCGCCCCCGAGGAGCAGCCGTCGTAGGGCGCGACCCTAGACTTGGGGGCGTATGGCCAAGAAGCGCGTCCACGAGATAGCCAAGGAACGCGGGATCTCCTCGAAGGAGGTCCTCGCCGTGCTTCAAGCCGCCGGACTGGACGTGAAGGCGGCCGCCTCCAGCGTGGACGAGGCTGAGATCGAGCGCGCGTTCAACGCCAAGAACGGCGGCGGGGAGGCGGCAGAGGCCGAGCCGGCTCCGCCGAAGAAGGCTGAGGAGGCGCCGGCGAAGCCGGCCGCTTCGAAGCCGCGCCCCCAGCGCCCCGTCCGCTCGGACGGGGGAGGTGGTGCGGGAGGCCGCCGTCGCCGCGTCGTCATCGACTCACAGGCTTCACGCCGCCAGCAGGGTCCGCCGCCGCCCCAGCAGCCGCCGCGCCGCCGCGGCCGCCGCCGCCGGACGCCGTGGGTCGAGCCGGACCTAAACGCGCCGGCCCCGGCGCCCGTCGAAGAGCCGCCGACGCCGGTCAACTCGGGCGCCACCGTCGGCGAGATAGCCGAGTCGCTCGGCCTATCGTCCGCGGAGGTCATCAAGAAACTGATGGAGCTGGGCGAGATGGCCACGCTTACGCAGACGCTTCCGGACGAGGCCATCGAGGTCCTCGCCGACTCGTTCGAGAAGAAGGTCGAGATCGTCCATGCGGCGGACGAGGTCGAGGAGGAGCCCGAGTTCGAAGACGCCGACGACGAGCTCGTCGATCGCCCGCCGGTGGTCACGATCATGGGCCACGTCGACCACGGGAAGACCTCGCTGCTCGACGCGATCCGCGAGACGGAGGTCGCCGCCGGCGAGGCGGGCGGGATTACCCAGCACATCGGCGCGTATCAGGTGCGCCACGACGGCAACACGATCACCTTCCTCGACACGCCGGGCCACCAGGCGTTCACCGCCATGCGCGCACGCGGCGCGAAGGTCACCGACATCGCGGTGATCGTCGTCGCCGCCGACGACGGCGTCATGCCTCAGACGGTCGAGGCGCTCGACCACGCGAAGGCCGCGGACGTGCCCATCCTGATCGCGGTCAACAAGATCGACAAGGAGGGCGCGGACCCCAACCGCGTGCGCGGCGAGCTCGCCAACCAGGGCCTCACGCCCGCGGACTGGGGTGGCGACACGGAGTTCGTCGACGTCTCGGCCAAGACCAAGCAGAACCTGCCGGACCTGCTGGAGACGATCGTCACGGTCGCCGAGCTCGAGGAGCTGAAGGCGAATCCGGGCACGGAGGCATCCGGAACCGTCATCGAGTCGCGGCTCGACCCGGGACGGGGCCCGGTGGTCAGCCTGCTCGTCGATCGTGGCACGCTTAAGGTCAGCGACGCCCTCGTCGCCGGCGCGCATTGGGGCCGCGTGCGCGCCATGCACAACTACCGCGGCGAGCGCGTGACCGAGGCCACTCCAGGGATGCCGGTCGAGGTGCTCGGCTTCGACGGCGTGCCGGAGGCCGGCGAGCGCGCTCGCGTCGTCGAGAACGAACGGACGGCTCGTTCGCTCGCGAACGAGCGGGGCCACCGGCTCAAGACGGAGTCGCTCGCACGCCGGCAGGGAGTGCGCGTATCGCTCGAGGACGTCTTCAAGCGCGCTCAGGCGGGCGAGCTGGCGGAGCTGCCGCTGATCCTCAAGGCCGACGTCGCGGGCTCGCTCGAGGCGCTCGCGGACGAGATCGCCAAGCTGCCGCAGCAGCAGGTCACGGTCACCACGGTGCGCGACGGCGTGGGAGGCATCACCGAGTCGGACGTGATGCTCGCCGCCGCCTCGAACGCGATCATCATCGGCTTCAACGTCCGCCCGGTGGGAGACGCGCGCGCGGCGGCCGACCGAGAAGGCGTCGAGATACGCAGCTACACGGTGATCTACAAGATCGTCGAGGACCTGCGCAACTCGATGGAGGGCCTGCTCGTGCCGGAGGAGGTCGAGCAGACGATTGCGACGGCCGAGGTGCGCCAGACCTTCAAGGCCTCCCGTGTCGGAACGATCGCCGGCTGCTTCGTCGCCAGCGGCACTGTCCGCCGCGGGGCACAGGTTCGCTTGGTGCGCGACGGCACGATCATCCACGACGGGCGCATCGGGTCGCTCAGGCGGTTCCAGAACGACGTCTCCGAAGTCACGGAGGGACAGGAGTGCGGAATCGTGCTCGAGAACTATCCCGACGTGAAGGAGGAGGACGTCCTCGAGGTGTACGAGACGAAACAGGTCGAGAGGGAACTCGAGTAGCCGAGTGGGCTACGCCGCCCTCCTCGAGATTCACCTGCACTTCCCGGAGAACGGGAGCCTCAAGGGGAAGCGGAAGGAGCTGCAGTCGGTGAAGGCGCAGCTGCACCAGCGGTTCGGCGCCGCGATCGCCGAGACCGACCATCACGACCTGTGGCAGCGATCCACGCTGACCGCGTCGGTCGTCGGCCGCACCTTGGCCGACGTCAACATCTGCTCCGACAGGATTGAACGCTGGCTGGATGGGCAATTCCCGCAGGGTGTTTTCGTTGAAAGAGTCGTGATGTCCACCGACGAGGCCCTTCATTAGGATGCCCGGCGACCGGATGCGGCGGGTCAACGAGGCCGTCAAGGAAGTCCTCTCGACCCACATCGCAGGAGATCTGCGTGATCCGCGCGTTGGCTTTGTGACAGTGACGTCCGTTGAGACCAGCCCCGACCTGCGCCGCGCGCGCGTATACGTCTCCGTTCTCGGAGATGAAGAGGAGCGTGCCCGCTCGCTCGCCGGGCTCGAGGCCTCCCACGGGTTCCTTCAGAGCCAAGTCGCGGCCGAGGTGCGGATGAAGCGCACGCCGGTGCTCGAGTTCGTCTACGACGACTCGATCGACACGGGCATGCGGATCACCAGTCTGCTCGAGGACGAGCGCAAGTGAGCCTCGCGCTCGAGGTCGACGCGGTCGTCGAGGAGCTCCGCTCGGCGAGCAAGTTCCTCTTGACGACGCACGAGAACCCGGACGGGGACGCGCTCGGGTCGTTGCTCGGGATGCACGAGGTGCTCAAGGCACTCGGCAAGGACTCGGTGATGTTCCTCGGGTCCGAGGAGTTCCCGCTTCCATGGGAGTACCGCAAGATGCCGCTCAACGAGGTGCAGAATGCGCCGCCGGCGGACCTGGACGAGCGCACGGTCGTGTTCCTGGACTGCGGCAACATCGACCGGATGCCCGTCGACTTCCTGCAGCGCGACGGCATCCACATCGTCAACGTCGACCATCACCACGACAACACGCGCTTCGGCACCGTGAACCTGGTCGACTCGCGCGCGTCCTGCACCGCGGAGATCGTCTGGGATCTCGCCAAGGAGCTCGGCGTCGAGATCACGCCCGCGATCGGCAACGCGCTTTACGTGGGGCTGGTCACCGACACCGGCAAGTTCATGTACACGAACACGTCGCCGCGCGCGCATCGAATGGCCGCGGAACTGATGGAGGCCGGCGTCGAAACACATGCGATCTACCGCCGGCTGTACGAGCAGCTTCCGTACGGGCGGCTGCTGCTTCTCTCGCGCGCGCTGAACGCGGTCGAGCGCTTCGACGACGGCGCCGTTACGGCGACCGTCCTGGGGCGCGCCGACTTCGAGGAGACGGGCGCGTCGGAGACCGATGCCGAGGGCATCGTCGACCACCTGCGGGCGGTGAACGGCACGAAGGTGGCGGTGCTTGTGCGCGAGCTGTTGTCCGAGGACCGCACCGGCGTCCGCAAGGTCAGCATGCGCGCGACCGACGGCAGCGTGGACGTATCGCGCATCGCGCGTGGCCTCGGCGGCGGCGGCCACCCGCAGGCGGCAGGCGCATCGTCCGAGCTGCCGCTCGACGAGCTCCTGGCAACCATCCGGAGCGGCATTCAAGAGCAGCTCTGAGCGGCGTAATCCTCTACGCGAAGCCGGCGGGCGTCACGTCACACGACGTCGTCGCGGAGGTGCGCCGGAGGATGCCGCGGAAGACGAAGGTCGGCCATGCGGGCACGCTCGATCCGTTCGCGACAGGCCTGCTCCTGGTGCTCGTCGGCAAGGCCACGCGCGCCCAGCGATTCCTCATGTCGCTGCCGAAGACCTACCGCGCCGTCGCCCGGCTCGGATGGACCTCGACCACGGGCGACCCGGAGGGCGAGCTGTCGCGAACCGGTCGAATACCGGATGATCCGCAGATCCCGACCGGCGATCTCATGCAGCGGCCGCACGTGTACTCAGCCGTGAAGGTGGCGGGAAGGCGTGCCTACGAGCTCGCCCGCCAGGGTGAGGCCCCGGAGCTCGCCGAACGGCCGGTGACCGTCCACCGGGCCGAGCGCCTCTCCACCGACGGCGAGCATGCGGAGTTCGAGATCGAGTGCTCGGCGGGCACGTACGTGCGCCAGCTCGTCGCGGACCTCGGTGACGCTTACTGCGAGCGGCTCGAGCGCACGCAGATAGGGCCGTTCCGCCTCGTCGACGCCGACCAGGAGCGGATCGTCCCGCTGTCCGAGGCGCTCGCGTTCCTGCCCGAGAGGGCGCTCGACGACTCCCAGGCCGACGCCGTCGCACATGGCCGCCGCATTGCCGGCGAGATCGACCGCCCGACGCGATTGACCGCGGGCGGCGAGCTGATCGCGATCGGACGGCCGCGTGACGGCGAGACGCAGCCCGACGTGGTGTTCGTGCCGTGAAGGTCACGTCGCTGCCCGATGCCGATGCTCGCGCGCGCAAGGTCGCGGTCGGGACGTTCGACGGCGTTCACCTCGGCCACCGGGAGGTGATCAAGGGCAACGACACGGTCCTCACGTTCGAGCCGCACCCGCTCACCGTCGTGGCGCCTCAGGCGGTTCCGAAGCTGCTCGACTCGCCCGCGATCAAGCGCGACCTGATCGCCGGCCTCGGGGTCGACGAGCTCGTGACGATCCCGTTCGATCGCGAGTTCGCGTCCAAGTCGGCCGACGAGTTCGTCGAGGAGGTGCTGATCGGCAAGCTCGGCGCCACGCACGTGTCGGTGGGGGAGAACTTCCGCTTTGGCAAGGCGGCGAAGGGCGACCCGGAGCTGCTCCAGTCGCGTTCCGAATTCGAGACGCGCGTCGTCCCGCTGGTCGAGGTCGAGAACGAGACCGTCTCGTCGACGCACATACGCGGGCTCGTTGCGGCGGGTGACGTCGAGCGGGCCGCGCGCTTCCTCGGCGCCCCGTTCATGCTCGACGGCGAGGTCGTGACCGGGGATCGGCGCGGGCGCGAGCTGGGCTTCCCCACCGCGAACATCGTGCCGGCGGACCACCTCGCGCATCCCGGCCACGGCGTGTACGCCGCTTGGGCCCACGGCCAAATGGCGGCCGTGAACGTCGGCGTCCGGCCGACATTCGACACGGGCCGGGGACTGCTCGTCGAGGCGTACCTGATCGACTTCGACAGCGACCTCTACGGCGAGACGCTCCGCATCGCCTTTGCCCGGCGACTGCGCGGCGAACGCCGATTCGAGGACGCGGAGGCGCTCGTCGACCAGATGCAGCGCGACGTCAAGGACGCGCGGGCTATCCTCACTCGCTCATGAAAGCGCTTCTGCTGTGCATAGCGATCCTCACCCTTTCCGCCCCGGTGGCGGAGGCGGCGAAGTTCACCGGCCGCACCGGTCAGGACCGCAAGGCGGTCGTGCGAACCGACTCCGACGGCGTTCCGATCCAGTTCGGGATGAGGTGGAGAGCGGAGTGCGAGGACCGGAGCAACATCGTGCATGCGACGACCTTCCTGCAGCCGTTCAAGGAAAGCTCCAAGACGCGCGTGCGCGATGCCGGCCCTTACACGACGCACGTGCGCGACAACCAGGGACGGCGTTACGAGCTCCGCGTCCGCAGCCGCATGCGTGCCCACCTCGAGACCGACACCGAGTGGCGCGGCAGGTTCCGGATGACGATGAAGGTCTTCCGGAACGACCGCCTCGTGACCGAGTGCGGCACGGGCCGCGTGCGCTGGAGCGCAACGCGCTGAATCGCGCAGCACGGCTGCTACGGTTTCGCGCCGATGTCCCTGACGGCTGAGAAAAAGCGCGAGATCAGTGCCCGCTTCGGGAAGGGCGAGAACGACACCGGCTCGACCGAAGTCCAGATCGCTCTCCTCACCGAGCGCATCAACCACCTCACCGAGCACATGCGCGAGCACAAGAAGGACCATCACTCCCGCCGCGGCCTGCTGATGCTCGTCGGCCAGCGCCGCCGTTTTCTCAACTACCTGCAGAAGAAGGACCTCGACCGTTACCGCGAGCTCATCAAAGAGCTCGGCCTCAGGCGTTGAGCGACCTCGTCGGCCAGGACGCGCCCGACTTCACCCTCCGCAACCAGGAAGGCAAGAAGGTCACTCTCTCCGAGCTGCGCGGTCAGACGATCGTGCTCGTCTTCTACCCGCTCGACTGGTCGCCGGTCTGCACCGACCAGCTCAACCTGTACCAGGACGCGATCGCGGACTTCCGCAAGCAGGAGGCGGCGCTGTACGGGATCTCCGTCGACTCCGCGTTCAGCCACAAGGCGTTCCAGGAGCATCTCGGTATTCAGTTCGACCTCCTCGCCGACTTCGAGCCAAAGGGTGAGGTCGCCCGCAAGTACGACATGTACCTCGAGAAGCACGGCACCAACGAGCGCGGCTTCGTCGTAATCGACCCGGACGGGAAGATCAAGCACTGGCACAAGTCGCCTTCGCCGCTCGAGATCCCCGCGGCGAGTCTGATCGTCGACGCGCTGAGCGTCTAAATCGCGCCAAAAAGCTCAATGAAATCGGCCCTCGGCCCGATTTCTCCCGCATGGCCGCCCACGCGCCCGCCGCGCGCCTTCCCGTCCTGCTCCGGCTGCGCGAGGCGCTGCCTGAAGGCCGCACGCTTCCCGACCGCGTGTGGCAGCGCCGCCATCGCGCGCTGCTGACGCTGCTGTGGCTGCACGCCTTCGGCCTGGCGATCTTCGCCGCCGCGCAGGGCTACAGCCTGTTGCACAGCCTGCAGGAGGGCGCGATCGTCGGCTCCTTCGCCGCGGCGGCGACCCTTGCCGGGACGCGCAAGCGGATGGCCGCGACGCTCGTCTCGTTCGGGCTGATCACCTCCTCGGCGGTCCTGGTCCACATCTGGGGCGGCGTGATCGAGGCGCACTTCCACTTCTTCGTGATGATCGTGATCCTCTCGCTGTACGAGGACTGGGTTCCCTTCCTCGTCGCTGCCGGCTACGTGGTCCTCCACCACGGGCTGGCGGGAACGCTCGACCCCCACTCCGTCTACAACCACGCCGATGCCGTCGCGCACCCGTGGAAGTGGGCCGCGATCCACGGCTTGTTCGTCACCGGCGCCGGCGTGGGGGCGGTCGTCGCGTGGCGCCTGAACGAGGACGTCCGCGCGGAGAGCGACCAGGCCTACCGGCAGGCGCGCGCCAGCGAGGAGCGGTTCAAGAGCGCCTTCGAGAACGCGCCGATCGGGATGGCGCTCGCGAGCATCCGCTCCGGGGAGTTCGGCAGGTACCTCCAGGTCAACGCTGCGATGGCGGCGCTGACCGGCTACTCGCAGGATCAGCTCCTCGAGCTGTCCGGGCCGGAGATCACACACCCCGACGACGTCGCGGCGGGAATCGAGGTCAGCCGCAGGATGGTGAACGGGGAGCTCGAGAACGCGACGCTCGACAAGCGCTACATCCACGCCGACGGCAGGATCATCTCCGCTCTCGTGAACCTCTCGCTGGTCCGCGACGGGGCGGGCGCACCGTTGCACGCCGTGGTCCAGGTCCAGGACGTCACCGAGCGCAAGCGCGCGGAGGAGCAGCTCGCGTACCACGCGTATCACGACTCGCTGACGGGCCTGCCGAACCGGCGCAAGCTGATGCATGACCTCGAGGCGCGCCTCGAGGATGGGGCGTCCGAGCCGACCCTGCTGCTCGTATTCGACCTCGACGGCTTCAAGGCGTACAACGACGCCTACGGGCATCCGGCCGGCGATGCCCTGCTGGTCCGCCTCGGTGAGCGGCTCCAGGCGGCCGTGTCGGGCCGCGGGGACGCCTACCGGATGGGTGGCGACGAGTTCTGCGTCCTGACGACGCTGCTGGCCGACGGGCCGGAGGCGCTCGCCGCGGCCGGGGCCGCGGCCCTGACCGAGGGTGGCGAGGGCTTCGAGATCACTGCCTCCCACGGCGCGGCGATGATCCCGCTCGAGGCATCCACGGCCGCAGAGGCGCTCGGCACCGCCGACCAGCGCATGTACGCGCGCAAGGGCCGCAAGCGGACGTCCGCCGGCCGCCAGGCGACCGACGCGTTGCTCAAGGCGCTCGCCGAGCGCAACCCGGGCCTCGGCGCGCACCTCGACGACGTGACGGGGCTGTGCGAGGCCGTCGGGCGCCAGCTCGGCCTGTCGGAGGAGGCGATGACTCCGCTGCTCCAGGCCGCCGCGCTGCATGACGTCGGCAAGGTGGCGATCCCCGACGCGATCCTCGACAAGCCCGGTCCGCTCGACGAGACCGAATGGGAGTTCATGCGGACGCACACGCTGATCGGCGAGCGCATCCTCGCCGAGGCGCCGGCGCTCGCGGAGGCGGCGAAGATCGTGCGGTCGAGCCACGAGCGACACGACGGCGGCGGCTATCCAGATGGCCTCGCCGGGGAGGAGATCCCGCTCGCGGCCAGGATCATCGCCGTCTGCGACTCCTTCGACGCGATGACCTCGAACCGCCCGTACCGGACGGCCATGAGCGAGGAGGGCGCCCTCTCAGAGCTTCACAATTGCTCGGGCACGCAGTTCGACCCGAGGGTCATCGCCGCGTTCGTCAAGGTGATCCGCGCGCCGCTCTCGGCTGACAGCCGCTGCTAGGCTGCGCCGGACTCTTTCCGAAGGGCAAAACGTATGTAGCCGCCAACCGGAGGCGGCCGAAAGGAACTTATGAATAGTGATGTAAGCCGGGTCTCCGTAGAGATCGGGGGGAACGAGATTTCGTTCGAGACCGGCAAGTTGGCCAAGCAGGCCAGCGGCGCTGTGGTCGTCAGCGCGGGGGACACGATGGTCCTCTCCACGGCCACCGCAGGAAACCTCAGGGACGTCGACTTCCTCCCGCTCACCGTTGACGTGGAGGAGCGCATGTACGCCGCGGGGAAGATCCCCGGTAGCTTCTTCAAGCGCGAGGGCCGTGCCGGCGAGAAGGGCACGCTGACCGCGCGGATGATCGACCGGCCGATCCGGCCGCTCTTCCCCAAGGGCTGGCGGCGCGAGACGCAGCTCGTCGCGATCCCGATGTCGGTCGACCACGTCAACCCGTACGACATCCTCGCCATGAACGGCGCGAGCGCCGCGCTGATGATCTCGGACATCCCGTTCCCGATGCCGGTCGGCGCGGTCCGCATCGGCAAGGACGAGGAGGGCGGGTTCGTCGTGAACCCTGAGGAGGAATCGCTCCTCGAGGGCGACCTCGACCTGATCGTCGCGGGCACGGAGGAGGCCATCCTGATGGTCGAGGCCGGGGCCAACGAGGTCACCGAGGCCGAGATCCTCGACGCGCTCGACATCGCCCACGGCGAGATCAAGAAGATCTGCGAGGCGCAGCGCGAGCTGCAGAAGAAGGCCGGCAAGGAGAAGGTCGAGGTCGAGGTCCCGCAGATCGACGAGAAGCTCCTCGGCGAGATCAAGGACAAGTTCGGCGACGCGCTGAACGCGGCCACCCAGGTCGAGGACAAGCTCGATCGCCAGGACGCGACCAAGAAGGTCGAGGAGGAGGTCTTCGAGGCCTTCGGCTCCGAGGGCGACGACACCGAGTCGGTGGAGCGCCGCCAGGCGGTCCAGCTCGCGTTCGACAGGCTCGAGAAGGACACGATCCGCACGCGGATCGCGGTGGACAAGAAGCGGCCCGACGGCCGCAAGGCGGATGAGATCCGCGACATCTCGATCGAGGTCGGGATCGCCCCGCGCACGCACGGGTCTGCCCTCTTCACGCGTGGCCAGACGCAGGCCTTCTCGGTCGCGGCGCTCGGCACGACGCGCGAGGAGATGCGGCTCGACACCCTCGGGCTCGAGACCAGCAAGTACTACTTCCACCACTACAACTTCCCGCCGTTCTCGGTCGGGGAGGCGGGCTTCATGCGCGGCCCGAAGCGGCGCGACATCGGCCACGGCGCGCTCGCCGAGCGGGCACTGGTGCCGATGGTCCCGTCGATCGACGACTTCCCGTACACGATCCGCGTCGTGTCCGACATCTTCGAGTCGAACGGCTCGTCGTCGATGGCCTCGGTCTGCGGGTCGAGCCTGTCCCTGATGGACGCGGGTGTGCCGATCAAGCGCCCTGTCGCGGGCATCGCGATGGGCCTGATCAAGGAGGGCGACGACTACATCGTGCTGTCCGACATCGCGGGTGTGGAGGACCACCTCGGCGACATGGACTTCAAGGTCGCCGGCACCTCGGAGGGCATCACGGCGCTCCAGATGGACATCAAGATCACGGGCGTCACCTTCGACATCCTGCGCGACGCGCTCGAGCAGGCCAAGGAAGGACGCACGTTCATCCTCGGCAAGATGGCGGAGGTCATCGATGCTCCGCGCGAGGAGATGTCCGAGTACGCGCCGCGGATCTCGTCGATCCAGATCGAGACCGAGAAGATCGGCATGGTCATCGGCAAGGGCGGCGAGACCATTCGCGCCCTGTCCGAGGAGTTCGAGGCCCAGATCGACGTCAACGACGACGGCGTCATTCGCGTGTACGCGCGGACGGGCGCCCTCGGCGACGCTTTGGTCGAGCGCATCCAGTCGATGACCAAGGACGTCGAGGTCGGCGACACGTTCACCGGCAAGGTCGTGAAGACGACCACGTTCGGCGCCTTCGTCGAGCTGTCGAAGGGCACGGACGGCCTGCTCCACATCTCGAACGTGAAGCCGGGTGAGCGAGTGGATACCGTCGAGGACGTGCTCGAGCGGGGCCAGGAGATCGATGTGCGAGTGGTCGAGGTCGACCGCGAGCGTGGCCGGATCGGGCTGCGACTGGCGGATGACCCGGAGGTCGAGGGCAAGTCCGCGGAAGAGCTCACGGCTGTGGGCACCGGGGACTCCGGACCGCGCGGCGGTGGGGGCGGACGTCCCCGTGGAGGCCGCGGGCGGGACGGCCGTGGGCGCAATGGAGGCAGTCGCGACGGTGAGCGCGGCGGTCGACAACGACGCGATCGCAGGGATTGATCTGACTGATCAGCAGCACAAACTGACTCTGCTCGACTCGGGCGTCCGGGTGGTGACCGAGGTGTTGCCGTCCGTGCGCTCGATCGCGTTGGGCTTCTGGGTCCGCACCGGCTCGCGCGACGAGGCGCCCGAGCAGGCGGGGATCTCCCATTTCCTCGAGCACCTGCTCTTCAAGGGAACGGATCGCTTCAGCTCGACGGAGATCGACGAGATGTTCGACGCGATGGGCGCCGAGATAAACGCCGGCACCGGCAAGGAGACGACGTCGGTGTACTCGCGGTTCCTCGACCAGCACCTGGAGCGCGCGTTCGACGTGATGGCCGACATGGTGCTGCGGCCGTCCTATCCCGAGATCGACTCCGAGCGCCAGGTTGTGATCGAGGAGATCGCGATGTACGAGGACGAGCCGTCCGACAAGGTGCACGACGTGCTCTCCAGCGCGGTGTTCGGCGACCATCCGCTCGGCCGGCCCGTCATCGGGCGTGCCGAGGTGATCTCGTCGGTGCCCGTGCCGGACATCGCGCGGTACCACGACCACCGCTACAACTCGGACAACCTGGTGCTTGCGGCGGCGGGCAACATCGACCACGATCAGCTCGTCGAGCTGGCCGTGTCGGCTCAGGGCGAGCTGCCCGGCGCCCAGAACGGCCGGGTCGAGCCGCCGCCGGCGCCCGAGGCGCGCCGTCTCTTCCACCAGAAGGAGACCGAGCAGTACCACCTGTGCGTGGGTGCGCCCGGCCTTTCCCGCGACGACGATCGCCGGTTCGTGCTACGCGTGCTCGACACGGTCTTGGGCGGATCGACGTCCTCGCGGCTGTTCCAGGAGATCCGCGAGAAGCGCGGACTCGCGTACGCGGTCTACTCGTACCAGAGCCACTACGTCGACTCCGGTCAGACCGCCGTCTACGTTGGCACGCGTCCGGAGAACGTCTCCGAGGCCTTCGAGATCATCGGCCGCGAGCTCGAGCGCATCCGCACCGAGCCGGTCAGCGATGCCGAGCTCGACCGGGCGAAGGAGAACGTCAAGGGCCGCACGGTGCTCTCGATGGAGTCGCCGCTCGCGCGGATGAACCGGCTCGGCAGCTCGCTGCTGATGGGGGTCCCGCTGCTCACGCTCGACGAGACGCTCGCGCGGATCGACGCGGTGACGCTGGAGGACGTGTCGGAGCTTGCGGCCGAGCTGCTGGCCCCGGAGCGCCTCTGCGCGGCGGGGGTGGGAGGCGACGAGGAAGTCTTCCGCGGCGCCGTCGGGGCGGTCAGTCCCGCGCTGGCAGCCGCCTAGACGTGATCAACGTCGCGGTCTCCGGAGCGGCCGGCCAGATGGGCGAGACGGTGTGCCGCGCCGTCGAGGGTGCCGACGACATGGCGCTCGTCGGTCGCGCGGACCCGGAGCTCGGAGTCGCTGTCGCCGACGTGCTGGGCGACGCTGACGTCGTCGTCGACTTCACGACGCCCGACGCCGGGCTGGACAACGCGCGCAAGTGCCTCCTGGCGGGCGTGCACTGCGTGGCGGGCACGACGGGCATCGACTACTCCGAGCTCGAAGGGGTCGGTGACGCGAACCTCTTCGTGGCGCCCAACTTCGCGATCGGCGCGGTGCTCATGATGCTCGTCGGCCAGACGATCGCCGAGCACATGCCCGAGTGCGAGATCGTCGAGCTGCACCACGACCGCAAGAAGGACGCGCCGTCCGGTACCGCGCTGCGCACGGCTGAGCTGCTGCGCGAAGCTGGCGCGAATGTGCACGAGCCGATCCACTCCATCCGCCTGCCGGGCCTGGTCGCCCACCAGGAGGTCGTGTTCGGCGGCCCCGGTCAGACGCTTACGGTGCGACATGACTCGATCGACAGGGAGTCGTTCATGCCTGGGGTACTGCTTGCAATTCGGAGGGTGAGCACGCTCGAGCGCTCACCCACGATCGGTTTGGAGAACCTGCTCTAGCCGGTTAACCTGACGGCGCTGCGCGGCAGGGCTCAGCGCCCTGATGGCCGCTACCGGAAGGCACACGGACCCTGAGCTCGCCGCACTGAGGCGACGCTACGTGGAGGCCTTCAGGCGCGCCGAGCTGATCGCGATGATCAACCGCGCGAGCAGCGAGGCGGCGCTCGGCGAGGTCGTGACCTCGGAGCTGTGTGAGGCGTTCGATGCCGAGTTCGCGTTCCTGCTCGGGCTAAGGCGCGGGGGAAAGCTCGAGGCCCTCGGCTCGGCGGGCCTCACGCCCGACCAGGTGCGCCGCGTGACGGAGGACCCGCTGCTGGCGGACGCGTTACGCGCCCCGAGACCGATGGTGCACGTCGGTCACGACCTGCTCGGGATCGGCGCCGGCGCAGCCGCCCTGGCCGGCTCCGGCGAGGCGGTGCTCGGAGTCGCGCGGTCGCACCCCGAGCCGTTCGGCCACGCGGAGCGCACGCTGCTGGAGTCCGTGACGGAGAGCGCGGGGCACTCTCTGGCCCGTGGCCGTCTCGCGCGCGAGCGCGACGACCTCTTCCAGAGGCTCGAGCAGACGAACCTCGGGATTGCCGCGGCGCTGGCGGCGGCGCTCGAGGCCAAGGACCACTACACGGCCGACCACGCGCGCTCGATCGCCGACCTGGCCGTGCTCGTGGGCGTGAAGCTCGGGATGACCTTGGGCGAGGCGCGCGACCTGCGCCTGGGGGCGATCCTTCACGACGTCGGGAAGATCGCCGTCCCCGACGCGATCCTGAACAAGCCCGGCAGCCTGACCGAGGCGGAGTTCGAGGTGGTCAAGGCCCATGCAGAAGTCGGCGAGCAGATCCTGGCGCCGGTGCCGTTCCTCGACGGCGTCCGCCGGATCGTGCGCCACGACCACGAGCGCTGGGACGGCGGCGGCTACCCGGATGGCCTGATCGGCGAGGAGATCCCGCTGGGCTCGCGGGTCGTCCTGGTGGTGGACGCCTTCCATGCGATGACCTCCGACCGCCCGTACCGGCGCGCGATGACCGAGGAGGAGGCCGTCGGAAAGCTCTGGTCAGGCGCCGGCTCGCAATTCGACCCGGCCGTGGTGGAGGCGTTCGTCAGGGTCCTTCGGCGCCGTCGCCATTCAACGAGCGGCGCTTTGCGCGAGGCACAACGAATCTGATCCCCGATCGCGAGTCGTCGATCGAGCACGTCTTGTTGTCGATCAGCCCGTGGCGCTTGCCGAACGGCACGAGCAGCATCTGGTTGAGATAGCTCTCGTGGCCGCGCTTGCGGGTGACGAGCCACAGCCAGCCGGAGTCCTTGATCCGAGGCCGATACGCGGCGAAGACCGCCTCTGCGTCGTCGATCGAGTCGATTGCCACGATCGCCCCGTCGAGATCGCCGGTCTTCACGAGCCCGCGGCCGCTGGCGTCCTTGACGTCCCGGCGCAGGCCGGGCCCCACGTCTCCCTGGACCTCGATCCGCTCGCCCGGCCGCACGCCGAGCTTCTGGACCGTGGTCCGGTGGCTGTAGTCCTTTTCCTTGGGTCTAGTGGCCATGGCGATCGATGCATTCTGCCTTACCCTGCATCCGCAGAGAAAAATCCGCTTAGGAGGTAGGCCCGATGGGGTTCATGGACAAGGCGAAGCAGCTCGGCGACCAGGCCAAGCAACTCGCCGACCAGGCTCAGAAGAAGCTCGACGAGACCCAGACGAAGTTCAACGAGTCCCAGCGCCAGAAGGCCGAGCAGCAAGCTGGGGCGCCTGCCCCCGCTGAGCCGGCGGCTACGCCTGCTGAGTCTCAGCCGGAAGCTCCGCCCGCGGCCGAGGCGCCACCCCCCTCTGGAGCAGCCGGCTGCGGAGAAAAACGCCACGCCCGATCCTTTCAAGCCGATCGAGTAGGGGATAATCCAGCCTCAGTGGCCGACTGGGGCATCATCACCGCGGCACTCACCCCGTTCGCGGACGACGGGAGCGTCGACGAGGACGCGTTCGTCGCGCTGGTCGCGCACCTGCTCGACAACGGCTCGGACGGCGTCGTCGTGGCCGGCACTACCGGCGAGGGCACGACCCTCACCGACGACGAGAAGCTGCGCCTGTTCGAGCTCGCCGTATCCGAGTTCGGCGACCGCGGCAAGATCGTGGCCGGCACCGGGTCGAACGACACGGCGCACACCGTGCACCTGACCGAGCGGGCGACCGAGATCGGCTGCGACGCGATGCTCTGCGTGACGCCGTACTACAACAAGCCGAACTTCCGCGGCTTGGTTGCTCACTACGAGGCGATCGCGGCCGCCACCGACAAGACGGTCGTTCTCTACAACATCCCCTCGCGGTGCGTGGTGGACATCTCGAACGACGAGCTCGCGCGCCTCGCCGAGATTTCCGAACGTCGGCGCGGTCAAGCAGGCGCGCTACGAGGACATCCGGCCGATCGAGGGGCTCGACCTGCTCGCGGGCAACGACGACGTCCTCGCCGAGGTGCTCGACATGGGCGGCGCCGGGGGGATCACCGTCGCGTCGCACCTGGTCGGCCCGGAGATGCGGCGGATGATCGACGAGCCTGATCTCCGACAGGAGATCCATTCCAGTCTCGCGCCGGTCTTCAAGGCGATGGCCGTCACCACGAACCCGATCCCGGTGAAGACCGCGATGGCGATGCTCGGCCATCGAGTCGGCGGGTTCCGGCTGCCGATGATCGAGGCCTCTGAGGATGAGAAGGCGGTCATCCGTGGCGCGCTCGAGCAACACGGCCTCCTGAGCGCGGTGTGAGCGGAGCGCTGCGCGTCCTCCCCCTGGGCGGGCTGGGGGAGATCGGGAAGAACATGGCCGTCGTCGAGTACGAGGGCCGGATCGTCGTGGTGGACACCGGGCTGATGTTCCCGACGCCCGACCAGCTCGGTGTGGACCTGGTGCTGCCCGACTTCTCCTATCTGCGCGAGCGCGCGGCGGACATCGAGGCGATCGTGCTCACGCATGGGCACGAGGACCATGTCGGCGCGCTGCCGTTCGTGCTGCGCGAGATCGGTGACGTCGCGATCCCCGACATCTACGGCGGGGCGCTCACCGTCGCGATGGTCCGGTCGAAGCTCGACGAGCACAAGCTGCGCGACATGCCGCTGCACGAGGTCGAGCCCGGCGACCATGTCGAGATCGGGCCGTTCACGATGGAGCCGGTCAAGCTCGCGCACTCGATTCCGGACATGTTCGGCATCGCACTCGAGTGCGAGCTGGGCACCACGTTCTTCACCGGGGACTACAAGTTCGACCAGACCCCGGTCGACGGAGCGCCCGCGGACGTGGCTCGCCTGGCCGAGATCGGCAGAGAAGGGCTGCTGCTCCTGTGCGGCGACTCGACGAACGCCGACCGCGAGGGGATGGCCCCGTCCGAGTCGAGCGTCGGCCCTCACCTGGAGGAGGTCTTCGCGCGCATCCGCGGGCGGATCGTGATCACGTGCTTCGCGTCGAACATCCACCGGGTCCAGCAGGTCGTGGACGCCGCCCAGGTGACGGGCCGCAAGGTCGTGCTCGTCGGGCGCTCGATGCGCAAGTACGTGAACATCGGGCGACAGCTCGGGCATATCGACGTCCCGGAGGGGATGCTCGTCCAGCTCGGTGAGATCGACGACTTTCCCGACGACCGGCTCGTGATCGTCTCGACGGGCAGCCAGGGCGAGCCGCTGTCGGCCCTCCGGCGCATGGCCCACGGCGACCATCCGCGCGTCGAGTTGCACGAGCACGACACCGTCATCTTCTCCGCCACGCCGATCCCGGGGAACGAGCGAGCGGTGAACGAGACGGTCGACCGGATCTACCGGCTGGGCGCCGACGTGATCACGACCCGCGACGCGCCGATACACGCTTCGGGTCACGGCAACGCCGAGGAGCTCAAGCTGATGATGAACCTGACGAAGCCGCGCTACATGCTGCCGGTGCACGGCGACTTCAAGCGGCTGCGACTGCACGGCCAGCTCGCCGAGCAGGTGGGCATCGACCCGGATGCGATCTTCCGGGGAAGGAACGGGCTGTCGCTCGAGATCGACGAGCGCGGCGCCCGCTGGGGCGACGAGGAGCAGGCGGGCATGATCTTCGTGGACGGCGTCGACATCGGCGACCCCGAGGACGTGGCCCTGCGCGACCGCAGGATGCTGTCGGCCGACGGCATCTTCATCGTGGTCGCGACCGTGTCCGAGCAGGACGGCCGCTCGGTGGCCGAGCCCGAGATCATCTTCCGCGGCGTCCCGTTCGTGGAGGAAGAGGACTCGCTCGTCGACGAGATCCGCGATGCCGTGGAGGACTCGCTCGCGCGGTCGGCCGAGGAACAGGTGCGTGAGATCTCCCTGCTCCAGTCGCATTTGCACGACGATGTTGCGGAATTCGTCTACAAGCGGCTCAAGCGGCGTCCGATGGTCCTGCCGGTGGTCGTCGAGGTCTAGGGCGCCGAATGGGGTGAAGACCCCATGTGGAGCTTCGGGCGGGCGCCGATATTGTCCATACAGACTTTTGGCGCAGGTCGAGGGCGCCAGGGAGACGCAGCAGGCATATGGAGGACCTTGAGAGAGGGGCGGCCGACAGGCCGCCCCTCTTGCGTTCCGGCCAACCTCGGCTCGGGAATGCGCGTTAGACCCATATGGGGACCGAACCCGACGCGATGGTGTGTGCCCGCTGTGGGCGTCGGTTCGCGGCGCCGGAGATCCTCCAGAGCGGCCTCTGCCCGCGCTGCGGCGGCGATCTCGAGCCCCTAGAAGAGGCCGGCGATCCCGACGAGCCCGGGGGCGATGACGAGGGCGGGTAGGAAGTTCCCGACCTTGACGTCCTTCAGGTCGAGCAGCTTCAGAGAGATCCCGATGATCAGGATGCCGCCGGCGCTGACCAAGGCGTGCAGCGCCTCGCCCTCGAGCACGTCCTCGAAGAGGCCGGCGCCCAGCGTAAGGGCGCCCTGGACCACGAGGACGGTGCCCGCCGCGAGCGCGACGCCCCAGCCGAGGGTGGCGGTCAGCGCGATCGCCGCGAAGCCGTCGAGCATGGACTTCGTCGCGAGCGCCTCGTAGTCGCCCGTCAGCCCGTCCTGAATGGAGCCCACCACCGTGAGCGGCCCGACGCAGAAGAGCAGGCTCGCGGTGACGAACGCCTCGCTCACGCGCGAGTGCTCGCCGCGCGAGACGGCAGCCTGGATCCTGTCCCCGAGTCGCGCCAGCCAAGCCTCGATCCCGATGGCCTCGCCGACCAGGCCTCCGAGGAGGACGCCTCCGAGCACGTACAGCGGATCGGTGTCGCGCCACGCGAGCGCCAGGTCGACGCCCACCACGAGCGTGATCAAGCCGAGCCCGGCCAGCACGCGCTGGCGGGCGCTCTCGCTCAGCCGCCCGCCGATCAGCAGCCCGATGGCGGTGCCGGCGAGCACCGCGGCGACGTTGATGAACGTGCCCGTCACACGGCGGCAGTCTGCCGCGCCCGAGCCGGTGGCAAGCGCACTACGAAGCGGGCTCCGCCGCCGTCGCGCTCGCCCAGCTCGACGGAGCCGCCGTGCGTCTCCGCGACGGCGCGGACGATCGCGAGGCCCAGGCCACTGCCTGCGCCCGTGTCGCCGTGGCCGCGGACGAAGCGCTCGAACAGCCGGTGGCGGAGCTCGGCGGGGATGCCCGGGCCGTCGTCCTCGACCTCGAGCACGGCGCCGCTGTCCGATTTGAGCGTCACGCACACGTTGGTCCCGGGCGGCGTGTGGACGAGCGCGTTCTGGATCAGGTTGAGCGCCAGCCGGTGCAGGTCGTCGGCCGAGCCGTCCACGACGACGGGCTCCTCCGCGTGCACCTCGAGCTCATGCCGCTCGGCGAGAGGGGCCGCCTCGCCCGCGGCCTCGCGCACGACCGTGGCCATGTCGACCGCCTCCCTGGGCGCCTGCCGCCCGGCATCGGCCCGCGCGAGCAGCAGCAAGTCGGCGACCAGGCGCCGCATCCGGTGGGACGAGCGCAGCGCCGAGCCGGCGAGCTCGCGGTCGTCGCCCTCGAGCTCGGCCTCGAGGAGCTCGAGGTTCGCGAGGATGCTCGTGAGCGGAGTGCGCAGCTCGTGGGAGGCGTCGGCGACGAACTGGCGCTGGCGCGCGAGCGCGTTCTCGGTCTCGCTGTGAGCCGCGTCCAGCTCCCCGAGCATGTCGTCGAGCGTGCGCGACAGGTCGGCGATCTCGTCGTCCGCGCGCAGCCGCGGCAGGTCTACGTCCGGGTCGCGCGTCTTCGCGACGCGGCGGGCGGTGGCGGTCAGCCCCGCTATCGGCTCCATCGCGCGCCTGGCGACCGCGAGGCCGGCCAGAAGGGCGAGCGCGCTGCCGCCGAGCACCCCGAGCGCGAGGAACACGCGCAGTCGCGCGACCGTGCTCGTCAGCGAGTCCTTCTCCTTCGCGTACTGGACGTAGGCGACCGGCGTCTCGGCGAACGGGCGGTCGAGCTCTCGCGAGGTCACGCGGTAACCGCCGACGTCACGCAGGCCGCCGCCGGGCCGACCGAGATCCGGCGCGCCGGTCGTCTCCGCGATCGGCTCGCCGTCGGCGTTGAGGATCCTGATGACCACGTCGTCGGCGGCGGCGAGCTCGACGAGCTCCTCGCGGCCGGCGATCCGGAACGCGCCGTCGATCGTCTGCTCGATCCTGACCCGGTCGTGGATCAGGTCGGCGTTCTGGCGGATCTCGGAGTCGAAGTCCGAGCGCATCTCGCGCTCCGTGAAGAACCCGATCACCAGGGCGAAGGCGAGCAGGATCGCGAAGGTGAGGATCGCCGAGGTGACCGCGAGCCGCCAGCGGATGGGCAGCATGTCGAAGCGGGAGACGATCCGCGGCCGGGCCATCACGGCGCCCTCAGGACATAGCCCGCTCCGCGAACGGTGTGGAGAAGCCGTGGCTCGTCTTGGGACTCGAGCTTGCGGCGGAGGTTCGAGACGAACACGTCGACCGTGTTCGTCTCGCCCGGTGACACGTATCCCCATACGTCCTCGAGCAAGGTGTCGCGCGAGACGACGAGGCGCTCGTTGCGCATGAGGTACTCGAGCAGCTCGAACTCGCGCTGGGTGAGGTCCACCTCGCGCTCACCGCGGAAGGCCTGGCGCTGCGCGGGGCTGAGCCGCAGGTCTGCGACCGACAGCCACTCCTGGTCCCGCGGAGGCGTGCGCCGCAGCATCGCCCTGACGCGCGCAAGCAGCTCCTGGCGCTCGAACGGCTTGACCAGGTAGTCGTCCGCGCCCGCGTCCAGCCCGGCCACGCGCGACTCGAGCTCGTCCCGGGCCGTCAGCATCAGGATCGGGATGTCGGAGTCCTTCCTGATCCGTTTCGCGACGTCTATGCCGTCGAGGCGCGGCAGGCCGAGGTCCAGGATCACGGCATCCGGGTTGAAGTCGTACGCGCGCTCGAGCGCGGCCACGCCGTCCGGCGCGACGGCGACCTCGTAGCCCTCGAGCTGCAGCGAGCGCTGCAGAACCTCGCCGATCGCAGCGTCATCCTCGACGACGAGCACCCGTGCTGCCATGCCCAAGATGGTAGGCAGGGCGGGCGGAGGCGATCAGGCGGCTACGACCTGCTCGACCCAGCCGGCGAGGTCCGTGCCCGGCTCGATCTCGCATTCCCACGCCTCGTCGCCGGCGAGCCACGAGGAGACGATCCGAACCTCGTGCACCTCGTCCGGCGCGACCACGGGCGGGTTCCTCGCCGCCGCGAGCCGCTCGGCCTCCGCGCCCAGCGCGGGCAGTTGATCCTGAAGCGACCCCCATTCGAGCACGCGGCCGCCCGAGACCCAGAACAGGTCCCACTCGCGCTTCACCGGATGCTTCGCGAGGACGGCGCGGGAGCCGGCGTGCACGGCCCGCACGAGGCCGCCGAGGCGACTCAGGAGCTCGGCGATCCGCTCGCGCCGGTCGCGCATGACGGCCGCGCGCTCGTAGTGCCGCCCGGCCGAGGCCTTCTCCATCTCCTCGTCGAAGCGGGCGAGCAGCCGCTCCGGCCCGTCGGCGCCGTCGAAGAGGGCGAGCGCCTCGTCGAGCCGCCGCCGGTAGGCGTTCGGGTCGAGGTCGCCGAGGCAAGGTGAGGCGCAGCGGCCCATCTGCCCGTACAGCGACGGGTGGTCGCGGATCACGAGCTTGCGGCCGCAGTGGCGCAGGCCGAAGAGCGAGGTGAGCTGGTCCGCCAGCTCCTGGCAGGCCGCCCGTCCCCTGACGGGACCGATGTTCACGGCGCGCCCGGCCGCCGGCTCCGGGGCCACCTCGAGCACCGGGTACGGGATGTCGAGCCTGCACACGAGGTACGCCCAGCGGTCGGTTCGCTTCAGCGCCCTGTTCCCGGTCGGCTTCCAGCGCTTGATCAGGCGGTTCTCGAGGATCAGCGCGCCGAGCTCCGAGTTCGTCGGGATGTAGTCGACCACCTCGGCCTGCCCGGTCCACTCGCCCGGCTGGCAGAAGTGCGCGCGTGCGCGTGACTTCACCGCCACCGACTTGCCGACGTAGAGCGGCTGCCCCGCCTCGTTGCGGAACACGTACACGCCGGGGTCGTCCGGGAGCTTCGACAGGTCGGGCCGCCGCTCACGCGGGATAAGGGGACGGGGCCCATTTCTTTCGCGCCGCCGCCGCGGACCGAGCAGCCGCAACGCGTCGCCGAGCGAAGCGGCGTTCGCGCACAGCTTTGGGAAGAGGGCGCAGAAGATGCGCGCGCACGTGAGCGCGTCCGGCAGCGCGCGGTGGGTCTCGTCGACCTCGATCCCGAGCGACTCGGCGAGCAGGGCGAGCTTGCGCTGGCGGGCGAGCGGGGCGAACCGCCGACCCATGGCGACCGTGCAGAGGACGGGCGGGTCGGGCCAGGCGATCCCGGCCCGCTCGCACGCCTGCTTCAGGACGCGCCGGTCGAACGAGGCGTTGTGGGCGACGAGCACGCGCCGGCGCAGCTCATCAGCCACCAGCGGGAGCACCTCCTCCGGCGGCGGCGCGTCGTCCACCATCGCCTGCGTGATGCCGGTGAAGCGCTCGATCCCGCGCGACAGCGGCCGATCGACGCGCACCAGTGACGACCACTGGTCGTGCAGCTCGCCGCCTCCGACGAGCACCCAGCCCACCTCGGTGAGCTCGCAGAGATCGCCCGCGCGGCCGTTGGTCTCGGTGTCGAGCGCGAGGAACTCCATGTCGGCCAGTGCTCTCACGGGCGGGCGATGGTCCGCCAAGCGCCGGACGGAGCGCAAAGGGGCTTGCCTCGCGGCGTCGAATGCCCTTTCCGATGGCCAGCCGCCGCCGGAAGCAGCCCGCGCGCCGCAAGCCCGCGAAGAGCCGGGCGCGGTCCCGCGCGCGCCGTTCCGTACCTCTCGCGGCCGCGTCTCCCGGTGCTGGACCAGAACCAGAAGGACGTGCTCGGCCTGGGCCTGGTGGCGGCCGCAGTGTTCTTCGCGTTCGTCTTCTATCTCGGCTGGGACGGCGGCGAGGTAGGGGAGGCCTTTGCCGAGGGGTTCGTGTGGCTGTTCGGCGGGGTCGGCTACCTGGTGCCGATCGCCCTGTTCGCGGCCGGAGCGGCTCTTGTGGTGGGGCCGATCGTCCCGAGTCTCAGGCCGTTCAAGGCTGGCGGCCTCATGCTGCTGACGGCGCTCATGCTCGGCCTGGCAGCGGGCACGCTGGGCCTGGGGCCGGACGACCCGCCGCGTGATGCGGCCTTCGAGACGCCGGGCTGGTTCCGCCACCACGGCGGTGCGGTGGGCGAGGGCCTGTTCTGGATCACCCGGACGCTCTTCCAGGAGATCGGCGCGCACATCATCTTCGTGTTCCTGTTCATCGCCGGCTTCATGCTGCTGACGGGCGCCTCGATCGCCGGGATCGTCAGGGCGACGTCCGAGAGCGTGCGCACCACGACCCGCCGCGTCAAGCGGTCCACCACCGAGTTCGCGCGCCTGAAGCCGCAGCCCGAGCGCGCCGAGCCCCCGGAGCCGGCGAATGCCGAGCCGGTCGTGCGCGCAACGCACGTCGAGGCGCCGTCGATCGAGGAGGAGTGGGACGAGGAGGTGCCCGAGGTCGTCGAAGGGCAGGAGCTCGACACCGAGCACGGCGAGGAGGACGACGAGTTCATCGTGCACGCCGCGCCGCCGGTGGAGTCGAAGGAGCCCAAGGAGCTGACCCCGCAGGGCAACGTGCGCTCAACCGTCACCGAAGCCGACGACAACATCTACACCATCCCGCCAGCACGGCATCTCAAGCGCGGCAACGGCACGCCGAAGGCGCCCGCGAAGGGGGACGAGAAGGTGGGGCAGCAGCTCGTCGAGGCGCTCGGCCACTTCGGCGTCGAGGCGCGCATCGTCGGGACCGTCGCCGGGCCGCACGTGACCCGGTACGAGCTGAAGCTCGCGCCCGGGATCAAGATGTCGAAGGTCGCCAACCTGAAGGACGACATCGCGTACGCGCTGGCGGCGTCCGAGATCCGCATCCTCGCGCCGATCCCCGGGAAGAGCGCAGTCGGCGTGGAGGTCCCGAACTCCGTCCGCCGGATCGTGCACCTCGGCGACGTTTTCCAGGACGCCCCCGCCGGCTGGTCGCCGCTCACGGTCTGGCTTGGCAAGGACATCGCGGGGAAGGCCATCGGAACCGACCTCGCGAAGCAGCCGCACGTGCTCGTCGCCGGTACCACCGGGTCAGGGAAGTCCGGGTGCGTCAACGCGATGCTCACGTCGATCCTGCTGCGGGCGTCCCCGAACGACGTGAAGCTGGTCCTGGTCGACCCGAAGCAGGTCGAGCTCAACCACTACGAGGGGATCCCGCACCTGATCACGCCGGTCGTGACCAGCCCGCGAATCGCGGCGAACGTGCTCCAGAACCTGATCAGGGAGATGGAGCAGCGCTACACGGTCATGAGTGCGGTCAAGACGCGCAGCCTGATCGAGCTGAACAAGGTGCGCGAGAAGAATGGGGAGAAGCCGCTGCCGTACATCCTGTGCGTCATCGACGAGCTGGCCGACCTGATGATGATCGCGCCGGCTGAGGTGGAGGACTCGATCATCAGGCTGGCGCAGAAGTCGCGCGCGGTCGGCATCCACCTGCTGCTGGCCACACAGCGCCCGAGCGCGGACATCATCACCGGCATGATCAAGGCCAACGTCCCTGCCCGGATCGCGTTCGCCGTCTCCTCCCAGATCGACTCGCGCGTCATCCTGGACCAGGGGGGCGCGGAATCACTGCTGGGCCAGGGCGACATGCTCTTCCGGCCGGCAACCGACTCGCGTCCCGCCCGCATCCAGGGCGCGTATGTGACCGAGGAGGAGATCGAGAAGATCACGAACGCGTGGCGCAAGCAGGGCGAGCCCGAGATGCAGGAAGAGCTGCTTGAGGCCGTGGAGACCGAGACGGATGACTCCGAGCGCGGCGACTTCGATCCCGACCACGACGATCTGCTCCCCGACGCCATCTCGACCGTCGTGCAGCTGGGCAGCGCGTCCACCTCGATGCTGCAGCGGCGGCTGCGCGTCGGGTACACCCGCGCCGGGCGCCTGATCGACATGCTCGAGCGGCGCGGCGTGATCTCCGGATACGAGGGCTCGAAGGCCCGGCAGGTCCTGATCACCGAGGCGGACCTGCCGCGCATCCTCGAGGCCTTGGACGAGCCTGCAGGCGTTCCTGCCGACGCCTAGAGGTCGACCGCGATAATCCCGGTAATGCCGGGAATCGGAGAAACGCTCCGCGAGGCGCGCATGCGCCAGCGGGTCAACATCGAGGATCTCGAACAGTCCACGAAGATCCGCGCGAAGTACCTGCGGGCGCTGGAGAACGAGGAGTTCGGCCTGCTGCCGGGCCCGACCTACGTCAAGAGCTTCCTGCGCACGTACGCCGAGAAGCTCGGCCTCGACGCGCATCTCCTGGTAGAGGAATTCCGGGCCCAGTACGAGGAGCCCGAGGCGGTGGAGTTTCAGCCGATCCCGGCGCCCGGGCGGGATCGACGCCGCCGCCCACCGACGCCGCGGTTCGGCCCGGGGGCGGCCATCGTCGTCGCCGTCGTGGCGCTGCTCGCCTTCCTGCTCGTGCTCGGGCTGACAGGCGACGAGGACGAGCCCGAGCGGACCGTGGACAGGGGCTCGGAGCAGGCGCAGCGGCAGGAGCAGCCTCAGAAGGAGCCCGCGCCTGCGCCCGCGAAGCGCGTCGAGCTGAGGGTGATTCCCGTCGACCTCACCTACATCTGCGTCGACCGAGGTCCGGAGGAAGTGATCTTCGAGGGCAACATCGACGCTCCGCGGACGTTCAAGGGGCCCGACGTGGTCCGGATCAACCTCGGGAAGCGGTCCGCCGAGCTGCGCGTGAACGGCGAGCCGGTGACCTTCGACGTCAGCCCGGAGCCGATCGGGTTCGAGTTCAGCCGCGGCGGAGAGCCGGAGGAGCTCCCTATCGGCGAGCGGCCCTGCGCGTGAGCGCCCGTGCGGGAATAGTCGTCACGGGCACGGAGGTCCTGACCGGGCGGGTCCAGGACCGCAACGGGCCGTGGCTTGCCGACCGGCTGCTCGAGCTGGGGATCGAGCTCGCACACATCACGATCTGCGGCGACCGGCGCGAGGACATGCAGGCGCAGCTCCGCTTCATGGCCGGCGAGGGGGTGGACCTCATCATCACGAGCGGCGGCCTGGGGCCGACGGCGGACGACCTGACCGCGGAGGTCGTGGGTGCCTTCCAGGGCCGCGAGATGGTCCTGGACGAGGAGCTGGAGCAGAAGATCGCGGACATCCTCAGGCCGCTCATGAAGCGCTGGCGCAACCTCGACTTCGACGCCGTCAGGACCGCGAACCGCAAGCAGGCGATCGTGCCCGAGGGCGCGTTCGTGATCGACCCGGCCGGAACGGCGCCCGGGCTTGTCGTTCCGCCCGCCGAAGGGCGCGAGGGGCCCACGATCGTGGTGATGCCGGGCCCGCCGCGCGAGCTGCACGCGATGTGGCCCGCGGCGGTCGCCAGCGACGAGTTCGCCGCCGCCACCGCGGGCCGCACGGACTACGAACAGCGCACGCTGCGCCTCTTCGGCATCCCCGAGTCGGAGATCGCGGAGACGCTGCGGGTGGCGGAGCCCGTCGTCGAGGGGTTCGAGCACCTCGAGATCACGACTTGCCTGCGTCGTGCCGAGCTCGAGGTGGTGATCCGCCACGAAGCGACTACGACGGGCGCGTATGACGCTCTCGAGCGCGTGATTCGCGAGCGACACGGCCAGTACCTCTTCTCGACCGACGGAGCTACGATCGACGAACAGGTCTCGGAGCTGCTCGGCGACATGCAGATAGCGGTTGGCGAGTCATGCACCGGCGGGCTCATGGCGGCTCGCCTGACGGCTCGGCCGGGATCTTCCGGCTGCGTGCAGGGCGGCGTGGTCGCGTACTCGAACGAGGCGAAGGAGCATCTGCTCGGCATCGATGCCGCGCTGATCGAAGCGCATGGAGCGGTCTCGCCGGAGGTCGCGGAAGCGCTCGCGGACGGTGCGATAGCGCGCTTCGACGCCCAGGTCGGCGTCGGGATCACGGGCGTCGCAGGCCCGGACGGCGGCACGGAGGAGAAGCCCGTGGGCTACGTGTGCTGGTGCGTCAAGCTCGACGGCGGGCGGAAGCTGGCGCGCGACGTTCGCCTGCCGGGCGACCGCAACGAGATCCGCGACCGCTCGACCACCGTCGCGATGCACATGCTGCGCCGGCTCTTGATCGGCGAGGAGCTTCCGATCTGACCAAGGAGCGCCCCGGCTCGCCGCGCGCGCGGCTCTTCGTCGCCCTGGACCTGCCGCCGGACGCGCGCACGGCGCTCGCCCGGTGGCGGGATGGCCTCGTCGCCGGCCGGGACGATCTGCGTCCGGTCGCGGACCAGGCTCTCCACGTTACGCTCGCGTTCCTCGGCTATCGCCCGGAGAAGGAGGTCGCGGCGATAGCCGAGGCCATGGTGGCGGCCGTGCAAGAAAGGGGTACGTCCCCGGTTCTTGCACCCGGCGAGGTCAAGCCCGTCCCGCCGCGGCGCCCACGCCTCTTCGCGCTCGACCTCGACGATGCGGAGGGCGCCTGTGCCCGCCTGCAGCAGGCGGTCTCGGACGCGCTCGAGGCTGAGCGGTTCTACAAACCCGAGAAGCGGCCGTTCTGGCCGCACGTCACGCTCGCGCGCGTGAAGCGCAACCAGCGCGCTGCCCCGCTGCCCACGGACCCGCCACCGCTGGACCCCTTCCGAGCGCCGCAGGTGACGCTCTACCGGTCGATCCTGCGCCCGCAGGGCGCGCAATACGAGCCGCTGGCGGTCGCCCGCCTCTAGGGCTTGTCGAGCGCGTTCGGCTGGCCCTGCTTGTAGAGCTCGCGATCGGCGGCCTTTGCGGCCTCGAACTCCGGCGGGTCGTACAGCCTGTACATCGCCGCAGGCTCGGCCTTCGACCCGGACGCCTCGAGCAGGCCGTTGACCGCGGCACGGCCCGACTCGTTCGCGCCCTCCATCGTCGCCAGGTCGACGTCCGTCTGGACGTAATCGCCCGACAGGAAGAGGTTCGGGATCTTCGTCCGTGCCTGCGGGCGCTTCTCCCACGAGCCGATTGTGTTCACGAGCAGGGGCTCGTCGTTCGAGTTGCGCGCGCGGGCCGGGTGCCACTTGATCGCCGGGTCGAGGTGCCACGAGTCGACCATGTCGTCGGTGAGGATCTCCTCGCCGTTGTCGTTCAGGTGGAGCTTGATCTGCTCGAAGACCTCCTTCGCGACCTCGGACGGGGTGCACCGCTTCGCGGTCTTGCCGTACACGATCCCTGGCGTGTCCCAGTCGGAGATGTCGATCGAGAGGCAGTCCACCTGCCCGCCGTCGCCGTAGTCGCGCGCGAAGTCGCGGTCGGCCCAGAACTGGGCCTGGGTCAGAGCGGTGAGGGCCCACGGCGCGTCGATGAAGGTGAGGTGGCCCCGGATGATGTGGAAGGGCTTCTTCAGGTAGTACTGGATGCCGTTCATCCAGTCGACGTAGAGCTCGTCCATCAGCTCGAGCGAGGGGTCCTTCCGCAGGACCGCGGGTGACCAAAGGCGCCGCGCGCGCTCCGCCGGCATCGCGCTGACGAACCAGTCGGCCTCGATCGTCCGCCGCCGGCCGCGGCGGCCCCGGACGCGCGCGGACTTCACGCTGCCGCCTTTCATCTCGAGCGCCTCGACGGTTTGGCCGACGTGGAAGCGCACGCCGCGCTCGCGCAGCAGCCTCACCCACGGGTCGATCCACGCTTCGTTGGTCGGCGCGTTCAGAATCCGGTCCGGCGCGCCGTCGTTGCCGCGGCCCTGGATGTTGTAGACGAACGCCTCTCCCATGTTGCCGATCGTCCGTGTGGATGCCTTCCGCTCCTTCGCTGCGACGACCGCGCGCGTCAGGCCGCGGGCCAGGACCTTCTTGTACTCGTCGGACTTGTTCTCGGCCTGGATGAAGTCCCACCAGCTCGTGTGCTCCCACTCGCCGAAGCGACGCTCGTCGCACGAGGTGACGAAGACCATGAGGCGCTCGACGAAGTAAGCCAGCTCATGCGGCGGGAGGAAGTCCTCGTGGAGCGCGTCGAGGAGGAGGCGGCGCATCCCGTCGGGCGTCCGGGCCTCGTTTGGGTCCGGAGCGATGCCGAAGACCGTGCCGTCCGGGCGGCCCTCCGTGCGGGGCGACTTCGTCTCGTTCGCCTCCACCAGGTTGTCCCAGACGCCGTTCGCGTTGCCGGGGAACGGGATCCGGCGCATCGAGTCGGGAACGTGGTGGTAGAAGCCGGGGAAGAAGCGGAAGCCGTGCTCGCCCGGCAGCGGCCTGCGCCCGCCCGCGGCGGTGCCGGCCACAGGGATGCTGCGCGCCTTGCCCCCGAGCGCCTTGCGCTCGTAGACGTCGACGTGGAAGCCGCGCTCGACGAGCTCGTGCGCGGCGGCGAGCCCCGCCATGCCTCCTCCCAGGACGGCAACCCGCTTCCCACGCCCGGGGCGGGGGACGATCGCGCGCCCGCCCGCGCTCGCCCACGAGGGGGTCGCGGCAGCGGCAGCGGCCGCCGCACCGGCTTTCAGGACCTCCCGACGTGACAGCCCCATGCCCATACGAACGTTATGGGCTTGTCTTCCTTGCGAAAGGGATACAGTTCTGACCGTTCGGGGTTCGTCACTGGGGGGTGCCGTGTCTTTTCGCCGTCTTAGCCTGCTGATCGTCGTCGTCTGCGTCCTGCTGCCCGCGTCCGCGGCCGCGCAGGAGGAGCCTCCGGGCGATCACAGCCCGAACATGACGTACGTCAAGAACATCCCGTACGAGGCGCGGAACCAGGACACCCCCAACTTCGGCACCGACCAGGAGTTCACGGCGATCGCCGGCAAGCAGTACGGCATCTTCGGCTCCTACAACAACGGAATGCACATCGTCGACGTCTCGAGCCCGGGGCGCGCGAAGGTCGTCGGCGTCTACGACTGCGGAATCACGCAGGGCGACGTCCAGGTCTTCCGGCAGCGCGACGAGGGCCGCCGGGTGTTCGCCACGTACACGTCAGACACGTTCGGCGACGGCACGTCCACGTGCTACCGCGAGGCCGAGGAGCTCGGCTTCGACGCCTTCGACGAGGAGACCGGCGAGGGCAAGAACGGCACGTTCATCGTGGACGTGAGCAACCCGCAGGCGCCGAAGACCGTGTCGTTCATCGAGGTCGAGCAGGGGTCGCACAACATGACCGTCCACCCGACCGGCAACTGGCTCTACAACTCGAACTCGGACCTGATCACGTCGCTCGAGCCGGCGATCGAGTACTTCGACATCTCGAATCCGCGCGCGCCCGTGAAGGCCGGCGAGCTGGCGCTGCCGGCGCGTCCCGGCCTTGGCACCGAGTCGCACGACATCTCATTCTCGACGAACGGCAAGCGCGCCTACTCCGCCGCGCTCTCGCAGGGCGTGATCATCGACACGACCAAGCCCGGAGCACCTGAGCTCATGACGAGCTTCCTCGACCCCGCGATCAACGTCTGGCACCAGATGGAGGACATCACGATCGGCGACCGCCAGTTCCTGATCGCCGAGGACGAGTTCGCGGGTGCGGCGGGCGGGCCGGTTTGCCCGAGCGGCGGCGTGCACGTGTACGACATCACCGGGGACAAGGTGGCGAGCCCGGAGAAGGTCGGCTACTGGAACATCGACGACGTGGGCGCGGAAGCCGACCCGCTTCCAGACCTGCACCGCGCACGTTTTCCAGCTGCACGAGAAGGCGCAGGTGATGACGATCGCCTTCTACACCGGTGGCGTGCGGGTGGTCGACCTCGGTCACGGGATCGCTCGGCCGACAACCCGGCGGGATGAAGCAGATCGGCTTCTACCAGCTCGAGGACGCCGACTCGTGGTCGGCGAAGACGAACCGGATCGAGCGCGGCAAGCCGTTCTTCGTGTACGGCAACGACATCAGCCGCGGCCTGGACATCTACCGCTTCGACTGGGAGGCGGAGGAGTCCGAGTCCCGCGGCCAGTGGCTGACGCCCGCGCAGGCGCTGACGCAGCTGACGAAGGCGTCGGCGGCCGCCGTCGCCGACTACAAGCTGAACTGCCTGCTGGCCCGCTAGCGCGCACCAAAACAGGGGATGGGGGCCGGATATCCGTCCGGCTCCCTTCCTACATTCGTGTGCTCACTTGCGAGGAAAGGCTTGACCATGGACAAGGAACAGGAGAAGGCCGCCAAGGCGCGCGAATCCGCGCTGCAGAGCGCCGTCGGGCAGATCGAGCGCCAGTTCGGCGCCGGCTCGATCATGAAGATGGGCGACGACGCCTTCGCCGTCAGCGTCAAGGCCATCTCGACAGGGGCCCTGTCGCTCGACCTCGCGCTCGGCGTGGGCGGCCTCGCCCGCGGCCGCATCGTCGAGATCTTCGGCCCCGAGTCCTCCGGTAAGACCACCCTCATCTACCACGTGCTCGCCGAGGCCCAGAAGCAGGGCGGCATCTGCGCCTTCATCGACGCCGAGCACGCGATGGACCCGCTCTACGCCAAGCGCATCGGCGTCGACGTCGACGAGCTGCTCGTCTCGCAGCCCGACTACGGCGAGCAGGCGCTCGAGATCGCCGACATGCTGATCCGCTCGGGAGCGGTCGACGTGGTCGCGATCGACTCGGTGGCGGCGCTCACGCCGAAGACCGAGCTCGAGGGCCAGATGGGCGACACAACGGTCGGCCTCCAGGCGCGAATGATGAGCCAGGCCATGCGCAAGCTGGCCGGCAACCTGAACCGGGCGAACACGCTGTGCGTGTTCACCAACCAGATCCGCGAGAAGGTCGGCGTCATGTTCGGCTCGCCCGAGACCCAGCCGGGCGGCCGCGCGCTCAAGTTCTATTCCTCACAGCGGCTCGACATCCGCCGCATCGAGACCCTCAAGGAGGGCACGGACGCGGTCGGCAACCGCGTGCGGGTCAAGGTCGTGAAGAACAAGGTCGCGGCGCCGTTCCGCCAGGCCGAGTTCGACATCGAGTACGGCGCCGGCATCTCGTCCGAGGGATGCATCCTCGACCTCGGGCTCGAGCACAACCTCGTGCAGAAGTCGGGCTCGTTCTTCTCGTACGGGGATGAGCGGATCGGCCAGGGCCGCAACAACGCGAAGGCCTACCTCCGCGAGCATCCCGAGATGGTGAAGGAGATCGAGGCGAAGATCTACGAGGCGATGGGCATCGCGCAGGACGGCGGCACGGTCGCGGAGATCCCCGCTCCGGCCGACGAAGCCGAGGCGCCGGAGGAGAAGGCCGCCTGACGACCCCCGACCAGGAACTCCGGCGAGCGTTCGACCTCGCCGGCAGAGCCTTGTCGGTTCGCGACCGGTCGGCCGCGGAGCTCCGGACCTATCTCGAGGGAAAGCGGGTGGAGCCCGATCTGATCGACGCGGTCGTCGCCGAGCTCGAGAGCACACACGTGATCGACGACGCCCGCTACGCCGAGCGCTTCACAGACGACCGGCGCGAGCTGAGCGGATGGGGCCCGGAGCGGATCGAGCTGGAGCTCCGCAAGCGCGGCATCCCGGAGGAGCTGATCGCGCCGGCGCTGTCCCGTCGTAGCCGCCAGGACGAGCTCGCGGCCGCGCGCGGGCTCCTCGCCGAGCGTTTCGCGGCGCTCGAGGGCGATCGCGCCCGCAACCGCGCCTGGCAGCTGCTGGTCCGTCGGGGCTATGACGCCGAGCTGCTTACGACGCCGTCCGTGCGCACTGCAACACGGCCTGACAGCCTTGCGCGCACTTGCACCGGGAGCTACCCTCTGAGAAGTGGGCGACATCGCCCCCTGTGAGACAGAACAACGGCATTTGCAGCGGTTTTGATTCAACTGACCAAGACTTTGAGAACGTCCGGACAGCTACGACACGCAGGCGCGAGAGGAGGATGAAAGCGCGCAGCTAGTCGTGGCCGGGCGCCCGTGAGGGCAGATACCGACGCAGCCCTGGTGTCTCGTGGGGGCACGAACAGCCCGCTTGACTGAGACAACCGAGCCCGCCCGCAGGCGGGAGAACCGGAGACACCGGAAATGGAGATCGTGCTGGCAGCAGTGGTCGCGGCGGTCGTGGCCGGCGGTGTCGTCTTGCTCGCCCAGCGGACCGCGCCCCGATCGGGTGTGGTGACCGCCGCAGGCCCCGCGCCGGCGCCGCGCCGCCGCCCGCGCGCGACGGCCGCGAAACGCCGCCGAAGGAGCGGGCGGAGCCGGTCGCCCGACCCGAGGAGTCCCTCAGCGACTTGGAGCACGAGCTCCGGGAGCGGCGGGCGGAGCTGGCTCGCGCCGAGGAGCGCATCCTCGGCAAGGAGCAGTCCCTCGATGTCCGCTTGGCCGAGTTCGAACGTCGCGAGCGCTCGCTCGACGACCGCGGCCGCAACCTCGAGCATCAGGGCGAGGAGCTCAAGCGCGCCCGCCAGCGGCAGCTCCGGGAACTCGAGCGCATCGCCGGGCTCAGCGTCAGCCAGGCGAAGCAGATCCTCCTGAGGGAGCTCGAGGACGAGCTCCGTCACGAGAGCGCCGTCCTGATCCGGCACGTGGAGGAAGAGGCGCGGCGCGACGCCGACCGCCGGGCGCGCAGCATCCTCTCGACGGTCATGCAGCGCGTGGCCGGCGGACACGCCGCCGAGACCACCGTCTCGGTCGTCCAGCTCGAGTCCGACGAGATGAAGGGGCGGATCATCGGTCGCGAGGGGCGGAACATCCGCGCGCTCGAGACGCTCACGGGGATCGACTTCATCATCGACGACACGCCGTCGGCGGTGCTCCTCTCCGGATTCGACGGTGTGCGGAGGGAGATCGCGCGGCTGACGCTCGAGAAGCTGCTCCAGGACGGCCGGATCCACCCGGCCCGGATCGAGGAGGCCTTCTACCAGGCGAAGTCGGAGATCGCGAACCACGTCCACGAGGTCGGCGAGCAGGGGGTCTTCGAGGCGGGCATCGGCTCGCTGCACCCCGAGCTCACGAAGTTGATGGGCCGACTGCATTACAGGACGAGCTATGGCCAGAACGTCCTCGCGCACTCGATCGAATGCGCAAAGCTCGCGGGCCTGCTGGCCGACGAACTGGGCGCGAGCAGCGCGACGGCCACTCGCGCCGCGTTCCTGCACGACATCGGCAAGGCCGTGACCCATGAGATCGAGGGGCCCCACGCGCTCGTCGGGGGCGAGCTTGCCCGCCGCTACAAGGAGGCGGAGGCGGTCGCGCACGCGATGGAGTCCCACCACAACGAGGTCGAGCCGCAGACGGTGGAAGCGGTGATCGTCCAGATCGTCGACGCGCTGTCTGGCGCGCGCCCGGGCGCGCGCGGCGAGTCGCTCGAGAACTACGTCAAGCGCCTCCGCGAGCTCGAGGAGATAGCCCAGCGCCAGCCGGGCGTCGAGAAGGTGTACGCGATGCACGCCGGCCGCGAGATCCGCGTGGTCGTAAAGCCCGCGGAGGTGGACGACGACCAGGCAGCGCTGTTGTCGCACACGATCGCGCGCAGCGTCGAGAAGGAGCTCGAGTACCCGGGCCAGGTGAAGGTCACGGTGATCCGCGAGAGCCGGGCGACCGACTACGCGAAGTAGCTGCAAGAAGACGGGGACGGAGCCCTTCCTTGCACGCGCTACCGTTCGGCGCCGTGAAGCGCTATCACGTCACCACCTTCGGGTGCCAGATGAACGAGCACGACTCGGAGCGCATGAAGGGCATGCTCGAGTCGCTCGGGTACGAAGAGGTGGCGGAGCGCGACGACGCGGACCTGATCCTGTTCAACACCTGCTCGATCCGCGAGTCCGCGGACAGCCGCTTCATCGGCAACCTCGGCCACGCGAAGCGGCTGAAGAGCGAGAACCCCGACAAGGTCGTCGGCGTCGGCGGCTGTTGGGCGCAGTCGGTGAAGGACGAGGTGTTCGAGCGCTTCCCGTTCGTCGATGTCGCGTTCGGCCCGGGCCAGATCCACCGGCTCGCCGAGTTCCTCAACTCCGACAGCCTCACCGCCCAGGGCTATTTCGAGTTCGAGGACTTCTCCGGCCACCTGCCCATGAAGCGCGAGCGCGAGTTCCAGGCGTGGGTGCAGATCTCGCAGGGCTGCAACATGGGCTGTGCCTTCTGCATCGTTCCGTCGACGCGGGGGACGCGAGGTCAGCCGCGACCCGGCCGAGCTCGTCGCGGAGGTCGCGAGCCTCGCCGAGGACGGGGTGTGCGAGGTCACGCTGCTCGGCCAGAACGTCAACTCGTACGGGCGCGACCTTCCGAAGGAGGGGCGGGTCAGCTTCGCCGAGCTGCTCCGCGAGCTCGACGCGATCGACGGCATCGAGCGGATCCGATACACGAGCCCGCACCCCACGTACCTGCGCGAGGACGTGATGCGCGCGCACGCGGAGCTGCCGTCCGTGTGCGAGCACATCCACCTGCCGCTCCAGTCAGGCTCGACGCGAATCCTCAAGGCGATGAAGCGCCCCTACACGAAGGAGCGCTACCTCGACCGCGTCGCTCAGATCCGCGAACACGTCCCCGACGTCGCGCTGACCACCGACATCATCGTCGGGTTCCCAGGCGAGACCGAGGACGACTTCAAGCAGACGCTCGAGGTCGTGGAGCAGGTGCGGTACGACTCCGCGTTCACGTTCATCTTCTCGCCTCGGCGCGGGACCGTGGCCGCGGATCTGCCCGACCAGCTCGCGCATCCGGTCAAGCGTGAGCGCATGGAGCGCCTCGTCGAGCTCGTGCAGCGGAACGCGACCGAGCGGGCGCAGCGCTTCGTCGGCCGCACGATGGAGGTGCTCGTGGAGGGCCCGTCGCGGACGGACCCGTCGAAGCTCCGCGGCAGGACGCGCCACAACAAGACCGTCAACTTCACGGGCGTCGCCCAGCCGGGCGAGTTCGTCGACGTCGAGATCGCCTCCGCCACCAGCACCACGCTGGCCGGCGAGGAGAGCCTGCTGGCGCGGGTCGCCTGAGCGCGCCGCCGGTCATAGCGATCTTCGGCCCCACCGGGGTGGGGAAGACGGCCGTCGCCGTGGCGCTTGCCGAGCGCCTGGATGGCGACGCCGTCGCGATCTCCGCAGACGCGCTCCAGGTCTACGAGGGCATGCCCATCCTGACCGGGCTCGCGAGCGAGGCCGAGCGGAAGCGGCTCGACCATCGCCTCGTGGAGTTCGTGCCGGTCAATCGCACGTTCTCGGTCGGCGAGTACATGCCGCTCGCGCACCGCGAGATCGACGATGCCCTCGCCGCCGGGCGCACCCCGATCGTGGTCGGCGGCACGGGCCTCTACCTGCGCGCGGCGCTGTCCGAGCTCGATCTGAAGCCGCCGCCGTCGGCTGACCTCCGCCGTCGGCTAGAGGACGAGGCCGACAGCGTCGGCGCCGAGGCGATGCACGCGCGCCTGGCCGTGCGCGCGCCGCAGGCGGCCGCGAAGGTCGAGCCCGCCGACCGGAGCCGTGTGATCCGGCTGCTCGAGCTGCTCGAGATGGGCGCGCTCGAGGACGAGGAGCCGCAGGTCGAGTCCCAGCTGTGGACGGAGGACACGCGCCACCCGACGCTGCTGGCCGGCCTGACGATGGACCGCGCCGCGCTCTACGAGCGGATCGAGCGACGCGTCGACGCGATGGTCGGCGCGGGCGCGCTCGAGGAGGTGAAGGCCGCCCATGAGGCGGGCGCATCGGCGACCGCGCGGAAGGCGCTCGGCTTCGAACAGCTGCTCCAGGGGGACATCGAGGGGATGAAGACGCGCAGCCGCCAGTACGCGCGCCGCCAGCTCACGTGGATGCGCAAGCTGCCGAACGCGCATCTGATCGACGTCACTGGACGTAGCCCGGACGAGGTCGCGGACCAGATCGCGCGTCAGTCGGGAGCCGGCTGAGCTTCGATCTTCTCGGTCGGCGGCTCTTTGGAGGTCGCCTCCTCGCGCTTGGCGAAGCGCCCCTCCTCCTCGTCGGCGAGCTCCGCGAGCCGCCTGCCCGCCTCTCTGAGCTCTTCGATGAGCTGCCGCCGCTCCTCCGCGATGGCGTCGGCGTTGCGCCGTAGCGCGTCCACGCGCGCCTCGGCGTCCGCGCGCATCTTCTCGGCCTCGCGGGCGGCGGCCTCGCGTACGTCGTCCGCCTCCCTCTGCGCGCGCTGAACCCGGTCGTCGGCCTGCGCGCGAGAACGGGCGGCGATCTCGTCGGCGGTCTCGTGCGCACGCTGCAGGAGACCGCTTGTCTCCTCGCTCACCTGCTCGAGCGCGTGACGGATCGCGGATTGCGGAGACGAGGAGATCTCGAGCTCTGCAATCGCCTGATTGACCTCCTCGACGTAGCGGTCGACCGCATCGCGGTCGTAGCCCCTGAGCGCGACCGGGAAGTCGACGTCGCGAGCCATGTGCGCCGCTCTCGTGCCGGGAGCCTGGTTGTCACCCGCCATGGGGCGAATGTTATGCCGATATCGTGGCCGCCGGTTTGCGATTCGAGAAGTGGAACGCCCTGGGCAACGACTACGTGATCGTCGAGCGCGACGAGCTGCCGTTCGAGCTCACCGCCGAGCGAATCAGGCGGATCTGCGCACCCCACAGCGGCGTCGGCTCGGATGGGCTGCTGCTCATCTCGCAGCCGGAGAACCGCGGCTTCGTGGCCAGCCTGCGCATCTTCAACCCCGACGGGTCCGAGGCGGAGCTGTCGGGCAACGGCGCACGCGAAGCGATCATGTACCTGCGCCATCGCGGGTGGACGGATTCCGACACCTTCTCGATCGAGACGGCGGCCGGTGAGATCCGCCCGACGATCACCGGCGAGACCACCTGCAAGGTGGACATGGGCCGCGCGAAGCTCGCGGGCGAGGGAACGCTGACCAGCGCGGATCGCGACTTCGCCTATCAGCACATCACGATCGGCAACCCGCAGACGGCGATCGAGGTGGACGACCTCGACTTCGACCTGCCGCGTTACGGCGGGCCCATCGAGTCGAACACCGAGCTCTTCCCCAACCGCACGAACGTGTCGTTCTGGCGCCGCGACGGCGACGGCGAGATCACCGCGCGCATCTTCGAGCGCGGTGTGGGCGAGACCCTGTCGTCAGGCACCGGCGCCAGCGGCGCAGCTGTCGCCGCGGTCCTGAAGGGAGCCGACAGCCCGGTGACCGTCCATCTCGACGGCGGCGACCTCGAGGTCGAGGTGGGGGAGGACCTGCATGTCAACCTGAGCGGCTGGGCCGTGCCCGTGTACAGCGGCACGCTGGCCGACGACTTCGTCAAGGAGCTGAATGAAGCCGAGTAGCCGCTTGGAGCGGATCCCGCCGTACCTCTTCGCCGAGCTCGAGCGGAAGATCGCCGCGAAGAAGGAGCAGGGCGTGGACGTGATCAGCCTCGGCATCGGCGATCCCGACACGCCGTCAGGCCGAGGTGACGGTCGATGCGCTGCAGCAAGCCGCGACCGACGCCGGCACGCACCAGTACCCCTCGAACCGCGGCCGGCCCGAGTTCAGGGAGGCGGTGGCGTCGTTCTACGAGCGCCGCTTCGGCGTGAAGCTCGATCCCGCGACGGAGATAGTCCCGGCGCTCGGGGCCAAGGAGTGCGTGTTCAACCTGAACCTGGCCTTCCTCGATCCGGGCGACGTCGCCTTGGCGGCCGACCCGGGCTACCCGGTCTACACGGGCGGGCCGCTGCTCGTCGGCGGGGAGCCGGTGTTGATGCCGCTCGTGCCGGAGCGCGGCTTCGCGCCCGACCTCGGCGCCATCGACAAGTCTGCTCGCGAGCGCGCGCGGCTGATGTACCTGAACTACCCGAACAACCCCACGGGCGCGATCGCGCCGGACGGGCTGTTCGAGGAAGCGGTCGCGTTCGGCCGCGACAACGACGTGCTGGTCGTGCACGACGCCTCGTACACCGAGACCACCTTCGACGGATACGTGGCGCCCAGCTTCCTCGCCACCGACGGCGCGAAGGACGTGGGTGTCGAGGTCTTCTCGCTGTCGAAGGGCTACAACATGACCGGTTGGCGCGCGGCCGCGATCGTCGGGAACCCGGACGCGATCGAGGCGTACTGGCGCCTGAAGACGAACATCGACTCGGGCATGTTCGACGCGGTACAGCTTGCCGCGGCCGCCACGCTCGACCGTGGGGACGACTTGGCGCGCGAGATGTGCGAGATCTACCAGCGCCGGCGCGATCTCGTGTGCGATGCCTTGCGGGAGGTCGGCGTCGACGTGACGCCCCCGAAGGGCACCATCTACATCTGGGCGCCCGTGCCCGAGGGGTACGACTCGGCCTCCTACGCGGAGCACGTCCTGGAGGAGTCGGGAGTCGTCGTGTCGCCCGGGGGCGCGTACGGGCCTAACGGCGAAGGTTTCTTCAGGATCTCGCTGACCGTGGCCGACGAGCGCCTCGCCGAGGCCGTCGAGCGGCTGCGGTCGAGCTTGTCGGGCTAGCCATGCACTACTGCGGCATCGAAGTCGGGCCCGGCACGCACTACCTCTGCGTGCTGCGCGAGGTGCGCACCGAGGAGCCGCCGGTCCGCCTGGGCGCGCGCTTCTACGAGCCTGGCGACGCGTCGTCGGTCGCGCACGTGGTCCGGGGGCTTGGAGACGTGGTCGTGGCGATAGCCGCGCCGATGACGAAGCCGGCCCGCGGACGGGAACGGCGCGCGTGCGACGAGGCCCTTGCCGGACTCGGGATCGGGCCGCGGCCGTTCAGTGACGAGGGCGCGTCGCTGTTCGAGTCACTCGCGGACCTCGGCCTGTTCCAACCGGAGGGGGACGCGCGCGAGGGCAACGTCAGGGAGGGCGCCTTCGAGGACACCCCCGTGTTCGAGACGAACGTGGAGGCCGTGTTCAGCGCGCTCCAGAACCGGCGCCTGCCGGCGCGGCGCCACCCCCTCGGCGTGCAGCGGCGGATCCAGGAGCTGCTCGACGACCAGGTGATCGACGACGGCGGCGACCTCTGGCATCGCCGGATCGACGAGATCGAGGCCGCCGCCACGGCCGTCTGCGCGCACCGGTTCGCCGTCGGGCACGCACGCTGGTTGGGCGACCCCGCCGAGGGCGTGGTGGTGCTGCCGGGCTCGGGGCCGGTGCGGCCCTTCACGACGGAGGGCGTCCTCCCGCCGGTCGCGCGAGTCCCGCTCTGACGCCGGCCGGCTACGCGATGGCGTCCAGCGTCTGCTTGAGGCCGGTCTCGAGGTCGCGCGGGCTGTAGCCGAGCTCGCGCATCGCCTTGTCGTGCTTGGCCCAGTACGTGACGCCGTCGGATGCCTTGATCGCCTCACCGAAGTTCGGCGGGAAACCCAGGACCGGGCCCATGACCGGGCCGAGCGGGGCCGACGCCTTCATCAGCGCGACGGGCAGCGTCGCCTTGGGCGCCTTCCTGCCCGACAGCTGCGCGGTCTTCGAGATCAGGTCGTCCATACGCGCGATCTGCCCGCCGAGGACATAGGACTCGCCGACCTTGCCCTTGTCGAGAGCGAGCAGGATGCCGTCCACGACGTCGTCGACGTAGACGAGGTTGAACCCGAGCTGTGGGAACGCTTTCGCTCGCAGCTTCCCGGTCCTCGTCTGGTCGATGAAGTTGCCGAGCTC
Source organism: uncultured Thermoleophilaceae bacterium (assembly GCA_963846865.1). Taxonomy (GTDB): domain Bacteria; phylum Actinomycetota; class Thermoleophilia; order Solirubrobacterales; family Thermoleophilaceae; genus DASPHG01. Next base: position 78,314 of record CAWJXU010000008.1, on the reverse strand, counting down.
CGAGTGGTCGCCGGGGCCGTACACGCCGCCCGGCTGCACGATCACGATCGGCGCACCCTTGGCGATCCTGTCCTTCGCGATCTGGTGCGACCTGTACTTCGTCTCGTCGTAGCAGGAGAGGAAGCCCTCGCTCTCGTCGCGCTGATAGCTCTCGTCGACGACCTGCTCTTTCGTGTTGCCGAAGACGTTGACGGTCGAGACGTAGAGAATCCGCTTCGTGCCCGCCTCGATCGCAGCATCGAGCACGTTCTCGGTGCCGTTCACGTTCGATTCGATCATCGCCGGGTGTTCCTTCTTCGGGATGCCCACCTTGTAGATCGCGGCCGCGTGGATGCAAGCGTCCACTTCCTCGAGGCCGCGCCTGATCACGGCGGTGTCGGAGAGATCACCCCGGAGCAGCTCGCAGCCGGCCTCGCGGAGCTTCGCGGCCTTGTCGGGCGAGCGCACGAGCGCGACCACGTCGTCGCCCCGCTCGCGCAGCTTCGCGGCCAAGTTCCCGCCGATGAACCCGGTGCCCCCGGTGAGGAAAACTCTCATGGCCGGGAGCCTATCCTGGGTACGTGGCCGAGTACGGCGAAGGCATACGAAACCCACGCGCGCGGCAGCGCGCCTTCTGCATCGGCGCGGCGGCCGAAGATGTCGACTTCACGGAGCTGCGCGAGCTGCTCCGCACCGCCGGCGTGGCGGTCAACGGCGAGATGAGCCAGCACCGGGCGCAGCCTGATCCCGATCGCTACTTCGGCAAGGGCAAGCTCGGTGAGTTGAAGAGGGCGGCGAAGGCGGCCGACGCGAACCTGATCGCTTGTGACGACGAGCTCCTGCCGCGCCAGGAACGGAACCTCGAGGAGGCCGTCGGACTACCGGTGATAGACCGCACGGCGATCATCCTCGACATCTTCGCCGACCATGCGCACACGGCCGAGGGCAAGCTGCAGGTGGAGCTCGCGCAGCTCGAGTACAACCTCGCGCGCATGCGCGGTCTGTGGACGCACCTCGAGCGTCTCGGCGCGGGACGCATGGACGGCGGCATCGGCACGCGAGGTCCCGGCGAGACCCAGATCGAGACCGACCGCCGGCTGGCACGCGACCGCATCTCTGCGCTGAAGCGCCGGCTTGAGCACACGAGGGCGACGCGCGGGGTCATGCGCAAGGAGCGCGAACGCGCTGCGCTCCCGACGGTCGCGCTCGCCGGGTATACGAACGCGGGCAAGTCCACGCTTCTGAACACGCTGACCGGCGCTGAAGTGGGCGTGGCCGAGCGGCTGTTCCACACGCTCGACCCCACGACCCGCTCGTTCGAGATCAGCGGCCGGACCTATCTGGTGACCGACACGGTCGGCTTCATCCGCAAGCTTCCGCACCAGCTAGTCGATGCATTCGCAGCCACGCTCGAGGAGGCCCTGAACGCGGACCTGATCCTCCACGTCGTGGACTCGTCCGTCCCCGAGGACGAGCTGCTGGCGATGATCGACGCGGTGGACGACGTTCTCGTCGAGGTGGGCGCGGCCGATAAGCCGCGCCTGCTCGTGCTCAACAAGGTCGACCGGCTCGACGAGGAGCGGCGGCGCGAGCTCTCGTTCCGCCATCCGGAGGCCGTGCCGGTGTCGGCTGAGACGGGGGAGGGGCTCGACAAGCTCGCCGAGGCGGTCGAGGCGAAGTTCCTGTCGAGCCTCCGCCGGATGGAGCTCCTCGTCCCGTACGAGGAAGGCAGCCGTCTGTCCGAGCTGCACGAGGTGGCCGGCGACATGGAGCGCGAGGACACGCCGGCGGGCGTGCGCGTCCGCGCCCGCGTCCCGGCGGGCGCGGCGGCCCGGTTCGAGCGCTTTTCGGTGAACGGGCAGCCTGAGTGAAGCTCGAGTACCGCCGCCTCAGCGAGACGGCACGCGCGCCCGTGCGCGCCCACGAGGGCGACGCGGGGATGGACCTCCATGCCGACGAGGGCGCGCACATCGACCCAGGCGGGCGCGCGAGCGTTGGGACAGGCATCGCGGTCGCGATCCCGGACGGTCACGCCGGCTTGGTGGTGCCGCGGTCCGGGCTGGCGGCCGAGCACGGCATAACGCTTGTCAACACACCAGGCCTGATCGACGCGGGCTACCGCGGCGAGCTGCGCGTGCTGCTCCTCAACACCGACCGCGAGAAGTCGTTCAAGGTGACGCCGGGCGACCGCATCGCGCAGCTCGTCCTGGTGAAGGTCGAGGCGCCGGAGCCGGCCGAGGTGGGGGAGCTGTCGGCGACGGGGCGCGGCGAGGGCGGCTTCGGCTCGACGGGTACCTGACGGCGTGAGCTCGGACCGCTTGGCCCTCGCGCGTAATGCCTACCGGGCCTTCGAAACGGGTGACCGTGACCTCATCGAGAGCCTTCTCGCCGATGACTTCACCTTCTACAGCCCGCCGATCCCGGGTTAGACCGCACGGCGTACTTCGAGCGCTGTTGGCCGAACGCGGACCTGATCGAGTCATACGACTTCGAGCGACTTATCGAGATCGGCGACGACGAGGTCCTCGTCACGTACGAGAGCACGAAGAGGGACGGCAAGCGCTTTCGGAACACCGAAGTGCTCACGTTCCGTGGTGACCTGATCTGCCGAGTCGAGGTCTACTTCGGCTGGGATCTCTAGGCGAGCTGCGGCTCGAGCACGACCGGGCAGCTCAGGCTTTTCGCGATGTTGCACTCCTTGTGCGCGAGCTCGCACAGGTGGAGGACGCGGTCCCTGCTGAACTCGCCGGAGATCGTGATCCGGGGCCGTAGAACGACTCGCGTCAGGCGGTCGTCCGGCATCTCGGCCTCGCAGTCGTCCTCGTAGTCCGTCACGTCGATGCGAGCCTTGGCGGCGAGATGAAGGAACCACAGCATCTGGCACGAGGAGGCGGCGGCCAGGAGCAAGAGCTCGGGATTGGCAAGACGCGGATCGCCCTTCTCCTCAGCGGTTGTGAGGGACACCGTCTGGTCTGACACGAACGCCGCATGCGTGCGGTCGTAGTGCTCCCAGCCCTCGCCGGTCGAGCCGGCCCACGACGTGCGCGCGCTGAACCTCACGCCGCGCGCAGCTCCGCCAGGCCTTCCTCGATGCTCTTGACCGGCTCGTACCCGAGCTCGCTGCGCGCCTTCGAGATGTCGATCGTGCACTCGAGCGCCGACAGCCATACGGCTAGCCGCGTGAGCGGTGGGGCGGAGTCCCGGCCGCAGCGCGCCCCAGAGGCCCTCCGTGACGCCGGCGAGTGGCTTGGCGACGGCCACCGGGACGCTTCGATCCGGCATCTCGATGCCCGCGGTGGCCATGAGCTCGGTGATGAAGTCGCGGAAGACGACCGGGTCGCCGTCGGTGACGAAGTAGGCGTTCCCTGGCGCTCCCTTCGCCGCCGTCAGCACGAGACCCTCGACCACGTTGTCCACGTGTGTCGTCGACGTGCGGTGCTTGCCGCCGCCGATCCAGGAGAAGCGGCCCTTCTCGACGGCGTCTTTCAGTGCGGGCACGATCGTGGTGTCGCCCGGGCCCCACACGAGCCGCGGGCGCAGGACCACCGTCTCGAAGCCGTCGCCGTTCGCGTCGAGCACGGCCCGCTCGGCCATCGCTTTGGTCGCGCTGTAGTGCGCCTTCGAGTCCGGGCGCAGCGGGACGCGCTCGTCGGCGTCCACGAGCGGCTGGCCCACGAGCAGCGCCGCCTCGGTGCCCACGTGGATGAACCGCCGCACGCCGGCGTCGCGGCAGGCGCGCAAAGCGTTCTCCGTCCCGGTGACGTTGCCGCGGATGAAGTCCTCGCGCCGGCCCCAGTCGCCGAGCGACGCGGCGGCGTGGAAGGCGTACTCGCACCCGCGTGCGCCCTCGGTCATCGCGGCCACGTCGTCGAGATCGCCCATGACCGGCTCGGCACCCGCGTCGCGCACCTTTGCAGCCGACGAGTCCGACCGGGCGAGAGCGCGCACCGTCCAGCCCTGCCCGGCGAGCCGACGGATCAGCCGCCCGCCGATGAAGCCGGAGCCGCCGGTGACGAAAGCGTTCGGCACGCGCCTACGCTACCCCGGCCGCTCGCCGCGCGCTCATGTGCGCCGCGTCCTCGAGTGAGTCGTCACGGAGCGGCTCGAGCTCGATGCCGAGGGCGAGCTCGATCAGGCGATCGGCAAGCCAGACGTTCTTCGGCAGCAGCGGCCCGTGCAGGTAGGTGCCGATCACGTTGCCGCGGCGGACGCCCTCGTAACCGTCCTTGCCGTTGTTGCCGTGTCCCTTCAGGACCCGGCCGAGCGGCTGCTCGCCCTCCTCGAGGTACGTGCGTCCGCCGTGGTTCTCGAACCCGGCGACGATCTGCGGGCCACCGCCGAGGTCGGCCTCGATCGCGCAGTTCCCGATCAGGCGCGGGCCGGGCTCGCGCACGGTGCGCAGGTTCACGAGCCCGACGCCCGGCAGCTCCTCGTCGCCCATCGCGTAGCTGTGTCCGAGCAGCTGGTAGCCGCCGCACACGGCCAGCACGACCGCACCCCGAGCCGCCGCGGCGTGTAGCGCGTCGCGCTTCGTATCGACCATGTCCACGGCGACGGCAGCCTGATCGCGGTCCTGGCCGCCGCCCATGTAGAACAGGTCCCACGCATCAGGATCCACCGCTTCGCGCATCGACGCGGCTCCGAGCTCGAAGCCGATCCCGCGCCATTCGCAACGCGCGCGCAGCACGGCGATGTTTCCGCGGTCCGCGTAGATGTTCATCAGCTCCGGGTAGAGCGAGCACACACGTAGAACGCTCACACCGCCTCCAGCAGCACGACGTCGCTTCCGACGTAGTCGGCCGTGGGGGCCACGCTCAGCCGCCGCCGCGGCTCGAATCCGGCGGCCTCGGCCTCAGCCTCGATCTCGCTCAGGCGTGACCGAGTCGAGCTCGATCGTTGAGCGCTCCTCCGTGATCTCGCCCGAGGGGGACACCGCTTGGCGGTTGCGCTCGATCACGAAGGACCCTCTGGCGCGCCGAACGGCGATCGGTGTCGACGAGTAGACCCAGCCCTCCTCCTCGCGGACGTCCGGCAGCGGCGGCAGCGACTCCTCGTCGGACCAGTCCTCGAACGGGTTGGCGAGCGCTGCCGCGAACAGCCCGCCGGGGTCGAGGTGGCGACGGACAGCGGCGAGCATCGCGGCCCGGCCATCCTCTCCGCCGAGTAGCTGCACCACCTGCATCGGCGAGATCACGAGCGCGAACGTCTTCCCGAGATCGAACGAGCGCGCGTCGGCGGCGACGGCGTCCACCGGAAGCCCGCGCCCGCGCGCACGGTCGTTCAGCGCGTCGATCAACTCGGGGTCGCTGTCGATCCCGGTCACCTCGCGCCCGCGAGCGGCCAGGTCGAGCGCAACCCGGCCCGTTCCACAGCCGAGGTCGAGCACAGGGCCCTCTGCCGTGTCCGCAAGCACGCGCCACAGCTCGAGGTCCGCGGTGTATGCGGCGCACTCGACGTCGTGCCAGAGGGCGCTCATCCCGCCCATGGCCTCGCAAGCCCTCGCTCCGCGAGCAGGTCGCGCAGCTCGAGCAGCGCGGTATAGGTCGGCAGGGCGAAGAGCCGGCCGCTTCCGTCCACGGCCGCCACGGCGGACTCCAGTGATCGCCAGAGGTCGCGCTCGACCTCGAGCTCCGCGTCGATGCCGGCGTACTTCAGCCGCAGCGCCATCTCCTCGGCGCGCGTGCCCGAGCAGGTGACTCGCCGCACGCGCCCGGCGAGCAGCTCGAAGTCGGCGTCCCACACCCAGGACACATCCCGTCCGTCGGCGATCTTGTCGTTCAGCGCGATCCACAGGTCGAGCTCGCGACTCTCGAGAGTGAGCGTGCGCAGCACCTCGTTCGCACCGGCCGGGTTCTTCACCAGCAAGATCGAGACGTCACGCCCCTCGACCGGGATGGTCTCGACACGCCCGAACGCAGCCGTCTGTGCCTCGAGGGAAGCCTTCACGTCGTCGAGCGGCGCTCCGAGCTCCATCGCAGCCGCAGCGGCCGCGACTGCGTTGTAGACGTTGTAGAGGCCGGGGAGCGGAAGGCGGACCTCGGTGGCGCCAGCCGGAGTGCGGAGGGAGATGCGCGAGCCGGCCATCCCGTCGAGCTCGATCCGGTCGGCGACCACGTCGGGCTCCGGCCGTTGCCTCCCGCAGCCCGGGCATCGGTAGCGGCCGAGGTGCCCGAGGTAGACGGCCTCGTAGTCGTACGGCGTCCCGCAGTTGCGGCAGTGCTTCGAGTCGGCGGCGTGCTGGAGCTCGGGCAGCGCCTGGGAATCGTCTGAGATGCCGAAGTAGACGACGCCCGGACGCTCCCTGCCGAGGTCGGCGATCAGCGGATCGTCGGCGTTCAGCACGAAGCGCGCCGATCCGGCACGCTCCCCGACGAGCTCCGCCCACCGGTCGGCAAGGAGCTCGAGCTCGCCGTAGCGGTCGAGCTGGTCGCGGAACAGGTTGCAGAGCACGAAGGTGTCCGGCTGCAGCTCGCGCGCGACCGCCGGAAGCCACGCCTCGTCCACCTCGAAGAGTCCGAGTTCGGAGTGTTCGCGGCCGGCGTCGATCAGCGCGGTTGCGATGCCCCAGTGCATGTTCGAGCCGGCCGCGTTGCGAACGACGGGCCGGCCTCCGCGCTCGAGAATCCCGGCGATCATCGAGGCAGTTGTCGTCTTGCCGTTGGTGGCCGACAGGAGCGCGGTTCCAGCTTCGAGCCGCTGACCGAGCCGGCCGATCGCGTGCTTGTCCAAGCGCAACAGCAGCCGGCCGGGCAGCGTCGTCCCGCCACCGCGGCCGAGGCGGCGGCTCATCGCCCGCGCGAGCCGGGCGAGCATCAGCTTCAGGCGAAGCATCAGGCGGCTTCCGTGGGCACGATCACGCGCAGGGATGCCTTGTCGATCGTCACCTCGAGCGGCAGCTCGGCGATCGGATCGCCGTCCGCGTACACCGTGAACGGCCGGTCCGCGACCACCTGGACCACCTCGCCCGTCTCGAAGCGGCCGTACTTGTTCTCGACGTGGGTTCCCTTGAACACCTGGGGGACGTGCGCGAGCCAGCGCAGCTTGCCGTGCTTCGCCACCGTCAGGACGTCGAGCAGCCCGTCGTCGAGCTTCGCGTGCGGGAAGACGAACATCCCGCCGCCGTACGCCTTCGAGTTGCCTATCGCCACTGAGTAGCCGACGACCTCGCGCTCGCGTCCGTCCACCGTCACGCGAAAGCGCGCGTGCTTCCAGCCGGCGAGCGTCCGCAGGGCGGCGTACAGGTAGACGAGGTTGCCCTTCACGAGCTTCGCCTCGTTAGCGATCCGGTTGGCGTCCGAGTCGAACCCGAGGCTCGCGATTCCGACGAACGGCCGTCCGTTCGCGAGCCCGAGGTCCAGCGTGCGCGGCCGCCCATCCACCGCGACGCGCGCTGCCTCGCGCGGCTCCGACGGGATCTTCAGCACGCGCGCGAAGTCGTTCCCGCGCCCGCTCGGCACGATCGCGAGATCGCCGACACCCCCGCGGAGGGCTCCCGCGAGAGACCCGACCAGGCCGTCGCCGCCGACGGCCACGACGGTCTCACCGTTCTCCGCCGCGGTGCGGGCCTCGTCCCGCGCGTGGTCGACGCTCAGCGTGTCGACGACCCGGTAAGGCACGCCCAAGTGCGTCAGCTCGCCCTCGACCGCCGGGAGCGTGGCGAGCGCACGTCCACCCGCAGCGGCCGGGTTTGCGAAGAGAGCGAGCCGGCGCTCGCTCACTCGGCGGTGCCCGCCGCCACGCGCGCGGCGCGCTCGGCCGCGAACTTCCCGCGCGCGTCGCCGCGGAGATGCTGTCCCTGCTCGAACTTCTCGATCTGAGCCTGCTCGATGAACTTGTTGCCCACGAGCCGCTCGGCGTGTGGGCTCTCGGGGTTCTCGGGGTTGAGGATGAGCAGGACGTCCTGCTGAACCGTGTGCCACTCCTCTTCGGGCGTGATGATCTCCGAGGAGACGAGGGCTTGCCCCGGGCGCACCAGCCAGTGCAGCTCGAAGATCCCCAGCTTGTACGCGTAGAGGCGCTCGCCGTCCGAGAACAGGAAGTTGAGACCGGAGAACGGCGACCGTTGGATACAGGTCTGAACCAGCTTGCGGAGCGACGCGCACGGATGGCTCGAGTCGTAGTGGCACATGAGCCAGTTGAACATGAGCTCGGAGTCGGTCTCGCCCTGCGGTGAGGCGACGCCGGGCTCGATCAGCTTCGGGTAGCGGATCACCGTGCCGTTATGCGAGAACGAGTACTCGCCCAGGACGAACGGATGGGTGTTCACGAGCGTCAGCCCGCCGAGGGTGGCGCGCCTCAGGTGGGCGTTGAAGATGCGCCCGCGCATCGACGTCGCGCGGCTGAACTCGCCGTCCGAGTATGCGGCCTCGGGGAACCGCACGAGCTCGGGCTGCTCGCTGTCGGCCCGCCGGTACACGGCCATGCCCCAACCCGAGTCGTGGTCCTCGGACTGCTGGATGAGCGGATTCTCCGCGTGCAGCAACTCGTGCTCGATCGAGATCGGCTCGGCGGAAACGCATCCGAGGATCCGGCACATGCGCTCAGTCTAAGGGGGCGAGGTCGATGTGATCGTTTCTTTCACCAAGCATGAAAGAACCGAAGCGAATCTGGTGGGCTCGCCCGCGCAAGTTGTGTGCACTCGAACGCCCGGGTGGGGGAGGGAGGAGCCACCGTCCGGACAGGCGTCGCGACGAGATCGAGTACCTGAAGACGTCCGGTGTCCACACGGTGATCTCGACGATGAAGACGCGCCACAACCTCGAGGCGTACGACGAGGCCGGGCTGGATTGGGTCCACATCCCCGTCGAGGAGGACGAGGACGGCGTCGAGCAGGTGTTGAAGGTCGTGCGCCGGAAGCTCCGCCGCGCCGGCGCGGTCGCGATCCATGCCAACCGGCGCACGGACTTCATTGCGGCCGTTTGCGCGGCGTACCTGGAGGACGCCTACGGCGTTCCGGTCGAGGAAGGGTTGGCGCGAGCGGCCGAGGCCGGCCTCAACCCCGCCCGCTGACCAGCGCGAGCAGGCTGTCCGCCACGGCGACGGGTCGCGGGTCGCTGCTCGCCTCGGCCTGCTCGGCGGTCGCCTCTCCCGTCAGCACCAGCGCGCCGTCGAGCTGTGCGCGCTTCGCGGCCTCGATGTCCGACTCGATCCGGTCGCCCACGACGAGGGTCCTGCCCTCGCCGAGCCGCTCGAGCGCGGTCAGGAAAAGCTGCGGCTCGGGCTTCCCGACGATCGTCGCCTCGCGGCCGCTTGCCGTCTCCACCGCGGCCAGCACGGCGCCCGTGCCCGGCCAGAAGCCATCCGGCATCGGGTACGTGGGGTCGCGACTCGTCGCCAGGAAGTCCGCGCCGCGCTGCAGCGCCAGGCTGGCCACGCGCACGTCGTCGTAGGTGACCTGCTCGGTGCCGGACACCACGACCAGGTCGGCGCGCGAAGCCAGGTCCGTCTTGTTCATCACCTTGAGTCCCGCATCGGCGACGTGGTCGACCATCGCCTGTGTGCCGATCACGAAAACGGTCATCCCGCGCCGGGTCTCGGCCAGCAGGTGCTGCATCGCGCCGCCGACAGTGACGACGTCGCCGACCGACGCCTGGATGCCCATGCCCCAGAGCTTGCGGACGTAGTCCTCGCCGGTGCGGCGTGAGTTGTTCGTGGCGAAGGCGATCCGCTTTCCGGCCTCGCGCAGCCGCTCGACCGCCTCCACGGAGCCGTCGACAGGGTTGTCCCCGATCCACACGCAGCCGTCCAGGTCGACGATGAGCTGGTCGTAACGCTCGACGAGGGGGGAGAGGGCCACGGGACGGATCGTACGCCGCCCTCGCTAGGCTTCCGCGCCGTGCTGAGGTACCTGACGCTTCTCCTGATGCTGCTCGCGCTCGTCGTCGCCGGCTGCGGCGACGACGATGACTCCGACGACGGCGGCGACAGCGGCTCGACCACACCGGCCGAGACGCAGACCCAAACCGAGACCCAGGCCGAGAAGCCCAAGCCTCAGCGAGTGGGGGGATGTGTCGAGGTCTCGCAGCCTGATCCGAAGGCCGACGGCGGCGAGCAGAAGCCCAGCGAGGAGCTAGCCGCCGAGACGAACGTCGTCTTCGACACGAACTGCGGCTCGTTCACCGTGACGCTCGATCCCGAGGCGGGCGGCCTGAGCGCCGCGTCGTTCGCACAGCTCGCCGACAGCGGCTTCTACGAGGACACGTTCTTCCACCGGATCGCCCCGGGCTTCGTCATTCAGGGCGGCGATCCCACCGGCACGGGCACCGGCGGCCCCGGCTACACGACGCGGGACGCCCCGCCGTCGGGCGCGCAATACCCCAAGTACACCGTCGCGATGGCGAAGGGAGCCGCCGAGCCGCCCGGAACGTCAGGCAGCCAGTTCTTCGTGATGACGGGCGACTCGGGCCTGCCGCCGGACTACGCGATCGTGGGCGAGGTCACCGAGGGCACCAAGGTGATCGACAGGATCGGGAAGCTCGGCGATCCGACCGAGCAGCCCACCCGGATCGTCGTCGTCGAGAAGACGCGCGTCCAGAACGGCTGAGCTAGGTGGCGCCGGCGCGCGCCGCGGCCGCTTTCGCCTGACGCCGCCGGCCGAGCAGCGTGAGCACCGCGAGGATGCCGGCGATGATCAGAAGCCCCAGGAGGAGCGCGCCGAACGTGCCGACGCCGCCGAACGGAAGCGCGACGAGCTTCGCCAGTCCGAAGCCGATTGCGAGCAGCACGATCACCAATAGGACTACGAGCACGATCCCGCGGGCGCGCATCAGGAAGCTCGCGCCCGGGGGCGGGGCGATCAGGCCCATCAGGCGCAGCATCAGCAGCTGACGGCTGGACGGCGGCGCCTGCCCCAGCTTCTCGACGGCCTGCTTGAGGTCGTCGGGCCGGCGCTCGGCGAGCGCAAGCGACGCGTTCATCATCTGGCGCAGCGCTGGCCGCTCGCGCGGGTGGCAGCCGACCAGCGCCTCGTTGAAGTAGCCGCGCGCGGCCTTCGCGTCGTAGCGCTCCGCGGCGCGCGCGCCGAGGATCGCCCGGGCGGCAGCGCGGTGCTTCGACTCGGAGATCAGCTGCTCGTCGGTGCGGCTTTCAAGCTGAGGGATCGCCTGGAGGCTCCCCAGCTGGTACTGCATCTTCGTCTGCCGCTGCTTCGCCACGGGCGGCAGTCTGCCAGACGACCGTTCAGGCGCGTCCGGTGAGGACCACGTGGCCGGGGAACCGCTGCGAGCGGCGCTGGCGGACCCTGTTGAACCCCGCGGCCTCGACGAAAGTGGCCAGCTCGTCCGCGGTGTAGGTGCGCGCCCGGCTCGTGATGTAGAAGAGCAGGCCGGTGAGCGCGCCGATGGTGCTGCCCCGCTCGCCGGTCGGGGGGCGTTCCTGCTCGAGCACCGCCACGGTGCCGCCGTCGCGCAGCGCCTCGCGGGCGCGAGTGAGCAGCTCGACGTTCACGTCCTCCTCGAAGTGGTGGAGGATCTGGAAAGCCGTCGCCACGTCATACCCCTCGCCGAGCGGCGTGCTGAACATGTCGCCGACGAGGAAGTCGATTCGGTCCTCCATTCCCTGCTCGCGCACGATCTCACGGGCGATCCGGGCAGCCCCCTCGAGCTCCACGATCGTGACCGTCAGCTCGGGGTGGCGCTTGCACATCGCGATCGCGTAGCCGCCGTGCCCGCCGGCCAGGTCGAGCATCCGCTTCGGGTTGCGGGCGGGAATCATCTTCGCCACCTCGTCGCCGGACAGGCGCGTCAGGTCGAAAAGGCCGCGCATGTAGCGCTCCCAGTAGGGGTCGTCCGGATCACGGGCGTGGAGACCCGAGGTCTCGCCCGTGCGGACGGCGTCGTCCGCCCGCGAGAACTCGTCCCACATGTCGCGGTTGAAGTCCCCGATGTACGCGGCGAGCGTTTGGCGGCTGTCGCGCAGCGCGAACTTCTCGACAGCCGGCGAGTTGCGGTAGACGCCGTCACCGCGGTGCTCGACGTATCCGAGCGCGTGCAGCGCGACCAGGAGGATGTCCGTGCCGCGCGAATCGAGCTTGAGCCGGCGGGCGAGACGGTCTGCGTTGTCGGGCTGCTCGTCGAGGGCGTCGAAGATCCCAAGCGAGACGCCCGCCATGATCGCGCGCGCCATCGCCATCGCCTCGAAGCTCTCGAGCAGCGGAGTCGGAATCAGCCCCGCGGCAAGGGCGAGACGTTCCGGCACGCTCTCCGCCTTTGTTCCAACCCTCACGGCCCAAGCCTAATCGCCGCAGGTGCAGGCGAAAAGCGCGCCTCAACTATCCATAATCACTGTTATCGGACGTTGGGCGCGAGAACGGGCGGGTCGCCCCTACGGGAACCTCAGCCGCGCCACTTGAGGACCCAGGCCCCGGGCCCTGACACGACGTGCGGCGGGCTCGCAGCCGTTCCGCGGCTGCGGCGGCCCGCGGTGCGGATCTCCTCGGCCTTCTCGGCGAGCTCCTCTGCCTCGATCGCGGCCTTGTCGGCGTGGATCAGCCGCAGACGCTCTTCCTCGTCACGCCTGAGGCGCTCCACATGCGTATGGAGCTCGTCGCGCACGGCCATCAGCTCGGTTGCAGGCAGCAGCTGGCTGGCGGGTTTCCGCGGCGGGGGCTCAGGCGCGCCGACGATCTGGTGGCGCGTGTAGTAGGCGGCCTGGCGCTCCAGTTCCGTGATCTGGCGCATCAGCTCGCGGCGATACTCCCGGTCCGCCGCGGGATCGTCGCCCGAGACGGCGTCTGCGCCGCTCACGAAGGTCCCGCGACCGTGCTCGGAGCTGATCAGCCCTTGCTGCTCGAGCCGGCCGTACACCGTCCGGACCGTGTTCACGTTCACGCCGGCGAGCGTCGCCATCGCGCGCACGCTGGGCAGCTTGTCGCCAGAGCTCAGCTCCCCCGTCCGGATGGCCCCCTCGAGCTTGCCCGCGAGCTGCACGCCGAGCGGCACGCCGCTGCCGCGGTCGAGCGGGAAGTGTGTGGCCAGAGTCATTGCCCCTCAATAGTACACCCTGCACACAGCGTTTCCTGCTGCGAGTTTACATGGGTGCTGTGATGGTGATACTGTGCTAGCACAGTGGTTAGAGCCGTAGCCGATAGAGCGTTTTTGCCCACTAAGAACCTGCTTGAGCAGGTCGGGGACATGATGATCCTGACCGGCAAGACGATGATGTCTGCGCTGCGGCCGCCGTATCCGTATGGCGGGGAGTTCATCGGCCAGTTCTTGTTCGCGCTCAGGTTGTGTTGGTTCCCGCTGTTGATTTCGACGGTGGCGTTCGGGTATGGGGCGCCGGGGTTGCAGGCGGGGAACTTCCTCGTGCTGTTCGGCGCTTTGGATCGGTTGGGCGGGTTTTTCGTGTTGGCGTCGATTCGGGAGTTCGCGCCGTTTGTGACGGCGATCATCCTCGCCGGTGTCGCCGGGACGGCGATCACCGCCGACCTGGGCGCGCGGAAGATCCGTGAGGAGCTCGACGCGCTCCAGGTATTGGGTGTCGATCCGGTCAAGAACCTCGTCGTGCCGAGGTTCTTGGCGTTGATGATCGTGACCGGGCTGTTCAACATCTACGCGCTGCTTTTCGGGATCTTCGGCGGCGTCCTCGCGACCTTGACCTTCGACGCGCCGTTAGGCCCGTTCTTCGCCACCCTGCTTGACGAACGCGTCGACGACCGACCTCTGGGGCAGTGTCGTGAAGACGACCTTGTTCGGGGCGATCATCGCGATCGTCTCCTGCTACAAGGGCATGACCGCCTCCGGCGGCGCCGAAGGCGTCGGCCGCGCCGTCAACCAAGCCGTCGTCATCTCCTTCCTCGGCATCTTCGCCTTCAACTACGTCTTCACCCAAACCCTCCTCGCAACCCACCCCGAGATCTCGGTGATCAAGTGAGGGTCGCGCTGGTGACAGCCCTCGCACTCGGCGGCTCGGCAATCGCTGTCGCCGCGACGGACTCGCCGTATCAGTCGTCCGAGTACACGCTCGATCAGAAGCGACCGGGCAAGCCGACCGCTGAGCACTTCAAGTTCGACTACGTCAACCCCGACGACCCAGAGGCGAAGCCGCCCGCAGTCAAGAAGGTGGTCACCATCCTCCCGAAGGGCGCGCAGTACGACGCGTCCGTCCCGGGTTCGTGCAGCGCCAGCGATGAGGAACTCATGGCGCAGGGCGCGGCCGCTTGCCCGGAGGACAGCCGCATCGGAGGCGGCGTGATCACCGTCGACACCGGCGTGCCCGGCCCGGGACGCATCGTCACGGCCGACACGGAGTTCTTCAACAACGCCGAGGATCCGGAGGGCGAGTTCATCTACCTCAACACCGTGCGTGGGTCCAGCGCGCGCACCGTGATACGCGCGGACGTCACGGGTCGAACGACCGTCACGGAGGCCGGGATGCTGCCCGGCACACCCCCGGATGGCGGGGCGATCGACACGGTCGACGTCGAGGTCACACGCGTCGCGCGGACGATCGATGGTGAGCGCCGCGCCTACATCACCACGCCGCCGAGGTGCCGGCGAAGCAAGCAATGGATCGCGAAGGTCCGCTTCATCTATGACGGTGACTACAGCCAGACCGTCGCGACCGCCAATCCCTGTAAGCGGAGGCGCCGCTGATGGGAAGCAGCTGGCTGGCAATCCCCCGCGACTGGATCGCGAGCTTCGGCGACATCGCCCGCTTCTGCGCCCGCGTCTTGGGTGAGGTGTACGGCGGCCGCGTCTTCCGCTTCTTCGGCGAGGCGCTGCGCCAGGCCGGGATCCTGATCGTCGGCTCGACGCTCGTGATCTGGGGCCTCTGCTTCATTCTCGGCCTCCAGTGCGGCATCGAGGGCGCGTACTTCAGCCGCTCGGTCGGCGCGCCCGCGCAGGCGGGCGTCTTCAGCGCGTGGTGCGACCTGCGCGAGATCATGCCCTACGCGTTTGGCTACATGATGAGCGCGAAGGTCGGCACCGGGCTGGTCGCCGAGCTGGGCGCGATGCGGATCTCCGATGAGATCGACGCGCTCGAGGTGATGGGCATCAGCTCGATGACCTTCCTCTGCGCGACGCGGCTCCTGGCCGCCTGGCTCGTGCTTCCGTTCGTGTACGTGGCGGGGATCGGCGCCGGCTTCTTCGCCTCCTATCTCGCCGTCGTCCAGCAGATCGGCGAGGTGTCGTCAGGTGGGTTCTTCCTGATCTTCTGGATGTTCCAGAACCCGCCCGACCTCCTCTACAGCGCGATCAAGGGCATGGCGATGGCGACCGTGATCGTGCTCGTCGGCTGCTACTACGGCTACACGGCGAGCGGCGGCCCGGTTGGCGTCGGGACGGCGACCGCCAAGTCGATGGTGCTCAACACCGTGATGGTTCACGTCGTCGGGATGCTGGGCACCCAGATCTTCTGGGGTACGAACCCGAGAGCCCCGATCGGAGGCTGACCATGTCCGCCACGCTGATCGACTTCAATCCCGTCCGCGTCCGCACCGACGTAGACGAGCGCCCGGCGCGCGCAGCGCTGCGCGACCAGATCGCGCGGTTCGAGGAGCAGCTCGCCGGTCACGTCACGACGGCCTTCCCCCGCTCCCCCACTCCGCCGCGGCTCGGCGGTTCCAAGGGCGCGCGACTTCAGACGCTCGCCGAGCTCGAGCAGCGCCGTGACCAGCTGCAAGCCGCCGTAGCGCGCATCCGGCGCGACCTCGACTCGACCGGGGAGCGCCAGGAACAGGCGCGCGGCCGCATGGAGGCGATCATGGCCGACCCGGCGGCCCATCGCTGGGAGCGCGTCTCGCACGAGGACATCGGCGAGCCGGGCTGCCGCCAGTGCCATGCGCGGCCGCGGATGGGGCTACTCGGCTTGCTCATGAACTGGTGGCGGGTCATCATCTCCTCGGGCTGCCCGTTATGCATGCAATCGGCAGGTCAGCTCCGCTAGTCGTGTACCGCGGCGCGCTCGCTCTCGCGATAGTCGTGGGCAGCCTGGCGATGTGGATCGGCATCCCGCTCTTCTGGATCTGGGTGGCCGGACAGTTCATCGACGAGTACCCGTCGATCTACCTGCTCGCCCTCGCCGCGTGCCCGCTCACGATGATCGCCTGGGGCTGGATGCTCTACCGGCTCAACGCCATCTACGTGGACATGCACCCCGCGCCCGGACGACGCACCCGGCACGCAGCGCTCCGCGTGGCTCGGCAGCCTGAGCGACAACCGCCGGCCGCGCCGGCGCGAGGCGACGCTGCTCGACGTGAGCATGATCGTGTCGGTGATCATCGCCCTGACGGCGATGGCGATCTGGTTCTTTGCGTTCGCGCATAACTTCGGTCCCCTGCCCGACTAGACGCCGTACAGCCCTATCCTGGGGTTATGGGCCTCGTCCGGTCCGTCGACCTCGCCGAGCTGCGCGCTTTCTGCGCGGCGGTCGACCTCGGCAGCCTCGGCAGCGCCGGCCGGCTCCTACGCGTGAGCCAGCCCGCGCTGTCGAAGCGGATGCGCGCGCTGGAGGCCCTCGCAGGGGCGCAACTCCTGGTGCGGTCGTCGCGTGGGATCGCGACTACCGAGGCCGGCGAGCGCCTTTACGTCGAGGCGCGCAAGCTGCTCGCGCAGGCGGACGCGGTCGAGGAGCTGATGGCCGGCCTCTCGAACGAGGACGCCCCGGTCCGCCTGGCCGTGAGCCACACGATCGCCGAGTTCGTCCTCCCAAGCCGGCTTGTCGAGTACGAGCAGCTGCGCGGCCGCCACCTGTCGGTCGAGCTCGTGATCGCGAACTCGGTCGTCGTACGCGACCTCGTGGCGGCCGGCAGGGCCGAATTCGGCATAGCTGCGGCCCGGATCGGCGCGCCCCTCCCCGGCCTCGAGCAGGTCCACTTCTGTGACGACGAGGTGGTGGTCGCTGTGCCCGAAGGCCACGCGTGGGCCAAGCTCGAGGCGATCGAGCCGGAGCAGCTCGTCACCGAACCGCTCGTCGTGCGCGACCCGAGCGCGAACACGCGCCAGGTCGTTGACGAGGCGCTCGCCGCGAGCGGCCTGTCGCTCGCCCCGCCGCTCGCCGAGGTGGGCAGCACGAGCGCGGCGAAGGCGACGGCGATCGAGGAGCGTGCGCCTGTGCTTCTCTCAGCGATCGCGGTCAGCCGCGACGAAGGGGGCTTCGCCGTCAAGCGAGTGCGCGGGCTCGACCTCGGCCGGGCATTCGTCGTGCTGCTGGGCTCGCAGGAGAGCGTCTCCCCCGCCGCCCGCGCGCTGGTCGACCACCTGCTCCGCAAGCCATAACCAGCGGTTAGGGCGCTCAGCACCAACCGGCGTCTACACGCCAGGCATCCACGCCCGTACCTTGGGTGAACGGTCCGAAAGGAGGGGGCGTGGAACTCCGCGACCCGGAGGCATTCCAGACGGTGTATGCGACGCACTCGCGCCGCGTCTACGCCAACGCCTACCGCATCCTTCGCGACCCGGTGAAGGCCGAGGACACGGTCCAGGACGTCTTCCTGCGGCTCTGGCTCCACCCCGACCGGTTCGACGAGCGCCGCGGTGACCTCGGCAGCTACCTCGCGCTGATGGCGCGCAGCCGGGCGCTCGACATCGCCCGCTCGGAGAGCGCCGGCGCACGCGCGGGCGAGCGGCTCGCGGCGGCGGTCGAGGCCGATCCCCCGCAGGCCGAGCGTCCCGACGAGCAGGTCGAGGCGCGCGACCGCTCCGCCCGCCTGCGTGCGGCAGTCGGCGCACCTCCCGACGTTGCAGCGTGAGGCGGTCGCGCTCGCCTTCTGGGGCGACCTCCCGGCACGCGAGATCGCACAGCGCACCGGCGTGCCGCTCGGAACGGCTCGCAGCCGGCTCAGGCTCGGGATCGAGAAGCTCGAGCGCGCGGCGCTGGAAGCCGCCTAGCCGTCGCCAAACGGCTGTAGTGGCATGCCGTGGTCGGTCTCGCGCATGCCCAGCTCGTAGGCGGCGCCGCCGCGCAGGTGCAGCTCGCGGTCCGGCCGCCCGTCGCCGCTCAGGGTGAGCGTCATGTCGGCGATCGAGCAGTTGACCGTGTTGTGCTCGGGGCCGTCCGGGTCCGCGTACACCCAGCCCACGAAGTTCTTGCGCTCCGACTCGACCCGCCCGCTGACAGTGACCTCGCCGCCGGGCAGCAGGAAGTCGCACCGCGTCGGAGACTCCGTCACCCGCGTGCCGCGCGCCTTCTCGGGCCCGCCGAGCCGATAGCGCTCGCCGTCGATGTGGAGCGTGCCGTTCGCGATCCACGGCGTCGTCACCAGGCCGAGCTTGATCCGGCCGATCGCCGCGTCGAGCCATGCGTCCTCGGCCTCGTCGAAGCCGGCGCCGTGGAGCCATATCCAGCGCTCGGCGTGCTGGCTCCCCCAGTTGTGGCCGATCATCCCTCGCCAGCCATCGAGCCGGACCTCCCGTTCGCCCACATGGACGACGCCGTCGAAGCGCGCGCCGGGATAGGGCGACAACAGCTTCGTCTTCGGCACTGGCGCGCGGTACATCCAGTCGCGCGCGAGGTGGAACAGCGTTTCCTCGTCCGAGCCGAACGAGAGCTCCCAGCTCGCGTCGAGCTGGTCCGTCTTCGCGCTGCCCGCCACCCGCCCGTCCTCGAAGGTGCTCTCCCCGATGCGGATGTAAGCGCCCTCCGGGACGGTCACATCCGGGGTAGTCACCTTGGACGCCTGCGGACCGGCGCCGGCGCCGTCGAAGAACGTGAACCACACCGACCCTTGCGGTTCCCCGCCCGAGTGCTTGTGGACGGTGTAGCGAATCCAGATGCCCAGTGGCTCCGACGGGTGGCACGCCTTGAGGTAGAAGCTCTCGTAGTGCCCCTTTCCGGCAGGCACGTCTGGGAAGCGGGCCTGTGTGCGCAGCACCGCGCGCAGCCTATAGGGACATATCCTGCGCCGATGGGTGAAGAACGCGTACTACTGATCACCGGCGCGAGCACCGGGATCGGCGCCGCCACGGCGCGACAAGCAGTCACCCGCGGGTGGCGCGTCGCGCTCGGCGCGCGCTCGGAGGACAAGCTCGGCGAGCTGGCGACCGAGCTCGGCGATGACAAAGCGCTCGCGAAGCGCTGCGACGTGACCGAGTGGGAAGACCAGGAGGCTTTCGTCGCGGCCACGCTCGAGCGCTTCGGGCGCCTCGACGCCGTGTTCGCCAACGCCGGCTTCGGCGCGACGCGCGGCTTCCTTGAAGAGTCGCCGGAGCAGTGGCGGTCGATGGTCCTGACGAACGTGCTCGGCGTCGCGTACTCGATCAGGGCGGCTCTCCCCCACTTCAAGGAGCAGGACGCGGGCCACTTCCTTCTCACCAGTTCGATCGCCGGCCGGCGCGCGCTCCCCGGCTCGCTCTACTCCTCCACCAAGTGGGCGGTGACCGGCATGGGCGAGTCGCTGCGTCAGGAGGTTGCGGAGACGCCGATCAAGGTCACGCTGATCGAGCCGGGCATGGTCGATACGCCGTTCTTCGACGCCCACCCGATGGGCGGCGGCCTTCAGGCGGACGACATCGCTCGCTGGGTGCTGTACGCGCTCGACGAGCCGGCGCATGTCGACGTCAACGAGATCCTGATCAGGCCGATAAACCAGCCGATCTGACGCGTACCGTGGAGGCGATGCGCTGCATCGCCCATGTCGACATGGACGCGTTCTACGTGAGCGTCGAGCTGCAGCGGCGGCCGGACCTCGCCGGAAAGCCGGTCGTCGTCGCCGGAAGCGGGCCGCGGGCCGTGGTCACCACGGCCAGCTACGAGGCGCGCAGGTTCGGCGTCTTCTCCGCGACGCCGGCCTCGCGCGCCCGGCGCCTTTGTCCGGACGCCGTGTTCGTCCCACCCGACTTCAAGCTCTACCGGGAGCGCTCGCGCGAGGTCATGGACGTGCTGCGGGCGTACATCGATCGGGTCGAGGTGGTGGGACTCGACGAGGCGTACCTCGACCTGGGCGGCTTCGAGCGCCCCAAGGCCGCGGCGCGGCGCGTCAAGGCGGCCGTCGAGGACGCCACCGGGCTCGGGTGCTCGATCGGCATCGGCCCCTCGAAGCTCGTGGCGAAGGTCGCCTCCGACGCAGAGAAGCCGAACGGGTTCGTCGTCCTCACACGCGAGCAGGCGTGTGAGCGGTTCGGCTCCTCCCCACCCGGGCTGATCCCCGGGATCGGGCCCAAGACGGCCGAACGGCTCGCCGAGCACGGGATCGACACGCTCGGAAAGCTCGCCGCCGCGTCCGAGACCGCGCTGACCGCTTGGTTCGGCCCGCGCCTCGGTCCTCACCTGCGCCGGCTGGCTCGCTTCGAGCACGAGAGCCCGGTGACGACCGTCCGGATCGCGAAGTCGGAGTCGAGGGAGACGACCTTCGACCACGACCTGCACGGCCTGGAGGCGCTCACGCCCGTGCTCGAGCGGCTCGCGGAGGAGCTGTGCGCCACGCTCGACCGCGAGGAGCGCCGCGGGCCCACGGTCGGCATCAAGGTCCGACTCGACGACTTCTCGACACACACGCGGGCGCGAACACTCGACGCGCCCACGAACGACCGTGCCACGGTCACGGGTGTCGCGCTCGAGCTGCTCCGGGAGTTCGACCCGCCCCGGCCCGTGCGGCTCCTCGGGGTCAGGGTCGCCGGCCTGGACCGTGCCGCTGATGCGGCCGGTCCAAGCGACGACCAGATGGCGCTTGCCGTCTAGCGGCTACCGAGTCGACCAAACGACGCCGGTGCTGCCGAAGCCGAGCTTGCGCTTCGTGGCGTAGGTGAGGTCCCAGGTCCGCGAGCCGTGGTACGGACCGCGATCGATCACCGGCACCGTGACGGTGCGGCCGTGGTAGCGGAACGTCACCCGTGTGCCGCAGGGCAGCCAGCGGTTCGCTACGCCCATCGTGCTGGGCGTGAGGGTCTGGCCGCACGCGGTGCGGTTGCCGTAGAAGCCGGGGCCGTAGTACGAAGCCTGGCCCGGTCGGTAGACGAAGAGGCGCGTCTTGTCGACGCGCCGCGAAGTCCGGCGGCTGCCGCGGGACACCACGCGGGTCCGGTATCGACCTGCGGGCTTCTCGACCCGCCAGGTCCCGTCGAAGCGGCCCTCCGCCCCGGTCCGGTCGCGGTCGGCGGTGACCCAGCGGCCGTTCTTGCGGTGCTGGACCAGCACCGTGCGGCCCTGCTGGCCCGGGTTGAGCCGGCCACGGACGTGCACTCGCTGCCCCTGCTTGACGTGCTTCGTCTCGGGGGTCGCGATGGACACGCGGGCGTTCTGACCGATGGCGGTCTGGGTGGCTAGAAAACCGATTGTCATCAGCACGGCTACGGACCGCGCCGTAGAGGCGCACGCCGCGACCGCGCACGTTCATGTGCGGGATCAAGGGATTTCCTTTCCCGGCCTGCGCCTACGGGGTTAGCTGTCGGGCTCGCGCTCTTCTCGTCCGGAGAATTTCGCTACGGCCGGATCACCAGCCGATTCGCCCCGTGCCTTGCGGCTTTTGGTTCCCCCGCCCGCGGCTCCCTTGGGAGCGCGGTTCGGCAAAGCCGATCGAACAACCGTTCGCAGGGTATCGGGCGCGACCGCTGACTCCGTGAGCAGGGTCACACTTGTGGGTATGGTCCGCTTGATGCCGGACCGGCTGACCGCGCTCGATACGTCGTTCCTCCATCTCGAGGACGACAGCGCGCACATGCACGTGGCGTCGGTGATGCTCTTCGATGGCGAGCCGCCGCCCCACGACGAGTTCATCGCAGGGATCGAAAGCCGGCTGCACCTCGTCCCGCGCTACCGGCAGAAGCTCGCGTTCGTCCCCTTCGGGCAGGGCAGGCCGCGCTGGGTCGACGACCCGCACCTGAACCTCAGCTACCACGTGCGCAAGACCGCGCTGCCGGCGCCCGGGTCCGAGGAACAGCTGCGCGCCCTCGCGGGCCGCGTGCTCGCCCAGCAGCTCGACCGCGACAAGCCGCTGTGGGAGATCTGGGTCGTGGAGGGCGTCGAGGGCGGCCGCTTCGCGCTCGTCTGCAAGACGCACCACGCGCTGGTCGACGGAATCTCAGGCGTGGACATCGTCACGGTCCTCTTCGACCTCGCGCCCGAGGGGAGCGATGTCGAGCAGCCCGAGCAGCACTGGCTGCCGGCGCCGATGCCCGGACGCACACAGCTCCTGTCGGAGGCCTTGCTCGAGCGTGCCACCGTCCCTGGGGAGATCACGCGCTCTGTACGCGCGATCTTCCGCGCGCCGCGGCAGATCGCCTCAGGCGCGCGGGACTCGCTCGTGGGCGTCGGCGCGATGGCGTGGGCGGGCATGAACCCGGCCCCGCCGAGCCCGTACAACTGCCGCATCGGGCCGCACCGGCGCTTTACCTGGGTGCGGACCAACCTCGACGACGTCAAGGCGATCAAGGACGCTCTCGGCGGCACCGTCAACGACGTCGTCCTGGCGACCGTCTCCGGTGCGCTGGGAAGGCACCTGCACCGGCGCGGGGAGACGCTCTCAGGCCGCGAGCTCAAGGCGATGGTGCCCGTCAGCGTGCGCGCCGACGAGGACCGCGGCGCGCTCGGCAACCAGGTGGCCGCGATCATGGCGCCACTCCCCGTCTGGTGCAGCGAGCCGGCGCAGCGGCTCGAGATCGTGAGCGAGGCGATGGCGGGCCTCAAGGAGTCCGGCCAGGCGGTCGGCGCCCAGGTGCTCACGTCGCTTACCGGCTTCGCGCCTCCCACGATCATGGCCCAGGCCTCGCGCCTGATGGCCCGGCAGCGCATGTTCAACGTGGTCGTCACGAACGTGCCCGGCCCGCAGTTCCCGCTCTATCTGATGGGCCACGAGCTGCGCGACCTCTTCCCGATGGTGCCGCTCGCGCGCAACCAGGCGCTGGGGGTCGCGATCATGAGTTACAACGGCAAGATGAACTTCGGCCTCGTCGGCGACTACGACGCGATGCACGATCTGGACGACCTGGCCGAGGACTTCGGGAACTCGCTCGCGGAGCTGGCGGAGACCGCCGGCGTCTCGATCACGACGGAGCGGCCGCAGCGCAAGCAGTCTCGCACCGGCGCGACCGCGTAGGACTACCCTTCCAGGGGTGCGCGAGAAGGTCAGGGACGCCGCCCGCGAACTGGGCCTGGACCTGACGGTCAGGTCGCTCGAGCAGTCCACGAGGACCGTTCGCGAAGCCGCGACCGCCGTCGGCTGTGACGAAGCGATGATCGCCAAGTCGATCGTGTTCGTGTGCGACGGCGACCCAGTGGTGTGCGTTACCTCGGGCGCTCATCGGATCGACGAGGGGCGGGTCGCCCTTGCGCTCGATTGCGCCGAGGCGCGGGCGGCGACGCCCGACGAGGTCCGCGCGGCGACCGGCTATCCGGTCGGCGGCGTGCCCCCGTTCGCGCCATGGCTTGCCGATCCTCTTCGACGAGGCCTTGTTGCACCACGAGCGGATCTGGGCGGCGGGCGGCGACGTCGAACAGCCTGTTCGAGGTCGATCCGCGCGACCTGATCCAGTGCGTCTCGGCCGAGGTGGTCCCGCTAGGCCGGCGCTCGTGAGGCTGCGCATACCGCGGCCGCGCAGGCCGCGCCTCGTGGACATCCTGAGCTTCTTCGTGTCGTTCGTCATCGCGCTGATCGGCGCGGTGGGCGTGATCCTGTTCTTCGAGTCCCGCGACGAGTCTCAGCTCGAGGGCGAGCGCGAGGAGCCCGGCCAGGTGTACCGCGGCGAGCCGGTCCTGTCCCCCGCGCTCGAGGACGCCGTCGCGAAGGGCAACGTGGTCGTCCTCCACCGCGATGGGCGGTTGCCCGCGGGCGCGAAGGAGCTGTCCGAGGGAGCGGGCCCGCGCCTCGAGGAGCTCGGTCTCGCGGTGATCTTCGAGCGCGAGCCGACGCTGAGGACGCCACTGGGCGCCATCGCCGACGAGCGGATCGAGTACGGCGACACGCCGGCGGAAATCCGCAATTTCGTGGATTTCCACCTCGGCCCTTAGCCACCGGTACAAGCGCCGCGCGGGCGATTTTGTACGGGCGGACAACGACCGTCCGGCGCACGCCGACGACGATCCTGGCGGATATCCACGCCCGCCTCCTGAAAGGAGCCTCTTGAAACTCGTCATCGGAATCGTTCGCCCCGAGAAGGCGAACGATGTACTCGAAGCGCTCTACAAATGCGAGGTCAGCGGCCTCTCGATCAGTCGCGTCCAAGGACACGGCGGAGAGCTCGACCAGGTCCAGACCTATCGCGGGACGACCGTGAAGATGGAGCTCTCGGACAAGGTCCGCTTCGACATCGCGGTGTCGGACGACTTCGTCGACACGACGATCACCGCGCTCTGCGATGGCGCTCGCACCGGCGAGGTCGGTGACGGCAAGATCTTCGTGATCCCGCTCGAGCGGGCGGTCCGTATCCGGACGGGCGAGACCGACAAGGCCGCCGTGACTCCGGTGGGTGCCTGATGCCCGAGACGATCAACACCGGAGACACAGCCTGGATGCTGATGGCGACGGCCCTCGTCATGCTCATGACGATCGGGCTCGGCCTCTTCTACGCGGGCCTCGTCCGCGCGAAGAACAGCCTCAACACGTTCATGATGTGCATCGCGGCCTTGGCGGTCGTGACCGTCTCGTGGGCGCTGGTCGGGTACTCGCTCGCGTTCGGCGACGGCAGCGGGTTCATCGGCAACTTCGACTACGTCGCGCTGAAGGACGTCGGC
Organism: uncultured Thermoleophilaceae bacterium; assembly: GCA_963846865.1. Taxonomy (GTDB): domain Bacteria; phylum Actinomycetota; class Thermoleophilia; order Solirubrobacterales; family Thermoleophilaceae; genus DASPHG01. Next base: position 53,729 of record CAWJXU010000008.1, on the reverse strand, counting down.
TTCGAGCCGTTCGGCGAGCAGACCGTGCCGCACTTGGTCTTCTTCGCCTTCCAGGGGACGTTCTGCATCATCACCGCAGCACTCGTCTCGGGTGCAGTGGTGGAGCGGATGCGGTTTCTCCCCTACCTCGGCTTCATCGCGGTCTGGTCGATCGCCGTCTACCCGGTCATGGCCCACTGGGTCTTCGGCGGCGGGTTCCTCCAGGTGGACGGCACGCTCGACTTCGCCGGCGGCGTGCCGGTGGAGATGGGCTCGGGCTTCAGTGCCCTCGCCGCCGCGCTGGTCGTCGGCAGGCGCATGGACTACGGCCGCCGCGCACCGCTCCTGCCCCACAGCACGCCGCTGGTGCTGCTGGGCGCCGGGATCCTGTGGTTCGGCTGGTTCGGGTTCAACGGCGGTAGCGGCATCGGCACAGGGCAGAACAGCGTCCTGGCTTTCGTCAACACGCTGCTGACCCCGGCGGTCTGCCTGCTCACGTGGTTCGCACTCGACCTGATCCGTGGCCGGCGTGTCACGGCGGTCGGCGCTGCCACCGCGATCATCGTCGGCTGTGTCGGCATCACCCCGGCGGGCGGCTTCATCAGCCCGGGCTGGGCGATGGCCCTCGGCGTGATCGTTGCGATCCCGAGCTACCTGCTGATCGTCTGGCGGCCGCGCACCCGCGTGGACGAGACGCTCGACGTCCTGGCGGCGCACGGCCTGGCCGGCTTCACGGGCATCCTGTTCATCGGTTTCGTCGCGCAGGCGAGCTGGAACGGCGATCTCGGCGAAGGCCTGTTCTACGGCGATTCGGCGCTGCTGGGCGACCAGGCGCTGGCCGCGCTCATCGCACCGCTGTACGCGTTCGGCGCGACGTTCGTGATCCTGAAGGTGATGTCGCTCGCCTTCCGCCTGCGGGTCACGGAGCGCGAGGAGGCGATCGGTCTCGACGTTACTCAGCACGGCGAGGAGGCCTACGTCAGCGGCGAGGGCGCGATCCTGATCGAGCCGCACGAGAGCGACCGGCGGGGGCAGCGGGTGCTCGCGGGAGAGACGGTCGTTTAGGGATGTCTGGGAGGTCGGGGGGCTACGCCAGCCCCTCGACCTCGAACTCTCGGAGGAAGCCCTCGAACAGCCGGCGGTGGCCTTCCTCGTCGCGCAGGATGTCGATCACCATGTCCTGCGTGACGTAGTCGACACCGTCGGTCACTTCGATGATGCGGTTGTAGTGCTCGATCGCGCCGGTCTCGGCCTCGATCACGCCCTTGATGACGTGCACGATGTCGGTCTGGTGGTCCGGCGGCTGCAGGTATGACTGCTCGGCGCTGAAGTCGAGCGATCCCGGCACGACCCCGTACAGCTCCTTGATCCGCGCCGCGAACTGCTGCGCGTGCCCGAGCTCCTCCTGGATGTCCTTCTGGAGCGACTCCACGATCTCCTGGGCGCGCAGGCCGTCGGGGTTGACGGAGTTCGCGATGTAGCTCATCACCGTCTCGAGCTCCATCCAGTACGCCTTGGTGAGGAGCTCGATGATCTCCTCCCGTTTCTCGCGGTTCTCGTCGGCCAGGATGCCCTGGGAGCTGGTTCGTGTGGTCATACGCCCCTCCTACCCGTCGCAAGGCGAGGTCACTCGTACGGCCCGTTGCGCGTCATCACCTCGGCGCCGCAGCGGGCTCCCAGCGCGAGCGCCTCCTCGATCGCGTCACCCCGCCCGAGCGCGAACGTCGTGCCCGCGGCGAACGAGTCCCCCGCCCCGTACGCGTCGGCGACGGCGCCGGGCGGCGGCACCGCGTCGTATGTCCCTTCGCGGCCGTCCGAGGCCCGCCAGCGGCCCCCGGCCGCGCTGTTGGTCCACACGGACAGCCCCGGTTCCGGTTGCAGCTCTCCCGGAGCGAAAGCCTCGGAGGCGTCGTTGCTCGAGCCGATCGCAGCGTCGAGCACAACCCCCGGGCCGGGCGGCAGCGACCGGGTCGTCGCGCCGAGGAAGCGGGCGGCCCGGGCCCGCTCGAGCACCCCGTCCGCGCCGGCGACGAAGAACACCGCGTCGGCCGATTCGAGGACGTCCCAGGAGAGCGGGTCGTCGAGCGAGGGCACGAGCTTCTCGCCTATGACGGTGATGGTCCGCTCGCCCGCCGCGTCCGCATAGACCCAGGCTCGGCGGGTCGGCGCGGGCCGCTTGGCGGCGTGGACCGTCAGGCCTAGGGCCGACAGGCGCGCGATCGAGCGTCGCGCGAGAACGTCGTCGCCGAGGGCGGTGAAGAAGTCGCACGAGCCCGCCAGGCGGGCCATCTGGACCGCCGCCACCGCGCCCCCACCGGCCGGCTCCTCGAGGAGCGACGAGCCGTCGACGATCTCGCCCGCGACCGGCACGCGTTCGACGCGCACGAACTCGCACCATTCGACGTGGCCGATTACCGCAACCCGCACGACCGTAACCTTGATGCATGGCAGACGACCTGCGCATTGCGCTCGCTCAGATGAACGCCGTCGTCGGCGACATCGACGGCAACGCGGCGAAGATCGAAGAGCTCGCCGCGCAGGCGCGTGACGCGGGTGCCGGGCTCGTCGTCTTCCCCGAGCTCGCCCTCACCGGCTACCCCGCGGAGGACCTTCTGCTGAAGCGCGGCTTCCTGCGCCAGGCGCGGGCGGCGGTCGAGGGGCTCGAGGTGGGCGGGATCACGGCGATAGTCGGATGGCCGGAGGAGGCGGATGGGCGCGTCTACAACGCGGCAGCAGTGGTCGCGGACGGGAAGATCGAGGCGGTCTACCGCAAGCTGCTCCTGCCGAACTACGGCGTGTTCGACGAGCGGCGCTGGTTCGAGCCCGGAGCCGAGCCGATGGTCGTCGACGTCGCCGGCACGCCGGTCGGCATCACGGTGTGCGAGGACATCTGGGCGCCCGAGCCTACGGAGGCCACCGCTGCCGCCGGCGCGCGGGTGGTCGTGAACCTGTCGGCGTCGCCCTACCACCACGGCAAGGGGATGGAGCGCGAGGAGATGATCGCCCGGCTCGCGCGCGACAACGGGGTCACGATGGCCTTTTGCAATCTCGTGGGCGGGCAGGACGAACTGGTCTTCGACGGCCACAGCCTGATCGTCACGCCCGACGGCGAGGTTGCCGCGCGCGGGCCTCAGTTCGAGGAGGCGCTCGTGCTCGCCGGCCAGGTCGCCGAGCCGCTCCCGCCGGAGGAGGAGGTCTACCGCGCGCTTGTCATGGGCGTGCGCGACTACGTGACCAAGAACGGCTTCGACAAGGTGGTCATCGCGTCCTCGGGCGGGATCGACTCCGCGCTGACCGTGCTCGTGGCGGTCGACGCGCTCGGGCCGGAGCGGGTAGTCACCGTGACCATGCCGTCGCGCTACTCGTCCGAGGGGACCAAGTCGGATGCGCGCACGCTGTCGGAGAACCTCGGCATCGAGCTGCACGAGATCCCGATCGAGCCCGCGATCGCGGCGTACGACGAGCTCCTGGCGGATGCGTTCGCCGGCCGCGAGCCGGACCTGACCGAGGAGAACCTCCAGGCGCGGGTTCGCGGCAACATCGTGATGGCCCTGTCGAACAAGTTCGGCTGGCTCGTGCTCACCACCGGGAACAAGTCGGAGATGTCGGTGGGCTACGCGACGCTCTACGGGGACATGGCCGGAGGGTTCGCCGTCCTCAAGGACGTCTTCAAGCAGTGGGTCTACCGGCTCGCGCGGTGGCGGAACGCGCAGGCCGGGCGCGACCTCGTGCCAGCGACCGTGCTCGAGCGGCCCCCCTCCGCCGAGCTGCGTGCCGACCAGCTGGACGAGCAGTCGCTGCCGCCCTACGACGTGCTCGACGCGATCCTCGAGGGCTACGTCGAGGATGACCTCGACGCGGGCGAGCTCGTTGCCAAGGGGCTCCCCGAGGACGAGGTCAAGCGTGTGATCCGGCTCGTCGACCTGGCCGAGTACAAGCGCCGCCAGGCCCCGCCGGGCGTGAAGATCTCGCCGAAGGCGTTCGGGCGCGACCGGCGCCTGCCGATCACGAACCGCTGGCGGGGATAGGCCGCACCGCGACCGTCACCCGGGCGGTCGCGCAGAGCCGGCCGTCGTCGTCGGTGAAGTCGACGTCCCAGATCCAGGTCGTCCGCCCGCGGTGGCGGCGGTGGGCGTCTGCGTGGATCGTGCCGCTCGTGATCGGGCGCAAGAAGCTAGTGCTGTTCTGCATGCCGATCGCGACGTTGCCGTCGGGGTAGACCGCCCGGAAGGTCGCCTCGGAGGCCATCCCCTCGGCCATCGTCGCGTAGACGCCTCCGTGCACGATCCCCATTGGCTGCAGCACGGGCTGGTCGTCGACGGACATCGTCGCCACGACCCGCTCCTCGGTCATCTCCTGCGTCTCGCGGCGAAGGTGGCTCTCGAGCGTTCGCTCGAAGGCCACGGGCGGCTCTTCCGTCACCGGGGGGAAGATAACCTGCGGCCCGCATGGCTACCTTCGACCAGCTGCCCGCTGAACAGCGGGCGATCCTCGAGCTCGTAATCCAGCGGCGCCAGTCCTACGACGAGCTCGCCGGAATGCTCGGAATGCCGGCGCCGCGTGTGCGGCAGCTCGCTCGCGACGCACTTACCGACCTGTCGCCGCGCAGCGCGGCGCGCGTCGACGGCGACTGGCGCGGCCAGATAGCCGACTACCTCCTCAACCAGCAGACGGGCCCTGAGGGCACGGCCACACGCGGCCATCTGAAGCGCTCCGAGCCGGCGCGGCTCTGGGCGCTCTCGCTGCTCGACTCGCTGGACCACCTCTACGACGAGCGCGACCTGCCCGTGATCCCGGAGGGCGAGGCTGCACCGCTCCGCGAGCGCGAGCTGCCCCGGGAACGAGAGCGGCCGCGGGAGCGGGAGCGGGAGCGGCCACGGGACCGCGACCGGGAGCCAGAAGAGCGGCCGGCTCGCCCCCTCTCAGCGGGTGCGGAGACGATCGTGCGCCGCCGCCGGATCGCGGGGGCCGCTGCGGCTGCCGCCGCGCTGCTCTTCATCCTGCTCGTCTGGCCGGTCGGCCTGCTCACGGGCGACGACGACGGCGGCGACGGGGACACGAGCGCCGAGGCGGAGGAGCAGCCGCGCGTTCTCGGCCAGCTGCTGCTGCGCCCCCAGAGCGGCGAGGAGGGCGTCGGCATCGCACTGATCACCGAGCGAGACGGGGAGCGCTCCCTGCTCGTCCAGGCTCGTGGCCTGCGCCCCACGCGCGAGGGCCAGGCCTACGAGGTATGGCTGTTCAACGCCCAGGACGACGCGACGTCCATGGGCGCACAGCTGACCGACCGCCAGGGCAACTACCAGGGCGCCGGCCGCCTGCCCGAGAACTACGAGGACTTCGAGTTCCTCGACATCTCACGCGAGAACGTGGACCAGAACGCCGCCCACAGCGGCGATTCCGTGCTGCGTGGCCGGCTCTCGGACCTCCAGGCCAGCACCGGCACGGGCTCGGGTGAGCTCGAGCAGGGTGACGGCGAGGCCGGCGGCAGCCCGCTCCCCGGCGGGTAGCTGATCCCGGTTGGGGGTTGAAAAAGCCCCCTTTCAGGGCAAAACTCCCCTTGGGGATGGCGCCACGCGCGTACATATGCGACCAGAATCCGCGCATGCGGCAGCTCATCGAGGAGCGCCTGCGCGGCCATGCCGAGATCGCCGGGGAGGGCAGCACCGCCGAAGAGGCTGTCGCGGCCACGGCTGAGCTTCGTCCCGACGTGGTCGTGCTCGACTACCGCACCGCCATCGGCGCGCTCGAGGACACGGTGGCCGCCATCAAGTCGCATGACCCGCGCACCGTCGTCGTGGTCCACACCGGGGTGCCGCGCTACCTGATCCAGGATCAGGTCGAGGCGGCGGGAGGCGTGTACTCGCCCAAGAACGAGCCGGAGCACCTCACGACGCTCGTGGGCACGCTCAAGCCCGCGTCGGCGGCAGGAGCTTCCCGGGGTTCATAATCCCGGCGGGGTCGAGCTGCCGCTTGATCGCCCGCAGCGCCTCGACCCCCACCTCCCCCACCTCCTGAGGCATCCAGGGCGCGTGGTCGCGCCCGATCGCGTGGTGGTGCGTGATCGTGCCACCGTGCTTCACGATCGCGTCGCACGCGGCCGACTTCGCCGCATGCCACTGCTCGAGCTCCGCGCCGCGCTCCTGCCGCGCGAAGAAGGAGAAGTACAGCGACGCGCCGGAGCGATAGAGGTGCGACACGTGGCACATGACCAGCGCGTCCGTGCCGCGGGCTTCGAGGGCGGCGCGCAGGGCCTCTCGGACGCCGCCATACAGCTCGTGCAGGCGGCTCCACGTGGTCGCGGTCTCGAGCGTCTCCACGAGGACGCCCATCCCGAGCAGCTCGTCGCGAAGGTATGGCCCGGCGAAGTAGTTGCGCCCTGCGCGGACGCCCGCCTCTTCCCCGAGCGGGCGCGCGCCGGCGGGCTCGAGGTGAGCACGGGTAGCCGTGGCGCGGCGGGCCACGTCCGCCTCCTCGCCTTCCCAGCCGACGACGGCGAGGCACGGCCCGGGCGCCTCGTGCCCGGACGCCGCGGCGTTCAGGGCGGTCTCGGTCTCATCGGATAGGCGGCACACGTCGGCGGCGGCGCCCGCCTGCTCCATCACGCGGAACGCGTCGCAGCCCGCCTCCCACGAGTCGAAGACCCAACCCTCGTTCAGCTTGACGGGCGGCTGGGACCGCACCGCGAGCGTCGCCTGCGTGATCACCCCGAGCGTCCCCTCCGACCCCACGAGGAGGCCGCGCAGGTCCGGCCCGGCGGCGCTCGCGGGGAGCGGAGGGAGGTCGACCGTCCCGACGGGCGTCGCCGCCCGCAGGCCGAGGACGAGCTCGTCGATCCGCCCGTACCCGGTGGACGCCCGTCCCGCCGATCGCGTCGCCACGAAGCCGCCGAGCGTCGCGTACTCCCACGACTGCGGGAAGTGGCCGAGCGTGAGCCCCTCGGCCGCGAGCAGCTCCTCGACCCGCGGGCCGGTGCAGCCCGGCTCGAATGTTGCGGTGAGCGACACGGGGTCCGCCTCGACGAGCGCGTCCATGCGCGCCAGATCGAGGGTGACGGCCGCCGCGAGCCCGTCGCGGCGGGGCTCGACCCCGCCCACCACGCTCGACCCACCGCCGAACGGCGTCACCGCGACGCGGCGCGCCGAGCACAGCTCGAGCAGCGCCTGGACCTCCTCGTGCGAGGCGGGGTAGACGACCGCGTCGGGCGCGCTCGACGCGTCCCCGCGCCGGATGCGGACGAGGTCGGGGTAGCTCTTGCCGAGCGCATGCGAGACGCGCGTGAGCCGGTCCTGGCGCACGCGCCTCCTCCCCCACGACCCCGGCGAGCTCCGCTCGGACGTCGTCGGGGAGCGTGGGATCGGGCAGCTCGACCTCGTCGAGGCTCACCGGCGGGGCCGGCTCGTCGTCCACCCCGAAGGCCTGGCGCAGCATCTCGCGGGCCTTGTCCGGCAGCGAGGTCGCGTCCTCGGTCGATCCCCCACCCCCACCACCGCATGCGCGGGTCGGGAGCGCTCATTCGACGAGCTCTCCCAGGCCGCTCCAGCGCTTCGTTGAGCCGCCTCCGCGTGGCGCGCCGCACCATCGGCGATCCCAGGCGCGCAAGGCCGCGGAGCCGTTCGTACGACCGCACGACCACCGCCGTGGCCTCTGCGTCGTCGTCCCACTCGAACTCGAACACGAGTCGCGACAGCGAGAGCATCCGCTCGAAGGGCGTTTCGTCCAGCTCCTGCTGCCACTCGAGCAGCTCCATTGGACGGCTGCGCGTGAGGGTGTAATCGGCGCGGATCGGCTTTCCGCGGTCCGAGACCAGCACCATGGTCCACCCGCTCTCGGAGACCTCCTCTACGCGCTCGACGCGAGGCCACCAGCGCGGGCAACGAATACGGGTCCGAGACGATGTTCCACACCCGCTCGAGCGGCGCCTCATACCCGTGGTGCTCGCTGTACCGCCGGCACTCAAACCATGTGGCGCAGGTCGCGCACGAGCAGCAGGTGCTTCAGGTGCGAGGCGACCGCGGCCAGGTTGTCGAGCGCCTCGACGGCCTCCCGCCGCCGGTCCGGATTGCGCGACTTGAGGGCCGAGGCGAGGATCTGCTCGAGCAGCGCCGCCTCGCGGTCGGCGGAGGTGCGGAACACGCGCAGGTTGCGGCCGCCCACGCCGAACTTCGCGAGCTCCGCCGCCGCCTTGATGATCTCGCGCTCGGTCTCGTCGTAGAGCGCGTCGCCGCCCTCGCGCGTGCCGTTCACGATGCCGTAGTCCTCGAGCTCCTTGACGAGCTCCGCGGACGCGCCGGTCTCCATCGAGCACCTCCTCGAGCGAGTAGAGCGACTCGGAGCTCTTGCGCAGGACCGTCACCCGGCGCAGCGCACGCGGATCGGCGGCCGGCTTGCCGCGGTCGACGTCGGCCTCGGCCCGGCCTGAGGCGAGCTCCTGGCGGATCACGCGGAGCGGGAGGAACTCGTCGCGCTGGAGGCGCAGGATCGTTCGCAGCCGCTGGACGTCGTCCGGCGCGTACAGGCGGTACCCGCCGCGCGTGCGGCGAGGCGCGAGCAGCTTCTGGTCCTCCAGGTAGCGGATCTTCGAGATCGAGATGTCCGGGAACTCGCGGTTCGAGCGACTTGCAGACGGCCCCGATCGTGAGCGCCTTCGCGGGCGGGCGGGCTATCGGCGCCTCGGACGTCATCGCTCGAGGTAGGTCAGCTTGTACTTGCCGATCTGCAGCTCGTCCCCGGCCTGCAGCTTGTGGGACTCGATCCGGTGCCGGTTCACGTATGAGCCGTTGAGCGAGCCGAGGTCGTCCAGGTAGAGGCCGTCGCGCCGCCTGACGAGCAGGGCGTGGTTGCGCGAGACGGTCACGTCGTCGAGGAAGACGTCGGCGTCCGGGCTGCGCCCGATCGCGATCCGCTCGCCGCTCAGCTCGAACGTCTCACCGGCGCGCCCGCCGCCGGCGCGGATGACGAGGACGCCGCCCGCGGCCGTTCGCTCCGGGTCGACCGGGCGCAGCTCCCCGCTCTCGTCGTCGAGCTGGTACTGCGCCGTAGTCGCGTCGCTCGACTCGCCGACGCCGGCCAGGAACGCACCACACTTCTGGCAGTAGTTAGCGCCCTCGCCGTTTACGAACCCGCACTCGGGGCAGTGCATGTGCCCTGCGCTCGGCCCCGAGCCCTACTCGGGGCCGTCCGTCCCGCTCTTGCCGGAGAGGATGTCCGTCAGCTGCTGGACGTCCGCACCGGTGATCACCGGCTCGCCCTCCTCGTGCTTCTTGCGCAGGCGGTTGACGAGCTCCGCGCGCAGGATGTCGATCTTGCCGTGGAGGATGCGACGCTGGTACGAGACCTCCTGCTCTTCCTCGGTGAGCTGCTGGATCAGGTCCTTCAGCTCCTGGTCGCTCAACGCGCCAAGGTCGGGAAACGTTTCCATTCAAGTCCTCTAGTCGGGGGCGTGCCGGTCGGGCGAGTCTACACCTACATGTTGAGCCTTCACGCAAGGCGCGGACACCGTCTCGCACGTAGAGGACCGTCGCGGCGAGTGTCATCGCGAGGCCGATGTAGAGGAGCGCCTCCGCGACCCACGTGACCGACACCATCGCGAGGAACAGCGAGAACATCGTCGGCCACACGGCCCAGCGTCCGATCATCTTCACCTCGAGGTCGAGCCCCTTGCGGAAGCCGATCTGCGTGAGGATCAAGCATGAGCAGCTCGCGCGCGGCGAGCACACCGAGCGCCCAGCGCGGCAGCAGCTCGAAGTGCCAGCAGACGATCACGCCGCTGACGACCAGCAGCCGGTCGGTGAGCGGATCGAGCAGCGTCCCGAGCCGGCTGTACTGGCCCGTGATGCGCGCGGCCATGCCGTCGAGGTAGTCGGTGCCGCCGATGATCGCGTAGAGGATCGACGCCGACGCCTCCCGCCCGTCGTCGGAGTCGAGTGCGATCACGAGGAAGACCGGGATCAGTGCGATCCGCGTGAAGCCGATCAGGTTCGGGATCGTCCACGGGTGGAGCGGCTCGCCCGGCGCGCGTCTCGGCCGGCGGCGGCCCGGAGCGGTCCAGGCCGAGCAGCCGCTTCCTGGTCAGTCCAGCTCGCGCCACAGGTCCGCGGCCGCCTGAGCCGCGCCGTCGAGCGGCAGCGACCGCTTCTCCTGGCCGCGCCGCACCTGCGCCTCGACCTCGCCCTGCCTCGATCCCGCGCTTGCCGACCGTCAGCCGCAGCGGGACGCCCGAGGAGCTCGGCGTCGGCGAACTTCTCCCCCGCGCTCGCCTCGCGGTCGTCGTAGAGGACCTGGAGGCCGGCCTCCTGCAGCTCGGCGTAGAGGCGGTCCGCCACCTCCCGCGCCGGCTCGCCCTCCTTCCCGAGTGTCACGAGCTCCACGTCCCACGGCGCGAGCGAGCGGGGCCACGAGATTCCCTGCTCGTCTGCGAACTGCTCGACGGCGGCGGCCGCGATCCGTGCCGGGCCGATGCCGTAGGAGCCCATCCAGATCAGCTGCTCCTTGCCGCTCTCGTCCAGGTAGGTCGCGCCCAGCGGCTCCGAGTAGCGGGTACCGAGCTTGAAGATGTTCCCGATCTCGATCGCCGGCTCGATCCGGATCTCCGCGCCCGACGGATCGGTGTCGCCGGCCTCGACGGCGCGCACGTCCGCCCACTCGGGGTCGAAGTCGCGCCCGGGCTCGACGCCGCGCACGTGCTTGTCGCGCTCGTTCGCGCCGGCGACCAGGCCCTCGAGGTCCCTTGAGCGCCTCGTCCGCGATGACGGGCACGCGCGCGCCGACAGGGCCGATGAACCCGGGCACCGAGCCGAACTCCGACCCGACCTCCTCCTCCTGCGCCGGACGGAAGTCCTGGCCGAGCGCGTTCCGCAGCTTGACGTCGTTCAGGCGGTGGTCGCCGCGCGTCAGGACGAGCACCGGGCCGCGCTCGTCGGCGATCACCGGGAACGCCTTGATCAGGGCGCCCGCGCGGCACGCCGAGCATCTGCGAGACGGCCTCGATCGTGGTCGCGCCCGGCGTGTCGACGGCCTCCGGGCGGGCCGCCCGATCAGGCCGTCGACGGGCTGAGCGGTCGCGCTCGCGACCTCGACGTTCGCCGCGTACCCCGATGCCGACAGCGCGACGTCGTTCTCGCCCGCCGGGCACGGCGCCATGTACTCGTGCGCCCCCAGCCCGCCCATCATCCCGACGTCGGACTCGACCCGGTACCACTCGAGCCCGCACCGGTCGAAGATGCGGTCGTAGGCCTGGATGTGCAGGTCGTAGCCGTGCTGCAGTCCGTCCGCGTCGCGGTCGAACGTGTACGAGTCCTTCATGATGAACTCGCGCGTGCGCAGCACCCCGGCGCGCGGGCGTGGCTCGTCGCGCTCCTTCGTCTGGATGTGGTACAGGATCAGCGGCAGGTCCCTGTAGGAGCGCACGACCTTCGAGCACGTGGAACGTCACGTTCTCCTCGTGCGTCATGGCGAGCACCAGGTCGGCGCCCTTCCGGTCCTTGCAGCTGGAACTGCTCGTCGAACCCGTAGCGGCCCGTCCGCTGCCACAGCTCGGCCGGCTGCAGCACGGGCATCAGCATCTCCTGCGCGCCGATCGCGTCCAGCTCCTCGCGGACGATCTGCTCCGCCCGGCGGTGCACGCGCCAGCCGGCCGGCAGCCACGACCAGATGCCCGCCCCAACCTGCCTGACGAGCCCCGCGCGCACCATCAGCTTGTGCGAACGACGCCTCGGCGTCGGCCGGCGGAAGCTTCTCCGTGGGCAGGAAGTAGCGGCTGAGTCGTGTCACCCAGCTAGCCTAAAGGCGAGCCATCCCGGAGAGCCGCCCGGAAGGCGGCGCAACCGGCCGCTGTGGCCTTGTTCAATCGCTGATGCTCCGCTTCTCCCTGACGACGCTCGCTGCTCGCATGCGCGATGACCGTGGCGCTTGCCGTGGCTCCGGCCGACCGCGCCCGGCCGCGCGCGTACATGGTCTCCGTGATGCAGGACGACAACCAGCTCGTCTACGGGGACCTCAATCAGCGGCGGCAACGCCCTGAACGTGATGCAGGGCCTCGGGGTCGAGGCGGCCCGCGTGACGCTGCTCTGGAAGGCGATCGCACCGCGAGGCTCGGCGGAAGCCGCGCGGGCTTCAACGGGGCAAATCCGGCGCGACTACCCGCCGCATCTCTGGGATCCCTACGACTCGCTCGTATTCGAGGCGCGCAGCGCGCGGGATCGCCGTCAACTTCAACCCCACGGGCCCGGGCCCGCGGTGGGCGCACGAGAGGACGCGCGTCAAGGCGGCGCAGCGCACCTACAAGCCGAACCCGAAGCAGTTCCGCAAGTTCGTCCGGGCCGCGGGGCGGCGCTACAGCGGCTCGTACCGCGACGAGAACACCGGCGCAGGTGCTGCCGCGCGTCTCGTGGTGGGCGATCTGGAACGAGCCGAACCAGCCGGGCTGGCTGACTCCCCAGAGCGAGAAGAAGCGCGGCGTCGGGATGGTCGCGGCGGCGCCCCACCTCTACCGCGAGCTGCTCGTGGCGGGCGCCAAGGGACTGCTGGCAACCGGCCACGCCAACGACCTGCTCCTGTTCGCGCGAGCTCGCCCCGCTCGGAAGCGCGATCAGAAGCCGAACGGCGATCGTCCCGTCACTGCGGCCCGGGCTCTTCCTGCGCGAGATGTTCTGCCTGAACCGCCGCTACCGGCCCTTCACGGGCCGCGAAGCCCGGGCGCGCGGCTGCGACAACGTGGAGAGCCTTCGCGTGCTCGAGCGCTTCCCGCGCCTCGGGCTTCGGCCACCACCCGTACACGAGGAAGGCCTCGCCGCGAAAGCGCGAGACGCAGCCGCGACATGCATGAACATCGGCAACGTCGGGCGCGCTGCCGCGCGCGCTCGACAAGATCGCGCGGCAGGACCGGCCTGATCCCGCGCGACACTGCCGATCTTCTTCACGGAGTTCGGCTATCAGACGCTGCCCCCCGACCCGTTCAGCGGCATCGTCTCGAGCGGCAGGCCGAGTACGTCAACGACGCCGAGTTCATCGCCTGGCGCCACCCGCGCGTCTTCTCGCACGCCCAGTTCCAGCTCTACGACGTCCCGCCGCGCACCGAGTTCCCGCGTCGACACCCCGGCCTACTGGGCCACCTACCAGTCCGGGCTGTTCACGGCGCTCCCCGAGGGCGCGCCGAAGCCCGGCGCCAACGCGTACAAGTTCGGCCTTGTGGTCCGGCGCCGGGGCCAGAACGCGCGGATCTGGGGCCAGGTGAGGTTCGCGCCAAACGGCGCGACATACCCCATCGCGATTCAGCAGCGCGCCCCGGGCTCGTCCGACGTGGGTCCGTTCCGGCGATCTGGTCCAGGTGACCCACAGCCAGGGTTATTTCCGCGCGCGCCGCCCGCACCTGCGCGGCGCCACGTGGCGCGCGGTCTGGGCCGCGCCCGACTTCGCGCGATTCGAGATCTCGCGCGAAGCCGTCGCGCGCTAGGCGCGCGTGAAGCGGCGGCCGGCGGTCGGCGAGACGGCCTCGTCGAGCTTGACCTTCGGCGCCATCGGCAGCGCGGTCCCGCCCGCCTCCTCGGTCGCGGCTGCCGCCTCCAGGGCCGCCATGCGCTCGGGCGTCATCTCGTCCGCGTTCTCGTCCTCGATCTTCTGGAGCCACGCGGCGCCCTCGGCGGACTCGCGCTCGTCGAACTCGGTCTTGCCGCGCTCGAGCGACTTGTCGATCTCGGCGAAGAGCGCGTCCACGAGCTGCTCCTGCGGCACCTTCCGGAGCGGCTTGCCGTGGGCGAAGATCAGGCCCTCGTTCTTCGCGCCCGTGATCCCGAAGTCGGCTGCCGAGGCCTCGCCGATCCCGTTCACGGCGCAGCCGAGCACCGCCACCTCGATCGGCTCCTCGTAGGACTCGAGCCGCTGCTCGATCTCGGCGACGACCGTGTCCATGTCGAACTGGAGCCGGCCGCACGTCGGGCAGGCGATCAGCACCGGCCCGCGCTCGCGGATCTTGAGCGCCTTGAGGATCTCCCAGGCGACCTTGACCTCCTCCTCCGCGTGGAAGGTCGAGAGCGAGATCCGCACCGTGTCGCCGACGCCGTCGGCGAGCAGCGTGCCCAGGCCGACCGCCGACTTGAGCGAGCCCGACCACTTCGTGCCCGGCCTCCGTGATGCCCAGGTGGATCGGATAGTCGATCCGCTCGCTGAGCAGCCGGTTGGAGGCGATCGTGTTCGGCACGCTCGTCGACTTGATCGACACCTTGAAGTTCTCGAAATCGAGCCGCTCCATCAGCTCGACGAACTCGACGGCCGCCGTGACCAGCGCCTCGACCGGGTTCTCCTTCTCGAGCTCGTGGAGGTGCTTTGGAAGTGAGCCGGAGTTGACGCCGATCCGCATCGGCACTCCCGCGGCCGTGGCCTTCTTCGCCACCTCCGCGACCTTGTCGGGGCCGCCGATGTTCCCCGGGTTGAGCCGGACGCAGTGCGCGCCGGCGTCGATCGCCTTCAGCGCGAGCGTGTGGTTGAAGTGGATGTCCGCGATCACGGGGATCGGCGACTCGACGACGAGCCGCTTGAGCGCCTCGACGTCCTTCTCGCGCGGGACGGCGACGCGCACGAGGTCCGCGCCCGCATCGGCGATCGCGCGAACCTGCTTGAGAGTGGCGTCGTAGTCCGCCGTCTCGGTCTTCGTCATCGACTGGACGGCGACGGGAGCGCCCCCGCCGATCTTGACTCCGCCCACGTCGATTTGCCTCTTCGAGGCCACGAAAGAAGGGTAGCGGCGCGCGGTGGCCGCGCCGCGCAGCGTTCGAGTACCTTCCATATCCGTGCCGGAGCTCCGCACGAACGTCCTATTGCGCAGCGAGGAGACCGGCGGGCAGCTGTCCGTTACCGAGATCGTGATGCCGCCGCACAACGCCGGCCCGCCGCTCCACACGCACGACTTCGACGAGGCCTTCTACGTGCTCGAGGGCGAGCTGATCTTCCAGGTCGAGGACGCGCTCGTGACCAAGGGCCCGGGCGAGCTCCTGTTCGCTCCGCGGAACGTAGTCCACGCGCTGGCCAACCACAGCGACGCGCCCGCCCGTTACTTGCTCGTCTGCACACCCGCGGGCTTCGAGCGCCACTGGGCGCGCCTCGCCGCCGCGCAAGCCGGGGTCGAGCCGCCGCAGTGGGCGCTGCAGCCGATCCCGGAGATCACGATGGTCGGCCCGCAGATCGCGGAGTCTCCGTAACCACAGCTGGCCGCGTGCCCACACCCGCGGAAGAGCGCCTCAACCGCTTTGCGGCTGCGGTCAGCCGGCGAGATACCGAGGGAGCCGTGGCCGAGTGCCACCCGGACGTCGAGTTCTTCTCGGCGCTCGCGTCGCTCGAGGGCGTGGCGTTCGTCGGCCACGACGGGATCCGGCGCTACTTCGACGACGTCGTCGCGGCGTGGGAGGAGTGGCGGGTCGAGCTGCATCGGGTCGAGGAGACTCCAGACGGGCGCGTGGCGGTAGACATGACCATGCACGTGCGCGGCCGGCAGAGCGGGGCGTCGGTCGCGCAGTCGGTCGGCCACATCTGGGATCTCGAGGACGGAAAGCTGCGGCGCTGCACCGCATTTCCCACCGGGGAGGCCGCGATGGACGCCGCCGGCCTCGACTGAGCGTCGCCGTACGATGGTCGGCATGAGCCGCGCGACAGCTGATGACCTGAAGCCCACGGCGTTCATAGACAGCGACAGCGACGTCGTGCACGGCTTCGTCGACCGCGTGGCCGGCGACGCGAGCGACGAGCAGCAGGTGGTCGCCCGTCTGTTCGCGGCCGTGCGCGACGGGATTCGCTACGACCCCTACAACGTCTCCGGGCGACCCCGAGGACTACCGCGCGAGCAACGTCCTGCGCTCGGACAGCGGCTACTGCGTCCAGAAGTCCGTCGCGCTCACCGCCGCCGCACGCGCGGCCGGGATCCCGTCCCGGCTCGGCTTCGCGGACGTGAGGAACCACCTCCAGTCGGAGCGCCTGCGCCAGGCGATGGGGACCGACCTCTTCATCTGGCACGGCTACAGCACGTTCTTCGTCGGCGGCCGCTGGACAAAGGCGAGCTGCGCCTTCAACGCCGAGCTATGCGAGCGCTTCGGCGTGGCGCCGCTCGACTTCGACGGCACGCACGACGCCCTCCTGCATCCCTACAGCGGCGATGGCTCGCAGTACATGGAGTACGTCAAAGACCGTGGGACCTACACGGACCTTCCGCTGAAGGAGATGCTTACTGATCTGGCCGAGACCTACGGGCGCTGACCCACGCTCTCAGCGTCTCCCACCGTGACCGCGCCTCGGCAGTGACCTGATCCCACTGGCGCTGGACCTCGTGGTCGGCGGGCTTTTCACCCCGCTGTATGCGGTCGAGCTCATCGCGAACCTCACGGCCGGCCACGGCCGAGCCGACGACGGCGACCATCATGCAGAAGAGCGCCGAGAGTATGGCGAAGACCGCGCCGATCACGCCGTAGCGGGTGGCGTACGTGCTGAAGAGGGACGGGACGTACACCGCGGCGCCAACCGAGCACAGCGCGAGCAACGCCGACCCGATGATGCCGAACGGGATCAGATCCTGGCGTGGAATCCGCCTGGCGCTGAGGATCCGGCCGCTCCACACGAGGAACACCGCCGTCACCGGTGCGTCGAGCAGGGCCGCGGTCAGCTCGAGGTCGCTGCGCCCGACCTCGCCGTGGATCGCGCCGCTGATGATGAGGTACACCGTGAGCCCGCCGATCCAGAGCAGCCCGTTGAACGTGTTGCGGACGCTCAATGGGCTGAGCTCCCAGGTCTGTTCGAACAGCCGCTGTACTGCGCGGCTGAAGCTCAGGGCCGCGACCACGAGGAAGAGAAACCCGACGATGCCGAGGGTCGTCTCCGTGCCCGAGGACGGCGAGAAGATGTCTCTGACCGCCTCGGCGCCGCCTCCCGTCAGTTCGTAGCGGTCGATCATGCGGTCGGCCGTGTCCCTGCCCCCGAGCTCTGAGGACACCGCGCTGATGAGGATCGTCAGCGGAATCGTGGCCGTGAGGGCGGCGGACGCGAGGGCGATCGAGCGGTCGAACCCCGCCACCTTCTGAAACCGATTGACGACGCGCAGCACGAACTCCGGCCGCAGCCAGAACGTCAGGGTCCTGACGACGCGCTCGCGCCTGAAGCCGCTACCCGGCGTAGAGCTCCTCGATCTCGCCCTTGTACTTCTCGGCGATCGGCTTGCGCTTGAGCTTCATCGTCGGCGTGAGCTCCTCGCCGCCCGGCTGCCACTCGACCGGGAGAAGCTTCCACTTCTTGATCTGCTCGACGCGCGCCATCTGCTCGTTCGCGTCGTCGACTTCCTTCTGAACCGCCTCGAGCACCTTCTCGTTCTCGGCGAGCGACTCGACCGACGTGTCGTCGATCCCGTTCGCCTGCGCAAACGCCGGCGCGGAATCGGGGTCGAGCGTGAGCAGGGCGACGTTGAACGGCTTCGAGTCGCCGACCGCGATGGCCTGGCCGATCAGCGGCCCGGCCGCCTTCAGCTTCGCCTCGATGTTTGCCGGCGACATGTTCTTGCCGGCGGCGTTGATGATCAGCTCCTTCTTGCGATCGACGATCTTGAGGAAGCCGTCGTCGTCGAATTCGCCGACGTCGCCGGTGTGGAGCCAGCCGTCCTCGTCGATCGTCTCCCGGGTCTTCTCCTCGTTGTTGCGGTAGCCCGGCATGATGAACGGGCCCTTGATCAGGATCTCGCCGTCCTCGGCGAGCTTGATCTCGGCGCCGGGCGAGGCGGGGCCGACGGTGCCGATCTTGATGTTGTCGGGCCGGTTGCAGGTGCCGTAGCCGGTCGTCTCGGACATCCCCCAGAGCTCCGCCAGCGGCAGGCCGATCGCGTGGTAGAAGGCGATCACCTCGGGCGGCGTCGGCGCGGCGCCGACGTTGAGCGACTCGACCCGGTCGAGACCGAGGCCGGCGCGGATCTTCGAATAGACGAGCTCGTCGAACTTCTGCCACTGCTGCTCGAGGTCCTCCGGGACCTCCTGCCCGGACTGGATGAGCTCGACCCGCTTGAGCCCGACTTCGAGCGCCTGCTTCGTGACCTTCTTCTTCTGCTCGTCCTGCTCGGCCTCCACCCCGGCCTCGATCGCCGCCTTCAGCTTCTCCCAGATGCGCGGCACCGCGAAGAACCACGTCGGCCGCACCTCGGGGAGGTAGGCGACGACCTGGCGCGGGTCCGGGCAACAGGTCGTCGTGAACCCGAGCAGGATCGGGATGTAGTGGGAGCAGGCGCGCTCGGCGATGTGCGCCATCGGCAGCCATGAGACGACGCTCCCCTCCTCGGGGAAGTCGATGATGCCGTGGTAGCCCTTGACCGCGGTCAGAAGGTTCTTGTGCGTGAGCTGCACGCCCTTCGGGTCGCCCGTCGTGCCCGACGTGTAGATCAGCGTGAGGATGTCGTCCGCCTCGACGGCCTTCCAGGTCGCCTCGAAGTCGAAGCCGTCGTCTCCGCCCGCGATCACGTCGTCGAGCGTCATGCCGCCCTCTGGAGCATCCCCGTCGACCACGACGACGTGCTCGAGCGCATCGGCGCCCTCCTTCGCCTTCATCACCGTGTCGAGGAACGCCTGCTCGGTCACGAGCACCTTCGTCGCGGCATCGGTGACCAAGAACTTGATCTGGTCGGGCGTGTAGGTGTTGTAGATCGAGAACGGCGTCGCGCCCAGGTGCATCGCCGCCGAATCGACCGGGTGGAACTCGGGGCGGTTGATGAGCATGATCGCGACGGTGTCGCCGCGCCCGATGCCAAGGGCGGCGAGCCCCGCGGCGATCTTCTCGACCCGCTGGGCGTACTCCGCCCACGTCATCGTGAACTCGTCGCCCTTCGTGCGGATGGCCGGCTGGTCGGCGCGATCCTCAGCGGTGAGCTGGAAGGCCTCGGCGATCGTCTTGGCGTCGAGTGCGCGCGGGGTATAGCCGGGCTTCGGTGCGGTGCTTACTTCCACGGGTCTCCTCCCTCGAAGTTGCAGCGCTTACCGTACTTCAAACCCCTCCCCTGAGAGGCGATCGATGTCGTTCGTGAGGCCGATCAGGAAAAGCCCGATTACCAGCATGAATCCGACCACGCCCGCGCGCTCCATCACCGCGAACGGCACCGGCTTTCGCCTGACCTTCTCGACGATCGCCCAGAAGATGTGCCCGCCGTCCAGCGGCAGGAACGGGAAGAGGTTCACGATCGCCAGCGACAGCGAGATGATCGCCATGATCCCGATGACGTCGGCGATGTCGTCGAGGATCACCTGCCGGGTCGTCTCGTAGGAGCCGACGATGCCGCGGATCTCCTTTCGCTGCTCCTCGTCGACGAGGCGCGCCGGCAACTTGGCTGTCTCCTTCGTGATGAACCACAGCCGGTCCGCGGCCTGCGTGAATCCCTCGCCGGCCGCGAAGGGCTCGCGTGGACCGTCGTCCAGATAAGAGAAGCCGAGGCGCGTGCGTTTGGCGTCGGAGTCGTAGACAGGTCGCAGCGTCATCTCCATCCGCTTGCCGTCCCGAGCGATGACGACCGTGGCCGGGACGACCGCGCGACAACCCTCCTCGGGCTCGCCGGCACACCTGTGCGCCCCGATCGCGCGCGACAGCTCGAACGGGTTCCCGGGGGCGCCATCGACGGACACGAGCTTGTCGCCGGGCTCGAGCGCCTTGGCCGCCGGGTAGCCCTTCTCGATCACGTCGACCGTGCCCGACGCCTTCTCCGGGTTTCGCGGCCCGATCAGGGCGAGGTAGCTGAAGAGCAGGATGAACGCGATGAGGATGTTCATCAGCGGCCCCGCCGCGATCACGACCATCCGTTTCCACGGCGGCTGCGCGTGGTAGGCGCGGTCGCGCACCTCCTCGGGCAGGTCCTCGGACGGGTTCATCCCGCTGATGCGCACGTAGCCGCCGGCGGGGATCGAGCCGATCGCGTATTCCGTCTCCCCCACCTTCTTCTTCCAGATCAGCGGCGGGAAGAACAGCGAGAACCGCTCCACGCGCATGCCCACCCACTTGGCCGCCGCGAAGTGGCCCGCCTCGTGCAGGATGATCAGCAGCATGAAGCCGAGCGCTGCGAGCAGGATGCTCGCGAGCGTCACGCGGCCACCCTTCTGGCCGCCTCGCGCGCCTCGGTGTCGGCCTTGTACAGGTCGGAGAAGTGCCGTACCGAGCTGGCCGGCACGGCCTCGAGCGTGCGGTCGATCACGTCGGGGATCCCGCTGAAGGGCAGCTCGCCGGACAGGAAGGCGTGCACCGCGATCTCGTTGGCGGCGTTGAGCACGCACGGCGCCGTCCCGCCCACCTCGGCGGCCTCGCGAGCGAGCCGCAGGCACGGGAACGCCTCGACGTCCGGCGCCTCGAACGTGAGCTGCCCGAGCTCGACGAGATCAAGCTGTGACACCGGCACGTCGACGCGCTCGGGATGGTGCAGCGCGTACGAGATCGGTACCCGCATGTCGGGGTAGCCGAGGTGCGCGAGGGACGCTCCGTCGTTCAGGTGGACGATCGCGTGGATGATCGATTGGGGATGGACGACGACGTCGATCCGGTCGTACGGCACGCCGAACAGGTGGTGCGCCTCGATCAGCTCGAGCCCCTTGTTCATGAGCGTCGCCGAGTCGATCGTGATCTTGCCGCCCATGTCCCACGTGGGATGCGCGAGCGCGTCCTGCGGGGTGACGGCGCGCAGGTCGTCGGCGCCGCGCCCGCGGAAGGGGCCGCCCGATGCCGTCAGGACCAGCCGGTCGACCGTGCCCGGACGCTCTCCCGCGATCAGCTGATGGAGGGCCGAGTGCTCCGAGTCGACGGGGATCACCTGCGCGCCGGTGGCCTCGGCCAGCGCCATGACGAGCTCGCCGCCTACGACGAGGCTCTCCTTGTTCGCAAGCGCGAGGTCGATGCCCTCGCCGAGGCTTGCGATCGTCGGGCCGAGGCCGGCCGATCCGACGAGCGCGTTGAGCACGAGATCGCATCCGGTGTCCGTGATCAGCTCGACGAGGCCCTCGGCCCCAGCCAGGACCGTGCCGTCGGTCCAGGCCTCGCCGGCCTTCGCCGCAGCCTCCTCGTCGGCGAGCGCGATCCGTTCGACACCGAACGTCCGTGCCTGCTCCACGACGCTCTCCCATGAGGTCTGCGCCGCCAGCCCGACGACCTCGAGCTCGTCGCTGCGCTCGACCACGTCGAGCGCCTGGACGCCGATCGAGCCGGTCGAGCCGAGGATGAGGACCCTGCGCACGAAACCAGTGTGGCAAGCCCGCTATCCGCGAGCTAAAGAACCGCCACGCTCACGTAGTACGCCGTCACGACGCTGAACAGGACCGCGTCGAGGCGGTCGAGCGCGCCGCCGTGGGCGCCGAACAGGCGGCCGGTGTCCTTCACGTCGAGGTCGCGCTTGATCATCGACTCGAAGAGGTCGCCGAGCGGGGCCGCCAGCGCCACCGCGCCGCCGATCACCAGCGCGTCCACGCCGCCGATCCAGTCGTGGTAGCCGACCGAGAACAGCCAGAACGCGAGCGTCCCGCCCACGACGCCGCAGGCGAGCCCCTCCAGCGTCTTGTTCGGGGAGAGGTTGGGCGCGAGCGGGATCCGCCCGAACGCGCGCCCGCCGAAATAGGCGGCCGTATCGCCGAGGAACGTGCCGAGCAGCGTGGCGACCACCAGGCTGCCCCCGTGGTCCAGCTCGCGCAGAAGCACGGCGTGGGCCATCGCCATGCCGATCCACAGCGTCCCGAAGAGCACCACGGCGGTCGCCCACGACGCGTGCTCTCGCCGCGGCCGCAGCAGCGTGAAGAAGAACGTGACGGGAATCGAAGCGACCAGCACGAGCACGATCTGGAATTGGTCGCCGTACAGCGCGGCGAGCGCGAGGGCGACGACCGACACGAAGCCGGCGAGATTCGCGGGATGGACGCGCTCCATCAGCTTGTACAGCTCGGCGAGGCAGAAGATTCCGAGCGCGCTCACGCCGAGCGCCCACACGAGCCCGCCGTAGCCGACGATGATCGCCGCGAAGACGATCGCCGGAATCGCGGCGATCACGCGCGCGCCGAGATCCGACCCCTGGTTCCGGCGTCGGGTCGCCATCACCGCGCGCCGTACCGGCGCTCGCGCCGGCCGACCTCCTCGATCGCCGCGACCAGGTGCTCCTCGTCGAAGTCGGGCCACAGCACGTCGGCGAAGTAGAGCTCGGAGTAGGCGGTCTGCCAGAGCAGGAAGTTCGACACGCGCTGCTCGCCGCTCGTGCGGACGAGGACGTCGGGGTCGGCCATGTCCGGTGCGTACAGCAGCTTCGCGAACTCCTCCTCGCCTCCGCCTCCGTAGCGCTCGGCGGCGTCGACGATCTCGGCCGCGGCCGCCGTAGTTGAACGCGACGAAGAGCTTCATCCGGTCGTTCTCACGCGTCTTCTCCTCCGCCCAGCCCATCTTCTCGCGCAGCTCGGCGGACACCTCCTCGCGCCGCCCGATGAACTCCATCCGAACGCCCTCCTCGTCGAGCTCGGGCGTTTCGGACTCGATCAGCTCGGCGAACATCGCCATCAGCCCGTCGACTTCGGCACGCGGCCGCGACCAGTTCTCGGTCGAGAACGCGTAGACCGTCAGCTCCTCCACGCCGTGCTTGACCGCGTGCCGGACGGTCCGCTTCAGCGCCTTTGCGCCCTCCCGGTGCCCCGCGAGGACCGGCAGCTCGCGGGCCTGTGCCCAGCGCGCGTTGCCGTCCATGATGATGGCGATGCGAATCGCCTAGACCTCGAGGATCTCCTCTTCCTTGCCCGACAGGAAGGAGTCGATCTCGCCGATCTTCGCGTCCGTCAGCTTCTGCAGCTCGGCCTCCGCCCGGCGCTCCTCGTCCTCGCCGACGTCGCCCCCTGACTTCAGCTCCTTCAGGTCGTGCATCACCTCGCGCCTGATGTGGCGGATCGACACTCGCCCCTCCTCGGCGATGTTGTGCACCACCTTGACGAGGTCCTTGCGGCGCTCCTCGGTTAGCTCCGGCAGCGTGAGCCGCACGACGTTGCCGTCGTTCGACGGCGTCAGGCCGACGTCGGACTCGAGGATCGACTTCTCGATCGCCTTGATCGAGGACTTGTCGTATGGCGTGATCGTGAGCAGGCGCGCCTCCGTGGCGGAGATCTGCGCGAGCTGGTTGAGCGGCGTCTGGGTGCCGTAGTAGTCGACCACGATCCGGTCGAGGATGTGCGGGGACGCGCGCCCGGTCCGCACGGTCGCGAACTCGCGCCGGATCGCGTCGACCGCCTTGTCCATCCGGTCGGTTGCGTCCTTCAGCAGGTCGTCGATCATGTCGAAACCACGGTCCCCACTCGCTCCCCTGACACTATCCGCTCGATGTTGGCCTCGTCGTCCATGTTGAAGACGTAGATGGGCAGCGAGTTGTCCATGCACAGCGAGAGCGCAGTCGAGTCCATGACGCTGAGGCGACGCTCGATCGCGTCGCGGTGGGTCAGCTCCGCGATGAACTTCGCATCGGTGACCGTGCGCGGGTCAGCCGAGTAGACGCCGTCCACGCCGTGCTTCGCCATCAGGATCGCGTCGGCGTGTATCTCGAGCGCGCGCAGCGCGGCGGCGGTGTCCGTCGTGAAGAACGGGTTGCCGGTGCCGGCGGCGAAGATGACGATCCTCCCCTTCTCGAGGTGGCGGATCGCGCGCCGGCGGATGTACGGCTCGGCGACCTCCGAGATCGTGATCGCGGACTGCACGCGCGTGTGCGCGCCGATCTTCTCGAGCGCGTCCTGTAGCGCGAGGGCGTTGAGGACGGTCGCGAGCATGCCCATGTAGTCGCCGGTCGCGCGGTCCATGCCGGCCGCCGCCCCGGCAAGCCCGCGGTAGATGTTGCCGCCGCCGACGACGATCCCGAACTCGACACCGGCGTCGGCAACGCGTCTTGATCGCGGCGGCGATGCCGGCGATCCGGTCCGGATCGGCGCCGTACTCGAGCGACCCCATCAGCGCCTCCCCCGAAAGCTTGAGGAGGACTCTCTGGAAGGCGGGCGTCACGCCTCCCCGACGGCGAATCGCTGGAAGCGCCGGATCACGACGTTCTCGCCGGTCTTGGCCGCGGTCTGAGCACGTAGCTCCTCGATGGTCGCGTCACCGTACTTGTCCTTGTTGACGTGCGGCTGGTTCAGCAGGACCACTTCCTCGAGCCACTTCTTCAGCCGGCCCTCGGCGATCTTCGGCCGCACGTTCTCCGGCTTGTCGGCCGCCTGCTCCTCGAAGATCTTGAGCTCCGCGGCCTTCGCGTCCTCGGGGACCTCGTCCTCCGAGACGTACAGCGGGGCCGCCGCGGCGATGTGCAGCGCGACCTCGCGCGCGAAGTCCTTGAAGTCGTCGTTCTTCGCCACGAAGTCCGTCTCGCAGTCCACCTCGACGAGCACGCCGATCTTGCCGTTGGCATGGATGTAGCTGGAGACGACGCCTTCGCTGGCCGTGCGCTCGCCGCGCTTCGCCGCCTGCGCCTGTCCCTTGACGCGCAGGATCTCGATGGCCTTGTCCATGTCGCCGTCCGCCTCGGCCAGTGCCTTCTTGCAGTCCATCATCCCCGCGCCGGTGCGCTCGCGCAGCGCCTTGACGTCGGATGCGCCGATAGTTGCGCTCACTTGGACGCCTCCTCCTGCGACTGCTCGGGGCCGCCCGGCGGCTGCGAGGGATCGGGCCCGCCCTTGTCCCCCACCGGCAGGTCGGGGCTAGGAGCGTCATCCGCCCCCGTCCTGGCAGCGTCGCCCTGGCCCGGGCCCATCTCGGCGGTGAGCTCCGCCTCGCGGGCCTGCGCCATCTGGGCGCTCGCCTCCTCGGCCTCCTGCCGAGCCTTCTCCTCGGCCTCCTTGCGCGCTGCGGTCTCCTCGGCCTCGCGCCGGGCCTTCTCCTCTGCCTCGCGGCGGGCGGCCTCTTCCTCCGCGCGGAACACGGACGCCCGCTCGGCCGCATCGTCGCCGATCGCGTCCGCGACGATCTTGCACGACTTGATCGCATCGTCGTTGCCGGGCACGACGAACGTGACCGGGCCGGGATCGCAGTTCGTGTCGACCAGCCCGATGATCGGGATCTTCAGGCGCTCGGCCTCCTTGACGGCGATCTCCTCGGTCTTCAGGTCGACGACGAACATCGCGTCCGGCGTCCGCTGGAGGTTCCGGACGCCGCCCAGGTTCATGGTGAGCTTCTCGCGCTCGGCGAGCGCGCTGATCCGCTCGCGCGTCGGGAGCAGCTCCATCGTGCCGTCCTCCACCCAGGCATCGAGCTCCGCCAGGCGCTTGATCCGCTTCGAGATCGTCTGGAAGTTGGTGAGCAGGCCGCCGAGCCAACGCTGGTTGACGTACGGCATGCCCGACTTGTCGGCGGCGTCCTTGATGGCGTCGCGCGCCTGCTTCTTGGTGCCGACGAACAGGATCGTGCCGCCTCGTCCCGCGACGTTCGCCGCGAACTCCTGAGCCTGCGCCAGCAGCTGCTCGGTCTGCTGCAGGTCGATGATGTGTATTCCGCCGCGCTCGCCGAAGATGAAGCGGCGCATCTTCGGGTTCCAGCGCCGCGTCTGGTGGCCGAAGTGCACGCCGGCCTCCAGCAGCTCGCGTATGCCTACCTGAGCCACGTACTGCTCCCTTGTCTTGATGTGGCCCGGCCTGTCGCGGGGCGGACCCGGCGTGTCCGCCGGGCAGGGCCGCCCCCGATCGAGCCGGGGTCGCTTACTAGTCGCCGCGAAGAATAGGCAACCCGCTCGAAGCACGCCGGTGACCCGCAAGAAACGGAGCTTTTCGGCGTTTTTGCGAGGGCGGGAAGTCGCCATCCCCTACCTCCGGCGGCCTATCGCATGTTCGCGGCGGGGCGGTCACGAGGCCGCCCCGCTGTATGCGGCCCCGGAACGTAAACGAGGCGGCCCAATAGACCGCCTCGCTCACTCATATGAATAGTCTCCGTCTGGCCCTCCGGAGACTGGCTCCCGCCTAGCTGCAAGCTGTATTTGCTGCAGATCAGCGGGCGGTTTGGACTCGCAGCAGGTGTCTGCCCCGCTGATCGGGTGCGTAAACCTCAATCTCGCCGAATGGAGAAATTGGCGCGATAGCCCAAGTCTGCGGCCGCTGTCGGCCCCGCCGTACTGCGGATCGCCGACGATCGGGTGGCCGATCGCCGCCATGTGGGCCCGGATCTGATGCGTGCGGCCGGTCTCCAGCCGCACGCGCAGGAGCGTCGTGCGCGGGTAGGCCTCCTCGATCTCGAAGTGCGTGCGCGCGATGCGCGGCGCGTCGCTGCGGACCGAGATCAGCCGGCGACGCGTCGCGGTCGCGCCCGATGGGCGCGTCGATCGTCCCGCTTCGAGCGTCGGGACGACCCTCGACCAGAGCCAGGTACTCCCGCTCGAGCTCGCGTTCGCGGATCAGCCGCTGGAGCGCGCGGTGCACCGGCTCCGACTTGGCGACGACCATGAGGCCGGAGGTGTCGCGGTCCAAGCCGATGGACGATCCCCGGGCCGCCACGGGTCGGGGCCGCCCGCGGCCCTGCCGGCGAGCGCCTGGGCGAGCGTGCCGGTCGGGTGTCCGGGCGCCGGGTGCACGACCACCCCTGCCGGCTTGTCGACTACGAGCAGGTGATCGTCCTCGAGCATCACCTCGTAGGGGACGCCCTCGCCCGCGGCCGGATCGGAGGGGTCGACCACGGCCGGCAGCTCGACGCGGACCGTCTCTCCCGCGCTGAGCTTGTGACGCTTCTGCCTCGCGCGTGCCGTCCACCGCCACCGCGCCGCCGCTCGATCAGCCGCTGCGCCGCGGCGCGTGAGCCGACCACGCTCGAAGCCGCCCAGGAAGTGGTCGAGCCGCTCGCCGGCGGCTTCGGGCGGCACCACCACCTCGAGCGGCTCGGTCACCGCTTGGCCTCGACCACGTACAAGCAGCCCCAGTACGCCGACCACTATCGCGGTGTCGGCCACGTTGAAGGCGGGCCAGGCGATCGGGTCGATGAAGTCGATGACGGCGCCTTCGCGCGCACGGTCGGCCAGGTTGCCGAGCGCGCCGCCCAGGATGAGCCCGACCGGCAGCCAGAGGAACGGGACATCGCTGTTGAAGGCGAAGAAGACGACGAGCCCCGCAAGCGCGGCCGCGATGACCACCACGAGCACGGGCCCGCCGCCCGACAGCGCCCCGAAGGCGACGCCCTCGTTGCGCACATAGGTCATGTCGAGGCCGAGGAAGACGTTGACCTCCTCGCCGCGGTCCAGGGAGGCCACGGCGATGGCCTTCGCGACCTGGTCCACGAGCACGGTCAGCCCGACGACCGCGACGGCCCGCGCAAGCGCGGTGCGGTTCACCCCCTGATGAGGTCGGCCACGATGCCGCCCACGATCAGCAGCACGAACGTGGCCACGATCGGGCTGAGGTCGAGCGCGGCGGGGCCGACGCGCGCCATCGGGATGAACCGCCGGAAGAGGTTCAGATACGGGTTCGTCACGTCGTTCACGAACGTCAGGAAGGCGCTCAGGACCGGGTGGTATGGGATCGAGCGGAACCAACTCACGATGATCCTGATGAAGATCAGGACCAGGTAGACGTAGACCAGGGTCTCGACGTAGTCGCCGATGTCCACGCGGCTGATCGCCAGCGGGATCTCGGTCACCGGTTCACCACCACGTCGACCGCGGAGTCGAAGGCCGCCCGCACGCCCGCGTCTTCCAGCACGGCGGTGCCGCGCTCGGTGAGGCCGCCGGGCGACGTGACCCGCCGCCGGAGCTCCTCGGGCTCGACGCCCGCGTCCGCGAGCAGCGCGCCCGTGCCGGCGACTGTCTCCGCCACGAGCCGGCCGGCCTGCTCGCTGTCGAGGCCATGGCGCACGCCCGCGTCCACAAGCGCCTCCGCCACGAGCGCGATCCACGCCGGCGCGCAGCTCATCACCGCCGTAGCCGTGTCCATCTGGTCGTCGGGCATCGGCACGACCGTGCCTAGCCGGCCGAACAGCTCGACGATCTCGCGCTCCGGTCCGTCCGCCGCCCGGCTGCCGGCGACGTAGCAGGACACGCCGCGCCGCACCTCGGCGGCCTGGTTGGGCATGAACCGGTAGACGGGCTTGTCCGGATAGGCCGCCTCGACCGCCGCCACGGGGACGCCGCCGAGGATCGACACGATCGCGCCCGCGCGGTCGCGGATCTCGGCCGCCACCTCTTCGAGCTGCGGCGGGCTTGTGGCAGAGGATCACGACGTCCACCTGTCTCTGCGAGCTCGGCGTTCGAGCCTGCGACGCGTGCCGCCGACGGCCTCCGCCAGCGCCGTGGCCCTGTCGCTGTCGATGTCCGCCACGACCACGGGCTCGTTCCAGCCGCGAGCGAGCGCACCCGCCATGTTCCCGGCGCCGATGAGGCCGATCTTCACCGGCGGGAGCGTACCGACGGCCGGAGTCCGACTACGACTGGTTGAAGAAGCCCTTCTCGATCAGCCGCGCGCGCTCCTCCGCCGAGACCTCGACGTTGCGCGGTGTGAGAAGGAAGACCTTGTCGGCGATCCGCTGCATCCCGCCGTCGAGCGCGTAGGTGAGGCCCGAGGCGAAATCGATCAGCCGCTTCGACAGCTCGTTGTCCGTCGTCTGCAGGTTGAGGATCACCGGCACGGTGTGCTTGAAGCGGTCGGCGATCTGCTGGGCGTCGTTGAAGTTCTTCGGCACGACCAGGTGGACCTGGACGTCCGCCGCGCCGCGACCGTTGCCGCCCTCGCCGCCGATCGGCCGCAGGACGCGCGTCTCGCGGCCGCCGGAGCCGCCGTCGTCGGCGAAGATGTCGTCGATCTCGTCCCGCCGGCGGCGGTTGCGCTCGAGCCGGCGGACGTTCGGCCGCTCGCGGTAGCGGCCCTCGAGCTCCTGCTCAGGCTCGACGTCCATCGGCTCGTCGCGGTACGGGTCGTCCTCCTCGGCAAGGCCGAAGTAGACGAGCGTTCGGTGCCATGTATCGCGAAGCGCCATGCTGGGAACCCGGTTTCGCGCGTTATGCGCGAAATCCTTTCGTTTACAGGGTACCCATGCTGAAAATTCAAGACACCGGTAGCGGGCCTCCGCTGGTTCTGTTGCACGGTTTGACGGCCACCCGCCGCTACGTGCTCCAGGGCTCGCGGCTGCTCGTGCGCGAGGGCTTCAGGCTCGTCTCCTACGACGCACGCGCGCACGGCGAGTCCGATCCGGGTGACGGATATGAGTACTCGGACCTCGCGGCGGACCTCGCTGTCGGTGCTCGATGACCGGGGCATCGAGCGCGCCGTCCTGGTGGGCCACTCGATGGGCGCGGCCACGGCCGTTCGCGTCGCGCTCGAGCGCCCCGAGCTGGTCGGCGGTCTCGTGCAGATCACGCCCGCCTACGCCGGGCGAGCCCTACCGCGATGACGCCGGGCTCGCCTACTGGGACCGGCTCGCGGCCGGCCTGGAAGCCGACGGGGCCGATGGCTTCATGCGCGCGTTCGAGCCACCCGAGGACGAGCGCTGGCGCGAGCCGTGCTCAAGTTCACGCGCCAGCGGATCGAGCGCCACCTGCATCCGGAGGCTCTTGCGCAGGCCGTGCGAGTGGTGCCGCGCTCGGAGGCGTTCGACGGGATCGAACGGCTCGACGGAGATCGACGTCCCCGCGTTGGTCGTCGGAAGCCGCGACGACGCCGATCCAACCCATCCGTTCGCCGTGGCCGAGGAGTACGCGCAGCGGCTGCCACGAGGCGAGCTCGTCGTCGAGGACGAGGGCGAGCCACCGCTCGCGTGGCAGGGCGCGCAGCTCTCGCGGGCGATCCTCGACTGGCTCAGTCGTACAGGACCGAGCCGAGCCTGACGATCGTCGCGCCCTCCTCGACGGCGACCGCGTAGTCCTGGGTCGTTCCCATCGACAGCCGCTCCAGCCCGTGTTCCGCCGCGAGTTCAGCGAGCCGGGCGAAGTGCGGGCCGGCTGTCCTCCGGATTCTGCGTGAACGGCGGCATCGTCATGAGCCCGGCAACGGGCAACGGAGAACCGGCAACGAAGTCCGCCGAGCTCCTCCGGCGCGACCCCGGCCTTCCCCTCCTCCCGCGCGACGTTCACCTGGACGAGGATCTCGCGCGCCGGGTGCTTCTCGAGCTGCGCGAGCGCGGACTCGGAGGCGACGGAGTGAATGAGCCGCACGCGCGGCGCCACGTCCTTCACCTTCCGGCTCTGGAGCGCCCCGATGAAGTCCCACTCGAACAGGTCGCCGTGCGCCTCCTGCTTCGCGGCGAGGTCCTGCGCGCGGTTCTCGCCCACCAGCGTGATTCCGGCCTCGGCCAGCGCCGGCAGATCCGCGGCCGCGACGTACTTGATCGCCGCGCAGATCTCGACCGCGTCGCCGATCTCGGACCGAACGCGGTCGAGGTTCGCGCGCACGCGCGCGAGATCTATGTCCGCCACACGAGGCCTCCCTGACGCCCGGTCACGCCGGCGTCGCGGCGGTGCGAGAAAAAGAGGTCCTCGCGACAGCTCGTGCAGAGGTCGACATGCTCGACGCGCTCGACGCCCGCCGCTCGGAGCGCGGCGTCGGCGACTGCGCGCAGGTCCAGCATGCGCCCGTACGCGTGCTGCGGCTCCGAAGTTCGAGCGCACCTCGTCCCCGACCTCGTAACAGCACCGCCCGATCCCCGGCCCGACAGCCGCAGCCGGCGCCTCGTCGAAGAGCTCGATCACACCCGCGACGATCCCGCCCGCAAGCCCGCGCCAGCCGCAATGGACCATCGCGACCTGGTCGCCGCCCGCGAGCGCCACCGGGAGGCAGTCGGCGACGAGCACGAGTAGCGCGATGTCGTCCCGGCTCGTCACGTGGGCGTCGACCTTGTCGAGCTCACCGCCGTCGGGCCGGGCACTCCACTGCTTCACGTCGTTCCCGTGTACCTGCCAGCCCATGGCGATCGAGCGCGCGTCGAGTCCCGCGGCGGCCGCCAGGCGCTCCCGGTTCTGCTCCACGCGAGCACGGTCGTCGTCGGTGAGGATTCCCAGGTTGAGCGACTCGTACGGCCCCTCGCTGACGCCGCCGAGACGCGTCGAGAACGCGACGGCGGCTCCCGGGAGGTCCACTCTGATCAGCTCGTCGATCGCGCCACCTCCAGCGCGAAGCGGAGTTCCTCGTCGCGGCCGCCGAGCTCGCCGTCGAGCTTCTTCCGCAGCGTCTCCTCGAGCGCGCGGCCGAGTGCCGGCGACTCGGGCACGCCGGCCTCGACGAGGTCGCGGCCGGTGATCTCGAGCCGCACGTCCTGCAGGTCGGCGAGGTAGCGCAGGATCGGGCCGCCGGGGGCGCCGTAGGCGAGCGTCAGAGCGAGCGTCTCGGGGTGCTCGCAGTGAAGCAGCGCGTGGATCGCGGAGTCCGCCAGGTCCGGCCGAATGGCCCGCGCGAGCTGCGGCGCCTTGTGGCCCGCCCTGACCACCGCGTCGCGATCGTCCGCGCGCAGGCCGAGGGACTCGACCCACGCCTCGTCCGGGGCGGGGCTGAGGAGCGCCGCCAGCGCGGTCAGAGCCGGGTCGGCGCCGGTCTCCCCCGCGCCGAGCTTCGCCGAGGCGACCAGCTCGGCGTCCGGATTGAGCCCTCCGCCGAGCGACTCGAGCATCCCGAGCTCGACGAGCCGTGCGACACCTCGTGGCGCCGCGTGCTCCGCGAGCAGGTCGAGCAGCTCGTCGCGGATCCGCGCTCCCGAGACCGTGCTGATCGCGTCCCGCCGCACCGCCTCGCGAACGAGCTCTTCAGTGGCCTCCTCGATGCGAAAGCCGAGCCGGACCTCGTACCGGACCGCGCGCAAGAGCCGCGTCGGGTCGTCGATGAAGCTGCGGTCGTGCAGCACGCGGACGATGCGTGCCTCGAGGTCGTCGCATCCTCCGTGCGGATCGTGCAGGTGGCCGAGCTCGTCGCCCTGAAGCCCCGCGGCCATCGCGTTGATCGCGAAGTCGCGCCGGCCGAGGTCCTCGCTCAGGCCCGGCCGGCTGCACGACCGGCAGCGCCCCCGGCTCCTCGTAGGCCTCGCTCCGGGTGGCCGCCACGTCGAACGTGAGTGGTTCCGCGCGGACCGTCGCGGTCCCGAAGCGCTCGTGCGGGACCGCGTCACCGCCGAGCCGCGCGGCGAGCTCGCGCGCCGTGCGCGGCCCGTCACCCTCGACCGCCACGTCCACGTCGACGACGGTCTCGCCGAGCAGGAGGTCGCGGACGGCGCCGCCGACCAAGTAGACGGGCGGCAATCCGTCGAGCGCCGGCAGGAGCCGGTCCACGCCGGGGAGCGCCCGGATCCGCTCGCGCAGCTCTTCATTGACCTTCCGCACCGCCGCTCGAACCTACAGCCGGACGGGGATGCCGGCGGCTTGCATCGCCTGCTTCGCCTCGGCGACCCGGTAGGTGCCGTAGTGGAAGATCGACGCGCACAGCACCGCGTCGGCTCCACCCTGCTCGACGGCATCCACCAGGTGCGACAGCTCGCCGGCGCCGCCGGAGGCGATGACCGGGATTTCCACGGCGTCGGCGACTTCGCGGGTGAGGGCGAGCTCGTAGCCGTCCTCGGTGCCGTCGCGGTCCATGCTCGTCAGCAGGATCTCGCCCGCGCCCCGCTCGGCCCCCTCGCGGGCCCACTTCACCGCGTCGAGGCCCGTACCGGTCCGGCCGCCGTCGAGGAAGACTTCGTACCCGTCATCAACCCGCTTCGCGTCGATCGCGAGCACGACGCACTGGGCGCCGAAGACCTCGGCCATCTCGCCGAGCAGCTCGGGCCTGCGCACGGCGGCGGAGTTGACGGACACTTTGTCGGCGCCGGCATCGAGCACCGCCTGCGCGTCCGCGGCGGACCGTACGCCGCCGCCGATCGTGAACGGGATGAACACGTTGTCCGCGCAGCGCCGGGCGAGCTCGACGACGGTGTCGCGCTTCTCGTGCGAGGCGGTGATGTCGAGGAAGACGAGCTCGTCGGCCCCCTCGGCCTCGTAGCGCTCGGCGAGCTCGACGGGATCGCCCGCGTCGCGGATGTCGACGAAGTTCGTGCCCTTGACGACGCGGCCCTTGTCCACGTCGAGGCACGGGATGACGCGCCTAAGCAGCATCGAGCAGCTCGTGGGCCTCGCCGATCGTGAAGCGGCCCTCGTA
This sequence comes from uncultured Thermoleophilaceae bacterium, assembly GCA_963846865.1. Classification (GTDB taxonomy): domain Bacteria; phylum Actinomycetota; class Thermoleophilia; order Solirubrobacterales; family Thermoleophilaceae; genus DASPHG01. Next base: position 20,685 of record CAWJXU010000008.1, on the reverse strand, counting down.
CAGCGCCTTGCCCGACACGACCCCGGCGAGGTTCAGGAGCCGCAGCGAAGACAGCCCGCGGAGGTCCTCGAGCGAGCCGATGCCGCCCGAGTAGAGGAAACGGCCGCGGATGATCTCGGCGACCCGCTTCACCTCGTCGAGGTCGGGGCCCTCGAGCATCCCGTCGCGGTCGACGTTCGTGTAGACGAACTGCCGCACGCCGCGGCGCTGCATCCGCTCGATCACGTCCTCGGGCCGCATCTGAGTCGCCTTCGTCCAGCCGGCCACGGAGACGTGCCCGCCGCGCACGTCGATCGCCACCAGCACGCGCGACGGCCAGCTCGCGACGCACGCGTCCAGGAACTCGACCTCGCTGTAGGCGGCCGTCCCGAGGATCACGCGGTCCGCGCCCGCGGAGAGCGCCGCGCGCGCCGCCGCGACGTCGCGCAGCCCGCCCCCGTACTGGACCGGCACGGTCAGCTCGGACGTGATCCGCTCGCAGATGGTCCAGGTTCTGCGGCTTGCCCTCGCGGGCGCCGTCCAGGTCGATCACGTGCAGGAAGCGCGCGCCGGCCTCGGCCCATGCGCGCGCCGCCTCGAGCGGGTCCTCGTTGTAGACCGTCTCCTGGTCGAAGTCTCCCTGGCGCAGCCGCACGGCCTTGCCGCCGCGGATGTCGATGGCGGGCAGGAGGATCACGCCGCGAGGCGCACGAAGTTCCGCAGGAGCGCAAGCCCGTCGGGGCCCGACTTCTCCGGATGGAACTGCACGCCGAAGACCTTGCCGCGCCCGACGACGCTGGCGAACTCGGAGCCGTACGCGGACCGTCCGAGCACGTCGTCGGCGTGCGCCGGGCCGGGGCGCGAACGAGTGCACGTGGTAGAAGGCGGCCGGGTTCGACGAGCCCCTCCGCCAGCGGCGTCCCGTTCGTCCAACTGACCTCGTTCCAGCCGATGTGCGGCACCTTCAGGCCGGGCGCGTCGAGCTCGGCGACCTCGCCGTCGAGCAGGCCGAGCCCCTTCGCCCCGCCGAGCTCCGAGCTCGACTCGAACAGGAGCTGCATCCCCAGGCAGATGCCGAGCGCGGGCCTGCCGGCGCTCGACGTGCTCGCGCATGAGCGCGTCGAAGCCGAGCTCGCGGACCGCCTGCATGGCCTTCGGGAACGCGCCGACGCCCGGCAGCACGAGGCCGCCCGCCGCGCGGATGCGGTCGGCATCGCGCGTGACCTCCACCTCGGCCCCGACGCGCTCGAGCGCCTTCTGCACCGAGCGCAGGTTGCCCATGCCGTAGTCGAGGACCGCGATCACAAGCAGTCCCTTCGTGGACGGGATGTCCGTAGCGCCCGGCTCGACCTCGACGGCGGCGCGCAGCGCACGCGCGAACGCCTTGAAGGACGCCTCGACCATGTGGTGCCCGTTCGTGCCGGCCTCGATCTGGATGTGGAGCGTCAGCCTTCGCCGCGCCCGCGATCGCCCGGAAGAACTCCTCCGCGAGGTCGGTGTCGAAACCCTCGATCGCGCCGGCCGGCAGGTCGCCCTCGAAGACGCACAGCGGCCGGCCGGAGATGTCGATGACGGCGGTGGCGCGCGCCTCGTCCATCGGCACGGTCGCCTGGCCGTAGCGCGTGATCCCGCCGCGGTCGCCGAGCGCCTCGTCGAGCGCCTGCCCGAAGACGATCCCGACGTCCTCGACCGTGTGGTGCGAACCGGTCTCCAGGTCGCCGCTCGCCGATACGTCCAGGTCGAGCGCGCCGTGGCGCGCGAGCGCGTCGAGCATGTGGTCGAAGAACCCGATGCCCGTCGTCCGCTTTCCCTCGCCGCGGCCGTCCAGCCCGAGCTGGAGCCGGATGTCGGTCTCGTTCGTCTGGCGCGAGATGTCTGCGGATCGGGTCATGCGCGGCGCTCCATCGATTCGCCGTGGACGGGGAAGCCCTCCGCCCGCGCGAGGGCGGCGCCGTGCGGCGCCAGAGCGCGAGCCGCCTCGTCTGAGAACGATACCCGGGCCATCCTGCGCCGGAAGGTGGCGACCGACAGCCCGCTGGCGAAGCGCGCCGCGCCGCCCGTCGGCAGGACGTGGTTCGAGCCCGGCCACGTAGTCGCCGAACGCGGTGCCCGAGGCGCTCCCGACGAACAGGCATCCCGCCGAGCGGACCTTGTCCCGCGAGCGCCTCCGCATCGGCCCCGATCAGCTCGAGGTGCTCGGGCGCGATCTCGTCCGCGAGCCGCACCGCCGCCGCGGCGTCGGCTGCCTGCACGAGCGCGAACGGCGCCGCGGTGACGCTCGGCAGCTCGGTCGCGAGCTGGGCGACGGCCTCCTCGACGCGGTCGAGGATCGCCGCGTCGGGCGAGATCAGGACGAGCGGGCTGTCCTCTCCGTGCTCGGACTGGGCGAGCAGGTCGAGCGCGACGAGCTCTGGGTCGGCGCCGTCGGTCGCCACGACGACGAGCTCGCTCGGGCCCGGCCAGGCCGTCGATGCCGACGACGCCTGCCACCTGGCGCTTGGCCTCGGTGACGTACGCGTTCCCCGGTCCGACGATCATGTCGACGCGCGGGACGGTCTCCGTGCCGTAGGCGAGCGCCGCGATCGCCTGCGCGCCGCCCATCCGGTAGACCTCGTTCACGCCGCAGAGCGCGCACGCCGCGAGCATCGATCGGATGCGCTTGCCCGCCGGGGCCGGGCGGCGCGCACACGGCGAACTCGTCGACGCCCGCCACCCGTGCCGTCACGGCGCACATCACGACCGTCGAGGGATACGGCGCGCGGCCGCCCGGCACGTACGCCGCAGCGCGACGGACCGGCGCCTCCACGATCTCCACGTGCTGGCCGTCCTCGAGCGGCGCGGCCACCGGGTCGCGGAGCTGCGCCTCGGCGACCGCGCGCACGTTGGCGATGGCCTTGCGCAGGCCGCGCAGCACGTCCGGCTCGAGCAGCGCCACCGCCTCGTCCACCTCGGCGACGGGGACGCGCAGCTCGTCGGGTGCGAGCTCGGCGTGGTCGAACTGCTCCGTGAAGCGGCGGACGGCGGCGTCGCCGTCACGCCGGACCGCTTCGACGATCGCGCGCACGTCGTCCTCCACCGCGCGCGGCTCGGGCGCGAGCGCGCGGATCTCCTCGGCGCGAGCGTCCTTTCCGAGGCGCTTGCTGCGCAGGCTCATCGTCTCTCCCGCAGGCGGTCGACCAGGTCGTCGATCGCCGCCGCCTTCAGCTTGTGCGCGACCGGGTTCGCGATCAGCCGCGCGGTCGAGACGAACAGCTCCTCGAGCTCGACGAGATGGTTCTCGCGCAGCGTCGTGCCCGTGTCCGACAGGTCGACGATCGCGTCGACCATGCCCGTCAGCGGCGCGAGCTCGACCGACCCCTTCACCTCGACGATCTCGGCGTGGCGGCCGGTCTCGGCGAAGTACGCGGCCGCGGTGCGCGGGTACTTCGTGGCGATCCGCGCCGCGCCGAGCCGCCGCAGCGACTCGTCCAGGCTGTCGTCGCCCTCGCGCGCCGCGACGACCATCCGGCATGTGCCGAAGCCGAGGTCGAGCAGCTCGTACACGTCGCGGTCGGACTGCTCGGTCAGCACGTCCTTGCCGACGATGCCGAGGTCGGCTGCGCCGTGCTCGACGTAGGTCGGCACGTCGCTCGGGCGCATCGTGACGATGCCGGCCTCGGCGAAGAGGAGCTTCCGGTCGTTCGACCGCACCTCGGCCGTGTCGATGCCGAGGCGGTCGAGCATGTCGAGGGTGTCGCCGAAGAGGTTGCCCCGCGGCACCGCGATCGTGAGACGCTCGCCGCTCATCCGAGCCGCTCCTCCTCCGCCTGCGCGGTGTGCACCGCCTGCAGGTCGAGCGCGATCCCGCACGCCGGCAGGTCGCGGCCGTAGCTGCCGAGCAGCCCGTCGTAGCGGCCGCCGCCGCCGAGCGCGAACCCGACCGCCGGGTCGTAGACCTCGAACACCGCGCCCGTGTAGTAGTCGAGCTCGCGCACGAGCCCGAGGTCGAAGATCACGCGGTCGGCGATCCCCCACTCCTCGAGGCCGGCGTGCAGCGCGCGCAGGCCCTCGACGGCGGCCGCGGCCGGCCCCGCGTCGTGCTCGAGCACCTCGGGGCCGCCGCGCACGCGCGGCAGCTCCATCAACAGGTCGCGCGCCGAGGCGGCGAGACCGAGCCGCTCGACACGCGCCTCGAGCTCGACGTAGCGGCGCTCGGTGAGCAGCTCGAGCAGTGGCATGTGCTCCTCGTCGGGGACCTCCAGCTCGGACAGGAGCGTCCGGTAGAGCCCGCCGTCCCCCACGCCGATCCTGTGCCGGCGAAGGCCGACGGCCGCCAGGCTCTCCGCGATCAGCGTGAGCACCTCGACCTCGCCCGCCGCGCCGGGGACGCCGATCAGCTCGATCCCGCCCTGGAGGAACTCGGTCGACGTGCGGGCGCGCTCCGGCGCCCGGTAGGCGTGCTGGAAGTAACAGAACCGCAGCGGCGGCTCGGCCTCGGCGTAGCGGCTGGCGACGAGCCGTGCGATCGGGATCGTCATGTCGGAGCGCAGCACGAGCACGCGGCCCTGTTCGTCGAACAGCCGGAAGGGCGCGCTCGCAGCGCGCTCGTCGCCGCGCCGGAGCACGTCCTCGTACTCGAGCGCGGGCGTGCGCACCTCGCCGTACTCGGCGGCCTCGAACAGCTCGCGCAGCCGTGCCGACAGCGCGCGCAGCTCGCGCATCTCGTCGGGCAGCACGTCGCGCGTGCCGGGCGGAATCGGGTGGATCATGGTCAGTCCCCGCTAGGCAGGAACTTTTTCAGTCTGCACGCGCTCGATCTGAGCGCCGAGCGACCGCAGCCGCTCGTCGATGCGCTCGTAGCCGCGATCGATCTGGCGGATGTTCCCGATCTCGGACCGTCCCTCGGCGCACAGCGCCGCGATGAGCATGGCCATGCCCGCGCGGATGTCCGGGCTCTCCATCTTCTCGCCGTGAAGCCGGCTCGGGCCGCTGACGACCGCCCTGTGGGGGTCGCAAAGCAGAACCCGAGCGCCCATGGTGACGAGCTTGTCCACGAAGAACAAGCGGTTCTCGAACATCTTCTCGAAGATCAGCACGAGCCCATCCGACTGCGTGGCGAGCGCCAGCGCGATGCTCGTGAGGTCGGCCGGGAAGGCCGGCCAGGGGCCGTCGTCGATCTTCGCGATCGCGTCGCCCTCGTCGTTCTTCACCCGCAGCCGCTGGCCCGCGGGGACGACCAGGTCGTCGCCGTCGAACTCCATCCGGCAGCCGAGCCGCTCGAACACGAGCCTGGTCATGCGGAGGTCGTCGGGGTTCACGTCCTTGACGCGAAGCGAGCCGCCCGTGACCGCCGCGAGCGCCACGAAGCTGCCGACCTCGATGTAGTCCGGGCCGACCGTGTAGTCGGCGCCGCCCAGCTCGGACTTGCCCTCGATGATCAGCACGTTCGAGCCGATGCCCTCGATGTTCGCTCCCATCTGGAGCAGCATCCGCGCGAGGTCCTGGACGTGCGGCTCGGAGGCGGCGTTGTGGATGACGGTCGTGCCCGGCGTGAGTGCCGCGGCCATCAGCGCGTTCTCCGTGCCCATGACCGATGGCTCGTCCATGAAGAAGTCACACGCGCGCAGGCCGCCGGGCGGCGCCACGATCGTGTAGGAGGAGCGCGTCGACTCGACCACCGCGCCGAGCGCGCGGAACGCGTCGAGGTGCGGGTCGAGCCGGCGGCGGCCGATGACGTCGCCGCCCGGTGGCGGCATGTGCACGCGCCCAAGGCGCGCGAGCAGCGGCCCGGCGCAGAGGAAGGACGCGCGGATGCGCTCCGAGAGCACCCTGTCCACCTCGCTGCCGGTCAGCGTTTCGGCGCGGAGGGCGACGACGTGCTCCTCGCGCCACTCCACCTTGACCCCGAGGCGCTCGAGCAGCGCGAGCATCGTGTCGACGTCCTTGATGCGCGGCACGTTGCGCACGACGACCTCCTGCTCGGTGAGCAGCGAGGCCGCGAGCGCGGGCAGCGCGCCGTTCTTGTTCCCGGCGGGAACGACCGTGCCGGAGAGCGGCCGGCCGCCTTCTATGACGAACTTCTCCACGGGGCGAGGGTACCGCGCCACTCAGCTAGGTTCTTCTCCATGCAACCGACTCGCCAGGAAGCATGGGATCTGGTGGAGGAATGGGTCGCCTCCGACTCGCTTCGAAAGCACCTCCTGGGCGTCGAGGCGGCGATGGTCGGCTACGCGCGCAAGTGGGGCGAGGACGAGGAGATGTACGCGGTGACGGGCCTTCTCCACGACCTCGATTACGACCGCTACCCGGACCTCGACACCGGCCATCCGCGCCACGCGCTCAAGCTGTTCGAGGAGAAGGGCTACCCGCAGGAGCTGATCGACGCGGTGGCCGGCCACGCGACCTTCCTCGGCGTGCCGCGCGAGACGCAGATGGCGAAGACGCTGTTCGCGGTCGACGAGCTCTCGGGGTTCATCGCGGCGTGCGCGCTCGTCCGACCCACCGGCATCCACGGCCTCACACCGAAGTCCGTCAAGAAGAAGCTGAAGCAGCCGAGCTTCGCCGCCGGCGTGAACCGCGACGAGGTGCGCGAGGGCGCCGAGGACCTGGGCGTCGAGTTCGACGAGCACGTCGCGTTCGTGATCGCGGCGATGGAGGAGCGCGCGGACGAGCTAGGGCTGTCGAAGAGCGATGAGCGCCAGGCTAGATCGCGGCGCGCAGCCAGTGCGCTGCGCCTGCCGGTCCTCCAGAAAACCCTTCAGCTTCACGAGGTACCGCCGCCTGAGCGAGCGGCGGACGCCGGCCGCGACCGGCGGGAGCTCGCCGCGCACTGCGGGCACTCGTCGCGGGTGGAGTGCCCCGCGGCCGAGTAGACGGTGAGGCCGCACGTGGGGCAGCAGGTGACCGGCATCGTCTTTGCTTAGTGCCCGGGGCCCTGGGGGCGGAAACGGTCTGCCGCGCGCGGGCCGGTAGAGTCGACGGCCATGGACGAGCTCACGATCACCGTCCTCGAGGGTGACGAGACCGGCCAGGAGCTGCTCGAGCAGGCCGTGCGGGTCCTCGATCCGGCGGTCACCCAGGTGCCGCTCGAGCTCGAGCACTACGACCTGTCGCTCGAGAACCGGCGCAAGACGAACAACGACGTCGTCACCGCGGCCGCGAAGGCGATGCGCGAGTCGCGCTTCGGCCTCAAGGCCGCCACGATCACCCCGGAGGGCGCCGACGACGTCGGCAGCCCGAACCGGATCCTGCGCGAGGCGATCGACGGCAAGGTGATCATCAGGACCGGCCGCCGGATCCCCGGCGTCACGCCGGTGGCCGGCGTCCACTACCCGATCGCCGTCGTGCGGATGGCGGTCGGCGACGCCTACGGCGCCAAGCAGTGGCGCGAGGAGGAGAACGGCGACGAGGTCGCTTACCGGACCGAGCGGATCTCGCGCTCGATCTGCCACGCGGTGGCCGAGTACAGCTTCCGGACCGCGAAGAAGATCCACGGCCGCGTGTACGGCGGGCCGAAGTGGACCGTCAGCCCCGTGTACGAGGGGATGCTCAAGGAGGAGCTCGACGCGGCCGCGGACCGCCATCCCGAGGTCCCCTACGCCCCGGTCCTGATCGACGCCACCTACGCCGGGCTCGTCTCGGGCGCCGCCGACGCGCCGCTCGTGATCCCGGCGCTGAACCGCGACGGCGACTGCCTGTCGGACTTCGTGCTCCCGCTCTTCGGCTCGATCGCCGGCGCCGAGTCCGTCCTGCTGTCGTTCGACGAGAGCTACGAGCCGAAGGTCGTGATGGCCGAGGCCCCGCACGGCACCGCGCCCGCGCTGCTCGGCAAGAACATCGCCAACCCGATGGCGATGATCATGGCCGCGGCGGCGATGCTCCACTACGTGGCGGAGGCCGGGCGGCCGCAGGCCGACCTGGCCTCGCGCGCCATCTACGAGTCTGTGCTCGAGGCGACGGCGACCGGCGTGCGGACGCCCGACCTGGGCGGCCACGCGACTACGTCCGAGTTCACCGACGAGGTGATCTCGCGCGTGCGCACGAAGGTCGACATCTGGTCGTCCCTCGGCTCCACGGTCTGACCGCGCACTACGGCCGATGGGCAAGCCGGCCTTCTCGCGGGCTGGGTCGCTCAGGTGCCGGATCCGGCGCCGCCGATAGAGCAGCCGCTGGAGGAACAACGTGCCCACGCCGGCGAGCACGATCATCGTGAGGTTGACCGACAGCTGGATCATCGCCCCGCGCCACTCCTCGGCGTCGCCGTAGGCAGCCGCGAGCCCGATGTTCGCCGCGGCCGGGATGGTGGTCACCGAGATCAGGACGCCGATCAGCGCTCCCGACTTCGTGGAAGTGAGCGAGAGCACCCCGGCCACGCCCGCGAGGAACGCGACGAAGAACGAGAAGAAGTCGGGCTCCGTGATGAACTCGGTGAACTCGCGCGTCGTCGAGGTCGAAGCCGTCGGGCGCGAGGCCGAGCTCCTTGATCGCCACGGACACGAGAAATCCGGCGGTGATCGCCACCGGGAAGCCGACGGCGAGCGCCTTCAGCGACCGGAGCGCGAGCTGCCCCCGCTCCTCCACGAGCGCGACGCACAGCCCGGCCAGCGGGCCGAACTCGGGCCCGACGACCATCGCGCCGATGATCAGGATCGGCGAGTCGAGGAAGATGCCCGGCAGTCGCGATCAGCACCGCGAGCACCATGAACGCGATGAAGTTGCCCGGACAGCTCGACGTTCTCCGATGTGACGGCCTCGACCTGCTCCCACACGACGGCGTCCGACGGCGCGCCTGGCGCGAACTTCTCCGCGCGGTCGGCGGCGTCCGAGATCTGGCTGTCGATGAACTCCATCGCGATCGAGCCGCACTGCGGGATCTCGAGCTCGCGCAGGTCGCCGAGGACCACGCTCGCGTCCTCGCGCGCGACGTCGCAGAGGATCACGTCGCCCGTACGGCTTCCTCGCCGCGTCCGGGCAGGAAGATCACGTTCGAGACCGATCCGTAGGCGTTCAGCAGCTCGAGCGCCTTCTCCGACTTGTCGCGCGGCGCGACGATCCTCAGGTGGACCACTCGCCGAGGCTAGCTACCGCTCGCGCGACTTGTCCCGCCCTCGTGAGTTGTCCTTCGTGATGCCCCTTGCCTGCCTTGTCGCGGCGCTGTTCGCTGCTGCTCCCCGCCTCGGCCTCCGCCGCGCCGAACGCGCGCGTGTCGATCATGGACGACCAGCTCCTCCTCGACGAGCCGGACGCCTCCGCTGGTCGATCGTCACATGCGCCGGTTCCGCTCGCTTGGCGTCGACCGGCTCCGGGTTTCGGCGTTCTGGGACCAGATCGCGCCGAAGCCCGGCAGGCGCAACAAGCCGAACTTCGACGCGGCATCGCCGACGGCGCCGCAGTACCGCTTCGCCAGCCTCGACCGGGTCGTCGAGTCGGCCGTGCGCGCACGGGCTCAGGGTGATGATCTCGATCACCACCCCGGCGCCGCTGTGGGCGACGGGCAACCCGAGCAAGCATGATCGCCAGTGGAAGCCGAAGCCGGACGAGTTCGCGCTGTTCGCGCGCGCGGTCGCCGCGCGCTACGGGTCGCAGGCGGACCAGTTCGCGATCCTGAACGAGCCGAACCAGCCCGGCTGGCTCGCGCCGCAGAGCAACAAGCGCGGCTTCTACGCGCCCCACCACTACCGCGGCACTGGTGCGCGCGGCCTTCCCCGCGATCCGCGCGGGGAGCCCGCGCGACACGATCCTCGTCGGCGAGCTCGCCGCCAGCGGCAGCGTGAACCGCGGGCCGGACTCCGCGATCCGGCCGCTCGCATTCCTGCGCGCGTTCGGCTGCGTCGACCGGTCGTTCCGCAAGGTCCGTACGGGACGTTGCCGCGGCTTCAACGCCGCCACGGGCGGACGCGATCGGCCACCACCCGTACAACTTCTTCCAGAGCCCGTCGACGCCACTCGCCCCACCGCGACGACGCCGCGATCGGCGACGGCCGCGCGACTGCTCCGGTTCCTCGACAGGCTGGTCAGGCGCGGCGGCCTGGTCTCGACGCGCGGGCCGAAGCTCGACGTCCACTACACGGAGTTCGGCTACCAGACCAACCCGCCCGATCCGTACGCCGGCATCTCGCTGAAGCGCCAGGACCGCTGGCTCCAGGAGGCGGCGAAGGTCGCGTGGGCCACCCCACGCGTTCGCACCTACAGCCAGTTCCGGCTCACCGATGGCCCCGTGCTCCCGGGGGGCGGTTTCGCCGCCTACCGGGAGTTCCAGACCGGCCTGATGTTCCGCGACATGCGCAAGAAGCCCTCGTACGCGTCCTTCAGGCATCCGTTCGTCATCAAGCGCCGCGGCAAGCGGCTACGCCTCTGGGGCCAGGTCCGCCCCGGCGGTCGCCACGACGTCACGATCGAGCGGAAGCGCGGCGGCGCCTGGAGCCAGATCGCGACCGCTACGACCACCCGCCGCGGCTACTGGCAGCGCGGCATCCGCAGGCGCGCCGGGACCTACCGCTACCGCTGGGGCGCCGGCAAGAGCCGCACGAGCGACGCGCATCCGCGTCCGCTAGCGGCCTGCAAGCTTTCTTGCAGGATTCGGCGGGTTCCGTCCGCCGGCGTTCGTACCTTCACGAACACATGTTCCCCACCGCCCTCCAGCGCCTTCGTTTGAGCCTCCAGAGGCGGAGTCGCCCTTGCGGTCGAGTTCGCCACGCTCGGCGAGCTGGTGCCGGAGTACCGGGAGCCGGAGCTCCCTGGCGATGATTCAGGCCGATCGGCTGGGAGGCTGATCAGGGAACAGGTTCGGCCCGCGGTACGGCCCTCCACGGCCGCTGCCCGGGCGCGCCTTCAGCAGCGTGGCACCGTGACGGCTGTCGAACCGGAGTGCGCCGAGCGCCTCCGGGCGCCGTCGCGGCAGCCGCGCCGCCGGAGGCCGTCGCCGCCGGTGCCGGCTCAGCCCTGCGTCTGAGTCATCTTCGTGGCGTGCCGCTGCTCCCAGACCGTCAGCAGCATGAAGACGACTGAGAGCAGGAAGATGATCGTCGCCATCACGTTCACCTGCGGCGGGATCGATACGCGCGCGGCGCCCCAGATGTAGACCGGGAATGTGACGGTGTCGCCGGCGTTGAAGTTCGTGATGACGAAGTCGTCCACCGACAGCGCGAACGCCAGCAGCGCCGCAGCGGCGATCCCGGGCGCGATCAGCGGGAACGTGATCAGCCGGAACGTCTGAAGTCCCGTAGCGCCCAGGTCCTGTGCCGCCTCCTCGAGCGACCTGTCGAAGCCGATCAGCCGCGCGCGCACCGTCACCACGACGAAGCTCACGCTGAACGCGATGTGGGCGATCACGATCGTCGAGTAGCCGGTCGCGATCCCGACCGTCAGGAACAGGGAGAGCAGCGACGCGCCGAGGACAACCTCCGGCGCCGCCAGCGGCAGGAAGATGAAGAAGTTGGTGGTGCCGCGGCCGCGGAAGCGGTAGCGCACGAGCGCGAGCGCCATCATCGTGCCCAGGGCGGTCGCGGCGACGGCCGTGATCGCCCCGATCTCGATGCTGGTCCGCATCGCGTCGAGCAGGCCCTCGGGCCCCCCGGGGTCCTCCCAGTGCTTGAGCGTGAAGCCCTGCCACTCGAAGTTGAAGCGGCTGTTCGTGTCGTTGAACGAGAACAGGATCACGATCGCGATCGGCACGAGCAGGTAGATCAGGACGAGCCCCGCGTACGCGTTCAGGCTCCAGTCGAGCGCGCGCCGGCCGACCCTCCTCATTTGGCCTCGCTCCCCATCAGCGCCTCGGTGCCCGCGAGCTTGGCCCAGATCCCGACCAGGAGCAGAAGCAGCCCCATGAGCATGAACGAGAGCGCCGCCGCCGTCGGGTAGTCCGTGACCTCGAGGTAGCGGCTCTGGATGACGTTGCCGATCATCGTCTGCGCCGGCGACCCGAGCAGCTCGGCGTTCACGAAGTCGCCGGCGGCGGGGATGAACGTCAGCAGCACGCCCGCGACGACGCCCGGCATCGACATCGGCAGCGTGACGTGCAGGAACACCTGCCGGCGGGTCGCGTACAGGTCGTACGCCGCCTCGAGTGTCCGCCTGTCTATCCGCTCGATCGCCGCGTACAGCGGCAGGATCATGAACGGCAGGAAGTTGTAGGTGATGCCGGCGATCACCGCGCCCGTCGTGGCGAGCACGCGCCCGTCGTCCGCGACGAGCCCGAGCGTCTTCAGCACGTCGACGATCGACGCTCTGGTCGTCGAGGATCGTCTGCCAGGCGAGCGTCCTCACGAGGTAGGTCGTGAAGAACGGCAGGATCACGAGCAGGAGCAACGCGTTGCGGTACTTGCCCCCGCGCATGGCGATCACGTACGCGAGCGGATAGCCGATGACGAACGCGATCGCCGTTGCCGCGCCCGCGTAGAGCAGCGAGCGGCCGAACTGCGTCTTGTACGCGTCGAACGCGTCGACGTACGTCTGGAAGTGCCAGGTGAACTCGAACCCCTCGAGGTCCGAGCCCTCGAGCAGCGACACCCGCCCCATGTAGTAGATGGGAACGAGGAAGAACAGGACGAGCCAGATCAGGCCCGGCCCGAGCAGCAGCCAAGGAAGGAGTCCCCTGTGCCGCTGGAGCACTACGCGCCGATCGCCCTCTGGAACGCCTCGCTGCAGCTCGCGCTCCTCGTCCGCGTCCAGCTCGCGGAAGATGTACGAGTTGCTCGAGAAGCTCGTCGCTCGGGAAGATGTACGGGCTCTCCGCGAGCTCCGGGTCGATCTTCCTGAGCTCCTCCTGAGCGCCCTTCACCGGGGTGATGTAGTTGATGTACGCCGCGATCTTCGCGGCGATATCGGGCTGGTAGACGAAGTCCATGAGCTTCTGGGCCGTGTACGCGTGCGGAGCGCCGACCGGGATCTGCATGTTGTCCGAGACACAGCATGAACCCCTCGGGCGGCAGGACGTACTCGATGTTCTCATTCGCCGACCTGAGCGAGATCGCATCGCCAGACCAGACGAAGCGACATCGCCGACATCTCCCTTGTCAGGTCGCGGATGTAGTCGTTGCCGGTGAAGCGGCGGATCTGGCCGCTCTTCTGCCGTCTCTCGATCTTCTCGATCGTCTCGAGCATCAGCGTCGGTGCCGTCCGTCCTCCGGATCCGCGCCCATCGCGAGCATGATCGCGCCGACGGTGTCGACGCATCTCGGTGAGCATCGTGACCTTGCCCTTGAGCTTGGGGTCGAAGAGGTCGTTGAAGCTCTCGGGCGTGCCTCCGACGAGGTCCTTCCGGTAGCCGATCGCCACGTATCCCGCACTGCCACGGGATCGCCCACTCGCGCTCCGGGTCGAAGCTCGGCGACTTGAGCGAGTCGATCAGGTTCGCGTCGACGTTCGGCAGCTCCGACTTGTCGAGCTTCTGCACGTAGCCCGAGCTGCTTCATCTTCGACGCCATCCAGTCGGTGACGACATGCATGTCGCGGCCGCCGGACTCGCCGCTGCGCGTAGATCTGGCGGACCTTGCCGAAGAACTCGTTGTTGTCGTTGATCTCCTCGGTGTACTTGACCTTCGTGCCGAACTCCTGCTCGAACTTGTCGAGCGACGTCGGCTTCTCCTTGTCGATGTAGAGCGGCCAGTTCGAGAAGTTGAGCTGGTCCGAGACCTCGCCCTTGGGGATCACGTCGATCTCGACGGACTGGTCGCCGCCCGCCGCCCTCGATCCCGTCGTCGCTGCCGCACGCCGCCAGCAACGACGCGAAGCTCAGCGCAGTCGCGCCTGCGCCGGCCTGGCGCAGCAGGCGACGGCGTGAGATCTCGGTCTCGATGATTCGCTGGATGTGCTCTTCGGTCACGGTCCCTCCTCCTTGACTATGTGCATGTGTTCGGGCGCCCAGGACAGGCGAATCTCCTCCCCCGGAGCCGGAAGCCTTCGCCGAGCGTCATCGTCGACGTTCGGCACGAGCGCAGTGAGCGACGCGCCGTCGGGCATGCGCGCGATCAGCTGGGTCGCGGTGCCCAGGTAGACGGAGCTCTCGAGGATGCCGGTGACGCCGGCCTCGTGCTCCTCGGCGTTGACGGCGAGCTTCTCCGGCCGGACGATCGCCTGGCAGCGCTCGCCCTCCTTCAAGCCGCCGCTCTCGCTGAGCGGCACCACCGCGCCGCTGTCGAGGCGCACCGCCGTCGCCGCCTCCGTTGGCGGCCACCACCTCGCCGGGGAGCAGGTTCGACACGCCGATGAAGCCGGCGACGAAGCTGCTGGCCGGTCGCTCGTAGACCTCCTCGGGGCCCGCGATCTGCTCCACCACTCCGTCGTTCATGACTGCGATCCGGTCGGACATCGTCAGCGCCTCTTCCTGGTCGTGGGTCACGTAGACGAACGTGATCCCAACGTCGCGCTGTATGTCCTTCAGTTCCACCTGAAGGCGCTTTCGAAGCTTCAGATCGAGTGCGCCGAGCGGCTCGTCGAGCAGGAGGACGCTCGGACGGTTGACGAGCGCGCGGGCGAGCGCGACGCGCTGCTGCTGGCCGCCCGATAGCTGGCGCGGCTTGCGGTTGGCCTCGCCGGACAGGCCGACGCGCTCGAGCTCCTCCCCCACGCGCTTCCGCAGCTCGTCTTTCGCAACCCGCTTTCGCTTCAGCCCGAACGCGACGTTCTCCTCGACGCTCAGGTGCGGGAAGAGGGCGTAGTTCTGGAAGACGGTGTTCGTGGGCCGCCGGAACGGCGGGATCCCCTCCATGTCGGCGCCGTCGATCAGGACCGAGCCGCTGTTCGGCTCCTCGAACCCCGCGACCACGCGCAGTGTCGTGGTCTTCCCGCAACCGCTCGGGCCGAGCAGTGTGAAGAACTCCCCGCGGCCGATTTCGAGGTCGAGCGAGCGCACGGCGTGAACGTTGCCGTAGCGCTTGCTGATGGACGCAAGCTTGACGCTCGTATCGTTTGTCGCATCGGTCACGTCGTAGCTAGCGTAGAGAACCGAGACTCGAGCGAAGGAGAGAGATGGCCACCACCCCGCAGACCATTCCAGCGGCCCCGGACGCGCCGCAGGACCTGCAAGCGATGGCCAAGCGGCACCTGTGGATGCACTTCACGCGCATGGGTGCGTACGAGGGCGTCGACGTGCCCATCATCGAGCGTGGCGAGGGCTGCTACGTCTACGACACGCAGGGCAACCGCTACCTCGACGGCCTGTCGGCCCTGTTCTGCGTGAACGTGGGCCACGGACGCGCCGAGATCGGCCAGGCGATGGCCGCTCAGGCTGCCGAGCTTGGTTTCATCACGAACTGGAGCTACGCGCACCCGCGTGCGATCGAGCTGGCCGCGCGGATCGCCTCATACGCGCCTGGCGACCTGAACCGCGTCTTCTTCACCTCTGGCGGGTCCGAGGCCGTGGAGTCCGCGCTCAAGCTGGCGCGCAACTACCATCGGTTGCGCGGCGATGGGCAGCGGCACAAGGTGATCGCGCGCGAGATCGCCTACCACGGCACCTCGCTGGGCGCGCTCTCCGCCACAGGCATCCCCGCGCTGCGGTCGCCTTTCGAGCCGCTGGCGCCGGGCGGCTGCCACGTGCCGAACACGAACGAGTACCACTGGCCCGAGGGGCGCGATCCGCTCTGGGCCGCTGACGCGATCGAGGAGCGGATCGAGTTCGAGGGCGCCGAAACCGTCGCGGCGGTGATCCTCGAGCCGGTCCAGAACGCGGGCGGCTGCTTCACGCCCCAGGATGGCTACTTCCAGCGCGTGCGCGAGATCTGCGACCACCACGGCGTCCTGCTGATCTCGGACGAGGTCATCTGCTCGTGGGGCCGCCTGGGCCACTGGTTCGGTTGCGAGCGCTACGAGTACCAGCCCGACATCATCACCACCGCCAAGGGGCTGACGTCGGCATACGCGCCGATGGGCGCGATGATCTTCTCCGACGCGATTGCGGAGCGCGTTCCTCGAGGGCACGAACATGTTCGCCCACGGCTTCACGTTCGGCGGGCACCCGGTCGCGGCGGCCGCTGCGCACGCGAACCTCGACATCTTCGAGCGCGAAGGCATCAACGCGCATGTGCGCGCGAAGGAGCCCGAGTTCCGCGCGATGCTCGAAGGCCTGCGCGACCTGCCGATCGTCGGCGATGTCCGCGGAGCCGGGTTCTTTCAGGCGATCGAGCTCGTCAAGGACAAGGAAACGAAGGAGTCTTTCGACGACGACGAGTCCGAGCGGCTCCTGCGTGGGTTCCTGTCCGGCGCGCTCTACAAGAGTGGGCTGATCTGCCGGGCGGATGACCGGGGTGATCCAGTCATCCAACTGTCCCCGCCGCTGATCTCGGACACCGAACAGTTCCGGGAGATCGAGGCGATCCTGCGCAAGGTCCTGACGGAGGCGTCGGAGAAGATCGAGAGCAGGCCGGGCAAGTCGACGGTAAGAAGGGCGCCCTAGTTGCGCGTAGCCATCCTGGGGGCCGGCGGCACGATCGCACCCGCGATCGTGCGCGACCTCGCGGAGTCGGACGAGGTCGAGGCGCTGCTGCTGGTTGACCTCGACGCGGACAAGGCGCGCGCGACGGCTGAGCGTCATGGTGGCGGCAAGGCCTCGGTCGCGGACGGCGTGGCGGGGGCGGACGTGGTGGTCAACTCCGCCGGATACCGCATCAACCTCGACGCGATGCGCTCGTGCCTGGACGCCGGAGCGCACTACGTGGACCTCGGCGGGCTCTACTGGATGACCGGCAAGCAGCTTGAGCTCCACGAGGACTTCGAGCGCGCGGGGCTGGTCGCGATCCTCGGCATGGGCTCGAGCCCGGGCAAGACGAACGTGATGGCTGCGCACGCGGCGCGGGTGCTCGACTCCGAGAAGCTGGATTCAGTGCACGTCGCAGCGGGAGGCCGCGACCTGGATCCGCCCGCCGGCGAGAGCTTCCCGTACGCGCTTCAGACGCTGGTCGACGAGCTCACCATGAAGCCGATCGTGATTCGCGATGGCGACCCCGTCGAGGTCGAGCCGATGCTCGCGGGCGGAACCGTCCGGTTCGCCGATCCGATCGGTGAGGGCGAGACGATCCACACGATCCACTCGGAGATGCGTACGTTCTCGGGGAGCTTCGGGTGCCGGGAGGCAAGCTTCCGCCTGTCGCTTGCGCCGGCGCTTCTCAAGCGGCTTCGAGAGCTCGCTGCCGCGAACGACGCGGCCCGCGCCGACGCGACCGCCCGCGCGCTCCCGCCGTCCGCGAAGACCGTGTCCTCCCACGTGATCGAGGCGACCGCGGGAGGCCGCTCGGCACGTGTCACGTCTTTCACGCCGCCCCACGAGGAGTGGGGCCTCGGCGGCGGCATCGTCTCCACCGCGGCGCCCGCCGCGGCGGCGGTCAGGCTGCTGGCCCGCGGCGCCGTTGCGGCTCGCGGCGCGCTGCCTCCCGAGCGATGCATCGATCCCGACGCTCTCTTCCCGGAGCTCGAGCGTCGCGGCAACCGCATTGAAACCGTTACGGAGGTACTCGCATGACTCTGGAAGTCCTGAACCCCGCAACCGGCGAAACCATGGCCGAGGTTGCGGAGTCGTCGGTCGAGGAAGTCGACGCGGCGGTAGCCGCCGCGCGGAAGGCGCTGCCCGGATGGGCGGCCACCCCGCCCGGCGAGCGCGGAGCCGCGCTCCTGAAGCTCGCCGATCGCATCGAGGCGAAGCGCGGACGAGCTCGCCGACGTGGAGGCCAAGAATGCCGGTAAGCCGCGCCAGGCGTTCCTCGACGACGAGATCCCGTTCATGGTCGACAACCTGCGCTTCTTCGCCGGTGCCGGCCGCCTGATGGAGGGTCGTGCCGCCGGCGAGTACATGGCCGACCACACCTCGATCATCCGGCGCGAGCCGGTCGGCGTCGTCGGTCAGATCACGCCGTGGAACTACCCGCTGATGATGGCGATCTGGAAGATCGGGCCGGCGCTCGCCACGGGCAACACGATCGTGCTCAAGCCGGCCGAGACTACGCCGCTCTCGACGCTGAAGCTCCAGGAGATGACGGCCGACCTGCTGCCGGAGGGCGTCCTCAACGTCGTCACCGGCTACGGCGATCCGGTCGGAAAGACGATCGTCGAGCACCCGGACGTCGACATGGTTTCGCTGACCGGCTCGCCTGAGACCGGCAAGTGGATCGCCTCGGCTGCCTCGCAGACGCTCAAGCGCGTGCACCTCGAGCTCGGCGGCAAGGCCCCCGTGGTGGTGTTCGATGACGTCGACATGGATACCGCGATGGAGACGATCGCGGGCACCGGCTACTACAACGCGGGGCAGGACTGCACGGCCGCGACGCGCGTGCTCGCGTCCAAGGGGGTCTACGACGATGTGGTGAACGGCCTCGCCGGACAGGCTCAGGGACTGAAGCTCGGCGACACGCTCGCGCCGGATACGACGCTCGGACCGCTCAACTCACAGCGCCAGCGCGAGCGCGTCGAGGGGTTCCTCGAGCGCCGTGCCGACCGTGTCGAGGTGGTCACGGGCGGGAAGCAACCGGAGCTGCCCGGCTTCTTCCTCGAGCCCACGGTGGTCGCGAACCTCGAGCAGGACGACGAGATGGTCCAGAGCGAGATCTTCGGCCCGGTGATCACCGTGCAGCCGTTCTCCGACGAGGAGCAGGCGATCGAGTGGGCGAACGGCACGCGCTACGGCCTGGCGGCGTCGGTGTGGACCCGCGACGTCGGCCGCGCGATGCGCGTGGCCAACGCGCTCCAGTTCGGATGCGTGTGGGTGAACGACCACATCCCGCTCGTCTCGGAGATGCCGCATGGCGGCTACAAGCAGTCGGGGTACGGCAAGGACCTCTCGATGTACGCCCTCGAGGACTACACCGAGGTCAAGCACGTGATGTTCAACAACGCGGCGTGAGCGGCTTCGAGACGCGCCTCCTCATAGGCGGCGAGCAAGTCCCGGGGACGGAGCCCCTTCTTGCAGTCGAGAACCCCGCCACCGAGGAGACGCTCGCCGAGGTCGCGCTCCCGTCCGACCAGCAGGTCGACGCTGCGATCGCCGCGGCCCGGGGCGCGGCACACGACTGGGCCCTGATGCCCGCGATCGAGCGCGGGGAGATGCTCCACGAGGTGGCGGCGCGCCTCCGCGACCGGACCGACGAGATCGCGCGCGTGATGACGCTCGAGGGCGGCAAGCCGCTGGTCGAGAACTCGGACGAGGTGGGCTGGACGGCGGCCGTGTTCGACTACTACGCGGAGATCGGGCGCAACTTCGCCGGCCGCGTGATCCCGTCGATCGAGTCCACGCAGCTCGCCCTGGTGCTGAAGGAGCCGATGGGCGTCGTTGGCTGCATCGTCCCGTGGAACTACCCCCTCCTGCTCCTCTCGTGGAAGCTCGCGCCCGCCCTCGCCGCCGGCAACACGACCGTGTGCAAGCCATCCGAGCTCACGCCGCTCTCGACGCTGATGCTCGCGTCGTGCTTCGACCACATGCCGGCGGGGGTCGTGAACCTGCTTGCCGGGGGTGGCGAGGTCGGCGCGAAGATCGTGGCCGACGAGCGCGTCGACTGCGTGGCGTTCACAGGGTCGGTCGAGACCGGTAAGGCAATCGCGCGCGTCTGCGCGGACCGGATCGCCCGGATCAACCTCGAGCTCGGCGGCAAGGACCCGTTCATCGTCTGCGAGGACGTTGCCTCGGGCGTCGAGGTGGCGGCCCGTGGCGGCGCCTGGGCCGCCTACCTGAACGCGGGCCAGGTGTGCACGTCCGCCGAGCGCTTCTACGTCATGCAGCCGGTCTACGACGATTTCCTGCAGGCGTTCGTCGATCACACCGAGACGCTGGTCGTCGGCGACCCGCTCGACCCCGCCACCGACATCGGGCCCCTCGTCTCAGCCGACCAGCGCGCTCGCGTGTCTGCGCAGGTAGAGGCCGCTGTCGCCGCTGGCGCCACGCTCGTGCGCGGGGCCGAGGCGGCCGACCGCGGCCACTTCTTCACACCGGCGATCGTCACCGGCGCGCCCGCGGAGACGGACCTGCTCCGCGAGGAGACCTTCGGGCCCGTGGCGCCGATCGTTCCGGTGAAGTCGCTCGACGAGGCGATCGAGCTGGCGAACTCGACGCGCTTCGGGCTAGGCGCGAACGTCTACACGCGCGATATGGCGACCGTCGTTCGCTGCATGCGCGAGATCAAGGCCGGCACCGTCTGGTTCAACGACCCCCTCACCGACAACGATGCGGGGCCGTTCGGCGGCATGAAGCAGTCGGGCCTGGGGCGCGAGCTCGGACAGGAGGGCCTCGAAGCCTTCCAGGAGACGAAGCACGTGCACATCGAGACGCAGATCGCGCCCAAGGACTGGTGGTACCCGTACGGAGGCGGCGGGCCGCCTAGCGGCGCCTAGCTCACCGACTCGACCCGCCAGCCGCCGTCGGGCTCGCGGGCAAGCACGACCCGTGCCTCGCCGTCCTGGCCGACGGCCACCAGCTGGGCCTCGTCCTGCTCCACACCGGGCCGGTCCTCGACCACGACCAGGTGCACGTCGGTGTACTCCCAACCCGGCTTGTGCGAGCCGAGGGCCTCGCGCGCCGAACGGTGCAGCAACTCGCGGTCCCAGCCCTTGTCCGTCGCCCACGCGACCTCGAGCGCCTCTTCGGCCTTGGCGACGTGCTCGGACCAGTTCTCGCTGCGCCGGCGGCTCGCGATGTAGCCGCCCACGAAGAACAGCACCGCGAGAGCGGTGACGACTCCGATGATGATGGCGATGAGTTCCATGGAAAGAGATGAGCCGCCCACGCGGGGCGGCTCATCAGATTAATCG